>JBIJDH010000057.1:0-10987 GCA_044344255.1 Myxococcota bacterium
GCGGGGCACCCGAGATCGGGCAAAAGACGCCCTCTCGGGGCCGTACCCCGGGAGGGCGACGGTAGCGGGGACCTGTGGTAAGGTCGGAGTCGTGATTGCCCCCCGCCGTTCATGCGCCCTATCCCCACGGCGCCCTCGCCTGGATACGTCTCGCCGAGATGAGCCTCCGCCTGCGCCCGCTCGACGCCCGCCTCCAGGCGGAGTGGCCCGAGCTCGCCACCACCCTGCCGGGCGGTCTGGCCGGCGGTCTCGACGGCGCCATCCGTCGGCTGGCCCGGGAGGTGACCGCTATCGACGAGACCCGTCGCCTGTGGACCGAGCTGTGGTTGCCGGAGCTACGGCACCGCCCCATCCGGGGTGAGATGCCCTCCTGGCCCCCCACTCATTAAGAGCTCAGGGGCAAAAACTCCCGGGCTGTCGGGCTTCAGGACGACTCCGATCCGGCGTCGCGACAGCGGTGCAGCAACCCCACAGCACAACCAAAGAGCAGGACCGCGTTGACCTGGTGCAGGGAGGCGAGGCTGATCGGCACCCGATGAAGGACGGTGAGCGCGCCGAGGCCGATCTGGAAGAGCACTAGGACACCGAGGCCGATCGCCCACCGCCGGGCAGGGAGGTCGGTGGTGGATCGGAGGGTGGTAAAACAGAGAGCGATAGCCAGGGCAGCACTACAATAAGCGAGGCTGCGGTGGATGAAGTGTACGGTGAGCGGATCTTCTACGATCCCGATCCCTACCCGCAGCCCATCCGGCACGAGCGCCCCGTTCATCAAGGGAAAGGAGGGGGCGACAAGCCCCGCATGGAGCCCCGCCATCAAGGCCCCCCAGCCGAGGGTGAGGAAGAGGAGCCCGATGGTGGCGCCGGAGAGGGAACGAAGGCGGGAGGGCAGGCTCGGGGCTGCGCTTCGCTCAAGGTCGCTCTGGGCCTGCCAGAGCAGCAGCCCGAAGAGGGCCACCGCCAACAACAGGTGAGTGGCGAGGCGGTAGGGGCTCACCCGCGGCACATCCACGAGGCCGCTCTTCACCATCCACCAGCCCACCACGCCCTGGAGCCCGCCAAGAGACAAGATCCCCACCAACTTGAACAGTCGGCGGCCGGCGATTCGCCTGCGCAGCGCAAAGTAGAGCAGCGGCAGCCCGAAGATGAGCCCGGCCAGCCTCCCGATGAGGCGATGGGCCCACTCCACGAGGAAGATCTCCTGAAACTCCCCGAGGCTCATCCCATGGTTGACGTGGGCATACTCGGGGGATGCCTGGTAGAGCGAGAAGGCGCGGTCCCAGGCATCGGCACCGAGGGGCGGGAGCACCCCCGTCACCACATTCCATTCGGTGATGGACAGCCCGGAGTGGGTGAGGCGGGTGAGCCCGCCCACCACCACCATGATCAACACGGTGAGGGTACAGCCGAGGAGCCAGAGCCCAATGGAGCGGTCGCGGAGAGCGGGGGGTGTGGAGTCCATCCGACACCCTCTCCTGCTTCGCGGGCGGGAGCAAGGGGGCCCGGCCATGACGGAGGGCCTCAGGCGCAGGTCGGGTCGGTCGGGAAGGCCCGGTGCGCGGGATCCCAACGCTCCCAAGCCTCCGTCTCCACCGCCTCGGCGCGCACCTGCCCCCACCAGCCGGTAAAACGCAGCTCGCGGGACAACAGGGCAGATTGGATGCTGGAGAGGCATCGATGGCTGTAGACGGCGAGGCCGGGCTCCGGGCGCCCGGCGAGGCGCGGATAGACGATGTCGGCGCGGCTTGAGCCCGCACAAAGAAGACCTCGAAGCAGCGCTTCGGGGGCCGCCTGGTGCCGAGCTCCGACGAGCAGCACCTCGGGGGTGTCCGCGGCCGCGAGCCCGGTGTAGAGCGCGCCGAGCAGGCCCAGCTGTGGCCGGATATCGGTCACCACACCGATCCCATCCCGCGACGCAGAGAAGGACGCAGAGAAGGACGCAGAGAAGGGTGCGGAGCTGACGACAAGGGCCCGGGCGCCCAGGGCCGCGGCGAAGCGGAGCGCCACGGCCGCCGCGACCTCCTGTTCCGGTGGACGGCCGGCCGGACAGAGGACGGTCACCTGCCGGGGCGCTTCTGGGGATAGAAAACGGTTGACGATCCAATCCGCCACCCGGACAGGCTGGTCGAGAGGTAGGACTGGGAGGTCCGGACCCGAATCGGGGTCGAGCTCCGTGTCGGAGGCCCAGGCGATCGTGTTCTCGGGCGGCGTCCACCCCTTATCGGAGGGTCCCCCACCTCGGAACACCCGAATCGTGGGGATGCCGGAGCGGCGAAAACCCTCGGCCAGCACGATGTCGGCGCTGGGGAAGAGCCGCTCCACCGCATGAACCAAAGAGACCTCTCCTTCGAGTCGCTCGAAGAGGGCGAGCCGCTCCGCGGTGAGCAGGGCGACGCTCGAGGCCCCCGCCTCGCTGAAGCGCCAGGAGTCCTTACCGGGGGTGTCGAGCTGGACCCGGTGGGCATCCGACTTGAGCACCCCTACGCGGAGGCCCCGCGCGCGGAGCTCTCCGATGAGCGCCACGATGAGGCGGGTCTTTCCGGTGCCCGAGGGGGCAGCGAAGGCCACGACAGGCGGGAGGCGGGCCATCTTGAGGCTCCAACGCGGGATAAGTAGGCGTTCAGTGGTGGGGCGCCGGCCCGCGAGGTGGTTGCCGGGAGCGCTCCTCCAGCCCGGGGATGGTGACACAGGCCCCGCAGTTGGCCACCTCCTCGGCGTCGTCCTGCACAAAGAAGTCTGTCGGGGCGGGGTAGACTGCCTCTATCGTACACTCCTCGGTCACCAGCCTGTCCACCCAGCCGAGCAACGGTCCGAAGACAGGGTCTTCCACCACCCGGGGGCGGAGGGAGAGGGCCCGGGCGAAACCCCCGAGGTGGTCCTGGAGGAACTTCCGCCTCGCGTCGGCCACGATCTCGGTGCCAACCGGGTCATCCAGCAGGATGGACTGTTTGTAGAGGAGCAGCGCATAAAACTCCATCTCGATCGCGATGTGGTCGGGCATCTCCGCGCCGACCTCTTCGGTCAGCGCGAAGCCGAAGGCGTTGTAGAAGCCCACGACATCGGAGAGGTCCTTGCCTTTGGAGAGGCCCCGCATTCGCCCATATTCCGTCTCGTAAACGGCCACCCTCGCCTCGCCGCCATCGAAAGCAGCGAGATAACCTGCCCGTAAGGCATCTAAACCCCCTCGAGCGCGGTTGAGAAGGGGGCGGAGCTCCGGACGCCCCTCCAGCTCCGGCGCCAGCGCCAGGAGGGTCTGAAGAGACTCCGGAGAGGGGAAGCTGGTGGAGATCGCCGCGAGGGTGAAGTCCCGCGTGCGTTGGGACAGCGCTTCGGCCGGGCTCATGGTTTCACCTGAAGCGGGGTCCAGGCCATGACGACGCTCTTTCGGGAGCCCACCTCGCCCTGGCCCCCCTGCCAGGCCGCGAAGGCCACCGCGTTCTTGCCCCCCGGCACGATGGTGGAGCCGCCGTCGATCCGGAGCGGTCTGCTGATCACCACCGTCCATTGTCCATCCTTCCACTCCCCCTTGCCTGTGCTACCATGGCCCGACTGCACGGCTGAGGTGGAGAAACCCTCGGCGATGATCTCGTCCACCCCCGATTTGGGCGAGGACTGCGGGTTTCCGAGGGCAACGCCGGGGTTGAACATCTCCCGCTCCTCCTTGCTCCCGCCCGGGGCATCATGAAAGTCCATCGCGTACATATCCACCGAGGCGTTCGGATAGAGGTCACTCATCGTGGGCTTCCCCTTCTCCGCATCCCGCTGATACTGCGCCCTCCAGTGGAAGATATGGACCGGCTGACCCTCCGAGCCCATCATCACAGAGGGGAGGGCCTCTCCGCTCATCGGAAATTCGAGGGCGACCGCATCCGAGAATTGACCGAGCCCCCCAGCATCACTCTTCTCGGTGTCCTTCCAGCGCAGGCGAAAGGCGATAGACTTTCCGTCGGTGACCGACTGAACGACGATCTTCTCCGTGAGCACCCGTTCGGGCCGCGGGGTGATGATCGGCTGGGCGAGGAGGGTGAGCTCCCCCGCGGGGGCCTCCTTCCAGTAAGAGGCGCCGGGGTCGGGCGCGCTCACGTCGGCCTCCACCCGCGCCGCGATGAGCTCGGTGAGGGGCGGGGCCACGAGCTCCGCCACCTCGGTGCGGATGCCGGGACCCCCCGAGTCGCCGCAGGCGACGAAGACGATGAGCGGGAGGACCCGCCACTCTGGCGTATGAGACGAATTCATGGCTGCTCCTCCGCTCAAGGCGTGTTGTTCCGAACCGCGCCGATCTTTTCGTCGTAGGCGGGGCGCTCGAAGATGCTCTCTGTCACCGGGACGCGCACGATCTCGCTCCCATCGGTGTCGTAGCCGATGGCCATGCCCCCCTTCACCGCAAAGGAGTGCAGGATCCGCTCGCTGCTGCCGATGAGACAGAGCAGGCCCGCGGCGATGGGATCGGTGTGAATGGCCTTGTACCGCTCGATGGCCTCGTGGACACGCGGGCCGAACATCTGCTCCAGATAGGCGGGATCTGCATGAATGGGAGGGATATAGTAGATATTGGGCTCGAGGCCGAGCTGGGGGTAATAGGGCAGCGCGATCTGTTTCTCGTGGACCAGAAAGTCAACAGGGTTGTCTTTCCGCGCGGTCCAGGGCGGGTTGATGAAGCCCATAACCCGGATCTTGCCGATACAGTTCACGACACACTGGGGCTGGATCCCCTGCTCCACCGCCGGGTAACATCCGATACACTTCTCGCTGGTGCGGGTCCACGGATTGTACATGGACTTCTTGTAGGGACAGGCTCGAACACACTCGCCATAACCCTTACACCGGGTCTGGTCGATGAGGACGATACCATCCTCCGGACGTTTATAGATGGCCTTCCGCGGGCAGGCCGCCAGGCAGGCCGGGTAGGTGCAGTGGGCGCAGGTTCGTGGGAGATAGAAGAACCACTTGTCGTGGGGCAGCTCCGCCATATGGGCACCCCCGTCGAGGTTCCCGCCCGCGCAGTCATCCTCGCCGATATTGGGGTACATCCAGTCTTCGTCCACCGGGGCGTAATGCAGCACCCGCTCGGTGGGCGGGGCCGACTCGATGATGGTCTTCCCGAGGTACTCCCCGTTGGCTGACCAGTCCTGTCGGCCGAGCTTCTCCAGGATGCGGAGGTCCCAGGCCATGGGGTAGGCGCCCCAGGGCTTGGTCTCCACATTATTCCAGAACATATACTCCTGGCCTTTGCCGCTCGTCCAGGTGGTCTTACAGGCGAGGGTGCAGGTCTGACAGGCGATACACTTGTTGAGGTCGAAGACGATCGCCCACTGTTTCTGGGGGCGGCTCTCTTCGTAGGGATAGGCGATAGGCCGCCCAAGGTGCCAGTTCTTGACTTGAGGCATGATAAACTCCTTGTATTCCTTCAGGCGCGCCGCGTGAATCCGCCGGCCAGGTAAATCTTCATCGATTCACTCTCGTAGGTCGGGCGGAGGCCGAGCTCCGCGGGCCGCCAGAGGCCATGGCCGCCGATCGCCCCGTCCTCCTTCTTGACGAATTTGACGAAGGCCTCGCGGGGGGCCCCGACCGGGCAGTGAACATCGGCGAGGAAACCTTTCATGAGCTGCTGACCGAACATATCCTTATGCACCAGGGTCTCGGTCATGAGCGTGGGCTTGAGCCAGGCCCGGGTCGCGCTCTGATGTGAGCCATATCGGTACATCGCC
Source organism: Myxococcota bacterium (assembly GCA_044344255.1). Taxonomy (GTDB): domain Bacteria; phylum Myxococcota_A; class UBA796; order UBA796; family UBA2385; genus JBIJDH01. Next base: position 5,706 of record JBIJDH010000057.1, read on the forward strand.
TGATAGTTGGTGCCCTCACTCTTGGCGAGGCCATCCGGCCGGGTCTCGTGCCCCTTCACGCTCCCGAATGTGGCACCGTACATATTGTGCCAGGTGCGGGTGATCCCGCGCGGAGTACCCGGGTAGTAGCGGACACGAAGGAGGAGCCGCGCGATCTTGTACTCCTCTGTGCCTTCCTTCCAGCCTCGGAAGGGGCGGTCCTCGGGATCGGCGTCTACATAGGCGTAGTCACCCTCTTCGAGGCCGAGCTCTTTCGCGTCCTCGGGGTGCATGTCCACGTAGCCTTCCGTGATCGAGGGCATCCGTTTGTCGTGCCGATACACATCGCCGAAGGGGCCGAAGAGCACCCCCGTGAAGTCGGTGTCCACCGGGGTGGTGTGGGCGCCGTGGCGGTACTTGGGGGTGTGATAGACATGTTTGTACCCGAGGGCCGCGAGGGGGTGCTTCGTCAGCAGCAGCTCAGCGACCGTGTACTGAACATGCCTGCCCTGCCGCACCTCGGAGCCCACATCCCCTCTCTTCAGGCCGTACTTCTCGGGGGAGTCGGGGCGGACCATCGGATGGGGAGCGGCGGCGATGGCGTTGGGCTCCCGGTGGGTGGAGTCGATGGGCTCCCGGTGGACGATCATATTCTCGCCGCTCGCGATGAATTCCGCCTCCGGCCGATAGAACTCGAGCCTCCCGCTGCGGGTGTGCCAGGGCTGCTCACCCTTCGCCTGCTCATAAGAGGAGATACGCGGGTAGGTGCGCATGTTCACGAGGCAGGGAATGCCGGCCTTCGCCTTCTCGTGCATCTCGTGGATATCGTATCCCTTGAGCGAGAAGGATCCGTTGACGATGCGCTGCAGATAAGCCTCGACGTTGTTCTCATCGACAAACTTCCACGCCGAAGTAAAACGCTTATCGGCGAGGTGCGTTCCGATGGCCTTGCTCACCCCCGCGATGATCTCGATGTCCGCCTTGGTATCAAAGACCCTGCGAATGGGCGACTTCGGAAAGATCTGCACAAAGGGGTTGGTGCAGCTCGCCGTCATGTCGATGTGACGGAACTCAGCCCAGGAGTCGGCGGCGAAGACGATGTCGGAGTACTCGCAGGAGGCCGTCCACCACCAGTCGGCGAAGGCGATCATCTCGATACGAGGCAACGTGTTGTGAACCACATCATAATGCCACTTCACATTGCCGATCACCGAGTTGCTGTTGTTCAGCCACATGGCCTTGGTGGGCACGGGCATATGGCCCTTGCCCGTAAGGAGGGCATTACCCACGCGGAGCGGCCGGTCGCCGTTGTTGTAATAATGGAGCGACTCATAGTGGGTGTACTTCTTGACCTTCACCTTCGCTTTGGGGTCGAGCTCGAGGTTGAAGGGGTCTTCTGCGATAAAGGTGGGCATTCCGCCGAAGATCGCGGCCCGATAGTTACCCGCGTAGCTCCCCACATTGCCACCGGGGAAGCCGATATTTCGGGTGAGCGCCGCCACCAGCAGGATGGCGCGGTCTTTCAGGTCGGCGTTGAAGAACTGGTTCGGGCCCATGCCCGTGGCGAAGATGGTCTTCTCCGGGTTCGCCGCGATCATTCTTGCGAGGGAGACCACTGCCGTGGCCGGCGCCGACGTGATGCCCGAGACCTGCTCCGGCGTCATGTTGGTGTCGAGGTACTCCTTCAACAGCGAGAAGTGGCTGCGCACCTCCACCTCGTTGCCATCCACGAGCTTGACCTTCGTATTGGCGAGGAGGTCGATGTTGAGGCCCCTCCCCCGCGGGCCGACATGGTCTCGGGTGACCGCCACGGGTTTGCCGGAGGGGTCGAGGATGACGAAGGCGCCCATGTCACCGAGCATCCCCTCGGGGACGATCTGCTGCTGATGGCCGATCGCCGGCGCAGCCTTCTCGCCCTTCGCGAGCAGGGTCGCTCCCCCGAGGCCCTTACCCGCGGCGGGGGCCGCGAGCCCGATGTCTTCGGGGCGCAGGGGCTGGAGCGTGTCGAGGCGGATGAGGAAGGGGAGGTCTGTGTTCGTCTTGACCCAGACATCGTCATAGAGCTTCTCGGCGAGGATGACCTGGGCCAGGCCGAGGGCGAAGGCGGGGTCTGTCCCCGGCCGAATGACGATCACCTCGTCACACTTACTCGCCGTGGCGCTGTACTCCACGGTCACCGCGATGACCTTCGTCCCCTTGATCCGCGCCTCGGTCAGCCAGTGGCTGTCGGGCATCTTGGTGGTGATCCAGTTCATGCCCCAGACGATGGCGACGTTACTGTGCTCTACGCTGAAGAGGTCAAAGTCATTGGTCTGCGAGCCCGTGACCATCGGGTGGCCCGGGGGCAGGTCGGTGTGCCAGGAGTAGCTGTCCCAGCCCCGGGCACCCACCGCCTTGTCCGGCCCGACGCCGCGAATGGCGTCATCGGCGAGGGCGAGGAGGTTGGCGAATCGATACAGTCCGAAGATCCGGGTCGCCCCGAGGAAGGCCATCCCGCCACGAATCTTGACGGTCTGGGTGCCGGCCCCCTCCATCGCCTCGATCATCGCCTCGTCATAGTCCTGCGCCTTGAGCAGCGCCGCGCCCTGCTCTCCCGAGTAGGTGGTCGAGATGTTGAGGAGCCCGCGGGCGGCGTAGTCATAGGCCTCGTCCCACTCCACCCGCACCCAGCTGTCTTTCCCGCGTTGGAAGTATTTCTCGTCGCCTCGTCCGGTGGCGGGGTCGCGGGGGAAGCCTGCGTCTGCCCACTCCTTCCACCCCTTTCGAATCATCGGCGACTTCACCCGCCGGTCGCCATAGATCCGGCGGACGAGCGCCAGGCCCTTCTGGCAGAGGCGCGGGTCCCAGCGATGCGAGGCGGTGTTTCCGTAGAGGTCGGTCGCCTTTCCATACCCATGGGTGGGGCCGATACGCACGATGATCCCGTTCTTCACATAGGCCTTGAGCAGGCAGTTGTGGGTGTCATTCGGCGCACAGAGGAAGACGAAGCTGTAGTCATGGGCGAAGATATTGCGGTAGGCCCGCTCCCAGTCCCGCTCCGGGTAGAAGCTCAACGGATTGTCGACTCGGGTGGGTGCGAGGTACCGAATCGGGGTCGCCGAGGCCACCCCTGCGACGGTGATGCCGAGGACGAGCTGAAGGAAGCCGCGTCGGGTATTGGGGCTTGGGTGGGTCACGGGATGCTCCTGCGACGGTCGAATGGACGGCGGGATAGATGGTCAGTGGGTGTCGAGGACGGCGCGCGGACTGGCGTCGTAGACGACGAGGCCGGGGATCAGCCGCTCGATGGTGCGGACGAGGGAGTGGTTCAGGTCGAGGCCGCAGGCCGGCCCGGGCTGGTGGAGCTGGAGGTGAAGGGCCCCTTCCATGAGGCCGAGGTACTCCACCGTCGCCCCCGGGGCGATTCGCCCCATCTTCTCTGCGGCTTCTACAAGTGGGGCCTGCATCGACTCCGGGATGGGCTGGTACCGCGCCTCGTTCTGCAGCTCGACATGCAGGAGGTCGACACAGCGGGTCGAGCCGCCTTCTGGGCTCTCGACTCGGCTGTAATATACCGCCGTCGCGAGGCCCGATGTGAGGCCATGCAGGGCCTCCCGCCAGTAGGAGCACCGGGGCGATGCGCAGGGGAGGCGGTCGGTCCGGCTCTCCCGGGCCGCGGCATCTCGGTGGAAGCTCCCCTGGGTGCAGGGTGGGCTGAGGAAAGGCAACAGCTGGCTGAGATCCGGAAGCGTGAGATCAACACGATGAAACCTACGAAAGCCGAGGCCGAGCGTGTGGCTGTTGTCGAAGACACGACGCAGCACCGCGGCCGGATCTGCCGCGGTGGCGGCGGCCAGAAGCTCTCCCTCCGGGGCGTCGAGCGGGTACTCGGGGACGACGGTGCGGAGCGCCGCCCGCCGGGCTGCGGTCCAGCGTCTGTCAAGCTCTCCCGCCTGCATCTGCAGGTAAGCGCCGATCGCCGGCTCCGGTGTTGGGGAGGTGGGAGGGTCGGTCTGGCTGTGGGAATTCATCCCTGCGCTCCTTGTGGCGGGGACGACTGCAAGAACGGGGCCAGGGCCTCCCCCAGGGGCCCGCGGCGGCGCCCAAAGACCGACGGAGAGAGCGGACGCTCCCTTTCAGCGGATGTCGGACTCGGTTGTCATGGCGGGGAGCGGGAGAAGGCACAGGTGTGGTGTGTGAAATAGCACACCCAGTCATCCGGCCCGGTGGGGCCAGCCCAAAGGTCCGAAATATTGACTGCTGCGGAGAAGCTTCTCTGAACGATCCGGCGCGGCCTATGTCATCTTCGGCGGCGCGTTGCCCTGAGAGGTCTACAGGCTAAGCTCTGCTGGTGACCACCCTCGCCCGCCAGACCCCTCCCCTGAGCCCCGCCCTCTCCCAAGCGCTCGCCCGCCGGGAGCTGGACTTTGACGACAACACCGCCCCCTGGCTGGTGGGCGCCCCGGAGCTCGAGCCTGGGCCCCGCCTCCGAGGCAACGAGAAGGCCGATGTGGTCATCATCGGCGGCGGCTTCACCGGCCTCTCTACCGCCTTGAACCTGATCATCCGGCACCCGAACCTCCGCATCGTCCTCTTGGAGGCCCGCCGGGTGGCGAATGGGGCCAGCGGCCGGAACGGCGGGCAGATGTTGAACTGGGTCAACGGGGTAGACACCACCGATGAGCCGCTCACGAAGCGGGTCTTCGACCTCACCCGGAGCGGCATCGACGACGTCGTCTCCCTCATCCGCGACAATGGTCTCCGTGTGCGCCACGCCCGCGACGGGGCCCTGGAGGTGCAGTGCAGCGCGGAGGGCGCCGAGCACGCCCAGGAGAAGGCCGAAAGAATGGCCCGTTGGGGCATCCCGCTGCGCTACATCCAGGGGGCCGAGCTCAAGGCCACCCTGCAGATGACCGGCGCCCGGGGCGCGCTCCTCGACCCCACCGCCGGCCAGCTCAACGGCGTGGACTACCTCCGGGAGCTGGCTCGCCTGCTCGTCGCGCGGGGGGTGGTCATTCATGAGGACAGCCCGGTCCTCTATGTGCGTGGGAAGGAGGGCGGTGTCCGGTTTCGGCCGGCACGAGCTCACCCCTCCGATGTGGAGGCGCTGATCGTGGCGATCGCGACAGCCTGCGAAGCGTGGCTGGCACGACAGGGCCATGGGCCAGAGGACGCGGCGGAAGAGGCCGACGACGAAGGGATGCGCCTCTTCCAGGCCGCCGCTGTGGCGGGGTACTCCGTGGTGAGAGGGGCGCCGACGAGGGTGGCGCGCCGTGTGCAGCGCATCGGGGGGAGGGAGCGGGAGCTCCCGCCGCTCTGCGCTT
>JBIJDH010000081.1:0-3030 GCA_044344255.1 Myxococcota bacterium
CACGAGCCCACCCCTCCGATGTGGAGGCGCTGATCGTGGAGATCGCGACAGCCTGCGAAGCGTGGCTGGCACGACAGGGCCATGGGCCAGAGGACGCGGCGGAAGAGGCCGACGACGAGGGGATGCGACTCTTCCAGGCCGCCGCTGTGGCGGGGTACTCCGTGGTGAGAGGGGCCCCGACGAGGGTGGCGCGCCGGGTTCAGCGCATGGGGGGGAGGGAGCGGGAGCTCCCGCCGCTCTGCGCCTCCTGCGACGGCTGGAACCTTCACGCCGGGGGCGTGGTGGAGGCGGAGGATCGGGAAGGACTGCTGCGGCTCGGGCGCTACCTGCTCCGACCCCCGCTGGCCGTGGACCGCTTGGAGGTGGAGCCAGATGGGCGGGTTCGTTTCACGATGAAGCGGACTTTCGAGGATGGAACGGCGGCCCTCTCGTTCACCGCGGAGGAGCTTGTGTCCCGGCTGGTGGCGCTGATCCCTCCGCCCCGGGCGAACACGATCGTCTACCGCGGGGTCTTCGCCGGGAACGCGTCCTTGCGGGCGGCGGTGGTCGCAGAGGCCCCCGGCAAGGCAAGACCGACGACTCCCTTCCAGCGGCTGCGGCGGCAGAAGGAGCCGCTGAAAAGCAAGCGCCTCCGGCCATCCTGGGGCGAGATCCTCTATCGGGTGTTCGCGGAAGATGGCTGGCGGTGCCCGGGCTGTGGCTGCCGCATGACCCTCCGCGCCGTGTTCGAAGGCGGCCCGACGACGAGCCAAGGGGCGAGCCTTCGCCGGAGCGCGGCGGCCTCCCGGGGCCCACCCGCCGCCGCGGCCGCAGCGCGATGACCGGAGGGCGGTTTTGCCGCGGGACCGGGGCGCGAGCTTTGGCTGGGCACCCGAGATCGGGCAAAAGACGCCCTCTCGGGGCCGTACCCCGGCAGAGCGAGGGTAGCGGGGACCTGTGGTAAGGTCGGCGTCGTGATTGCCCCCCGCCGTTCATGCGCCCTATCCCCGTGCCGCGCACCTTGGCGAACATCATGTGGCGGATGGAGAAGCTGATCTCGGAGTGCGTGGTGTCGAAGGACAAGGTGGCCATGGGGTCTCCAGCGTGCGCTCGGCCGCGTTCATTCGCGGTCGCGCGCCCCCCGTAGCCGGATCCGGCGTGCCGATGCCTCGACCGACACCGTTGATGACAATCGAGCGCCCGTGCGGTCGGCGCCGCTACCAGCAGCCGGTCTCGACGTCCCAGCGCTCGAGCACGTGTCGGTTGTTGATCGATCCCGTCGCGGCCGTGGCCCCGAGGTAGCCCTCGAACGCCACCCAATCGGGGACGGTCTCGGTGAGGACCACCGTGCCGTCGAGCGTGACCTGCACGACGCCCTCGGCGAAGTCGACGAAGAGCTCGTGGGCGACGCTGTTCTCCATCTCCGAGAGCTCGACGGGCGTACCGACGTGCTGGAAGCCGGGGAGGGTCACCAGCGCGAGGTGGTCGGCGTAGGGATCGGAGCGCGTGCCGTTGCTGTGCACGTCGATCTCGATGACGAACCCGGTCACGCCGCTGATGTTGCCCACGCCGAGCTGCTCGCCCTCCGCGCCGAGCATGTCGTCGGGGTCGGCCCCGCTGGCCGCCACGATGGCCATGCCGTCGGCGCCCGTGCCCGGGTCGATGCGGAAGCGGATCCCCATGCGGAAGCGCTCCAGCAGGATCGGCGTCTTGAGGTAGATGGCGCCGCCCTCCCAGGACACGGCGTCGGTCAGGATGAGCTCCTCGGTGGCGGTGTCGACGTAGGCGTCGCCGTTGATGGCGAAGAGCGTGTCGTCGAAGGTGCTGTCGAAGGTGTCCGTGCGGTCCCAGCTGAGGACCTCGCAGTCGGTCACGTCGATCGCGGCGCTGTCCGTGCCCGTGGCGCCCTCGGCGTCGGTCACGGTGGCGGTGATCGTGTCGTCGCCGAGCGCGGTGGCCGTGGTCTCGAGCAGCACCTCTCCCGTGCCGTCGGGCGCGACGGTGCCCAGCACGCCGCTGACCGCGCTGCTGAACGTGACGCTGAGATCGCGCGCGGCGGTCTCGGTGTCGAGCGCGAAGGCGCGCAGCGTGTAGGTCTGGCCGAGGCTCAGGATGTCACCGTCCGAAGGGCTCAGCAGCGACACCACGGGCCGATTGTTGGGCGCGACGGTGTTCGCCGACAGCGGCACGTCGAGGGAGGCGACGGGCCCGGCGGGATCGACGGTGAGCGTGGCGTAGGCGGGAAGGACGTCGTCCGCGGCGTAGCTCACGCGCAGCACCTCGGTGCCGCCGGCCTCCACGACGAGCGGGAGGGAACCGACGAGCGGCACGGCGGCGAAGCCGGTGTCGCCCGCAAGGGTGAGGGCCTCGACCGTGACGTCGGCGAGGCCCGTGTTGGTCACGGCGAGCACCTGCTCAGAGGATGCGTCCGTCAGCACGGTCCCGAAATCGAGGGACTCCGGGGCCACGACGAGCGTGCCCACGACGCCCTCGGCGGTCCACGTGACCTCCTGCGAGAGGCCGCTGTCGTCCACCACGAGCACGACGCCGGCGTCCGGTACGGCATCGGCCGGCGTGTAGACCAGCCGCAGCGTGGTGGCCTCGCCCGGCGGGAGCGACCACACCTCGGGCGTGGCCGTGAGCGCGCCCGTGCCGTCCACCGTCACGAGCGGCTCGACCAGCTCGAGCGGGGCCTGCCCGGAGTTCACCACCGCGACGCCGATCTCCGCGGCTGCGCCGACCGCGACCTGCCCGAAGTCCACGATCGTCGGGCTCACGGAGAGCCGCGGCTCGAGCTCCTTCAGGTCGTAGTCGGAGCAGGCGAGGAGCGGGAGGAGCGGGAGGAGCGCGAGCATGGGAGGTCGCTAACCCGGTGGTCCTGGGGCGGGGGGCTTCCCGCCCCCCGCAACGCCCCCCGGCCGCGGTTAGCCCAGAATGTGCCCGCCTCGATCGGGCGACCGAGGACGGCGTCCAGGGGGTCGCCCGGAGGGTTCCGGGGTCTATCGGTTGCTTACCGGGTCCGGTCAGACACACTCCTCCCGGGGCCTGACG
>JBIJDH010000026.1:0-96780 GCA_044344255.1 Myxococcota bacterium
TCCTCAAGCAGGAGACCTCGCGGAAGGTCGGCGTGAAGACGAAGCGCATGAGGGCGGGCTGGGACAACGAATACCTGCTCAAAGTAATTGGCGGATAAATGGGACGTTTAGATGCGATCGCCCTGGGTGTGACCGCGCAAGTGACCGTTTCTGCTCAGGTTCGCCCCTGGCCCCAGAGTTGCAAGGTGTGCGCTCGAACCACCCGGCGAGCGCCCGCACCGCGCGCTCGACCGGCGTCCTTGGAGTGAACCATGAAGTCCACCGCCTTCTCCCGTCTCGTTCGCCGCGGGTGCGCCCGCTCTCTGGTGGCCGCCGCGCTCCTCGTCCCCTCGGTCGCCGGGGCCGCCACCAGCCGCGGTAGCTCTCCCAACCAGATCGACAACGTCCGGCTCGACCTCCACGCGGACGTCGGCGGCTATGCCTCCTTCGGAGCGGGGTTCCGCGTCGACATCCCCATCGTGCGCAGCGGCCTCATCGCCACGGCCAACGACGAGCTGGCGATCAGCCCGGGCGTTGACGTCTTCTTCGCCAACTTCAACGAGCACTACTACAGTGGCGGCCCCTACCTCGTCCCCAACATCGTCCTGCAGTGGAATTTCTACCTGAACGAGCGGTGGTCGATCTTCCCCGAGGCGGGCCTCGCCTTCTATGTGGGGGACGGCGACGAGCTCCCCCGCGGCCGCGCCACCTACGCCGCCCTCGACCTCGGCTTCGGCGCCCGGTACCACTGGGCCGCCAACCGGGCCTTCTTGATGCGGGTGAGCTCCCCCACGGGGCTCCAGCTCGGCGTGACCTTCTGAGCCCCGCCACCGGCTGGCGGCGCAGGGCCCGCCGCGGCCTCCTCGTGTTGATCCTGGTGCCCGCGGCGCTCGCCTCGGTGACCGCCGGGCTCGTCGGCCTCGAGCACCTCGCGCTCAACCTGCTGCTCCCGCGCTTCATCAACCAGCACCCCGAGCGCATCCGCGTCGAGTTCGACTGGGCGCAGATGATCGTGCCCGGGGAGGTCGAGGTGCGCGGCCTCCGCTTGCGTGGACAGACCCCGGGTGAGCAGTGGTCTGTCACGGCCGATCATGTCATCGCGACGGTCTCGCTCGAGGAGCTGCGCCACCAGCGCTTCCACGCCAGCGAGGTCGTGGCCCGCGGCCTCACCTTTCACATGCGTCACCGCCACGACCGGGGCTACGCAGGGCCCGCGGTGGCCGACGGGATGTCCCACCAGGTGCACCTCGCCGCCACGGGGGAGGGGCCGATCGAGGACCTCGCCTCCCGTGGCGCTGCCACGGCCGATCCGCCCATCCCCGGCCTCCACAACCCGCCCGACCCTCGTCCGGAGGACATCTACGCGCCGGCGCCCCCCTGGGAGGTGCGCGTCGACGACATCGAGGCGACCGAGCTCCGCGAGGTCTGGGTCAACGGCCTCCGCCTCCGGGGTGACAGCCGGGCCCACGTCACCCTCTTCGCCGGGCGGCCCTACTTTGACCTCGACGCCCAGCTCGACGTCGAGTCGATGCGCGCGGATCTCGGGGAGGCCGCCCTCGCCGAGGGCATCCACGGAGAGGTCTCGCTCACCCTCGCGGGGATGGACCGCACCACGGCCGACGACGAGCGCCTCGCGACGCTGAGCGGGCGGGCGAAGCTCGGCGTCGACGTAAAGGACCTCCGATCGCTCGACCGCTACCTGGAGGCCCTGCCTTGGCTCCGCTTGAGCGGGGTCGGCCATGCGGAGCTCGACCTCGGCTTCGACGGCGCACAGGTTCGTCCGGGCAGCCACGTCCGCGCTACCTTCCCTGACCTGCTGCTCCGCGTGCTCGACAACGACGTCATCGGCTCGGGCATCGTCCAGGCCGAGGTGGGCCCGGACGCGGCCGGGGAGCCGGAGAGCCGGGTGTCGGTCCGCTTCGATGACTTCTGGATCATCGCGGATGGAGGTGCGTCGCGGATCGTCGAGGGCACGGGCTTGCGGGTCACGGCCCACAGCCCCGAGACCGCCCTCGACCGGCCCGCCTCCGCGGTGGAGGTGCGCCTCGACCTGCCTGAGTCGAGGGTCCCCGACATCTCGGCCTTCAACACCTACCTCCCTGCCGACGTCGGCCTCTCCCTCGATGGAGGCAGCGGCACGGTCCACGGCCACTTGCGCGCCTCGAGCGAGGACGCCACCGCGAGCGGTGACCTCTACGTAGAAGGCGACGACATCGGCGTTCATTTTGACCGATACGCGATCAAGGCAGATCTGTCCGTTCACGCGCAATTGACCGAGGCGCAGCTCGCCCTCGGCCACTATGACATCGCAGGCAGCGTGGTCGAGCTGCGGGAGGGGGGCATCGCCGCCGGGGGCGGCGGCCGTCGGCCATCGAGACGCTGGTCGGCCACCCTTGAGGTGCTGGCGGGGTCGCTCGACGTCGGGGCCAAGGAGTTCCTGGACACCACGCTCCGCGTGAAAGCGAGTGACTCTGCTCCTTTTGTCCTGATCATCGCGGACCGCCGCAGCCTCCCCCGCTGGGTGCAGGACCGGATGACCGTGTCGGGCGTCTCGGGCGACGCGCACCTCAAGCTGGGAGACGGCTCGATCTCCGTCCAGCCCTGTCAGGTGCGGGGTGGGGGCCATCGGGTCGACCTCCGGTACCGCCGGAGGGGCCAGTCCGCGAGCGGCGCGCTGCTCTTTCGCTCCGGCTCCCTGTCCGTCGGCGTGGCCCTGCTCCCCGACGGGCCGCAGCTCCAGCTCTTCAACGCGAAGCGGTGGTTCTTTGGGATCACAGACTGATGGACCAGAGGACGGGGAGGAGACGGATGGGGCGGGCGGGGGCGCAGCGGTCCAGCGGTCCAGCGGTCCAGCGGTCCAGCGGTCCAGCGGTCTAGCGAGTGAGGTTCCATCAAGGTGATGGCTCCCCGCCCCAGGCTGACGGGAGGGCCGGCAGAGTGACCTGTGTTGGGTTGGTATTAACTAAGGTGCAAACATCATTTGTTTGACTGGACTGCCCCGGCCCGAGAGTTGCAGTCGAAGGGTGAGCGGAGGTGGGAGCTGAGGTGGCGCCGCGGTGCCCCCTCCCCACCCAATCCACCCCCTCCACGAAGGTCACCATGCGCTTGAGCCTCCCCGCTACCCTCTCCACCCTCCTGCTCGGGGCCGCCCTCTCGGCCTGCGCGACCACCCAGCCGCTGCACACCGAGGCTTCGACGGCGGCCATCCGCTCCGCCGAGGAGCTCGGCGCCGCCGAGGTCCCCCAGGCCGCCCTGCATCTCCAGCTCGCGCGGGAGGGGCTCGAGGCCGCCACCACCCTCAACACCAAGGGCGAGAAGGAGCGCGCCGCCTCCTGGCTCCGCCGCGCCGAGGCCGACGCCGAGCTGGCCATCGCCCTCACCCAGGCCAATGACGAGAAGAAGTCGGCCCAGGAGGCGCTCGACCGCGTGCGCAAGCTCCAGGCCGAGAACCCCTACGCCGTCGGGGGGACCCCATGAGCGCCGCGCCCCGCCTCCCCGAAAGCAGCCCGAACCCGGAAGAGACCGTGCCCCACGCCCCCGCCTCTCGCTCTCGCTCCCGCCTCGTCGCCGAGCCCCACCGCACGATGGGGCGCTCCCTCGGCCTCTCGGTGGGGCTGTTGGTGGGCCTCATCGCCGCCTGCACCCCCAAGGTGCCCTCCGAGCTCCTCAAGGCCCGTGAGGCCTACGCCTCCGCCAGTGAGGGGGCCGCCGCCACGATGGTGCCCGCCGAGCTCCACAAGGCGCACGGCGCCCTGATGGAGGCCGAAGCCGCCTTCAAGGTGGACCCCACGGGCTACAAGACGCTCGACCTCGCCTACATCGCCCAGCGAAAGGCCCAGCTCGCCAACGCCCTCGCCAGCCACGCGAACCAGGACGCCAACACGGTTGCGGCGAACGCCCAGTACCAGGCGACCCAGGACGCCATCATGGCGAACACGCGGGCGGAGCTCGGCAGCTCGAAGTCTGATCTCGCCGCGAGTCAGTCGGCGGGTGCCCTGACGGCGGCTCAGCTCCAGACCTCCGAGCTGGCCCGGGCCACCGCCGAGAAGCGAGCCAATGACGCGGTGGGCGCCCTCGCTCGGCTGGCCGCGGTCAAGGAAGAGAGCCGCGGCCTCGTCATCACCCTCTCGGGCAGCGTGCTCTTCCGCTCGGACGAGGCCACCTTGCTCCCGGAGGCGCTCAAGCGGCTCGAGGGCGTGACGGACGCGCTGATGGAGACGAAGGAGCGGACCATCCTCATCGAGGGTCACACCGACTCCCAGGGCTCCGACGCCTACAACATCGACCTCTCTCAGCGCCGCGCCGAGTCTGTGCGCTCCTTCCTCACCGCCCGCGGCTACGAACCCAGTCGGATCCGGGCCGTGGGCATCGGGGAGGCCCGCCCGGTCGCCGGGAACAACACCGCCGAGGGGCGCGCGAACAACCGCCGGGTGGAGATCGTGATCGAACCGTCGGTCACCGCGGCGCAATAGATGGGAGGGGCCGTGATCGCGAATGACCCGGTGACCGACTCGGTGACCAACTCGGTGACCGACTCGGTGACCGTCCCAGAGTCGGGCCTCCCGCCGGCGCCCCGCGCGCGGGCCTGGGGGCCCTTGCTCCCGGCTGGGCTGCGCGAGACGGCGACCGGCGTCGCCATGGGTCTCCGGTTTGTGCTGCGCTTCTTTCGGGAGCTCAGCCGGCCGCCCTTTCATGGCCACGAGGTGGCGATGCGCTGCTACGAGGTGGGGGTGCGCTCGCTGCCGTTGATCACGCTCACGGGCTTCGTCACGGGCTTCGTCTTCACGAAGCAGTCCCGCCCCTCCCTCGCGGTCTTCGGTGCCACCTCCTGGCTCCCCTCCCTCATCACCATCGCGATGGTGAGGGCCCTCGCGCCGCTGATCACGGCCCTCATCTGCGCGGGGAAGGTGGGGTCCGGCATCGGGGCCGAGCTCGGCTCGATGCGGGTGACCGAGCAGATCGAGGCGATGGAGGTCTCGGCGATCAACCCGTTCAAGTACCTCGTCGTGACCCGAACCCTGGCCACGACGCTGATGGTCCCGGCGCTGAGCCTCTATTGTTCGCTCGTCGGGCTGCTGGGCTCCTACCTCAACGTCTATACGCACGAGGCGACCAGCGTGTCGAGCTACCTCAAGAGCGGCTTCTCCTCGATCAGCTTCCTGGACCTCGGCTCCTCGGTGTTCAAGGCCCTGGTCTATGGCTTCACGATCGGGATCATCAGCTGCTACAAGGGCTACAACGCCACCTCCGGCACCCAGGGGGTGGGCCGCGCGGCGAATGGGTCGGTCGTCCTGTCGATGTTCGTCATCTTCATCGAGGAGGTGCAGATCGTACAGGTGGTCAACTGGATCCGGGACCTCTGAGCCATGACCACCCCCACCTCCGCTCCCCCGCCTGTCGTGCCCCCGCCTGTCGTGCTTTCCATCGAGGGCCTGACCAAGTCATTCGGCGATCGTGTCGTGCTGCGGGGGGTCAACCTCCAAGTCCGAGCGGCCGAGAACGTGGTCGTGCTCGGCCGTTCGGGCTCGGGGAAGTCTGTGCTCATCAAGATCGCGGTCGGCCTGCTGCGCCCCGATGAAGGCCAGGTGCGGATCTTCGGCGAGGACGTACACAGCCTGCCGCCCGCCGGTCTCGACCGGCTGCGGCGCCGGGTGGGCTTCTCTTTTCAGAGCGGCGCCCTCTATGACAGCATGAGCGTGCGGCAGAACCTCGAGTTTCCGCTGCGGATGAACATTCGGGACCTCTCTCCGGCCGACGTGCGCGAGCGGGTCGCCTCAGCCTTGGCCGCCGTGGGCCTCGAGCGCGCCCTCGAGCAAATGCCCTCCGAGCTCTCCGGCGGCCAGCGGAAGCGCCTCGGCATCGCACGGACCCTCATCCTCCGCCCCGAGATCATGCTCTACGACGAACCCACCGCCGGCCTGGACCCGATCACGAGCGGCGAGATCAACGAGCTCATTCGGTCCGTCCAGGAGAGCTACCACACCGCCTCGATCATCATCACCCACGACCTGACCTGCGCCCGCAGCACCGGAGACCGGGTGGCGATGCTGCATCAGGGGGAGATCCTCCGCGAAGGTACCTTCGCTGACGTCTTCCAGGACCCTGACCCCCGGCTGCGGTCCTTCTACGACTACAACTTCACGCAGAACAACTTCACGCAGAATGACGTGGCGCCGCGCGATTTGCCACAGAACGAGCGACAATGAATAACAGTGTTAATAACAATGTGAATAACAAGGCGAAGAACAGGACGGATCGGCGCTCGGTCCTCCTCGGGCTGTTCACGATGGGCGCCATCGGCGTCCTCGCGGCTGGGGTGCTGATGATCGGCAGCCTCAATGACTCCTTCACGCGCCGCATCATCGTGTCCGCCACCTTCGAGCAGGTCAATGGCCTCAAGAAGGGGGACAACATCTGGTTCTCCGGCGTGAAGGTGGGCGTCGTCAAGGCCGTCGAATTCGACGTCGCCGCCCTCGTGCGGGTCGACCTGCGCATCGATCAGGCGGCGGCGGTCCACATCCGGCAGGACGTCCTGGCCACCATCGGCAGCGACGGTCTGATCGGCAACCGCATCGTCATCCTCAAGGGGGGGACCGCCACGGCGCCCACCCTCTCCGAGGGGGACACGCTCTCGATCGGAGAGGACTTCTCCACCGAGGACGTGGTGAAGATGTTGAAGGACAACAACACGAACCTCCTCGCGATCACGACAGACCTGAAGGGCATCACGGGCGACCTCCGGGCCGGCAAGGGCAGCGCGGGGCGGCTCCTCCAAGACGAGGGGCTCTACACCGCGCTCACCGCCTCGGTCGTCTCTCTCGGAGAGACCGCCGACAGCGCGCGGGCGCTGACGGGCTCTCTCGGCGCCTTCAGCCGCGAGCTCAATCGGGAGGGCAACCTCCCCCGGGCGCTCGTGACCGATCAGGAGCTCTACCCGAAGCTGCAGGGGACGGTCGACCACCTCGAGCGTACGAGCCAGCGCGCGCTGGTGTTGATGGACGGCCTCGCCGAGGGCGTAGAAGATCCGCGCACCCCGATCGGCGCCCTGTCCCGAGACCAGGCCGCCGGGGCCGATCTCAAGGGCACCCTCGCCAACATGGAGCGGGCCAGCGCCACCCTCGACGAGGACCTCGTCGGCCTCCAGCACAGCCTCTTCCTTCGCGGGTACTTTCGCAGGAAGGCCCGCGCGGATGCCCGCGCGGAAGCCCGCGCCGATGCCCGATGACGGTGCCCGTCGAGACCTTTCACACCCTCGTAGAGGCCGAGCGGGCCCTCACCGAGCGGATGCGGGCCCGCATCCGCGCCCCCCTGGGCGATCCCAACGAAGAGCTCGACGCCAAGCGAACGGTGGGCGAGCGCCTCGCCGATCGGGTGGCCCAGGTCGTCGGGAGCTGGGCCTTCATCGGCGGCTCCAGCCTCCTGCTCGCGGCCTGGGTCGGAGTGAACTTGCGGGCGGGGGAGGAGGCGGCCGATCCCTATCCCTTCATCCTGTTGAACCTCGTGCTCTCGACCCTCGCCGCGGTGCAGGCGCCGGTCATCATGATGAGCCAGAACCGCAGCGCCACCCGGGACCGGGCCCACGCTGACCTCGATTTTCGGGTCAACGTGCGGGCGGAGGCTGAGATCGCTGCCTTGAAGGTGGAGATGGAGGAGCTGCGCGGCCAACAGATGGTGGCCCTCCTCTCGATCCAGCACGAGCAGCTCTCTCTCCTCCGCCTGCTCATCACCGACCGGCAGGCTGACCTCGAAGGCCCCCCGACCCCTCAGTAGCGAAGCTCGACGGAGTGGGGGAGCCCGTCGTCCACCAGGGTGACGTGGCTCTCGGGCGGCAGCCGCCCGTCCACCACCACCTGTCCCTGTACCTCCCCCTCGGCCACGGGCCGGGCGGCGATCGTGTACAGAGAGCGACGGTGACGGTAGCGGATCGTGAAGCCCGGCCAGGAGGGCGGCACGCAGGGGGTGAAGGTCAGCCGGTCGACCGAGCGGTTGAGCCCGAGCAGGGACTCGACGACGAGGCGCAACATCCAGCCCGCGGAGCCCGTGTACCAGCTCCAACCGCCGAGGCCCGCGTGGGGCGCGACCGCATAGACGTCGGCGGCCAGCACGTAGGGCTCCACGCGGTACCGATCGCGGGCCTCGGCGGAGCCCACGTGCGACAGGGGGTTGATCATCCAGGTGAGCTCGTGCGCCCGCGACCAGTCACCGAGCCGGGCGAAGGCCATCGCCGCCCAGATCGCGGCGTGTGTGTACTGGCCGCCATTCTCGCGCACCCCCGGCACGTATCCCTGGATGTATCCCGGGCTCGGCAGCGCCCGATCGAAGGGAGGGTCGAAGAGCTTGATGATGCCGTGGTCGCGATCGACCAGCCGCGTGTCCACCGACTCCATCGCCTGTCGGGCCCGGGCCCGGGGGCCGGCCTGGGAGAGCACGGCCCAGGACTGGGGGAGCGAGTCGATCTGGCACTCCACGTTCTCGCGGGAGCCGAGCGCCTCTCCCCCGTCGAACCAGGCTCGTCGGTACCAGTCGCCGTCCCAGGCGTGGATCTCGATGTTGGCGGCGAGCTGCGCCGCCTCCCTCAGACAGGTGTCGTGGAACTCGGTGTCGCCCCGGCCGAGGGCCACCGGCGCGAAGCCGCAGAGCACGTCGTAGAGGAAGAAGGCCAGCCAGACGCTCTCCCCGCGGCCGCGGAGCCCGACCAGGTTCATCCCGTCGCTCCAGTCGCCGGAGCCGATGAGGGGGAGCCCGTGGGGGCCGAATTTCAGGCCGTATTGAATGGCCCGGACGCAGTGCTCATAGACGGTGGCCGACTGCTCGGAGCGGCGGGGTTGATCTCCATAGGCCTCCTCGTCGGGCTTGACCTGTCGCCCTTCCAGGAAGTGGGCCGTCACGTCGAGGAGCCCCGTGTCGCCGATGCCGAGCACGTACCGGCTGACCGCCGCCGGCAGCCAGAGGTAGTCGTCGGAGCAGTGGGTGCGCACGCCCTGACCAGCCGGGGGGTGCCACCAGTGCTGCACGTCGCCGTCCTGGTACTGGCGGGCGCTGCAGCGAACGATCTGCTCCCTGAGCAGCTCGGGCCGGGTGTGCAGGAGGGCCATCGCGTCCTGGAGCTGATCGCGGAAGCCGAAGGCCCCCCCCGACTGGTAGTAGCCCGTGCGGGCCCACAGCCGGCAGCTGATGATCTGATAGGGGATCCAGCCGTTGACGAGGACGTCCATCGCGGGGTCCGGCGTCTCGACCTGCACCGTGGACAGCACCTGCTCCCAGTGGCGCTTCACCTCGGCCAGGGCGACCTTCGCGTGGGCGGGGTGACCGAAGCGCCGGATGAGGGTGCGCACGTCGCCGACGTCGCGCCCGACCCCCAGCAGGAAGCTGACCTCGCGCTCCTCCCCGGGGGCCAGCACGATCACGGCCTGCATCGCGGCGGCGGCGTCAAGGCCGGCCCCGACGCGCCCGGACAGGCGCTCCCTCCCCATCGCCGCCGGGTGGGAGTACCGCCCGTTCCGCCCAAGGAGCTCGGTCCGATCGCCGGTGACGCTGCGCCGCCGCTCGGAGAGGTCGAAGAAGCCGATCCGAGCGCCGAATTCCCGGTGATAGAAGTTTCGGGCCAGGAGGGCATCGGAGACGGGGTCGATCTCCGTGGTGACGTGGAGGAGGCTCTGGGCCCGCTGCTCGCCCAGCACCCACTCCACCGCGCCGGTCACCGAGAGGCTTCGGCTGCGGGTAGAGCGGTTCACCAGTCGGATCACCGTGATCTTCACCGGCGCGTCGATGGCGACGAAGGTGGTGAGCTCGGACTCGATGCCGTTGCCGGTGTGCGAGAAGGTCGAGTACCCGAAGCCGTGGCGGGTGATGTAGGGCGAGGGGCCCCGGGCCGGCAGCGGGGTGGGCGACCAGAAGAGCCCCGTCTCCTCGTCGCGCAGATAGAAGGCCTCGCCGCTGCGGTCGGTGAGGGCGTCGTTCTCCCAGGGTGTCAGTCGGAATTCGTGCGCGTTCTCGCACCAGGTGTACGCGCCGCCGCTCTCGGAGATGACGGTGCCGAAGTGTGGGTTGGCGATCACGTTCGCCCAGGGGGCGGGGGTCAGGCGCGCGGCGGTGGTCTCGATCTGGTAGGCCCGGCCGTCCTTCACGAAGCCGCCGAGCGTGTTGGCGAAGAGGAGCTCGTCCCGCGCGGGGAGGCTTCGGGAGAGGGGGGGCGGCGCCAGGGCCGCGGCCTGGAGCGTGGCGGGGAGGGTGGGCACGAGCCGGGGCATGGTCAGGGTCGGGCGTGCCCACCGGAGGTCCTGCTGGGGGAGATCGCCCCCGCCCTCGCGGAGCAGGATTCGGGCCAGGACCTGCACGAGCACGCGGTCTTCGTCGGCAAATTGTTCGAGGCGTCGCACAAAGATGCCGCCGGGGACGTCGAGGGCGGAGGAGGGCCCCGTCGCGGCGATCACCGCGAGGATCTGCTCCTGGAGGGCGCGGAGATAGGCGCTGTCCGTCTCGTGACAGATGACGAGATCGACCGCGAGGCCCATGCTTCGCCAGTACCCGTGGGCCTGGACGACCTGGCGGACGAGGTCGATGGAGTCTGTCGTGGCCACCCGGAGGAGCACGATCGGCAGGTCACCCGAGATCCCGTAGGCCCACAGGCTCGATTGCCCTCGCCGGTTCCGGGCGAGCAGCCCCGGCGGCGCGCGCCGGAGCGGGTTCGCGTACAACAGCGAGCTCGCCATTCGGAGGTAGATCTGGGCCGCGGCGTCGCACACGCCGAGCTGCTGCAGCACGACCTGACGGTGCGTCCACGCGAGCTCGAAGACCCGGTCGCCGAGGTGGCGGTCGCGGTACTTATCGACCAGCAGCAGCGCGGCCTCTCGCGTGGGCGCGACGCCGGTCACCATGTGCAGGCTCAGGGACTGTTCGGGGGCCAGGGTCACCCGACAGCGGATGGCCACGATGGGGTCGAGCACGGAGCCGTCTGTGCCCTTGAGCTCGCCCTTCGGCGAGGCGACGCTGCGCCCCCGGCCGATGAAGGTGCGCCGGTCGGTCTCGAAGCTCATGGTGCCGTCCATCTGCCCGTGAACGACGAGGAGATGGAGCAGCACCGGGCTCTGCTCGTCGTCGTCGCGGGGCCGGCGGCTGCAGAGGATGGCCTGCTTCTGGGCGATGATCTCGGTCTGGACAAAGAGGTTGCTGAAGGCGGGGTGGGCGTTGTCGTCGGCCGGCGGGGCGAGCACCACCTCGGCGTAGGTGGTGAGCTCGAGGGTGCGGCGCCGATTGGAACGATTGAAGAGGGTGAACTTGCGGAGCTCGATGTCGTCCTCGGGGGACACCGCGATCTCAGTGTGGGTGTCTATCCCATGGTCCCGGCGACGAAACTCGGCGCGAGACTGGGGGAAGATCGCCTCGTAGACCTCGGCGGTCCGCCCGGTGGGCTGGTGAGCGACGGACCAGGCCTCGCCGCCGGAGACGTCCCGGACGTAACAGAAGGTGCCCCAGTCATCCCGGGTGGGGTCCTCGCGCCACCGCGTGAGGGCGAGGCCCTTCCACCGGCTGTACCCGCCGCCCGCGTTGGTCACCATCACCGAGTAGCGCCCATTCGAGAGCAGGTGCACCTCGGGGTGCGGGGTTGTGGCGGTGCTCACGACATAGAGCTCGGCCCCGGCCACGTCCTGGGAGGGTGCGCCCTCGGTCACCTCCCGGGCGTGGGGATAGAGGGGGGCCAGCTTGGTGACCCGCTCGTGGAGGAGGAGCTCCGTCGCCTTGAAGCTGGGGCGGGACTGGAAGCGCCGCTGCATGGGCGGTCGAGCAAGGCGTAGACGATGGAGAGGAGGCTCATCCCCTGGTGGTGGGCCATATAGGACTGGATCACCGCGTGGGTCTGCCCCTGCGCGAGCCGTGACGGGGTGTAGTCGATGGCCTCATAGAAGCCGTACTGGCCTTCGAAGCCGAGCTCCCGCATCCGGCTGAGGTTCGCCAGCGCCGCCTCGGGATCCACCATCAAGGCCATCGCGGTGGCGTAGGGCGCGATCACCCGATCTTCGGCGAGGCCGCGCTTGAAGCCCAAGCCGGGGACGCCGAAGGCCCGATATTGGTAGTTGAGGTGGGCGTCCGTCGTGTTGTAGCCGGCCTCGGAGACCCCCCACGGGATGCCGAGCTGCTGCCCGTACTCGATCTGTCGCCGAACGACCGTGCGATAGGTCTGGTGGAGGAGCGTGCCGGGGAAGGTCGGCATCACCAGCAGGGGCATCAGGTACTCGAACATCGAGCCGCTCCAGGACAGGAGCGCGGCCTCGTTCCGAAAGGACGTGACGAGGCGCCCGAGGGCGAACCAGTGGGCCTGCGGCACCTCCCCTTGAGCGACGGCCACGTAGCTCACGATGCGGGCCTCGGAGGCGAGCAGGTCGTAACAGCCGGCGTCCCTCCGGTGGTCCGAGACGTTGTAGCCGATCGAGAAGAGGTGCCGGGCCGTGTCGTAGAGGAAGTCGTAGTCGACGAGGGCGAAGGCCTCTGCTCGTTCGGAGAGCTCTGCGGCTGACCGGATGCACGCCTCGGCCGCCTCACTCGACTCGCGCAGCAGGGCCGCTTCGGGCCCGCCCTCGGGCTCGAGCAGCAGGCCGAGCGCGGCGACCCCCCGGAGCGTGGGGATGGCCATGTCGGCGCGGAGGGAGGGGGCCGCCCGCTGCGCCCAGGTCGAGCCCAGTAGGCCAATCCAGGGCGTGAAGGTGGCGAGCGGCAAGGTGAGCGTGTCTCGACACTGCGCGGAGAGGGCCCCGAGCCAGCGGCGTGCTTCGTCTCCCAGCTCCTGCGGCTCGGCCGAGAGCTCGCGGATGGCCTCCTGGGCCGCGGTGGCGAGCAGGGCGGCCGCTCCCAGGGTCGAGGGGGCGACCTCGAGCCGCCGGCGGAGCGGCGCGAGGCGGGCTCCCAGGGCCGGGGCCGCGGAGCCGAGGAGATCGATGGTGTCGGCGAGCCCCCTCCAGGCGGTGGGCGGGATCACCATCGTGTCGCCGAGACCCCGCAGGCCCGGGCTGAGGGTGAGGAGGTGGGCGCTCAGGTTTCCGCTGTCGACCGTCGAGACATAGGCCGGGAGCAGCGGCGCCAGCGTCCGGGTGTCGTACCAGTTGTAGAAGTGCCGGCGGAAGCGCTCGAGCTTGTCGAGGGTGTTGAAGGTGCGCTGCGTCCGCTCGAGCAGCGACTCGGTGGAGAGGTAGCCGAGGTCATGGGCCGCGAGGTTCGAGAGGAGGCTGAGGCCGATGTTGGTGGGCGAGGTGCGGTGGGCGACCGCCGCGACCGGTGCCTCCTGCATGTTGTCGGGCGGGAGGTGATTGTCTTCTGGGCCCACGAAGGTCTCGAAGAAGAGCCAGCTCTTCCGCGCGAGCCGGCGCAGCGCGGCCTCACCGTCGGCGGACAGGCCGCGGGTCTCCTCTCGCCGATCGGCGCTCAGCCAGGCGGCGAGCAGGGGAGAGAGGGCCCAGGGGACCAGGAGGACGAGCAGGAGGGGCAGCCCCGGCCGCAGCAGGCCGCCGTCTTGTTGGAACCGCGCGAGCAGGATCGCCGCGCAGAGCACGGGGCCGAGGGCCATCGAACGATAGAAGTCCGTCAGTCGACCGCGGCGGTGATCGCCGGGGCCGGGGGCCGCCCGCCACTCGAGCAGCCTCCGCTGCGTGAGCAGCATCCGCACCCCCGAGCGGGAGATGGCGTCGACGCTGTTGCCTGCGTCCTCCGGGAGGAAGATGATCGAGAGGGCGACGTGGGAGAGGCGGTGGATCGCGGCCCGGCCCTCGAAGAGGAGGTGGGCGCCGAGGCGGGTGTCGGCGGGGACTCGGAGGAGGGCCGCGGTGGCGGCGACCAGCGGCGGCAGGAGGTAGAGGGTGAGCAGGCCGACGGCGACCAGCCCCGGGCGGGGGAGCAGGATGAGCCCCGCCACCGCGAGCGTGAGCGTCGTGACGGGGACGACGCTGCGGCGCAGGTTGTCGGCGAGCTTCCACCGGGAGAGGAGGCTGAGGCGGTTGCGCCGCCAGACGCGGCCCCGATCGGGCGCCCACGGCAGGAGCCAGTAGAGGATCTGCCAGTCGCCGCGCATCCACCGGCGACGCCGCGCGCCGTCCTCAAGGAGGTGGCTCGGGTGGTCCTCATAGAGCAGCACATCGCTCACGAGCCCGCTACGGGCGAAGCAGCCCTCGATCAGGTCATGGCTGAGGATGAGGTTGTCGGGGAGCTGGCTCCCGAGGGCCGACATGAAGGCGTCGACGTCGTAGATCCCCTTGCCTACGAAGGAGCCCTCTCGGAAGAGGTCTTGATAGACGTCGGAGACGGCCTGCGAGTAGGGGTCGGTGCCGGCTTCACCCGCGTTCAGGCGGACGTACCAGGACCGCCGCGTGGAGGGCAGGTCGATCGCCACCCGCGGCTGGAGGATGCCGTACCCCTCCCGCACCATCCCGGTGAGGGGGTCCAGGCGGGGGCGGTTCAAGGGGTGCGACAGGGTGCCGATCAGCTTGTCGGCCGCGTCTCGGGGGAGCCGCGTGTCGGTGTCGAGGGTGATGACGAAGGCCGTGCCCTCGAGGCGGGCGCGGTCTCCGACCACCACCGAGAAGGAGGGGCTGTCGGCCCCGGGCGCCCGATCTCGCCCGCGCAGCAGATGATTGAGCGCCTCGAGCTTGCCCCGCTTCCGCTCGTAGCCCATCCAGCTCCGCTCTGCGGAATTCCACTTTCGAGGGCGATGAAAGAGGTAGAAGGGCCCGCTGGCGCCGTCCCCGTGTCGGGCGTTCAGCCTCTCGACCCCCGCCGATACGAGGGCGACGAGCTCGGCGTCGCCCTCGACGGTCTCCGTGGCCGCGTCACAGAAGTCTGTCAGGAGGCCAAAGGTGAGGTTTGGGGTCTGGTTGCCGAGGTAGCGCACCTCGAGGCCCTCCAGCAGCCCCTCGACCCGGTCCGGGCTCGACAGGAGGGTGGGCACCACCACCAGCGTCCGACGCGACTCTGGGATGGCCTCTGAGAAGTCGAGGCGCGGGAGCACCTCGGGGCTCTTGAGGCTGGTGGCCATCCAGTTCGCGGCCGCCACGCCGAGCTGACTGGCGGCCGGCAAGGCGAAGAGCACCACCCCGACGAGGAGGAGCCAGGAGTGGGTCGGCAGGGCCGCGAGCAGCACCAGGGGGAGGCCGAGCGTGAAGAGGGCCACCGTGCCGAAGTAGAGGGCGCCCCAGGCGGGGCGCTGGAGCCGGCGCCCGAGCAGGAGGCGACGCGGGAGGGTGGGGAGCGCCCGATCGAGCTCGAGGCGCCCCGCGTCTACGAGGAAGTAGCCCACGTGGGTCCGCCGCCGATCCCCGTCCGCGGTGGGGGCGGCCGCCGCGGCCAGGGCCAACGCCACCTCGGCCACCTCAACCTCTGGCCGCCGGGCCTGTCGCGCGAGGTCCTCGACCACGTGCCGGTAGCGGTCCCGGGTCTGGAAGTCCATCTGCACATAGACGTCCATGGGGTCGCGGCGGAGGACGGCCTCGACGTGGCTCGTCGCCTCGACGAAGTCCCTCCACACCACGGTGTCGAGGAAGCGCAGGCTCCCAATGCTGGAGCCGACCGACACCTGGTTGGCCGCTTGTTGCCGCGACTCGAGCTGCACCATCGCGCCCACCGAGCTGCCGATCTCGGTGAGCTGGTGGTGGATCCAGGCGATGGGGATGTCGACGAGCCCGCCCTTCTCTCGCAGCCGCTGGACGAAGTCGGCCACGAAGGCGCTCGTGAGCGGCGGGGCCGAGCGGGCCATGTCGGCCACGGCGAGCAGCACCGCGCCGGGGTCGCGCTCCGCGGCCTCGAGGATGTGGCTGGCCCAGCGCTGGGCGAGGTCTCGGTGCCGCATCCCCAGCCGCACCCGCTCGGCCACACGCCGCAGGTTCTCGATCAGCGCGAGCCGGATCATGATCGGCACCGCCCACAGCTCTCCCAAGGTGAGCGGCGCCACCGTTTGATAGGCCACGACGAAACGACGCAGGTTCTCCTCGTCGATCCGCCCGTCGACGTGGGCGATGATCTCGATCGCGATGTGATAGACCCTCGGGTAGCCCTCGAAAGGGCCGGCGACGAGGTGCGGCAGTGCCCGGCTGTAGCCCCGCGGGAGGTGTCGGCGGGCGAGCCGAATCTGCTCCTCGACCAGCAGGAAGTTGTCGAGCAGCCACTCGCCGGCCGGAGAGATGTGGCGGCGCGCCTGCTGAGCCGCTCCGATCTGCTCGCTGGCGACGCGCAGGCGGTGCTTGTTGTCAGACAGGCGAGTCAGCAGGCGATCCTGCCCGCCCCGGTCTTGGACCACGTGCGTGCGCGCGAGGGAGCGGGCGTGATCCTCGAGCTGCTCGAGGTTGAACAGAAGGAAAGGAGGCGGCGCCCCAACCGAGTCCTCAAACGCACCGACGTCGGGGACAAACACCTTCCGGAACCAGCTCGAAAGCTCGCCCATGCGCACTCCCGGCGAACCACGGCGGCTCTGCCGCGGGACGCGCTCGATAGCACCCGCTCTCGGGGAGCCCTGATTTGTGGCGCCTCTCCGACGGTCCTGCATCCTTATCACATTCCCATCTTTCCACAACCCGGAAAGAGGAGGCCCCCGCAGGCGAACGGACAAGCAGGCTGACGGACAGGATCCATCAAAGTGAGCGGGGTGGGCGTGTCCGTCGTCGTGCAGGTGGAGCCAAGTGGCTGTAATCGCTCGATTTGAAGCTTGGCACAAGATGTGCAGCCAACCCGATCGACAGCGCACCCAAGCCGCAGTTCACCCGAGTCATAAACCGCACTCCCCGTCGATGCTTCGAGCAGACGTGGAGAGCTTTGCGCGCATGTGGAGACGTCATGATTCAACACAGACCGGAAGAGAACAGCGAAGAGACTGAGGCCTGGATCCGGCAGCTCCGAGAGGAGCTCGCCACCCTCGGTCTCCGCCCGGCCGACGGTCCGCTGGAGGGGCTCTCTCCGAACCCGGCCACGGGCATGGATGCCGTCCGAAGCGCTTCCAGTGGGCATCTCCTGAATCCCTTGCTCCCCCTCCGTCCCATCCAAACGGCCCCAACCTTTCGGAAGGGCCCCTCTCAGGAGTGAACCGTGCTCTGGACCATCGCCGTCATCCTGCTCGTCTTGTGGGCCTTAGGGCTCGTGACCTCCAACACCATGGGTGGCTTCATCCATGTCCTGCTCGTGACGGCGATCATCGTCGTGCTGGTACGGATCATCCAAAGGCGGCGGATCGCCTGAGACGTTCGCGTCGCGGATGGATCATGAGGACAGGAGAGACCCATGGACAGGAGGGAGAGAGAGATGGCGGCTGACGACACGATGGGCGAGCTGGCGGAGGACGTCGCTGCGGCCTTCGGAGGCCAGCTCGAGCTTCACATCGAGCTCCTCAAGGCGGAGGTCTCCCGCGACGCGGGGCGCCTCGGCCACGCGCTGCTCCCGCTCGGCCTCGCCCTGCCCCCTCTCCTGCTTGGATATACGCTGTGCTGCTTCGCGGCCAGCGTCTCCTTCGGCCTTTGGCTGGGGCCCGCCGCGGGGCCGGCCCTCGTCGGAGGGCTCAACCTCGCGGCCGGCTTCGTATTCGCGCAGGTCGGGATCCGTCGACTCCGTGTCCGCGCTCAGCCCACCGTCGCGCCACCGCGCCCTCCTGCCGAGGTCCACCATGTTGGATGAGTCCCCCCTGTCGGATGAAGCCAGAATGTCCGATCAGACCGCCTTCATCCTCTCGACCACCCCCGAAGACCGTCGGGTAGACGCGGCGCGAGCCCGGCTCGATCGGGCCCGTCGCCGGACCCGCGGGACCCTGGTCGCGTTCCGCAGCGAGCTGTCCGAGCAGGCGGACTGGCGTACCTGGTATCGCGCCCGCCCCGGCGTCGCGCTCCTCAGCGCCTTCTTCGTGGGGCTCATCCTCGGCAGCCGTCGATAGGGCGCCATCCCCCTCCGCTCCGTTCGCCTCCTTCACACCGTCCCGCCTCTGGAGCCTGTCATGGTGCTCGATTCTGAACCTGCGCCCGCCTCTCCCACCTCTACCGCCTCTACCGACTCCTCCACTGCGTCTGCTTCGACGGATGAGGCCTTTGCCCCACAGGTGGATGCGCTGATCGGCGGGATCGCGCGCCTCAACACGGCGGCCCTCGAGGTCATTCGGGAGCGCCCGGTCGCCTGCCTCGTGGGCGCCGTCACCCTTGGCTTCCTGGTTGGGAAGATCGCAGCGAGGCACTGAGCCATGAACGACACCGCCCTGGAGCGTATCCCCATGCTCGATCGACCTCCGGAACCGCCTGTAGGGCAGGGGTCCGTCCTCGACCTCAGCGTCCTCGACCTCACCTGGCGAGCGACGCAAGCCCTCTCCGTACAGATGACACGACACCCCTATCGGTCACTCCTCGTCGCCGCAGGGATTGGCTACGTCATCGGCGGCGGTCTGTTTACACGACTCACGATGCGCGTGATCCGAATGGGCGCCCGGCTCGGCACCCTTCCCCAGCTCTGAAACACCACTCAAGAAGGTAGACACCATGAAGCTCGACCAGATCCGCTCCCTCGACAAGAATGACCTCCTCGGCCTCCTCGGCCTCGAGACCCGCCGCACGATGGTGGATTACCTCGTGCCCGGCCTCGTCGTGCTCACCGTCGGCGTGGCGGTGGGCGCCGGTCTCGGCCTGCTGCTCGCCCCGCGCACCGGCAAGGACATGCGAGAGGACCTCTCGAAGCGCATCCAGCACGCCCCCGAGGTGATGAGCAACCTCCCCCGCCGCGCCAATGAGGCGCTCCATCGGGTGAGCGACCAGCTCACGGAACAGTTTGTGGACGGGCACGCCCGCTCCTGACCGCCGCGACTCCCTGTCGATGCCCTCCCCTCGTCCCCACCGCAAATCCCAATCCTCTGGAGTCCACATGAACGCTCCCAACATCCCCTCCCGCGCTGAAGGCAAGATCGAAGAGGTCGGCGGCGCCATCAAGAAGAACGTCGGCCGTATCCTCAACAATGAAGAGATGGAGCTCGAAGGCAAGCTGCACGAGCTCAAGGGCAAGGCGAACCAGGAGGTCGCCAAGGAGACCGAGCGCGTGAAGGGCCGGGCCGAAGAGGCCAGCGGGCACGTGAAGAACCACCTCGGCCACCTCGCGAACAACGAGCAGCTTCAGGTGGAGGGCCGCCTCGAAGAGCTGAAGGGACAGGCCCGCCAGAAGCTGAACAAGTAGTCAACTGGACAAGTAGACACCCAAGCCCTCGTCCCCGAGCACCGCCGTCGGCGGACCTTGGGACAGACAAATAGGACCGCTCGGCTGCCTCGTATCCGACGAGGCGATCGGGCGGTCGCTTTTTTTGGGGCGTTCCCCATCCCTCCGGAGACGCAGATGCGACACGAAGACTCCCTCCGACGCGCCCGGCCCTTGTGGCCTGCGCGCCCCCTCCTCGGCCTGCTCCTGCTGGCCCTCCCCCTGTCCGCGGCGGCCCAGGACTTCAGCCTCAAGATCGAGCCTGGCCTTGCCTTCGCCCTCTCGCCGCCCCAGTCGAAGCTCTATGACCTCGGCGGTGGCGAGACGGTGAAGGCCCTGTTCGGCCTCAGCCCCTGGGTCGACATCGGGCCCGCCGCCACCCTCACGATGTTGCCCGCCGCGCACCCAAAGGGCGGAACGGGCACGGTCTGGGGCTTCGGAGGCGGCGCCCGGCTGAAGCGCCCGCATGACGCGCTCAGCGCGGGTGGGATCTCCCCCTGGCTCGACGCCGACGCGCTCTACGTCCGCACCGGCCCCCTCCACCGCGCCGGCTTCGACGTCGGGGTCGGCTTCGGCGTCCCGCTCGGGGAGACCCGCACCTTCTGGCTCGGCCCCTTCGCCCGATACAGCCAGGTGCTCCAGGGCAAGCACGCGGGCTCGGACAGCCGGGACGCCAAGCTCTTCTCCCTCGGGGTCAGCCTCGAGGTGGGGACTGGCCTCGATCGGCCCCCGGCGCAGCCCCAGGCGGCGAGCCTGGCGCCGACGTCAGAGGCCTGTCCAGACATGGACCAGGACCAGCTCCAGGACGCGGTGGACCACTGCCCGGAGGTCGCCGGGCCGGTCGACAACTGGGGCTGCCCGGTCTACAAGAAGGTCACCATCCATAAGGACAAGCTGGTCCTCAACGAGAAGCTGTTCTTCGCCTGGGACGAGGCCACCCTCGAGCCCGCCAGCTTCCCGGTGATGGATGAGGTGGTGCAGGCCCTCAAGGACAACAAGGGCTTCAAGGTGCTGATCGAGGGGCACACGGACTCGACGGGCACCTATGACTACAATCAAGGCCTCTCCGAGAAACGCGCCGAGACGGTGCTCGAATACCTGGCCACCCATGGTATCGCCCGAGAGCGGCTCGCCTACAAGGGCTTCAGCTCCTCTGAGCCGACAGACTCCAACAACACCGTCGCCGGGCGGGAGAACAACCGCCGCGTCGAGTTCGTGGTCAACTTCGTCATCGTGAACAAAGCGAGCGCCCGATGAACACCTCATCCTATCCCCGCCTCACGGCCTCTGCCCTCCTCCTCCTGTCCGGCCTCCCGGCCTGCGGGCGGCGGGTGGTCGACTTCCCCTTGGCCCTGCATCCGGGCGGTGACGACACGGCCCTGGACACGGCCGATCCCGACAAGAACCTCGCCCCCTTCGTGATCGACACGCTGCCGGCGATGGCCGCCGCTGACGTGGCCCTCAACAGCCCCGTGTCGGCCACCTTCAGCGAGGACGTAGACGGCGGCACCCTGCACGCCGCGAACTTCCTGCTCTTCGACGGGGAGACCGGCGTGGACGGTCTCATCACCTACACGCCGGCCGACCACGAGGTGACCTTCCACCCGGTGGAGCCCCTTCGGCTGGATGGCATCTACACCGCGACCCTCACGAAGGGGGTGCGCGATCACGCAGGGCTGGCGATGGAGGCTGACTTCACGTGGGTCTTCACCACGGCGCCCGTGGACAGCGTCGCGGCCCCGACCGTGGTGATGACCACTCCCCTCGACTATGCGCAGGAGGTGCCGCTGGAGTCTGTGATCACCGCCACCTTCAGCTGGGAGATGGACCCGGACTCGATCAACCCCCTGTCCTTCCTCGTGATGAACGGGACGAACGCGGTGCCGGGCTCCCTCGACCTGGACAGCGCGGGGCGGGTCGCCACCTTCACGCCGGACGCCCCGCTCGAGTGGAGCACCCAATATATGGTGACCATCACCCCCATCGCCGCCGACACGGAGGGCGTCCCGATGGCCGAGGCCTACAGCTGGGGCTTCACCGCTGAGGGGGGGCCGCTGCCGCCCTATGTCGAGTGGACCTTCCCGGAGGACGGGGAGACCAACGCGTCCATCAACACTCGGCCCTCGGCGACCTTCAGCGAGGAGATCGCGCCCGCCTCTCTCTCCGAGCTCACCTTCCTCGTGAAGCACGGGTCCTCACCGGTCGCGGGCAGCGTGAACTACGATGTCTTCGACCGTCGGGTCACGTTCACCCCGGACGTCCCGCTGGCCCTGGACGTGCTCTACACCGCCACCCTTACCACGGGGGTGGAGGATCTCGACGGCTCGGCCATGCTGGCGAACTACAGCTGGAACTTCGCCACCTCGGCCTGTAGCCTGGATCCGGTCGAGCTCGGCCTCCTGTCCGGATATGCGATCCTCGCGGGCTCCACCGTGACGAGCACGGGCCTGAGCGAGGTCACGGGGGACATCGGAGTGAGCCCCGGCACGGAGGTCACGGGCTTCCCGCCCGCGGTGCTCACCGGCGACCTCTTCGCGGGCGACGCCACCGCGGCCCTCGCGATGGCCGACCTCACCGCGGTCTACATCGAGCTCGCCGGGCGGACCCTCTGCCCGGTGACCATCGCGGGCGACATCGGGGGAATGACCTTCACGCCGGGCCTCTACAAGTCCACCTCTTCCTTGGAGCTCGGCTCCACCTTCGTGGTCCTCGACGCTCAGGGGCAGACCGACGCGATCTTCGTGTTTCAGGTGGCCTCTGCCCTCACCGTGGCGAACGGCCGGAAGGTGGTCCTGACCAACGGGGCGAAGGCGGCGAACGTGTACTGGCAGGTCGGCTCCTCGGCCACCTTCGGCACCTACTCGGACTTCCAGGGGACGGTGCTCGCCGATCAGTCCATCACCTTCGCGACGGGGGCCAGCCTCGAGGGGCGCGCCCTGGCGCGGATCGGCGCCGTCACCCTCGACTCGACGGTGGTGATCGCCCCCTGACCCGACGGCGATCCGCCTCGTGCGGGCCGCTTGACCGTGTGCCCCTGACCGTGCGCCCCCTTCACTCCGGTGGAGGGGGCGCATTTCGCATTTCGCATTTCTTTGCGAACGGGGCCCGGACGGTGCGCGATCCCAACGAAGGACCGCGGTAGGCTCAACCCTCTCGGGCTGGCTCTACCGCGGCATATAATCGAAGGGGGGAGGCTGATCGAAGGGGGGAGGCGCTCCCTGCGGGGGGGTGAGCCCCCGCAGGGCGAGGCTCAGGGAGCGGGCTCGACCACGGTGTTCGTGTCGAGGGTCACCCCTGCGATCCGCGTCAGGGCTCGGCCTTCCAGGTCCGCGCCGATCTGGAGGGTGATGGCCTGGTCGGCCAGGATGGTCCCCTTCATCGTCGCGTAGCTGCCGACCGTCGCCGAGGTCCCGACCTGCCAGTAGACGTTCGCCGCCTTCGCCCCGTTGGACAGGATGACCTTTCGCCCGGTGGTGGAGGTGAAGGTCGAGGCCATCTGGAAGAGGAAGACCGCGTCGCTGTCGCCTTGGGCATCGAGGGTGAGGTCACCCGAGGTGATCTCGAGCGAAGATGTCGACTTGTACAGACCCGGGGGCAGCGTGGAGCCGCCCAGGTTCCCGGCGACCGTCACCGCGCAGGTCGACCGACCAGCCGTCTCGACATACGCGACGGTGAGGTCGCCGATGGCGGTGGCGGCGGTGGAGTCACCGGCGTGCAGCGAGCCCACGAGGATGCCTGGCGGGAAGCCGGTGACCGCGGTGCCCGGGCTGACGCCGAGGTCGCCCGTGACCGCGGTG
This sequence comes from Myxococcota bacterium, assembly GCA_044344255.1. GTDB lineage: Bacteria > Myxococcota_A > UBA796 > UBA796 > UBA2385 > JBIJDH01. The sequence goes on from JBIJDH010000026.1 coordinate 22,965, forward strand.
GGCCCGGTGCTGGTCACCGTTGAGCCCGCCAGGACGACGAAGGACGAGCTGGTGCCGAGGTCGACGTCGCCCATGCTGCAGGCGGCGGTGGTGAACTCCCAGACATAGTCGGCCGCGAGCGCCGTCCCGAGCAGGTCTTCGGCCGTGGTGGTGATCGTGGCGGTGTAGGTGGTGGCGAGGTCGAGCGCGTTGTCCGGCGTGAATTTGGCCGTGAAGCTCAGCGCGTCGTAGGTCACCGAGCCGGTCACCGGCGCCCCGCCGTCCGAGACCGTGAAGCTCAGCGCCGTGAGGGTGAGCGGGTCCATGTCGGCGGTGAAGGTGGCGGTGGGGCGCGTGTTGATGGAGACGTCGATCGCCCCGTCGAGGGGGGTCGTCGAGACGACCTCCGGCGGGTAGAGCACCGTCTCGGTGGTGAAGGTCCAGACGTGATCGGCGACCATCGGCAGCCCGCCCGTGTCCTCGGCCAGCGTATTGACGGTGGCCGTATAGAAGGCGTTCGAGTCGAGCTCGAGGTCAGGCGTGAAGGTCGCGGTGCGGGTCACAGAGTCATAGACCACGACGCCGGGGACGGAGCTCACTCCCTTGTCGAGGGTGAAGCTGAGGTCGTCGATGGTCAGGGGGTCCATGTCGGCGCTGAAGGTGGCCGTCGGCTCCGCGGTCACGAGCACGTTGATGGCGCCGTTGAGGGGCGTGTTGGAGATCACCTCGGGCGGGATGTTGTTGACCTCCGTGGTGAAGCTCCACACGTGGTCCGCGACGATCGCGAGCCCGCCTGTGTCCTCGGCGCCGGTGGTGATGGTGGCGGTGTAGAGGAGCTCGAAGTCGAGCTCGAAGTCCGGCGTGAAGGTCGCCGTGAGGCTCGTCGAGTCATAGCTCACGGCGCCGGTGACCGGGGTGGTGCCCTGTCGCAGCGTGAACGTGAGGTCGTTGAGGGTGGTGGGGTCCATGTCGGCGCTCTGCAGCGCTCATTGGAAGTAGACCGGGGTGTGCTCACCAGGGGTAGTCCACCTGCGTGCTGGTCCTTGCAAGGGCTCGGTGGTTCAGTTATCTCTTTGGTCGGTCGACACCTCGGTGGTTCATGAGGTTGTTCGGCCAGCCGAACACCGAAAAGCTGGCGTTCGAGCGCCCCCGGTTCGCACTTCCGCTCCCATGGATGCCCCCTGAGGACTCCCTGGAAGCTCATCGAAGGGCCTCCGTGCGGGGCCCCCGCCCCCCGCCGCCAGCGTAGCTGACCGGTGGCAACTCCAACCGGGGTGGACTACTTCCGGTGAGCAGAAGTGGTCTACTTCTGGTGAGCGCTCAAGGCGCTGAAGGTGGCCGTCGGCTCGGCGCCGACGAGCACGTTGATGGCGCCGTTGAGGGGCGTGTTGGAGATCACCTCGGGCGGGATGTTGTTGACCTCCGTGGTGAAGGTCCACACGTGGTTCGCGACGATCGCCAGCCCGCCCGTGTCTTCGGCGCCGATGGTGATGGTGCCGGTGTAGAGGAGCTCGAAGTCGAGCTCGGCGTCGGGGGTGAAGGTCGCGGTCAGCGTGCCCGCGTCGTAGCTCACGGCGCCCGGGACAGGGGTGGTGCCCTGTCGCAGCGTGAAGGTGAGGTCATTGAGGGTGGCGGGGTTCATGTCCACGCTGAAGGTGGCCGTCGGCTCGACGCCGATGAGCACGTTGGTGGCGCCGGCGAGGGGCGTGTTGGAGATCACCTCGGGCGGGATGTTGTTGACCTCCGTGGTGAAGGTCCACACGTAGTCCCCGACGATGGCGAGCCCGCCCGTGTCCTCTGCGCCAGTGGTGATGGTGCCGGTGTAGGGCAGCTCGAAGTCGAGCTCGGCGTCGGGGGTGAAGGTCGCGGTCAGCGTGCCCGCGTCGTAGCTCACGGCGCCCGGGATAGGGGTGGTCCCCTGTCGCAGCGTGAAGGTGAGGTCATTGAGGGTGGCGGGGTTCATGTCCGCGCTGAAGGTGGCCGTCGGCTCGGCGCCGATGAGCACGTTGATCGAGCCGTTGATCGGCGTCACCATGGTGACGAAGGGCGGCTCGGCCTCCACCGTGGTGGTGAAGGTCCACGAATAGTCTGTCGACATCGCGAGGCCGCCGGCGTCCTCAGCGCCGGTGTCCACCGTGGCGGTGTAGGCGGTGTTGATCGCGAGGGGCGCGTCGGGGGTGAAGGTGGCCGTCTCGGTGGCCGGGTCGTAGGTCACGACGCCCGTGAGGCTGGTCGTGCCGTCGGTCACCGAGAAGGTGCCCGTGTTCAGGGTGTCGGGGCTCATCGGCTCGCTGAAGGAGGCCGAGACGGGGAGGCCCACGGCGACCTCGGTCGCGTCATTCAAGGGATCGGTGTGCACGACGAAGGGGGGCGTGTCCGACGCGGTGTCACCCGCGGTGTCACCGGAGGTGTCACCGGGGTTCGTGGCGATTCGGAACTCGACGAGCTGCCCGCCGCAGGCCGCGAGCGGGAGCAGGAGGGGGAAGAGGAGTCTGGCGCCGAGCGTGCTCATGGGGCGCTCCCTTCGGTAGAGATGTTGGTCGTGATCACGAACTCGACGCGGCGATTGTCCTCGCCCCCCTGGACGGTCTTGTTGCTGCCGACGGGGACAGACTCGCCGAAGCCCTGGGAGACCAGGCGGTCCGCGGCCACGCCCTGCGCGATGACGTAGTCTCGCACCGCGGCGGCGCGACGGTCGGAGAGGTCCTGGTTGTAGGCGTCCTTACCGGAAGAGTCGGTGTGCCCCTCGATCCGCACGCGGAGAGAGGGATTGTCGGACATCGCCTTGGAGACGTCGGCGAGGAGCGGGAAGGAGACGGCCTCGATCCGCGCCTCATCCCAGGCGAAGTAGACCTTCTCCTTGAGCTCGATCTTGTCCTTCTTGACCACGACCTTTTCGTAGTAGGGGCAGCCCAGGAGCTCGACCGTGCCGACCACGTCTGGGCAGCGATCGACGCTGTCCGGGACGCCGTCCTTGTCGCGGTCCGGGCAGGAGTAGACCTCCTGGATGACCACCGTGGGCTCCACCGCCGCCGGGATGATGACAGGGACCTCCTTCGGGGTGCCCTTGCCCACCTCCAGGCTCAGGCCCAGCGTGAGGAGCTTGGCGTCGCGGTTGTCGAAGCCGTCCCGCACGGGCTGGATGATCTGCAGATAGCGCGCGAAGGGCCCGAGCCAGTAGCGCCGCTCCTCACCCATTGAGAAGGCGAGGCCCGCGCCCACGTCGAAGCCGGGGCGGTTGAGGGGGCCGGTGCGCACGTAGAGGGCGTCGGCGTCGAGCCAGGGGGAGACGCCGGCGCCGGGCGCGTCATGGGGCCGCTTGAGCCGGAGCCCGCCGCCGAAGCCCCACTGCACCCCCGTCTCGATCGTCGCGGCCGCCGCGTCCGCCACGGGGAGGATGTGGAGCGAGGCGGTGGGCCCGATGTCGAAGGCGGGGCTGAGGCCGAAGAGCAGCTTCAGGGTCTCGCCGCCGCCTACGTCGAAGAGGTCGGACTGGGGCTCTGTGAGCGGGATGGCCACCGCCGGCTCCAGCTTGAGGTTCACTTCGGCGGCGCCGGCCTCTCCGACGAGGCCGAGGGGCGGCAGCACGAGCATCAGCGCGGTCGCCCAGCCGGGGTGGGCGGCCCTCTTGACGATCCGGGCTCGTTCATTTGGAAATTTGTTCATCTTCCTCTCCTGCGCGGGGCCATGGGCCGCGACCGGCGCCAAGCGCGCCGGAGCGATGGGGAGGCCCTGCCAGACCCTGGCGTCGGCCCCACCGTGGGCAACCAGGCCCAGACACTGCACCCCTCGCGCCAGCGTGCTCGATGAGGAATTACAGTGACTTGGGAGCGATCCCCGCCCTTCGGCGCGGGGGTGATCCATCAAGATGAAGGAGTGGTCGGGTCGATCTGGTCTCCGCCTGCTGGCCATCGCCTCGGCGCAGGCCCGTTCGTGACCCGTTCGGCCCGGTTCGCTCGCTCGGGCGCCGGTTCATCGCCCGCTGCCCGCTCTCTGGTCGATCCGGCCTCGAAGTGGACTGGCACGGCCGTTGCAATCCTGGTCGGAGCGCGGCCGACTACCCCCAAAACTTGTCCTCAAAACTTGTCCTCAACACCTGTCCTCAAAACTTGTCCTCCATACGTCGCGCAGGAGCCTGCCATGAACAGCCAGCCCACCCGCAAGATCACCCTCGCCGACCTCGCCTCCAGCGAGGCCCAGGCGAGCCTGCCCATCCGCACCGGCGTCCGCGCGGGCTCCGGCAAGGATGGCCGCTTCCGCTTCTGAGGCCGCCACCGCGCTGTAGGAGCCCGCATGCACCCGATCTCCCTCACCTCTGCCTCGGGCCTGTCCTCGACCTCGCCGGGCGAGGAGGCCTTCTGGCGGCGCTTCGTCGCCGAGCACCACACCCGGGGGCCGGCGGTCTATCGTCAGCCCTTCGGGCAGCCCTTCGTGGAGGCGGGGGAGGTCTTTGCGTGGACCGTGGCGGCGGCGGAGCGGCGGCGGCAGGGCCTCGTCGGCCCACGGTTTCGCCTCTACGGCCAGGATGGAGAGCTCGCCGGCGCGCCGGTAGACTGCCTGCCCACCGCCGCGGACGGGGGCTTCGCCGGCTGGCTCGACCGGGTCGAGGCCGAGCACCCCGAGCTCGGGATGGTCTGTAACGACCTGCAGGCGATCGACCCGGCGCTCTGGTCGAGGGTGCGGCGCTTCCTGTCGGGCCTCTTCTCCCGGGTGGGGCTGCCGCCCGGCGGCGCGATGTTCGACCTCTTCGTGGGCCGCTACCGGCGCGGCTTCTTTGGCCTCCACAAGGACGACCAGGACGTCCTCACCTTCGTCATCGAGGGGAAGAAGCGCTTCCTCGTCTGGCCCTTCGAGACCTTCGCCGGGGAGCCGGGCTTTGACCCCGGCGCCCGCCTCCTCCCGGCCCGGCTGGGGGAGATCGAGGCGCGATACCGGGACGAGGCTGTGCTGCTCGAGGGCGGCCCCGGCGACCTGCTCTATTGGCCCGCTGAGTGGTGGCACCTGCCGGTCTCTCCGGACGGGGAGCTGGCGGTCACGGCGGGCTTCGGCCTCTTTCGCGGCTCGAACCCGCTCCTGTTCTATCGAGACGCCGTGCAGGGGCTGCTCGAGGAGTCCGCCCTCCCGCCGCCGCCGCTCGAGCGCCTCCCGGTCGGGGGTGACCTCGCCGCCGAGGCGGAGCGGGCGCTCGACGCGGTCCTGGACTGGCTGCGTCACCCGTCGATCCGAGCCCGCGCCGTCGAGCAGGTCCTCGGCTGGAGCAGCGGGATGGGCTTTCAGACGCTCCCCGACCCGGCACCTGCGCCCGAGCTCGCCCCGAGTGACCACCTCCGAGCCGACCCTCCGGGGGCCCTCGCCTGGGCCGTCACCGACGGTGAGGTGCTGCGGTGGTCGGCGGGGGGCCGAGTCTTTCGTTATCCCTATCACCCGGGCTTCGAGTGGGCGCTGGAGCGACTGAACGCAGGGGAGACGCTCGGGGTGGGCGAGCTCGAGGCGGCGCTGGCCACGCCTTGGGAGAGAGAGGGGGGCTGGGAGGGAGAGGGGGGCCCGGTGGAGCTCGATCCTCTGGTGATCCACGCCTTCCTCGGGCAGCTCCTCCGCCAGCGGGCGGTCTGTCGGGTCGCAGACGGGCGGATCGATCAGGCCTGATCAGAGGAACCCGAGCAGGCCCGCCGCACACCAGGCCTCTGTGGGCCGGGTGAGCCGCGCGCGGAGGCAGTCGAGCTCCTGTCGGGTCCGCGCGGCGGTGGCGGTGTCCCCGGCGGCTCTCGCGGCCTCGGCTTGGAGCTCGAGGAGCTGAATCCAGTCATTCCGGAGGCGGTAGCGGCTGGCGGTGCGGATCCCCTCGGCGGCCGCCCTCACCGCGGCCTCGGGCTCGCCCCCCTCGAGGAGGAGGAGCGTGAGGTGGCGGTCGGGCCGCACGCTCACCACGGAGGTCTCGATGGCCTGCTCGGCGAGGCGGAGGGCCGCCTCCCGGTCCCCGGCGGCCGCCGCCGAGAGGGAGGCCTCGAGCAGATAGGGGCCGTAGCGCCGGGCCTCGCCGACCTCTCGCACCACCCGCCTTAGCACGACACAGTCCTCGGGGAAGGGCACCACGAGCAGGGCGGAGAAGGCCTCCGTGAACAGACAGCCGAGGCCGGCCTCGGTGGTGTATCGCTGCAGCTCGCTCCGCTCGTCTGTCCGTGTGAGCGCCCGCCAGGCCGGCTGAGGCGGCCCCGACTGGAAGGCGGACAGCGCGGGGCGCGCAGCGACCCAGTCCATCGCCGCGCGGGCGTCGGGCATCACCCGCGGCGCGTGCCCGACCGGGGCGCTGGCGAGGGTGAGGGCGTCGAGGCGAGGGTCATAGACCCCCGGGGTGAGCGGGGCCACGCTCACGAGGTTGGAGGTGGGGAGGAGCACGTCGAGGAGCGGCCGGGCGGACAGGGCGAAGAGGCCGAGGCTGAGCGCGACCGCCGCCACCCGCTCCGATCTGCCGACGGCCGCGGCCCCGCTCCGGCCCCAGAGGCGGCCGACGCCGCCGCAGAGCCCGGCGAGGCCGTTGCCGACCAGCAGCACGAAGAGGGGCTGCAGCGGCGCATAGAGATAGGTCTTGCCGAGCGTGTCTCGGTTCGACGACCACAGATAGGTCACGAGCAGGCCAGCCGCCAACCAACCGCCGAGCAGGCCGCCGACCGCGCGCTGACGGGCGGCGCGGAGCAGGCCGAGGAGGCCCAGCAGCACGAGGAGGGTGCCGCCCATCGGCCGGTAGTCGGGCCCGACAGACCACCACAGGAAGTGCCAGACCTCCACGCTCCGCTCGGCCGGCCTCTCCTGGAGGGACTGGCTGACCATCGGGCCGAGCACCCAGGGCAAGAAGGACAGCGCGGCGACGGAGAGGGCGGCGGCGCCCAGCAGGGCACGCTCGCGTCGCGACGGGCCCTCTCCCGGGGAGAGAGCCAACCCGAGCAGGCCGCCGAGCCCGGCGCCAGCCACCGCGAGGCCCATGTCGTAGTGGACCCACAGGCCGAGGCCGAGGGACAGGGCGAGGCCCAGCGCCGCCTGCCGCGGCCGCGGCCCGTGGACGAGGGAGAGGGCCGAGGCGAGGGCGGTGGCGCCGAGCAAGGTGGTGAGCGTGCCCGAGCGGGCGTTCGCCGCATAGGCCGTGTGGAAGGGGCTGAGCGCGAGGCAGAGGCCGGCGAACCATCCGGCGCGGCGGCCGAGGTGGGTCACCGCCGTGTGGTGGACCACCGCGATGGCCAGCAGCGCCGAGAGCGCGGCGGGGACGCGGAGCATCGCGACGGTGGGCGAGAGGCGCACCAGCAGCGCCTCGAGGAAGAAGAAGAGCGGCGGGTGCCGGTCGCGGGCCACCTCGTCGTAGAGGCCCTGCAGCGGCAGGGCGCTCACGCGCAGGGTCCAGCTCTCCGCGTCCCACATCGGCCAGTGGTCGAGCCCCCAGACATAGACCGGGAGCACCATGAACAGCAGCAGCGCCGTCTCGCGGCGGGGAGTGACAGGCGACATGCTCACGCGGCGCCCGTAAACGGGGCGCGGCCGGGTGTCGAGCGCCGGCCCCCGGGCGCAGAGAGCGTGTTTCGTTTCGTTTCAGGCGTGGAACGAGACCCTGGACCGACGAAACGGGCGGACCGCCGCCGCGCCGATCAGGCCGCGCCCAAGGCCCGCCCGCGCCGATAGGCGAGGAGGCCGATCGCCCCGAAGAGCCACAGCCAGGGGGCCCCATGAAAGGCGAGGTCCAACCAGTCCATCGGGGCCATGCCCACCGCTCCGCCCGCCACCCAGCGCAGCTTGCCGAGGATGTGCGGCTCAGGCACGAAGGGCGCGAGGCCGAGGGTGAGCGAGGCGACGAGGAGGGGGGCGGTGGGGGCCACCCGGGCGGTGGGGGGCATGGTCAGCGCTTCACAGGGCAGGTGCTGACCCCGATCAGGCTGTAGATCGGGCACATCCCCACGAGGCCCGTGATCAAGGGCACCAGCCCCACGAGGCCGAAGGGGGTCTTGGGCCCGACGAAGACGATCGCGAGCAGCGCGACGCCCAAGGTGACGCGCAGGGCGCGGTCAAGGGTGCCTTCATTGACGCGGAAGAAGCTGGACATGGGTGGCTCCGGGGGGTGCGGTCGCTCCGCGCCCTCCCCGGTGGTGTGCAAGGCCCGTGCCGGTCTTCCGGAGTCTGATCAGGGGAGCCCGGTCAGCGGAGCCCGCGCACCAGGACCACGACGCCGAAGATCGCGAAGAGCGCCGCCGCCACGTAGCGGACCTTGGAGAGGTCGACCTTTCCGGCGAGGCGGTCGCCGATGAAGACCACGGGCACGTTGGCGATCATCATCCCGAGGGTGGTGCCGAAGATGACGCTCACGGTCTGCCCGGGGTGGGCGGCGGCGAGGCCGACGGTGGCGAGCTGGGTCTTGTCGCCCATCTCGGCGAAGAAGAAGGCGATGAGGGTGGCCAGGAAGGCGCCGCGCGGGGCGGGCTCGGTGGCGTCGTCGAGCGTGTCTGGGATGAGGGTCCAGCCGGCCATCACGAGGAAGGCCACGCCCACGATCCAGCGCAGCAGCTCGGGGCCGATCCACTCCCCCACCTGGGCGCCGAGCAGCCCGGCGAGGGCGTGGTTGGCGACAGTGGCCACGAAGATGCCGGCGACGATGGGCGCCGGCTGGCGGAAGCGGGTGGCCAGCACCAGCGCGAGGAGCTGCGTCTTGTCGCCGATCTCGGCGAGGGCGACGGCGAGGGTGGAGGTGAGCAGCGCTTCCATGGTGAGCCTCGGCGGGGGCCCCTCGGGCGGGTCGGCCGCTTAACCGCCGCCGTCGAGCCTGCGCATGAGACGTTCATGATAGTCGGCCTCGTGGCGGAAGCCGAGCTGTGTGTAAAGGGCGATGGCGACGCGGTTGTCGGCGTGGACGTTGAGGCCGATGCGGGTTCTGGCCCCGAGGCCTCGGCAGACCGCGCTCGTGACCGCGGCGCCGAGGCCCTGCCCGCGGTGGTCGGGGTCCACGGTGATGTTGCCGAGGGCGGCGACGCCCTGCGCCGGGGCGGAGACGTGCACGCCGGCCACCGCGACGAGGCGCGCGCCGCGCCAGATGCCCCGATAGGCCCCGGTCTCGAGCATCCGCGGGATGAACCAGTTCTCGGGATAGGCCCGCGCATAGAGGGACAGGACGGCCGGGAGGTCGGCCGGCCCGAGGGGGACGGCGTCTTGGGGGTCGGCGAGGGCGCCGGGATCGGTGAGGGTCATCTTCTGGTGCGCGCTCTCGTGCTCTACGAGCCAGCCCGGCCCGAGTGAGAGGCCCGGGCTCAGGTGGGCGTAGAACACAGGCGGGAGGACCGTGGACAGGCCCAGGAGCAGGGCGGAGGCCGCCGCGGGCCGCTGTCGTTCGAGGAGGAGGAGGGTCGGCAGCTCCGCTCCGGTGAACAGGAGCGCGAGGGACTGGAGCGCGCCGTCCTCCCCGCGTAGCCCGAAGTACCGGCAATGCGGCCAATAGAAGGGGTCGAGGTCTCCCAGCTCATAGAGGTGGAGGGCGAGGTCCCGCGTGAGGAAGGCGCCGATCTCGGCTTGGTCTCGGACGAGCGTGGGGGGTGCGGTCGGCGCGAAGGCGGCGTTCGGTGGCGGCATGGCTCAGGGGAGGGCCCCGAGGAGCGCGTCCCAGTAGGGGGGCAGCGTGTCCCAGGGGTTCGGCAGGGTGTCGTCGGTGATGTAGACGCGCCCATAGCCGACAGACCAGGCCTCCTCCGCCAGGGCGGCGGCGGCCTCGGCGTCGGGCTGATTGTACGCGAGCATCCAGAAGCGGTCGGGGCTGTAGCGGGCCATCCAGGCCGGCTGGGCGGCGGCGTCCCAGCCGCGGGCGTCGTCCTCGAAGAGCAGCAGCACGTCGATGAAGTCGAGGTAGCTCTCGCAGGTGTCGGTGCCGGGGTTGAGGGCCACGAGGCTGCCCTCGGCGTGGATGGCCGCCGCGTAGCCGTCGTACTGCACGCGCACCCCCTCACAGGAGGCGGTGTCCGGCCCTTCGTCGAGGAAGATGCCGTCTACGCCGTACCAGGAATAATAGAGGTGGACCTCGTCGAGGACGTCGAGCGGGTCTCGCGCTCCGTATCGGGTAGAGACGTAGCCGAGCACCTGCGTGCCGCCGGCCTGAATGGCGGGGACGAGGTCTTGATAGGCCGCGTCGGGCGTGAAGCCGGGGCCGCTGTTGGGGTTGATGACAGCGACGCTCACGTCGTCGTGGGCCTCGGCGAGCGAGGCCCAGAGGCCGCCGTCGTCGAGGTCGGGATAGAAGTAGCTCGGGATGGCGATGGTCTGGTGATCGGTGTCTGCGTCGCTGTCTGCGTCGCTGTCTGCATCCGTGTCCGTGTCCGTGTCCGTGTCCGCGTCGGCGTCAGACTCCTCGGGGGGGCCCGCCTTGGACCCCACGCTGTCGCAGGCGAGGAGCAGGAGGAGCGGGAGGGGCGCGGCGCAGCGCGGCAGCGGCAGGACGGCACCGAGGCGGGGAGGGTTCATTGGATGTAGCCGAGGGCCCGAAGCGCCGCCTCGTTGAGCGCGGCGGCGTCGCCGGTGGCGTTGGCCAGAGGGGTGGACAGGGCGGTCTCGGCCTCTCTCGAGCGGGTGCCCGCGTGCGGGAGGGGCGAGCGAGCGCCGGGATCGGCCGCGCGGTCATAGAGCTCCACCCGCGGCCCCGCGGGGGCGTCCCAGGTGGCGATGGCCCGCCGCTCGCGGCTGCGGGCGCTGGTCTGCTGGGGACCATAGAGGTTGCCGCTGGCCGACAGGACGCGGTCTGCTGCGAGCGGCCCGCGCAGGTCCTGTCCGGCCCCACCGCCCGCCGGGAGGCCCGCGGCGGCGCGCAGGGTGGCGGCGACGTCCACCAGGGAGGCCTCGGTCTCGCGGGGCCCGGGGGTGAGGCCCGGGGCGCGCAGGGCGAGCGGGACGTCGAGGACCTCGCCGTGGTGGCTGTGGCCGTGCTCGAAGCCGCCGTGGTCCCAGAGCTCTTCGCCGTGGTCGGCGGTGAAGAGGAGCACGCCACCCTGCTCGAAGAAGCGGCGGGCCTCGAGCGCGTCGAGGACACGGCCGATCTGCGCGTCCTCATAGGCCACCTCCCGCCGATAGGCCGCGCGCACCGCCTCCTTCAGGGCGGGGGTGACCTCGACGCGGGACTCGCGCACGTCCTGGGGAGAGTGGAGGGCGAGGGCGGGGTCGCCGTCGGGGAGGTGGGCGTAGGGGAGGTGGCAGTCGAAGAGGTGGACCCAGAGCAGGAAGCCGCGGTCGGGGGCCGCGTCGAGCCAGCCGAGGGCGCGGTCGACCACGCGGGCGCCGTCCTGGCTGTGCGGCCCCGGCCGGCGCCCCATCCAGAGCAAGGGCTGGCGGAGGTCTTCGTCGGGGTTGCTCCAGGTCGAGAAGCCGCGCCGGAAGCCGAGGCCCGAGGCGATGAAGGGGTTGGCGACGAAGGCGGCGGTGGCGTAGCCGGCCCGGCCGAGCTCTTCGGCCAGCAGGGGCGCGCCCTCGGCCATCGGCGAGAAGCCCCCGGCGGGGATCAAGGCGGCGCCGTGCTCGGCGGGGGTGAGGCCTGTCCAGAGCGAGGCGAGGGAGGGCACCGTCCAGGAGGCGGTCGCCATCGCCCGCTCCCAGGTGGCGCCGCCCTGCTGCAAGCGCGCCCAGGACTTCATCCTCACCGCCTCGTCGGAGCGGAGCGTGTCGACCGTGAGCACGACGATGGGCGGGGCGTCGGCCCCGGCGGGGGCCGGGCGGAGGCGGGTGAGGGGAGAGAGGAGGTCTTCGCCCAGGCGGCGGTGGGGCTCGGCCACCGGGTTCGTGAAGAGCACCACCGCCCGCGCCACCCCGGCCCCGCCCAGGGCGAGGAGGAGGCCGGCGCCGCGGGGGAGGCGGGTGAGGAGGTCGTCGCCGACCCGCACCGCCATCACGCCGAAGAGCAGCGCGCCGAGGACCGCGAGGGCGAAGGTGGGGCCATGGAGCTCGGGGGCGCGGAGGGCGGCGCCGGCGATCAGGGCGACTGGGGCCCAGGCGGGGGAGGCGAGCCAGCCGGAGGGGGCGAAGCGGGCCTGGAGGCCGCCCACCAGGGCGCAGAGGGCGAGCTCGGCGGCGGCCTGCAAGGCGAGGGGGGGCTCGGCGGTCTCGCGGGCGAGGAGGAGCTCACCGACGCCCGCGGTCAGCCAGGCGCCGAGCGGCCCTGCGGCGGCGTCGGCGAGCCGCCGGCCGGTCAAGGGGCCCTTCTCTGCTCGGCGAGGCGGGTCAGGGTCTCGACGAGGCTCTTCTGGATCGCGCCGGGGGGCGGCACGAGGCCGAAGGCGTCGGGGATGGCGCCGAGCTCGTCCCAGGCGTTCACCTCGACCTCGAGGGTCCAGCCGAGGGAGGGGAGCGTGACCACGAGGCCCTCGGGCAGCCAGGCGCGGCCCACCCGCCGGAAGTCGCTGTAGGTCACGGTGGCGAAGGTCTCGGCCAGCTCGAGGCCGCCGCCGGGGCCGGACCGGCCGAGCTCGAGGGAGAGCACCACGTCCTTTCGGGGGTCGAGCCGGGCGCGGAGCCGGAGGTCCTCACAGCGGAGCCCGGCGGCGGCGCCCTCGGCGCAGCCCGGGACCTTGGGCGCGCCGAGCACGACGGCCACGTCGCGATCGACGGCCACCGCCGAGAGCAGGGGCGCCTCGGACAAGGGGAGGCGGGCCATGAAGATGGAGAGGAGGTCTGCCGGCGACACGGCCCCCCCGCTGAGGGCGCCGAGCACGACGAGGGCGTCGTCGCCGCGGTAGAAGGTCGTGTCCCGCGGCGACCACACGTGGAGGGCCCGCCCGTCGGTGGCGAGCGTGTAGAAGGGCGTGCCGAGCGGGGTCAGGATCTCGACCCGCAGGCGATCGGGGGCGTGCATCACGAGGCCGCCCTTGGTGCTCCCGCCGGTGGCGGGCCCCTTCACGGTGATGTCGAAGCGGGCCTGGAGCGCGAAGGGGGCGGGGGCGTCTCGCTGCTGCTCGACCACGGCGGAGGGGTCCCGTCGAGGGGAGCGGGCGCCCTCCTTCGGCGCGCAGGCCGCCACCCCGAGCCACAGGAGCGAGAGGAGGAGGAGGGGAGTCCAAGCACGATGGAGGGGTCGAAGCGGCCGCATCGCGCGCGGTTAACCGATCGGGGCCCCTGGGGGATCAGGGAGCGGGCGGCGCGCTCGGGCTCGGGCTCGGGCCGGGGCTCGGCGGCACGGCGAGGGTGGCGAGGGCGGCGAGGCCGGCGAGGGCGCGCGGCTCCCCGGGGGCGCGGCGGAGGGCCTCCTCGTAGCGGGCGCGGGCGAGGGCGACCTCTCCCCGCGCGGCGTGGGCCTCTCCGGCCGCGATCAAGGGGTAGGGGCTCTGTCGGTCGAAGAGGGCGGCCTCCTCGAAGGCCCGCGCCGCCTCGTCGAGCTCCCCCGCCGAGCGGGCCAGCGCGCCGCGGAGGTACCAGCCCACCGCTGGGGCTTGGAGGGCGGGCGGACGGGGCGGCGTCGTCGGCGTCGGCGGCGGTGAGGCCGGCGCCCCGCGATGGAGGCACCCGCCGAGCAGGCAGAGGCTCAGGAGTTTGGCAGCTCGTAGGCCCACAGCGCGCGCGCCCCCTTCTTGATCGGCCAGATCGTGGCGAAGACACAGGCCCCCACCGCGGCGAGGAGCGGCAGCACCACGGCGAACCACTCCCAGGTGAGGAGGGCCCGCTCTTTGTAGTCGGCCTTGAGCACGAGGTAGATCGGCGCCGCCTCGAGCAGCATCACGACCGCGACGAGCGAGAGGGCATAGGCCATGAAGAGGAGGGCGGTCGGGCTCGCCGCCACCCGCTGCGCGCTGTCCGCCTTGAAGTCGGGCCAGGTGGCTCCGACCCCCACCGCGATGCCCGACAGGCCGAAGCCCAGCCCGAAGGCGTTGCCGACCGCGACGAAGAGCTGAAAGGTGCCGGCCTTGAGCAGGAGCATCGAGGGGACGGCGATGCCGAGGCCGAGCATCACGATGAGCGGCAGCGCCGGCCAGACCTTGGCCCAGAGGAGCTGCTCGGGCCGAATGGGGGCGGTGCGGATGAACCAGAAGGCCCGCGACTCCAGGGAGATCGCGGGGAACTGGAAGCGCGTCGCGATGGCGGCCATGATGAAGCCGACCATCGCGTGGCTCGCATAGGCGATGAAATTGGACCAGAAGACCGCATAGGCGCCGCGAAAGACGTCGCGCGGCAGGTAGGCGACGCTGGTGAGCGCGATGGCGACGATGCTCGCGACGAGGAAGAGCTGGCTCCACTGGGCGGGGTCGCGGATGAAGACCTTGACGTCCTTGACCACCATCGGGCGGATGATCGGCGGCAAGGGGGCGGTCCAGACCTGGAGGACGCGGTCGAGCCAGCCGGACTTGGCGAGGCGGGCGGTGCGGGCCTCCTGGGAGCGGGCCCGGCCCTCGTCATAGACCGTATCGGTCAGGTGGCGGGCGACGGCCATCATCACCACGCCGCCGCTCAGCAGGAGGCCGAGCTCTATCCAGGGGAAGGGCTTGTCCATCAGCGAGGCGATGAGGAGGTCGCTCGTCCAGCGCATCGGCGTGAAGCGGGGGAGCGGGGCTTGCATCCCGGCGACATAGGCAGCGACGCTCTCGAAGCTCTCGGCGTCCACGAGGCGCTCGGGGCGGATGAGGCGGAGCATCATGAACAGGAAGACCACCACCACCACGCCCACGAGCACCATCGCCTCCCGGATCTTGCGGGCCGGGAAGAACCGGACGAGCACGCTCGCGATGCAGAGGGCCAAGGAGGAGGGGAAGAGCAAGAAGCCCGGCAGCACGATGAGGATGGTGGCGTACCAGCGGAGCCCCGCCTCGTAGGCGTTACCATAGGCCACCACCATGGGCAGGCCGAAGAAGATCAGCATCCAGCTCGACTGGATGATCTGGTCAATGAAGCGGGCGAAGAAGAAGGAGGGGCGACTGACCGGCAGGGAGTGGACGAGGTCGAGGTCGTCCGACAGATAAAAGGTGGACAGGGCCGTGACCACGCCCGAGAAGCCCACGAGCGGGAAGAGGCCGAGCACCATCAGCTCGAGCAGCGTGCGGGCGATGATCGGGCCGAAGATCTCGACCTCGTGGAAGGCGTCTACGATCCAGATGAGGAAGGCGAAGATGCCCGCCCAGAAGGTGAGCCCGAAGAGGCCGAGGAGCGCGTAGGTGAAGCGGTCCGCCTTCGGCGCTCGGGTCCAGCGGTTCCGCTGGGCGCGGAGCCGGGGCCACAAGAGGGCCAGAAAGGCGGGGGTGTTGGCGTTCAACGCTTACTCCTTCGCGGGCTCCCAGGGGGAGGCGTTCGTCTCCTCCCCCTTCTTGACGGTCTGTCGGATGTAGGCTCGCAGGAGCTTGTTCCGCTGCGCCCCGCCCACGAGGGCGCGGAGGTCTTCGTAGAGGGCAGGGTCCTTCGCGAGGAGGCCGATGCTGCCTTCACCGGAGTTGATGGCCTCGCTCGTCTGCTTGAGGGCGGCCGCGGTGGCGGCGAGGTCGTCGACCATCTTCGCCTTCTCGGGGTCATAGACGAGGGAGTGGACGACGGAGTCCTTGTCGCGGATGTCGGTGGCCAGCGCCGCCATCGCCTCGGCCACGGCGGAGAGGTCGGTGGCGAGCTTCTTGCCCTCGTCGCCGTAGACGAGCTGGTGCGCGATGCCGTCGCCGGTGCGGATCTCGGTGGTGGTGGCGCGGAGGTCGGCGCTCATGCCCTCGAGGTTGGTGAGCGTGCCCTGCACCTTGGTGGTCATCCCCTTGTCGTAGACGAGGGCGTGCATGAGGCCGTCGCCGTTCTCGGCGGCGCCGAGGATGCTCTCGAGGTGCTGGAAGGAGCGGGAGAGGCTGGCCTTGGCGGCCTCCTGGTCATCGCCCAGCATCAGGTTGACCTTGTGGGCGATCTTGCTCGTGCTCTCCAGGATTTGAGTGACCTTCTTCGAGTACTCGAGGAAGTCGAGGGCCTCCTCCGTCTCGATCCAGTCTTCGTCTTCGAGCTGGGGGCTCTTGGGGTCGCCCATCGTGATCGAGACGTACTTGTCGCCGATCACGCCCACGGTGTCGATGCGGGCCTCGGAGTCCTTCCGGATGCGGGGCTGGAAGTCGCTCATGATCTTCATCTCGACGTAGACCTGGCGCACGCCGAGGTCATCCGAGAAGGTGATCTTGGTGACCTCGCCGACGTCCCAGCCTGCGAGGCGGACGGTGGAGCCCTCTTTCAGGCCGCCGATGTCGTCCCAGGCCCCTTGGAGCGTGTAGCGGTTCGCCAGGAGATCGGTGGAGCCTCCGACGAAGAACAGCACGACGCCGGTGACGATGATGAGGCCGAAGACGAAGATGCCGACCTTGATCTCCCTCGCGCGCTCGGGGGCGTCCGCGGGGTTGACGTCGGGCTGGGGGAGCGGCGCGGCGGTCATGGAGACCCTCCGCCGCGCCCTGTATCGCAGCCCCCGGCTCCGCCGCCACCCCCCGGCTGTGAGCCGCCGGGCTGGCCACCCTCTCCCTCCGGAGGGTACGCTGCCCGCAGCCCGAGGTCTTCATGCGCTGCCGCTCGTCCGCTCTCTCCTCCCTGCTCTCGCTCGCCTCCCTCGGCGCCTTCGCCTGCTCCCAGGGCCACGAGTTCGACTACGTCAAGCCGAGCGAGGAGGGCGACGCCGACACCGACGCCGACGCGGACAGCGACGCTGACGCCGACGCCGACGGGGACAACGACGGGGATGGCTTCACCGTCGAGGAGGGCGACTGCGATGACGAGGACATCGGGGTCAACCCCGCCCGCGACGAGGACCCTGCCGACGGCAAGGACAACGACTGCGACGGGCGGCTCGACGAGCAGTGGTCCGGGCTCGTGGCCGCCTTTCAGCAGGATGGCGGCGGCTCGGCGCTCCAGGTCTTCGACACCGTCGGGCAGGTAGACCAGACGATCACCCTGGACGACGATGAGGTTGTGCCCTACGCCGTCGACGCGGGGCTCAACGGCGGCTGGGTCGTGACGGGCACGCCGCTCTACATCAACATCTCGGCCGGCACTCCCTCCTTCGAGTACGACGTGGCCACGGTGTACGAGGTGTCCCCGGATGGCACCACCACGGCGCTCGCCGAATTCGGTGATGACTTTTACGACGACACGATGTTTTATTGGTATGGACCGCTTGTCCAGTCGGTCCGCGTCCACCCGGATGGCTGGTATGTGGCCGCCTTGCCCGGCGCGCTCTACCGCATCGACACCGACGGCACGGTCACCGAGCTCGCCACCTGGGCCTGGGACATCAACGACGACACCACCTTCGAGCTCTATGCGATCGACCTCGCGGTGGACATCCAGACCGGTGAGGTCGGCGTGCTCGACCTCCTCGGCGGCTTCGCGACGTGGACCGAGGAGGGGGGCCTCGTCCAGCACCGAAAGGCTGACCTCTCCGACGGCTGGGCCAATTGGGACGCCAAGATCGGCATCGGCCTCGTGGCGCAAGACGAGGGCCTCGGCTGGTACGCGATGCAGGGCGACTTCGCGGTGGGGTCCTATTCCCTCCAACAATTCAACCTCGGCTCCGGGCAGTGGACCACCACCCTCGAGTGGGAGGAGAGCCTCCTCCGTCCGCTGGCCATCGCCGCCGACGGTGACCACGGGGAATTTTATGTGAGCGCGAAGGGCGGCGACCACTACACCCTCTGGCGCCTCCGTGTGGATGGTGCGCTGGTCGACGACTTCTTCGACGAGGTGGCCGACGGGCGAAACCTCTGGGGCCTCGCCAGCGCATATTGACAGAAGTTCGGTGAAGCCGGCGAGCGCCGAGGCGGCCAATCGGGTTAGCCGGGCGGCCTGTTTGGAGCCCTGATGGCCGGCCGGCGTCCTTCCTCCCCTTCGACCGAACCTCTTCCCGCGTCTCCGATGAAGCCTGCGCCGAGGGTCCCGCCCGCGTCCGACGTGCCGAACGCCGACGACTCCGCCTTCAGTCGCCTCCTCGCGTGGTTCGCCGCGGAGCGGCCGCACCTCCTCTCGCGGCGCCTCGCCGACGCCCTCTTCACGCTCGCCAGCCACCCCAACACCCGCCAGGCCATCGAGGCGCGGGTCACGCAGTCGGGGGCCGATCCCACCACGATCACGGTGCGGGAGGCCCTGAGCTCCGCGCCCCTGCGCGCGCTGCTCATCGGCGCCCGCGTCCACACGATGTTCGCCGCGACCCTTCGAAATTGGGCTGTCGCCGGCGCGGTCGTCTCGCCGGCCGATCCCATCCTCCCCGGAGTTGGCTCGGAGCGCCTCGAAGCCTGGGCGCGCCGCAACCGGGTCCCCGATCGGCCGTATATGCCCCTGGCCGGCCTGCCTGACCTTGACACCGCCTCCTGGGGTTGGACCCTCTCCAACCCCGAGACCACGATCTCCGGGGCGATCTGCGCGGCGCCGGCCACCGGGAGTCGTCGCTCGGTCTGGGCGCCGCCGCCGGGGCTCGTCAAGCGGGCCATCGAGTGGCTGCAGCAGGAGGCCCGCACACAGCTGCCTGACCCGGTCGAGCCCTTCCCCGAGGAGGGCGACCCCCACAGCCGTCGCTTTCGGGCCCGCCTGGACGAGCTGCGCGGCCGGCTGCGCGCCGAGGTCGTCCCCCGCGCGCCGGCCGCGGAGCCCTGGTCCGTCGTGGTCGAGTCGCACCAGGAGCAGATCGTCGGCAGCTCGGTCGGGCCCTGGCCCTGCGCCGGGCGACGCGGCTCCGTGGCCATCGGGCTGAACCTCCAGGACGCGGACGTCCCGCTCACCCTCCGCTGCGCCTGCCCCAACCGCACGGGCGCGCGCTGCGCCGCCGGGCTCTCCTTCCTCGACGCCCTCCGCGGCAGCCTCTCCGCCCCCGAGCCCGGCCCTGCGGCCCGCGCCATCCGCGACACGCTCAGCACCCCGGTCTGGCTCCGGGCCCTGCGAGAGCTCGACCAGGCCCTGTCCGTCTTCAACGACACCGATGACGCGCCCATCGGCTGGATCGTGAAAGGAGAGGGAACTCGAAGGGCGCTCCGCGCCTGCCGGGTGCGGGAGAAGAAGCGGGGAGAGGGCGTCAAGCTCGACTTTACCACCCAGGTTCGCGGTCACCCGCGCGCCACCTTCCAAGACGAGAAGGTCGCCGCGCTCACCCAGGTCGACTCGTATTACCTGAAGGACTCCCACCTGCTCGTGGCCCTCGAGACCCTGCAGGGACACCCGCATGTCTTTGACGAAGATCGGCGGCCCCTCCAGATCGTGACCGGTGTGGGTCAGCTCTGTTTTCGAAGTCAGGCCCTCCCGTCGGCGGTCGAGGTCGGCGACGACGAGCTGCGCGAGATCGAGGTCGTCCTGCAGATCGGCCCGGCCACGCTGCCGATCTCCGAGGCGGTGGTCAACACGGGGTTTGTTGAGCATCGAGTCGGAGACACCATCTATCTGTTCCGGTTGGACGAGGCGACCGTCCGGGCCGCCAATGCGCTCCAGCGGCTCGGCTCCCGCTTCCCCGCGGAGGCGGCGGCCGAGCTGCTCCCCCGCCTCGGGCAGCTCGCCAACCGGACCTCCCTCCGCATGGAGGGGCTCGGCGACACCGAGAGGTGCGACGCGCCCACCTCGCCGATCGTGCTGCTGCAGCGCCGGGTGGACGGGGGCCTCTCGGTCCGCGTGGGGGTGCGCCCCCATGAGTCGATGCCCGTGATCGAGGCCGGGCTCGGCGACGCCCAGCTCTGGCGGGGGACGACCACCGGCCTCATCCACATCACGCGCGACCTCGACGCCGAGGTGCTGGCGACCGCCGACCTCTGCGGGCAGCTCGGCATCGACGGCACCACCGAGCAGATCATCCCCCTCGGTGAGCCCCTCCTGGACCTCCTCGACCGGCTGCGGCAGATGGGCGACACCGTCACCGTGGAGTGGAACGGGTCGCCCACCCGCCTCCACCGCGCGGTCAAGGGGAGAGACCTCAAGGTCCAGCTCGGCGACCAGCGTGACTGGTTCGGTGTGAGCGGCTCGGTGGAGACCGAGGGCGGCCCGATCCCGCTCGGCGAGCTCCTCGCCGCCCTGCGCGAGCGGCGGGCTTGGGTGGCCGTGGGCGAGGACGGCTGGGCCCGCATCGATGAGGCCCTCCGGGAGCGGCTCGCCCGCCTCGCGGCGGCCTCGCGCAACGTCCGCGGCAAGGAGGAGCTCTCCCCGCTGCACGCCGAGGTGGTCGAGGCCCTCCGCGAGGAGGGGGTCCAGGTCGACGCAGACCGTGAGTGGGCGGCGCGGGTGAGCCGCATGCGGGAGGCCATGTCCTCGGACCCCGCCCTCCCCGCGGGGCTCCAGGCCACGCTCCGCCCCTACCAGCTCGAGGGTTACCGCTGGATCCAGCGCCTCGCCGCCTGGGCCGGAGGGGCCGTGCTCGCCGATGACATGGGGCTCGGCAAGACCCTGCAGGCCTTGACCGTGCTGCAGGCGCGGGCCGCCCTCGGGCCCGCCCTCGTGGTGGCGCCCACCTCCGTCGGCTTCAATTGGCTGCGGGAGGCCGCCGCCTTCACGCCGGAGCTGCGGGTGCGCTCTCAGCGGGGGGCCGAGCGCTACGTCGATCCCGCCACCCTCGGCCCGGGCGATGTGGTGGTCACGAGCTACGACCTCCTCATCCGCGACATCGATCGCCTGCGCATCCCCTGGGCCACGCTGGTGCTCGACGAGGCCCACGCCGTCAAGAACCCCGACACCCAGCGCGCGCGCGCCACTCGCGAGATCAACGCCGACCTCCGCCTCGCCCTGACCGGCACCCCGATGGAGAACCGCCTCTCGGAGCTCTGGAGCCTCTTCAGCGTCGTGCTCCCCGGCCTGTTGGGCCCCTGGGAGAGCTTCCGAGAGCGCTACGCCACCCCGATCGAGCGCGACCGCGATCCCGTGGCCCAGGCCAACCTCTCCCGCATCGTCCGGCCCTTCCTGCTCCGTCGGCTGAAGTCCGAGGTGGCCCGCGAGCTGCCCGATCGGATGGAGGTCCGGGTGGACGTCGAGCTCACCGCCGAGGAGCGCCGTCTCTACGAGCTGGTCCGTCAGGCCTCTGTTCAGGCTCTGCAAGACCAAGACCCCTCGACCCCGCCGCAGCAGCGCCGCTTCCAGGTGCTGGCCGCGATCACGCGCCTCCGCCAGCTGAGCTGCCACCCGAAGCTTGTGGATCCGGCCTCCGAGGTCCCATCGGCCAAGCTCGCGCGCCTCGTCGAGCTCTGTGAGGAGCTCAAGGCCGAGGGCCGCCGAGCCCTCGTCTTCTCGCAGTTCACCGAGCACCTATCCCTGGCTCGGGAGGCCCTCACCGAGGCCGGCTTTTCGATGCGAAACATCGAGGGCTCCACACCCGAGAAGCAGCGCCGCGACGAGGTCACCGCCTTCCAGGCCGGCGAGGGCGACCTCTTCCTCCTCTCGCTCAAGGCCGGCGGCACGGGCCTCAACCTCACCGCTGCCTCCGACGTGATCCTGCTCGACCCCTGGTGGAACCCCGCGGTCGAAGATCAGGCCGCTGATCGGGCACACCGCATCGGCCAGACCCGCGCCGTCACCATCTGGCGGCTCGTCGCCCGCGGCACGATCGAGGAGCAGATCTTGAAGCTCCACGCCGCCAAGCGCGACCTCGTCTCTGGGGTCCTCGACGGGACCGCGGCGGGCGGCGCCCTCGGCGTGGATGAGCTCCTCGCCTTGCTGGACGGAGAGACGCCGTCTGTCCAACCGACCGAGCCGGTGGCCCGGGCCCCGAGGCTGGCGCCGCCGCCTGCGCCCGTGCCGGTGCCCGCTCCCGCGCCCGTGCTTGCACCCGCGCCTGTGCCTGCTCCCGCGGCTCCGCCCGCGCCCGCGCCCGCGCCCACGCCCGCGCCTTCGCCGCCGCGGACCGAGTCGGTCCCTGTGATCGTTCCCCTCGTCGTCGACACCGACACCGAGGAGGGGCGGGCGCGGCTCCTCGCGGCTTATGGTGAGCACCTCCAGGTCGAGCTCGAGGCGGGGAGGATCCGCAGCTCCGCTCGCTCCAGCGCGTGGAACCCGCTGAGCCGGGTGGCGGACTGGGCCGAAAAGTACGGCGGCTGGACCTTGGAGAGCCTCAGCGACTACCGCGACGCCTACTTGCAAGAGGCCGAGCTCGACGGCAGCGACGGGCCCGCCTCCGACAAGCGGACCGCTCCCACCGCGGTCGCCCGCTTCCTCCGCTGGGCGAATGAGCAGGCGGGCCGAGCCTGAGGGCGCGGGCCGGGCGGGGCCTCGAGGGCGCACCTAGGAACTCATTTCCCGATCGGGACTCTTTTCCTAGCACCCCCAGGGCATCGGCCGAGACGATCGGCTTCCCGCCCATCTTCCTCAAGGGCATGGTCTTTGCATGGTGACCTGTGCACACGGGGGCGCCGAAGGGTCGGCACCCTGAACGCTCAACCCCCGAGCCCATGTCCCGCGCCTTCACCCTCGTCGAGCTCTTGATCGTCCTCGCCATCCTCGCGGTGGTCGGCGCGATCGGCTGGGGGACGATGCGAGACGACCTCCCCCGCTTCCGCCTCGTCCAGACCGCCAAGGCCCTCCGCGCGGACCTCATGCAGCTCCAGAGCCTCGCCGTACAGCGCTCCCGCGAGACCCGCCTCCGCCTCGTGGAGTCTGGAGGCACGTGCACGGACACCAGCCGGTGGGGCGGGCGCTGGGTGCTCGAGGTCGGCGATCGTTCAAGCGGCTCGACCCGCTGGGACATCCTCCCCGAAGACAGCAGCGCCGACGCCTCCGACGATGACACCACCGAGGGCATGGTCGACATCGGCCCCGACGGCAACCGTAAGGCCCGCTTCGTCTGCCTGGAGCCCTGGTCCAGCATCGGCGGGCCGGGCTCTGGCAACGCCGACAGCATCGTCTTCAGCCCCAGCGCCTGGGTGACCAACCCGAGCACCGACTTCGACGCCGCCGGCGCCATCGAGCTCACCCTGGTCAACGAGGTGGCGCGCGAGCAGGGCGTCGTGGATGAGATCTCGATCCGCGTGGCTCGATCCGGCTTTGTCCGCCTCGAGTCTACCCTCGGCAGCTCCAGCGCCGCTTCTGCCAGCGCCGCTCCGACCTCGAGCGCGCCATGACCCGCTCTCTGGTACCATCGCGCACCATGATCTCGAGCAGCCCGCGCCGCGCCTCTCCGCTCACCCGCCCGCCCCGCGGACGGCTGGGCTTCACGCTGGTCGAGGTCCTGATCGCGGTCTCGTTGCTGGGCTTCTCGCTCATCGTGATGTTCGGCTTCCACACGCAAGCCGTGCGCTCGAACATGCAGGCCCGCAAGATCACCGACTGCACCTACCTGGCGCAGACCCAGATGGAGCGCCTGATGTCGGTGCCCTGGAACACCGTCACCGCTCGCAGCGGGGGCCCGCTCGAGGCCGGGACCGCGGGCGGCGGGGAGTGGGATGACCTCTACCACTCCGAGAACGGCCCCGGAGTCTCGCCCTCGGCGGTCAACGCGATGAACGAAGAGGCAGACACCTTCGGCGTCCCGACCTACTATGTGTCCTGGGATGTCGAAGATATGGACGCAGAGTCCACCTGGACCCGCTTGCGGGTGCGGTGCAAGTACGAAGACAAGGCCTTTGGCGCTTGGCGCGGCACCACGGTGTCGGCCTATCGCTACCGGGACTCCGGATGAACGACACCCGATCCCCGCCCCGCGCCGCGCGGCTCGACCTCCGGGTCTCGCCCCGGCGCCGTCGCGCCCGCGGCGCGTTCACCCTCATCGAGGTGATGATCGCGATCGCGCTCTCCGCCTTCGCGGTGGCCGGTCTCTACGGCCTGTTCTCTGTTCAGTCTCGACAGTTGATGACCCAGGACATCAACATGGAGATGCACCAGAACCTCCGCTTCGCCTCCGACATGCTCACGCGCAGCGTGCGCGTCGCGGGCTTCGGCACCGCGGGTGAGGTCGCCGGGATCTATGGGCCCAACGGAGCCTCCGACGAGAACGACCTCCTGCCGGTCATCATCCCCCACGACGGAGGCTCGGACGCCGACGCGATCACGGTCGTCTACGCCGATCCTTCGCTCCAGATGGAGACCCGCAACGACATCGTGCCCACCTGCGACACCACCGAGCTGGGCTTCCGAGCGGACATGCTCGACTACTCGGAGAAGCTCCAGCAGTATGTGGCCGGCGACACCCTGCTCTGTATGGACTTCGCCGATATCTCGGGCATGAAGTCGTACCTCTGGTCCATCGCGGGCGCCCCGGACACCACCAACGGCACCATCCCCGTCGGGGACCTCTCTGGCTACTCGGACTACGCGGCCCTCTGTGAGCCGGGTGAGAACCTCTCCCCCATCATCTCCTGCTCGCGGGGCACCGTCGCGACCTTCTACATCGACGCCGTGGATGATGGTGTCGGGCCGGGCTCGGAGAGCCACCCTGTGCTGATGATGGACTCGAACCTGAACTGGCCCGCCAGCGATGACGTGCCGCTGGTGGACAACATCGAGGACATGCAGATCGAGTACTGCTTGGATGACGGCACCAAGTCCGCCGACTGCTCGCTGTCCACGAGCTGGGACGATGACTTCGACACCGCCCAGATCACCAACGTCTGGATGGTCCGCATCAGCCTGCTCGTCCGCAGCGCCCGCCCCGACTTCCGCGACCAGTACCCCGGCAAGCGGCCGGCGCTCGGCAACCGCACCGAGGGTGGTGATGACAATTACTACCGGGAGACCCTCGTGAACGAGGTCACCGTCCGTAACCTTCGCTACCAGGCGGGGATCTGATGGCACACCGCCGCGCCTCACCGCTGCTCCGCGCCGTAGCCGGGCCCCGCTCGCGCGCCGCGCGAGGCGGCTACGTCATGCTGGTGGCGCTGCTGCTGCTCGCCATCCTCGCGGTGATCGGCGCCAGCACGCTGCAGGTCGCGGGCATCGACCAGCGCATCGCGCTGCAGAATCGAAAGCACATGTTGGTGCTCAACACGGCGAACGCGGGCATCGAGCACGCGCGCAACACGCTCGAAGACGCGGACCCCTCCGACGAGGGCCTGGATACGGCCTCCACCGCCCCCGACTTTGTGACGGCCAGCGACGCCGAGACCTCCTTCGGCGGGCTCACCTATGCCCACAACCTCGGCGTCTATTGGGTGAAGGCCACCTTCATGCGCTGCGGAAATCCGCCCCCTGGCTACTCCACGGAGCTCGGCGTGAACAAGTTTCGCGCGGACTACTGGATGATGAGCTCGACGGCCCGCATGCAGGACACCGCCTTCAACAACATCAACGAGTCTCAGGCCACCACCGCTGCGGTCCTCCGCAAGGTGAAGTTCGGCTCGTGCAAGATTCGGTAGGGAGATCATCCATGAACCTCCGATTGAACGGCGCCCCACTGCCCTCGCCCCGCCCGAGTGATCCTCGGAGGGCGGGCCTGCTGCCGCTGCTCGGCGCGCTGCTGCTCGCCGCCCCGGGGTCGGCTCAGGCGGGCTCGGAGTACATCTCCCTCACAGAGGCCGTGCCGCCGAACATCTTGTTCGTGGTGGACATGTCGGCCTCGATGAACGATCCCTGCCCCGACGGCAGCGGCTCGGGCGGCACCTCGATCTTTTCGACGAACCCCTGTTATGAAGACGTCTTTGACGCGATCGAGAAGGTGGCGCAGCACTTCGATTGGGCCCACTACGGGGTGGTCGGCACCAGCGACGATCTGACCGTCTCGGACGGCTACTTCCCCATCGTGCCCCTCGGCACCCCCTACGCCGAGCTCTCCGCCAAGCTCTCCGCGACCCTCCCCCACGCCACGACCACGAGCAACATCGCCGAGGCGGTGGCGGACGTCGGCGAGAACTACCTCTCCAATTCGACCGCCTCGGACGGTGTCGACTCCGACGGCGATGGTTTCGATCTCGACTGGGCGGAGGCGCCGATCGAGTTCTCCTGTCAGAAGACACACATCATCGTGATCACGCCCCAGCGACCGGAGGGTGACACCAACCCGAGCTCGTCCTGGACCGCCTCGCTGCCGACCAAGGACGTGACCTGCGACACCGGGGGCCGCACCACCTCAACCGACACCGAGTGCCTCTACGACAACGTCGTCTATGGCCTCTACAACGGGGACATGCGGTCGGATCTGCTCGACACGCAGAACGTCACCGTTCACACGCTCGGCCTCGGCATCCCCGGGACCGCGGTGGCGGAGGAGCTCTTCGGGAACGCCTCCGATCAGATCGGCGGCGCCGGGCTCTACGCCTCCGCGACCTCCGCCGACGAGGTGCTGAGCAGCATCCTGCTCATGATGCAGGACATCCGCTCGGGCAGCTTCACCCGCTCCACTCCGGTGCTCTCGGCCGCTGGAAACTACCTCATCTACACCTACTACGAGCTCAATGGCGACGAGGAGATCGCGCAGCCAGACGGCATGGCCCTCGGCCAGGGGCACATCCGCGCCTACGCGATCGACGACGACCCCACGAGCAGCACCTACGGGCAGGTCGTCCTCACCGGCCCCACTGAGTTCGGCGGCGCGGTCTGGGACGGCGGCACCTTGCTCGTCAGCCGCCTCGTCACCCCGAGCGAGTCAAACCTCGACGACCGCGACGGCGTCGGTCGCCGCGACATCTACACCTTCTTCGAGCCCGCCTATTCGTTGGGTGGCTCGCTGATGTCCGAGGCCGACAACGACGGTCGCATGGGCTTCGACTACGACTTCGTGACCGAAGTGGCGATGAACCCGACCGCGCTCGACGCCATCCTCGACACCTCGATTTCGACGACGACGGCGCCCTGCGCCAACGACCAGACCTGGGACTTCTTCGACGACTGCCTCGTGGACGGCGCCGACCTCCAGTCCATGGTCGACTTCGCCCGCGGTTACAACGACTCCACCTTCCGCTACTTCGACTCCACGCGGGGGCGGTGGCGCCTCGGGGACTCCCCCTACTCGATCCCGGTCGTGGTGGAGGCGCGTAACAACACCTACGCGATCGACCCCACCTACCGAAAGTTCCTCGACGAGCTCATCGTGAACGAGGAGGCCGGCGTCTCCCCCGACATCGTCCTGCTCGCCGCCAACGACGGCATGTTGCACGCCTTCTCGCTCAATGACAACCCGAGCACCGCCGACACCGAGGAGGGTGAGGAGCTCTGGGCTTGGATCCCGGGCTACCTGCTCTACCGCGACCATGACATCGAGTGGGCCGGTCGCCTCGCTGACCTCATGCTCTACGGTCGCACCTTCCTCTTCGACGGCTCGCCGGTGGTGGAGGACGTCTGGGTCGACGCCAACGAAGACGGCGTGAAGGACTGCAAGAGCGTCCCGGATGACTGTGAGTGGCGCAGGGTCGTCGTGGTGCAGCAGGGCAAGGGCGGCCCGGTCACCCTGGCCCTCGACATCACCGACACCGACAGCCCGAAGTTCCTCTGGGAGCAGTGGGACACCGTCGACAAGTCGGCCATCGGCTACACCATGGGCCGGCCGGTCATCGCCAACGTCTACGACACGAGCGACCCCGGCAACGTCCACGACCGCTGGGTCGCCCTCTGGGGCTCCGGTCGCGCCGTCCCCTACAGCGCGAGCACCGACTACTACACCAAGGCCGAGTCCAACCTGTATATGTGGCATATCGGGGACGACTTCTGGGGCACCTCGGACGTCGGCTATCAGGACGACTCCGGCACCGGCCACCCGCGCGGCGACAACAACCACCCGCAGTCGGGCTCCGTGAGCTCCCTCGACGTGGACGGTGACGGACACTACGAGTACGCCTACATCTCGGCGGCCTTGGCCGTGGTGGACACGAACTCGGACGGTGACGCCGATACGATGTACTTCCCGGTGACCACCACCTACACCGCCACCGACGAGGGCGGCGGTGGTCCCTCCGACGTGCAGGATCCCGGCTCCACCTGGATGTACAAGGCCTGCATTGACCCCACGGACCCTGGCAACCTCACCTGGATCGAGTTCTTCGACCCCAAGGTGGACGGTGGGCTCTCCGAGCGGCCCGAGGTCTTCTACGCTGCGACCACCGCCTGGCAGACCGACGGCTCGCTCGGCGTCTACTGGGGCACGGGCACCCCCTTCGGCCGCAGCTCCAGCTCCTCCGCGGGCTACTTCTTCGCTGTCCGGGACACGGACCCGAGCAACTGCGACACCGACACCATGCAGCCCATCGACGACTGTGGCGCCAACGGCGTCTACACCATGGAGACCGGCGAGGGCCTCACCGCGGACCCCATCGTCTACGCGGGCGTCGTCTACTACTCCACCTGGAAGCCCGCTCTGGACCTCTGCGACGGTGGCACCGGGCGCCTGTACGGCCTCGACTACCGGGACTGCGCCGCCGGCATCGACACCGACGGCAGCGGGGCGGTCACCAGCGACGATCTGGCTTACGTAGAGACGGCGGGCTCCTACATCTCGGGCGTCGCGGTCAGCGACAAGGGCACCCTCTTTTATGGGAGCTCCGCCTACGACGAGACGGGCACGGGGATCGGGACGATCACCGCGAACAACCCCTTCCTCGGTACGGCGACCCTCGCCTGGATGGAGGTCTTCTAAGTGCTCATCCGGGTGCGGTCGGGCCTGGGCGAGGTGGCGGCCTCGGGTTGGGACGCGCTCGTCCCCCCAAACGATCCCTTCACCACCCACGCCTTCCTCTCGACGCTGGAGGAGAGCGGGAGTGTGAGCCCCGAGACGGGCTGGCAGCCCTTGCACCTCGTCATCGAGCGGCAGGGCCAGCTCGTCGCCGCGGCTCCCCTCTACCTGAAGGGCCACAGCTACGGAGAGTACATCTTCGACTGGGGGTGGGCGCGCGCGGCCGAGGGGGCGGGCATCCCCTACTACCCGAAGCTCTCCTGCGCGGTGCCCTTCACCCCGGCGACCGGCAGCCGGCTGCTCGTGCACCCCGACGAGGCCGATCCCGCCGCGCTGCGGCGCCTCCTCGTCCAGGGGATGCGCTCGCTCGCTGATCAGACGCGCGCGAGCTCGATCCACCTCCTCTTCCTGCCGGAGGCTGAGCTCGAGGCGACCGAGGGGCTCCGCTTCACCCCGCGCCTCAGCCACCAGTATCACTGGGAGTCGCCGGGAGTGGCCAGCTTCGAGGCTTGGCTCGGCCTCTTTCGGCACCATGATCGTAAGGAGGCCCGCCGCGAGCGTCGCCGCCCGGCTGACCAGGGCGCCATCGTGCGGGTGGTGCCCGGCGCCGAGCTCAGCCCGCGGCAGTGGGCCGCCCTCGAGGGCTTCTACCGGAGCACCGTCGATCGGAAGTGGGGGGAGGCCTACCTGAGCCCCGCCTTCTTCGCCCTCGCCCCGACCCGCCTCGCCCACCTCGCCCTCGGCATCCTCGCCGAGGTCGATGGCGAGCCCGTCGCGGGCTCCCTCCTCTTCCAGCGCGGCGCCCACCTCTACGGCCGCTACTGGGGCTGTAAGGAGGGCTATGAGAAGCTGCACTTCGAGCTCTGTTATCACAAGCCGATCGAGCTCTGTATCGAGCGCGGCTGGACCCGCTTCGAGGCCGGAGCCCAGGGGGACCACAAGCTGAAGCGCGGGCTCCTGCCGAGCGCCACCCGCTCCGCCCACTGGCTGCGAGACCCCGGCCTCGCCGACGCGGTCCGGAGGGCGGTCCAGCAGGAGACGGTGGCGGTGACGCGGCAGATGGAGGCCCTCGCCAGCCACGGCCCCTTTCGGGTGGAGCCGCAACCGGGCCCGTGAGCGGGCTCCGCGCCGGTCCCCCTGGCCCCGTCGCCCCGGCCCCGCTAATGGCCGGCGATGCCCTGGTTCCGTGATCGCAGGCTCCTCTTCGCCCTCGCCTTGGGCCTCGTGGTCCGCCTCCTGTTCGCCCTCAGCTCGTACGACGACGCCTGCATCCGCGACGAGTGCACCTACCTCAAGATGGCGGAGCGCCTCGTGTCCGGGCAGGGCATTACGAGCTCTGCCGGCTGGCTCTGGGCCCCGGGCTACCCCTTCCTGCTCGGCGTCGCCAAGTACCTTTTCGGCTACGGCGCCGGGATCGTGGCGCTCCAGATCGTCTGCGCGGGAGTCTCGGCGGTCCTGGTGTACGCCATGGCCCTGCGGGCCTTTGAGGGTGACACCCGGGTGGCCCGCACCGCTGCCTTGCTGTACCTGTTGTCGCCGCACCAGGCCTTCTTTTCGACCCGGCTCTGGAGCGAGGTGATCTACGGCACCATCCTCCTTGGCGTCCTGCTGCTGATCGACCGCGCCCGCCGCCAGGCCGCGGGCGCCTCGCCGGGGAGCGGCCTCCGCACCGCTGCCCTCGTGGGCTTCCTCGCGGGTACGTGCGTGCTCTTCCGCGGCGTGGCCACCTATATGGTGCCCATCCTCGCCCTCGGCTTCATCTGGGGGCGCTGGCGGCTCCGCGTCGCCCAGAAGCAGGTGGTGATGATGGTCGCGCTGACCGCGATCACGGTGGCCCCCTACAGCGCCTACGCCACGCACAAGTTCGGCGCCTTCGTCATCACCGACCGCACCCTCGGCCAGATGATGTACCTCGGCAACAACGACTTCGAGCCCATCAGCTTCGACTACGGCAACGGGGAGCTCAGCAAGCGGGCCTTCGACCGGGAGCGGGCGAAGGGCCGCGAGCCCTGCGCGGCGCGCGCCAACGCGATGGACCGTGACACCTGCCAGACGCAGGAGGGTGTGCGGTGGATAGAGGAGAATCCGCTCCAGTTCGTGAAGCGGATGCCGCTTCGGGTGGCGCAGATGCTCACGCCGCACACCCTGCTTACTCGCCACCTCCGCTGGGATCGCTGGCCGGGCATGCCCTGGTGGCTCGATGAGGCCCTCATCCTCTGGACGGTCGGCTGGTCGCTGGTGGTGCTGCTCGTGGGCGCCCCCGCGCTCGCCGCCCGCGCCAAGGGGGCGATCGGCCTCGTCATCGGCCTCATCCTCCTCTACCATGTGGCGGCCATCTCGGTCCTCGCTGGGATCTCCCGCTACCGGGTGCCGCTCGAGCCCTTCTTGATGGTCTACGCCGCGGCCGCCCTCGCGCGGCCGGCCGACACCTGGGAGGCGCTGCGCCGCCACCGCTGGCGGCTGGGCCTGAGCGCGCTGGTTCTCCTCGTGATGCTGCCGCTCGTGCTCTGGTTCCTCCCCGCAGGCTGGCCGGAGTGGCGCCACTGGTAGGCGGTGCCTCGGCGCTTGAATTAGTGGCTCGGATGTCCCGGCTGACCCTTGCCTGCCCTCGAGACTCGGCGCGCCACCGCGCCGCGCCGCTGGCCTCCGCCCTCCTCGTGGCCTGCTCCGGGGAGCCCACCTTGCCCGCAGGGGCCTCGGGGGAGCCCGACATCGTGCTGCTGAGCGTCGACACGCTGCGCGCCGATCACCTCGGCGTCTATGGGTATGGCCGCGACACGAGCCCCACCTTTGACACGCTGGCCCGCGACGGAGTCCGCTTCTCAGCGGCCCGCAGCGCCTCTCCTTGGACGCTCCCCGCGCACACGACCATGCTCTCCGGGCAGCTCCCCGAGACCCACCACGTCGTCGAAGACACGCTCTCGCTCGACGCCGGCGTCCCCGTGCTGCCCGAGCTTCTCCAGGCGAAGGGCTTCGCCACGGGGGGCTTCGTGGCCACCCTCTATGTCTCCCGCCTCTTCCACTTCGAGCGCGGCTTCGATCAATTCGAGGACTTTGACCTCAAGACCGAGCGGCAGAACCTCGCCGGGGAGGTCACCGCCGAGGACGTGGTGGACAAGGCGCTCTCCTGGTGGTCGGCCCAGCCGCCGGGGAAGCCCGTCTTCCTCTTTCTGCATGTATATGATGTTCATTATCAGTATGATCCGCCGGCGCCCTACTCTACCCTCTTTGATCGCGCGCCAGAAGGCGATGACGCCCGTTACAAGAGCTACGCCTTCTACAAGAAGAAGAAGCTCAAGGCCGCGCAGATGGAGCATCAGGTCGCGCAGTATGACGAGTCGATCCGGTACGTGAATGATCAGGTGGCGCGGGTCGCCGCCGCGGCCGCTGCCGCAGGTCGGAAGATTCGATGGGCGATCACGGCCGATCATGGGGAAGAGTTCGGCGAGCGCGGCTCCTGGGGGCATGCCCATACCCTGTACAATGAGCAGCTCCACGTGCCGCTGATCTTGTCCGGTGAGGGTGTCCCTGCGGGTCTGGTCGTGGACAGACCGGTCGGCACGCAGGACATCGCCCCCACCCTCGCCGCGTGGGCCGGGGCCACCGGCCTCCAGGCCGACGGGCTCGATCTCAGCGCCCTCCTCGCCGGGGCCAGCCTCCCTGAGCGGCCCTTCCCCGCCGAGACGAGCCGCTTCAAGACCAACCGGATCGGGCTGCTGGAGGGGCCCTACCGCATCGAGTGGGACCTCGAGCACGACCGCGCCGAGGTCTTCGACACTCGGGTCGACCCCGCCGAGGCGAAGCCGCTCGCCGATCCCGCGCTCCGCCAGGCCCTCCAGGCTCGGGTGGAGGCGGTCTGGGGCCTGCCGTGGGAGGCCAAGGTCGCCGGGAAGGTGCGCAGCACGGGAGTCATCCTCTCGAAGGGCCGCCACACCGAGCTCGTCGTCGCGCCGGGTGACCGCTTCCTCGTGATGCCCCCCGACGCGGACCTCCACTTCGAGGGCGCGTCCGGGGTGGCGGGGCCCTACCGCGCGGCCGGCGGGGCGCAGCCCGGTCCGTCGGACCCCGTCTCCTGGGGCGGCCAGGGGAGGGTGAAGGGCGTCGAGCTCGACGCACAGACGCGCGAGATGTTGGAGAAGCTCGGCTACGTTCAGGGTGAGGAAGAGGCCCCGGCCGGGGCTCCCGAGCCTTGACCACCGCGGGGGCCTCGGCGCCGCCGCCCGCGCGCCGGTGGTTGGTCGTCACGGTGGACTTCCCGCCGGCCTTCACCGGAGGGATCGCGGCGTGGGCCCAAGACCTCGCCTTGGCGCTCTATGGGGCCGGCGAGGCGGTCACCGTGCTGGCCCGCGGTGGCGCCGACACCGCCGCCGCGGACGCCGCGCTCCCCTTCCCCGTGATCCGCATGGCGGGCCGCTCCTGGGGCTCCTGGCAGGGGACCTGGGCCCTCCTTCAGGCGGGACCCCACCTCGGCCCGGGCGTCATCGCCGTGGCCGCCACCTGGCGCCTCGCCACCGGCCTCGCCGCCTTCACCCGGGCCCTCGGCGCGCGGCTCGTGGTCGCCTTTCACGGCAGCGACCTGAGCACCCTCCGCTCCGCCCCCGCCGCGCTGCGCCGGGTGGTCGAAGGCGCGGACGCCCTCACCCCCGTCTCGGCCTTCCTCCGCGAGGAGCTCGTGCGGCTCGGCCTCGCCGCCGATCATGCGCAGGTCCTGCCGATGCCCCTCGCCCTGCCGCCGGCCCGCCTCGGCTCCGGGGAGGGGCTGGCCCTCGTCTGTCGGCTCACGCCCCTCAAGGGGGTGGATCGGGCACGGCGCCTCGCGCAGGCCCTGGGCGAGCCCCTGACCGTGGTGGGCGACGGACCCGCCCGTGCGCTCCTCGAGGGGCAGCCCGGCGTTCGGCTCCTCGGCGCTCGGCCTCGAGTCGAGGCGCTGCGGGTGATGGCCGGGGCCCGCGCGGTCCTCCTGCTCCCCGAGACCGACGGGCAGGGCATGGGCGCCGAGGGCCTCGGGCTCTGCTTGATCGAGGCGGCCGCCCAGGGGGTGCCCGTGATCGGCTGCCGCACGGGCGGCGTCCCCGAGGCGACCGGCCCGGGCCTGCTGCTCGAAGACCCCGACCATCCCGACCTCGCCGCCGTTCGACGCTTCCTCGACGATCCGGCGGCCGGCCTGCGCGCCCACGCCTGGGCTCACGGGGCCCACGGGGCGAGCCGGTCCACGGCGGTCCTGCGCGCGCTCGTGGGGGAGCCGCGCCCCCGGCATCGAGGGCTGAGGCCGCCCTTCGCGGGGGGGCGACCGGGCTGATTCCCGGAGGGGGGGTTAGGTCGCGGGCTCTTCGGAGCGCCGATGACCACCCCCGCCTGGGAGCCCACCGACGAGCAGCTTGGGGAGGCCGACCTCACGGCCTTCCAAGAGGCGTTGGAGACGGACTGGGACATCGCCTTTGATGAGCCCGCCGAGCTGTGGCGCTGGTCCGTCGAGGCGATGGACTGCTTTTGGCTCACCTTCAAAGACCACGCCGAGCTCCTCGCTGACACCTGGGGGGAGACGGTGGTCGAGCCCTCCGAGTCCCCTCCGGGGGCGCGCTGGTTCCCCGAAGCCAGCTTCAGCCTGGCGCGCAACCTGCTTCCGCGGCGCGATGAGGCGCTGGCGCTGGTCATCGTGAACGAAGCGGGGGTGCACCGCTGGAGCTGGGAGAGGCTGGCGGCGGAGGTGAGCCGCGTCCGCCAGGCCCTCCGCGCCGACGGGCTCCGGTCGGGTGACCGCCTGCTCCTCGGCCTCCCCGCCTGCCCGGAGGCGGTCGCCCTCTTCATCGCCGCGGCGGCCGAGGGGCTCACCGTCGCGCACCTCCCGCCCGGCTCTCCGGTCGAGGCGGCCCGAGGCCCGCTCGCGCAGCTCCGGCCGTCCTGCGCCGTAACGGTCGCGGGGGGCCTCGACCGCAGCCTCGCGGCCCTCCTGCCTGGCCTGCCGCGCGTCTCCCTCGCGCTGGGTCTCGTCGAGGGGCCTCCGGGCCTCCGGGCCTACGCCGGCTGGATCGCCCCCTTCGGCCCTATCGAGCTCGAGGCCGAGGGCCGGCCCTTCGATCATCCGCTCCTCGTCTCGTTCGTCGCGGAGGCAAGTGGGGCGGGGCTCGGCGTGGTGCACGGCGCCGGGGGCCTGTTTCTCCATCACCGAAAGGAGCAGCGCCTGGAGGTCGATCTCCGCCCCGGTGACCGCCTCCTCGCCGTCAGCCGCCCCGAGGCCGCCCCGTGGGTGTGGCTCGTGCACGCCCTAGGCGGTGGGCATGGCCTCATCTTGATCGACCCCTCCGTCACGACGGAGGCAGGGCCCGGCCGGGAGAGCGCCCTCGCCCTCGCCGCGACGGAGGCCTACAGTCACCTCTGCGGCGACGGGGCGGCCCTCCGTCTCCTCGGTCCCGCCTCGCTGGGCGGAGGCTCGCTGAGCGGGGGCTCGCTGCGCGCCTGGGTCTGCCTGGCGGGGCCGCTCTCGGAGGCGGACCGGTCGGCCCTGGAGGGGTTGGACCTCCGCGGTCGACGTGTCATCGAGCTCTGCTCGGATCCGCTCGCCCGCTGTGTCGTCGCTGGCGGCCACCCCTGGGCCGCCGCCCGTTGGGGAGAGCTCAGCACCCCTGCGCTGGGCATGGGCATGGAGCTCTGGACGGGAGAGGGGGAGGCCGCCGAAGGTGAAGGGCTGGTCGTGATCCTCACCCCCTTCCCCGGGATGCCCGTCGCCCTGCTCGATGACCCCGGCGGCCTCCGCTTCCAAGCGGCTGGCTTCGGTCGATGGCCCGAGGTCTGGAGCAGCGGCCTTCGCCTCGTCCGCGCGGCCTCCGGCGGCTTCACGACCTGCGAACCCGGCAGCGTGACCGCGCTGTGAGCGGTCTCCGCACCCTACTCGACGTGCTCTGGCCCGACGTGTGCCCCGGCTGCGGGGGCCTCGCCGGCACCCACGGTGAGACGCCCCTCTGCGCCGCCTGCGACGCCCTCGTGCCCACGCTGCCCCGCGCCGTCGCCGTGCCCCCGCCCGTGGCCGGGGCCTGGGTGCTCGGCCCCTATGAGGGGGTGCTGGGGGCGCTCCTCCGGCGGGGGAAGTACCGCCCAGATCCGCTGCTGGTCGAGGCCCTGGGAGAGCGCCTCGCCGAGGCCGCCTGCGGCCGTGTCCCGCCTGTCGATCGGATCGTCCCGGTCCCGGTCACCCTCTCCCGCCGCCTGCAGCGCGGCTTCAACCAGGCCGAGCTCCTCGGCGCCCCGCTGGCCCGCGCCCTCGGCCTCCCCCTCGAGCGCGCCCTCCAGCGGGAGATCGCGGGCAAGCAGGCCGCGCTCGATCAGGCCGGCCGACAGCGCGGCGCCCGAGAGGCCTTCCGCAGCGCCACCACCCTGTCCGGCCGCGTGCTCCTCGTCGATGACGTGCTCACCACCGGCGCCACCGCCGCCGCCTGCGCCACCGAGCTCCTCGGCGCCGGGGCCAGCCGGGTGTACCTGCTCACGCTCGTCGCCAGCCGGATGGAGCCCCCCGCGCCGACGCCCGCCCGCCCCGCGGCTTGAGAGTGGACCAATGTCCGAAGATTCGGACATTGTCCGAAGTGTTGAATGATGACCGGAGCTGAGCAATTCCGGAGACCTGGAGCGATCCGGTGACATGAGCGGCCCGGCGGCGCCGCCCTGTTTTCGATGGCACGGTTCCTGCATAAACTGTGCTGGCCTCACCCCGGAGTCCCCATGAACCTCGCCCTCCGCAGCGCCCCCTCTGCCGCCGCCTCTGCCACCTCTGGTGCTCCGCGTCGGTCCCCGGCCCCCCGCGTCGAGACCCGCCAGACCACCCTCGGCGACCTCATCTCTCTGTTCTACGACGAGTTCATGGAGCAGTACGGCGATCCCGAGCTGGCCAGCGTGGCCGCCGCCGCCGTGATCAATGACCTCCTCTCCCGCGAGGCCAGTGAGTCCGCGTCGATGGAGGCGGCCGCCTGAACGGTCGTCACCACCACCCCGGGGCGAGCGCCGGACGTACCCACGTCCGGCGTTCTCTTTTTTGGGCCCGCGCCGCGGAGCGGACCGCCGATCTTTCACCGGCGTTTTCACCCGCACGATCTCGCAGGGCCGGCCCGACCTCCCCTCCCGCGTTACAATGTTGACCCCCCTCGTGCGGCGCACGAGGTAGGTCGCCCCGCGATATCCCCGCCGTCCTCTTGACGCTGTCTCTTGACGCTGTCTCTTGACGCCGTCTCTTGATGCTGCGTCTCCCGCCGCTTCTCCGCCCGCCCCTCCTCCCGCCTCGAAGCCTCACCGCCTCCCCGGCACCGGGCTCCCCCATGACGTCACCCGGCACTCCGTCGGTCCCCACCCCCGATCTCGCGCGCTCGATCTGGCTCCCGATCACCGTTCGGGTCGCCTGGGAGCTGGTCCTCGCCCGCATCAACGTTCGCCCCGACGTGCTCATCGACGCGCGTGAGCACGTGCTGCGCTGCCTCCCCGAGGGCGCAGGCGTGGATGAGGCCGAGCGGGTCGCCCCCCACCTCGTCCGCGACTACCTCGTTCGGGTCAAGGAGGGAAAGGTTCGGCGTTTTACGCCGGATCCGGACGCCTCTTTCGAGATCCCCCGCTCCTGGCGGACGCACATCCTCGCCGACCTTGACCCCTTGAGCGACGCCATCCTTCGCCTCCATTACGGCGATGGTGTCCCCCTCGAGCAGGTCGAGAAGCAGGTCGGCGCCTACAAGAGCACGGTGGCCGCCGCGGTCGATGGTCTGCGCGAGAGCCTGCGCGCCGTCGGCTCCCGGGACGGTGACGTGCTCGCGGGCTGGACCGACGCCCGCGTCGACCGCCTGCTCGGCCACATCGCCAACCTCGCCGAGCCCGGCTGCCCCGGTCCCGGCGGCCTGCTCTCCGAGGCAGGCCAGACCCACGCCGATCGCTGCCCGCGCTGCAGCCGGGCGATTCGCCTGCTCCGCGGTGGCGTGCTCGCGGCCAAGGACCTCTTCCCGCCCCCCGGCAACACCATCCTGCCGGACACGCGGGAGGGCATCTTCGCCCTGCTCGTCCACCCCGACGCCCAAAAGCACAAGCGGAGGATGGACGAGCTGCTCGGTGACAACGTCGTCCCCGCCGGCCCCGACTGCTGGCTCGTGACCGAAAGCAAGCTGTCTGCGGTGGTCCCGGTGCTGGAGGCCCTCTGCGAGGACGCCTCCCCGCCGCGCCACCACTTCCGCGGCGCCCTCGTGGGCGGCCCGGGCCGCTGGGCGGGCAACGTCCCCCTCGGCATGGTGGCGGTGCAGGCCATTGAGGCCGCCCGCGCTCGCCCCTGGTCGGACGTGGGCAAGGTCTGTGAGCTGCCGGCGCCCCTCCCGCAGCCCCCCAAGGCGACGGGCTGGTGGGCCTCCGCGGGCGCCCTGGCCCTGGTCGTGGTCGCGGTGGGCGCCTTCGTGTTGAGCCCCTCGGCGCCAGAGCCCCTCACGCCGCTCGACGCCGCCTTCGCCTCCACCGGCACGTCCTGGGATGTCCGCTTCGACACCCGCGATCTGGCCGTGGTCGACCTCGTCGCCCTCGACGGTGCGGGGCGACTCTCTGTGGTCCGTCGGGACATGCGGGCCACAAAGGGGACCCTCTCCACCGGAGAGGGGGACTACCGGATGCGGGTGCCCGGTGAGGCCGTCGCCGTGCTGGCCAGCCCCGATGGGATCGCAGACCTCGACTCCCTCGTGGACGACGCCAACGACGAGCCGGCGCCGCTGCAGGCCCTCGCCAAGAAGGTGCGGGCGCAGAACGACCGCGCCGACGTCGCGGTCTCCCCGGGTGGCCACCCGGCGTCGGCCCGTTAGGCCAGAGGCCGCCGCCCCCCGCCGCCGCCCGTCGGCCGCTCCCCTGGCCCCCCTTCCCTGAGCCGATCCCGATGCGCGTCACGCCCCTCGACATCATCCAGAAGCAGTTCGGGCCCGCGCGCCGGGGCGGGGTCGATCAAGACGAGGTCAAGCAGTTCCTCGACGAGATCCGGGACTCGATGGAGGAGCTGCTCAAGGAGAACCAGCGCCTCCGGGATCAGCTCGGCCGGCGAGAGGCCGAGATCGGCGAGCTGCGCAGCAGCGAGTCTGACATCAAGGAGACGCTCCTCCTCGCCCGCCGCCTCTCCGAGGACATGGAGCGGAATTCCCGTCGCGAGGCCGACGTCATCGTCGGAGAGGCCCGCCTCGAGGCCGAGCGCATCCTGATGGCGGTCTCCGAGGAGCGCCGTGAGCTGCAGGCCGACATCGTGCGCCTGCGCTCCAACCGCATCAAGCTGCAGGTCGATCTGCGCGCGGTCATCGACACCTACGGCCGCATCCTCGACACCATGGAGCACGACTCCGGCTCGAACACGTGAGCCCCCCAGGGCCCCTGTCCATCCGCCGCGGTCGGCTCGACCTCCACCTGCACTCCAACCGCTCGGACGGGCGCCACGAGCCCCGGTTCGTGCTGCAGACCTGCGCCGCCGCCGGCGTCACCCTGGCGGCGCTCACCGACCACGACCTGCCCCCCGCCCTCGACGGCGGCGCCTACACCTTCGGCGAGCGGTCGATCATCCACCTCGAGGCCGCCGAGGTCTCCGGGGCCTGGGCCGGGCGAGAGCTGCACCTGCTGGTCTACTTCCCGTCCAAGATGCCCGAGGACTACCGGGAGCTCTTGCGGGGGCGCGCCCGCTTCCGGGCCCGCCGCTGGGACGCATTTCGGGCCGCGGCCGGCCTTGAGGCGCGCCTGCCGCCGGCCCCCGAGGAGGCCCTGGCTGGGCGCCTCGCGCTCACCCGCCACCACCTCGCCCGGGCCCTGCTCGACGCCGAGGTCGTCTCTCGCTGGCAGGAGGCCTTTGACGGGCCGCTGAACCCGGCGAGCGGCCTGCTGCTCCCGCTCGACCTCAGCTTCCCCGAGGCCATCGCCGGGGCCCGCGCGGCCGGCGCGGTCTGCTCCTGGGCCCACCCCGAGCTCGACGACGCGCGCGCCTGGGCTGGCACCTTCGCCGGGATGGGCCTCCAGGGCCTCGAGTCGGGCCGGCCCGGCATCGGGCGCCTGATGCGCGAGGAGCTCGGCCGCGTGGCTCACAAGCACCGCCTCTTCCTCACCGGCGGCACGGACTGGCACGGGTGGAGCGGGGAGCGGCCGAGCTTCTCCTTCCCGATGCGGGAGGGTCACGCCTTCGTGAGCGCGCTCGGACTCCCCACCGGTCCTTGACCGTCGGCAGGGATCTGCGCCTTGCCAGGGTCGAGGCCGGTGGGTACGATTCCGCCCCTTCGGGTCCCACCCGACGGTGGGCCGGCTCCGCGCCGGTTCAACAAGCAGCGACTCCAGCCCGCGTCCTCATCCTGATCTTCATCCTCTTGCCGGGAGCTGTCATGGCCGACACCGCCACCTTCTTCTCCGACTACCTGCCTGCGAAGCTGAGCAACCCAGGCCTCGCCGCCGAGACGGGTGTCTTCCAGTTCGACATCAAGGACGCCGGCACCTGGACGCTCGATCTCGGCGCCAAGACCGTGACCGAGGGCGCCCACGCCGCCCCCGGCTGCAAGATCACCGTCGACAAGGCCACCTGGGAGGGCATCCTCGACAAGCCGGCCAACGCCACCATGGCCGTGATGACCGGCAAGATGAAGGTGACCAACCTCGGCATGGCCACCAAGCTCCAGAAGATCCTGGCCTGAACCTTCGAGCTCGCTAAACGCACAGCTTGAATGCACGGAAGGCCGCGGAGGATCACCCCTCCGCGGCCTTCCAAATTTCGGGTCGCTCGCTCAGAGCTGGCGGCGGATCCGCCAGGTGGCGATGGCCCCCACGATGGTGGCGCCCGGCACGAAGAGCAGGCAGATCAGCACGCTCAGCAGCATCTGGACGAGGTCCATCGAGAGCTTGCCAGCGGCCGCCTCGTTCGGGCGGATGCTGACCTGGTCCTCCTCCCCCACGAGCCAGGCGATCGTGTTCGGGAACACGTCCTGGTTGCTCACCTGGTCGATGAGCGCGTTGGAGGTGAGCTCCGCGTCCCCGGCCACCACCACCTTGCCCCCGGCCTTGCGGACGAGGTCGGCCGGCGGGGCCCCCGTGACCGCCGTCGGGACGGCCCCACCCGGCAGGGGGGACTGGAGCTCGCCCACCGCGCCGAGGGTGGTGGCGCCCACGGCGAGAGCGGCGGGATCGTTGACCTCGGCCACGGCGAAGACCGAGACCGGGCCGAGCTTGTCGGCGCCATCGGGGGCGGGCTGGGTGGTGCCGTCGAGCGTGCTCTCGCCCCAGGCCTGCGCCGAGGTGTGGGCGAGCTCCGTCACCGTCACGCCGGTCACCTCGGGCCCCTTGGACACCGAGCGCACCGCGTGCATCAGCACGCCGCCCTTGATGTCCCCGGTGACCGGGTGGGGCGCGAAGCCGGAGGGGTCGAGGAAGAGGTAGGTGGGGTCGCCGCCGGCGGACTGCA
Source organism: Myxococcota bacterium (assembly GCA_044344255.1). Taxonomy (GTDB): domain Bacteria; phylum Myxococcota_A; class UBA796; order UBA796; family UBA2385; genus JBIJDH01. The sequence continues at coordinate 63,851 of JBIJDH010000026.1, forward strand.
GGTCGGCGTTGGGCTCGATGACGAGGTCGTCGCCCACGGTGATGCCGTAGCGGGCCATGTCACGGGCGAGCAGGGGCGTGTCGAGCACGTCGAGGAGGGCGACGAACTTGCCGCCCCCTGCCACGTAGGCGGCCGCCATCTCGCGCTCGCCGGCCAGCCACTCCTGGCGCGGCCCGGCGGCGATGAGCACCTCGCAGTCGGCCGGCACCTTGCCCTCGGTGGCGAGGGTCACCTTCTTCGCCTTGTAGTTCTGCCCCTCCATCTTGGTGACGATGCCGCCCATGCCGGACCCGGAGCCGTCGTCGTCGGGGTCGAGCTCCTCGTGGCCGGCGGTGAAGCAGAGCACATGCTCCTTGCCGCTGGTGAGGCGAATGAGGGCGTTGGTGATCGCCTCCTCCTTGAACTCGCTGTCGAGCCGCTGCTTGACCTCGAGGCCCTCGGGTGACTTCGTCTTCAGCACCACCGTGCCGTAGGCGCTGGTGATCTCGTTCTGGCGGGCCACGACGGGGTCGCGGAGGGGGTCGAGGTGCTCGACCTTGAGCAGCGTGGTGTGCTCCTGGTAGCTGACCATGAGGTCCTTGAAGGCCTTCTCTTCCGGCGAACCGCCTGCGAAGAAGGCCTGCACGGTGATCTCACGGTCGAGGCCGGTGAGCACCTTGATCGTCTGCTCGGAGATCTGGAAGCGCTGAGCGGTGGTGATGTCCCAGCGCTGGTCGTGGCGGTAGCCGAGCACGTTCGCCGCCACCAGGATGGCGAACATCACGGCGACGAGGCCGAGGGCCATCCAGGTGTAGCGGGCGCCGCGGCCAGCGGCCGAGCGGGAGAGGGACTCCCAGTCGAGCGCGATCCAGCCCGCCAGGGCGGCGAGGCCGACGCCGCCCACGACCATCCAGGGGGTGTCGATCTTGTCGACGAAGGCCGCGTAGACGCCGAAGGTGATGAGGAGGATGACGCCGAGGACGCCGAACAGCCAGGAGAAGCGACGCATCAACGCCACCGGTGCGACTCAACCTGTTGCTGCGTCGCAAACAGGAAGAAGCCGATGAAGGTGAAGAAGTAGACCAGGTCCTTGATGTGGACGAGGCCCTTCGCGAGGTCAGCCGTGTGCGTGAGGATCGAGGTGTAGAGGAGGGCGGTGAGCGCGTCGCTGCTGCCCCCCGCGCCTTCCGCCCAGGACACGATCCAGCAGAGCAGCAGGGCGCCGAAGGAGACCACGAAGGCGACGAGCTGATTGGTGGTGAGCGAGCTCACGAACATCCCGAGGGCGAGGTAGGCGGCGCCCGACAGGAAGAGGGTGAGGTAGCTCGCCGTCAACACGCCCACGTCCGGGGTGCTCAGCCAGTGCAGGATGAGCGGGAAGTGCAGGGTGCCGGCGAACATGATGAGCAGGAAGCCGAGCGCGCCAAAGTACTTGCCGAGCACTATCTCCAGGCTGGAGACCGGCGAGGCGAGCAGGAGCTCGAAGGAGCGCTGCTTCATGTCCTCGGAGAAGGTGCGCATCGAGAGCGCCGGGCAGAGGAAGAGCAGGATCACCGAGCAGTTCGAGAAGAACCCGGGGATGAACTCCTCGTTGATGTTGAGCCCCTGATCGTAGCCACCCATGGACTGCAGCGAGGCCTGGTTGAAGACGATGAGGAGCAGCGAGAAGAAGCCGCCGGTCATGAGGAGCCACAAGCAGAGGCTCACCCAGCCGATCGGCGTGGTGAAGTAGGAGTCGAGCTCCCGCTTCGCGATGGTGAAGACGCGGCTCACGCGTCACCTCCCGTCGTCAGTCGGATGTAGATGTCTTCGAGGCGCTGGGCCTGGCTGAGCTCGAGGAGCCCAAAACGAACGGCGACGCCGGCGATGGCCTCGCGGACATCGGCCTGGGTGCCGAGGGTGAAGGTGCCGTCTGGGTTGGCGACCACGCGGCTCACCCCGGGGACCCGGCTCATCTGGGCCTCGAAGTCGGCGCTCGGTCGGGCGACCCGGACGCGCACCTGATTCTGGCCCGCGGCGAGGTTCTCGATGGAGTCCATCGCGACGATGCGGCCCTCGTTGATGATGATGACCCGCTCGCAGATGGCCTCGATCTCGGTGAGCACGTGGGTGGAGAGGATGACCGTGCGGTCACCCTCGGCCAGCTCGGCGAGGAGGTCGCGGATCTCTTTGCGCTGCGCGGGGTCGAGGCCGCTCGTGGGCTCGTCGAGCACCAGCACCGCCGGATCGTGCACCATCGCCTGGGCGATGCCCACGCGCTGCCGGTAGCCCTTGGAGAGGTGGTCGATGACCCGGTGCTTGACCTTGCCGAGGCCGACCTTGTCCATCACCCGGTCGGCGGCGCCCTTTGCGTCGGAGACGCCCTTCAGCTTCGCGGCGAAGGCCACGTAGTCGCCGATGGTCATGCTGCCGTAGACCGGCGGCACCTCGGGGAGATAGCCGATCTGCCCCTTCACACCCTGAGGGTCTTCGAGGACGTCGCGGCCGCCGATGAGGGCGCGGCCGGAGGTGGCGCCGATGCAGCCCGTGAGGATGCGCATCGTCGTGCTCTTGCCGGCGCCGTTGGGGCCGAGGAACCCGACCACCTCGCCCTTGTTGACCTGAAAGGAGACGTTGTCGATCGCCGCGCGATCGCCAAAACGCTTGGTGAGCTGTTCCACCTGAATCATGCAGGGGACTCCGTGGGGGGCCAGGGGGGCGCCGAGCCGGGCCGAGGGCCGCTGTTCGGGGCCGAGGACAGTTCAGCGGGGCCGGCAGACTATTCAGCGGTACCCCGCCGTCAAGGTGGGAGTTTTCGGGGCTTGTGTCGACGGGAGCGCCGGGTGACCGCCGTGCGCGGACCGGCCCCCACCGCCGGGGGCAGGCTGCGACACCTGCGGTGGTCTCCCCATTCCCTTCGCCGATCCAGCACACCGGAGGCCGGGAACACCCAGGGCGATGCGCCCGCGTTAGCCTCTGCACCGAGGCTGGGCCCCCCGATTGGTCGGCCTCTCGAGGTGGGGATGAGATGTGCGCCGCTGCTGTTGCTCGCCCTGCTGGGCTGCCACCCCAAGTGGACCGTGGTGGACGGCGACGGCGACGGCTTCACCGCCGCTGAGGGTGACTGTGACGACAACGACGGCGGCCGGCACCCGGGCGCCGAGGAGGTCTGGTACGACGGGATCGACCAGGACTGCCTCCAAGACGACGACAACGACCAGGATCAGGACGGCGTCGCGGTCGACCTCGACTGTGACGACCTCGACCCCACCGCCTTCCCCGGCGCGGAGGACGCCTGGTACGACGGCGCTGACTCTGACTGCGCGGGCAACGACGACTTCGACGCCGACTCGGACGGCTACGCCACCGCGCTCTACCCCGGCGAGGGCGGCGCTCTGGGCGATGACTGCAACGACGGCGACCCCCAGGTCAACCCCGGCGCCTCCGAGGTCTGCGACGACCTTGACAACGACTGCGACGCCGCCATCGACGGCGAAGACAGCTCGGTTGACCTCGAAACCGCCCGCACCTGGTACGCCGACACCGACGCCGACACCTATGGTGACGCCGGCACCGCCACGGTCGCCTGCGATCAGCCCGACGACTACGTCCTCGACGACACCGACTGCGACGACGCCGAGAGCGTGGTCAACCCGGGCGAGGCGGAGGCCTGCGATGGCCTCGACAACGACTGCGACGACGACGTCGACGAGGGTGTGACCACGACCTACTACGTGGACGGTGACGGCGACACCTACGGGGATGATGACCTCACCGTTGAGCTCTGCGCGGCCAGCGACGGTTACGTCCCCGCCGGCGGCGACTGCGACGACACCGACGTCGCCATCAACCCCGGGGCCGACGAGCGCTGCGCCACCGTCGGGGTGGACGACAACTGTGACGGCGCCGCCGACGAGGTCACCGCCGTCGATGTGTCCACCTGGTACGCCGACACCGACGGCGACACCTACGGCGACCCCGACGACGCCACCCCGAGCTGCACGCAGCCGGGCGCCACCGTCTCCAACGCTACGGACTGTGACGACACCGACGCGGACGTCAACCCAGGCGAGACCGAGGTCTGTAACGGTGGCGTCGACGACGACTGCGACGCCGTCGCTGACGACGACGACCCCGGCGTGTCCGTCGCCACCCGCACCACCTGGTACGTAGACGGAGACAGCGACACCTACGGCAAGTCGAGCGGCTCGATCGCGCGCTGCGCCATGCCCACCGGCTACGCCGCCCGGAGCGGGGACTGTGACGACGCCGAGGCGGCGATCAGCCCCGCCGCCACCGAGGTCTGCGATGGGGGCGTCGACAACGACTGCGACACCCAGGCCGACGACGCTGACCCCTCCATCGACAGCGGCTCCCAGACCACCTGGTATGACGACGACGACGGCGACGGCTACGGCGACCCCGCCACCGCCGTGGACCTCTGCCTCGCCCCCGCCGGCACTGTCTCCGACGGCTCCGACTGCGACGACACGAGCGACCTCGCCCACCCCGGGCTCACCGAGGTCTGCAACGACGAGCTCGACAATGACTGCGTCGACGGCCTCGGGACGCGGGACGCCAGCGCCCCCTCCGCCACCTGTGAGCTCAGCGACGGCCCCCTCACCGACGCCGCCTGGACGATGATCGGCTCCAGCCTCAACACGCTCGGCTTCAGCGTCTTCGGCGGGGTCGACATCAACAAGGACGGCGTGTCCGACGTCGTCACTGGCAACCCTGGCACCTCGGGCGGGGGCTCGAACGCGGGCTCCGTCACCGTCTTCACCAACCTCGACGCCAGCCTCGACCCCGACAGCCCGGCCAGCGCGGCCGTCACCACCGCGGCGCTCACGATCGATGGCGGAGCGGCCGCCGACCGGTTCGGCGCCTCGGTCACGGGCGGCGTCGTCGCCGGCAAGCCCTGGCTCGTCGCGGGGGCCCCGCTCACCGGCGCGCAAGACAAGGGGACCTTGTACCTCTTCAAGGACCCGATCGCGACCACGGATGACGCTGTGGCCGACGCCGACCTCTCCATCACCGGCGGCACCAACAAGGACTACCTCGGCTGGGCCGCTACCATGGGCGGTGACGCCGACGGGGACGCCAAGGCCGATCTCCTCTACAGCGCGCCGCAGAACGTCAACCTCTGCGGCTTCGGGGGCGTCGGCACCGCGTCGGGCGCCGGCTTCGTCGTGCTGCTGAAGAACAGCACCGTGGCCGCCAACAGCACCACCGCCACCGCGACCCTCACCGGCACCACCGCGGGGGACGGCGCGGGCTTCAGCCTCTCCTGGGTCGACATCGACGGTGACGGCCTCGACGACGCCGCGGTCGGCGCCCCCCTCGCGCCCTTCAGCGGGACGGCGGGCGCCGGCAAGGTCTACCTCCTCGACAGCGCCGCCCTCACGGGCACCGTCGGCCTGGCGAGCTCCACCGCCATCCTGTCGGGGGTCACGGCCCTCGACGCCCTCGGCGCCTCGCTCTCGAGCGGCGACGCGGACGGGGACGGCTACGAGGATCTCCTCGTCGGCGCCGATGGCGCCAGCTCGAAGGCGGGCGTCGCCTACCTCTTCCCCGGCGGGGCCTCGGGGGTCTCCACCCGCAGCGCGAGCGCGGCCGACGCCTCCTTCACCGGCGTCGCGGCCTCCGATGGCGCGGGCGTCGCGGTGAGCCTGCTCCTCGACGGCGACGATGACGGCAAGGATGAGGTGGTGGTCGGCGCCTCGAAGGGGGACGGCGTCGCCGCCGACTCCGGGCAGGTCTATCTGTACCTCGGGCAGAGCTTCTCCGGCAGCTATGCCCTCTCCGCCGCAGACGTCACCTGGGATGGGCTCGCTGCTACCGACCGCGCCGGCGCTTCGCTCAACGGGGTGGGTGACATCAACGGGGACGGCCGCGGCGATCTCCTCATCGGGGCCTACAACTACGACGGGGACGGCGCCGCCAGCAACACGGGTGCTGCCCACCTCTTCCTCGGCCTCGGCCAGTAGACGGCCTCGGGCGCGGTCGCGCGGGCCGGTCCAGGGAGCGCCCCCGTGCGAGTCCTCCTCGTCAGCCATGGCTACCCCCCCCGCGAGACGGCGGGCACCGAGCAGCACGTGGCGACCCTCGCGGGCGCCCTCCGCGAAGGCGGGCACGTGGTGCACGTCCTCGCCGCCACCCGCGCCCCGGGCCGTAGAGCCGGCGCTGTCTTCCGGGAGCCCGGGGTCACGCGCTTCGTCAACAACCTCACCGTCCGACCCCTCCGGCAGGCCGAGCGCGACCGCGCCGTCGAGGCGCTCGCCCGGGAGGAGGTCCACCGCTTCCGGCCCGACCTCGTCCACCTGCACCACGCCCAGTTCCTCTCGGCGGGGCTGCGCTTCGAGGTGCCGCTGGTCTTCACGCTGCATGACCAGTGGGCCTGGTGCGCGGCGGGCGGCCTCGGCCTCCTCCCCGATGAGCGCCTCTGTCCGGGCCCGCTGCCCGAGCGCTGCGCCCCCTGCGCCGCCGCCTGGGCGCCGACCCCCGGGCGCACCGCCACCGAGCTCGTGCGCGCGGCGGGCTTGCTCTCCCCGTGGATCGCGCCCGAGCGCCTGCACCGCCTCTATCAGCGCCTCCCCGCGCGGCTGCGGGCGCGGGTCCATCGGGGCGAGGTGGGCGTCGAGCCCCCTGTGGCGGCGGCCCTGCGGAACGGCGCCCTGCTCGACCTCCTCCGCTCCGCCGCGGCGCGCATCTCGCCGAGCCAGCACCTCGCCCGCCTCGCCGAGGCCCAGGGCTCGGGCCCCGTCGACGTCATCCCTCACGGGGTCGCGCCGGGGCGGCCCCGGGTGGGGGGCGGGCCCCTCCTCTTCCTCGGCACCATCGCCCGCCACAAGGGGCCCGACCTCGTGGTGGAGGCCTGGCGGCGCGCCTTCCCGAGCGGCGATCCCCCGCTCGCCCTCCATGGCCCCGTGTCGGACGCCCGCGCCGCCCTCGGCCACCCGATCGGCGCCCTGCTCGACCGCGACGGGGTCGCCTACGCCCTCTCGCTGGCCTCTGCCCTCGTCCTCGGCTCTCGCTGGCCCGAGAACGCCCCCCTCGTCGTCTCCGAGGCCCGCGCCGCCGGCTGCCCGGTCATCGCCCCCCGCATCGGCGGCCTCCCGGAGCTGATCCTGGAGGGGCGGGACGGCCTCCTTTATCCCCCAGGCGACGTCCAGGCCCTGAGCGCCGCCCTGCGCGCCCTCGTCGCCGCGCCGCCGGGCCCGCCCCGCCCGCCGCCCGATCTCGCGGCCTCGCTCCGGGCGACGATAGGGGTCTACCGGCGCGTCACCGGCCTCGGAGCCACCCCATGACCTCCCGAATCTCTCTCGCCCACCCCCGGTTCGGCCTGCTCGGGCTGCTCGGCCTCTCGATCGTCGGAGGGGGCGGGCTGGCCCGGGCGGCGGAGCCCCTCCCCGCGCCCCTCTTCAGCCCGGGCACCGTCACCCTCGAGGAGGCGCGCGCCGAGCTCCAGAACTTGGATGATCTCGTCGATGACGCGGACAGCCGCGCCGTCCGCGAGGAGATCCACCGCAAGGTCACCCGCCTCGACGCCCTCCTCGTGGAGCTCGAGCGGGCCCCGCTCGCACAGTGCCCGAGCGCCGCGCCCGCGGGCGAGGGCGTCGTGTCCACGCCGAGCGCCGTCTCCGCGGCGAGCCTGATCTCCAGCCCGAGCGGCGTCTCGGCCCTCAGCGCCGCTTCCGTCAGCAAAGACCCCCTCGAGGCCCTCGCCCGCTCGCTCTCCGGCGCCGCAGCGGCGATGGCCGTCCCGGGCAGCTTGGCCCCCGCCGCCGCCCCCGCGACCGCGCCGCCGCCCACCCCACCGGCGCAGCGCGGCCCGCCCGCGACACCTGCGCGGATGGATGAGCTCCTCTACGCCATCGACCAGCGGGGCTTCCCGAGCGCGAAGCAGGAGGTCATCCGCGCCGCCGCCCGCACCACCTGGTTCAACACCGCGCAGGTGATCCTGGTGCTGCAGAGCTTCGCCTTCGGCAGCGATCAGGTCGAAGCGGCGGTCACCCTCTACCCACGCGTGACCGATCCCCAGCGCTGGGAGCAGGTCTACTCGGTCTTCACCTTCGACAGCGACCGCAAGGCCCTCCGCGCCAAGGTGGGCGCTTAGGGCACCTGGAGCGAGGTCTCGGGCAGGGAGCGCTGTGAGGAGGCCGGCCCGGGCGAGAACGCGGCCCAGGGGGTGGGCGTCCGCTCGAGGAGCGAGCCGTGGGGCGCGACGCTGCGGGCGGGGGCGCCGGGCTCGCGGGCGTAGCCGTACTTCTGCAGCCAGCCGCAGTCCCCGTAGCAGTACTCCTGGGTGTCACCCTCGAAGACGGCCGCGCACTCGTAGCCGCGGGGGCAGGCGTTGTCGTCACCGGCGTCACACTGCTGCAAACAGAAGGAATTGTAACAGACCTTCCCGAGCCCATAGAGCGTGAAGTCACCGCAGACGAGGCCGTCGTCGCAGTCGGAGTCGCGGCTGCAGTTGTCCTCGGTCAGCTCCCAGATCGCGCAGATGCCGCCGCCGGCGCAGGTCTCAGACTGGAGCCACTCGCAGGTCTTGCAGTTGTCCTGATCGTCTTGGTAGCAGATGCCGGTGGTGGTGTCACAGAACTCGCCGAGCGGGCAGTCGAGCTGCGTGTCGCGACAGCCGTACTCCTTACATTCGTGGGAGTCGGTGTCACACTGCTCGCCGGCGATGCAGTCGTCGTCCGACTCACAGCCGTCTTTACACTCGAAGCGCTTGCTGGAGCAGTACTGCTGGATGCCGCAGTCTGTCGATGCGATACACTCGACCTCTGTGCAGCCGCCCCCTACGCAGGCCTCGCCGCTGCCGCACTCATCATTGTAGGTGCAGGCCTTGCCCGGCGCTTTCTGAAGCGCGCAGGCGGTCAGCAAGGGGAGCAGGAAGATCAGCGGACGCATGAGACGTCACTTTCCCTTGCAGAAGGCGGAGGCGTCGCCGGTGCCGAAGTCGTAGCCCACCGAGATGCGGGACTGGGGCGGCGGCATCTTGGCGCGCTCGAAGACGATCATGCCGACGTCCTCGCCGTTCTTCTCGCCGCGCTCATACCGCCAGTCGCCGGACTCGCAGTCGATGTCTTCGCCGTCCACCGCGACCACGAGGGTCTCGGGGTCGGGGAGGTGGGAGAGGTAGAAGGTGTCGGTGAGGCGGGAGCTGGCGAGCGAGAGCTCGGTGACGATGTCGCCGAAGTCGTCCGAACAGATGCTGCCGAGCACGCCGTCGGTCTGCTCGGCCACATCGACGTAGCGGCTGCCCTCCTTGGCGCCGGAGTTGACCTGCTGCGTGCTGCACTCGTCGATGTCGGTGACAGCGAGCGCGCTGGCGTTGAAGACATCGCGGTTGCGCTGGCCCTTCACGTCGCGGAAGGCGTTGATGTAGCCGTTGACCGTGAGGGGGGAGGAGTCCTGCTCGTCGGTGACGAAGATGACCGAGAGGTAGGCGTCGTCGCGGAGGAAGCCCTCGTTCGGCCCCGAGAGGTTGGGCTCGGTGAGCGCGAGGTAGGCCGACTCGAGACCCATCTCGTAGCCGCTGCCGCAGGTGCCCACGCTGACGAGCTCTTGGAAGAGGGCGTCGCCGTCGTCGGTGCTGGGCGTGATGTAGGTGCCGTTGACCAGCTCGCCAGCGGGGGGCACGGCGTCGACCTCGGTCTGGGAGCAGCCCGAGCCCTGGACGTAGACCGGGGCGACCACGGAGGAGGTGACGACGCCGATGTGATAATCGACGTTGCCCTCGATGAAGTAGGTGAGGAAGAGGTCGAAGTTCGTGGAGAGCTTACGCTGATAGGGGGCCATCGAGCCGGAGTTGTCCACCATCAGCAGCACGTCGACCTTGCCGGCCTCGAGCTGATAGAAGAGATCGTCGGCTTCGAGCTTGATGATCTCGTTGTCCGGGGCGCAACCCGCGAGCGTGGCCGAGAGCGCGACGACGAGCGCGAGGCCGAGCCCGAGCGGAGCGGCAGACGGGGCGACAGGTACGGCACCAGATACTGCAGATCGGGACATGGAGCCCTCCGAGGACATCTCCTGCTGTACCATGACGAGGTGCCCTCGGCATCCTCGGTGGTGGGCGCCGGCTGACTTCACGCGGGTCCCATCGGCCCCTCCGCGCTCGGAGCGCCCCTGTCCTCGTCCGATCCGCGCCCCACCGCTCACCGCCGCCCGCCGTGGGCGCGCTCCCTCGATCGGGCCCTCGGCGTGCTCTCTCCGGTCGTGCGCCTCCTCCTGCCGCGCCCCGCTGAAGACGCGCTGAGCCGGCTCGCTCGGCTCGACCGACCGGCGCCGCTCCCCGATCCGGAGGCCCCGGCGGGGACCGGCGGGGCGGGGGGCCTCGGCCACGAGGGGCCCCTCCAGGAGGGCCGCGTCGCCTTCGCCGATGGTCGGTATGGGGAGGCCCTCTTCCACTTCGGCGCGCTCTTGGAGCGGCAGCCGGACCACGGCTGGGCCTGGCACGGCCGCGGCGACGCCCTGCAGCTCCTCCAGGAGCCCGCGCTCGCCCTCGCCGCTTATGACCGCGCGGCGCGCCTCCAGCCGGGGGTGGGCCTGCACGAGGCGGGTCGGGCGAACGCCCTGCGCGCCCTCGGCCGCCATGGAGAGGCCGACGAGGCCGAGCGGCGGGCCCGGAGCCTCGACCCCTCCCCGCGCGCCTCGATCCCGACCCCGCGGGCTTAGGGCGCCGAGCGCCTCATCTTCCCGGCGGGGCCCCAGGACAGCACGGGCCAGCTCCGTTGACGGGCGACCCGCAGCAGGCGGGGATCGGGGTGGACCGCGACCGGTCGGCCGACCCGCTCGAGGGCCGCGAGATCGCTGAAGCTGTCGGTGTAGAAGGCGCAGTCGGCGAGGGGCACACCGCGGGTCTCCGCCCAGGCCTGGGCGTGATCGACCTTGCCGGGGCCGTAACAGAGGGGCTCCTCGGCGCGGCCGGTGAAGCGCCCCTCGGCCACCTCGAAGCCGTTGGCGAGGTAGCCGTCGAGGCCGAAGTGGGCCGCCGCGAGCGCCGCGAGGTAGCGGCTGCTGCCGGTGAGGAGCACGAGCGACTCGCCCTTGGCGCGGTGGGCGGCCAGCACCTCGCGGGCGCCGGGGCGCTCGGTCTGCCGGACCTCTTGCTCCCAGAAGGCGAGGGTGCGGCGCGCGATCACGGCCTCTTCCACCCCGGCGAGCGAGGCCACGGCGTCTCGAATCACGGGCTCCATCGCCGAGAAGCCGAGGCGGTAGGCGCCGAGCCATGCGGCGGCCTTGGCCACCTGCCAGCGGCTGAGCGAGCCCTCCCGCAGCTCGCGCTGGACCCAGAGGGTGGCGGAGTTGACGGAGATCAAGGTGAGATCGAGGTCGAAGAAGGCGATGCTCACGGCCGCCACTCCATGCCGAGGGCGCCTGTGAGCTCCGCGGAGGCGCCGGCGGCCTCCCAGCGCAGCGGCCAGCGGGCGCGGGCGACGAAGCCGACGTGCGGGCCGAGCGCCACGATGGCGCCCACGGTCGGCCCCGCCTCGAAGTAGGCGGCGCTGCTCGCCACCCGCTCGCCTGCGTACTGGGTCGAGCCTCCGCCGACCGCGAGGTCTGCCCCGACGAACCAGCGACCGCCCTCCCAGCGGGCCCGGCCCTCCAACCGCCCCTCGCGGGAGCGGACGTCCTCGCCGTCGAGGGGCGCCTCGTGCAGCGAGAGGGAGGGCGCCAGGATGAAGGCGAAGGGCCCTGCGCGCAGGCCGGCGTAGGGCTGCAGCGCCGGGCCCTCGTAGGCGGCGAGCTGCAGCTCTGGCTCGGCGCCAGCGGAGAGCGACCGCGCGACGGAGGCGGCGGGATCGGCCGCAGGGGAGAAGCGGTGGAGCTCCAGACCGACCAGCCAGAGCGCGGGGTGAGGCATGCGGTCCCCGTATCTCCGGGGCCGGGCCGGCGCTGGTCAAGCGGCCTCGGCCGCGGTATCGACCCGCATGCCCACCGAGCTGCCCCCTCCCCTCAGCCCAGAGGCCGAGCGCATCCAGCAGATGCCCGGCTGCGGCCTCGCCGCCTACACCGGCCTGCTGGTCATCGTCTTCCTGGTGGGGCTCGCCGGGGTCGTAGGCAGCACGATGCAGATCATGAGCGGGGGAGACCTCGGGCCTCGCGACGTCATCCCGGGCGAGCACGTGGCCGTCTGGCAGATGAAGGGTATGCGCCAAGCTGGCGTGGCCGGCCTCACCGAGGCGCCCCTCACCTGGCACGACGAGAGCACCTTCTTGGACGGCAGCGTCGCCTGCGCGCTCTTCGCGGATCGGGTGGCCCGCGTCGACGAAGCGGCGAGCTGGGTCTTGCCCTACGCGGCGGTCGATGAGCTCCACGTCCAGGGTGACGAGTACACAGGCTTGACCCTGACCATCTCCGGCCACCCACAGTCCGGCCACCCCGTCGAGTTCCGCTGCGTCTTCGCCGCGGAGGAAGGGGGGAGCCGCTTCCATCGGCAGCTCGAGTCCGAGGTTCGCCAGGCGCACGGCCTGCCCCCGAAGCTCGATTGACCGAAGCTCGAGCGACCGCCGCTCGACGGACCGCGGCGCTCAGCCCGCGCGGGAGGCCTCGTCCTGCGCGGCGGGGGCGATGGCTGGCTCGTCCTCGACCTGAACGGGGATGAGGCGCTCCGTGGGGAGGTCCTCCAGGTCGTCCAGCGCGGGCGGGATGAGGGGCAGCTCGACGGGGAGAACGGGCTCGGACGCGGACACGGACACCTCCACTGGAGTTTCAATCACACCGATTACATCACGAAGAGCGAAGGACGGCGCGCCGGTTGTCCGCAGCTCGACCCACATTTTCTCGAGCGGCCGCGCTCGCGCGCTCGCGGGGCTGTGGCCCTGGCTGGCCCTCCCCCTCCTGTTCGCCGTGCTCGCCGCGCTCCTCCTCCACGCGCTCCGCCCCCCGGACGGGGGCGGCTACGCGCCCTGGTGAGCCCGCGGCTCAGGGACAGACGGGGTCGGTCCAGGCGAGCTCGTTGTTGGTGTCGTCACACTCCGAGCTGGCGTCCATGCCGGAGCCGCTGTCGCCCAGCACGATGACGAAGCCCTCGCTGCCGATGTCGGTGGGCAGGACCTCGATCTCGAAGCTGTCGAGCGCGGTGCCCGCCGGGAGCTCGGGGAGGGTGCCGGTGGTCACGAGGGTGCGGACGCCGCCGTCCACCTTGTAGAAGGCCCAGGCGGCCCCCGCGGCGATCACCTCGGCCCCCTGGTTCTGCACCTGGACCGAGACCTTGACGGGCCCATTGTCACAGTCCGCAGCGCAGACGCCGAGGATGGCGCCGGTGAGGTCGGGCATCTCGGGGTCGTCCACCGCGGGGCGGGCGCGGAAGACGTTGTACTCGAGCCAGCTCGCCGTGGGCGTGGTGGGCACCGTGCCGTCGGCGTCGATGTTGGACACGGCGAAGTCGTGCACGGGCCAGGTGGGCCCGGCGGCCGGCCAGCCGTCGCCGCCATGGCCGTAGACGGTGAGGCCCATCAGGCTGCCCAGGTTCTCGGCGACGACGATCTCGGCCGAGCCATCGGCGTCGACGTCGGCGATCACGGGGTACTCGAAGAGGGTGCCCGAGTTGTGGGCGAAGCTCTGGTAGAGGACGGCCCCCGTCGCGCCGTCGTAGAGCCGGAGCGCGATCTCGTCGGCGAAGAGCACCTCGTAGATGCCGTCGCCGTCCATGTCGTAGCCGGAGCAGCCGGCGAGCCCCGAGTAGTCCTGCATCGCGGCGCGCCAGAGCTCAGTGCCGTCGGTGTCGTACATGTAGAAGTAGGTGCCTGAGGGCACCGCCACCTCCACCTCGCCGTCGCCGTCAAAGTCGGCGGCGCAGGGCGGCCCGGGGGTGGTGGTGGGGATGGGCGTGGCGTGGATGAGCGTGCCGTCGTCCTCATAGAGGTAGAGCTTGTCGCTCGCGAGGAAGATCTCGGCGTTGTTGTCGGAGTCGGCGTTGACGACGACGTGCATCGCCGAGATGCCCGTCCCGCCCATCGTCCACTCGAGGGCGCCGGTGTGCGAATAGACGTTCTTGCCGAGGATGATCTCGGCCGTGCCGTCCTGGTCGATGTCGGCGCAGATCGGCTCGCTGTAGGCCCCCGAGATGCTGATCTGGAAGGCGGTGGTGCCGTTCTCGCCGTTGATGATCTGGTTATCGCCGATCACCTCGGGGAGGCCGTCCTGGTCGAGGTCACAGATCGTGATCTCGGGGTAGCTGTTGGTGGTGCGGGTGGTGGAGGTCCACTCCATGGTCCCGTTGACGTCGGCGCACTGGACGTTCCCGGAGGGGCTGAAGCCGCAGATGTCGACCAAGCCGTCTCCGTTCACGTCGGCCGTCGCGACGCCGCCGGCGCCCAGCCAGCCGGGGCGGACGAAGAGCTCGCCCGAGTAGTCGCCGGAGAGGGCGACGAGCTGGTTCGCGCCGTAGATCGTCGAGACGATGTCGGGGATGTCGCTCGTGCCGATCACGCCGTCGCCGTCGTCGTCGGTCAGGTTGATGATCGAGGGCTTGACCACCGACCCCGAGGCGGCGCTCGTGTATTGGTACTCGATCTGGAGATCGTAGGGGTCGGTCACGGTGCTGTCGCCGCCCCCCGCGCAGGCCTCTACGATCTCCACCGAGGTGGTGGCGGCGGAGGGCAGGTCGCAGTCGTCGGGATCGGTGGTCACGGCGCCCGAGTCACTCGGGGGGTCTGAGTCACCGGTCTCGTCGGGGGGCGGGTCGGTGTCGCAGGCGCCCGGGCCTCCAGGGCACTCCGATTCGGCGGTGTCGGAGCGGCCGGGGGGCTGCTTCTCGCCCGCGATCTGGTACTCGGAGCAGGCGGCGAGCAGCGAGAGGAGGGACAAGGCGCGCATCAGCAGTCCGGGGGCGGGTGGAGAGCCGTCAAGATACCGTGAAGGCCGCCGCGCCGCCGCTCCCAATCCGCGCCTCGCCCGCGCTCAGAAGGGGCCGCCCATCTCTCGACGGATCGCGAGGTACTGGGGCGTCCACTGCCCCTCCTCGTCGCGGATCACGACGGGTGGCCGATCTTCGCGCGGGCCGCTCCAGCCGCAGAGGAAGAGGGCGATGGTGGGGGGCCGGCCGGCGCGGAAGTAGACGTCTTGCCTCGCTAAGAGCTGGAGCCCGGCGGCGGCGATGGCCTGCTCCGGCCGGGGATCGGCCCCTGCGTGGCAGAGGGCGAAGCGGCCCTCCGGGGCGAGCGCGAGGGCGGCGGTGCGGCAATAATCAAAGACGTCGCCCAGCAGCTCCATCCGCGCGCCGGCCCGCTGCGGGTGGGAGGAGACGACCCCCTTCCCAAGCGGGATATACGGCGGACTGCCCGTGACGAGCGGATAGGATCCGTGCTCCGACGGCGGGAGCTGCGCAGGGTCGCGCAGGTCGCCGTGGCGGGCGGTCACGCGCTCGGTGAGCCCATTGACGGCGAGGGTGCGCCGCGCGAGCCCGTGGCTCAAGGCCTGGGCCTCGATCATCGTGAGGCGGGCGGTGGGCGGCAGGCGCCAGAGGGAGAGCAGCCCGACCGAGCCGATGCCGGCGCCGAGATCGAGCTGGTGGGCCGCGTCGGGCACGGCGCCGGAGGCCATCCAGGCGGTGAGGAGGTCGTCGGTGGAGAAGCGGTGCCCGGACCGGAGCTGGAAGATGCGCCAGCTCCCGCAGAGGTGGTCGAGGGTCTCCCCTTCTCCGGGTTCCCGTCCGCTGGGCTCGCGTCCGCCGGGCTCGCGCTCGTCCAGGCTCATCGGCGGGGCGCTCGCGGGGTGGGCTTCGGGTTCCAGAGCTCGATGGCGGCGATGGCCACGGCGCGGACCTCGGGGTTGGGGTCCGTCTCGGCGGGGCGGAGCACGGGGGTCATCACCGGGCCGGCCAGGGCGGCGACGGCTCGCACGGCCTCGAGGCGCACGGTGGCGTCGGCGTGGCGGACGAGGCCGCGCATGTTCTGCACCGCGCTCTTCCAGCCGGTGAGCCGGGCGATGAGGCAGCCCATCGCGAGCTCCCGCGGCTGGGTGCTCTGCAGCATGTCGCGGACGCGGTCGCGGCCGGAGGGATCGAGCTGGAGCCCCTCGAAGGCCCGCGCGGCGCCCACGAGATCGCCGGCCTCGGCCAGGGCCCAGGCGCTCTCGCCGACCTCGGTGCCGGTGGGCGTGGCCTCGGGGGGCGCGCCCAGGGTCTCGGCCTCGACCACCTCGAAGCGGGCGTCGGGGACGGCGCGGGCCATCGCCACGGCGAGGTAGAGCAGCTGGGCCGTGCCGAGCTTCACGGTGGCGCGCGCCACCACGTCGCCCTCTCCCCGAACGCCGACGCAGCCGCCGGGCAGCTGACCGAGCTCCAGCGGCGTGAGCGATTGAGCGCGGCGGAGGAGGAGGATCGGCATCGGAGCTCCCGGGGCGGGCCCCCTTAACCGGTCCGGCGGGGCCCTGGCCCGGGGGTCGAGGTCCCCAGTGGTCGAGGCCGTCGGGCGGCTTGTGCTTGAAGGCGGTGGCGGGGCGCGTGAGGAGGGGAGATGCGACGCTGGCCCGCCCTGCTCCTCGTCTTGTCCGCCCTCTGCGGGCTCCCCCTCGAGGCCCGCGCCGACTGCCCGATCCGCAGGGTGCGGGGCCCCGGAGACGCGCTCGGCGCCGAGCTCGGCGGGGTGTGGCTCCAGAACAGCACCCTCGTCGAGCGGCTCCCGGCGCCCGACTGCGAGACCGGCGTGGGCCTGCGGGTGCGCTCCGATCCCGCCCTCTACGCCGACGGGCACGCCCTCCTCGGCCGCACCCTCTGCGTTCGGATGGAGGAGCCGGCCCTCCGCTCCGTCGTCGGTGATCGCCTGCTCCGCCCCGGGGACAGCCAGCCCGTCGGCCCCATCGACGCCGCCTGCCACCTCCCGGGCCGACAGGACCTCCGCGACCTCGACCTCTCCCACGCCGTCCCGCTCCGCCCCGCCGCCGCCGCCACCTGGCGCCAGCTCCGGCGCCGGCTCCAGGCCCTCTACGGCGCAGACCTCGGCGGGGTCGATCCCACGCGCATCCGCGTCGATGACTGGGGGCGGGCCGAGCTGCCGATGGCCGCGCTCCGGGGCCCGGCTGAGCTGGCCGAGGAGTACGCCCGAGAGGGCCTCGACACCGAGGCACGCCGCCAGCGCGCCGTCACCGCCTGGGGGCCCCGCCTCGGCGCCGAGCCCGTCTACGCCCACTTCCTCGGCGCGGACCCCGCCGGCGCCGACCTCTGGGCGCAGCCCGACGTCATCCTCTCGCTGCTCCAGCTCTCCCACGACTGGATGGCTTGGTGCCCCTCCGCGCTCCACCGGCCCGCTGAGCGCTGCACCCTCCAGATCGGCGACCTCGCCTGGTTCAACAGCCAGCGGCCCGATCCGCTCGGCCACAAAGACCACTGGGCCGGCCGTTGTGTCGACCTCCGCCTCTTTCGCAGCGACGGCTCCCGCTACGAGGCCTGGTGGAACCGCCCCGACGACCGCCCCGGCGTCGCGCCCGCCTACGACGCAGCGCTTACCGCCGCCTTCGTCGGCTTCGTCCGCGCGCGCTTCGCCGTGGGTGACCTCTTCTTCAACGATCCCGCCGTCCCCGGGGTCGAGCCCCAGCCCGGCCACGACGACCACCTCCACCTCTGCCTCAGGGCCGGAGGGTCCCGATCCAGTCCGTGATCGCGGCGATGCCCTCGGTGTCCGGCTCCCAGATGGCGGTCGGCGGCATCAGCCCCTCCTCCATCAGCGTGATCAGCACGCTGTCCTCGGGGCTGCGACCGTCGAGCAGCGGGTCACCGTCCTCGGAGTTTGCGTTGGCGAAGTAGTACTGGGCGACCGCTCGCAGATCGACCTCGGCGTCGTAAGAGAGGTCGAGCTGGACGGCGGTGGCCTGGGAGGCCGCCCCCGCGGGCCGATGGCAGAAGGAGCAGTTGCTGTGCAGGTAGCCGCGGGCCGCCTGGGTGGCGGCGTCGCCGGTGGGCGTCGGCGCGGGGGCGGGCGGGGCGTCGAGGTGGGCGGCGACGTCGGCCAGCCCCTCATCGCCGAGGACGACCGGGTCGAGGCCGAGCGGCCCGTCCGCCCCGCGGGCGGCGGCGTGGCACTCCTCGCAGGAGGCGTCGGAGGGCAGGGTGTAGGGGGCGCCGCTCGGGAGGGTGAACTCCGCCCGCGCCCCGTCGGTGAGCCAGGCCTCCTCGCCCTCCCAGCGATACACGCCGCCGAGCCAGCGGCCGTCGCGCTTCTCGAGGAGGCGCGTCTCGACGGGCGCCCCCTCCATGTGAAACGTCTTCCAGAGCAGCGCCCCCTCGGGCCAGGTCCACGGGGTGGTGCGCGTATCGACCACCGTGTCGGGGGGCAGCCACAGCCGCCGCTCCTTCTCGGCGCCGTTCGACCAGAGGGGGTAGCGCACCGAGAAGGGGGTGGCCTCCGCATAGGGCGTGTCGGAGAGGGGGCTGCCCACCGCGGCGACGGTGGGGGCCTCGGCGCGGAGCCCCACCCGGCGCACCGTCCCGCCGAGCTCGGTGAGGTAGAGCGTGCCGTCCGGCGCCTCCACCACCCGGGTGATGAAGGCCAGGTGACCGGCCGGCGCCGAGCCTCGGGAGAGGTTCCCCGCCTCGTCCACGTCGAGGGCGCGAATCCAGCCGTCAAAATAATCGCCCACCAGCACCTTCCCGGACAGGGCGCCGTCGTATCCGCGGCCGGAGATGCGCCCGCTCACCCAGGGGACGTGCGCGAAGCCCACGTGGCCGGCGCCATAGAGGTCTTCGGTGGGGAAGGTGTCGTCGTCGTCGGCCCAGGAGAAGGCGGGGTCGTCGAAGCGGCTGTCACTCGGCCCCTCCACCGCCGGATAGCCGTAATTTCGGCCTGGCTCGTCGTATCGTTGGATCTCCTCGTAGCTGTGGTCGCCGGGGTCCGCGATACAGAGCGCGGCGCCGCAGTCGGTGACCCGCCAGGGGTTGCGGAGGCCGGCGGCGACGATGCGGGGGTCCTCAAAGGGGCCCTCGAGGGCGGCCTCTCCGAGGGAGCCGGGCTCGACGGACAGGGCGAGCAGCTTGCGGTTGAGGGAGGCGGGGTCCTGGGCGGTGCCGTCTTTGAGCACGCCCACCCCGAGGTAGAGGGCGGGCGTCGCGGTCTCCCCCGACCAGAAGGTGAGGCCGCCGCCGCAGTGGCCCTCGCCGCCGCCGGTCTCGACCTGGAGCACGGTCTCGGGGTCCGACAGGGTGAGCGGGGACAGGCTCAGGGACACGGCCCGGAGCTCTCCGCTCTGGCTGCCCCAGGCATAGAGGCGGTCATGATCGCCGTCGCCGAAGCGGGGATCGACGGCGATGCTGAGCAGCACGGCCTCGG
Source organism: Myxococcota bacterium (assembly GCA_044344255.1). Lineage (GTDB taxonomy): Bacteria > Myxococcota_A > UBA796 > UBA796 > UBA2385 > JBIJDH01. Next base: position 83,080 of record JBIJDH010000026.1, read on the forward strand.
GCTCCATCAGGGTGGCGGTGCCGAGCGTCTCGCCGGTGGCGGGGTCAAGGTGGATGAGCTCGCCCAGCAGCGTGGAGACGAGCAGGGTGCCGTCAGGCAGGGGGGCGAGGTCGGCGGCGTAGGGGAGGGTCGCCACCACCTCGAAGGCGAGCAGCGGCGCCTCGACGGGCGCCTCCTCGCCCCCGTCGGGCTCGGCGCCCTTGTCCCGACAGGCCGAGAGGGGCGCGAGCAGCAGCGTGAGCGGCAGGGTGAGCGGCAGGGTGAGCGACGGGGTGAGCGACGGGGTGAGCGACGGGGCGAGGAGCAGGGGGCGCATGGGGGCGACCTCCGCGCGGAGCATGGCCGCTGTCTTTGCGCCTGTCAAACCGAGTCCGGACCCTGCCGCCCCGCCCGCCCGCCCCGCTGGCCACGGCGCCGTCGGCCGGATAGCCGGCCCGCCTCCCGGGGATCCCCATGCTCGCGCTGACGTATATCCGCAAGAACGTCGATCTGGTCCGCAAGGCCATCCACGACAAGCGCTCCACCTGTGACCTCGACGCCCTGCTCGCCGCCGATCAAGTGGTGATCGCGCTCCAGAAGCAGGCCCAGAGCGTGCAGGAGGAGCGGAACCGCCTCGCGAAGTCTTTCGGTAAGGCGAGCCCCGAGGAGCGGCTCATCAACCAGGAGCGGAGCCGCGTCCTCCGCGAGGAGATCGAGCAGCTCGGCGAGCAGGTCAAGGTGGCCGAGGCCCGCCTCCAGGAGCACCTCTGGCTCGTGCCGAACGTCCCCGCCGAGGGTGTCCCCGTCGGCGCGGACGCCGAGTCCAACCCGGTGGTCTCCTCCTGGCGGAGCCCGAACGTCTTCGACTTCCCGGTGCGCGACCATGTCGACCTCATGACCCGCCAGGGCTGGGCCGAGTTCGAGCGCATCACTGAGGTGAGCGGCAGCCGCACCTTCGCCCTCAAGGGGGACATGGTCCGGGTGGAGATGGCCGTGCACGCCCTGGTGCTCGACCTCCTCGAGCAGAACGGCTTCACGCCGATCACCGTGCCGGCCCTCGCCCGAGAGGCCGCCCTTTACGGCACGGGCCACTTCCCCATGGGCCGCGAAGACGCCTACTACCTGGAGAAGGACGGGGTCTACCTCGCGGGCACCGCCGAGGTCGTGCTCACCAGCCTCCACCGCGGCGAGCTGCTCGACGAGTCGCAGCTCCCCCTCCTCTACGCGGGCCTCTCCCCCTGCTTCCGCCGCGAGGCGGGCAGCGCCGGCCGCGACGTGCGCGGGCTGCTGCGCGTGCACCAGTTCACGAAGGTCGAGCAGTACGTCATCTGCCGGAATGACCCCGAGGAGTCCCTCGCCTGGCACAAGAAGCTGCTCTCGATCGCCGAGCAGGTGCTCCAGCTCCTCGACCTCCCCTACCAGGTGGTCGAGTGCTGCACCGGCGACATGGGCGCCGGGAAGATCCGCATGAACGACATCGAGACCTGGGTGCCGAGCCTCCAAAAGTACCGGGAGACCCACTCCTGCTCCACGCTGCACGAGTGGCAGGCCCGCCGGGCGGATCTCCGCTACCGCAACAAGGAGGGCAAGGTCCAGTACGTCCACACGCTCAACAACACGGCCATCGCCACGCCGCGGGTGCTCGTCCCCCTCGTCGAGAACCACCAGCTCGCCGACGGCCGCGTCATGGTGCCCGAGGCCCTGCAGCCCTACCTCGGCGGCAAGAAGCTGCTCGGTCGGGTGCTCGAGGGCTGAGCGCCGGGACCGGGGGCTCGGGTTCCCGGGGCTCGGGTATAGGGCCGCTCAGCCAGCGTTCTTCCAGCGGGCGTGGAGCCACCACCAGGCCTCCGGTCGGCGCCGGATCCGATCCTCGTAGAAGGCCTGCGTGGCCGTGGTGATCGCGGGGATGGCGGCCGCGCGGTCCTCGGGGATCTCGATTTGCAGGGGCTCGATCATCACGACCCCGCCGCCCTCGTCGAGGGTCTGGTAGATGCCCACCACCGGCGGTCGTCGCTTGTGGAGCAGGGCCGCGAAGGCCGCCGAGGTGAGCGCCGGCCGGCCGAAGAGGGGCGCGGGGACGCCTGCGTTGTGGCGCTGGTCTTGGACGAAGATCACGAGCCGGCCGCGATCGAGGGCCGCCTCGGCCGCCGCCATCGAGCCCTTCGGCGGGAGGAGCTCGAGGTCGGCCCTCGCCCGCAGCCGGCCCACCAGCCAGGCGGCGACCGGGTTGCTCGGCGTCTTCACGAAGATGGTCGCCGGGACGTGGCGGGCGCCCGAGACGAGCGCGAGGTCCCAGCAGGCGAAGTGCCCGGCCAGCGCGAGGGTGCCGCCACGGAGGTGCTCCACCCCGCGGAGCGTGCTGTACCGACCGAGGAGGAGGAGCAGGTAGCCGTAGGCCACCGTCCCCACAGTGCGGCGGAGGGCCCCGGGGTCCATCGTCGGGAAGCAGCGGCGGAGCTGCGCCGTGGCGAGCGAGCGCCGCACCGGCAGCACGAGCCACCACAGCCAGCCGAGCAGGGTGATCATGGCCGTCCTCGGGGGGCGGCCGTCACGGGATGAGGGCGCGGAGCGTGGTGAGGAGGGGCTCGGCGCCCTTCACCACGAGCTCCATCCGCAGCACCCGCACGGGCGCGCCGGGGGGCAGCCGGGCGGCGTCCTTCTCGGTCACCACGCAGCCTGCGGGGAGCTCACCCAAGGGGCGGTGGTCACCCACCACCCGACAGGAGCGCAGGGTCAGGCCGAGCGAGAGCAGGGCGCAGAGGAAGCGCTCGGGGCGGGCGACGCCGACCGCGACGTCGATCTCGCCCTTCACAGCGCCGAGCGGGTGGAGGGCGCCCTCGAACCACCAGCCGGCGGGTCGCAGGGTGGAGCGCACCGTCGGCAGGGCGGGGAGGCCGGCGGGGGCCTCTCCCGGGCCGTGCAGCCAGAGGGAGTGGGCGCGCAGGAGGGCGTCCAGCCCCTCGCGGCCCGCCCCCATCGGGATGGGGCCGCCGCCGGTGGGCGAGAGGGGGTCGAGGCAGACGAGGTCGTGGTCGCGGTGGAGGCGGCGGTGCTGGAAGCCGTCGTCGAGCAGGATGAGCCGGGCCCCGAGGCGGCGGGCGGCCTCGGCGCCGGCCACGCGGTCGGGGGCCGAGACGACGCGCAGCCCGCGTCGACGCAGCATCTCGAGCTCATCGCCGAGGGGGCGCGCGGGCGCCGCTCCGGGGAGGCCCACGCGGACGTCGTCACCGCCGCCCGGCCGGCGGTACCCGCGGCCCACCACCCAGGCCCCCTCGAGCTGCTCGGCGAGCCAGCCGGTCACCGGCGTCTTGCCGACCCCGCCGGCGACGAGCGCCCCCACGCTCACCACGGGGAGCCCCGCCCGCTCCGGCGCCCCCGACCAGCCGCGGCCCCGGCGGGCGAGGGCCTGATAGGCGGGCACCAGCGGGCGGAGCAGGGGGCGTGGCGGGGCCTCGGGGGGCGTGACAGGGGCGGGCAGGCGGCCTGCGGCGCGGATCGCCGACTCGTTCTGCCCCACCGCCTGGGGCCCCACGGAGATGGCGGAGCGGATCGCGCGCGCCAGCCGCTCGGGCTCGGGCCGCTCGACCCGCACGGCGATGCCCTGGGTCCAGGCGTTGGGGTTGGCCGCGGTCTCCGGGCCGTGGACGACGGGGATGCCGGCCCGGAAGGCCTCGGCCGGGGAGTGGCCGCCGAGCGCGGGGTCAAAGGTGCCGCCGATGTAAGCTGCGCGGGCCTGGGCGAACAGACCGCCGAGCTCGCCCAGCGTGTCGAGGAGGAGGACGGCCCGCCCGGGGTCTACGCCCTCGGTGCGGCGGCTCCAGCGGAGGCCGCTCTGCTCGAGGAGGGCCACCACGGCGGGCACCCGGTCGAGGTGGCGGGGAGCGAGCACGAGCAGGGGCTTCGGGACGCGGCCGATGGGGTCGGGCACGAGGGCCCAGGCGGCGAGCAGCAGCCGCTCGTCGCCCTCACGGGTGCTGGCGGCCACGAAGGCGTCGCGGCCGAGCGCGAAGGTGGCCTCCTGGAGCTCGGCGGCGAGCTTGAGGTCGCCGGTCTCCTCCTGGCTCACGAAGCGCAGATCGCGGCTCAGCCAGCGCCAGAGCGGCGGGATGCGGCGCCAGCGCGCGGTGCCCCGGCTCGGGCGGGCGTTGACGACGACCACGGGGATGGAGCGGGCCCGACAGGCGGCCAGCCAGCCCGGCCAGAGCTCGGACTCGATGAGGACCAGCCGCCCCGGGCGGGCCCGGTCGAGCCAGCGCTCGAAGACCCACGGCAGGTCGAGCGGCGCCGGGAAGGCCCCCTTCACCGGGGTGCGGAGCGAGAGGCTCGTGCGCCAGGCCCCAGGCTCGATCAAGGGCGCCAGGGCCCGCGCCGCCACGTGCTCACCCGCGCTCGCCCCGTGCAGCCAGGTCCAGCCGGGGACCGGGGACGGGAGGCCCCAGATGTGGCGCCGCGTGCGCGGGTCGAGCAGCAGGAAGGGCAGGGCCAGCGCGCCGAGGAGCCGCCAGAAGAACAGGAAGGTGGCGCCGATCCGCTCGTCCCAGGGGCCGCCCTCGGCGGGGGAGCCTCGTCCGACATCGGCCCCTCGGCGGGTCCACAGGATGGCCGGGGCGCCGGGCGGCGGGGCGCCGGGGGCGGGCAGCGGGCGGACGGGGCGCCGGGGCTCGCTCACTCGGGCGCCGGGACCCAGCGGAATTGGGCCATGTCCACGCGGTCTCCGCTCGGGACCACCCCCTCGAGCGCGAGCCGCCGGAGCTGCTCGGGGCCGCGAGCGGGGTCTCCTTGGAGGGCGACGCTGCCGTCACTCCGGATGACGCGCCACCAGGGCACCGACGTGCCGGGCTCCAGGGCCGCCAGCGCGTAGCCCACCTGCCGCGCCGCCCGGGGGCTGCCGAGCGCCGCCGCCACCTGACCGTAGCCTGCGACCCGCCCGGGCTCGACCTGAGACACCACCTCGTAGACCGCGGCCCGAAAGCCGATACGGTCCTCGGAGAGCGCGGCGGCGAGGTCCTGGAGGCGGGGCCGGTCGTCGTCGGGGAGCATCCGGCCGGCGTATCCCGCCGAAGCGGGCGCCGGGATCGCTCAGGGGGGGGCGCCCTGGCGCATCGGACCCGTGGGGGGGCCCACACCGCCGTCCGCCAGCCCTTTCAGCACCTGACCGCATCGGTCGGGCGGCTCCGCCAGGTGGGCCACTCCGGCCTCACAGTAATGCTGGCGGTCCGGGAGGCCCTCACAGCTCCCCACCTTGAGGCAATATACGGAAGCTGCCGTATAAGAGCCCACGATCTGGTCGAAGGGGGAGGGGGTGCTCATCACCCTTGCGATCTCCGCGGCGTCCGGGTTCGTATTCCACCAGCGCTGAAGGGAGTGGCGCCCGCAGTCCTGACCGTACTCTTCCGCGAAGAGCCCACAACGGTTGAGCTGAACGAGGATGTCGGAGTGGGGCCGAAAGTCCAGAATTTCAAAGGCACAGTCCGGGATACCTCTGCACATCCCAAGCAAGGTCTCATCCGACCATTGGGCCCGATCGCGAAGCCGGGCGCTCACCCAACTGTGTAAACAACGCTCCTCCCAGTCCCCTGCCTTCTTACACCAGCTCCGGGTGGCTTCGGCGTCCCGGATGGCGGGGGAGGTAGAGAAGACGCAATACCCGTACTCGTCGGCTTGTCCGACATACTTCTCACACTGTGCGGGGTCCATCGCTGGACTCGGCGAGCGGCTGTTGCTCGGAGGGGCAGGCGCACCTGCTGCAGCCACCGGCGGAACGGAGCGGTGCCCGACGGCGGAGTCACCATCGGTCGGCGGGCGCCCGATGCAGCTTATCGCTGCAAGTGCGGTGAGGAGAGTCGGCGGAGACAATAGGCTTTGTCCTGTCCTTCGAGGAGGGAGCAGAGCTCCTGACCCATCTGTGGGTTGAGCTCCTTGACATGCGCCGCCACCCAGGCGGAGACGGCGGATCCCCGAATGATCGTGTCGTCGATCAGGCGGCCCTTCGCCAGGACCGTCGGGGCGGCCGTTCCGGGAAGCCGGCCGATCTCGTCATGCAGGCAACGGTCGCGATCCAACCCGGGTGACATCTCTTCGCAGGGGCGCGCGGCCTGGCCGCCGCATGCGACGAGCAGGCAGACGAGGAGGGCGAGGCGGGTCGGCAGCGGGCGGTTCACCATCGTGGCGTCACGCTAGCACCTCTCCCCGCCATCCGTGGGCCCCTTGACATCTCTTGACCGGAGTTCGACCTCGGAGCGTACCTGCTGCCGGTACGCCTTCCCGGCTCTCGCGATCGGGTAGGATGGGCCGTGCTCCTCCTCCTCGCCCTCGCCTGTCGTTCGGATCCCTCGCCCAAGGCTACGCCCGAGGCCGGGTCCTGTGAGACCACCTTCACCTACACCGCCGTGGGCGAGGCCGATTTTGACGGCGTCTTCCTCGCGGGAGACTGGGACGGCTGGGACCCCTCCGCCACCCCGCTCACCGAGGTGTCGCCGGGGCTCTGGTCGGTCTCCCTGCCGCTCGAGCCGGGGCCCCACAGCTACCGCTTCGTGGAATTCCAGTCCTGGACCTACGACGGGCACCGCAGCTGGGTCTGTGACCCCGAGGCGCCGTTGATCCAGTGTGACGAGGGCTACACCACCGTCGGCAACACCGACTGGGCGCAGACCTGCACCACCGGCGAGGACTCGAGCTGTAACAGCCTCATCGTCGTCGAAGACTGCGCCCGGCCCACGCTCTCGCTCACCGCGCTGCACATCGACCGCGCCGCCAAGGGCGTCCAGGCCTCGCTCGCCTTCGTCCCCGGGGCGGGCGGCGAGGGGCTCGGCGCCTCCTCGGTCACCCTCGACGGCGCGCCGCTCAGCCTGAGCTGGGTCGATGGTCAAGCGGTCATCGACCTCTCCGGCCTCACGCCCACCCGCCACACCCTGCGAGCGGTGGCCACGGACGCCGCCGGCCGTGAGGCGGAGGCCCTCTACGTCCCCTTCTGGCTCGACCAGGACGAGGCCGGGGACGCCGCCTGGCGCAGCGCCCCGCTCTACTTCGCCTTCGTCGACCGCATGCAAGACGGCGACCCCGCCAACTCTGCCCCCGAGGGCACGAGCATCACCATCGGTGATTACGAGGGCGGCGACTACGCGGGCCTCATCGCGCTCCTGCCCTACCTCCAGAGCCTCGGCGTGGGGGCGCTCTGGCTCTCGAACGCCTCCGACAACGCCGAGGGGCCCTGGGCAGGGGCCTGCGGTCAGACCATCGCCGGCTACCACGCCTACTGGCCCGACGCCGCGCGGGACGTCGAGGAGCACTTCGGCACCGAGGCTGACCTGCACGACCTCGTGGACGCCGCTCACGCCTCGGGCATGCGCGTGCTGATGGACTGGGTGGGCAACCACGTCCACGAAGACCACCCCTACTACACCGAGCACGCGGCCGACGGCTGGTTCACCGAGGCCTCGGCTTGCGATGAGACGGTGGGCGGCCAGCTCGGCTACGACCGCATCCCCGAGACCTGCTGGTTCGCCGGCTACCTGCCCGACCTCGACTACACCCACCCCGAGCCCCTCGTCACGATGGTCGACGACGCGCTCTGGTGGGTGAAGACCTACGAGCTCGACGGCCTGCGGGTCGACGCCGTCAAGCACATGAACCACGCCGTCGCCTGGAACCTCGAGGCGAAGATCCAGGCCGAGGTGGAGCACCGCGCCGTGGGCGGCGACGAGTCCTTCTGGACGGTGGGAGAGACCTTCGACGGTTACGAGCGTATCGCCAATTACCTGTCCAAGGGCGATCAGAAGGGGCTGGACGGTCAATTCGATTTCCCGATGTATTACACCCAGCTCGGCGCCTTCGCGACCCGCTCGAGCAGCCTCGCCGACCTCGAGGGCACGGTGGCCGCCTCCGAGGCCGCCTTCGGGGACGCGCTGATGAGCGGCTTCCTCGGCAACCACGACGTCGTGCGCTGGACCAGCTACGCCGCCGAGGGCTACCAGGGCTCTTGCGAGGGCGACGGCCTCACCCCGCGCTACGCCGCCGTCACCACCGACCCCGCCATCTACGCCCGCCTGCGCCTCGCCTGGACCTTTCTGTTCACGCAGCCGGCGGTCCCCCTCGTCTATTATGGCGATGAGCTCGGCATGCCCGGCTATGCCGACCCCGACAACCGCAAGCCCCTCTGGGAGCTCGCGGGCGACCTGTCGGGCGTCTCGAGCGTGGATGACCTCGCCGCCCAGGTCACCGCCGAACAGGCGAGAGTGCTCCGCCAGGTCGCCGCCCTCGCCGCCGCCCGTAAGGCCCACCCCGCGATGTGGCGCGGCACCACCACCGAGTGGTGGCTCGGCCCGTCGGACTGGGCCACCGTCTGGGCCTACGCGCGGACCGACGCCGACACGGGCGACGCCGTGCTGGTGGCCATCAACAACGGTGACGACGACGTCACCCTCACGAACGGCCTCGCCTTCGCGGGCCTGCCCACCGGCGGCACCTGGACCGACGCCCTGAGCGGAGAGACCTTCTCCGCCGCGGGGGACTCCCTCTCCTTCTGGCTCCCGGCGCGGAGCTCGCGGGTGCTGGTCCCCTGAGCGCGGCGAGCCTCAGGCCGGGGCGCCGCACCCGCAGGCGCGAGGGCGGGCCTCGATCACCGCCCCCCGCGGGTCCGTCACCAGCTCACAGCAGGCCTCGAAGGCGGCCCGCATCCGGCGCCGCCCCCGCTGCACGCGGGCCTTCAGCGTGGGGAGCGGGACGCCGAGCCGCCGCGCCGCTTCGGCCTGGCGGAGGCCCCCCTGGTCGGTGAGGCGCAGGGCCTCGGCCTGCTCGGGGGGCAGCCCTTCGAGGAAGGGCTCCAGGCAGGCGGCGAGCAGCGGGCGGAGCAGCGCGTCCTCCGCCTCGGGCTCCTCGGGCCCCGCCGCAGGGTCCTCCACGAGGGCCGCCTGTCGGCGGGCGGCGGCCGCGGCGCGCCGGTGGTGGTCGATGAGCACGCTCCGCGCCACCCGATAGACCCAGGGGGCGAGGCGGTCCTGCGCCCGCAGCGCGCCCACCCCCTGGTGGACGCGGAGGAGCGTGTCCTGGACGAGGTCGTCGGCCTCGGGGCCCGCCACCCGAGCCCCGAAGAAGCGGCGCAGCTCCCCTTCGAAGCGCCGGAGCACGTGCTCGCTGTCGAGGATCGGGTGGGGCGCGGTCACGGCTTGCAGGCCTCGATGGTGGCCGAGAGCACCTGCTGGGCGGCGGGGTGTCCGGGGGCCCAGGCCTCGATGATGTCCTGGGAGTCGGACTTCTCGCGGATCTGCACCTCCGTGAAGCCCGCCGCCTGGAGCCAGACCTCCACCTCCGCCACCGAGGCGGCGCCGCTGATGCAGCCGACGAGCAGGGCCAGCTCGGCCTGGTGCGCCGGGGAGAGGGGCCCTCGGCTGATGACGTCGGCGATGCGGAGCCGCCCGCCCGGCCTCAGCACCCGATAGGCCTCTCGAAAGACGGCCGCCTTGTCAGGGGAGAGGTTGACCACACAATTCGACAGGATGACATCGACGCTGTCGTCGGCGACCGGCAAGTGCTCGATCTCTCCCAGCCGGAACTCCACGTTCTTCGCCCCCGCGGTTTCGGCGTTGGCGCGCGCGCGCCGGAGCATGTCGGGGGTCATGTCCACCCCGATCACCCGCCCGTCGGGCCCCACGGCCTGGGCGGCGAGCAGCGCGTCGAAGCCGGCGCCGCTGCCCAAGTCGAGCACCACCTCCCCCGGGCGCAGGGCCGCGATGGCGAGCGGGTTGCCGCACCCGAGGCCGAGGTTGGCCCCCGCCGGCACCGCGGCCTCCTCCGCGGCGCTGTAGCCGAGGCGACGGGCGTCCGGGCCGGGGCCGGCCGCGGGGGCGGCGGCGGGCGAGCAGCAGGAGGGGGCGCAGCAGGAGGTGCCCTGGCGGGCGATCTCCCCGTAGGCCGTGCGCACCGCGTCGCGGACCTGATCGGCTGAGCTCGTGGGGTTCATGGTCGCTCCCGGGCCGGGGGTTGTGCCGGCCTCTACCCTACAGACGCGCCCGCCGTCGGATGGATGCAGGCGGGGGCCGCCGCCCCGCGCTTCGCCCCCCCCTTCGGGAGGCGCGGTGCTTTCGAGCGATTGCGGGTCTATGCCTGGACGCGGCGCCGGGCCCTATAGGAGGGGCGTCGATGATGATTGACGTCCTCGCCGGTCCGAATGGGCCCATTGGAGCCACCATGTCTGCTGCTCGTAACTCCTCTTCTTTTGTCCCCTCGTTGGCCGTATTTCCCCTCTTGCTCCTGTCCAGCGTCGGGTTGTCCGCGCAGACCGAGGCCGCAAGCGGCCCGGCTTGGAAGTGGGAGACCGGTCACGTTCGCACCTGGTACCTCGAGAATGACGTGCAGTTGCCGGTGGCGATGACCGTGACCGCGCCCAACAAGGAGGCCCGAATGGGCCGCTTCCAGACCCGAATGGTCCTCGCTTGTCAGCCGAAGGAGGCTGTCGAGGCGGGAGACTCGCGGCTCACGCTCCGCTGCGACGTGGTCGACGCCTCCATCATCGGCGTGCCCGTCGAGCAGGACGAGGGGAAGCTCGGCCCCATCCTCGCGCTGCACGGCTCCCTGCTCGAGCAGGCCACGGTGGAGCTCGACATGAAGGAGAACGGCGAGCTCCGGGGTGTGGCCCTGCGCGACATCCCCAAGGTGGATCGCAGCTCCTCCGAGCGGGCCGAGCAGCTCCGGCTGATCGTGTCGCGGGCCGTGGCCGGCCTCGACCTCCAGCTCTCGGAGGGCCCGAGCGAGTGGGTCCAGAAGGAGGTGGCCCTGTCGCGGTACCCCAGCCCCACCGGCACGAACGGACACACCCGACTGACCCACCAGGCGGCGCCGGGCCCCGATGACACCCTCGCCATTCGCTCGACCGGGAAGGCGGCCTTCTCGCTGCCCGGGATCGCCTCGCCCAACAACTTTGTCAGCGCCACCAGCGGCGCTGGCGCGATGATCCGCGCCGACATCGGCAGCGTGGCCCTCTTCGACGAGGCGGGCGGCGCGCTCCGCTCGCGGGTCTGGTGGGTGAACGGAGAGCTCACCGCCTCGGCCTCCGACGTGGGCGCGGTCTGGGTGCTCGCCGACGGCCGTCCGGCCTGGCGCTCCTACGCCCAGGTGGGGGTGCTCACGCTCCTGCCCGATGGCGCCCCGGCCCCCTCCGCCGGGGAGAGCGGGGAGTCGACGCTCCTCGCCTGCGGCGCGGTGGAGCGGGCGGAGCAGGAGGCGATGGGCCTCGCGATGCGCTGAGCCCGGTCGCGGGCGGCCCGCTCCCCCGGTGGCTCACCGGTTAGGCCCACGCTGGAGGTGTCGATGGGCCTCGCTCCCTATCTGGTGGTGCTCGGCATCGCCCAGGACGGCGGGCACCCCCACGCCGGCTGCACCCGGGCCTGCTGCGCCGCCGCTTGGGCAGACCCTGCGCTCCGCCATCGGGTGAGCAGCCTCGGGCTCATCGATCCCGCGACGCGCTCCTGGTGGCTGCTCGACGCCACCCCAGACCTCCCGGACCAGCTCCACGCCCTCCAGGAGCTCCTCCCCGCGGGGAGGCTCGCCGGTGTACTGCCCACCCACGCCCACATCGGCCATTATTCGGGGCTCATGTACCTCGGGCGGGAGTCTATCGGCGCCACCGCGGTGCCCGTCTATGCGATGCCGCGGATGCTCGATTACCTCGCGCACAGCGGCCCCTGGGAGATGCTCACCCGCCTCGGGAACATCGCGCTCACGCCGCTGCAGGACCAGCAGGCAGTGCGCCTCAGCCCCACCCTCACGGTCACCCCCCTCCGGGTGCCCCACCGCGACGAGTACTCCGAGACCGTCGGCTTCATCATCGAGGGGCCCGCGCACAAGGCCCTGTACCTCCCCGACATCGACAAGTGGGAGCGGTGGGGCACGCCGGTGGAGTCTGTGCTCGCGGGGGTCAATCGCGCCTGGATAGACGCCACCTTCTACGCGGACGGAGAGATCCCCGGCCGCTCGCTCCAGGAGATCCCGCACCCCTTCGTCTCCGAGACAATGCAGCGCTTCGCCAGCCTCCCCGAGGCAGAGCGCGGGAAGGTGCACTTCATTCACCTCAACCACACGAACCCGGCCATCGTCGCGGGGAGCGAGGCGCGGCGGGCCATCCAGGCGGCCGGGATGGCCGTGGCGGTGGAGGGGGAGCGCTTTGAGCTCTGACCGGGCCGCTCAGCCCCCTCGGCTGCGCTCTTCGCGGGAGGGCGGGTATCCGAACCAGGCCTTGTAGACGCGGGAGAGGTAGGCTGGGGCCATCCCCACGGCGTCGGCGGCCTCGCTCACTGAGCCCCCGCGGCGCAGCAGATCCTGCGCGCTCTCGAGGCGGAGCTCTTGCAGCCAGCTCGAGGGGGCCTTGCCGCTGAGGCGGTTCAGGACACGCTGGAGGGTGCGGGGGCTCATCGCGACCGCGCTGGCGAGGACCTCGACCGTGAAGCTGGGGTCACTCATCCGTGCCCGGGCGATGCCGAGGAGGCGGTCGAGCAGGGCGCGCTCGGCCTCGTTGAGCGGCGCCTGCCCGGCCTCCACCGGGGGAGGGGCCTCCACCGGGGAAGGGACCTCCAACGGAGCTGGGAGCCCGAAGCCCCCGGCGCGCAGCCGGAGGAGGGCGGTCTCCCCGTCGCCGACGGCCTCCACGTCGACCTCGGCGGAGAGGCGGGCGGCGAGGTAGGCCCGGAGCTCGGGGTGGTCCTCGACCAGCAGCACCCGTGGCCGCGACCCGACCGGAGGGGGCGGGCGGATGGGGGTTGGGAAGGAGGGATCGGAGGGCTCGTCGAGCCCGATGTCCTCGATAGAGAGGTGGTCTGTCCCCGACGGGAGGCTGAGCGCGAAGGTGGCCCCGGCGGCGCCGCCTTCGAGGAGCTGGAGGGAGCCGCCCTGGAGCTCGGCGAGCTCCCGCGCGAGGGAGAGGCCGATGCCTGCGCCCTCCGCGCTCTGATGGCCCCCCGACTCGGCCTGATAGTACCGCTCGAAGATGCGCTCCCGGTGCTCGGCCGCCACGCCCGGGCCCTCGTCCTGCACCAGGATTCGCACCTCGCCGGCCTCTATCGTTACGCTGAGCGCGACCGTGCCACCCTTTGGGGTGAACTTGAGCGCGTTGCTGAGGAGGTTCCCGACGGCCTTCTCGAGGAGGTCGGGGTCGGCCCAGAGGATGATCGGACGCCCGCCCGCGTTCGGGTCGGGGTTGCCCAGCGCTCGGAGATCGAGGATGAGCTCGAGGCCGCGCGCCATCGCGATGGGGCGGTGGCGGGACACGAGCTCCTCGAGGAAGCGGCCGATGCGGATGCGACGCGCCCGCATGGGCAGGCGCCCGGCCTCGAGGCGCACAAGGTCGAAGAGCTGATCGATGAGCTGTCGCAGGCGGTCGGCGTTTCGGAGGGCGAGGTCCACCGGGCTCTCGGATGGGGGAGGCCGGAACGGCCCTGCCTCGGCACGTCGAGGACGAGGTGGAAGGCTACCTCAACTGCGGCGACCCGGCGCGAGGCTTCGCCTGGTTAGAGTGCGAGGGCTGCGCCTCGCACCGGCTCATCCCCTTCTCGTGCAAGGGGCGGGGCTTCTGCCCGTCCTGCGCGGGGCGCCGGATGGCGGAGGGCTCCTTGCGGTGGGCCGAGCTCTTTCCACCGGTTCGCGTACGGCAATTCGTGCTGACGGTGCCGTACGGACGTCGCCTGCTCATCGCCCGGGACCGAGCGCTGGAGCGGGGTGTGCACGCGACGGCCA
>JBIJDH010000006.1:0-299523 GCA_044344255.1 Myxococcota bacterium
GGTCTGGCAGGTTGTCGAAGTGCTCCAGCAGCGTCGCCATGGCGACCTCCGAGGCCGCGGCAGATGCCCGGCGGTAAGAGATCAACACATGCTAACCTCTTGCCCCGTCAAGATGCGATTGCCCTGAGGGGGAGGCCCACCTGGACCGTACGGAGGAGCGCCTCGTCGAGATGCAGAATGGCTGTATCTGCTGCACTCTCCGCGAGGATCTGCTGATCGAGGTCGGTCGGCTCGCGCGGGCGGGCCGCTTCGATTACCTGCTCATCGAGTCGACAGGGATCTCCGAGCCCCTGCCGGTCGCGGAGACCTTCAGCTTTGTGGACGAAGGTGGCGCCTCCCTCGGAGACGTGGCTCGCCTCGACACGATGGTCACGGTGGTGGACGCGCTCAATTTCCTCGCCGACTGGATGAGCGCCGACGAGCTCCGCGACCGTGGGCAGGCGCTCGGCGCGGAAGACGACCGCAACGTCGTGCGGCTCCTCGTCGAGCAGGTCGAGTTCGCCGACGTCCTCGTGGTCAACAAGGCCGACCTCGCCTCGGCGGAGGACCTCGCCGCGCTCCGCTCGCTGCTCACTCGCCTCAACCCCCGCGCCCAGCAAGTGGAGTGTGTGCGCGGCCGGGTGCCGCTGGCCGAGGTCCTCGACACGGGGCGCTTCGATTTGGAGGCGGCCCGCGCGGCGCCAGGGTGGATGGCGGTCGCCCGCGGCGAGGAGGTGTCCGAGGCCGACACCTATGGGATGAGCTCATTCGTTTTCCGGGCGCGGCGCCCCTTTCACCCGAGCCGCTTCGCGGAGTTCATGCGGACGAAGAAGGAGGGGGTGTATCGCTCCAAGGGCTTCTTCTGGCTGGCGAGCCGGCCGGAGTGGATGGGGCTCTGGGCGCAAGCGGGGCGCATCACGGAGGTGGGCCCGGCCGGCCTGTGGTGGGCCGCGATCCCGCGCGCCGAGTGGCCGAGCGACGCGGAGTCTCGCCGCGAGATCAAGCGGGAGTGGCAGAAGCCGTGGGGGGACCGCGTGCAGGAGCTGGTCTTCATCGGGCAGGGGATGGACCGAGCGGGGATCGATGCGGGGCTGGGGGCGGCCCTGTTGACCGACGACGAGGTGGCGTTGGGCATGCGCCGCTGGCGCCGCCTCCCCGACCCCTTCGAGCCCTGGGCGATGAGCGAGCCCGAAGAGGCGGAGGCCCCCGCCCCCGTCGGAGCGGACGGGGAGGGGCCTAGCGCGCAGGCGTGACAGACATCGCGTTGGAGCTCGACCTCACGCTCAGCACGGTGAGCACCCACCTCGGCCGGGTGCGGGCCAAGCTCGGGGTGCCGACCGTGGCCGGGGTCGTCTCTTACGCGCACCAGGTCGGGCTCATCGGCTGAGCGGCGGTCGGGGATTCGATAGACCTTCCGAGCGCGGCCTTATGCGACATCGGCGGCGAGGTTCAATCGCCACCCGTGGGCGTGGAGCCCCCGCTCCAGGTCGCGCAGGGTGGCCAATTGAGCCGGCGTGAGCGGGTGGGGGCACACGACCACGACGCGCGCTTGGCCCCAGGATCGGCGCCGGAGCTCTTGAAGGGTGGCGGCGCCGTCCCAGGCCGCCCAGGGGCCGAGCTGCGCGGGGGTGATCAGCACCCAGAGCGCCTGCGCCTGTCCGCCGAGCGACGCCGCCAGGGCGCCCGCGATCCCCTCGGGTGGGCTCGCGCCGCGGCAGTCGATGGTCACGCGGCCGCCGACACCCCCATGGACCGGCGGGGCGCCGAGGACGCCGAGGGAGAGCCGCGGCCCGAGCTCCCCCTCTCGGAGGGCTCGCCAGCCCCAGCAGCCCACTGCTGGCTGACGGGCGGTGGCCTGTCGGTGCCGCTCCTCGAGCGCCGAGAGGCTCGGACGGACCGCGCGGCGGCCCGCCCGCTTCTCCGATCGCCGCGCCGCGATTTGGACGACACGCTGCTGGAGCAGGGCCTCTCGCTCGGCCATGAGCGCGCGCGTGGCGGCCTGCAGCGCGGCGACCTCGACCCGGGCCTGGCGACGGACGCCGTGGGGCGCGCCGATCCGCTCGAAGACCTCCGAGAATCGCTCCCCGGACAGGCGACTGTAGGCCTCGACGCAGCGGTGGAACGCGATCCATGCCTGACCGGAGCTCCGCGAAGGGCACGCGAGGATCTGCTCGGCGGCGGAGGAGAAGCGCGACACGCCCTATCGTCGCAGCCGGCGCGGGCGGCGTCAACCCGCAGTCCAGCCGCGCCGCCCCGTGGGGCTCAATCGAGCCCGACCTTCCCGTCGGCCCAATACGCCTTCGGCCTGACCGCCACGGCGCCGCCGAGCGCGCCGCGGACCCCCCTGATCAGCGCCGCGCTGCCCGCGAGCCCGGGCCGCGACCGTGCAGCCAGGCGAGCAGGCACATCCGCCCCTCGTCGATCGGCTGCTCCCGGAGCGGGAGACCGCCGAGCAGGGACAGAATTCGACCTTCGGAGGAGGCCATGCCCTCCCGGTAACCTCGCTCGAAGCGCCGAACCCGTCGCGGCTGCGGTTCTTGAAGCTCCGGCGTCGCCGGCTTACCGGAGGGCGAACGTGTGCGCCTGCGGCCGCGAAGGCCCGCTCGACGTCGAGCACCTTCAACCGCTCGTCTTCATCCCTCCCGGTTCTCCTCGGGGTCCGCCCATGCAGCCTCTCCTCGGTCTCCGCTCGGCCTTCTACGCCGCCCCCAACCTCGAGGCGGCGAAGCGCTGGTACACACACGCCCTCGGCGTCGAGCCCTACTTTGACCAGCCCTTCTATGTCGGCTTCGAGATCGGCGGCTATGAGCTCGGCCTCACCCCGGACGGCGTGCCCAACTCCGGTGGGGTGGCCTGGGGGGTGAAGGAGATCGGCGCCGCCTACGCCTGGCTCCTCAGCCTGGGCGCCACCGAGGTCGAAGCGCCGCACGCGGTGGGCGGCGACATCCAGGTGGCCCAGGTCCGAGATCCCTTCGGCAACGTCCTGGGGCTCATTGAGAACCCGCACTTCGCCGTCCGGGAGCCCCGCGCGGGCTGACCGTCGAGCCGGCGGCGGGGCCGAGCCTCCCGGCGGCCGACCGATCACACCGCCAGCGGCGCAAGCCCATAGGCCGCCTCGAGGGCCTGCCGTGCGGCGGGGAGGAGCCGGGGCCGCATCTGGGACAGCTCCTCAATTCGGTGAAAGTGGTAGATCGGGCTCATGCGGGGCCGCTGCTCCAGCCAGTTGGCGACGGTCAGGTTGAAGAGGTCGGCGAGCTCGGCGGTGGAGAGGGGGAGCTCTGGCCCGCCGAAGCGGTCGCGGAGGCTGAAGGCTTCGCGGCCGTCGAGGTTCTCATAGAGGCTGCCCTTCGACATCGCTCCAAACCGCCAGGCGATGGCCTCGGCCTCCGCTCCGATGAGGGCCGCCACCTCGCTCCGCAGCCCGGGCGGCAGGATGGCACCCGTGTAGCTCTCGGTGCCATAGACCGAGTGAAAGAGCCCCGCCCGACAGAGGGCCTCGCGGGCGCCCCATTCGATGAGCAGCCGCGCGGTGCCGCGCAGGTGCGCGAGCAGCCCCTCCCCGGAGTGTCCGGCGGCGTCGGCCCCGTGGGCCAGGAGGAAGGATAAGTGTTCCGGCCGCGCGGGGTCGGGGGGCGCCGTGTCGGGGAGCACAGGGTCGGGCAGCGCAGGGTTCCAGGGATGGGTCATGGGACGTCCTATCGCGCCCGGAGCGGCGGAGTGGAGCCAGGGTCCGCTGGTCCATGGCGTCCTGGCCGTCGCCCGCAGCCGCCCGGGGCTCGCGCTGCAGCTCCGACACGGCCGCGTGCGTCGCGATGGCGCTCTCGGCCTGGTCACCCTCGGCCCGGGGTGTCCCGATGACCGCGCGGAGCGTCTGCGTCGCGGCGCCGTAGGCCCCGGCCCTGCGGGTCGAGGCGCTCGCCCGTTCGACCTGCCCGGATAGGTGCGCGACATGACCACCCCACGCACGATCGACCTTCGCACCCGCGGCGCCCAGCATGGTTTCATTCGCCGGATGGTCAGCCCCGGCGACCTCGGTGAGCGGCTCAAGCCCTTCATCTTCCTCGACTACGTCGGCGGAGAGGTCGCACCCGGCACTGGCTTCGGCTTCCATCCGCACTCTGGCATCGCCACGCTGACCTACCAGGTGAACGCCGACATTGCCTATGAAGACACCACGGGGCAGCGCGGCGTGGTGAAGGCGACGGGCCTCGAGTGGATGCGCGCGGGCGGCGGCACCTGGCACCAGGGGAGCATTCACCCCCAGGCCGCCACGGTGATGGGCTTCCAGCTCTGGCTGTCGTTGCCACCCTCGCTCGAGGATGGGCCGCCCGAGGGCATCTACGTCGCGCCGGAGCAGGTGCCGCAGGTGGGCAACGTCCGTGTGCTGCTCGGGTCCTACGGCGGGCTGACCAACCCGATCCCCGCGCCCTCGCCGGCCGTGTACCTCGACGTCGTCCTGGACGCGGGGGAGACCTGGACCTTCCAGCCGCCGGCCGGGCATACGGTCGGCTGGGCCATGGTGTACGCCGGTCGCGCCCAGATCTGTGGGGAGCTGATCGGGAGTGAGCTCGTGGTGCTGGACGAGTCGGACGGTAAGTTCACCGTGGAAGCCGTACAGTCGTGCCGCGTGCTCGTCGGGTGCGCGGTTAAGCACCCCCACCCGCTGGTGCTGGGGCGGTACTCGGTGCACACCAGCGCGGCGTCGCTCGATAAGGGCGAGGCCAACATCCGGGCGATCGGACAGCAGCTTCGGCAAAGCGGGCGTCTGTAGCCGCGGGGGATTCTGTAGCCGCAGGGATCAAGCCGGCAGGAGGCGGATCCGGAGCCCCGCAGGGTGGAGGGACAGCCGCAGATCGGGCCGTGCCGGGGTGACCAGCTCGACCTTGAAGCGGTCGAGGATCGCGCCGAGCACCACCGGCATCTCCATCAGGGCGAAGCGCATGCCCAGGCAGCTGTGCGGCCCGAGCAGGAAGGGGAACCAGGTGCCCGGCGCCGGGGGCTGGGCGAAGCGGTCGGGGTCGAAGCGGTCGGGATCGGGCCACAGGAGCGGATCGCGGTGGAGGACCCAGGCCGACACGTCGACGAGCGTGCCGGCGGGGAGCTGGCGGTCGCCCACGGTCACGGCCTCGGTCGTGACGGAGATGCTGATGGGTACTGGGGGATAGAGGCGCATCGCCTCGTTCAACACCTGCGTGGTGTAGGGAGCTCGCCCGAGATCGGCCAGGCGCTCGAACTTGCCCGCCGCGCGCAGCTCTTCCCGGACTCTGTCCTGGACCTCTGGATGTTCTGCGAGCAACGCCAGGGTCCAGGTGAGCGCCGTCGCGCTGGTCTCGTGGCCGGCGATGAGGAAGGTCCGCACCTCGTCGAGCGCGACGGGCTCGGGCAGCGTCCGGAGCGCCCGAGTGAAGGGGTTGTCGCGTCCGGTGCTCAAGACATGCTGTCCGAGGGTGTCCATCCAGGCGCGGGCCGCCTGCTCTTCGCGCTCTCCCCGCCGGCCCCACGCGGGGAGGAGGTGCCGCTTCACCGAGCCGGTCGAGAGCACGATGAGGGCGCGGCGGAGCGCGCGACCACCGTGGCGTTCGCGGTCGAATTCCGTCCCGAACAGCGCGACGCCGAGGATGCGCAGCATCGTCCAGCCGAGGTCGTGCGAGGGGTGAAAGGGCTCGCCCTCCCGCGCGGACCAGGCGTCGCAGAGCGCGGCCGCCTCGGCGTGGATGGCCGGCAGCATCTCCTCGAGGTCATCCCGGCGAAAGGGCGGGGAGAAGAGCGCGCGGCGCTCGCGCCACACCTCCCCTTCCAAGCGCAGGAGCCCCTCGCCGAAGAGGTGTTCGGTCGGCGCGATCTCTCGAACGAAACGCTCGCGATCGACGAGCACCTGCCGCACCGTGTCGGCGCGCCCGACCACCACGTGGGGGCGGGTGCCGAGCCAGACTAAGACGTCGTCCCCCGCGCGGCGGGTCCAGCGACGGTAACTCTCGAGGAGGCCGCCTCGTAAGACAGGGACGAGCGAGCCGAGGAGCCAAGCGCGCGGCGGCGGCCCCGCGAACGGCGGCCCCCCGAACCGCCGGGCGACCGACACCACACGCGCATGGAACAGCGCGACCGGCAGCGCCAGCGCAATGACGACCCCTGTGAGGGACACACCCAGCATGAGCCCTCCAGGGCGGAGGCGAGCATAGCTCACCGGCTGGCCCGCGGGTCTGGGCGGAGGAGCTGGACATCTTACGCCGCCTCGGCTGAGCGGGCGCCGCTCGCTCCTGGGGGGCCGCGAGGAGGCGGAGGGGCGGTCGCTCCACCGCGGCCGCGGCGCCTCGGGTCGGGTAGGCTGGGATGCCCGGTCGTCTCAAAAAAATAGGGGAAGTGAATGAGCTCCTGGTCCAAGGGCCCCTCGCCTGACCGTGAACCCTCGCCGCCGAGCCCGAGCGCGGCCGACACCCCGCTCTCGCTGCAGATCGAGGGCCCTCGGGCGCGCGTCCTCCGAGGCGGGCAGCCCCTCTCCCGCGGCGCCTTCCTCCGGGCCCTCGCCGAGGAGCCCGAGGCCCGTGCGCTGCTGACCCAGCACCTCCGACAGCTCCCGCATCCGGCCGTCTTCTGGGAGTGCCCGGTGCAGGGTGGCGCCGCGGCGCCCCTCCCGATGGAGTGGGTCACCCTGAAGGCCCCCGAGCTGCGGTCGAATCACGCGCCCTTCGCCGCCCAGCTCAAGGAACAGTCCGGTCCGATCCTCACCTTCTCCAACCTGAGCGGGGACGCCACGCTCGTGGTCCCTCGCCCCGCCCCGGGTTGGGACGCTCCGCACCTGCTGGCCTTCCTGCGGAGCGCCCCCGACCGCCTCTGCGACACGCTCTGGGCGGCGGTCGGGCGGGCCGGCCTGGCGCAGCGGGGGCCATTTTTTCTATCGACCGCAGGGATGGGCGTGGCCTGGCTCCACGTTCGCCTCGACGCGCGGCCCAAATATTATCGACATGCTCCCTACAAGAGGGGTGATCCGGGCTGAGGCTTGACTCGCTCGGAATATCGGCGCCTGTCTTTGAGCGGGTCGCACAACGGGTGAGCCGAGGGCCGGGCCTCGAAGAAGTTCGAGGTCGGGGAGGGGGTGGGGCGGCCGGGGATACCGCGCTCGTCGAGGTACGCCCCCATGTCGCTCACCGCCCATCACATCCGGTTCCTGGGCCGCCAGGCCGCCGAGCACCGCTCGGACGGGATCCGCCGGGTGCACCTCCTCACCAACACCGTCGGCTGGCTGGCCCTCGTGAGCGCCCTGTCCGCCGTGCCGCTCGTGTCCACCAACCTGGGCGTGGTCTACGGCGTGGGCTCCGTGGTGTACATGGCGGGGCTCGACGCCCTCGCCGCCCTCCTCTTGGGCGCGGTGGGGGCCGGGTGGGCGCTCCTGCCCGCGGCGCCGGGGGGCGCGGCGGTGGGCGTGCCGGTGGCGCTCGCGGTCTTCACCGGCTTCGGGCTCGCGGCGCTGGCCTCACACGTCTACTACCACGAGCACGCCGCCTTCCTCGCCGATGAGCCCCGTGGCCGACGGCTCGCCGATACGCTCCACGTCATCTTCTTTGGGGCCTTTCAGTTCTTGACCCTCACCCTGCTCGACCGGGGCTGGCGGCCGGCGCTGCGGGAGCGGCTGCGGGCCGAGGAGCGGCGCCTCTGCCTCCGCCGCGAGCGGGTGCCGTGGACGAATTGGGGTGGCACGGCCGCCTGCACCGCGGCGGTGAGCTGGCTGCCGGAGACCACCGAGGACGTGGTCGCGATCGTGCGCGAGTGCCGAGCCCGCGGGGGCTCGCTGCGGATGGTCGCCTCGGGCTTCTCCTGGCCGCGCCTCGTCCCGACCGACGATACGCTCGTGTTCACCGAGCGCCTCGACTCGCTCGCGCTCGACACCACCGATCCCACTCGCCCCCTGCTCGTGGCCGGCGCGGGCGCCACGAATCGGCAGATCAACACCTTCCTCGCGCCCCACGGCCTCGCGCTGCCTTGGAACGTGGTCCTCGAGACGGTGCGCATCGGCGGGACGGTCAGCACGGGGACACACGGCTCGGGCCGCGACACGGCGACGATGGGCGATCTGCTCGAGGCGGTCGAGCTCGTCGACGCCACGGGCGCGCTGCGGCGCTTCACGCCGGCCGACGGGGACGTCTTCGACGCGCTGCGCCTCTCGTTCGGGTCTTTCGGCGTGGTGACGCGGGTCTGGCTGCGCCTCCGGCCGATGACGGCGATGCGGCAGGTGGACCGGAAGGTGCCCCTCGACGAGGCCCTGGCGAAGCTGGAGGCCTACACCCGCGAGCACGACGCGGTCGAGCTCTATTGGTTCCCGTTTACGGACTGGGTGTGGCTGCGCACCCTCGACCAGACCGACGCGGCGGTGACCCACCGACCCCTGTCCTCGTGGGCCGTGAAGGCGCAGCATTACGTGCAGATGTGGGGGCTGCGGCAGGGGACGCGCCTGTGCGCCCGCCGCTGGCCCCGCGGGCTGCCGGCGTGGATCCGCTTCAGCACGCGCTGGCTGCGCTTCGGCGAGGCGGTGGTGCCTCTGCCGGACGCGGTGCACTATCGACAGTGGATCGAGTCGATGCGCGTCGGCTGTGTCGAGGCCGCCGTGCCGATGGCCCCGGGCTTCGAGGGCGCGCGCCTCGCCTTTGCGCAGCTCCGCGCCCGCACCGAGGCCTGGGCCGCGCGCGGCCAGTATCCGATGAACCTCGCGGTGAACGTCCGCTTTATCGGGGAGAGCCGGGCGCTGCTCTCGCCGGCCTTTGGGGAGCCGCTCACGATGTGGATCGAGGCGCTCTGTCAGGGCCGCTCGGAAGGCTGGGAGGCCTTCTCCGGTGAGCTGCTCGCCGACTGGCTGTCGCTGCCGGGCGCGCTCCCCCATTGGGCGAAGGAGCTCGCGCAGCTCCCCGGCGGGCTCCCCCGCCTGCGCGATCTGGCGGGGCCGCGCCTCGGCCGCTTTGTCGCCGCGCGACAGCGGGCGGGGGTGGACCCCGAGGGGATGTTCTTGAACCCGCTGCTGCGCACCCTGCTCAAGCCCGCGCGCGCCTGCGGGGCCGCGGACCGGCCGTTCGGTATGGCCGAACAATACTCTTCGGATCATCCCGATGGACCGGGGGCACAGGCGAGGTGAAGGTGGAAGGGAGAGGTGCACATGCTCTGGTCCTGTCTCCCCCGCTCCGCGACCCTCCCCCTCACGCTCACCACCCTGCTGCTCGCCTGTGGCGGCGCCGATCCCGCCGACGAGGGCCACAAGGACGGCTCGGCCGCGGCCGAAGACACCGCGGACGGCGGCGACGGCGACGGCGGCGCCTCCGCCGACGAGGACACCGCCTCGGCCGCCGACACCGCCGACACCGCCGATGGGGGCGAAGACAGCGGCGACCTCGGCCCGGCGCCGAGCTTCGAGGTGGACGTCGAGCCGATGTTCCAAGGGGCCTGTGGCGCCTGCCACTACGGCGAGCCGGAGGGGCTGCACTTCTTCGGCGAGGGGGTGTACGAGCTCCTCGTCAATCACGCCTCCGGCCAGCTCCCGACCATGGACCGGGTGGAGCCCGGCTCCCTCTCGCAGAGCTACCTCTGGCGGAAGCTCCAGGGCACCCACGTGGAGGCGGGCGGCAGCGGCGCCGAGATGCCGCCGAGCGGCGGGTACCCCCCGTCGCTGTCCGAGGAGCAGCTCCGGGTGGTCGAGCGGTGGATCGAGGGCGGCGCCCTGCCCTGAAGGAGAGGGCACCACGGGGGCCCGCGACATCGGGGGCCGCTGCGTTAGCTCGGCCCTCCACGGAGATCCCACCATGTCCGGTCGCTTCCGCGAGCTCCTCCGCCGCCTCCGCGGGGCACCTCCGCCCCCCGCGCGGGGCCGCCCGCCCGAGGGGCCAGTCACGGCGCGGGCCCCGACCCCGGCGGCTGCCCCCCCGGACCCCGTCCGCGCGGTGCTCGGCTACCACGACCGCACCAAGCACCAGCCCGGTCGGTACGCCCGATCCCTCGGGATGCTCGACTGGGAGAGCCAGCCGGACCCCTTTCGCTGGTACGACGGCGCCCCCAAGCTCCCCTTGGACCTCGTCGCCCCCGCGGCGGAGGGCCCCCGCTTCGAGGAGCCCTTCGTGGAGGGCGCGCTCCCGCCCGCCCCGCTGGACCGCGCCTCGATCTCCCGCCTCTTCCAAGACGCGCTCGGCCTCTCCGCCTGGAAGCAGGCCGGCGACGCCCGCTGGGCGCTGCGGGTGAACCCCTCGAGCGGGAACCTCCACCCCACCGAGGGCTGGCTGATCACGGGCCCGGTGCCGGGGCTGACCGCCACCGGCGGGGTCTTTCATTATCAGCCCTATCTGCACAGCCTCGAAGACCGGGGGGCCCTGTCGGAGGGCGCCTGGGCGCGGCTCGGCCTCCCCGAGGGGGCCCTGCTCGTCGGCCTCTCCAGCGTCGTGTGGCGAGAGAGCTGGAAGTACGGGGAGCGGGCCTATCGGTACTGCCAGCATGACGTCGGCCACGCCCTCGCCGCGGTGGCCCTGTCGGCGGCGGCCCTCGGCTGGCGCTGCCGGCTGCTCCACAGCCCCACCGACGACGACATCGCGGCGCTGCTGGGCATCGACAGCCAGTCGGGCATCGAGGCGGAGGAGCCCGACGCCCTCCTCCTCCTCTCGCCGACCGACCCGCCCGACCCGACCTGGCGCGACTGGCGGCCGCCCGCGGGCCTCTCGGTCGAGCGCCCCCCCGCCACGCCGCGCCGCTTGAGCGCGGAGCACCATGACTGGCCGATCCTCGAGGCGGTGTCGCTGGCGGCGCGCTGCCGGGAGCCTGTCCCCGCCGCGCTCTTCGAGCCCACCCGCCGGCCAAACCTCGGCGTCGAGGTGGGGGACGCGCCCTTCTCCTTCCGCACCATCCTCCACCAGCGCCGGAGCGCCGTCTCGATGGACGGTCGCAGCGGAGTGACCCGCGCCGCCTTCGAGCAGGTGCTGTGGAAGCTCGTGCCCGGCGCCGGCTTCGCGCCCCACGCCGCGCTCCCCTGGGCCCCGCGGGTCCACCTCCTGCTCTGGGTGCACCGGGTGCAGGGCCTCGAGCCCGGTCGGTATCTGCTGCTCCGGGACCCGGCGCGGGAGGACGAGCTGCGAAGGGCCCTGTCCCCGCATTTTCTGTGGGAGACCCCGACCGGATGCCCCGAGGGCCTGCCGCTGGTCTGCCTCAGCCGGGGGGACAGCCGCCGCGAGGCGGCCGGCGCGAGCTGCGGGCAGGACATCGCCTCAGACGGCTGCTTCGCCGTCGCGATGTTGGCGGAGCTCGGCCCGACGCTGCGCGCCGGCGGGCCCTCGTTCTATCGGCGCCTCCACTGGGAGGCCGGCCTCGTCGGCCAGCTGCTCTACCTCGAGGCCGAAGCGAGCGGCCTCCGCGGCACCGGCATCGGCTGCTTCTTTGACGACGTGACCCACAGCGCGCTGGGGCTCCGTGACCCCGACTGGCAGGTGCTCTATCACTTCACCGTCGGCGGGCCGGAGGAGGACGGGCGGCTCCAGTCCTTGCCCGCTTATGCCCACCTCGAAGATCCGGCGCTCGGCACCCACCCCGACCGGCGCGGCAGCGGCTGACCGACCGCCGCCTCAGTCCGGCAAGGCGCGGCCGCGGGTCTCGATGGTCCAAGGCAGGAGGGCGAGGCCGACGAGCGGCACGACCGCGACCCAGGTGAGGAGATCGAGGGCCGCCACGAAGGCGTCTGCGCCACGGGCGGCGATGGAGCCCACCACGAAGGGCCCGGCCGCCGCCAGCACGCGCCCGGCGTTGTAGCAGAAGCCCGCCCCCGTGCCGCGGAGGCGGGTGGGGAAGAGCTCGGGCAGGTAGTAGGTGAAGCTCCCAAAGACCCCGAAGACCGTGAGCCCGACCGGCAGATAGAGCCAGAGCCGCAGGTGCGCGGGCCACTCGACGCCGAAGGCGAGGAAGAGCGACAGGGCGGAGAGGGAGAAGTAGAGCGCGTACATCGGCCGCCGGCCGAGGCGCTTGGCGATCGGCACGGTGGTCAGCGTGCCGATGAGGCCGCCCAGGTTGAAGAGGTTGGTCGCCGTCGTCTTGGTGCCCTCGATCAGGGCCTGGCGGTCGGCGCCGGTGCGGCCCTCCGCCGCCGCGAGGGCGTCGCCGATACCGCCGGCCACGAGCGGGATGAAGGCGTTGCAGCCCCACCAGGTCAGCATCGCCACCGCCGCCACCGCCATGCCGCTGAAGGTCACCGCCCGCCACTCGGGGCTGAAGAGCTCGGCGAAGCGGCCACGCTCTGGCGTGGGCCCCGCCGCCTCCGCCCAGCGCGTCGGCTCGGCGAGGCTGGCCCGCATGAAGAGGGCGGCCACCGCGGGGAGGGCGCCCACGGCGAAGACCCAGCGCCAGGAGGTGGCGGGAGAGTCGGTCAGCCAGACCCCGGCGATGAGCCAATTCACCGCCGTCGCGAGGAAGAGCCCCACCGGCGCCGAGGCGTAGAGCAGGGCGCCCGCCTCCACCCGCCGGTGCTCGGGCACGACCTCGGCCACCATCGCCGCCCCCGCCGCCCACTCGCCGCCGATGCCGAGCGCCGCGATGGCCCGAAAGAGCAGCAGCACCCAGAGGTTGGGCGCGAGGGCGCAGGCGCCGGTGCCGAGGGCGTAGAGGGTGATGGTGGCGACCATCGTGCGGCCGCGGCCCCAGCGATCGGCCACCCGGCCGAAGAGGAGCCCGCCCGCCGCGGAGCCGAGGAGGAGCACCGCGCTCGCGACCCCGGTCCAGAAGAGGGCCGCGGACTTGCCCTCCGGCGTGCCGAGCGAGAGGCCGAGCAGGGTGGTGACACAGTTGGCTGCGACGTAGTTGAAGAGCAGGGCGTCAAAGATGTCGAAGCCCCAGCCCACCCAGGCCGCGGCCATGACCTTCCACTGGGCGCGGTTCATGTCGAGGGCGAGGTGGCGATCGGGGGTGTCCATGCGTCCGGGGCCGTCCTGGAAGAGCGACCCCCCCGCTATCCCGCGTCGGCGCCGCGCTCCCCCGCGCGCGGCTCAGCTCACCGGGAGCCAGCCCTGCATCCAGGGCTTGGCGCGGTAGCGGTCCCAGGCGTCGGGGAGGACGGTGACGACGGGCCCGTCGAGGCCGCCCCGGGCCGCCACGCGCAGGGCGGCGACGACGTTGGTGCCCGAGGAGCCGCCGACGAGCAGGCCCTCCTCGCGGACGAGGCGCTGCACCATCGCGAAGCTCTCGTCGTCGCTCACCCGCTCGGCGGCGTCGATGACGTCGCGGTGCAGGTTCGCGGGCACCTCGCTCCCGCCGATGCCCTCGACGGCGTAGGCGCCGTCGGGCCCGAGGCGGCCGGTCTCTACCCAGTCGGCGAGCCCGGAGCCGACGGGATCGGCGAGCACGATCCGCACCCCGGGGCGCGCCGCCTTCAGCCGCCGGCCGACCCCGGAGATCGTGCCCCCGGTGCCGGCCCCCGCCACGAAGGCGCCGACCTGCCCGCCGCACTGCTCGAGGATCTCCTGGCCGGTCGTCTCTTCATGCACCCGGACGTTGGCGGGGTTGCGGAACTGGTCAGCGAGGAGCCACCCCTCTTCGGCCGCGAGGCGCGCCGCGACCTGGCGGAAGTTCTCGGGGCTGGAGGGCGGGGCGTTCGGCGTGATGAGGACCTTCGCGCCGAGGAGGGCCAGCGCCACGCGCTTGTCTACCGACATCTTCTCGGGCATCACGACGACGAGCCGGTAGCCGCGCGCCGCGGCGAGCAGCGCGAGGCCCACGCCCGTGTTGCCGGCGGTCGCCTCGATGATCGTCATGCCGGGGCGGAGGGCGCCGCGGCGCTCGGCGTCCTCGACGATCGCCTTGGCGAGGCGGTCCTTGATCGAGCCGCCCGGGTTGAGGTGCTCGCACTTCACCCACACGGGCACGGGCAGGTCTCGGCCGACCCGCTGCAGGGCCACGAGCGGGGTGCCGCCGATCTGATCCAGGACGGTGGGTCTCATGTCCGCGCTCCTCGGGCTGCTCTACCCCGCGCCGGGCGGGGGCGGCCGTGGGGTAGGCTCCGGCCGGGTGGGCGCGGGCGCTCGCCGTGGAGGACCCCTTGACCACCTGGATCGCCTTCCTGTTCTGCGCGCTCGGCTCGGGCGCCCTCTGCGCCGCCGGGGCCCTGGCGGTCTTCTTCGTGCACCACGGCCCCACCCAGGCGCTGTGGGGCGTCTTGATGGCCGCGATGCTCGGCTTCGGGGGCGGTGGGAGCTTCGGGGTCGCGCTCGTCCGTCTGGGGGAGGCCCTGAAGGCGCGCGCGCAGGCGAAGGGCGCCGCGGCGTCCGGCCTCGTAGCCGCCAGCCACGGCCTCTCCATGGTCGTCCCGGCGCTGCGGGCCCTGTCCGGCCTGGGCGCGGTGGGCTTCGTGCTGGTGGTGGAGCTCGTGCTGCTCGTCACCCTCTGAGCGACGGCGGCCCGCCTCAGGGTGTCGTGGCGTCCGCGCAGCATCGAAAGCCGGTGCTGTAGTCGTGGTAGTCGCGGCTGTGGGCGGTGGTGGAGTAGGTGCAGCCAGGGCCGTTGATGCTGCCGTCGGCGTAGAAGCCGCCGCGGAAGGTGCCCTCGGCGTCCGAGTGCTCGGCGCCGTAAGGATAGAGCGGAGTCTGCGCCGCCGGAGTCGGTCGGGAGGCCGGAGTCGTCGTCGGGGTCGGCCGCTGCCTTGCCCGGGCCGGAGGGGTCGGCCGCGCAGGCGAGGAGCAGCAGGGCGGCGGCCGGGCCGCAGGCGAGGGGACGAGCGGAGAGAGCGGGGCGGTCCGACACGGGGCACCTCGGCCCCGCCTTAACGGCCCCAGAGGCTCGGCAGCGCGTCTCCCTCGAGGTCGGTGGCGTAGTCGGAGAGGAATTGGGCGGTGATGCCCCGGATGGCGGCCGTGGCCCGAAGCGCGGCCTGCAGGGTCTCCCCCCAGGGGGGGCCCTTCGCGCGCTCGATGGCGAGCGCGGCCAGCTCGATCACGTCCTCCTCCCGATAGGAGCCGGGGAGGGGAGAGAGCGTGTCCTCGGGGATGAGGTCGTAATACTCCCGGAAGGGGCTCGTGGGCGCGAGGACCGTGCGGAGGCCGTGGGCGCCCGCGAGGGTGGCCTGCAAGCGGAGGCAGGCGTGCTCTCGCCAGTCGAGGCCCATGTCCAGCGGGAAGCCCCAGTCCCGCTCGGTGAAGGTCTCCTCTCCGTTCGTGATCCAGTGGCAGATCTCGTGAAAGATCATCTGGGCGGCGGAGTCATCGGGATCGAGCGTGTCCTTCGGGCCGAGCTCGAGCAGGCCGGTGCCGTCGGTCATCGAGAAGATGGCCGGGTTTCGGCGGATGGTGAGGCCAAAGCGCGCCGCGGTGGCGTACCAGACGAGCTCGAGCGGGTCGAGGTACCGAGCGTCGATGGGGCGGGTGTACATGGCGGGCGAGCTAACCGGGCGGCTCCGGGCTCGCGTCCCGCGGAGGGGCCAAGGAGATCGAGGTCAGCTCTCGGGCGATCACCGCTTGTCGGCGGTCACCAACCGAGGCCGGGCACGATCCAGGCGATGCCGGCGCCGGGCCCGCCGATGAGGAGGTCGCTCGTGCGGTCGCCGTTGGTGTCGCCGAGGCCGGCGAGGGCGCTGCCGGCCGCGCCGCCGACGAGGTCTCCCGAGAAGCGGGCGTCGGCGACGCGGACGGAGAGGGTGCCGCCCACCGGACAGAGGAAGAGCGCCACGTCGCCGCCCTCCGCGACCCCCCGGTCAGATCCCGGCGCGCCGAGCATGATGTCGTCGAAGCCGTCGCCGTCGGTGTCTCCGGCCCCCGCCACCGCCCAGCCGAGGCGGTCGTTCGGCTGCCCGCCGGTGAAGGTGGCGGTGGCCTCGGCGAGGGTGTGGCGCTGGAGTGGGTCCTGGAGGAGGTAGGCGGCGCCCGCCGAGAAGTCGGGGGTGTCGCGACCGTAGGCCCCGAGGAGGACGTCGTCGCGGCCGTCGCCGTCGGTGTCGCCGGCGCTGGCCACCGACCAGCCGAGCGCGTCCCAAGTGGCCTCGCCCGACCAGGTGCGGTCGGCGTCGGCGAGGGTGACGGTGCCCCGCTGGGGCCCGAGGAGGAGGTAGGCCCGGCCGGTGAAGCCGCGCGAGCCCCAGGCCCCGACGAGGGTGTCGTCGAGGCCGTCCCCGTCGACGTCGCCCGCCGAGGAGAGCGCGGTGCCGGCGAAGTCTCCGCCGGCCTCGCCCTCGAACAGCGCCTCGGCAGAGGAGAGAGGGCGGTCGAGGGGCACCGGCCCGAGCAGGAGGGCGACGAGGCCGGCGTGGGCGCCCCCGTCCCCGCGGGGCAGACCGAGGAGGAGGTCGGCGCGGCCGTCTCCGTTGGTGTCGCCGGGGCCGGCGACGGTGAGGCCGAGGCCGCCCTCGACCTCGACGCCGAAGATCCGGACGTCGGCGATCTCATCGACGGGGAAGGCCCCGATCAGCGGCCCGCCGACGAGCCAGGCCACCCCCGCCGCCGCGGGCAGCCCGGGCCCGGAGAGCGCGCCGACCAGCAGGTCATCGTAGCCGTCCCCATCGACATCTCCGAGCCCCGCCACCGAGCGGCCGAGGTCCTCTCCGGGCCGCGGGCTCGAGAGGGTGGCGTCGGCGTCTTCGGGCAGGACCTCGCCGTCGAGCGGCCCGAGGAAGACCGACACCGCGCCGCCGCCCGCCTTGCGGGAGGCGACGAGGAGGTCGGAGAGCCCATCGCGGTTGAGGTCGCCGGCGCCGGAGAGCGCGCGGCCCGTCTCGGCGACCGCGCTCCCGAGGACCCGCCCGGTCACCTCGGAGAGGGAGCGATCGCCGGACAGCGAGCAGTCGCCGGGGCGGCCGTCGCAGTCCTCGTCCCGGCCGCTGCCGCAGCGCTCGGCCGCGCCCGGGTGCACCTCGGGGGCCTCGTCGTCGCAGTCTCCCGCCTCGGCGCTGAAGCCGTCCCCGTCCTGATCTTCGGCGTCTGGCGCCCTGCGCGGCGCAGCGGCCGTGTTGCCCGGGGCGGGGCAGGCGAGGGAGAGGACGAGCCAGAGGAGCATCCGCGCAGCCTACCCGGCGGCTCCGCTCAGTCCCAGCTTCCGCCCTCGGCGATCCAGCGCGTGAGGAGGGCGACCTCTTCGGCGGAGAGCGGGTCACCCTTGGCGGGCATGAAGTCCTCGTCATCGGTGGGGAGCCTCACCCGCGCGAGGAGGAGGCTCTTGTCGGGGTCGCCGGGGACGAGGGCCGGGCCGTCATCGCCGCCCTTCAACATCCCCTCGCGGCTGTCCAGGCGGAGGCCCCCCTTCTGCTTCTTGCCGTCGTGGCACTTCCAGCAGGAGCGGCGGAGCAGGGGCCGGACGTCGCGGCGGAAGAGCAGGGGCTCACCGGCCGCCGGGCCGGCCGTGGCCTGCGCGCCGGGGGCCTCGAGCGCGACGAGCTGGGGGAGGGTCGGGTGGGGCCCGTCCGCGGCCTCGGTCGCCCACAGGTGCCCGGGCCCCTCGCTCACCTCGGCGCCGAGGTAGCCGACGCCGAGGACACCGAGCCCGCCGAGCAAGGCGACGAGCCGGCCGAGCACGGGCAGGGCGCCCCGACGGGCGTGGAGGAGGAGGGCGCCGACCGTCGCGGCCCCGGCGACGCCGACGCCGCCCCAGCGGTGGAGGTCGAGCAGGCGGGCGGCGGCGCCGCCGTGGGCCTCGGCGTCGGCGAGCAGCCAGCCGGCCGCCGCGGCGAGGAGGGCCGCGGCCGCTCCGATCCCGAAGAGGCCGCGGAGCGCCGCCTCGGCCCCGGCGTTGCGGCGAACGACGGGCAGCCACAGCCCCAGGCCGGCGATCAGGAGGAGCGCGATGGGGAAGTGGACCAGGGCGGGGTGCAGGCGGCCCAGCAGGACGACCATGGGCGGCTCCATTTGTCCCCCGGTACACCGTTCGGCGGCCCTCCACAAGCGGGCGCCGGCGCGGGCGCGGGGGGCTCGATGGCCCGACCGGGTGGCTCGCGATAGGCCCGCCGCAGGGAGGCCCCCCTGGGAAACGAGCCTGTGAACCGAGAACCCTTCGCGCACACCCGGGGCGCCCGATGAACCGCCGCGCCTTCGGCGCCCTCGGCCTGCTGGGCCTCGCCGGCTTGAGCCTGCCTCGGCTCGGCCGGTCCCAGGGCCCCCCGAAGCGGGGCCCCCGCTACGTCGTCCAGCTCTTCCTCCGCGGCGGGGTCGACGCGGTCTACACCTTTGACCCCAAGACCCGCGATGAGGTCGAGGCGCGGGTAGACGTCCCCTACGGGCCGGGCGGGGTGCGCGAAGCGGGGCGGCTGCTCCTCGGGCCCCACTTCTATGAGCTCGAGCGCCACGCGGACCGCCTCGCCTTCTTACGCGGCGTGCAGGTCAAGACGGCCAACCACGAGAGCGGGGCCTTTCAGTTCTTGCGGATGAAGGCGCCCGCCTCGCCCGATCTGCCCTCTCTGCTCGACGTCATCGGCCGGGAGCGGGACGGTCAGCCCCTGTCCTCGGTCACCTTCGGCGACATCGCCTCTTACGAATATTCGCAGGGTCACTTCGGCGGGCCCACCGCGGACTCCGATCGCACCATCCTCGATCGCATCGACAAGCTCGGTGACGGCGACGCCGCGCTCCTGTCGCGGGTCTATGCGCGGCACCTCGACGACCTGTCCGCGTGGGCGCCCGGCCCGCAGCGGGAGGTGAGCCGAGCGCACCTCCAGCAGGTCCAGGCCCTCTTCACCCGCCTCGAGGACGTGCCCCGCTTCAAGCCGATGCCCTGGGGGCAGAACCTCTTGGGACAGGAGGGCAAGGCGGGGCAGGAGGCGGCGGTCGACAAGATCTCGGAGGACCTCCAGCGCGCCCTCTGGTGGTTGGAGAACGACCTCAGTCGGGGGGTCTATGTGAAGGTGTTCCTCGACTGGGACAGCCACTTCGACAACGCCAAGAAGCAGGCCTCCGCCACGCCGGGCTTCGCCTATCGGCTGGGGCGCTTCTTCGATGAGCTGTTGGCGCGAAAGAACGCGCACGGTCGCCTCTTTGACAACACGCTCGTCGTGCTCGGGAGCGAGCTCGGCCGCTTCCCGCAGATCAACGGAAACGACGGCAAGGACCACTTCCCCGAGACCTCGCTCGCCTTCTTTGGCGGGGCGGTCCGCGGCTCGGGTGAGGCGGGCCACCCCTTCGGCCAGACCGGCCGGATGATGGAGGGCCTGCCGATCTCCCTCGACACGGGCCGGCCGGCCGACGGCGGGGTGCTCGTGAACATCGATGACGTGGGCACCACCCTCCTCGGCCTCTGCGGCATCGACCCCGAGCTCGTCGGGTACCGCGGCCGCCACCTCGGCTTCTTGGAGCGCGCGTGAGGCTCACCCCGCTCCTCTTCGTGCTGTCCGCCTGCGCGACCGTGCCGGCGCCCCCCGCGGCGACGGTCGACCTCGTACAAGACCTCTCCCTCCTGGCCAACGGCCGGCCCCTGGCGCAGGGGGAGGCCGACACCCTCGCGCGCGGCCTGGAGGACGGCAGCCAGCCCCTCGACGCGGTCATCGATCGCCTCCTCCAAGACCCCGCCCTCGGTGACACCGTGGCCAAGGGCATCCTGCTCGGGCCCCAGTCGACCAAGGCGCGCCACCCGGTGCCCGAGCACTCGGTGCTGCGCACCTTCGAGGGGCCCAGCGGGGCCTCGATCTACTACCTGGCCGAGCGCTGCGCGCCGGGGGCGGCGGTGTCGGTGAGCCCGTGGTGGGCGCCCTCGACGCAGGTCTCGGTCTGTCCGAGCGCCTATCAGCCCGACACGATGGGAGACGCCGAGGGGCGGACCTGCGGGGCGACCACGCTGGCGCCGCGAGAGGCGGACGCCCAGGCCGGGCGGGGCTGTGGCTGTGGGCCGCGGCTGATCTTCTGCGCGCGGGACGCGGAGATGGCGGGGGACATGCGGGAGAGCGCCCAAGCGGAGGTCGACGACACGCTGGCGCTGGTGATCAACGAGGACCTCCCGATCGAGCAGCTCTTCCTCATCAACGAGACGGTGCGCGACCGCAACGCGGAGCTGCTCTATCGGCGGGCCCGCATCGCCGCCGGAGAGCCCGACACGCTCGTGGCGATGGAGGGCTTCTCGGCGGAGCGCCGCCTCGCCCCGCGGAGCGAGCAGGTGCCGGGGCAGCAGGCGGGCATCCTCACGGCCCCCTCGGTCATCTATGGCTCAGACGCCCTGCGCGGCGTGCTCCGAAATTATTACGACTACCTGTGGTGCGCGGGCGCCAGCAGCTCGCGGGTGACCACCGCCGCCGTGCTCGGCCTCGCGGTGGTCGATCTCCGCGAGGGGGACGGCTGGAGGCAGCTCGCCGGGATGGAGGTCTGCACGGACTGCCACGCCCGCCTCGACTACGGCATGCAGTTCTTCTCCGGCTACCCGTCCTCGACGCGGGGGATTGACTTTCGCCCGAAGGCCGTCCAGCCGGGGACGGGGCCGCTCTATGTCCAGAACATCGACGACTACCGGGGAGACGGGCCGCTCACCCCCCAAGGCTTCGCCCAGCTCGCCCTCCAGCAGCCGGAATTCGGGGAGTGTGTGACCCGCAAGGTGGTAGACGCCGTGTTCAGCGGGAGCTCGAGCCCCGATGATGTCGATGCCGTCTACTCCACCTTCACCGAGACCCACTCCTTCCGCTCGATGATGGCGACGGCGCTGCACCGCTTCGCCGTCGGCAGCCTGTCGGGCGCGCTGGCCGACCCCGCCGAGGCGCCGAGCCTGCCCGAGCCCCACACCCGGGTGGAAGACTCCGCTATCCCCCTGCCCGATGCGCTGATCACGGCGGTGGACAACCACTGCGCCCACTGCCACGACGGCGCCGATGTCTTTGACCTCGGCGAGTCGGGCTACGGCCGCGCCACCCTGCTCACCATGCTCGAGCAGGTCGCCTTTCGACAGATGCCGCCCACCGCCGAGGGCCTCGCTCCCGAGGAGCGGCGGCGCTTCGTCGAGGCGCTGGTGGCCGAGCTCTGGGCGGCGCCCGCGGATCGGGAGGCGGCGCTGTCCTTCTACGAAGGCGGCCTGCGGGCCCATCCTGTGCACGAGTTCCGGAGCTCCCTCGAGACCGCAGGGCTCCGGGCGGGCGGCGAGGCGGGGCCCCGCTACCGCTCGGTCGAGAGCGCCGTCCCCAAGCGACTCCAGCGATACACCCCCGGCTTCGCGGCCGCCACCGGCCTCGCCGCGCTGCAGGTGTGTAAGGAGGAGGGGAAGGTGGGCGCGGCCCTGGAGGACTGTGTCGCCGCGGCCAGCGCGCCGGAGGCCTATGTGGTGGGCGACGTCCGAGCCCGTTGACCTCGGGCGGGGGCGGCTCAGCCCGGATCGGGCAGCGCCGCGACCCAGTCGGTGAGGGCGCGGGTGACGAGGCGGTTGTAGGCCTCCGTGGGGTGGCCGTTGGCGGGGTCGATCCAGTCCTCGACCCGCAGCGGGCCGTCCGCCTGCTCCACGGCCCGGAGGAGGTCGCGCGTCCAGACCACCGTCTCAGCGTGTCGGCGTTGGAGCGCGCCCTCGAGCGCCGCGTCCCGCCAGTCTCCGGCGCCGGTCAAGGTGCGGTGGTGCCCCGGGTGGTGAGGGTTGAAGATGACCCACAGCCGCGGGTGGTCACCCGCGTCGAGGGCGGCGATGATCCGCTCGATGAAGGCGGCGTTGAGCGCGGCGAGCTCGGCCTCGTGGGCCTCGGAGCGGCGCAGCGCCCGCCGCCAGGCCTCCGGGGTCCAGGCGGAGAAGAGGAGGCGGCGGCCGCTCCACCAGCGGATGCTCGGCTCGGCGGCGCTGAACCAGGCCCAGGCGTCCTTCGCGATCGGCGGCCCACGGGAGACGATCCCAGAATCCGTTAGGGAGAAACATGGTTTTTGACCGACGCGCACGCAGAGGGAGGCGCGGTCGAGGTCGAGCGGCATGATGGAGATCACCACCGGCGCCCCGGGGTGGAGGGGGAGGGAGCCCTCGGCGAGCACCATCACCTGATCGAGGCCGTAGCCCCCCACGCCGTAGTTGAGCAGCCGGTGATCCTGAACAAAAAGGGGGTGCTCGGCGGTGAGCTCCTCGAAGCAGGGCACGCCGTCGACGCAGGCCGCGAAGCTGTCGCCGTAGAGCAACACCGGGCGCCGACCGGCGAGGGCGGCGGCGTCGTGGTGCTCCAGGGTCTCCCGGTCGAACTGATAGACCCAGCCGAGCGCGGGCTGGGTGGTGCCGGGGGGCTCGTAGCGCCGATCCCACTTGAAGTAGAGGATCCAATAGTCGTCGTCCCGCTCGGGATCCGCGTACATGCCGGGCACCCGCCAGGCCTCGCTCGGGCTGTGGGGGCTGAAGAGGAAGAAGCGGAGGCCGAGCTCTACCGTGCCCAGGGCCAGGAGCCCACCCCCGAGGGCGAGGCCGAGCAAGGACCAATTCTGTCCGCGTTTCGACACGACGGCCCCTCCGATCCGTTAAGCGGTGGGGGTGAGGACACCATGGCCCGAGCCCGATCCACCGCTACCCCATCCCCGCTTTCTACTCCCCCCCCGCTTGCGACCCCATCGGCAGGCCCTCCCGTTGACCCGACGGTCGAGCCTGAGCCCGAGCTCGGTGAGGGAGGCGAGCGCGACCCTTACCCCGATATCTCCCTCCCCCGGCGCTGGCGGCGGGCCGGCTGGACAGCCCAGGTGGTCAAGAACAGCGATGACGACGGCTGGGCCGTCGAGATGACCCGGGTGGGCGACGAGGAGCCCTCCCTCGTCGGCCCCTGGACGATGGGGCGCGACAAGAAGAACCCGAAGCCGCTTGACCTCTCCGCCTTCAACACGCTCGTCAAGACCGCGAGCGAGGTCATCCGGCGCCACGAGCAGGCCGAGCACGCCCGCCTGCACAAGAGCTTCCGGTACACCAACGCGGAGGGCACCAACGTCTGGGCCAAGCTCGACGTCGTCGCCGATGAGGACGATCCCCACGCCATCCTCCAGTGTGTCGTCGCCGAGACGGGCGAGCTCATCGCCGAGGGGCGCGTGCGCCCCAACGCCCGGCTGGACGCCCGCTCGGTCGATCGGTTCCTCAGCACCGGCGAGCTGTAGCCGCCCGGCGAGGACGGTATGACGCCGCGCAGCTCCTGGGCGAACGAGAAGATGGCGGACCGGCTTCGGTCGGCCTACCCTGGCCCCGTACCCATTCCACCCTCGGACGGAGCCCTCGCATGACCCGCCTCCTCTTCGGCAGCCTCTTCGTGTTCGCCCTCACCGCCTGTGGAGACAAGGAGGAGGGCGACGACACCGCCGGCTCGGACGGCGCCGACGGCGGTGGCGGCGGCTACTGCGGCGACGCCAACGCCTGCTGCGACTACGTCAACGCCGTGCTCGGCTGCTACGAGCAGCTCGGCTACGACGTGACCATGGCCGGCCTCGATGAGACCGCCTGCACCGGCTACGACGCGGCCGCAGACCCCTACTTCACCTGCCTCGCCGAGGTGTGGAACGGCTACACCTGTGAGAACCCGGAAGACATCTCCAACGCGGCGACCCAGGCCGCCACCGAGTGTGTCGCCGGCTGAGCCTGCGAGAGGGCTCGAATCAGCCCGGTGAGGCCGGCTCGTCGCCCATCGGCGGCGCCGCCCGCTCCCGATAGGTGCGGTCCCAGAGGCTGCGGCGACCGTCGAAGAGGAAGCCCACGAAGGTGCCGAGCCAGGAGCCGGACTGGGCGAGGCCGCTGTAGTGCTCGGGGGCCATCCGCGTCAGCGCGGGGAGGCGGAGCCACGGCACCGAGGGCAGGTCGTGGTGCTCGTTGTGGTAGCCGAGGTTGAAGACGAGGCGGTTGAAGGGGCCGTAGTAGCTGTTGGTCTGCTGCCCCTCCCGCAGGATCTCGTGCTCCTGGAGGAGTCGGATCGCCACCGGGTGCGGGCCGGCGGAGAAGTACCAGGCGCTCAGGAGGTAGAGGAAGGCGGTGGGCCCGAGCGTGGTGATGACCGCCGCCGAGAAGCCGATCTGGATGGCCCAATTGAGCCCGAGCCAGGCCGGGGGAGAGGGGCGATCGTGGAGCAGCGCGGTCACCCGGCGGGCGTAGATGAAGGGGTGGGCGAGCAGCCAGAGCATCTTGCGCGCCGCGGAGTGCCCCACCCACTTTGACTCGGCGTAGCGGGGCAGACCGAGGTCTTTGTCGTACTCCCCGATGTGGCTGTGGTGCTGCGAGTGGCCGACGATGAAGCGCTCGGCGATCGGCACGATGATCGAGCTGTTGATCAGGTAGGCGATCAGCCGGTTGGCGCGCTTGCTGTGAAAGATCAGGCCGTGCGCCGCCTCGTGGATCATCACGAAGCAGGCAAACGAGATGAAGGCGCCCACGAAGTAGGCCACGAGGAGCACCAACGGGACGGGCGCGTCGCGCAGCAGGTAGGCCAGGAGGAGCTGGGCGGCGTTCAGCGAGAGGCCGACCACCGCGCTCCAGCGGGTGGGGCCGAGGAGCGCGCGGGCCTCCGGGTGGGCGTCCAGGATGGAGCGGGTGCGGGCGAGGTGGGGATCGGGGCCGGGCACATAGGTGTACTGATGTCGGGTCGCGCTCATCCGTCGGGCCCCCTCCTCGGGGCGGGCTGAGCGTCTTCGCTCAATCTCCCTACGCCCATAGCGTGGGGGCGGATCTCTGCCAGCGAAGGTCTCCCCGAGCGCTGGCCTATCGGACGATCTGGAAGGGCCCGAAGGCCTGACAGCCCGCCATCAGCTCGATGCGGTTGATGTTGATGTGCGGGGGGCGGCTCACCACCCACCAGACGGTCTCGGCGATGTCGTCGGCGGAGATCGGGCTCAGCCCCTGATAGACCTTGCCCGCCCGCTCGGCGTCCCCCTTGAAGCGCACGAGAGAGAATTCGGTCTCGGCCAGGCCGGGCTCGATGTCGGTCACGCGGATGCCCTTGCTCACGAGGTCAGCGCGGAGGTTGAGGGCGAGCTGGGCGACGAAGGCCTTGGTCGCGCCATAGACATTTCCGCCCGGATAGGGATAGGACGCGGCGACCGAGCCCATCGTGACGACGTGGCCGCCGCCGAGAGCGACCATCCCGGGGAGGGCCGCCCGCACGGTGTACATGAGCCCCTTCACGTTGGTGTCGACCATCGTGTCCCAGTCGTCGAGGTCGGCGCGGTCGGCGGGCTCGAGGCCGAGAGCCAGCCCGGCGTTGGCGATGAGGACATGGGGCGCGCGCCAGGCCTCGGGGAGCGCTGGCAGGGCGGCCTCGACGGCCTCGCGGTCTCGAACGTCGAGCACCTGGGGGTAGAAGGCGGGGCCGAGCTCCTCGGCCATGGCCTGGAGGCGCTCCGCTCGGCGGCCGGCGCCGATCACCCGCCACCCTTCGGTGATGAAGCGGCGGCTGATCGCCGCGCCAAAGCCGGAGGTCGCTCCGGTCACCCACACGATCCCGCTCTTCATCGCAGCCTCCGTCGGGCCGGCCTAACGCGGTGAGCGCTTGGCCTCGTCGGCACGACGCGGCCGGGCGGGGAGGGGCACAAAGGGTAGACTAAAAGTGTGCGCAGCGTGTTCAAACTATGGACAGCGCATTCGGGCCAGGGTAGATCGACCGTGTCCCGCCGCCCTCGGAGCGCTCATGCATCGCCGCCCAACCGCTGTCCGTCACCTGTCGATCACCCTCTTCGCCGTGGCGGGGGTCGCCTGCGGGGACGGCAAGGAGGCGGACAGCGGCGGGGCGGCGGAGTCGGGCCCCTGGGCCGACTACGAGATCGCCCCGCCCAGCGCCGAGCTCCGCGCCGTGCTCGACGAGCACCCCTTCATCTACCCCGAGCGGGTCTGTGTCCCCGCGGCCAGCCTCCCGACGCTGCCCGAGGGCGCGACGGTCGAGACCAACGAGGCCGGCGAGGCGGTGGTCTGTGTGTGGGACCTCTTCAGCGGCGCGGCGCCGGAGGGGGTGAAGTGGAACGAGGTCACCACCTGTGACGCCGCCTTCACCCAAGGGCCGCCCTGGTTCGCCGCGCCGGAGCGGGTCTATGAGTCCCCAGACGCCGTGAGCGCCGATCCGGCCTGGGCCGAGGAGGCCGCTTGGGTACAAGGGCAGATCGAGTCGACCGGCTGCGCCTGCTGCCACGCCTCCTCGATCGGCTCGGGGAACACGAGCGGCTTTGACTTCACGGCCCCTGCCGTCTGGACCGACTCGATGACCAACCCGCAGCTCGCGATGGCGGCGGGCTGGTTCCAGGAGCTCGACCAGTTCGGCTACGTCGAGCCCTCGGAGAACCACGGCTTCGATCGGCGCTCTACCCTC
Organism: Myxococcota bacterium; assembly: GCA_044344255.1. GTDB lineage: Bacteria > Myxococcota_A > UBA796 > UBA796 > UBA2385 > JBIJDH01. The sequence continues at coordinate 26,150 of JBIJDH010000006.1, forward strand.
TTCCCCACCACCGATCCCGCCCGCATGCAGGCCTTCTTCGCCGATGAGTTCGATCGGCGCGGCGGCACCGACGGCGACAAGGACGACGCAGCGGCGCGCTTCGACGCCCTCTTTGGCAGCCTGTCCACCGAGCCCGCCGCCTGTGTCGAGCCCTACGAGGGCCTGATCGGCGGCCTCATCACCTGGAACGGCGAAGACACGGCGCGCCAGGTCTATGTGCTCGAGCTCGGCGCCGACACGCCGGCCTTCCCGCCCAACCTTGACCTCCCGGCGGGCACCCTCTGGGCCCTCTATGTCGACAACGAGGGCGCGCCGATCGAGTCCGGCACCCTGTCGGTGGGCGACCTCCCCGTGGGCGCCGAGCAGCGCATCCCCGCCGACGGCAGCGCCCCGGCCCTCGTGGTCGGGGAGACCTACCGGCTCGTCACCAAGGTCGACATCATGCTCAGCCGGCCGATGGACTGCACCTTCACCTGGACGGGCCCCTGAGCGCCCCCGCCTGCGAAGCCACGCTCGGCCTCCCCCCTCCTCCCTCCATCCTGCTCTGTCCTCTCGTTTCGGGGTCTCACGGCCTCGTTGGAGCCCCTATGCCTGTGCGTCCCTTGTTGCTGTCCGCGCTCCTCGCCTCGCTCCCCGCTGCCCTCGTCGGCTGCGCCAAGTCCGAAGACACCGGCGAGGCGGCCGAGACAGGGGCCGATGGCGGGGATGGCGGCGGCGAGGCCTGTGAGCCCCCCGCCAGCACCACCGCCGACGAGCCCGCCTGCCAGGAGGACTACAGCCTCTGCGGCGACATCCTCCCCCCGGCCGACTTCAGCGGGACGCCGCGCTCGCTCGGCCTCGCGCTCTACGCCTCGATCCCCCCGCAGGGGATGCCGGACGCCATCTTGGGCGACATCCCGCTGCCGGTCCTCGCCCCCTGTGAGCGCTTCCCCATCGTGCTCCAGCCGATGCTCGAGACCGGGGATTACTACCTCTGGGTCAACGTCTACATGGACGGCGGGGGCTCCTTCATCCCCGTCAACGACATCGACTACACCGGGGCCTCCGCCGCCCCCCTCGCGCTGACCGGCGCGCCCTTCCTCTTCGAGGACATCGGGCTCACGCTGGCCAGCGGCTGGTAGGGCGGCGGCCGACCGCGCGGGCCCGCTAGCGGAGCAGCTCGCCGCAGCGGGCGCGGGCGATGTACTCGCCGCCGCCGTGCGTGCTGAGCGTGTCGCGGTCGACGATGACCCGCCCGCGCGAGAGGACGACCTCGGACCAGCCCTGGATCTCGTGGCCCTCGTAGGCCGAGTAGTCCACCCGCATGTGGTGGGTGGCGGGGTCATGCACCGAGATGGTGCGCTTCTTGTTGGGGTCGAAGATCACGATGTCGGCGTCGGAGCCGACGGCGATGGTGCCCTTCTTCGGGAAGAGGCCGAAGGTCTTGGCCGCCGCCGTGCTCGTGAGCTCGACGAAGCGGTTGAGGCTGATGCGCCCGCCCACGACGCCGCCGTTGTACATGAGGCTGAGCCGGTTCTCGACGCCCGGCGCGCCGTTCGGGATCTTGGTGAAGCTCTCGCGGCCGAGCTCCTTCTGGCCGACGAAGCAGAAGGGGCAGTGATCGGTGGCCACGTTGCCGAGGTGGCCGAGCTGCAGGCCCTTCCAGAGCACCTCCTGGTTCCACTTCTCGCGCAGGGCCGGCGTCATCACCCACTTGGCCCCCTCGAAGTCGGGCCGGTCGTACCAGCTCTGATCGAGGAAGAGGTATTGGGGGCAGGTCTCGGCCATCACGTCGACCCCGCGGGCGCGGCCGCGCTTGACCTCCTCGAGGGCGTCGGCGCTCGAGAGGTGGACGATGTAGAGCGGCACGTTGGCCACCTCGGCGATGGAGATGGCGCGGTGGACGCCTTCTCCCTCCATCCGGGTGGGGCGCGTGAGCGCGTGGTACTTGGGCTCGATCTTGCCGTCCGCGACCGCCTCGCGGATGATCTCGTCGATCACGATGCCGTTCTCGGCGTGCATGCAGATGCGCGTGCCGTTGAGGCCAGCCTGGCGGAAGGTGCGGTAGAGCGTGCCGTCATCGACGTAGAGCACGCCCGGGTAGGCCATAAAGAGCTTGTAGGAGGTGACCCCGCGGCGGGCGAGCTCCTCGAGCTCCCCCAGGCGATCGACGGCCATGTCGGTCACGATCATGTGGAAGGCGTAGTCGATCGTCGCCTTCTTCGCGGCCTTCCCGTGCCAGATGTCGAGGCCCTCGAGGGTGCTGCGGCCCTTCTGCTGGATCGCGAAGTCGACGACGGTGGTGGTGCCGCCGAAGGCCGCGGCGACGGTGCCGGTGTCGAAGTCGTCGGCCGAGGTGGTGCCGCCGAAGGGCATGTCGAGGTGGGTGTGGGCGTCGATGCCGCCGGGGATGACGAGCTTGCCGCGGGCGTCGAAGACCCGCCCGGCGTCGCGCTCGCGGTGGGAGAGATCGGCGCCGATCTCCCGGATCGTCTCGCCCTCGATCCACACGTCGGCGATGTAGTCGTCCACCGCGGTCACGACTCGACCGCCCTTGATCAGCACAGACATCCGGGTGCTCCTGTTGGTGCCCCGGAGCCTACCAGAAAGTGGGCTCCCGCCAGGGCGGCGCTCAGGCCCGCCCGAGGGCGAGCAGCGTGATGGCGATGAGGGCCGAGACCATCCGCCAGCCGGCGAAGAGGGCCATGCCGTGCTTCTGCAGCCAGCCCACCATCCAGCGCACCGCCAGCACCGCGGAGCCCCACGCCACGACGAAGCCGAGCAGCGGCATCGCGACGCCGTACGCGGCCACCACCTCGGCCCCGTGCTTGAGCCCCGAGTAGCCGGTGGCGGCGGAGAGGGTGACGAGGCCGAGCAGGAAGCTGAACTCGACGGCGGCGGGCAGAGAGAGGCCCATCAGCGAGCCGGCGAGGATGGTGACGAGGCTGCGGCTCGTGCCGGGCCACATCGCGAGGCACTGGGCGAGGCCGATGATAGCGGCGCTGCGCATCGTGAGCGCCTCGAGGGGCCGGCCCTCGATCGGCGGCTTGAGGCCGAGGATGGCCGCGCCGCCCGCGATCCAGGCGATGGCGACCGGGGCGAGGCCGAAGAGGTGCTGCTCGATCAGGTCGTCGAGCAGGAAGCCGATGATCGCCGCCGGGAAGAACGCCACGACGAGGTTCTGGGTGAGCTGGCGGCCGTCAGGGTCTCTGCCGAAGAGGCCCATCACGCCTTGCTTGACGCGGTGGTGGTAGAGGACGAGCACGGCGAGGATGGCCCCCGCCTGGATGCAGATCGCATACGCGTTCGCCTCCTCGCTGGAGGGCATGCCCAGCAGGCGCTCGGCCAGCAAGAGGTGACCGGTGGAGCTCACCGGTAGGTACTCCGTCAGCCCCTCGACGAGGCCCAAGACCACGGCCTGCCACCACTCCACGGGCACCTCCAGTCGGCCTGACTATTCGACCCCCGCCCGCCTGTCTCCCGACGGGGGAGCGGGGGCGTCGGGCGCGATGTGACAGGATTTCGACAGCAAGGGGGCGCGGGCGGTTGACCCCTAGCCGCTTGCCGGCTAGCATCCGCCCCCTTTCAGCGAGCGTGGGCGATGCCCTCCCCAGAACTCCTCCCCGGCACCCGCGGCCACATCATCCCCATCGGCGGCGCCGAGGACAAGGTGAGCGGTCGGGTCATCCTCAAGCGCTTCCTCGACCTCTGCGGCAACAAGGAGGCGCGGATCGCCGTGATCCCCACGGCCTCCCAGATGGCGGACACGGGGAGCCGCTACAAGGAGATCTTCAAGAACCTTGGCGCCCGCAAGGTCGACGTGCTGCCCTTCGCCGTGCGGGCCGACGCCGAGCGAGAGGACTGGCTGGAGGCCCTCGGGGAGGCCGACGGCATCTTCATGACCGGCGGCAGCCAGCTCCGGCTGTCGACCATCCTCGGCGGCACCTCCGTGGCCTCGACGATCCGCCGCCGCAACGCCCGCGGCGTGCCGGTGGCGGGCACCTCGGCCGGCGCCGCCTTCGTCTCTGAGCACATGATCGCCTACGGCAAGGAGGGCGCCACGCCCATCGCCGGGCAGGTCACGCTGGCGCCGGGCCTCGGCCTCTCGAACCGCATCATCGTCGACCAGCACTTCCGCGAGCGCGACCGCATCGGCCGGCTGATGACCGCCCTCGCGTACAATCCCTTTGCCGTGGGGGTGGGCCTCGATGAGGACACCGCCGCCTTCATCAACCGCGAGAACAAGCTCGAGGTGGTGGGCAGCGGCGCGATCACGATCGTCGATGTCTCGGCCCTCGAGTATTCGAGCATGGCGCAGGTCGAGGAGGGCAAGCCCGTCACCCTGATCGGGGTGCGCCTGCACGTGCTGGCGCACGGATCGACCTACGACATGGAGGCGCGGCGGGCGACCCCCGGGGCCTTGGCGGGGGACTGATGGACCCCCTCCACGAGCGCTTCCGCGCCGCCGCCGCCCTCGGCGGGATGAGCATCGATCTGCCCGTCTACGCCGAGGCGGGGCGCGATCCGCTCGAGCCCGTGCTGCTGGGCTCGGGCTCGCTCGCCGCGCCCTTGGGCTTCTTCGGCCGCGACCCCGGTCGACACGAGATCCTGCTCGGCGAGCCCTTCATCGGCGCCGGCGGGCAGCTCGTGCGGCGGGCGCTCTACGAGGCCCGCTTCGGTCAGCCCTGCCCCGATCTCGCGGCCAGCGTGCGGGCGGGTCAGACGGTGTTCTGGGCCAACACCGTGCCCTACAAGCCGGTGGGCAACAAGGCCTGGTCCACGGCGATCAAGCGGCGCTTCGCTCCGGTGGTGCGCGACGTGCTGGTCGAGCACTGGCGCGGAGGGGACCTCCTCACCCTCGGCAATGACGCGCTCGGCTGGTTCGGCCTCGCCGAGCCCTCGCTGCGGCCGACGGTCGAGGCCTTCCTGGCGCGGGCCGATCGATACACGACCTCGCTGGAGGTGGTGCTCGGCGGGCGGACGATCCGCCTGCACCCGCTGCCCCACCCGTCGCCGCTCAACGCCACCTGGTACAAGCGCTTCCCCGAGCTCCTCCGGGCCCGCCTCGAGCAGCTCGGCTGGCGAGGCTGAGCTCCATCGGGGCTACGCGCTGGCCCGCTCTGCGATGTAGCCGCCGAGCCAGAGGGCATCGAGGCGCCCCTGCTGGAAGGCCCGCACCGCGTCGCTCGGCGTGTGGACGATGGGCTCCTCGTGCAGGTTGAAGGAGGTGTTGATGAGCACCGGCGCGCCCGTGAGCTCGCCCACCCGCGTGAGCAGCGCGTGGAGGGTGGGGTCGTCCTGGCGGCGCACCACCTGGGGACGGGCGGTGCCGTCGACGTGCACGGCCGCGGGGGCGACCCTGCGGAGCTCGGCGGAGGCCTCGAAGCAGACCGTCATGAAGCGCGCGGCCTCGGGGGCCTTGTCCAGCCCAGAGAAGTAGCCGCTGGCTTCCTCCTCACGGACCATCGGAGCGAAGGGCATGAACTCGCTCCGTCGGAGGCGCTCGTTCAGCCACTGGTTGATCGTGGGGTCGTTCGGGCGGGCGAAGATGCTGCGGTTGCCGAGGGCGCGGGGCCCCCACTCGAGCCGGCCGTCGCAGCGCGCCACCACACGACCGGCGGCGAGGAGCTCGGCCGCGCGGGCCACGTCGCCCGCGAGGCCGCCGACGGGCCCGCGCTCGCGGAGGTTGTCCTGGGGCAGGTCGGCGCGCTTGAGGGCCTTGTAGCAGTCCCGATCGCTGGCCTCGGGGCCGAGGGCGGCGGTGACGAGGCGGTGCGGCGCGGTGCCCGCGGAGTCCATGGCCGCGCCGACCGCGAGCCCGCCGTCGCCCATGTGGGGGAAGACCCAGAGGGAGTCGACCTCGTCGGCTTGGGCGATGCGCTGGTTGAGCTTCACGTTGGCGAAGACCCCACCGGCGACGGCCACGTCGGCGCAGCCCGTCTTTTGCACCCAGAAACGAACGAAGGCGAGGACGGCCTCCTCGAGGACGGCTTGGGCGGCGGAGGCGACCTCCTCGCGCGACCAGCGCTCCAGCTCGGCCCAGTAGGGGTCGTCCTTCCGCTCGGTGTGCAGCACGGCGCCGCGTAAGAAGCGCCCCTCCGAGAAGCGGACCCGGGTCTTCAGGTGATCGACGAGGCGGGGAGGCGGCGGCACGAAGGCGGCGAGGCCGGTGACCTTGCCCTCGTGGCGGTTGGGCGTGAAGCCGAGCCGCTCGGTGACCCGGCTGTAGAAGTTGTTGACGCTGGCGAGCCCGGATTGACGGGCGATGTGGTCGAGCTGGCCGTTGGTGCCGAGGGAGACGGTGGCGGTGGTGCCGTCGCCCATCGCGTCCACGGTGAGCACGAGGCAGCGCTCGCGGGGCTGGCTGCGGTAGGCGCCGTGGGCGTGGCTGCGGTGGTGGTCGAGGAGCTGGAGGGCGGCGGCGCCGAAGGGGCGGTCCTTGAGGCGGTGGCGCAGGATCGCCTTGCAGGCGTCGACCTCGACCGTGTGGAGCCCCGTGCCCTTGAGCAGGCTCTGGTAGACCACATAGGCGTGGAGGAGCGGGGAGAACTGCCCCCCGGCGCGGGCGTCTTGATGGAGGGTGGGCAGGGCGCGCAGCGCCAACGAGGGCGTGAAGGCGGTGCCGAAGGCGATACGATCGACCTCCCGCTCGCTGACGCCCGCGGTCGCGAGCGCGGCGTCGATGGCGCCCCAAGGGAAGGCCCCCGAGCTCTTGACCCGGTCGACCCGCTCCTGGTTGACCGCGGAGACGAGGACACCGTCGATGGTGACCGCCGCGCCGCTGTCGTGGTTGTCGGCGACGCCGAGGACGATCATGGGGAGGCCGGCACGGGGGCCGCGGCGGGGGCAGCAGCGGGGACCGCGGCGGGGTCAGCGGGGGGCGCCTTCGGGTCGGGGGCGCAGACCGACTCCACCTTGAAGTAGGTGCTGGCCGGGGCGCCCTTGCCGTCCCAGGTGGCCTGGACCGTGCAGAGCCGCCGCCCGTCGCCGAAGCGGAAGGTGGTGCCGCCCTCGCTGTCCACCGCCGCCGCCTTGTCTTCGGTCCAGCTCGCGAAGGGGGCGCGCAGGTGGCCGACGACGTCGGTGCCGAGCTCGCTGCGGGGCCCGTCGATGGCGTAGCCGCAGCTGTCCTTGCCCGAGGGCTGGTACTCGCGGATGAGGGCCCCGGGGAAGACGCTCTCGAGCCCCTGCTTGGCGAGATCACAGCCGACCATGTCGCGGACGACGGGCTTTGGCGGGTTGTTCTTGGCGTCCATGGCCTTTTGGATCTTTACCAGCTCCTCCGCGGACGGCATGAACATCTCGGGCGTGGTGCAGCCGAGACCGAGCAGGAGGGGGAGGAGCGGCGCGGAGCGGCGGAGGACGGCGGGCCGGGGCGGGATGAGCATCAGGGCTCCCTCTGGGGCGACGAGCGGTGGTGCGCGTGGGGAGGATCCCAGAGCCACGGTCGCAGGCGTCGGTTCCCCTAATTCTTTCCAGCCGGCCGGCCGAGGCGGCGCCGCAGTCCGGCGCGGACCCGACCGAGCACCGCCTCGTCCTCGGGGCTGCGGGCGGCGGTGAAGGCCACGATCAGGAAGACCAGGATCACGACGGCCGTGCCGCCGATGCGCAGCAAGGGGTGCTCTGGCCCGACGCCCCAGCGTACGAGGGCCCACCCGGTGGCCGCCAGCGCGAGCAGGCCGCCCGCCCGTCGATCGAAGGGGAAACAGCCCAGCAGCCACCACACCTCGACCACGCGCCAGCTCGACCAGAGGGTGAGGCTGGTGGCGGTGGCGAGGCTGGCGCCCCACGCCCCCCAGCGGGGGATGAAGAACCAGCACAGCAGCGCGCTCAGCGCGAGCGCGGCGAGGGCGTTGCCGAGGTTGAGCAGGGACCGACCGGACATCGGGATGAGGCGCATCGCCGGCGCGCAGATCGTGTTCACGATCTGGCCAGCGGTGAGCAGCACTAGCGAGCTCGCGCTCACGGCGTACGCCTCGTCGTAGATGCTGAGCACGACGTCGGGGACCAGCAGCAGCACGAGGTAGACGGGCACCGAGGCGACGATCAGCCAGCGGGTGGCGGTCTGGAGCAGCGCGTTCAAGCGCGCGGTCTCACCGGCGTAGACGAGCTCGGCGATGAAGGGGTTGAGCATCCCGGCGATGGCGTTGGCGGGCACCGCTCCGAAGGAGGCAAGGGAGGCGGCGACGCCGTAGAGGCCCACCTGCTCCATCGAAGCCAGCGCGGTGAGCATCAGCACGTCGAGCTGCATCGTGCCCTGGAAGGCGGCGGCGGTGAGGCTCTGCGGGATGGAGAAGCGAAGGATCTCGGCGGTCTCGCGCCGAGCGACGATCGCAGGGTCGCGGAGGATCGATCCGTAGGCTTGCCAGGCGAAGCGGAGGCACTGCGCCATCGCCAGCGCCGTGGCGACGCTGGCGCCGAGGATCGCGCCCTGTACGCCGAGATCGAGCAACCCCACGAGGAGGAAGGTGGCCGCCAGCATCAGCAGGGGCAGCGTCACCTGGAAGGCCAGGGTCGAGCGGCGCATGTCCTTGAGCGCCTTGAGCGTGCCCACCCCGTAGAGCAGGATCGTCCAGGGCAGGATCATCGGCGCCGACAAGCGGAAGGCGTCGTCCATCTCGGCGTCGGCGGCCCACCAGGGCCCGAAGCGGGCGGCGCTCCAGAGCGCGCCGGCCGAGACGGCGCCGAGCACGACGCTGACGACGAGGCCCACCTGTAGCGCGCCCTTGAGGCGGTCGAGCTCGCCCGAGCGCTTGTATCGGGCCGCGAAGTAGATGATCCCCGTGTCGGTGCCGAGGGGGGAGAAGGAGGTGATGAGCTGGCCCCACCCCATCGCCGCCGAGTAGACGCCGAGGCCCACCGGGCCGAGGGCCCCCGACAGGTACCACTTGATCGCCCAGCGGACCCCGCGGTCGAAGAGCCCGCCGAGCATCATCAGGCCCGATCCGCCCGCGACCTTCGTGGCGTCGTCGTTGCGGATCGCGGCTTCGACGCCGGGGGGGGCCGTCGGGGCCGGTGGCGGCGCCTCGCTCAGCCGAGCGCCTGGACGAGGAGGTCGGTGATGCGCTCGCTGGCGCGGCCGTCCCCGTAGGGGTTGTGGGCGCGCCGCATGGCCGAGGCGGCCTCGGGATCGAGCAGCAGCCGCTCGGACTCGGCGACGATGCGCTCGGTGTCCGTGCCGACGAGGCGGACGGTGCCCGACTCGACGCCCTCGGGCCGCTCCGTCACCTCGCGCATGACGAGGACGGGCTTACCGAGGCTGGGCGCCTCCTCCTGGATGCCGCCGGAGTCGGTGAGGATGAAGGTGGAGCGGTCCATCAGGCGGACGAAGGGCTCGTACTCCATCGGCGGCAGCAGGTGGACGTTCGGCAGGTCGGAGAGGGTCTCCCGCACCGGCCCCTGGACGTTGGGGTTGAGGTGGACGGGGTAGACGAGCTGCACGTCGGGGTGCCGCAGGGCGAGGGTGCGGAGGGCGCGGCAGATGTTGCGGAAGCCGTCGCCGAAGCTCTCGCGCCGGTGACCGGTGATGAGGATCAGCGGCACCGAGGGATCGAGGGTGGAGGCCCAGGCGCTGCCGAAGGCGGCCTCGAAGCGCTCGGCCGGCGCGACTCGGACGCGATCCCGCATCCAGAGCAGGGCGTCGATCACCGTGTTGCCGGTGACGTGGACGCGGGAGGGCTCCTGCCCCTCCGCCCGGAGGATGGCCGCCGAGCGCTCGGTGGGGGCGAAGTGCCAGGTGCAGAGCTTGTCGGCGAGGACGCGGTTCGCCTCTTCGGGGAAGGGGGCGCGCAGGTCACCCGTCCGCAGCCCCGCCTCGACATGACCGACCGGCACGCCGCTGTAGAAGGCGGCGAGGGTGGCGGCGAGGGTGGTCGTGGTGTCGCCGTGTACGAGCACCACGTCGGGGCGGGAGGCCTCGAGCACCGGCCGCATGCCGGTGAGCACGCGGGCGGTGAGGGCGTGGAGGTCCTGGCCCGGGCGCATGAGGTCGAGGTCGTAGTCGGGGACCAGCTCGAAGAGGCTCAGCACCTGGTCGAGCATGTCGCGGTGCTGCGCCGTGACGCAGACCCGCCCCTCTACCCTCGGGTGCGCGGCGAGCGCCCGCACCACGGGGGCCATCTTGATGGCCTCGGGCCGGGTCCCGAAGACGGTGAGGACCCGGATCGGACGGTCCATGTCGGACGCTCCATAGCGGGAGGGCGGAGGCCGCTCAGGCCCGACGCCGAGCGGTGAGGGGCCGACGCCGAGCGGTCAGAGGCCGACGCCGAGCAAGATGTAGGCAGAGCCGGAGTCAGTGGCCGACTGGTCGGCGTTGACGGCGGTGGTGCCGATGTCGTTCGTGCCGTTGCCGTCGAGGTCGCCGAGGAAGTTGACCTCGGTGCCGGCGGCGTCGGTGGCCGCGGCCCCGAAGAAGGTCGCGTCGGCCTCGGGCGTGATCTCGTAGGCCCCGGCGGTGAAGGGGCCGTAGATGAGGTAGGTCAGGCCCTGCTCGTCGCTCCCCGCTCCCGGCGCACCGACCACGAGGTCGGGCTGTCCGTCGCCGTCCACGTCGCCGTCGCCGGCGAGGGAGGCGCCGATGCCGTCGCTCTCGGTGCTGCCGTAGAGCTGCACGTCGTAAGCGAGGTCGATCGCGACCCCGTCGGTGTCGGTGTCAACGGTGGCGCTGCCGCGGATGAGGTAGATCGAGCCCGAGCCGGTGCCGCCCGTCGTGTTGTCGCCAGGGGCCGAGACCCAGAAGTCGATGTAGCCGTCCCCGTCGTCGTCGCCGGCGCTGGAGATGGCGGTGCCGCAGTAGTCTTTGGCGGTGCCGCCGTAGATCGTGGAGGCGAGCTGGCTCGCGTCCCCGCTGGCGGTGTAGCTGGTCCCGCCGAGGCCGAGGTAGACGACGCCGGCCTCGGAGCCAGCGGCGCTGGCCACCTTGGCGCCGAGCGCGAAGTCGTCGGCGCCGTCGCCGTTGATGTCGCCGAGCCCGCGGATGGTCGAGCCGAGCTTGTCGTTCGTCGCCTCGCCGAGGAGCACGACGTCGGCGGTGGAGGCGAGCGCCGAGCCATAACCCTGCAGGTCCGCTCCGCCGTAGAAGATATAGACCGCCCCAGACGCGCTCGAGAAGGAGTTGACCTCGGCGAAGGTGGCGCCCACGGCGAGGTCGTCGACCCCGTCCCCGTTGATGTCACCCAAGCCTGCGAGGCCGCCGCCCAGGTAGTCAAAGGCCTTGCCGCCGTAGAACTGGCGGGTGGTGGTGTCGTCGAGGGTGACGTCGCCCGCGGTCGGGGTGGTGGCGCCGCTCACGATATAGAGCGTCCCGGCCTTCGACTTGGAGGTGGGAGAGTAGGTGGACGCGGTCACGCCGAAGTCATTGACGCCGTCGTCATCGACGTCGCCGAGCGAGGCGATGGCGGTGCCGGCGAGGTCGGAGGTGGACTCGCCGCGGTAGATCACGTCGGCGTCGGCGGCGCTGAAGGTGCCGAGGATGTCGGTCACCGGGCCGTAGATGAGGTAGGAGGCGCCCTCGCGCCCGCCATCGCCGTCGGGGTCAGCCGAGTTGGCCGAGACGAGGAGGTCGATGGCGCCGTCCCCGTTGAGGTCTCCCAGGCCGGTGAAGGCGTGACCGAGACCGTCGGTGGTGGAGGCCCCGGTGATCACGGAGTCGGCGGAGGTGAGCGTGAGATCGCAGATGGGGGACGGGTCGCAGTCGTTGTCGATCTCGTCGTTGCAGAGCTCGTTGGCGTCGGGGTTCACGGCCCCCGAGGTGTCGTCGCAGTCCCCGCCCGCCTCGACGTAGCCATCGAGGTTCACACAGGCGATGGCGAGCGTGGCGTCGTCGCCGAAGGTGTCACCGTCCGTGTCGAGGTAGTACTCGCCTGCGTCCTGGACGCTGTCGTCGGTGGCGTCGGTGTAGCCGTCGCAGTCGTTGTCGATGCCGTCGCAGATCTCGGACGTGCCGGTGCTGTCGGGCTTGGCGGCCGAGGTGAAGTCGTTGCAGTCCTCGTCGTTGTCGACGAACAAGGAGCTCGGACGGGAGCACTCGACGAGCGTGTAGGCGTCCGAGCCGTAGCCGTCGAGATCGTAGTCGATGTACCAGGTCGTGCCGTCGATCGGGTTGTCATCCGCCTCGAGGTCACAGTCGTTGTCGACGCCGTCACAGACCTCGGCGGAGCCGGGCTTGCGGGTCTCGTCGGAGTCATCGCAGTCTTCGCAGGCCGGGACGCCGTCGGCGTCGGCGTCGGCGTAGCCGGTGGAGCCGTCGCAGTTGTAGTCGCGGTCGTCGGTGCAGTCCGTCTCGAGCGCCCCGGGGTGGAAGACGTCGGAGTTGTCGTCGCAGTCACCGGCGACGTCGGCGTAGCCGTCGGGCAGCTCGCAGGCGGTGGCGGAGAGGTCTGCGTCGCCGTAGCCGTCGCCGTCGGCGTCCAGCCAATACGTGCCCTGCACGCCCTCGTCGATCGAGTCGTTGCAGTCGTTGTCCTTGCCGTCGCAGGTCTCGGCGGCGCCGGGGTGGGCCTCCGGATCATCGTCGTTGCAATCATCGCCCTTGCGGAATCCGTCATTATCGTCGTCTTTGCTGCAGCCGACGGCGGACACCAAGGTGAACGCGAAGAGACAACGGAGCAGCAGTCGGACCGCGGGAGAACGGGTCACGCCGGCCGGGGTGTGGGCCGAGAAGGGGATGGTCTGCATGGACGCTCCTGTGTGCCCCTACCTTAGCCCCGGCCGCGCGAGCCCGTCAACGAAGGGCGGGGGCCGCGCGCCGCAGGCTGACCAGCGCAAAGATCACCGCGCCAACCAGGAAAAGGCCGCGGGAAGGGTCGAGAGTGGGCGGGCCGCAGGTACATTCGGTTACATTCGCGAACCAAGGAGACAGCCAAAGGCGATCCTCCTCACCGTCCGAGCGAAAGAAGCGGGCGCGGAGGTAGAGGGTGTCGCCCGGCGCGGGGTCCCACTCGGCGGTTAGGCTGGCCTCCTCGCTCCAAGCGAGCAGCGCGCCGCCGGGGCCGATGAGCTCGAGGCGGAGATCGAGCTCCTCCTCGCTCAGGGCGGACAGCTCCACCTCGACCCGCAGCGTACCCTCCGAGGGTACGGCTTCGCCGAAGCTCCAGGCCTGGCCGGCGTCGTCGAAGACCGCGGCGCGGAGCTCGGGGCGGGGCCCGGAGGTGGCGAGGGTCCGGCGGGCGGAGAGGTTGTCGAAGAGGTGGGCGGCGTCGAGCGGCTCGCCCGCGGCGAGCAGGACCCCCGTGAGGCCGCCGCCGGTGAGCTGGCGTCGCGGGCTGTCGGGGACACCGTCCAGATCGACGTCTTCCCACTGTGCGACCGCGCTCGGCCCGTCCTCCAGGCTGCCCGGCCGACCGTCGTGGCTGTCTGTCCCGCCGACGAAGCCGACCGTCAGGCCGCGGTCGAGGGCGGTCTGCGCGGCGCCGTCCGGGTAGTAGTGGTCGGGCTCGGTGGCCCAGTCGCAGCCCTCGGCGCCGAGGTCGGCGCACTCCGAGCTGCCATGCTCGGAGAAGATCTCGATGAGGCGGTCGTCGCCGAGCCGGTTCTCGTCGAGGAGCCAATCGGTGGGCTCGGGGGGATCCCAGGCCGAGTGGTGCACGAAGCTGAGCGCCTCCACCTCGGGGCAGCGGCCGGCGGCGTCTTCGAGCGCTTGGGCCAACTGCGCGGCGCGGTTGGAGATCGAGGCGTCGGCGCGCTGGCTGAAGTCGGGCGCACCCTCCGGGCGGTTCTCCGAGGGGGCGCGGAGGGCGCTGCCGGGGACCCGCCAGGCCGCGCAGGCGGAGGGATCGCTCAGCAGCACCGTGCGGTGGGAGCCCCGGCTGTGCCCCTCGCGCACGGCGCTGTCGTAGGCGGTCCACTCGTAGCCGAGGATCGGCAGCACCGGGCCGCCCCGCGCGGCGGACACCACGGCGGCTTGCCCGTCCCAGATGTCGAGCGCGGGGCCGCCCTCTCCGTCGAGGGAGAGCGAGTCGGCCTCGGCGTGGTCGGTGAGCGCCGCGAAGTCGAGGCCGGCGTCCTCCGCCTGCTCGAAGAAGTCGGCGGCCGGTGTCTCGCCCCGGGGTGTGCAATTGGCGTCCGGCTGCTCGCAGCCGTCGTAGGACCAGCCGCTGTGCGCGTGGAGGTCGCCCCAGACCCACGTGGAGCCCTCCTCGACGCTCGCGAGCTCGTCGCTGGGCGTCCGGCAGGCCGTCGCGGCGCACGCCACCCCGAGGAGGAGCAGCGTCAAGCGGGTGATTCGCGGGCCCATTCGAAGGGGCGACCTCCTGAAACGACGAGGCCCGCCTCGGCGCGAACCGGGCGGGCCAAGCGGTACCTCAGGGGCCCGCCGCGGGGGCGGACCTCTGAGGCGCGGGCGTTAGATCGAGCCGCAGCCGAGCTCGGAGTAGTAGGAGCCGGCGCCGTTGCCCCAGGCCCAGCAATCACCGGTGCCGCCGAAGTCGGGGTCCGACTCGAGGTAGTAGGCGACCGAGCCGTCGTAGGACGAGCTGGTGAAGACGGTGGTGCCCGCCTGGAGGTCGGCGTAGTCGCCGCCGTAGGAGAGGGTGGTGTCGCCGCCGTCACCGGCGTCGTGGCAGTAGGAGAAGTTGGTGCCGTCACCGGTGGTGTAGCCGTAGAGGCAATCCTCACCGGTCCAGGGGTCGTCGGAGGCGCCGGTCTCGGCCATGCCGAACCAGTAGGCGCCGGGGCCGCCCGAGACGCTCAGGGTGACGGAGGAGCCGCCCCAAGAGACGGACGCGGAGGGATCGCCGCCGCCGCCGTCGGTGCCGTCACCGCCGCCGCCGCTGGTGTCACCGGTGTCGCCACCCTTGTCGCTGCAGCCGGTGGTGGCGAAGGCAATGAGGGCGAGGGCCCCGAAGAGCTTGAAGTTCATGCTGTCCTCCATCTGAGGCCGGTCACCCGGCGTCTGGTGCCCACGGGGGCGTCGTTGTTGAGATCACTTGTGGCTACTATCACCCGGATTTGACAACACCGCCACAATTGAAAGTGGCCATGTCGGTCTTCCGTTGAAAGACTGAGCCGCCCGGTGAGCGGAACCGCATCCGCCACGCCGACGCAGCGGAGAGCGGTCTGTTTTTAGCGGAGCTTGAAGCGATCCGCAAGCGGGCTCCCTCGCGTGCCCCGCCGGGTCAGGGTAGACGGGCCGCATGTGGACCCTCGGCCCCCTCTCGCTGCGCTCCCGCCTCCTCGTCGGAACCGGGAAGTACCCCGACTTCTCCACCATGCGCGACTGCCACCTGGCAGCCGAGACGGAGATGGTCACCGTCGCCTTACGGCGCGTCGATCTCTCGGCGCCGCGGGGGAGCAACATCCTCGACTTCATCGATCGCAGCCGCGTCCACATCCTGCCCAACACGGCGGGCTGCTACACGGCCGAGGACGCCATCACCACGGCGCGTCTGGCGAGGGAGCTGCTCGAAACGCCGCTGATCAAGCTTGAGGTGATCGGCGATCCGGACACGCTCTTCCCCGACACCGAGGGCACGCTCGAGGCGGCGCGGGTCCTCGTGAAGGAGGGCTTCGTCGTGCTGCCCTACATCATCGATGATCCCGTCGCCTGCCGGCGCCTCGCAGACCTCGGCTGCGCCGCCGTGATGCCGCTGGCGGCGCCGATCGGCAGCGGGCTCGGGATCCGCAACCCGACCAACCTCCTCATCATCCGCGAGCAGGCCAAGGTGCCGGTGATCGTCGATGCGGGCGTGGGCACGGCGAGCGACGCCGCCTTGGCGATGGAGCTCGGTGTGGACGCGATCCTCCTCAACACGGCGATCGCAGGGGCGACCGATCCGGTCCGCATGGCGAGGGCGATGCGCCTCGGCGTCGAGGCTGGTCGCGAGGCCTTCCTCGCCGGTCGGATCCCGCGCCGGCTGTATGCCGCGGCGAGCTCCCCCCTCTCGGGGCTCCTCGGCTCGTGAGCGGCGATCTGCCGGCGCTGATCGGCATCAGCGCGGGGGATCACCGGTGCGGCCGTGATCTGGTCTCGCTCGCGGAGGGCGCCGCGCGGGGTGGGCTGCGGGCGATCATCTTGCGCGAGGCACAGCTCGGGGATCGCGCCCTCGTCGATCTCGCCCGGCGCCTCGCTCCGACCTTCGGTGAAGGGCTGCTGCTGCACGGGCGCTCCCCGGCCGGCCTGGAGATCGCCGAGCGGAGCGGCTGGGGCCTGCACCTCCCCGATCGGCTCCCCGATGGCGCGCCGAGCCTCGCGGAGCATCGGAGAGCGGTGCGCGGCCTCCTCGGCCAGAGCGTACACGACGCCGCGGGCCTCGCCGCCGCCGCCAACGCGGGGCTCGACTACGCGATCCTCGCGCCGGTCTTCGCCCCCGGCAGCAAGCCCGGAGATGTCCGCCCGACCCTCGGGATCGCAGGGCTGAGCACGCTCATCGCCGGCGCCGGTCTGCCCGTGTACGCCCTCGGTGGGGTCGGCCCGGAGGCGGTGGGGGCCTGTTTCGCGGCAGGGGCGATCGGCGTGGCGTCGCTGTCCGCGCTGTTCGGGCCCGACGCGACGCCCGAGTCGGCCGAGCGTGCGGCCCGCGCGCTGCTCCTCGTCGCCTCGGCCGCTCGATCGGGGCAGTTTGGCAGCGGCGCGGGGTCCGATACACTGCACGAATGATCGGGCCCCCCCAGAGAGTCCTCCTCGTCCGACCGCCGCGTCGGGGGCCCTCCGACGCCGGGCTGAGCGTCCCCCCGCTGGGCCTCGCGTACATCGCGGGCGCGCTCCGTGAGGCGGGGCACGACGTCCAGATCATAGACGCTTACGCGCTGAATTGGACCTGGCCGCGCTTCGCCGACGCCGTCGCCGCTGCCCGACCCGACGTCTTCGGCCTCGGCGCGATGACCCCCGTGGCCGACGTCGCCGCCCGCGCGGTGGCCCTCGCTCGGCCCCATGTCGGGCGTGTCGTCCTCGGCGGGCCCCACCCCACGGCGGTGCGGGAGGCCGTCTTCACGGCCATGCCGGGCTTGGACGCCGCCGTGGTGGGGGAGGGGGAGCGAGTGGTGGTGGAGCTCCTCGACTGGTGGGCCGCGGGGGGCTCGGCCGATCCACCGCCCGGGGTGCTGGCGCTCGGCCGCGCCTTCCGCCCTGCGATCCCCGAGCCTGACCTCACTCGCCTCCCGGCTCCGGCCCGCGACCTCCTGCCGGGCTCCGCCTATCGGTACCTCTTCGCCACAAGGCCGGGCTTCGGCACGCTGATCACCAGCCGGGGTTGCCCGTTTCGATGCTCGTTCTGCGACAAGAGCGTGAGCGGATCTCGCTGGCGGGCCCGGCCAGCCGAGCATGTGGTCGACGAGATGGCGAGGATGCGGAGCGAACAAGGCGTCCGCTTCATCAATATCTATGATGATAATTTCACGCTGCGCCCGAGTCGGGTGGCCGAGATCTGCGAGGAGCTTCTGCGGCGGCGCATCGACGTCGAGTGGAAGTGTGAGGGGCGGGTGGACGTGGCCGATCTGGAGCTCCTGCGCCTCATGCGACGCGCCGGCTGTCGCACCATCGCCTACGGGGTGGAGAGCGGGAACCCGGAGACCCTGGCCCTCCTGAGGAAGGACATCACGGTTGAGGAGTCGCGCGAGGCCTTCCGGCTGACCCGCGCGGCGGGCATCCGCAGCCTCGCCTACGTGATCCTCGGGGCGCCCGGGGAGGGGGTGGGTGAGGTGGAGCGGACTGTTCGCTTCTGTCGGGAGATTGGGGCGGACTACGTACAGTTCTCGTCGCTCGTCGCCATGCCGGGGACCCCGCTCTTCGCCTCCCACGGCGCCACGGCGGGCGTGAAGGGGCCGGTGGACGGCGATCTCGAGCGGGCGACGGTCACCGATCTGCCCCCGGAGCAGCTCCAGCGCCTCCTCCGACGGGCCTGGACCGGCTTCTACCTCCGCCCTCGGCCGGCGGCGCGGCTCGCCCGCGACGCGGTGCGGAGCGGCTCCATCCCAGAGGCGGTCCGGTTGGGATCGGCGCTCGGGCGCTGGGCCCTCGGGGTCGGCGCCGATGTGTGAGGGCGGTCACGGGCGCGGGCTAGGCGGGCACGACCCGCTCGCCTTCGACACGCCAACCGACAGGCGGCCGCTCGGACACGCCAGCGGCGAGGTCCCCGAGCGTCCAGCCGCGGCGGTTGAAGGCCTCGGCGATCCGCACGCGGACTCGGTTCGACTCTTCGTCTCGGCGGGCGAGGGCGCGGGCGAGGTCGGCCCGAACGGCGTCGGACTCCTGCGCCAGCAAGGTCTCGATGGCGGCGTAGCGCACGCCCTCGTCGAAGTCTTCGAGGCAGGCAGGCACGCGCTGCACGATCCGCTCGTCGAGGAAGTCGGCCAGCTTGATGAGCACCTGGCGCTTCTTCTCGGGCTTGAAGGGATCGACCTCCCGGCCGAGGAGGTCGAGCAGCACGTCCACGGCGGCAGCGGGCCCCTCCAGCGTGTCGATGATCTGCAGCGGGACGGCGAAGCTCTCGTTCTTCCGAACCCACTGCCGCACCGGATTGCCGACCTTCTCCTTGCCGAGGCCGAGCAGGAGCCGGTGGGCGAGCTCCTTCTCCGCGGTGTCCTTCATGCGCTGCTCGTAGGTGAGCGTGAAGCGCCCGAGGATCCCGTAGACCGCCTCCTCCGTCCCGTTCTCCGCGAGCCACTGCATCGACAGCTCCCGCTCCTCGGCCTGCGCGTTCGGGCTCTTCGCCCGCTTCGCATGGCGTTGAATCTGCTTTTCGTCGCCACCCAGAAAAAAGTCGAAGAATCCCATCGCGCGCTCCACCGCCCCCGGGGTCCGGGGGTCGGGCGGCGCAAGGTAAGAACCGACCGGGCGGGGGCAAGGGGGCGCGGTCGCTTGGCGACCGGCGACCGCTTGCTCGTGAACGTCGTGCACGTTGACGACCGGCGTCGCCTCGCCGTACAATGCTCAACCTGACTTGTTGTGTCTGGAAACACCTGGGGTCCCGATGTCGGCCCTGGATCGGTGGAGGCTTCATGGCCGTTCGAATGACCTGGTGGACGTCTCCCGCGGTCTTCACGATGCTGTCCTTGTTCGCATGCGGCGACGAGAAGGTGGTCGACACCGCCACCCGTTGTGACGCGCCGGTCTCCAGCGCAGGGGCGGACGTGTCGGGCACCCTCGGTGCGCTCGTCACCCTAGACGGCTCGGCCAGCACCTTCTGTGAGAAGTACGCCGATCAGGTGACCTTCACGTGGACCTTCGAGAGCGTGCCCGCAGGGTCGGCGCTCGATGAGAGCGCGCTCTCCGACAACCGCACCGCGACGGCGGTGGCTCCGGGCTTCGCGCCGGACGCCGTCGGGGACTACACCCTCCACCTCGTGGTGTCCGATCCCGACGCGACGAGCGCCGAAGACGTCGTCGTGGTGCACGTCACCTCGACGGACAACGCCCCGATCGCCGACTGCGGGCCCAACGTCGAGGGCAAGATCGGCGAGGCCGCCACCCTCGACGGCTCGCTGTCGAACGATCCGGAGGGGGCCGAGCTGAGCTTCTCCTGGTCGCTGACCGACGTCCCCGACTGCTCGACCCGCAGCTCCAGCGACATCTTCAACCCCGGCGGGCCCACCCCCTCGGTGGTGCCGGACTGCGACGGCATCTACACGGTGAGCCTCGTGGTGTCCGACGGAGTGCAGTACTCCGAGCCCGACATCTGCACGATCAACGTGGCCTCCAGCAATCGTCCGCCCGTGGCCGACGCCGGTGAGTCCGAGGAGCTCGGCTCCTGCGCGGACAACCCGATCTCCCTCGACGCCTACGGGAGCTACGATCTGGACGGCGACGAGATCACCTACCAGTGGACCGTGATCGAGGTACCCTCGGGCTCGGCCTCCACCGACACGAGCTTCTCTGACTCCACCGCCGCCGATCCGAAGTTCACCTGGGACATCCCTGGCAGCTACACCTTCCAGGTCCAGGTCTACGACGGCACGGACTGGTCGAGCCCCGACATCGTCACCTACCTCATCAACGAGGAGTCGGAGAACCACCGGCCCTCGGCCAACGCGGGAGACGACGTCACCATTGAGGCCGAGAGCGACTGTGAGGCCTCCAGCTACGTGTGGACCTGCGCGGACTGCGAGGAGCAGCAGCTCGAGCTGGACGGCTCGGCCTCCTTCGATCCGGAGGGCGATGAGCTCAGCTACACCTGGAACGAGGCCACCGGCACGGTGATCTTCTCGAGCCGGTACAGCGCGTTGAGCTCCGGTGTCATCCCGGCCCAGTCGGCGACCTACGGGGTCGCCACGACCATGTCGCTCACCGTCGAGCTGTCGGTCGCCGACTGCCAGCTCTCCGACAATGACACGTTCACGGTCAGCTATTCCTGCACCGGTCAGAAGCCGTGAGGGCCTCTCCCATGATGTTCGTTCAGCGCCTCTGGGCCTTTTCTCTCGCGTCTTCGGTATTCGTGGCCTGCGGGACCGACTCCGAGCTCGTCAAGGACAAGGGGGCCTTCAACAGCCCGCCCGTCGCCAACGCGGGCAGCAACTTGAGCCAGAGCTCGGACACGCCGATCGAGCTCGACGCCTCGGGCTCCTTCGACCCGGACGGTGACGCGATCACCTACCACTGGTCTTTTGACACGGTGCCCTCGGGCTCCGCCCTGGCCGGCACCGAGGCCTCGCTCCCCGGCAACAACAGCTCCGCTCCACAGACCACCTTCCTGGCGGACAAGGCCGGGACCTACGTGGTCTCCTTGATGGTGGAGGACGCCCTCGGCGCGAAGTCCACCGTAGACTTCGTGATCGTCACGGTCGAGGACGGCAAGGAGCCGGTCGCCAACGCGGGCGTCGACCTCACGGGGCTCGAGGGCGCGACCTTCAGCCTCGACGGGAGTGAGTCTTACGATCCGCTCGGCCGCACCCTGAGCTACCACTGGAAGATCGAGTCGGCGCCGACGGGCAGCACGGTGGGTGCGCTCACCGGTGACACCAGCGCCAACGCCAGCTTCGTGGCGGATAAGGGCGGCGTGTACGTCGTCTCGCTCGTGGTCAACAACGGGCTCGACTCCTCGTCCCCCGACACCGCCCTCGTGCGGGTCTCCGCGGCCGATCCGGCCCCGCCCGTCGCCCTCGCGGGGGACGACATCACGAGCGAGGACTGCTCCTGGGTTGACCTGAGCGGCTCCGGCTCCTACGACCCGAACGGGGACAGCCTCACCTATCAATGGGTGCTGCAGAGCAAGCCGTCCAACTCGACGGCCTCTGACGCGAGCTTCGACAGCACCGCCACGCCGACCCCGAAGTTCTACCCCGACGTCGCGGGCAGCTACGTGGTGTCGTTGGCCGTCTACGACGGCACCGCGTGGTCGACGCCGGACACCCTCAAGATCACGGCGGACGAGCGGGTGGCCAACGCGGTCCCCACCGTGGAGGCCGGCACGCCGAAGGCGGCGGACGGCGGTGAAGCCGAGTGTAGCCCGTCTGGCTACACCTACGACTGTGACTCCTGCTCGCCGGTCACGCTCAGCCTCGGGGATGACGCCTCGGCCTCCGATCCCGACGGGGACGGCATGACCTACCTGTGGACGGTCGTGAGCGGCAACGGCGTCATCGCCGACCCCACCTCACTGTCCACCACCGTGAGCCTCGAGGACGCCGAGCCCACCGAGCCCTCGCTCTGTGAGGACAACGACTTCCAGTTCTTGCTGACGGTCACGGACTGCACGGGGGCCACGACCAGCGACACGGTCACCTACACCGTGAACTGCTGCGGCATCGAGGCGACGGCCGTTCGCTGAGGTGGGGCCTGCCCTCGATCTGAGCGCGCTCACGGACGGCCAGCGGGTCCCTCTCCACGAGGTGTCGGCCCGCTGTGACGACGAGCGGCTGCCTGCGCTCTCCGGAGCCTGGGTTCTGGGCTGTGGCCCGGGGGGCACCGTCGATCGCGCCTTGAGCCTGGAGAGCGGGCGGCTGATCCGGCTCTCCGCTCCCTTGCCGAGCCCGGGATGGGGGGCCGGACTGGTCTTCCAGCCGGGCCTCCAGGGTGGCCTGTTCGCCCTGACAGAGGACGGAGCGATCGCCGTGCCAGGGACACGCTTGATGGAGCGACTCGTGTCGCCGGTCGCCTTGGACGGCCTCCACATCGCCGCGCTGGACGCCGATCACGTACAGGCCTTCCCGCAAGAGGCGGCCGCGCGGACCCTCTACGCGGCCCACCCCGCGGGCTGGTACCCGCCCGCCCTCGCCTGGCCCTTCGCGGCGTGGGTAGAGGACGCGGGGGGAGGCGACGAGGATGTTGTCCAGATCGACCTCTCTGCCCGGGGCGCGCGCACCGTCCTGGCCGGGGGCCCCGGCCACCAGCGGCACGTGGTGGGCAGCGGGGCCTGGCTGGCCTGGGTCGAGCCGGAGGCGGTGGTGGTCCGAGACACACGAGACGGCGCTGAGCGACGGATCCCGGCGAAAACGGGCTTCTCGGCCCCTCCCAGCCTCTGGGAGGACATCGTCTGCTTCGAGACGCGGGCGGTGGGCGGCGCCGTCGGCGGGATCGAGGTCGGGATCGAGGTCGGGATCGACGTGCGCTGCTCCGACGGGCTGTCCGCCGGCGGGCCGGGGGACCAACGATGGCCGAGCCGGTGGTCCCGCTGGCTCATCTACCGCGAGGGGGAGACCGTCTACCTCCGCACCGCGACCCCGCCGTGAAGCTGGGCCGGTGGCTGATCTTCGGGCTCTGGACCCTCGGCTCGGCCGGCCTCTTCCTGGCAGGAGATCCATCGTTGACCGGGGAGGCGGCCCTCCGGCTCCTCCGAGGTCTGGGTGGGGTGTTCGTCTGGGCGGTGGCCGCGCTGGGGGCTGGCCAGGCCGTGGTGGGGTGGGCGACGCCGGCGCTCCGGACCGATCCGCGGGGCTGGGCGCACGCGGCCGTCGCGGGGCTCCTCCTCTGGGGGCTGGGCGGGCTCGGCCTCGCCGCGCTCGGGATGCTCGACAGCCCAGGCTTCATTGGCCTCGCCGCGCTGCTCTCCTCAGGCTGGCTGCGCCCCGCCGGCATCCCGCTCCCCCGCCGTCCGGAGGCGGGGACGCTGCTGGCGGTGGGCCTGCTGTTGTTGCCGGGCCTCGTCACCGCCCTCGCCCCGCCGGTGGACACCGACGAGCTCTACTACCAGCTCGCTTTGCCGCGCCGGATGCTGGACAGCGGCGGACTCTTGGGCGGGGCGTGGAGCCCGGACGGCAGTCGCCCGATGATCCTCCACCTCCCCTACGCGGCGCTGCTCTGGGCAGGAGGGGAGGCGGCGCCGCGGCTGTTTCACCTCGGGATCGCGGTGGCGCTGCTGCTGCTGGTCGAGGCGCTCGCTCGCGCCCACGGCGCCCCTTCCGCGGACGAAGGGCCGGTCGCGCGGCCCCTGGGTCAGGGCCTGGGCCTGGGCCTGAGCCTGGGGCCCGTGCTCCTCGCCGCCTCCTGGAGCGTCATCCAAGAGGCTGGGCTCGCCGCGAACAACCTGCCCGTGGCCTTCGTCGTGCTCGCGGCGGTCGACGCGGGGCTCCGCGGGAGCCGCGCGGCCTTGGCCCTCGCCGCTGGGCTCGCTTTGTCGATGAAGTACACCGCCGCCGGCCCGCTGCTGGGCGCCTTCTTGTTCTCACGCTTGCCGCTCTCGGGGCGCGCGCAGGCGGGTCTGGCGGCCCTCGCGCTGATCTCCCCGTGGTGGGTTCGAAACCTGCTCGACGGGCTCCACCCGCTCTTCCCGTACGCCGGGTGGGCGGCCGTGGAGGGCGCGAGCCTCCGCTTCCAGTACCTCGAGAAGTATGGCGCTGGCCGCGCGCCCACAGACCTGCTCCTGGCTCCGCTTCGTGCGGTGATGTCGGCGAACATCGGTACCTTTCGGTTTCTTGGGAAGCTGAGCCCGGGCTGGATCGCGGCGCTGCCCCTGCTCGCGCTCGGCGGCAGCCCTGCGATGCTCCGCCTCCTCGGCGTAGGGGTGGTGGGCCTCGCGGCCTGGACCGCCGGCCCGCATTGGATCCGGCACCTCCTCCCGGTGCTGCCGATCTTCGCGGTCGCGCTGTCGATGGCTGCGGCCCGCTCCTTGGATCGTCCGATGGGCCTCCTCCTGGGGGCGGCGCTGCTGGCGGGGCTCCCTGCGAACCTCGGGCCCGTGGTGACCACGCTCGCTGACCGCTTGCCGGTGGCCACGGGGCTCGAGGCGCGGGAGGCCTTCCTCTCCCGGCGGGTGGAGGACTGGGCGGCCGTGGCCTGGATCAACGATCACCTGCCGGCCGAGGCGCGCCTGGCCGTCTTCTTCGGCTGGAGCGGCTACTACATCGAGCGCGACTACCTCCTCAGCAGCGTAGAAGATCACGTCCCGACCCGACACTTCCTGCTGCGGGAGGGGGAGGGCGCCCTCGGCCGGCTCCGCGAGGCCGGGGTGGGCTACGTCCTCGTCGAGCGAGTGGGCTTCTTGCCGAGCGTCTACCCCTTCTTGTCGAAGGCGGACTTCCAGGCTCAATTTGTCGCCCCGGAGGCGCTGCTGGATCGGCTGCTCCTCCAGCAGGGTACCCGGGTGTTTCAGAGCGGCCGCGCCTCGGTGTGGAGGCTGGACGCCGCCGCTCCTTGACAGGCCGTCGGAGCTCGTTATGATGCCGGCGCTCGCGGACGTGGCGGAATTGGCAGACGCGCTAGGCTCAGGACCTAGTGGCCTTTACCGGCCTTGGGGGTTCAAGTCCCCCCGTCCGCACCATCTTGATGCGGAACACCATCAGAGAAACCACCGGCCAACCCCGGTGGTTTTTTTTGGCTTCGGTCTTTGGGCAGCGGGCGTGGGACCTTTTGACTGCGTCTGGACAGCCGCTCCGCTATTGTCGACGTCTATCGGAGTCGCGCATGAGCCTCAACAGCGTCCCCCCCTTGTTCGTGTTCCTCTCGCTCCAGATGGCCTGCACCCCGGGCAAGGCCCAGCTCAGCGCTGGGGATACGGGGGTGGTGACCGGTGAAGAGTCCGACGCCGACGCGGACTCCGACTCGGACAGCGACGCCGACGCGGACAGTGACGCTGACGCTGACGCCGACAGCGACGCCGACAGTGACGCAGATAGTGACGCAGACAGTGACGCCGATCCGGTCCCCGAGCCCGACTTCTCTCGCTGGGACGGCGGTCGCACCTTCGTGGTTGACTCGTACTACGACGATGAGTGGGACTGTACGGAGTCCTCCGTGGAGTCTGCGGAGGAGCTCACGAGCGGCACCACCTACGACGCCCTGGCGGACGCCTGCCGCTCCTGCACCTACTTCTACCAGGTAGACGTCAGCCCGGACGAGGTCTGCGGCTGGCTCGGGCTCTCGAACCCCGCCTACCGGGGCCTGATCCTCGACGGTGACCAGGCGGAGCTCTACACCTTCTACGAAGACCGCGACGGCATCTACGCCTCGCCGATCGACGATCGTGCAGACTTTGACGGGTGGACGGTCAGCTACGTCTACGAAGACCAGGGCGACTCCTCCTACTCGCTGGCCATCTCGGGGAGCTTCACCTTCCCGCCGCTCCCCTGAACGACGCGCGTCGGGTCGTCTACCGGGGTCGGCTGGTTGAGCTCGGCCTGGAGCGGGCGCGCCTGCCCAACGGGGCGGAGGTGGAGCTGGAGGTGATCCGCCACCCCGGCGCCGCCGCCGTCGTGCCGCTGCACGAGGATGGCAGCGTCACCCTCGTCCACCAATACCGGCACGCCGCGGGCGGGATGATCTACGAGGTCCCGGCGGGCAAGCTCGACGGGGGCGAAGACCCGCTCACCTGCGCGACGCGGGAGCTCGCCGAAGAGGTGCAGCTCCGCGCCCGAACGCTGCGCCTGTTGACCGTGATCCACACGACGCCGGGCTTCACCAACGAGCGCATCCACCTCTATGTCGGCACCGAGCTCGAGCCCGCGGAGGGCGCGCCGGAGTGGGATGAGCACCTCCGCGTGGTGCGCGTCCCCGGCGAGGAGGCCCTGGCGATGGTCCGAGACGGGCGCATCACCGACGCCAAGACCCTCTGCGCCCTGCTCCTGGTCTTGGGCGCTGGCGCGCAGGGCTCACCGGCCCCACGCTGACCGCACCCAGGCTGGGCCGCCGCGCCGGCGGGACCCTGAGGTGGGACAGGGATGTCGCGGAAAGGCGCGCCGTCGCCTTGTCGGGTCGGCTATCGGTCTGCATCTTGTCGGTAGCAAGCCGATGAAATTGCCTTGGCATGGCTCGTGCTGTATGGATGGCACAATGGAGGCGTGATGCGTTCAACGCTGTTGATCGGGACCGGGATCTGGTTGGTGGGCTGTGGCGACTACGCCCTCAGCGACACGGGAGCGGCGAAAGGCGGCGCTGACTTCGCCGATGAAGACGGCGGCGCGTCGGCGGATGGTGGAGGCGGGGACGGGGGAGGTGAAGAGCCGCCGCCCGAGGAGGAGGACGCCTACGCGGCCCTCGCGCCGGCCTCCACCGCCACCTATGTCTTCGTCGCCAACCCAGACCTCGGCACGGTGACGCGCATCTCGGTGCCCTCGCTGGCCGTGCTCACCGCGGAGGTGGGCACGAAGCCCACGGTGGTCGCCACCACCGCCGACTACAGCACCGCGGTCGTCTTCAACCAGGGCTCGGATGACCTCAGCGTCGTCGACGCCGAGACGATGGAGGTCACCACCGTCGAGGTGCGGGACAACTACAACAACATGGTGATGTCGCCCGACGGTCGCTGGGTCGCCTGCTTCCACGACCAGGCCAAGGCCGAGCGTGAGGGGGACGAGGGCGACTCCGGCGGCACCGAGAGCTACAACGAGGTGAGCTTCGTCGATGTGCGCACGGGCGCGCACTTCCCGACCATCGTGGGCTTCAACCCCCGCCAGATCATCTTCACCGCCGACGCCAGCCGGGCGGTGGTCGTCTCGGACGCCTACCTCGTGGTGGTCGATCTCAGCGGCGAGGAGCCGGAGCGCTTCCCGGTCGCCATCAGCTCCGACACCGTCGATCCCCCCGTCGCCGAGGAGGTGGTCCTCGATCCGGGCGGCCACTACGCCATCGTGCGGCAGTTCGGCGTCAACGAGCTCGTGGTGGTCGACCTCGACACCCTCATCGCTGGTCAGGTCGCCGTCGGAGACTCCCCCACCGACCTCGACGTCACGCCCGACGGTCTGGAGGCGGTCGCGGTCGCGCGCGGATCGAACGAGCTGTGGGTCTACGATCTCTCCGATCCCTACATCGAGCCCGTCATCGTCAACCTCCCCGCCGATGAGCTGCTCGGCAGCGTCGTGATGAGCGCCGACAACACGAAGGGCCTGCTCTTCAGCACCGCCAGCGGCAAGAGCCGCTACGCTGTCTGGGACCGCACCGCCGCAGACCCCACCGACAGCGTCACCGTGCGCTCCCTCGAGAAGCCGGTGGCCGGCATGTCGGTGAGCCCGGACGGGGGCACGCTGCTCATCTTCCACGACAAAGACAATGGCGAGGACGTGCCGTCGAGCTCTGTCTTCTACAATGAGTACGCGCTCACCCTCGTGAGCCTCGCGGACTTCTTCCCGAACACGCTCCGCCTCGCCGGCAAGCCAGGCGAGTTCGCGCACACGGCGGACGGCGCCGCCGGCTTCCTCATCGAGGAGGGCACGCCCGAGCTGCTGGCCCTCCACTACAGCGAGCTCCGTCACGACGCCATCGCGCTCAAGAGCGACGCCGTGCACGTCGGTGTCCTCCCCGACACCCACCTGGTCTACGCGAGCCAGGAGCACGACCTCGGTCGCATCAGCTTCTACGACTACGACACCGAGGAGCTGCAGACGGTCACCGGCTTCGAGCTGAACGCCCAGATCGACCACTGATCCCGCGCCGCCGGGCCCTGTCCGGTGCCCCCCCTCTCCTGCATTCGCTTCTCTGCATTCGCTTCTCTGCATTCGCTTCTCTGCGGAGCCCGTCATGCGCGCCCCTCTGTTGCTCGCCCTGCTCACCGCTTGTGATCCTTTTGGTCGGTGGACAGATGATGATGAATGGTACCTCGACGCCGAGCTGTGGGACCCCGAGGTCGCCCCGACGGCGGACGGCAGCCTCTACGTGCGGCTCCCTGCCCAGGGGCAGCTCGTGCGGGTCAAGGAGGACGGCTCCTTCGCTACCGTCGATCTCGACGGCGCGCAGGCCGACTCGATGGTGGTGACCCCGGACGGCGAGCGGGTGCTCGTTCTGGCCCGCTGGCCGCGCTGCAACAACGATGACGAGGAGATCGTCACCGTCGAGGATTGTCCGGAGGACGACCTCGAGTGGCGGCATGAGCTCGACATCGTGGAGGAGGGCAAGCGCATCCGCACCGTCGATGTGCCGCCCCACCTCGACACCTTCTCCTTCGCGCCCGGCGGCACCACCGCGGTGGCCTGGCTCTCCGGCGACCCCTACGACGTCGAGATCGATGGCGTCGCCGATCTCACCGAGATCGTGTTCGTCGATCTGGCCACCGGCGACACCCAGGGCCTCTCGATCGGGTTCCGGCCGACCGACATCTTGTTCAGCGAGGACGGCACCCGCGCGGTGGTGCTCTCGAACTTCCAGGTGACGGTGGTGGACCTCGAGACCCGCGAGGAGCTCGTCACCTACGAGCTCGCCACCGACATCGACGCCAACGTCGTGCCCAAGGACGCCGTGCTCACCTCGGACGGGGACTGGATCCTGCTGACGGTGGAGGGGCGCTCCGAGCTCTTCGAGCTCAACATGAGCACCTTCTTCATCGACATCGAGGACCTCCCCGGCGAGCCCTTCGGCCTCGCGGAGGCGGCCGATCCGGAGGGCGAGCTGACGCTGCTGCTCTACGGTTCGCTGGCACAGGTCGATGTGCTCGATCACCGCGACTACCAGCTCCGGGAGGAGCCGATCGAGCTCGACGAGCCGGTCCACCATGGCCTCGCCGTGAATGGCGGCGCCGTCTTCTACAACGTCAACGAGGGGCACACGATCTACCTCTGGGACGCCGTCACCAACGACGTAGATGAGACCGCCATCGAGAACCCGCTGCTCGACCTCGCCCTCACCGGCTCGGGTCGCTTCGCGGTGGGCCTGCTCGGCCCGGAGCTCTCGGGCGCCAGCGAGTTCCAGGACTCGCTCTACGGGCTCGGGGTCGTCGACCTCGCCGAGCGACAGGCCGCCAGCCTCGTCTTCGAGGCCCGCCCGGTGGGCTTGGCCCTCGTCGATCGGGAGGGGGCCGACTACGCGCTCGCCCTGCTCGAAGGGGTGGAGGACGTCTACCAGATCGACCTCTCCGATCCCTCGAAGGCGCTGCCTATCGAGCTCCCCGCCCCGCCGGTCGGCATCGGCGCCCTGGCGGACGGGCGCTTCTACATCACGCACCGGCGCGCGCTCGGGCTCATCAGCTTCTTCGACCCGGCGGACGGCGCGCTCAAGACCGTGGGTGGCTTCGTGACCCCGGCCCTCCTCCCCGGGGAGACGACGCTGCCCCGGATCGAGGCGGACTGAGGCGCCGCTCGTGCACCTCGTCGCCTCAGGATTGAAATTGGCTCTGGATTGAACGAACCGGAATCGACGGGCCCCCCAGGGCCGCGTCTCGAGAGACGGAGACCCTCATGGAAACCATGCTCCTCGCTTTTCTCTTCTCGAACCTGCACTCCCCCGTCGCCGAGGCGGCGCCACCCGCCGCGGGCCGCTCGGCCGCGCTCCAAGGCCACGAGATCGCCTTTGAGCTCGGGACGACGCATGACGCGAGCGCGAACGCCGAGTTCCTCCACGGTGGAGAGGCCGCGTCCAGCCAGGGGCTCCGGCTCGGCTTTGGCCTCGGCGAGCACCTGAGCCTGATCGGAGGCTGGCACCGGAGCCGCTACGGGCAGGAGATCATCCTGGTCTCGGACTCCACCGAGTGGACCGGGGACGGTGGGCTGCGCTCGCAGTTCGTCCTTGACCAGCTCTCGGCGGGGGTGAAGGTGCGGCGGGAGGTCCGCCCCTGGCTCCAGCCCTACGCCAACGCCCAGCTCGTCCTGGCCCGCGCGGAGGTGCGCCTGGACGACGCCTCCGAGGAGGATGAGAACCCGAACGAGCTGCGCGCGAAGGGCCTCGCGCCCGGCGCGATGGTCATGGCCGGCCTGGAGGTAGACCCGCTGCGCGCCTTCGGCGGTCGCCTCGGCTCCTACCTCGAGCTCGGCTACGACTACACCCTGCCGCTGCACCTCCGCGACGAGGCCGGCCACGAAGGCAGCTCCGGCGGCGACGAGGTGGAGCTGGGAGACGTGCGGCTCCAGGGCTTCGCGCTGCGCTGGGGGGTCGGCTACCGCTTCTGAAGAGGGTGGGGTCGCGGTCCGGGAGGCTCAGGGGCAGCCTTCAGCGACAGAGCTCGATCCGGCCCTCGACCCGCCGCGCTCGGCCTCGATCGCACAGGATGGTGACGCCGGCGGCGATCCGCTCCTCGGCTCGCCGACCGCGCCCGGTGAGGCCGAAGAGGCGCGCGGTCTCGCGGATGAGGGCATCCACCGGGAGGGAGAGGTTCTGGCGCAGCACATAGAGCGCGCCCGCCGCCATCTCTTCGGCGGGGATCTGCTCGGGCTCGCGGAGGATGCCGTTGGGCGCGGCCCCGCGGATGACGGTCCACTCCTCGGGGTCCTGGCCCTCTGCCCACACAAAGCCGTCGATCACGTCGAGCTTGCCGCGGGTCTCGACGGTCGCGACGGCCTCTCCGAGGCGGCGCCGAACCCGGTCGGTCATCCGGCTGACCCCCCAGCAGGCCGCGACCCGCCGGTACAGCTCATCGACGGCGATGGGGGCCTCTGCCTCGACGAGGAGGAGGATGCGCCGCTCGATGAGGGGCGTGGCGGCGGGGAGGTACAGGGCCTCGGGATCGGAGGAGACGGGCTCGAGGCCGGCGAGGCGGTAGGGGATGACGGGGGCGCGGGGCTTCATCACCGCCTCGAGGCGGCTGGGCTTGGGCGCCTCGGCGGCGGCCTCGCGGGAGCTGTCGAGGGGTGAAGGCGTGGGCGGAGCCGGGAGCGGAGCGGTGAGGGGCGCAGGCTCGGGCGAGGCGGCGCCGCGACGGCGCTCCTCGAGGGCGGCCTGGAGGGCCGCCTCGACGCGGGCGAGGGTGCCCTCCCGATCTTGGAGGAGGTCGGTCGACCAGACGCGGAGCACCCGCCAGCCCAGCTGCTGGAGCACGGCGGGCCGGAGGCGGTCGCGGTCGCGGACGGTGGCGGCGGCGCGGTAGGTGGGCCCGTCCCCCTCGATGGCCATCAGGTACTCGCCCGGCTGGTCGGGGTGCACCACCGCGAGGTCGACCCGGTACTCCCCGGTCCCCACCTGGCAGTCGACCGTCCAGCCTCGGGCGCTGAGCGCGGCGTGGAGGTCGGCCTCGAAGGGGGAGGGGAAGTCCTGCTGGCGCAGCCGCTGCGCCCCTTGGCCTCGCGCGGCGGCGAGGCGGAGGAAGGCCTGCAGGTGGCGCGCGCCCACGGCGGGGGCCCGGCTGAGGTCGATCTGGTCGGCGGTGAGGGTGGCGAAGATCCGCAGCGTCTCCCGGGCCCGCGTGATCGCGACGTTGAGGCGGCGCTCGCCGCCGGCCCGGTTGAGGGGGCCGAAATTCATCCAGACGCGGCCGCCCTCGTCAGGGCCGTAGCAGACGCTGAACAAGATCTCGTCCCGCTCGTCGCCCTGCACGTTCTCGAGGTTCTTGACGAAGACCGGCTCGGGGATGCCCTCGGCGAAGTGCGGCTCGATCTCGGGGCAGCGGCCGCGGGCGAGGTCGAGGAGATCGGACACCAGCGCCTGCTGGGGCATGCTGAAGGTGACCACCCCGAAGCTGCGCGCGCCGGGCCGGGTGGCCTGGAGGGAGGCGACGAGGTGCTCAACCAGGGCCTCGGCCTCCGCGCGGTTGGTCCGGCTCTTCCCCTTCTCGTAGACCCCGCCCGGCACCGGGTGCAGGTGCAGGCCGAGCTCTGGGTCTCGGCTGCGGGCGGCGGGGAAGATCTGGAGCTTGTTCTCGTAGGAGTGCTCGTTGCTGAAGGCGATCAGCGACTCGTGCCGGCTCCGATAGTGCCAGCCGAGGGTCATCTGGGGCAGGCCGGCGGCCAGGGCCTCGTCGAGGATGCTCTCCAGCTCCACGACGTCGTTCTCGTCGGGCAGGGCCTCCTCGGCGGTGTCGCGGGTAAAGAAGGTGGTGGGCGGGAGCTGCTTGCTGTCCCCCACGATGACCACCTGCTCGCCGCGCGCGATCGCCCCGATGGCCTCGTGGGTGCCGATCTGGCTGGCCTCGTCGAAGACGACGAGGTCAAAGCGCCGCCCGCTCGCAGGGAGGTATTGGGCCACGGACAGGGGGCTCATCAACAGACAGGGCTTGAGCCGCGGGAGGAGGTTGGGGATCGAGGCGAGCAGCTTTCGGAGGGGCAGGTGGGCCCGCTGCTTTCGCAGCTCGCGTTGGAGCAGCGCGGGCTCCCCACCCTCGGCGGCGCCACCCGCGGGCAGCCGCTCCTCTACCCGCCGCAGCACCTGTGCCCGGGCGAGGGGCAGCAGCGCGGCGTCGATCGCCCGGAAGCGTGCGACCCGTCGATCCTGTTCGTCCCCGCTGAAGGTGCGCAGCAGGGGCTCGTTGTCGCTGAAGGTCACGCACCAACGCTGGAGCAGGGCTCGCTCGACGGCGCGGCGGAGGTCGGCCGCGCGCACGCGGTCGGTCTTGTGAGCTTCCACGATGCCGGAGAGCCCGAGGCGGCGGCACCCCTCGGCGGCCCGCCCGTAGAGGGACCAGGCCCGGAAGCGGGGCAGCGCGGCGCCCCACGCCTCGACCTGTTGGCGGAGACTGGAGAGGTAGTCCGCGGTGTCGGGGTCGCCGAGGTTGGCCTCGACGAGCCCTTCGAGGCGAGAGCGGGCCCCGCGCAGCCGACCAGCGGCGGCCGCGAGCTCCGCTGATCGCGCGGAGAGGTTGGCGCGACGCGGGTCTTCACCATCGGCGCGGAGGAGGTCGAGGAGGAGGGTGGGCTCCCCGCCGCCGGCCGCCTTCCACGAACGGCGGGCCTCCTGGAGGGCCTCAACTTCGCGGAGCAGCGTCGCCAGGGCCGCCGGATCGCCGGACCAGGTGCCCTCCAAGACCTGAACGAGGGCAGCGCGCTCTGCCTCGTGAGGGGGCTCGAGCGCCTGGACGTCGCGCAGCGTCGAGAGATCGGCCGTGATCCGCGCGTCCGCCGGGAGGTCACCGCGGGCGAAGCGCCGGAGGCTCTGGCGCGGAAAGAATAGGAAGATCCAAGCGAAGAGGAAGAAGGAGCCGGCCCAGGTCTTGAATTGGAGGTAAATATTGCCGAGGGGAGCGCGGAGCAGCTCGTCTCGCCACCGCTGTGCGAGATCGGCGCGTCGCTCGTGGTCCTGCTGATGGAGCCCGAGCCAGGCCGTCGCCCGGGCCGCGATCTCCGGCCAGACCGGGCTCAGCAGGGCGGGCGGCAGCGGACGCGCGGCGAGGGCGGCGCCGAGCGAGGCGAGGACCTCGGCGCCGCGGAGGCTCCCGAGCGCGGGGGTGTGGAGGCTGGAGGCCACAGCCCGCAGCGCGCGGTCGAGCTCCGTCTCTCCCTCCCGGACCTCTTCGAGGGCCGCCCGGACAGCCTCGTCGGTGCCATGGCTCCAGTCGGTGATGCGGGTGTCGCGCCAGGGATTGGCGGGCACGGGCTCGACGGCCTGCGCCGCCACCGCGAGGCTGTCCACGGCCTCCGACATCGCGGAGAGCCAGGCTTGATCGATGCGGGTGACGTCGGCGAAGGTGAGGCGCACGTCGGGCGCGTCGCGGAGCCCGAGGAGGCGCCCCCCGACCTGATGCAGGCTGAGCCCGAGGAGGCGGGGGCTGTGCAGGGCGCGGACGACCCCGTGGAGCTGCCCGCGGAGGACCTCCAGCTCCCGATTCCGCGCCGCCCACATCGGGTCGTCGGCCAGGGCCCTGCGCTCGAGGGCGCGACCGAGCTCGGTGACGACCTCCTTCTTGCTCGCCTTGTGGGAGTGGAGCTCCAGCACGGCGCCGCCGAGGCCCACCTGCTGGAGGCGCCGGTGGACGACGTCGAGCGCGGCCATCTTCTCGGAGACGAAGAGGACCGACTTGCCCTCGGCCAGGGCCGCCGCGATAAGGTTGGTGATGGTCTGGGACTTGCCGGTGCCCGGCGGCCCCTGGAGCACGAAGCTCCGCCCCCGCAGCGCGGCCAGCACCGCCACGATCTGCGTGCTGTCTGCGTCGAGGACGAGGGGGAGCGCGCCGCAGGGCAGCTCGGAGTCGAGCTCGGTGGCCTCGGGGGCGGGTGGCGCCGCCGGTGCCGCCTGCAGCCCCCCGGCGGCGAGGTGTCGGACCACCGCGTTCTCGAGGAGGACCGAAGCGCTCTCTTCGAGGTCCCGCCACATGAGGAAGCGGGTGAAGGTGAAGAGGGCGAGGTGGGCCTCATCGAGCACCTCCCAGCGGGGGACGCGGCTGATCGCGGCCCGGGCGGCGCGGAGCAGCGCGCCCATGTTCACGCCCGCCTCGTCTCCCTCGGGGTTGGCGAGGAAGGGCATCTCAACGGCGTAGTCCCGGCGCAGCTTCTCGGCGAGCGTGATGTTGCCGATCGGCTCTTCGTCGATGCGACGCAAGCGGAGCCGGCGGGTTCGGCGGTCGAAGTCGAGGCGGACCGGCAAGAGGAGGAGGGGGGCGTAACGGGGGCTGGTGACGTCCTCTGCCTCGAACCACTTGAGCAGACCGAGGGCGACGAAGAGCGTATTGGCGCCGCCCTCTTCGAAGTCACGGCGGGCCGCTCGATCGAGCTCGACGGCCCGCTTGACGAGCTCCGGCTCGGTCCAGGGGACGTGGATGAGCTGCCGATCGAGGTCATCGGAGCGGCGGCGCTGGAGGTCACCGGCCTCCGTGCGGGTCTCGACGAGGCTCGGATCGCGCGCGTCCCGGGGGTCCGATGGGGGGCGCGGCAGGAGCTCGTAGGCACGGTCGGAGGACAGCCCGTCCTCGAGGCGCCCGAGGTCTGGCACGAGGAGCGGCAGGGCGCCGCCGAGCCCCGGCCGGAAGTTGAGCAGGCGGTTGCGGAGGGAGAGGTCGAGCAGGCGCTCCGACCAGCGGCGCAGGCGGGCACGGACGGGGTCGGCGGGCGCGGTCGCGCTCCCCGACGGGGACCCGGGCGGGAGGGGCACCAGCTCGACCTGGGGTTCCTCGAGCTGCGGCGGCCCGCCCTCGATGCCCTCGCCTGCAGCCTCGCCCGCGGCCTCGCCGGCGGAGCGCTCGGCGGCCGGCGGGTGGATCCGCAGGGGGAGGGGGAGGTAGCGCTCGCCGCGGGCGACCCGCAGGTCGATGGCACAGATGAAACGCTCATCGTCGGAGAGCTGCGCCCGGGCGGCCTCGATCGCCACCTCGACCCCCGGCGTCCCGGCCGCGGTGAGCGCGGTGACGTCAAAGACCAGCAGCTCATCGAGGCCGAGCAGGCTGCGCAGGCGCGCCGCGTCGCCGACCACACCTTCGGGGAAGCGGTCGTCCGTGAGCCAGACTCCGAGGAAGATGTGGCCCCGCACGATGATGAGGAGCGGGGCGAGGCGGAGCTGCTCGAGCAGCGCGGCCACGAACAGGCTGAGATCGAGGCAGTTGCCCATCTCCTCCTGGATGATCTGATCGGGCAGGCGCACCTTCTGGCCCACCGCCTCGAAGCTCGCGGCGCCCCCGATGTAGCTGAGGCCGAGAGACCGAAAGGCCTCGAGGGCCCCCAGCGCCAGGGTGCGGACCCGCGAGGTCGACCGGGTGGGGTACCCGTCGAGGGAGGGATCCCCCGACCGCGCGACCACCGCCTCCCGCACCCGCGGCAAGAGGCGGCCGACGTCGGGGTGATTGGGGAGGACGAAGCAGGAGAGCAAGGCGGGCGGTGCGCGGAAGCCCGGCCACTCGTTGAAGGCGAGCAGCTGGATGCCGACATCGCCAGACGCCAGCACCGCGCCCTCCGGGGCCTCGGGGCCGCCCGGCGCGCCGCGGAGGCACCACCGGAGCCGGATCTGCTCCGCCTCGACCACCGCGCGGACCCGGCCCGGCGGGGTGGGCAGATCCAGCGGGCCAAGCTCCGCGGTCTCCCCGCCGTGGAGAGGGGGGATCGCGAAGACGTGGCGGGGACCGAGGTCAGGGAGGAGCTCGACCTCCAGCCGGACCCCGTGTAAGGGCGCCGCGCGGTCGTTGAAGATCCGGACCATCGGGACGAGGGGGACCCCGCTCTGCTCGAGCGCGAAGTTGAGCGTCGGGGCGACCGTCAGGCTGACCCGGACCCCGTCGCCGCCCTCGCCGCCCGAGGGCGCCTCGTCGCCGCGCGACTGGGGCTCCGCCCCGGGAGGCGTGGACCGGGGCGGCTCTGCCCGCGTGCTCAGCTCGGTGGGGGTCAAGGTGCGTTCCTTCTCCGGCTTCCGTCACCGGCTCCCTTCGCTTTTCTCATTTCTCTTTTCTCTGGCGCAGCCCTCTAGCCACTTTCTGGCGAGAGGGCCGCCCGGCGACGATTCAGAAGGAGCCGCGCGCGAAGTAGGCGTCACCGGCGATGTACCAGCGGTCGCCCTTCACGGTCACGGTCTGGAGGAGCGGGAGGTCGGCCTCGAGCTCCGTCCAGGTCTGTCCGCCGTCTTCGGTGAGGAGCACGAAGCCGCCCTGGCTGACCGGATAGCGGTGCCCCACCGCGAGCCCGCGCTGCCCGTCCGCGCTGAACGCGAGGCCGTGTACGATGTCCAGCCCATCGCCGAGCGTGATGGCGGTCCAGGTCTCGCCGCGGTCGGTCGAGCGGTAGAGGAAGCCGGAGGCCGAGCTGCTGCGCGACTGATCTCGCCCGCCGACCAGCCAGGTGGAGCCCCCGTCGGGGGAGGCCATCGCCCAGACCTCGCCTTCGACGCGGTCGGAGATGACGGTGGCGGCCAGGGAGGGCAGGGCGTCGGGGTGGGCTGCGTCGGGGCCGAAGAAGACGGGCGGCTCGTTGATCACGCTGCCGCCACCGTAGAGCTGTCCTCCGGCCTGGGTCATCGAGATCAAGGTGTAGACGGCGCGCTCGCCGGCGTAGTTCTCCGCCTCCCAGGTTCGGGACTCCTTCGTCCATGTCGCGCCGCCGTCCTCGCTCGTGCTCAGATCGGGGCCGGTGTTGCTGGCGACCACGAGGCGGTCGCCGATGGCCTCCACGGCGCCGCAATTCGAGAGATAGGCCGTGCGGTCGTCGCTCGAGTTGTTGCCGTAGGAGAGCAAGGGGAGGAACGTGTCCCCCTCTTGCACAGAGAGCAAGGTCCCGTCGTCGACGCCCTCGTAATCGTGGCCGCAGACGAGGAGGCGGCCGCGCGCGTCGCGATCGAGGTCGAAGACGAAGAGGTCTCCGCTCGGGTGGGCCCGCTCCCAGCGCTCGCCGCCGTCGCTCGTGTGCCAGAGGCCGACGCCGTTCCCGCAGCCGAGGTAGCCCTCGTCTTCGGTGTCGAAGAGCATGTCGTAGGGGGTGCCTTCGCCGTTGCAGGGGTCGGTCGCGACCTCGAGGCTGGCGCTGGCGGGCTCACCCTCTCCTTCGCCCTCTCCTTCGCCCTCTGCCCCTCCCCCCTGCCCGAGACCGGCGGCGCTGGTGTCGGCGCCGCTGGAGGCGGTGTCGGCGCCGCTGCCGCTCGAGGGGTCGAAGCAGGCCATGAACATGAGCAGAGGCAGCAGCCGTACGGAGAGGGTGGAGAAGACGGGGAGTGAGGGAGGGTTCATCATGGGGGTCTCCAGGGGGCCGGGCGCAGCGCCCAGCTCGACGGGTCGGGTGCACGGGGCCGCCGTCGTCTCTGGCTGCGGACCCTGCACGCGGAGCCCCTGTGCAAGCGCCAGGCCAACGTGATTTCAGGACCTTAGGCCTGACCAACCTGACCGACTGTCCGAATATCCGACACCCCCCCTGATTCGAGGATACCCATGGATCTATGCGATGAGATACCGGAGGCCCTGTCGAGAGGGTGACGAAGGTCGCTCCCCCAGCACCGCCGCTCCCCACTCGCCGAGCCCACGATGGACGAGCCCGGGGCGACCGACCTTGCCGACGGGGGTGGGATGGCGTAGACGGCCGAAACCGTCTCCCGGGGTGCCGCCGTGGCGCTGCAAGACCTGCTTCGGTGGCTCATCCCCCGAGAGGACCAGTTCTATTCGTACTTGCTTTTGCAGGCGGCAGAGTCTCGGAAGGGGGCGCTGGCCCTCGGCGAGTTCAGGAACGGGAAGAGCGCCCTCGAGGTGAGCGCGGCGGTTCAGGCCCACGAGCACGAGGGGGACCGGATCGTCTACGAGATGGAGAACGCGCTCGGACGCACCTTCGTCACGCCAATCGATCGCGAAGACCTGCAGCGGCTCTCCGCGGAGCTCGACGACATCCTCGACCTCACGAACAGCGCGGCGCGCGCCGCGACGATGTTCGGCGTGGAGACCCCAACCCAGCCGATGACACACCTGATCGGTGTGCTCATCGACTGTACCGGTCACATCGAGACGGCGATCACGAAGATGACGCAGAATGACTACGCGGCGGTCTTAGCGACCGTGCGGATCATCCGTCAGCTCGAGAAGGACGGGGACGCCGTCTTTCGCACCGCCCTCTCCCGTCTGTTCCACGATCCGTCGGTCGAAGCCAAGGTGTTGCTGCGAGAGAAGGAGGTCCTCGAAGACCTCGAGCACGCGGTCGACCGATGTGAGCACCTCGCGCACACCCTCGCCCACCTCGCCGTGAAGCATGGTTAGCCTGCTCGTCGCGGTGGTGGTGGCGGCGATTATCTTCGATTACATCAACGGCTTTCACGACGCCGCCAACGCCATCGCCACGATCGTCTCCACCGGCGTGCTCCCGATGCGCACCGCGGTCATCATGGCGGGGGCCTTCAATTTCATCGGCGCGATGGCGGGTACGGCGGTCGCCAGCACCATCTCGAAGGGGCTGGCTGATCCGGCCATCGTCACCCAGACGGTGGTCTTGTCCACCTTGATCGGGGCCTGTCTGTGGAACCTCCTCACCTGGTGGTGGGGGATCCCTTCGAGCTCTTCTCACGCCCTCGTCGGGGGCCTCGCCGGCGCCGTCATCGCCCACGCCGGCGTGGACGCCTTCAACTGGGCGACGCTGATCGACAAGATCCTGGTCCCCCTCGTGGTGTCGCCCACCCTCGGCTTCGTGGTCGCCTTCCTGCTGAGCGTCCTGCTGCTGTGGGTCTTTCGGCGGGTGCGCCCGTCTCGCGTGAACCGCCTGTCGCGCGGGATGCAGCTCGTCTCGGCCTCCGCGATGGCGTTCTCCCATGGGTCGAACGACGCCCAGAAGTCGATGGGCATCATCACCCTGGCCCTCGTCTCCTTCGCCTCGGCCGGGCACTCCGACGGTGTGCCCGCGTGGGTCCTCCCGACAGCGGGAGAGGTGCCGACGTGGGTGGTGATGATCTGCGCGACCGCGATCGGCCTCGGGACCCTGGCGGGGGGCAAGCGTATCATCAAGACCATGGGGACGCGGATCATCCGCATCACCCCCCTCCAGGGCTTCGCGGCGGAGACGGCGGGCGCGGCCACGATCCTCACCGCTTCGCACTTCGGGGTGCCGGTGTCGACCACCCACTGCATCAACGCCTGCATCATGGGGGTGGGCGCCAGCAAGCGGCTGAGCGCGGTCCGTTGGGGTGTGGCCGGCAACATCGTGGTCGCCTGGGTGGTGACGCTGCCGATGAGCGCCGCCCTCTCCTGG
Organism: Myxococcota bacterium; assembly: GCA_044344255.1. GTDB lineage: Bacteria > Myxococcota_A > UBA796 > UBA796 > UBA2385 > JBIJDH01. Next base: position 65,690 of record JBIJDH010000006.1, read on the forward strand.
ATCTCGATGAGCCTCATCGCTCGGGTCTTCGGGGAGACCGGGTAGGGGCGGAGCCGGGCCCCGAGGGCCGCTCCGCCCTCGATCCACAGATCTTGACCGATGACGCAGCGTCAAGGGCCCGGTCCCGTGCTACCGGGGGGAGTGCCTTCGGCGTTATTCCGGTGATACCGGTACCTCCCGCGTACCCGCCCCGGTCTGACGGCCCTCCGGCTCCCCGCCGCCCAGGCGCCCAGGCGCCCTGCTCCGTCGCCTCCTCCCTCGTGACCGCGATCGGTAGATGTCCGAAGCCGCCGCCCCCCAGGTCTATTGCAGCCGCTGCCTCACCACCTTCGCGGGTGACCCGGAGCAGTGCCCCAACATGTCCTGCCAGCGGAAGCGGCCGGGGCGCGGTTGGGGGCAGATCTTCGCGGCCGGTGAGGTCTTTGACCGGAACTACAGCATCCACCGCATGCTCGCGATGGGCGGCGCCGGGGTGACCTACACCGCGCGCGAGATCGGCCCCGATGGCCAGGAGACGGGCCCGAAGCTTGCGATCAAGGTGCTGCTCGCCGCCCGAGATCAGGGCCCCTATGTGCGGCGCCTCTCCACCGAGGCGCAGATCATCCAGGAGCTCGATCACCCCAACATCGTGCAGTACCTGGGCTTCGTCCACCGCGCGGGCCACTCGCCCTACCTCATCACCCAATTCGAAGAGGGGGGGAGCCTCCTCGACCACATGCGACGGGTGGGGACGCTCCCCGTCCGCCGTGCGTCGGGCGTGGCGCGTCAGATCTGCCTGGCCCTCGAGAAGGCCCATGAGCGCGGGATCATCCACCGCGACCTGAAGCCCGAGAACGTGCTGCTGGCGAGCGCGGTCCCCGCCGACGCCGATCCGGTCGTGCGGGTGGCAGACTTCGGCATCGCCAAGGTCCAGGGTGGGGTGGGGGGGAGCCTCACCCGGGTGGGCGCCTTCGTCGGCACGCCGCACTACGCCGCCCCGGAGCAGTTCGTGGGCGGGGCGGTCACCGAGGCGGCCGACGTCTACGCGGTCGGCGCCCTGGTCTACTTCTGCATCACCGCCCGCCACGTCGTGCGCTTCGCCGATCGGCTGGAGCCCGAAGAGGGCTTCCAGCTCCTCCAGGAGAGCCTGCCGCCGAAGGTGGAGCGCGCGGGGGAAGACCCCCTCGATGTCCTGCGCATCAACCGCATCCTCGCCAGCGCCATGAACGTCGACCCCTCGCAGCGCTGCTCGGTGGTGGAGCTGTCGCGGATGCTGGGTGAGCTCATCAACGGTCTCGAGCCCGCGATCCCGGTCAAGGCGAAGCGCGGGGGGCTCACCCACGACATGGTGGGTCAGGCCAGCGTGCTCGGCCTCGCGGGCGCAATCACGCCGATGCTCTCGGCGATCGCCGCCACCGAGCCCGCCGCGCCCTCACAGCGCCGCGGGGCCCCTGGGCGAGAGGCGGCCACCGCCCAGGAGAGCCGCCCCACCGAGATGGGCGCCAGCACCGACGCGGCGCTGCTCCAGCAGATGATGTCCCCCGACGGCGCGGTCTCCAAGGGTGCCGCGGGGGCGCGCCGGACCACCGGCGGCGGCCGTCCCGCCTCACCCGCCGAGGCCAGCGGCACGCTCGACGCCCTCCGCACCGGCGACGACGACGCGCCGACCCCGCGACGCGGCGGCGGAGGCCTCGCGATGATGGCGCTCGGCCTCGTGCTGTTCGTCGGGGTGGCGGTGGTGGGCGGCGGGGCCCTCGTGGTCTGGCGGGTGCCGGCCGCGCGGCAGGCCCTCGGGCTCTCCGACCGCGATCCCAACCTGCCGAAGCCCGTCGAGCTCAGCGGGCAGGAGACGGACGCCGCCATGCGGAAGGACTGGCGGGCGATCGACAGCTCGCTCAAGGGGCTCCAGAGCTGGCTCGGCAGCCAGTGCAAGGTGAAGAGCGGCGCCGATGTCGCGCTGCGCCTCGTGATCGAGCCGGACGGGAAGGTGCGCTCGGCCGAGAACATCGACGGCTCCGGCGGCGAGACCGGCGAGTGTGTGTCCAAGAAGGTGAAGAAGGCCAAGTTCACCCGAACCGGGACGAAGCCCGTTCGGGTGGAGCTCACCGCGCACTTCTGAGCGCGCAGGCGGTCGCCGCGCGGCCTCGTGTCAGTCGCCGCCTCCGCCGCAGGAGCTGCCGCAGCTCGAGCCGCCGTCGCTGGACGAGCAGCTCGAGCCGCCGTCGCCGCCGCCGTCGGAGGTGTCGGAGCCGCCCCAGCCGCCGTCGCCGCCGCCGTCGCCGCCCTCCCCGGCCTCGGTGTCGGAGCCGCCCCAGCCGCCGTCTTCGCCGCCGCCGCCGCCGTCCGAAGTGTCGGCGGTGTCAGAGCCGCCCCAGCCATCGTCGGAGCCCCCGCTCGCGCCCTCGGGCACGTCTTCGCTGACCCCGAGCTCGTCGCCGGTCCAATCCACCTGGCTGGTGCCGAGATCGCCGAGCTGCTCGACCTGATCGCCTCGCCCGAGCTCGTGGCCGTGGCTGTCGACCACCACCACGTCATGGCTGTGCCAGTGCGCGTGATGGGACATCGAGTTGAGGAGGATGAGGTTCGTGAGAGACCAGTAGGGGTCGTGGTAGTAGACGGTGAAGGTGTCGGGGGCCGCCCCGGCCCGGGCCGGCGCGCCTCGCCAGGCGGGCTCGGCCACGTCCTCCCCGAAGGGGAGCCGGCGCATCGCGTCGAGCTGACGGTCTCCTGGCTTGTGCAGGCGCACCTGGGCGAGCTCCGTGCTGACCTCGGCGCCGATCAGGCCGCGACGGAGCGCCGCCGCGAGGAGGTCGGCCCGTTCGTCGAGGAGGTGGGCCAGGGCGGTGCGGTCGATGGCGCGGGCGAAGTGGCCGACGCGCTCGGCGTAGGCGGCGGCGGTCTCTCCGGCCTGGACGCGCAGCTCGAGCGGGCGGGCGTGGAGGTCGATCGTCAGCTCGGGCCAGCCCTTCTCCACCTGGCTCTTCACGCGCAGATCGTAGAGGATGTGCAGGCCGATGTGGGTCTCGGCGAGCACGAGGTGCATCTCGCGGAAGGGCCGCTCGACGAGGCGGCGGTCGACCAGGGCCTGCCAGACGAGGTCGAGGTCGTCGGCGACGTCGTTCTGATCGACGTAGACGGCCTTGCGGTCGACGAGGCAGGAGTGAGCGTCGGTGACGCCGATGCTCCGGAGCGCCTGAAAGCAGCCCTCGAACAGGGAGAAGGCGCTGACGGTGAGCTCCTCCATCCCGCTCCGGGTGTCGATCTTGGCGCCGAACAGCGAGCGGGCCCACTCGAAGAAGGTCTTGCGCCGGTCGGTCTCGACGCTCGGGAGATCGACCAGCACGCGTGCGTGGAACATCAACGGCCTCTCTTTTGTAGGGTGGCACTCTGGAGCGTGGAGGCGTGGAGGGCGGCGGCCTCGGCCTCGATCTGGCGGAGGCGGCCGACGCGCACCGTGGCGTCCCCTTCGGCGCGCGCGGCGGCGGAGAGGCGGGAGGTCAAGCTGGCGGCCCGCTCCTGGATGGCGCGCGCGTCGGCGGTGTCGAGCGCTTCGGCCCGCATCGTGATGGCGGCGATGGTGGACTCGGCCTCGCTTCGGGCCGCCTCCACGGCGTCTCCGGTGGCGCGGGCAGCCTGTCGTCGCCGCCAGAGCACGAAGCCGAGGCCGCCGATCGTGAGGGAGCCGGCGAGGCCCATCGCGCCGAGCAGCCCGCCCATGAGCCCGATACCACCGCTCGTCTCGCCCTCGGCCTCGCCCTCGGCCGCTGGGGCTCCGTCGGCGGAGGCCACGGCGCCGCCCGAGAGCCCGCTGATCGCGGCCTGCAGGCCCAGGCCGAGGTCTCGGTCGCGGGCCGGCTCGGCGGCGTCGAGCAGCGTGGAGATCCGCCCGGCCGGCTGCCCCCAGCCGCGCGCCTCCCAGCGGCCGCCGGCGTCGAGGAGGAGCAGGTCGGCGTCGGCGTCGAGGCCGAGCTCCTGCCACAGCGCCCGCCAGTCGGTGATCGGCGCGTCGGATGGCAGCAGCACGATCTTGGCCTCGAGGCCGCGCGCGCCGAGCGGCTCGAGCTGCTTGAGGAGCCGAGCCCGCCCGGCGGCCTCCAGTCGGCCGCTGGGGTCCCACAGGGGAGAGCCCTCGAGGGCGCGGCGCGCCTCGTCCAAGGTCGCGTCGGGGAGGCTCATCTCTGGGGCTCCTGGGAAGGGGGGGCGGGAGAGATCATAGGGACGGGGCGAGCCTCCGACCAGCGCCCGATCGCGCTGCGTGCTTCGGCGACGAGCTCGGCGAGGGGAGGGAGGCGGGTGTCCCGCTCGAGCACGATGGCGTCGAGGGGGGCGCGCCCCCGTAAGGCGGAGAGCAGGGCCCAGGCGCCCTCCTCCACCGGCCGGTCGTGGCTGTCTATCCAGCCGGCGGCGCTGCGCTTCGAGCCGGCGACGTGCGCTTGGACGGCGCGGTGTAAGGGCCAGGCGTCGAGGCGGCCGCGCGCCGAGCCGTGACCGTTCCCTTCGTCGACGAACAGGTTGCTGAGATCGACGAGGAGCCCGATGTCGGCCCGCTCGACGAGGGCGTGAAGGAACTCCCCCTCCGGCATCTCGCCGGGGAAACGAAAGGGGGGGAAACGAAAGGGAGTGGCGGGGTTCTCGAGGGCGAGGGGCAGCCCGAGCGTGTCCTGGAGCGCGCGGCAGTGCTCCGTCAGCACCGTGAGGAAGGCCGGGAGGCGTGGCACGGGGGCGAGGTGACCGAGGTCAATGCCGCTGGGGCTGCGCGTGATGGCGATGTGCTCGGTGAGGCGCTCCGCCCGGGACGCGCGCGCCACCGCCGCCACGCGGGCTACGCGCGCGGGGTCGAGGGGCCCGGGGGTGCCGAGGGAGAGCCCCGTGTCGTGCAGCACGATGGGGTAGCGCTCGGCGAGGGGGCGGAGGGCGTCGGGCTCGTGGAAGAAGTGGTCGACCACCACCTCGAGCAGCTCGGGCCCCTGACCGTCGGCGGCGGCGAGCAGCTCCCGGAGGTGGGCGCGCCGGAGGGACAGGCCGGCACGGGGGCGTCGCGGCCCGGGGAGGGGGTCGCTGCACATGGGGGCGCTGCTCATGGGGCATCTCGCCAGCGCAGGCGGGGGCCGAGCTCGTAGAGGGTCGGGCTGGGTTCGACCTCGATCGGGACCTGCCCCCTCTCCAGCTCGTCCCACAGGCGGTGGAGGGCGAAGCGGGCGCGGAGGCGGCGCACGCGGCCGTCTCGGCGAGAGGTCGCGCGGGCGCGCTCGAAGGCGAAGAGCTCCACCGCGTAGACAGGCCCCTCGTCGGAGATCGCGGCCCGGAGCACTTCATCGGCGCGCCAGGCCTCGGACAGCCCGGGGGGCAAGAGCCCGTCGGTGTGGGGGGCCGGGTGGTCGGCCAGGAAGCGGCGGTAGGCCCCGCCGAGCCCCGGGCAGAGCCGCGCCGTGAAGGGGAGGGCCCGACACAGCTCATCCTGGCGCTTCTCGAGGAGGGAGGCCGCGAAGCGCTCGAACTCCTCGGTCACGAGGGCGGCGCGGCGGAGTCGCCGGTCGGCCAGCAGGCCGACATAACGCTCCACGAAGGGGCCCACGGAGGCGGCGAGGTCGGGCTCGGCCGCCTCGGAGGCGCTCACGGCGTCCCAGAGGTCCTTCAACCGGCGACCTCGAACAGGAAGGGGAAGGCGTAGACGTGGTCCGGATCGGCCTCCCTGCGGACCTGCACCCACATCTTGTAGAGCCCGCCCGCGGGCATCACGTAGTGGAAGGGGAGGTCTGGGCCGTTGTATTGGTGAGGCATCTCCATGCCGGGCGCCATGCTGTCCATCCCGGGGAACCAGGCGTGGGTGTGTGTGACCCAGGAGAGGTCGGCCTGCACGACGGCGGCGTGGGCGTCGGCGCCGAGCCAGGGGGTGACGTCGGTGACTGGGGCGCCGTCGGCGTCGGTGAGGTGGACGGTCCAGATCGCCTCGTAGCCGGCGACCGCCGGGACGTCCCAGGTCAGGGTGGCGGTGAGGTCGTCCACCATGACCTGGGTTCGCAGATCCTCGACCGGCGCGTCGAGCTGGGGCACGTCACCGCCCACCTCCAAGTCGCCCTCTCGTGTGAACCAGGCGTTCTGGTGGGCGAAGTCGAAGACGAGGTGATGCGGCCCCGAGCGGTCGAAGGTGATCGGGAAGGAGTAGGTGGCCTCTCGGAGATTATCGGCGGTGACCGGGGTGGAGTCTTCCTGGTGGAGGTGCTGGAAGGCCTCGAGGTCGCGGCTGATGAAGAGGGTGTGCACCATCCGCTCGTGGTTCTGCTGGAGGTCCTCGATCGGGCAGGCGTCCTGATCGGTGATCTGGAGGGTGAAGGTGGCCTCTTCGCCCGCGACGGGGGGGGCTGGGGCGGTAGACCAGCTCACGTTGTACGCCGTCGTCTGGGTGTCGCCGCAGGCGGCGGGCTCGGCGGTGTCCGCGGCCTTGGTACAGCCGGCGAGGCCGAGGGCGACGAGCGCGACCCGGGTGACGCGGGTGACGCGGGTGACGCGGGTGACGAGGGCGGGGTTGAGCGGGCGCATGCGGGAGACTAACGGCCTGTCCGAGGGTCGGACCCCCCGTTACGGCGTCGCGATGAGCGACGAACTCCTCCTTGGCCACTCGCGCTTCCGCAACAGCTACGTGAAGCGGACGCGCTCCTTCCTCGACAAGCTGGCGGCGGAGTCCCAAAACCCGGACGCCCTGTTCATCGGCTGCTCCGACTCCCGGGTGATCCCCGAGCTGCTCACGAGCTCGAGCCCGGGCAAGCTCTTCGTGATTCGGAACGTGGCGAACATCGTGCCCACCTTCGCCAACGTCGACTCCAGCGTCGGCGCGGCGATCGAGTACGGCCTCGGCGTGCTCGGCGTCGAGAACATCGTGGTCTGCGGCCACACGGGCTGCGGCGGTGTCGAGGCCTTGCTGGGCGACGACCACCACGGGCTCGACACGATGCCCTCGGTCAAGGAGTGGCTGGAGGCCGCCCGGCCCGCGGTGATGTCGGTCCGCCGCGCCGATCGTGAGGCTTGGTGGCGCGCGGCGGTGGAGGCGAACGTGCTGTCCTCCATGTCCAACCTCGCGTCCTACCCCTGCGTGGCGCGTGCCCTCGAGGAGGACCGCTTGGACCTTCACGGCTGGGTCTACGACCTCCGTGGCGCCCACCTCGACGTCTACGACGGTCGACAGCGGGCCTTCGTTCCGCCCGATCAAGTGCTCTCCCGCACACTCGTGTGAGCCCGGGCACGCTGACGTGACGCTTTTCCTTGCGGCCTCGTCAACGCTAGCGCATAGTCCAGCTTGGTTGCCTTGGCCTTCCTGGCTCAGCTGGATAGATAGGTAGGTAAGTCTCCCGACGCTGTGAGGTTCAACATGTCCGCGCTCACCATCCCCGTCGCCGTCTTGGCGCTCACCCTCTCCTCGGTCGCGCAGGCGGCCTGCCCCACCGGCATGAACGAGATCACCGGAACCACCGGTGATGACATCTTGAATGGCACCTCCGCCGCGGATTGTATCCTCGGCCTCGCCGGCAACGACACCATCAAGGGCTTCGGTGGGAATGACTACGTCGAAGGTGGGGACGGCGACGACCTCATCGACGGCGGGTCGGGCAACGACACCTTGTACGGCAACAACGGGAACGACGACATCAGCGGCTCGACCGGCGATGACATCCTCTACGGCGTGAACGGGAACGACATCCTCCGCGGCGCCACGGGCAACGACCTGCTCTACGGCCAGAACAACGACGACGACCTCCGCGGCAGCGACGGCAACGACACGCTCGACGGCGGCGGCGGCAACGACGCCCTCTCCGGCGGCAACGGCAACGACATCCTCTACGGGCGGTCGGGTGTGGACGCCATCCTCGGCGGCGCCGGCGACCACGACAAGATCTACGGCAGCTACGACAATGACACCATCACGGACGGCGACGGCGCCGTGTACGTGTCGGGTGACTCCGAGGATGACATCCTCAAGGTGACCTACCGCCTCGGCTGGCGGAACACCTCGGGCGCGGCCACCGTCAACGCGGTGTACGGCAACGCGGGCAACGACACCGTGCAGGTGATCTTCGACGTCTCCGAGACCTTCACCCTCAAGATCTACGGCGACGCGGCGACCGCCGCCGCGACCGACGGCACCGCCGACATCTCGAAGTGCACCGGCACCTTCAGCGCGACCTCGGCGTCGAGCGGCTTCGAGACCGAAGGCGCGAACTGCCCGTAGCCTCCACGGGGCTGGGGTGGGCTTCGGCCCGCCTCGCCCCGGAGGGCGCCGCCCGGCGCCGACGCGACCCCTCCCCGGAGCACCCGGAGAGGGGTCGTTTCGTTCAGGCCGGCTGCGAAGACAGCGAGGCGGGGGCGGCCCACACGAGGTCGAGGGCCTCGATGGCGGTCCAGAGCATCAGGTAGATGAGGGCCGACTTCTCGGGGTCCACGTCCATCTCACCCTCCTTCTTCTCCTCGCCGGCGCGCTCGTAGAGGGCCCAGAGCACCTCGTCGAGGAGGTGGGGCTGGGCGCGATCGGCGATGGCGCGGGCCCGCTCGTGAAGGGTGCCGTCCGCGGGCATCAGCGAGGCGGCGGCGGCCTGGACCTTCGCGGTGGCGGCGTCGATGTCGGCGCCCGAGACCTTGCGGAGCTTGCCGCCGGACTGCTCGATGACGCGGATGCTGACCGTCAGCATGTACATGGCCACCTGGGCGGCGACGGGGCCCAGCGCCTCGGCGTTCTGCTCGAAGAAGCGCGTCAGGCGGCGCTGCTCCTTGATGAGGCGGGTGGCGGTGGGGTTGAAGGCGTCCGGGTTGTTGCCGCAGGCGTCAGCCAGCTCGTGGACCTGGGCGCGGGAGATGGCGGGGTTCGACATCGACTGCTCGGTGGAAGAGGGGGGGCGGGAGCGGGGTAGGCCGCCTGGCCCGGCCCCGCGGGCTTCGCCCCTTACCATCCGGGTGTCTCGGGTGTCGAGGGAGGGGCGTAGAAGGCGGCGATGCGCTCCAGCACCGCGCGCGCCGGGCCGGTGACCCGCAGCATGTCGGGGACGGAGGCCAGGAAGACGCGGCCGTACCAGCGGTCGGAGACCCTGCGGTCGAGCAGCAGCACCACGCCGCGGTCGCGTTGGGTCCGGATGAGGCGGCCGACCCCCTGGCGGAGGCGCAGCACGGCCTCGGGGAGCGAGCGCAGCCGGAACGCGTCCTGGCCCAGGGCGGCGAGGCGCTCGGTGCGGGCCTGGGCCACGGGCTCGGTGGGAACGCGGAAGGGGAGGCGGGGGATGATCACCATCCGCAGCGCGGCGCCCGAGACGCTCACCCCCTCCCAGAAGGCGTCTGTGCCGAAGAGCACGGCGTTGCCGTCCTCGCGGAAGCGCTCCAGCAGCCGATCTCGGCCCATCATCCCGTGGCGCAGCAAGAGGAAACGGTCGCCGAGCAGCGCGCCCACCCGGCTGTGGAGGGCGTTGACCAGCGCGTAGCTCGTGCAGAGCACGAAGACGCCGCCGCCGGCGTGGCCGATCGCGGCGGCCACGAGCTCGCTGATGCGCCCCTCGAAGTCGGGGGCGTCGGGCTCAGGGAGGTCGCGCGGGATGGCGAGCAGGGCCTGGCGCCGGTAGTCGAAGGGAGAGGGGTGGACGCCCTTGCGGATCGGCCGCTCTGGGGGCGGCTCGAGCCCGACCTGCCGCAGGAAGTGCTGGAACTCACCGTTGACCGTCATCGTCGCCGAGGTGGCGACGGTGGCCTGCATCGCCTCGAAGACACGCCCCCGCAGCGAGGGGCCGACGTCGAGCTGGGCGATGCAGAGGGCGGCGGTGGGGGCGGTCGCCCCCTTGTCGCGGGCGAGCTCGATCCAGCGCACGTGCTCGGGCCCCTCGGCCTGAAAGCGGCTCGCGAGGCTGGCCTGCTCGCCGAGGCGGCGCATCGCGCGGCCGAGGTCGAAGAGGGGCTGCGGCTCGCGGCCGCGGTCGGCGGGGCTGAGCTCCTTCAGGGCCTCATCCAGCAGGGAGAGCTTCACGGCGAGGTGGGAGAGGCGGCTCGTCACCTCCTCGAGCGTGGGCTGGAGGAAGGTCTGCCAGCCAGGGGAGGTGCGCCACTCGGGCACCACGCGGCGGCTCTGCTGGCCGGGCTCGAGGCCGTCGGAGAGCAGCTGCTCCATCCAGCCCCGCGCCTCCTCGGCGACCACCGGCGCCGCCCGCTCGAGCTCCTCGGTGAGGTCCCAGACCCTGTCCCGCTCGGGCTGCTGCAGGGGAGACTCGGGGGCGGCGGCCCAGCGCTCGCGCAGGCGGGCGAGGGCGCCCGGGCGGCCCTTCCGACCGACCAGCGGCAGGAGGGCGCGGCGGATCGCGCGCAGGGTGAGGCGCTCCTGGTAGAGGCTGGTGGCGGCGTCCTCGAGGTGGTGCCCCTCGTCGATGACGACCCGGTCGAACTTGGGGAGGATGCCCTCGGCGCCTTCCCCCTTGACGAGGAGATCGGCGAGCAGGAGGTGGTGGTTGACCACGAGGAGGTGGGCGTCGGCCGCCCGGCGGCGGGCCTCGTAGTAGAAACACTTGTCAAAGTGGGGGCAGCGGGCGCGGAGCGTCTGGTCGTGGTCGCTCTGGATGAGCTCCCAGTCCTCGTCCTCGACGGGGAAGGCGATGTCCTGTCGGGTGCCCTCGGCCGCGGTCTCCGCCCAGCGGGCGAGGCGGCGCAGGCGGTCGCGCAGAGCGCCGCGGTCTGCGCCCTCGCCGTCGGCCTCGGCCTCCACCCGCGCCTCGGCGAGCTTTCGCCGACAGACGTAGTTGCTCCGGCCCTTGATCACCGCCGATCGCACGGCGAGGCCGCCGCGCGTGAGCACCGGCAGATCCGAGATCTGGAGCTGCCCCTGGAGCGTGAGGGTGAAGGTGGCGACGGCGACCTTGGCCTCGTTCTCGAGCGCCCAGAGCGCCGAGGGGAGCAGGTAGGCGAGCGACTTGCCGGTGCCGGTGCCGGCCTCGAGGACGGCGATGCCGCCCTCGTTCAGGGCGCGGGTGACCTCGAGGGCCATCTCGACCTGCCCCGGGCGGGCCTCGTAGCCGGGGATCGCGCCGGGGAGTGTCTCGTCGAAGAAGCGCCGCACCGCGGCCTCGGGGACGCTGCGCCGCTCCCGCACCAGGGGCTCGCAGACCCACAGCGCCCGCCGCACCTCGTTGTCGACGATGACGAAGCCCACGCCCTCTTCGCCGAAGCGCCCCGCGAGGTGCATGTCGGCGTCGGAGGCGACGAGCACCCCTGAGGGGTGGTTGTGGAAGACGGACTCACCGGGCCGCGGGCGGCTGAGCAGCGCGGGCACGGCGCCGGCGTTGCCGCGGCAGTGCACCACGATGTCTTGGATGCGGCCCTCCGCGTCGGGCTTGCCCACGCCAAAGACCTCGACGCCGCCGGCCTCGGCGATGGCCCGGCGGAGCTCGGCGGCGGCGGCCTCGGTGAAGCGGGTGCCGGCGGGGCGGGCCCCTCCGCCGCTCATCGAGCTCCTGCGCCGCGGCGCGCCTCGAAGAGCGCGAGCACGGCCTCCAGGTCCGGCGCGACGTCGACGGGCCCGCTCACCGCGGAGAGGGCGGTGGCGGTGTCCTTGAGGCCGTTGCCGGTGAGCACGACGGCGACGGACTCGTCGGGGCGGATCAGGCCCTCGGCCACCGCCGCCCGCACGCCGGCCGCGCCCGCCGCTGCGGCCGGCTCACTGAAGATCCCGCTGCGGCGGGGCACCTCGACGAGGGCCTCCAAGATGGCGGCGTCGGGCACGGCGATCCAGGCGCCGCCGGTGCGGGCCACCCACTGCAGCGCCTTGTCCGGGTTGCGGGGGTGGCCGACACAGAGCGAGTCGGCGAGGGTGTCGGCCGAGGGGATGATCGGCGCCAAGCCCTCGCGCGCGGCCCGGACAAGCGGCGCGGCGCCTGCGGCCTGCACCGCCAGCACGCGCGGAAGGCGGGGGATGAGGCCGGCCTGGAAGGCCTCGACGAGGCCGCGGGCGAGGCCGGCCACGGTGCAGCCATCACCCACGGTGATCGCCACCCAGTCGGGGATGGAGTCACCGAGCTGCTCGGCGAGCTCGAGGCCGACCGTCTTCTTGCCCTCGACCAGGTAGGGGTTCACCGCGCAGTTGCGGTTGTACCAGGGCTGCGTGGCGGCGACGGCGGCGCAGAGGTCCCACGTGGTGTCGTAGTCGGCGGCCACGCGCAGCACGTCGGCGCCGAAGATGCGGAGCTGGGCGATCTTCGAGGCGGGCGCTCGGGCGGGCACGAAGATGGTGGCCGGCAGGCCCATGCTCGCCGCGAGGCAGGCGGTGGCCGAGGCGGCGTTGCCAGTGCTGGCGCAGACGATGCGCGACTTTCCGGCCGCGACCGCCATCACCACGCCGATGGCGCTGGCGCGGTCTTTCAGCGAGGCGCTCGGGTTGCGGCCGTCGTCCTTCAGCACCGCGCGGGCCACTCCGAGCCACTCTGCCACCCGCGGGGCCTCGCTCACCGGCGAGCCGCCCACCTGGATCGGCGGCAGCCGGGCGCCGCTCGGGATGGGGAGCACCGCGGCGTAGCGCCACATCTCGATCGGGCCCGGCGGGAGGTCAGCGAGGGCCTCGATGGCCTCGGGCGCGTAGCGGACCTCCATGCGCGCCTCGCCCTGGCAGGACGGGCAGCTCCACTGCCAGGGGTCGGTGGTCTCGTGGCCGCAGCGCACGCAGGCGAGGCAGAGGACGTTGTCGGGGAGGGCCTTCATGCCCTCGGGCTAATCCGAAAGGCCCGGCGCGCGCTACGCTCCGCCGCGATGACCGTTCCACCGCCGCACGCCGCACGCCCCCGCGCCTTGCTCCTCCACGGCCTCGAGTCGGGCCCGCAGGGCCGTAAGGCGCGCCTGCTCGCCGAGGCCGGCTTTGAGGTGGTCGCCCCGGAGATGCCCTGCGGCCGCCGGGCGATGATGCGGGACCCTGTCTTCGCCGTCGCGATCGGCCTGGCCGTCAGCCTGCCCCTGCTCGGGGGCGCGACCCTCGGCGCGTGGGGGGTGGCCCTCGGTCTCGGCCTGCTGCCCCCGGGGTACACCGTGTTGCGGGCGACCCTGCTCCGCCGGGCGGTCCGGGCCAGCCTGCGTATCCAGCGGGCGGCGCTGCGGGCCCAGCCCTTTGACCTGCTGATGGGCTCCTCCTATGGCGGGGCGATAGGCTTGCTGCTCCTCCAGTCGGGCGACTGGACAGGCCCCTCCCTCTTGCTCTGTCCGGCCTGGCGGCTGGTGGCGAAGAAGAGCTTCGACAGCCCGCCGCCGCCCCTGTCGGCCCTCCCCGCGGCGGTCAGCGCGCGGACGCTCGTGGTGCACGGCCGGACCGACGAGACCGTCCCCTACGCAGACTCCGAGGCCCTCGTGGAGGGTAGCGCCGCGACGCTCCTGTCGGTCGAAGATGGCCACCGGCTCGACCTCGCCGTGCAGGTCGACAGCCTCCGCGAATGGGCGGCGCGGGTCGGGGTCCTCGCCGGGCCGAGCGCGACCGGGTGAGCGGGGCGCCGGGCGCGGTGAGCGAGGGGCTGCTCCTCTTCTCGCTCAGCGGGGTATCCTCGGAGACGCCCGACGAGTGCAGCCTCGCGCCTGCGGAGCGATAGGGCCGCCACCCAGGGAGGGCTGAGCTCGCCGATGACCACCCCGCACCCCTCCGCCGCGACCGCCTCGGTTGAGGAGAGCCACCGCACCAAGGGGCTCCTTCGGTTGACGATGGCCTGCAACGAGCGCTGCCCCTTCTGCAACGTGCCCGTCGAGGACTACCCCCGGCCGACGCCGCCGGAGGCCGAGGTGGCGGCGGCCCTCGACGCCTTCGTGCAGAGCGGGGAGCAGACGCTGACGATCTCGGGCGGGGAGCCCACCCTCCTTCGGGTCCGGCTTCTGCGGGTGATCACCGAGGCCCGGGGCCGGGGGGTGCCCTTCGTCGAGCTCCAGACCAACGCCGTCCTGATCGATCCCCCCTACGCCCAGGCCCTCGCCCAGGCCGGGCTCACCTCGGCCTTCGTGTCCCTGCTCTCCGACGACCCCGCCCTGCACGACCGCCTCGCCGGCCTCGACGGGGCCTGGCCGCGCTGCCTCGCCGGCATTGACGCCCTCACGGCGGTGGGCGTGCGGGTGACGCTCAACCCGGTGGTGGCGGCGGACACCCAGGATCGGCTCCCCCGCTATCTCCGCTTCGTGTCGGAGCGCCTGCGCGGTGTGCGCTCGGTCTCCCTCTCGGCTGTGCAGCCCCACGGGCGGGCGGCGAATGACCCGTCCCTCCTCCCCGATTATTCGGTGCTCGGGCCAGGGGTGCGGGAGGCGCGCCGCCTCGCCGTCGAGCTCGGTATCGCGCTCCTAAACCCCTATTGTGGCCTCCCCCTCTGTGTCGGCTGGGAGGACGGCCTCGCCCACAGCGTAGAGGCGGTCGAGGCCCAGTCGGGCGGCTGGCGAGAGACCCCGGGGATCGAGAACCAGGGTGACAAGCGACAGGGCCCCCCCTGCCTCGACTGCGCGCTGCGCGCCCGCTGCGGTGGCGCCTGGCACGCCTATTGGGAGCACCGCGGCGGCGCAGGCCTCGTCGCCCCCCTCCGCCTCCGTGGGCCCTGGGTGAGCCCGATGGGCCCCGGGGAGCGGCGGGTCGCGCTCGATGAGCCCGCTGCCCCCGCCGCCGAGGGGGGAGCCTGTTTTCGCTGGCACACCCTCACGGACCTCGACCGCGCCGGGGTGGAGCGGCTGCTGCGGGCGCCGATCGACGGGGTGGGGCTCGACCTCTCCGGGCAGCCCCTGTCGGCCGCCACCTTGGGCGGCGCGCGCCGACTGCTGTCGGCCCGGGCCCTCCGCCCACCCCAGCGACAGACCGCGCTCTGGCTCGCTCTCCGGCCCGCCTCCCGCCTCGAGGCCAGCCGCGCCGTGGCCATCGCCGCGGCGATGGGCGTGGACGCGCTCACCCTGCGGGTCTCCGCGCCCGACGCTTGGGCGCCCCTCGCGGCGGCCCTCTCGGCCACCTCCGGCCTGTCCGTGTCTGTCCTCGGCTCGCCAGAGGATCCCTGAATGCCCGCCGCCGCTGTCCCCGCCGGCCTGCTCACCTTGGACGGCGGCCGCCTCCAGGGCAATCGCATCTTGACGGGGCAAGAGGTTAGCATGGGTTGATCTCTTACCGCCGGGCATCTGCCGCGGCCTCGGAGGTCGCCATGGCGACGCTGCTGGAGCACTTCGACAACCTGCCAGACCCTGGGTGGACCGCACCAAGCGACACTCCCTCCGAGACATCATCGCCCTCACCATCCTGGCTGTGATCGGCGGCGCAGAGAACTTCGTAGAGGTCGTGGAATTCGGCCGCGCGAAGGAGGCTTGGTTCCGGACCTTTCTGGAGCTGCCCCACGGCATTCCGTCTCACGACACGCTGGGGCGCATGTTCGCCCGCCTGGACCCGAAGGCGTTTCAAGAGCGGTTCATGGCCTGGGTCGGGTCGATTCGGGAGCAGATCGGCGGTGACGTCATCTCCATCGATGGCAAGAGCGTGCGCCGCAGCGTTGCAGCTCAGGGACAACCATCCGACCCTGGCCGGCCTCGTCGAGGACTTCTTCGAAGATGGCATCAACTCTAATTTCGCCGGAATGAGGTCGGACTTCCATGAGGAGACCACCAAGGAGCACGACCGGAACGAAGTTCGGCGGACCTCGACCTCGCCGGACCTTGAGTGGCTGCCAGAGTCCGAGGAGTGGGTCGGGATGAAGAGCCTCATCTGTGTCGAGTCCCGTCGCGAGGTGCTCGGCAAGCAAGAGTCGCTCCACCGGCGGTACACCATCAGCGGCGGGCTGGGACAACGAATACCTGCTCAAAGTAATTGGCGGATAAATGGGACGTTTAGATGCGATCGCCCTGGCCAGTACAGGCCTCCGCACCGGTTCGGATAGCCGCCGGCAACGCCACGGTGAACACCGTGCGCCCCGGGCGACTCTCCACGGTGATGCTGCCGTTGTGGCGCTCCACGATCTCACGGGAGATGGAGAGCCCGAGCCCGCTGCCCTCCCCCTGCGGCTTGGTCGTGTAGAAGGGCTCGAAGATCCTGGCACGCGCGCTCTCGCTGATCCCCGACCCGGAGTCGATGACCTGCACGATCACCTGTTCGGCTTTGCAGGCCAGCCGAAGCTCCAGCCGGCCTTTGTAGTGCATCGCCTGAAGTCCGTTATGGATGAGGTTGGTCCATACCTGGTTGAGCTCGTCGTGATGTCCGACGACGAGGCACGGGTCTTCGAAGCCGCGGATGACCTGCACGCCGTTCTTGATCTGGTTCTGGTAGAGCGTCAGGACCGTCTCGAGATTGTCGGAGAGGCGCGCCTCCACGGGCTCGCCGCTCACCGTTCCGGGGTGGGCGTAGCTCTTCAGCGCGAACACGATCTTGGCCGCGCGGTCCGCCGCCGTCCGGATCGTTCCACTGTTGCGCCGCAGGGAGACCAGACTCGACGCGGCTCGCATGAGCGGCTCGGCTCGAGCCGACCGCAGGAGGGTCGCGTGCGTGTCAACGTCGACCGTCATCCCGAGAGACACGAGCGTCCGCGCCACGCGACGAGGATCGGGGATGGACCGGTCCTCCAGCTCGCGCTCCAGGGTGGTACGGAGCTGCCGCTCTTCCCGCGTGGTCAGCACCCCGGGCCCGGCCTCGCTCTGCCGCACCAGGGTGCGAAGGCCCGCCAGTTCTTCCGGGGAGGAGGCCGAGAGGACCCCTGGGAGCTCCTCCAACGCCCGGTCCAACGAGACGGAGATGTTGCCCACCGATGCGACGATGGCGCCGAGGGGGGTGTTCAGCTCGTGCGCGACGCCCGCCACGAGCTGACCGAGCGCCGCCATCTTCTCACTCTGCACCAGCGCCTGATGCGAACGCGCGAGTTCGTCGTTTTTCCGACGGAGCTCCTCATTCACGAGGTCGCGCCGATGCAGGAAGTAGAGGGTGAGGACGAAGACAGTCGCGGATACGGTGGAGATGTTCAGCGCGAAGGAGAGGGGACCGAGCCCCTCCGCCGGGAGCACCGCGGGCCGGGGCAGGAAAGGGTCGATCACCCCGGAGGCGAACGTGAACACCAGGTAGAAAATCAGCCACACCACAGACGCACGTTTGGTTTCGAACGAGAGCGCACACACCAGCGCGAGCATCGACCAGATCATCATCGCGCCGCTCGCAACGAAGCCGCCGAGCATCCACTGGAACAGAAACGGCAGCAGGAGGCTGATCAATACCTGGACGGTCCTCGCGATCGCAAAGTTCTTCGTGCGCTTCAAAGTACCGAAATTGGCGATTGTGACCGCGACATAGCCGAACGGAATCAGCGCGTGGAAGGGCAGGCCTGCGGCCAGGCTCAGACCGCCCCAGACGAAGCCGCCAAAACTCATGCTAACGCCGGTAAGCAGCATGAACCTGTGCCGCCCCCGGTCGTCGTCAGAGTCTTCCGGACGATCACCGATCTCGCCAAAGCGCTCGATGTATGGCCACACCCAGGAAATCACCCGCCGCACCTATTCGTTCCCGGCCATGCTGTACTCGATGGCGCTGCACAACACATCCACGCGCCAGGGCTTGGCTACTACGACCTGGATATCCGACGCGAGGCGCGCTCGCTCGAGCGCCGCCGGGTCCGCGTGGCCCGTCAGGAGGATCCGGCCGATGCGTGGGAAGCGGGCGTGGAGCCCGGCCAGGAACTCGTCGCCCTTGGTTCCGGGCATCAGCCAGTCCGAGACGACGACCACCACCGTCACGCCCTGCCCGTGGAGCGCCTCGATGACCTCCCACCCCTCGGCGACGCTCTCCGCCGTCTCCAGCGAGAGGCCGCCCGCGAAGTGCTCCTCGAGCTGCTCGCTGAGGGTGTCGAGCACCACCTTCTCGTCGTCGACCAGCAAGACAACACGTTCCGTCACGACATCTCCTTTCGGGGCGGTGTCATTTCATCTCCAGCCGTGACGTACCATCCCAGTCCGCCGGCAGCCCTCTACGGGCGGCTTCCGTCGTCCGAGACCGGTGCCATCGAAGCGCAGCGTCTTCCGGATCAACACGCAGAAGCTCGTCGAGGAGCGACGCGGCACCGTCGAGGTCCCGCGCCTGGAAGAGGCCCAACGCCTCCGCGAGTCGGTCGGCGGTGGCCATCTTGCGGGCGCGCTCCGCCTCCGGCAGTCCGTCCAGCACCTCCCACAAGGTGGTGGGCGCGGCGAGGCCCTTCACCCGCACGCGATCCACGTAGCGCATGGCGTATCGGCCGGGGTCGACGAGGGCGCTGCGCGTCTGCTCGGTGAGGAGCAGCGTGCCGAGGTGCTTCGTGAGCCCCTCCACCCGCGCCGCCAGGTTGACCACGTCTCCGATGACGCCGCACTTCAGGGTGTCCTCGCCCCCGATGACACCCATCAGGCACGGGCCCGTGGTCATCCCGATGCCGATACGAAGTGGGATTTCGCCGCGGCGGGCGCGGACGGCGTTGCACTCCTCCAACGCGGCCAGGGACCCGATCGCCGCGCGCACGACCGCGTCAGCCCCGGTGCCGAACAGGGCGAGGATGGCATCGCCGGCGATCCCTTCGATGAACCCTCCATGCCGGCGGATCGGACGCTCCATGTACCTCAGATACTCGTTGATCCAGGAGAGGTTCTCGGCGGGGGTGTGGGTCTCGACGAGCGTCGTGAACGAGCGGATGTCGGAGTAGTACACGGACACCGGCTCGGCGACGCAGTCGCCGAGCCGCACCTCTGCCAACTCCCGGCGTCCGAACAGCGCCAGGAACTCGGAGGGGACGAACCGCATCGCGGCCCGGTGTGCGGCGACCAGGCGTGCCTGCTGCTCGCGCACCTGCTGCTCGGAGAGGTAGCTCCGGACCGCCTCGCGCACGGTCATCGTCAGGTCGTCTCGGTTCCACGGCTTCGTAATATAGCGATACAACCCTGCATTGTTGACAGCGCGCCCGACCGCGTCCAAGCCCGCCTGCCCCGTAAGGAGGATGGTGCGGGTGTCTGGCAGGCGCTCGTGCACGCGCACGAGGAGCTCATCGCCCTTCATCCCCGGCATGATGTGGTCGCTGATGACAAGCGGCACCCGTCGGCCCGCCGCGGACAGCTCGTCGAGGATCTCCAAGGCCTCGGCGGCGTCCTGCGCCACTTCGACCTCGTAGCCGTCGAGGTGCAGCTCGAACTGCTCCCGCAGGCTCGTCAGAACAATGGGCTCGTCGTCGACGCACAGGATGGTGGGGACGATGTCCGCGGTCAGCGCTGGCATCGGTTGAGGCTCCTGGGGAAGGCGGCTGCACCAAATGCCTCTTGAGCATAAAGGCGTGCGACCTCGAACAGATGGCCAGAGTTGGAGCACCCCATGGCCGGATCCACGCCACCATCCGCCCATGGTACGGTGGTTCTGGCACGGAGGGTGCGACCAGGGAGATGTCCAGATCTTCCACGAAGACGCGTCCGGGGCGAGGATGGCGTTGCTCAGGCTCGGCCCCCGGACATTCATTCGGAGAGCTCGCGCCGCTCGAAGGGGGGACGCCGCCTGCCCGTGGATCCGAAGGGCGCGGCCGCGGTGTTCGTCGGACGCCTGACCCCGCACGAGTTGGAGACCGTCACCACCTTCTCGCGGCGCTACGCCGCCACTGGGCTCGCCCGTGACCCTTGCGAGCCGGATGGCAACCCCTTCGTTGACTGGCTGCCAGCCCGTTGACTTTGGATCTTCGGAGGATCAGAGTGATGCGATCTCGCTCTGGAGAGGATCGTGGCACGTTCAAAGACTGGCGGAGCGATCGGCTTGACGCCACGTCCTCCCGAAGAGCTCGCTCGCCTTCCTGCGGCTCACGGTCGAGGAGCGCGGTGCCCTCGCCGCCGAGGGGGGCGCCACCTTTCGCTGGCACGCCCTCCGTCCAGCCGCGCGGCAGACCGCGCTCTGGCTCGCCCTGCGGCCGGCCTCTCGCCTCAAGCCCAGCCGCGCCGTGGCCATCGCCGCGGCGATGGGCGTGGACGCGCTCACCTTGCGGGTCTCGGAGCCCGGCGCCTGGGCGCCCCTCGCGGCGGCCCTGTCGGCCACCTCCGGCCTGTCCGTGTCTGTGCTCGGGGATTGAGGCGCTCGGCCTCCTCCCTCCTCGCTGTCCTCGGCTCGCCAGAGGATCCCTGAATGCCCGCTGTCGCTGTCCCCGCTGGCCTGCTCACCGTGGAGGGCGGCCGCCTGCGCCTGCAGGCCCCGCTCCGGTATCACCTCATTCAGGGGACCATGGGCCTGGTGCTCGGCCCCGTGGCCGGCGCGCTCCTCGCGCTCCTGCTCCTGGCCTGCCGGTCGACCTCGGTCTTGCCCCCCCACCCGCCGATGGAGCCTGTCCTGACGCCCGAGGCGGAGGCCGCGCCGGTCCCCGATCCCGTCCCCGCCTTGATCACCGACGAAGAGTGTGTCGCCCGAGGCGGGACGGTGGTGACGGAGGAGACGTACAGACACCTCGACCGGCGAGACCCCGACGGCCCCCGTACCCCCTTTCGCGTCTGCCGAATCCCCTCCCCCGAGAACGGAAAGGCCTGTACGGGCAAGGTGGACTGTGGCCAGGGCCGCTGCTACTGCACCGGCCCCCTCTCCCGGCCCGATCCCCAGCGTGTCCCCGACCTCCTCGCCCTCGACGGCACCGCCGGAGAAGGCCGTTGTTCGGATGAGCCGGTGGAGAGCGGCGCCTGGCGGTGCCTCGTCGTGGACGGGAAGGTGGAGCTACAGGGCTTGATCGTCGATTGACAGCCCCGATAGAAGGAGTCGCTGTCGCGCCTGGGTCGCCCCCTGGCAAGGGGCCCGGCTCAGCTGTTGGTCGGGTGGAGGTACTTGGACTTCTTGAGCCACTCGGGATCGGGCCAATAGGCGAAGATGAGGCTTCCGCCCTTGATCGTCTCGATCACCTTGCCGTTGACGTCGGGGTCGAGGGCGGGGCAGCCGAGGCTCCGGCCAGTGCGCCCGTTGGCCTCGATGAAGTCCTCCTCCACGTAGTCAGCGGAGTGCACGACCACGGCGCGCTCGCGGGCCTGATCGTTGAAGCCCCGCTCGAGGCCGTCGAGGCGGAGGGACTTGCCGTGCTTGCCGGTGTAGGTCTCGGCCGTCTTGAGCAGGCCGACGTTGGAGGTGCCGTCGCCGTTGCCGTTGCCCACCCGGTTGACCTTGCCGTCGCCGTCGAGATCAGAGCCCTTGCCGTGGGCGACGTGCTCGTGGAAGAGCAGCTTGCCGGTGGCGAGGTTGATCACCCACATCCGCTTCTCCTTGCTCGGCAGCTCGTAGTCGATGACCGTGAAGACCATCGAGCTCGTCTGACCGGCGCCGACGGCCACCCGGAAGGCGGTGAGCGCCTTCTCGAGGACGCCGGCCCGCAGGCCCTTGTCCTCGAAGTCGGAGGAGCCGACCACGATCTCGTCGGCGCTCGCGGCGTCGGGCACGCTCGTGAGCCCCGACTGCGTGGCACCCGACTGCTCGGCGCTGTCCCCGAGGCCGAGCGAGGCCTGGCGGGCCGAGTTTCCGCGCCCTGCGCCACGACGGGCGCTGCCCTGCGCCGCGGCGCCGAGGCCAGCCTGGAGGGCGCGGGCGGGGACCGGGGCTTGTTGGAGCGCAGGCATGGGGCACCTCGGCGGCACGATCGGAGAGGGGAGGGGAGATCGCCCGAGGAGGCTACCACGCCGGCGCCCGCGCGCTCGGGCGGCGCCTCAGAACACTGCGTAGATGAACGGGGCGACGTACTGGATCGCCTGGAGGCCCACGAGCGCGAGGCCGAGCAGCACCAGCACCGCCATCATCGGCATCAGCCACCAGCGGCCGCTGCGGGAGAGCATTCGATAGAGGTCGCGGAGGACGCCCAGGCGGAGGCCGAGGCCGCTCGGCGCGGCGGGTTCAGTCAAGAGAGAGCTCCTTCTTTTCGATCCGCCAGCCGCCCAGGTAGAGGGCGTCGAGCCCGCTCCGAAGGAAGGTGGCCAGCGCATGGACGGGGGAGCTGACGATCGGCTCCCCCTTGAGGTTGAAGCTGGTGTTGAGCGCGACGGCGGCGCCGGTGCGCTCGCCCACGGCGTCGAGGAGGCGATGGAAGAGCGGGCTCTGGTCGGCCCGCACGAGCTGGACCCGCGCCGAGCCGTCGACGTGGGTGGTGGCGGGGAGGAGCTCGGCGACGCCCTCCTTGACGGGGCAGACGAGCAGCATCCAGCCAGCCGGGCCCTCCCCGCCCTTGGGGACGTCGAAGTAGCGCCAGGCCTGCTCGGCGGCGCAGGCGGGCGCGAAGGGCCGGAAGAGCTCGCGGAACTTGATTCGCTCGTTCACCCGGTCCTTCATGGCGGGATCGGCCGGGTTGGCGAGGATCGAGCGGTGGCCGAGGGCCCGCGGGCCCCATTCGAAGCCGCCCTGCACCCAGCCGATGACCTTGCCGGCGGCGATGTCGTCGGCGGCGCGGGTGATGAGGGCCTCCTCGTCGTGGTGCTCGGCGGGCAGGCGAAGGTCGCGGAGGGTGGCGCCGATCTCCTCGTCGGTCCAGGCGCGGCCGAGGTCGGGCCGCAGTCCGGCGGGCGCGCGGGGCCGGCCGAGGACCTCGTTCCAGGCCCAGAGCGCGGCGCCGATGGCCCCGCCGGCGTCACCGGCCGCCGGCTGGATGAAGAGGCGCTGGAAGGGGCTCCGCAGCAGGATCTGCCGGTTGGCGACGCTGTTTAAGGCCACACCCCCGGCGAGGCAGAGGTTCTCGGATCCCGCCTCGCGGTGCAGCGCCGTCGTGAGGCCGACGAGCGCGTCTTCGGTCACCCTCTGGATGCTGGCGGCGACGTCGGCGTACCGCTTGTGCGCGGGGTCGGTGGGGTCGAAGTCGGCGCCGGGGAAGCGGGCGGGGCCGAAGAGGGCCTCGAAGGCGGCGGTGTAGGAGTCCGTGGCGCTGTGGTGATAGGAGACGTATTTCGTGTCGACGTCGAAGGCGCCGTCGTCGTGGAGCCGAAGCACCTTTCGCACCTCGGCCTCGAAGCGGGGCTCCCCATAGGGGGCCATCCCCATCACCTTGTATTCTCCGTCATTGACCAGGAAGCCGAGCCAGGCGGTGAAGGCCGAGTAGACGAGGCCGATGCTGTGCGGGAAGCGGAGCTCTTGGAGCAGCCGGAGGCCCTTGCCGGCCTCGGCTTTGTAGAGGCTGGTGGTGGCCCACTCACCCACGCCGTCTACGGTGAGCACGGCGGCCTCGTCGAAGGGCGAGCAGTAGAAGGCGCTCGCGGCGTGGCTGCGGTGGTGGTCGCAGAAGAGCACCTTGTCGGGGTGGACACCGAAGTTCGACACCAGCGCGGACTTCACCCAGAGCTTGTCGGTCAGCCAATTAAAGGTGGAGCGCCGAAAGGCGGTGAAGCTCTTCGGGAAGTGGAGCACCTGGTGCACCAGGATGCGCTCGAATTTACGGAGGGGCTTCTCGTAATAGACGAGGTGGTCGAGGTCTCGCGCCTGAATGCCGGCCTGCTCGAGGCACCAGCGGGCGGCCAGCACGGGGAGACTGGCGTCGTGCTTGAGGCGGCTGAAGCGCTCCTCGGAGGCCGCCGCCACCAGGACGCCATCCTTGAGGAGGGCGGCCGCGGAGTCGTGATAGAGCGCCGAGACGCCGAGGATCCAGGTGCTCATCCGAGCTCCCGGGCGGTGGCGATGGGGTCGGGGCTGTCGGGGCCCGGCCGGAGGAAGCCCCGCTGCTCCCGCTCGGCGTGTCGCGCGAAGAGGGAGAAGGGGCCGACCATGAACAGGTAAATGAGGCCGAGCCAGAGGCCGGCCATGAAATTGCCGAGCTCCCGCGACAGGCGCAGCCAGGCCTGCAGGTAACGGCGGC
Organism: Myxococcota bacterium; assembly: GCA_044344255.1. GTDB lineage: Bacteria > Myxococcota_A > UBA796 > UBA796 > UBA2385 > JBIJDH01. The sequence goes on from JBIJDH010000006.1 coordinate 89,446, forward strand.
CCCAGACCCGCGTCACCGCCGTCCGCACCGCCCACCCCTGGCCCTGCTTCCGGTAGCGGTCGAGCTCGGCGCGGCTGTAGGCGATGTGAAAGCGCTCGTCGCGCGCGATCTCGGCGAACATCACCTGGGTGTCTCGGTCGTCCTGGAGGAGGTCGGAGAGGACCTGGAACTGCTCGGCCCCCCGCTTCTCGTGTACCCAGACGAAGGCGAGGAACTCGAGCTCTCCGAGCTCGCGAATGAGTGAGTCCTTCTGCCGGATGCCGTGGGTGCCGATGTACTCGGCGTCGTCGAGCACCGCCTGCGCTCGCCCCTTCCCTTTGGACCACAGGCCCGCCCGGCGCCGGAACAGCACCGAGTGGTTGAGCTCGTCGAGGGCGTGGCGAAAATAGCGGAGCCGCAGCTCGGGGCGCGGGGTCTCCTCGACGGCCGCGAGCATGTCGAGGCCGCTGCCGGCCTCGGTGTGCGAGAACTCGGCGAGCTTGGCGGCGGCCCGACCCGGCACCAGCTTGAAGACGATCCAGCTCACGGCATAGAGCGGGATCTCGGTCCAGGCGCGGGCTGGCCTCGAAGTCACCCACACCGGCGCACCCCCCGCGTAGGGGGCGTCGCGCCGGGGGGCTGGGAGCGGAGGAGCATCGAGGCCCAGTAGAACACATGGAGCGTGGGCCGGGGGCTCGATCGATCGGGCGCCCCCGCGGGGGGCACCGCGCTGGGGGCGGTGGAAGGGAGGGCCTCCGGGGAGATAGGGGCCCGTCCGGAGGGTGAGATGGACGAACGAAAGGCGGCCCGCAGCCGCCCCCCGAACAGCCGAGACCGACAGCGCGAAGAGACGCGCCGGCGCCTGTTCGAAGAGGCGCTGGACATCTTCCGGCGCGACGGTGCCACCGAGGCCCGCATCGAGGACATTGCCCAGAAGGTGGGGGTGAGCCGGGGCACGTTCTACCTCTACTTCCCCACCAAGGATGACGTGCTCACCGAGGTCCTCGCGGTGGCGGAGCGCGAGCACCTCCGCGACATCGATCGCATCGGCCCCGACGCGGACATCCACACGCTGCTCACCACCATCGGCGCCTCGATGGCCCGCCGCTGGGAGGACGACCCTCGGCTCTTCCTCGAGGTGGGGCTGATGGTCTTCCGGCGAGGGTCGAGTCAGCTCTCCGACTTCAGTCGGGATCCGCTCCGGATGGCCCTCTCGCACCGCTTCCACGGCGCGCTCAGCTCCGGGGAGGTCATCTCGGCGCTCCCCGCCGCCATCCTCGCCGACGCCTACCTCCTCAGCCTGTTCGCGGCGGCGGTGGCCTGGTGTGGCAACCCGATCCTGCCCTTGCAGGCCGTGCTGGAGGGGGTCGGCAGCCTCTTCCTCTACGGGGTGGTGGCGCGGGAGGCGCGTTAGCGCTGGGCGGCCGGCCGGGCTAATCGACCGTTCCTGCCCGGAGCGCATATGTCCTCGACCATCGACTTCAATGTGGGTAACGTCAGCGTCGATCCTGCCCTCGTGGGCGAACTCAACCTGGGTGGCCTCGTCGGCGGGCCCTCGCTCGCGGGCGGGCCTGGGGGCGCTGAGGCCGCCGCGATCCTGGACGAGGCCAAGGCCTGCCTCGCCGAGGGAGAGGCTGAGAGCGCGCTCCGCCTGCTCGAGGGCCTGCTGCCCGGCAACGGCGACGCCTGGGCCCTGGCCGCCTTCGCCGCCGAGTCGGTGGGCGCCATCGAGGACGCCGCCGCTTACCTTCGCGCCGCCCGCTCCCGCCCCTCCACCGAGGAGGGCCGCGGCTGGATGGACCAAGTCGAGGCCGCGCTCGCCATCTACTCCGGCCGCGCCGGCCCCGGCCCGGGCATGCTCGGGCTGCTGGCCTCGCTCATCTCGCGCACCCCGCTCGAGGAGTGGCAGCTCCAGTCGGCGGAGCTTGACCTCGTGATGCTCGGCCGCGTGGTGATGAACCTCATCCAGGCCGGGCGCGGGCACGACCTCGAGCCCCTCTTCGAGGCCCGCGCCGAGTCCCTCATCCCGGGCATCCACGAGGGCCTCCGCCTCGTGTTGAGCGAGATCGGGGCCGAGGTCACCGACGACGGTGAGCCCAACTACATCTTCATCGGCGGCGTCGAGCGCTCCGGCGCCACGCTCTTCCGCGCGATGCTCGGCTCGCACCCGAACGTCCACGCCGGCCCCGAGCTCAAGATCGTCGCCTCGCTGGTGGCCACCCAGGAGGCCTGGGGCCGCCACTACGGCGCCGCGCTGGCCTCGAACGGCATCTCGCAGACCGCGGTGGATCAGGCCACCCGCTCCTTCCTGATGTCGCTGCTCTCCTCGGTGGGCCTGGGTAAGCGCGTCGCCGAGAAGACCCCGCACAACCTCCTCTACATGCGCACGCTCGGCCGCCTCTTCCCGCGCGCGCGCTTCATCCACGTCGTCCGCGACGGCCGCTCGGTGGCCGCTTCGCTCGTCTCCCAGCCCTGGACGGACGGCGCGACCGGGCAGACCATGCCCCAGTGTGAGAGCGCGGTCGCGGCCGCCCGGAGCTGGGTGGAGACCGTCACCGAGGTGCGGCGCCAGGCCGGCAGCGTGCCGGGGCGGTACCTCGAGGTCCGCTACGAGGCCCTGGTCAACGATCCCGTCCGCGTGATGGGCACCGTGCTGGCCTTCCTCGGCGAGCCTTGGAGCGACCGCGTGCTCCACCACACGAGCTCGGGCGTTCAGCTCCCGGCCCACGAGCTGGCCAGCGCCGAGGTCAAGAAGCCGCTTCACAACAGCGACACCCACCTCTGGCGGCGCAAGCTCACCATCGAAGACCTCGACGAGGTCAACGCCGTGGCCGGCCCCACCCTGCGGCTGCTCGGCTACACCTGAGCCCGAGGGCGGCTGCCTTGGGGTGTCATGGTCTGAAGAGCCGTAGGAAGAGCCGTAGGAAGAGCCTTTGACGGACCCGAAGCGCCTCGGTGACATCCTCGATCTGCTGGTCGGGCGGGGCATCTTGCACGCAGGCCAGCGGCAGGACGTCCTGAACCGGGGCGCCGAACAGTCGCGCCACATCCTGCTCGACAAGCGCGCCGAGCTGCGGCGGCTGCTCGGGCGGGCGCGCGTGGCCTATCAGGTCACCGAGATCGAGCTCATCGCCAGCTTCCGCTTCAAGCGGGAGAAGCATGGCAAGGCCGAGACGCCCTTCGTCGATGAGGAGCTCGTCACCCGCGAGGTGGCCGAGTGGCTCAGCATCCCCTACGTCCACCTCGACCCCCTCCAGCTCGACTACAAGCTGGTGACCGAGGCCTTCGGCGGGCCCTTCGCCGAGCGGCACCTCGTCATCGCCATCGCCGACAGCCCGGCGGCCCTGACCCTCGCCGTCACCGATCCCTGGAACCGCGAGCTCTTCGAGAGCATCGCCCGGGTCAAGAACAAGCCCATCCGGCTCGCCCTCGCGCAGAAGGCGCAGATCCTCCAGGTCATCGTCGAGTTCCACGGCTTCCGCCGCTCGATGCGGGCCGCGGAGATCGAGCGCGACTCTGACTTGCCCGACCTCGGCAACCTCGAGCAGCTCTACGAGCTCACCAACGCCGCCGAGCTCGACGCCAACGACCAGCCGGTGGTGCGGGCGGTCTGGTACCTCCTCAACTACGCCTTCGAGCACCGCGCGAGCGACATCCACATCGAGCCCAAGCGCGACGAGGCCCTCGTCCGCATGCGCATCGACGGCGTCCTCCACACCGTGCACCGGCTGCCGCGGGTCGTGCACCCGGCCCTCGTGAGCCGCGTGAAGATGCTGGCGCGCATGGACATCGCCGAGCGGCGCCGGCCCCAGGACGGGCGCTTCAAGACCACCTTCAAGGACGACGAGATCGAGCTCCGCGTCTCGACGGTGCCGATCGCCTTCGGGGAGAAGGTGGTGGTGCGCGTCTTTGACCCCGGCGTGCTGCAGCTCGGCCTCGAGAACCTGGGCTTCTTCCCCCGAGAGCTCGGCCTCGTCCGCAATATGCTCGCCACCCGCAACGGCATGGTGCTGGTGGTGGGCCCCACCGGCAGCGGCAAGACGACCACCCTCTACAGCGCGCTGCACCACGTCTCGTCGCCGCGGCTCAACATCGTCACCCTCGAAGACCCCATCGAGAACGTGCACGACGCCTTCAACCAGATCGCGATGCAGCCGAAGATCGGCCTCACCTTCGGCTCCGCCCTGCGCAACGTGCTGCGGCAAGACCCCGACGTCGTGATGGTGGGCGAGATCCGCGACGAGGAGACCGCCCAGAACGCCGTGCAGGCCGCGCTCACCGGCCACCAGGTGCTCTCGACCATCCACACGGGCGAGGCCTCGGGGGCGGTGGGCCGCCTGATGGACCTGGGCGTGCTGCCCTTCCTCCTCTCGAGCGTGCTCGTGGGGGTCATCGCCCAGCGCCTCGTGCGCAAGATCTGCCCCTTCTGCGCCCAGGAGGAGCTGCTGACCGAGGAGCAGGCCCTGGCGCTGCGCATCCCGGGCACCCGCGGCCGGCGCCTCGCCATCCAGCGGGGGGCGGGCTGCGTGCGCTGCCGCTTCACCGGCTACAAGGGCCGCACGGGGATCTTCGAGGTCATGCCGATCACGCCGCGGCTCCAGCGCCTGATCAACGACAAGGCGAGCTCGCAAGACCTCAAGCGCGAGGCCCTGAACGACGGGATGCTGACGCTCCGCGAGTACGGCATCAAGAAGCTGGCGCAGGGGGAGACCACCTTCGAGGAGGTGATCGCCAACTCCGACGACCGCCCGGTCTACTGAGCTTGGCGCCTAGCGCGGCGCGGGCCGGTCACGCCGCCGCCGCAGGGCCGCGAGGCCGAGCAGGCCGCCCGGGAGGAGGAGCAGGCCCGTGTACTCGGCCTCATATGCGCTCTCTTCCATCAGGTAGATGACGGTGCTCGACTCCACCCCCTCGCCGGTGTCGGTGAAGACGGGGTCGATGGTGTTGGTGGAGGGGGCGACGACGGCGTCGTAGCGGGTGAGCCAGGCCGCCCCGCCCTCGTTGCTGTAGTCGCGTGAGGCCGCCTGCCAGGCCACCGGTTGGTCCCCACCGAGGGTGTAGAGGTGCTCCCAGTACAGGCCGGAGGGATCTTCGTAGTCGGGGCCGACGACGTCGTAGCTGTGGCCCCCGGCGCGGTCGGGGTTCTCGGGGGCCGACCAGCCCGAGAGGGCCGCGGTGCCGGCGCCGAGCACGAGCAGCTCGGTGTGGATGGTCTCGACGGTGGAGCTCTGGGAGAGGCGGGCGGGGAAGATCGCGTGGAGGGCGCCGTCAGCGGCGGGGCCGTAGTGGATCTCGATCGGGTCGAGCACCACGCCTTCCACGGTGAGGTACTCGGGCGCGATCTGCACGGCGACGAACTCGTAGTCGAGCGGATCGGCGACGTAGGCGTCAATGGCGCCCTGCAGCATGCTCGCGTTGTAGCCGTGCTCGGTGAGCCAGGTGGAGAGGCCGTCGGCGTCGGTGGCGGCGAGGGTGGTGTAGCTCAGGTTCCCAGCGAAGCCCTGGCCGGTGATGGTCACGCCGTTGGAGTCGCCGCCCCCGAGCGCGGAGTCGGACATGCCGCCCTTGACCGCGCCACAGCCGCAGCGGCCGGACTCGGCCTCGGCCTCGGCGATGGCGGGGTCTACCTCGACTTGGGGAGCGGAGGCCTCCAGCAGGGTGTCGAGCCAGGCAGCGTCGCCCTCCACCACCTCGGTGATGGTGCCCGGAACGGCGATCACCCAGGCGAAGTCGGCGGCGTCGCCGTTGTAGCGGGCCCGGTAGGTGACCGCGATCTCCCCCGGCGTGCGGGTGTCGAAGAGGGCCTGCTGGGCGTCCGAGGAGACGAGAGAGCCCTCCTGGGGGGCGAAGCCGCCGCAGGCCTGGGCCTCGGGGAGGAGGGCGGCGGAGAGCCAGAGCAGGATGGGCGTCATCGGTGTCCCTCGTTGTCTTGGGCCCATTTTAGGGCCGCGGAGGCGGAGAGGCTACCGGCGCAGATCAGGGCGCGGCGGTGTCTGTCCCACCGGCGGTGGGCTCGCTGCACCAAGAGGCCCAGGCGTCGATGCCGCTGGTCTCGAAGGGGGACGGCTGCCCGAAGACGTGGACAGGCAGCCACTCGAGCATCGCCTCGTACTCGGGCTGGGTCACCGTGTGACCCTGCTCGTGGTAACAGCGCACGACGTAGCTCTCGTCGGTGAGGAGCTGCGCCTGGAGGCTGTCGGTGGCGATCGTGAAGTCGACCAGCTTGAAGGAGCTGTTCGGCCAGGCGTCGTCCACGCCGCCGGTGGCGAGGTAGACGGGGATCGGCCAGGAGGGGCTGCCGTACTGAGAGATGGTGTTGGGCAGCAGCGCGTTCTCGATGTCGGAGCCGCCCGACATCTCGAGCACGGTGGAGAAGGTGTCGGCCCGCTCGCGCAGCAGCACGCTCTCAAAGAGGGAGCCCCCCGAGAAGCCGGCCGAGGCGACGCGGTAGAGATCGATGTCAAAGGTCTCGGCGAGGCAGGTGCGGAGGTCGTCGTAGAGCACGAGGTCGAGCTCGTCCTGGTCAAAGACCTCCCACATCGCGAAGCTGAAGTTGGCGATGGTCATGTCGCGCGACTCGGGCAGGACGATGATCATGCCGAGCTCGTTGGCCACCTGCTGGAGCTGGAGCGAGCGGGAGGTCTGCTCGCCGGGGTTCGAGCCGGCGTTGGCGAGGCCGTGCCAGAAGAAGGTGACGGGCGGGCTGGCGGGCATGACCTCGGGCAGCAGCACGGTGACGGTGCGCTCGAGGCCACCGGCGGTCATCGGGCCGGTGCCGCTCTCGCTCAGGTCTGGGCAGGTGCCGGAGCGGGCGGCGAGGGGGGCAGGGGTGAGCTCGGCGGGCTCACCGCCAGCGGTGTCGTCGCCCCCGGCGTTCCCGGCAGCGTCGTCGTCCTTGCCCTTGCAGGCGCCGAGCAGCATGATCGTCCACAGCGCCGTCCGCATCCTCACCTCCGCCGCGCACGATATCAGAGCCGGCCATCGCCGTCAGGGTGCCCTGGCCGAAGGGGGGCGGATGAAGCTCGGTCGGACGGTGCTGCTGCTCGGGCTCACGAGCCTGCTCACCGACGTGGGCTCGGAGATGATCTTCCCGCTGCTGCCGCTGTTCCTGACGGTGGAGCTCGGGGCCTCGACCACCTTCCTCGGCCTGCTCGAGGGGGCGGCCGACGCGGTGGCCGCGGTGCTCAAGCTCGTCTCAGGGGGCTGGTCGGATCGGACGGGGCGCCGCAAGCCCTGGGTCGTGGCGGGGTACGGGCTGGCGGGCGTGGTGCGGCCCCTCGTGGGCCTGGCGGGCGCGCCCTGGCAGGTGCTGAGCGTGCGCCTCACCGACCGGGTGGGGAAGGGCATCCGATCGGCGCCGCGGGACGCGCTCATCGCCGACTCCGTGCCCGCTGAGCTCGCGGGGCGCGCCTTCGGCTTCCACAAGGCGATGGACCACGCCGGCGCGGTGCTCGGCCCCCTCATCGCCTCGGCGATGCTCTACGCGGGGGTGCCGCTGCGCTCCGTCTTCCTGTGGACGGCGCTCCCCGGCCTCCTCGCCTTCCTGGCGGTCAGCCTCGTGCGCGAAGAGCCCCGGCCCACCCCGGCCCCGGGGGCGCAGACCGGCGGGCCCTTGCCGCTGAACCTGCGGCGCCTCCTCGGCGTGCTGCTCGTCTTCGGGCTCGGCAATTCGTCGGACGCCTTCCTGCTGCTGCGGGCGGGGGAGCGAGGCCTCGACACGGCGCTGATCCCGCTGCTCTGGGCGCTGCTGCACGTCTCGAAGATGGGCTGGGCGCTTATCGGCGGGCGGCTGGCCGATCGGTATGACCGCGTCACGCTGATCATCGCGGGGTGGGCCGTGTTCGTGGCGTCCTACGCGGCGATGGCGGCGCTGCCGTCTCCCGGGCACGTCTGGTGGATCTTCCCGCTCTACGGGGCCTTCTACGGCCTCGCCGAGCCCGCCGAGAAGGCCCTCGTCCGCGACCTCGTGCCCGCCGCGGACCGCGGCCGGGCCTTCGGCTGGTACAACCTCGTCACCAGCGGCTCGGCCCTGCCAGCGGGGCTGCTCTTCGGCGCGCTCTGGGACCAGGCGGGCCCGGTGGTGGCGCTCTCCACCGGCGCCGGCCTCGGCCTCGCGGCGATGGCCGCGCTCGCTACTTGGCGACGGGCGGGAGCTTCTCGACCTTGATCGCGCGGATGTTGTCCTTGAGGTCGTCGCCCGTCATGTGGCCGTAGGTCCAGCCCTTGCCCTTCTCGGGCGTGCCCACCTCGTCGAAGCTGGCCTGGAAGTCAGGGTCACAGCGCATGGCGTTCGGCTTGTCGAGGAAGTCGAGGTCGGGCGCGCGGGCGGCGAGGTCGCCGTCCTTGGTCTTGTAGCAGGCGCCCTTGCGGATCTCGATCGCCCGCCAGGTGCGCTCCTCCCAGCCCGTCTCCAGCGCCGTGGTGATGAAGGTGACCCGGGTGCCCTCGGGGGCGACCACGATCACGGACTGGAGGTGCGCGCCGTCGATGTCGTCGCCCTGCTTGCCGCCGGCCGGGTAGATCGCGCAGTGCCTCCGCGTGCCCGAGAAGTTGATGCCGGAGAAGCCGATGATGTCGCAGCGGGTGCGGGGGGCGATGTCCCAGCGCATGAGAACCTCGGGGGGCGGAGTCCGTCGGGGGAAACAGGAGCGGCATCATAGCCCGGGGCGCTCGGCAGGGGGCCCCGACCGGTGACGGGCGAGGCGACGGGATAGGTGCGCCGCCGGAGGGCTTGGGATGCGGGAGTGGATGCGCGCGGCGGTGCTACCGCCCTCACCCGCGGCCGTGGTCGCCCCCACCGCGGTGCCCGCCCTCGATCTGCGCGTGCGGCTGGCCCTCTTCGTCGTCGGCTGTGCGGCGGTGGCCATCACTACCCAGCAGTTTGGGCCGGGCGGCACCGCCGACAGCGTCACCTACCTCTCCGTGGGCGAGAACCTCGCGGAGGGCCGTGGCTTCGTGCGCTTCGACGGGCGGGCCTTCGCGGCCTGGCCGCCGCTCTACCCGATCCTGCTCGCGGTCGTGACCCGCCTCGGCCTCGAGGTCAACGACGCCGCCCGCGTAGTGGGGGGCCTCTGCTTCGGGCTCACGCTCGCGGCCTTCGGCGAGATGATGCACCGGGTCGGGCGGAGCGCCTGGCTCACGCTCATCCTGCTCGCGGTGCCGCCGGTCGTGCAGGTCTTCAGCAGCGCCCTCTCGGAGGCGCCGATGACGATGGCGATGGTGCTCGGCGTGGCCGCGCTCGGCCGCGGGGCGGGCCCGCTCGAGCTCGGCCTCTACGCCGCCTTGGCGCTGAGCTCGCGGCACGTCGGCCTCAGCCTCCTCATCGTGCTCGGGGCCTCTATCTTCCAGCGAAAGCGGTCGGGGCTCCTGATCTTCCTCCCGGTGGCGGTGGCCCCTTCGCTGGCCTGGTCCTACTACAACCTTCAGCGGGTGGGCGAGCCCACCGGGGTCCGCGCGGCGGCCAACGCCTCGCTCTATGACAACTTCGACAGCTTCTTCACCGCGATCGGCAAGGGTTTCGGCGTCTACGACGTGCCTGGCGCCCTCCTCGGCTGGCTGTTCATGGGCCTGCTGCTCTTCGGCTGGCGGGGCTGGCTCGAGCGGCGCGCGGCGGCGCTCACCGTCATCTACACGCTGCTCGTCGTGGGCACCGCCTCGGTGGTGGCGGTCACGCACCTCAACTTCCGCTTCGTTGAGCCGGTGCTGCCCTTCCTCGTCTTCCTCGGCCTCGCCGCAGTGCCGGTGCCCTGGAAGCCCGCCCTGGCCCTTTCGGTGGTGCTCGGCATCCGCGAGGTGGCCTGGGAGCACAACCACGGCATCGCCGGCTTCGGGGGCCCCTCCTGGGGCCGCTCGCCGCTCTTGAGCACGATGGCGGAGCTCCCGGTGAGCGACCTCGTCTTCACCAACGACCCCCACGCGATGGCGCTGTTCACCGAGCACGAGGTCGCCTACATGCCGATGAAGCGCTCCTACCGCTCCGAGAAGGAGCTGGCGCCGCTCGGCGAACAATTCGAGAAGCGGCGCAAGGGCCAGGCCTGCTACATCGCCTGGTTCACGGCGAAGCGCCCGGGCTACTCCTATTACAGCCCCGATCGGCTGAAGGAGCTCGGCTACCCCTTGGAGATCGTCTCGCCGCCCCTGAAGGGCGGCCTGCTCTACCGCATCGAGGCGGGGGACTGGCCGGGGCCTTGAGCGGAGGGATTGGCGACGGAGACAAAGCCGGTCACCGAAATTCATCAAAATAAAGAGGAGCCCCCACTGCCCGTCAGGGTGAGAGGAGGTTCCGATGACTTCGACCGCTGCCCTTGTTGCTCCCGTCTCTTGCACCCCCCGACTGGCCTCGCTGGGCCTCTTTGCGCTCCTGACCTTCGTCGGGTTCGGCGCGGCCCCGGCCGAGGCCTCCACCATTCGGGCAGCCGACAAGCTGGGTGTCGGCTTTGGCCATGGCTTTGGCACCTGGGGCGCTTCGGGGAAGTATTGGCTGACCGACAGCGCCGCCGTACAGGCCAATGTCGGCTATGGCAGCCTCTCCCTCGAGGGTGCCGAGCCCGCCCTCGGGATCAACGCCGCCTATCTCGTTGAGGGCCCCGAGCTCCGCACGTCGGAGGCCCTGGACCTTGGCTGGAACGTGGGCGGTGGCGCCGCGGTCGGCCTCGGGCCCGAGCCCTCCTTTGGCATCATGGGCGTCGCCGGCCTGGAGTTGTGCTTCAAGAAGGTCCCCATGGACATTGTGGTGGAGGCACAGCCCGGGGTTCGGCTCCTCCCGTCCCCTTCGGTGCACCTCGCCTCCTTCGGCGCGCAGGCCCGCTTCTGGTTCTGAGACCGAGGAGGCGGGTTCGAAGGAGGAAGGTGGACTCGTCGAAGGTCGCCGGCCTCTGCTCCCGGTCTCCGCCGTCGATCAGAGGCCGAGCAGGACGTAGGCCGTACCGGAGGCGGAGCCGCCGGTGTCGGCCCCGGAGGCGCCGATGAGCACGTCGCCCTTGCCGTCCACGTTCAGGTCGGCGCCGGAGACGAGGCCTGCGCCGAGGGCGTCGCCGGCCTGGGCGCCGAGGATGGCGCCGGCGGCGTTGGCGGTGCTGAGCGCGCCCGTGAGGGTGGCGTCGCCGGAGAAGAGCCAGACGGCCCCGGCGTCGGCGCCGGCGAGGTCGTTGCCCTCGTCGCCGACGAGGAGGTCGGTGGTGCCGTCGCCGTTGAAGTCGGTGTCATAGACCACCGCGGAGCCGAAGTCACCGGCGGTGCCGCTGAGGGTGGCGCTGGCGCTGCTGTCATTGAGATCGCCGGACTGGCTGTCCCAGAAGACATAGACCGTGCCCGTGGCCTCATTCGTGAGCACGAGGTCATTCGTGCCGCTGCCGTCGAGGTCGCCGGGCTGGGCGAGGGCGTCCAGGCCAAGCTTCCCGCTGGCGGTGGTGCCGAGCACGCGGGTGCCGTAGACGTCGTTGATCTTCTCGCTGCCCCAGGACAGGGAGGCGTCGCCGGGGATGAGGTAGACCGCGCCGCCGTCGGTGGCGCCCGTGTCGACCCCGCTGGCGCCGGACAGGATGTCCTGGTAGCCGTCGCCGTCCCAGTCACCGACCGCCAGCGTGTAGCCGAGGTAGTCGTAATTGCTCGTGCCGTTAAAATTGGCGATGGCGTCGCCGAAGTCTTGGTTGCCGGAGATCCCGCTCGTGCTGGAGTACACGGTGAGGATTCCGGAGCTGTAGACGGTCGAGCTGCTGGCGAAGTTGTCGGTGTAGCCGCCGACCACGACCTCGGCGTAGCCGTCGCCATCGATGTCGCCGCTGGCGCCGAGGCGGATGGAGTCGTTGTTGCTGTCGGCCGAGAAGGTGGCGTCGTCGTACTGGGCGCTCTCGGTGGTGGGCGCGCCGCGGAACAGCGACACCGTGCCGTAGGAGCCGTAGGTGCCCGAGGTCACGACGTCGGCGTAGCCGTCGTTGTTGGTGTCGTGGCTGGGGCCCTGGAGCAGTCCGACCGGATAATAATAGTATCCGCCATAATAGGAATACCCAGAGATGGTGGCGCTGTCGTAGCTGGTCGCGGAGCCGGCGGCGGCGAGGAGGTCATCGCCGGGGAGGACCCAGGCGTAGCCGTAGCTGCTGGCGGTGGTGCCGAGGATGACGTCGTCGACGCCGTCTCCGGTGAGGTCACCGCCCATCGACATCGTCTGCGGGCCGCCGACGCCCTGGCTGGCGGAGGTGCCCGTCACATAGGCGGTGTAGAGGTCATCGACGCTGAAGTCGTCGATCACGCCGCTGCAGTCATTGTCGACGCCGTCCCAGACCTCGTCGGTCGGGCCGGTGATGGTGGGATCGGTGTCGTTACAGTCGGTGGGGTAGGCGACGCCGTCGGCGTCCTGGTCGTAGTCGTCGCCGCCGAGGCAGTCCTGATCGACGCCGTCGTACCAGACCTCGGTGGCTCCGGGGTAGGCGGTGGCGTCGGTGTCGTCGCAGTCGAGGTCGACCGTGGAGCCGTCGCCGTCCTGGTCAAAGTCGTCGGCCCCGTCGCAGTCGCTGTCGATGCCGTCGTACCAGACCTCGGCGGCGCCGGGGTTGATGGTGGCGTCGGTGTCGTCGCAGTCGGCCTCGAGGGCGTACCCGTCGAGGTCCTGGTCGTAGTCGTCGCCGCCGTCGCAGGCCTGGTCGATGCCGTCGTACCAGGTCTCCTCGTTGCCGGGGTAGCTCGTCGGATCGAGGTCGTCGCAGTCGGTGTCGACGGTGACGCCGTCTCCGTCTTGATCGTAGTCGTCGGCGCCGTCACAGTCCTGGTCGAGGCCGTCGTACCAGACCTCCTCCGCCTCGGGGTTCACGGTGGCGTCTTCGTCGTCGCAGTCGGCGCCGCCGGTGGCGGTCGAGCCGAAGCCGTCGCCGTCCCCGTCGATCTGGACGCTGGCGGTGATCGTCACCGGCAGGAAGTCGCCCGTGACGGTGTCGGTGATCTTGAGGGTGGCGTCGTGGCTGCCCCAGTCGGCGGGGACGAGGGCGAGGCTCACCGCCGCGGTCTCGCCGGGCTCGGGGCTGTCGTTGTCGATGCCGACCGTGTAGGCCTCGGAGTGGCTGCTCGTGAGCTCGAGCTCCAACGCGACCGCGGCGGCGCCGTCGCTCGTGATGGTCAGCGCCTGCGTCCCGGCGCCCCCGACGAAGATGACGCCGAAGTCGAGCGAGGTGGGATCGACGGTGAAGCTGCCCGCGTCGCCGCCGCCGTCCGAGCCGTCGGTGCCGTCACTCCCGTCGGTTCCGTCGCTCCCGTCGCCGCCGTCCGCCCCGTTCGCGGTGTCCGCTCCGCCTTTCCCGACCTGTCCCTTACCCGCGCCACAAGCCAACAGAAGGACGAGGAGAGGGACAGACCGCATGCGAGGCTCCAGGGGACGGGGGCAGGGGAACGGGGAGGAGGGACCGCTCGAGGGCGCCCCTCCTGGACTCACCGATGTCTATGCCCGCTCACCCTCCGTCCGATCACTGTGCTGCCGCTCGGGGGCCCCGTTCGCGCGGCCCCCGCGCCGCTCAGAGCCCGAGCAGGAGGTAGACCTTGCCGGCGTTCGAGGCCGCGCTGTCCGAGCCGCTGGCCCCGACCAGGACGTCGTTGGCGCCGTCGTTGTCGAGGTCGTAGCCCGAGGCGAGGCCGGAGCCGAGCGCGTCTCCCGAGAGGGCGCCGGTGATCACGCCCTTCGCGTTGGCGGTGGTCAGGGAGCCCGTCAGGGCGGAGAACTCGGGGAAGAACCAGAGGGCCCCGGCGTTGCTGGCCGCCTGGTCATCGCCGTCGTCGCCGATGATGAGGTCGATGTTTCCGTCACCCGTGAAGTCGGTGTCATACGACACCGAGGCGCCGAAGTCGCCGGCCGTCCCCGTGAAGGTGGCGGTGGCGCCGGTGTCGTTCAGGTTGCCCGTCTGGCTGTCGAGGAACATCCAGACCTTGCCCAGGGCCTCGTTGCTGAGGACGAGCTCGCTCGCGCCGCTGCCGTCGAGATCGCCGGGCTGGGCGAGCTGGTCGCGGCCGAGGGCGCCGCTGGCGGTCGTGCCGAGCACGCGGGTGGTGTAGATGTCCTCGGCCACCTCGCTGCCCCAGGCGAGGCTCGCGTTGCCGCTGACGAGGTAGACCGCGCCGCCCCCGCTCGCGCCGGTGTCGACGCCGGGGGCGCCGGTGAGGATGTCGTCGTAGCCGTCGCCGTCCCAGTCTCCGACCGCGAGGCTGTAGCCGAGGTAGTCGTAGGCGTTGTCGCCGTTGATCTCGGCATAGACGTCGCCGAAGTCGTAGTCGTAGCCGAAGCCGCTCGACGTGCTGAAGATGGCGACGATGCCAGCGTCGCGGTCTCCGTAGTTGTCGAGGTAGCCGCCCACCAGCACCTCGGCGTAGCCGTCGGCGTCGATGTCGCCGAGCGCAGAGATCTGCAGGCCGTCTTCGGTGTCGTCCCCGGCGAAGGTGGCCTCGGCGTAGTAGGCCGACTGGGAGCTCACCGCCCCCTCGAAGAGCCACGCCACGCCGTAATTCCCGTAGGGCCCGGTGGAGATCACATCGTCCACACCGTCGTTGTTGGTGTCTCCGGCCGGGCCTTGCAGCCCGCCGACGAGGTAGTAGCTGTAGTAGCCGGTGAAGTTGGCGCTGTCGTAGGCGCTGGCGAGGCCGGCCGCGCTCACCATGTCGTCGCCGGCGATGACCCAGACGTTGCCGTAGCTGGTCTTGGTGGAGCCGACCGCGAGGTCGGGGAGGCCGTCGCCGGTGGAGTCCCCGCCCATCGAGAGGGTGTTCGGGTCGCCGACGAGCTGGTTGGCCGTGGTACCGGTCACGTAGGCGGTGTACAGATCGGTGATGCTGAAGTCGTCGACGACGCCGTCGCAGTCGTTGTCTTTGCCGTCCCAGGTCTCGGCGACCGGACCGGAGACCGTGGCGTCCGTGTCGTTACAATCGACGGGATAGTCCACCCCGTCGCCGTCCTGGTCGTAGTCGCTGCCGCCATCGCAGGCCTGATCGACGCCGTCGTACCAGACCTCGGTGGCGCCGGGGTAGGCGGAGGCGTCGGTGTCGTCGCAGTCGACGCTCACGTTGTAGGTGTCGCCGTCCTGATCGAAGTCGTCGGCGCCGTCACAGTTGGAGTCGATGCCGTCGTACCAGGTGTCGGCGACGCCGGGGTTGATGGTGGCGTCTGTGTCGTTACAGTCGGCCCCGAGGGGGTAGCCGTCGCCGTCCTGGTCGTCGTCATCATTGCCGGCGCAGTCGGAGTCGATGCCGTCGTACCAGGTGTCGGGGGCGCCGGGGTAGACGGTTGCGTCGGTGTCGAGACAGTCGGTGCCGACGTTGACGCCGTCGCCGTCCTGGTCGTAGTCATTGCCGCCGTCGCAGGCCTGATCGACGCCGTCGTACCAGACCTCGGCGGCGCCGGGGTAGGCGGTGGGGTCGAGGTCGTCGCAGTCGACGGTCACCTCGGAGCCGTCATTGTCCTGGTCGTAGTCGTCGTTGCCGGCGCAGTCGGAGTCGATCCCGTCGTACCAGGTGTCGGCGGCGCCGGGGTAGACGGTGTTGTCGGTGTCGTCACAGTCGGCGTCGACCGTGACGCCGTCGCCGTCTTGATCGTAGTCGTCGCCGCCGTCGCAGGCCTCGTCCACCCCGTCGTACCAGACCTCGGTGGCGCCGGGGTAGCTCGTGGCGTCGGTGTCATCGCAGTCGACATCGACGGTGCTGCCGTCGCCGTCCTGGTCGAAGTCGTCGGCGCCGTCGCAATTGCCGTCGACGCCATCGTACCACACCTCTGTGGCGTCGGGGTTGACGGTGGCGTCGAGGTCGTCACAGTCGGCGCCGCCGGACTCGACGCTGCCCACGCCGTCCCCGTCGGCGTCGGTCTGCACGGCGGCGGTGATCGGGACCGTCACGAGGTCGCCGCTGCTGCCGTCGGTGATGCTGAGGGTGGCGTCGTGGTTGCCCCAGGTGGAGGGGATGAGCACTACCGCGAGGGTGGCGGCCTCCCCGGGCCCGGGCGCGGCCTCGTCGAGGGTGAAGGACCAAGCGCTCGGCTGGCCGCTCGTGAGCGCCAGCTCCAGGCTGAGGGCCACGTCACCCGTGTTCTGGATCGTGATCGTCTGCTCGGCCGACTGGCCGACGAAGAGGGCCCCGAAGTCGAGGCTCTCCGGGTCGACGGAGAAGTTGGCGCTGCCGCCGCCATCCGAGCCGTCACCGCCGTCACCGCCGTCGGCGCCGTCGGCCACGGCGCCCGAGTCACCCGCGCCCCCCTTGGTAGAGTCACAGGCGGCGAGGAGGAGGACGAGGGCGAGCGCGCGCATGGGGATACCCGTTCGGACTTCGGAGAGGAGATCGAGGAGAGGGGACACCGGGGCCGGAGGGCGCCGACCGCCGAGGCGGAGGGCGCCCTCGGCGGCGAGGGCTAGAGCCCGAGCAGGACGTATACTGTGCCGGTGCCCGATCCGCCGATGTCGGAGCCTGCGGCGCCGAGCAGCACGTCGCCCTTGCCGTCGGCGTTGAGGTCGGCCCCGCTGGCGAGCCCGGAGCCGAGGGCGTCCCCGGAGGCGGAGCCCCAGATCGCGCCCTTGGCGTTGGCGCTGGTGAGCGCCCCGGACAGCGCGGAGGCGTCAGGGAAGAGCCAGACGGCGCCCGCGTTGCTCGACGCGGTGTCGTTGCCGTCGTCGCCGATAAGGAGGTCGGCGGCGCCGTCGCCGGTGAAGTCGGTGTCGTAGACCACGGCGGAGCCGAAGTCGCCGGCCGTGCCGGAGAGGGTGGCGGCGGCGTCGGTGTCGGACTGGTCGCCCGTCTGGCTGTCCCAGAAGACCCAGACCTTCCCGAGCGCCTCGCTGCTGACGACGAGCTCGGCGCTGCCGTTGCCGTCGAGGTCACCGGGCTGGCCGAGCTGGTCCCCGCCGAGGGCGCCGCTGGAGGTCGTGCCGAGCACGCGGGTGGTGTAGATGTCGTCCATGCGGTCGCCGCCCCAGGAGAGCGAAGCGTCGCCGCTCACGAGGTACACCGCGCCGCCGCCGCTGGCGCCGTCGTCCATCCCGGTCGCGCCGGTGGCGATGTCGGGGTAGCCGTCGCCGTCCCAGTCGCCGACCGCCAGCGTGGTCCCGACGTAGTCGTAGCCGGTGCTGCCGTAGAGGCGGGCGTCGGCGTCGCCGAAGTCGTAGCCCTCGCCAAAGCCGCTCGCGGAGCTGAAGATGGCCACGGAGCCGGCGTCGCGGGTGGAGCTCTCGCTGCCCGAGTAGTAGTTGTCGAGCGGCCCGCCCACCAGCACCTCGGCGAAGCCGTCGCCGTCGAGGTCAGCCGAGGCGGAGATGCGCACGCCGTCCTGGTCGCTGTCGCCCACGAAGTAGGTGTCGACGCTGCTGGTGGTGGTGGTGCTCGGCGCCCCGTTGAACAGCCAGGCCACACCATAGGTGCTGTAGGCGCCGGTGGTGAGGAGGTCGGCGGTTCCGTCACCGTTGGTGTCGGCGGAGGGCCCCGCCATGATGCCGACCAGGTAGTAGTAGTAGCTCCCGGTGACGGTGGCGCTGTCGTAGCTGGTGGCGGCGCCTGCGGCGGTGGGGAGGTCATCGCCGGGGATGACGAAGACGCTGCCGTAACCACCGCTGGTGGTGCCGAGGGCGACGTCGTCGATCCCGTCGCCCGTGAGGTCTCCGCCCATCGACATCGACTGGTAGTTGCCGAGGCCGGTGGCGGAGCTCGTGCCGGTCACGTAGCCGCTGTACAGGTCATTGATGCTGAAGTCGTCGATCACGCCGCTGCAGTCGTTGTCGATGCCGTCCCAGACCTCGTCTTCGGGGCCGGTGATCGTGGGATCAGTGTCGTTACAGTCGGTCGGGTAATCGACGCCGTCGCCGTCCTGATCGTAGTCGTTGCCGCCGTCACAGGCCTCGTCGATGCCGTCGTACCAGATCTCGTCGGCGCCGGGGTAGGCCTCGGGGTTGGTGTCGTCACAGTCGGCGTCGACGGTGGAGCCGTCGCCGTCCTGGTCGAAGTCGTCGGCGCCGTCGCAGTCCTGGTCGACGCCGTCGTACCAGGTCTCCTCGGCGCCGGGGTTGATGAGGGAGTCGGTGTCGTCGCAGTCATCGTCGAGGGGGTAGCCGTCGGCGTCCTGGTCGAAGTCGTCGCCGCCGAGGCAGTCCTGATCGACGCCGTCGTACCAGATCTCATCGGCGAAGGGGTAGGCCTGCGGGTCGAGGTCGTCGCAGTCATCCTCGACCAGCGAGCCGTCACCGTCCTGGTCGTAGTCGTTGGCGCCGTCACAGTTGGTGTCGATGCCGTCGTACCAGGTCTCTTCCATCCCGGGGTTGATGGTGGCGTCATCGTCGACGCAGTCGTCGCCGCCGGTCTCGGCGCTGCCGTAGCCGTCGCCGTCGCTATCGACCTGCACGCTCGCGGTGATGGATACGGGGAGGAAGTCCCCGGTGGCGCTGTCCGTGATCTTGAGCGTCGCGTCGTGGCTCCCCCAGTCGGCGGGCACGAGCGCGAGGTTGATCGCGGCGGACTCGCCGGAGGCCAGCGTGTCTTGGTCGATGCCGACCGTGTAGGCCTCGGTGTGGGCGCTCGTGAGCTCGAGCTCGAGCACCACATCGGCCGCCCCGTCGCTCGTGACGGTGAGGCCCTGGGAGCCCGCGCCGCCGACGAAGATCACGCCGAAGTCGATGCTCGTGGGATCGACCGTGAAGCTCCCCGCGTCGCCGCCATCGGAGCCTCCGTCTGCGCCATCGGCGCCGTCGCCTCCGTCTGCGCCGTTGGCGGTGTCAGTTGTGCCGCTTCCAAGCTGGCCTTTGCCAGAGGAGCACGCGACAAGGAGGACGAGGAGCGTGGGGGAGAGGAAGTGGGATTGGGTGCGCATGCGGGCATGCTACCTCAGGGTGAGGTGGCGCCGCGCGACCAAGTCTCAAGAGAATGTACCATTAGGGAATACATATTTGGGAGATCGAATTGCACGTTTCCCGGCATGGGCCAGGAGATGCGCTGTGGTCGTGGTCGTGGTCGTGGTCGTCGACGGGCGCGGGGAACGGACCGGGATAGGGCGCGCGCATGTCGCACCTGCTCCTCATGTTGCTCCAGGCGCCTGCGGTCCACGCGCAGGCGGCGCCTCCTCCTCCCCCTGCTCCGCCCGCGGCCGCAGAAGGGGAGCTCCCGCCCCTGCTCGTGCAGCCCGAGGTCATCGACTTCGTCCAGGCGCCCTACCCCGAGGCCGCCAAGGCAGAGGGCGTGCAGGGCACCGTCGGCCTGCTGATCGAGATCGACGCGCTGGGCGCGGTGAGTGCCGTCGAGGTGCTGCGGCCGGCCGGTCACGGCTTTGACGAGGCGGCGGTCGAGGCGGCGAAGCGCTTCCGCTTCCGTCCGGCGGCCGACCAGACGGGCCCGGTGCCCGTGGCGATCGAGTTCGACTACGGCTTCGTGCTCGACGCCACCACCGTGAAGTCGGCCGTCCCCGAGGAGCCGCTCCCGGCGGCGGTCGAGGCCCCCGTCAACCTCGAGGGCGTGCTCGTCGAGATGGGCACCCGCGTGCCGCTCCCCGGCGTGTCGGTGCGGGCGGTGGGCGCCGACGGCGTGGCTTGCGAGACCAGCACCGACGCCCAGGGCAAGTGGGCCTGCCGCGGCGTCGCCGTCGGCCCGGCGGCGATCACCGCGGCGCAGCCCGGCTACGCGCGGGTCAGCGAGACGGTGGAGGTCACCGCGGGCGAGGTGGCCGAGGTCAAGCTCTGGATCAAGAACCTGAGCTACGCCGACAACGAGATCGTGGGCGTCTACGAGCGCAAGCGGGAGCCCGAGGTCACCCGGCGCACGATCTCGGTCGAGGAGGTGCGGCGCATCCCCGGCACCTTCGGTGACCCCGTTCGTGTCATCCAGAACCTCCCCGGCGCCGCCCGCGCGCCCTTCGGCATCGGGCTGCTCGTGATCCGGGGCTCGAACCCGGAGGACAGCAATGTCTACATCGACGGGGTCGAGATCCCCCTCATCTTCCACCTCGGCGGCTACCGCTCGGTGGTCAACGCCGAGGCCATCCGCTCGGTCGACTACCTGCCGGGCAGCTACGGCGTCCGCTACGGCGAGAGCACGGGCGGGGTCATCGACGTCCAGTCGATGGACGAGTACCCCGAGCAGGCGAAGCTCACCTGGCGCACCGACGCCCTCGACACCGGCGTCTTCTTCAAGGGGAAGGTGGGCAAGGAGAAGGACGTCGGCATCGCGGTGGGCGGGCGCCGCTCCTACATCGACGCCCTCATCCCGCTCTTCACCGACGGCACCGGCTTCATGGTCAAGCCCCGCTGGTACGACTACCAGCTCAAGGTGGCGGAGCTGAAGGAGGGGCCGAGTGAGATGTCGGCCTTCGTCTTCGGCTTCCAGGACATCCTCTTCTTCAGCACCCCCGACGACTTCGCCCAGGGCACCGACCAGGACACCCAGGGTGACGTCTCGGTCAAGTACCAGACCCACCGGCAGATCTTCCGGATGAAGCGGCGGCTCACCGACGAGCTCGACCTCGTGCTGCAGCCGGTGGTGGGCTGGGACACCATCAACTTTGGCTTCGGCCAGGCCTTCGCGCTCGACCAGCTCTTCTGCCGCATCGGCCTGCGGGCGGAGCTGCCCTGGCAGCCCTCCGAGAAGCTGCGGCTGAGCACCGGCCTCGACTCGAACCTCACCTACTACGACATCAAGTTCGAGCTGCCCTTCACGCCGGACTCCTTCAATTCGCTCGATCCCATCGGCGAGCGCGAGGCGTACGTCACCACCGTGACGGGGATGCTCATCCAGCCCGACCCCTTCATGGATCTCCAGTGGCGCCCCTTGAGCGACCCCGAGAAGCTGCTCGTCAACCCGGGCTTGCGGGTCAACGTGCTCGGCATCCCCGACGTCGCCACGGTCTTCGCGGTCGATCCCCGCGTGAGCGTGCGGGCCGGGCTGTTGCCGGGCGGCTCGCTCAAGGTGGGCACCGGCCTCCACCAGCAGCCGCCGCAGGGGCAGGAATTCGGCACCGGGGAGAACCTCACCACCGGCTTCGAGCGCGCCTGGTCGAGCGAGCTCGGCTGGGAGCAGAAGGTGGGCACGGCGCTCACCTTTGACGTCACCGGCTTCTACAAGAAGCTCGACCGCCTCATCATCCAGAACCCGGAGCTGCAGGACATCGAGACCGACCCGCTCTATGTCAACGAGGGCGTGGGCGAGATCTACGGCCTGGAGGTGCTGGCTCGCCACGCCCTGGTCAACAAGGTCTTCGGCTGGGTGAGCTACACCCTGTCGGAGTCCCGGCGGAACGACACGCCCGAAGACGAGGACGCCTGGTACCCCTTCGACTTTGACCAGACGCACATCCTCGTCGCGCTCGGGGGCTACCGCCTGCCGCGCGACTTCGAGGTCTCCGGCAAGCTCAGCTACGTGACCGGCAACCCCACCACCCCGTTTGCGGGTGGGGTCTACGATCTCGATCAGGACAGCTACAGCGGCTACCAGACCGCTGACTACAACTCCGAGCGGCTGCCGCCCTACTTCTCGATGGACTTCCGGGTGAGCAAGCTCTTCACCTTCAAGCGCTGGCAGCTCGAGACCTTCCTCGACCTCTTGAACGCGGTGCACGGCGAGAACCCGGAGCAGGTGCAGTACAACTACGACTACACCGAGTCCGCCTTTGTGAGCGGCCTCCCCTTCATCCCATCGCCCGGCTTCCAGGCCGAGTTCACCTTCTAGGAGGGCGCATGACCAACCACCGACCACACGCCCGCCCCGCCCTCGGCGCCCTGGCCCTGCTGCTGCCGCTCGTCGCCTGTGGGGGCAGCGGGCTCGCCGAGAGCTATCAGCTCGACCGCCTGCGCCTCCTCGCCGTGGCCGCCGAACCTGCGGAGCCCCGCCCGGGCGACACCGTCACCTTCTCGCGCCTCGTCTACCTGCCCGAGGGGCAGGGCCTCGGCGGCCTCGTCTGGTTCGCCTGCCTGCCCACGGCCGCCGACAGCTTCGGCTGCCAGCTCGATCCGACCGTGCTCGACGCCTTCACCAGCGGTGAGCCCCTCAGCCCCGAGGAGCAGCAGGCGGCCCTGGAGGCGGCGATGGCCGCCGGGCTCATCGGCTTCGAGCCTGTCTTCCAGCCCACTTGGCTCGCGCCGGCCAACGCCCTCGACGGCCTCGACGAGATCGCGGCCAAGGAGGGGGTGAGCGCCATCGTCAACCTCACGCTGCTCTCCAATGACCCCGACGAGGAGCCGGAGATCGCCTACAAGCGCGTGCCGATCAGCCTCGCCGACACGCCAAACCACAACCCGGTGATGGAGGGCCTCGACGTCTACAAGGTGAACGGCAGCGGAGACCCCACCGGAGACCCCATCCCCTGGGGCGGCCCCGACGTCGTGATGGCCCTCGAGGCCGGCGAGACCTACGAGATCACGCCCACCGTCCCCGAGGCCAGCATCGAGACCTACACCTTCCAGAGCTCGGAGGGCGTGGAGGAGACCCGCACGGAGGAGCCCTACTTCACCTGGTACACCGAGGGCGGGACCTTCGATCAGCCCTTCAGCCTCTACCCGGCCACCGAGGTGCAGCTCACGGTGCCCGAGGAGGACTTCACGGGCGTGATGGCCGTCGTGATGCGCGACCGCCGCGGCGGGATGGCCTGGCAGGTGCTGCGCTTCACGAACGTGGAGTAGGGGGGCGGGCGGGGCGACGAAGCGGCCGGACGGGCGGAGGCCGATCAGCGGGCTGAGATGGCTTCAGGCCTTTGTGGGGCTTGAACGAGCGCCGCGGGTGCGGGTGGACCGCCCCTCCCGGGCGCGGATGGCCCGGCGGAGGATGTAGAGCGCCACCCCGGCATACTCGCGGCGAAGCCCGTCCGCCGAACGGCCCTCCCAATGGGCGAGGAGGTCCCGGAGGCGGCTGAGATCGGCACCCTTGGACTGGGCCAGCAGGAGGTTGAGCACCTGCGCGCGATTCTGCATGAGGCGAGGATTGTCGAGCTTGAGCGTGAGCACGTCTCCGTCCGCGCGATCGATCTCCAGCCTCCCATCGCCAAGGTAGCGGCATCGGTCCTCCAGCCCCAACGCATCTCGAACCGGATGGACTTGAAGAGGGTTGTTTCCGCGCGCTTTGTCGCAGATGAGCTGTCCGTCGATCTTCCCCTCGCATACGGCCAGCAGATCAGGCCAGTGGATGTCCCGCCCGCCATCGGTGGACTGGGCGCTCCAATGCTCGATGGAGAGGTCTACCTGCCGCTCCTCCGTCGGGTGGTCATGGATGCGCCGCATGCAGTAGGCGCAGAGCCCGCCCTGGTCGCGATGGAGGGCGGCACGGACGGGGGCCTTCGGCGCTCCTGCGTAGCTCGCCGCTGGGGTGCTCTCCCGGTAGCGGCGCAGCTCCGGCGGCTCGGCGCCCTTGTGGATGCCGAGCATCAGCCCTCCAGGAGCTCGATGAGGGCGCGGGCCCGCACGAGGTCGGGGTCGTCGGCGCCGAGGCGCTCCTCCAGCGCCTTGAGGGGCTTCTTCGCCTTCTTGGGGCTCTTGTCCACGAGCTGGAAGAGGGCGTCCAGCTCCTTTTGCACGTCATCCGGGCGAAGGGGGGTGGCCATCGGCCCATTGAGGATGGTGTTCGGGTCGCGACCGGAGAAGGCCGGGGTGCCCGAGAGCACCCTCCCATTGTCGAGCACGATGATGTTCTCGTTCTTCACCGAGGCGAGTACCAGCGGGGAGTGTGTGCTGACGATGAGCTGCATCTCCGGGAAGGCGGCCACCATCGCTCCCACCACCGTGCGCTGCCACTGGGGGTGGAGGTGGAGCTCGATCTCGTCGATGATGAGCACCCCCTCGGCGAGGGTCGGATCGGGGAGCTGCGGGTTCAGGATGACCATGCGTCGAGCGAGGTCGAGGACGATGGAGAGGAGCCGTCGCTCGCCATCGGAGAGCTGGTCGAAGAAGAGGGGGCTGTCCCCTTTGTGGATGTAGAGGCGGCCCGCAGCGGGCTCCATCGGGTTGTCGCTGTGGCGGCGGAGGACGCTCACTTTGTGCAGGGCGCAGCCGTGCAGGCGGCTGAAGAATCGCACCAGCGCGCCGCGCAGTGCGCGAAGGCTCGGGAGCTCGAAGCCGAAGGACTGCCGACGCAGCTTCTCCTGGTTCTCCAGGTTCTCTTCCTGCTCGAACCAGGAGTGCAGGTCAGTGAACTGGTGGGCCTCCGAGTCGAAGGCACCCCGCCAGGCGACCTGGCGACCCTTGAGCTCAACCCCCCTTTCGGGGCGGCGTATCGGGAGTCGCGAGCTGGAAGAATGGGCGTAGAGCAGAGGTGGAAGACCTCTCTCGCCGCCCTCCACGATTGAACCCAATTTCGTCCAATCGGGCGATTTGTTCTTTTGCTCATCAAAGTACTTTTGAGCACCCGTGTCATCACGAAAGGCGAAGAGACCCAACCCCACATCGGGGTCGTCCGGCTCATTGCGTCGGCCGACGGCGAGTACCCATACAGCTCTCTCACGGCTACCATGTACATTGGCAGCGTCTCCCCCCCCGAACCAGGGGGTTGAGCGACCGTTGACCGTTCCAACGACTGCCGACAGCGCACTGCTCATGGCGTCAAGCAGGGACGACTTCCCCGCCCCATTGACTCCCGCCAGGACGCTCAATCGGGGATGGAGCTCCACATTATGGTTGCCGGAAAAGCCACGAAAATCACGTAGCACAAGCCGTCGGACAATCATGGGGCCACCGATTCGCCGGCTTCGGGCTCGTCCACATCGCCCTCGGCCCACCTTTCCCCTACCCGCGCAGGCCGTGCAGTGCAGCCGGGCGAAGATGTGGCGGCCGAGCGGGAGGCGGAGGAGCAGGGCGGGGCGCTCGGCGAGGGCGCGGAGACGGCGATCGTG
The DNA here is from genome assembly GCA_044344255.1 of Myxococcota bacterium. Taxonomy (GTDB): domain Bacteria; phylum Myxococcota_A; class UBA796; order UBA796; family UBA2385; genus JBIJDH01. The sequence goes on from JBIJDH010000006.1 coordinate 114,227, forward strand.
CTCGGCCAGGAAGTGCAGGACTTCGTCTGCGCGGGCCTCGGGACCGACCTTGCGGGGACTCGAAATGGCCGCGGGGGGGACAGGGCGCGTGAACGACGGGGAGCAGTCATGCCGCCCAGCCTACCACGGGGCCCCACCGCCCTCGTTCGCCCGCGGCACGGCCTCAAACCCGCCCGCCGTCGGGATACGCGGCTGCCGCGCCAGAATGGTCCGAACGGCGCGGCGCACCCCGAACGTCGAGCAGGCGGTCGCGCTCAGGGCGAGGCGGCCCCCGCGGCCTCTGCGCCGAGCCAGGCGTCCATGCGCTCGACGAGGAGCCCGGCCAGCCCCTCCGGCCAGGCGCCGACCGCCTCGGCGAAGCCCGCTCGATCGCGGGCGAAGTAGCGGCGGCCGGCCTCCTCGAAGCCGGGGAGGTCTCCGCCGAGGGCCCAGAGGAGCTTGTGACCGGCGTCCCGCGACCCCTGCGCCGCCGGGTTCGACCGCCCCTCTCGGCTGGCCAGCTCGACGAGGCGCCGGATCGCCGCGCTGGCGCCGCCGCGCTGGCCGGCGAGCCAATCCCAGTGGCGGGGCAGGAGCGACACCTCCCGCGAGACCACCCCGAGGCGCGGGCGACCGGGGCCGGGCCGCGCGGGCTCGATCCCGCGCTCGGGGCCGGGCTCGCCCCGCGGGGGCTCAGCAAACCGCGCCTCCACCTCGGCCGGGCTGCCGCGGAGATCGAGATCGACACGCTCTCCCGTCTCGACCTGAAAGACAGCGACGGGCGCCGCCTCTCCGGAGGCGGCGAGCTCGGCCACGGCGCGGGCGACCGAGGGGAGGGGGCCGCGGGCGAGGAGGGTGGGGCCGACGAAGGCGACGGTGGGCATGGAGACTCCGGGTGGGTGGCACGTATTACCCGGGTGTAATGTTCGGCACAATATTACCCTGGTAATATTGTGCCGCGCTGTTCCGGGCCCTCCTCACCGTCCCGCGGATGGGTTCTCGATGATGCCGAGCACGTTGCCGAAGGGGTCGCGCACGGCCGCGGTGCGGATTCCGCCACCCACGTCCCGGGGCGCCTCCACCACCGTCGCGCCGAGGCTGAGCAGCCGCTCGAAGGCGGCCTCGATCTCCTTCACCCCCCAATAGGCGCTGCCCGAGCTCGGGGCGCCGTCCGGGATGAGGCCCAGCTCATAGCCGCCGATCTCAAAGCCGACGTAAAAGGGCTGGTCAAAGTAGGGCTCTATGCCGGTGGCCTCGATGTACCATCGCTTCGCCAGCGCGAGGTCGGGGGCGGCGTAAAAGGCAGAGCGGAGGCCGAGGAGGGGCTTCATGGCGGAGGGCTCGAGGGAGGGAAGGTGGGCGGGGTGGGATCGTCGGCCTTCGGTATCCCGTCGCGTTAGATGCAGGCTCGATTCCCCGCGCCCTCCGTGTGGGGCGGCCTCCTCGCCGCGAGGCTGGCACCGAATTCGACTCGGCGCCCTCTCCCCCTGAAGCACTCCACAGTGCCTGGTGTCGACTCGGGCACCCAGACTTCGGCGCTTGGGCCGTCCGCCGCGATAGGGGGCGGCCCCCGCGCTCGACGGTGTGCGCCTGTGCTGTTCCCGACCCTCGAATTCGCGATCTTCCTGGCCGTGGCGCTCGCCTTGTCTTGGGCGACGCGGGGGGCGGGGCTGGCCTGGCGGGGGCTGCTGCTCGGCTTGAGCTGGGTCTTCTACGGGTGGTGGGACTGGCGCTTCGTGGGCCTGTTGGGGGCCTCCACCCTGGTGAACCAGGCCCTGGTCTGCACCCTCGACCGGCAGGTGGGCGGCCGACGGCGGGCGGTGCTCGCCCTGGCGGTGGCCTTCAACCTGGCGCTGCTGGGGCTGTTCAAGTACGCCGACTTCTTCTTGCTCTCGGTGGAGGCGACCGCGGCGGCCTTGGGGTGGGGGCTGGCTATGCCCTTGCTCGACTGGGCGCTGCCGGTGGGCGTCAGCTTCTTCACCTTTGAGGCGCTGTCCTACGCCATCGACGTGTACAGGCGGGCGGCCCGACCGGCGCGGCTGGTGGACTTCGGGCTCTACCTCAGCTTCTTTCCGCACCTCGTCGCCGGACCCCTGGTGCGGGTGGGGGAGCTGATCCCGCAGCTCGAGGCGCCGCCCCCGGTCGCCCTGGAGGCCCCCCGGGCGGCCCGGCTCATCCTGATTGGCCTCGTCAAGAAGGTGCTGATCGCCGACACCCTCGCCGGGACGCTGGTCGACCCGGTCTTCACCAACCCCGCCGCGGCCAGCGCCGCCGAGGCGGCCCTGGCCCTCTATGGTTACGCGGCGCAGATCCTCTGCGACTTCAGCGCCTACACCGACATCGCCTTGGGGGTCTCGCTGCTCTTTGGTCTATCGCTGCCGGAGAACTTCGATCGGCCCTACGCCGCTCAGTCCTTTCAGGAATTCTGGCGGCGCTGGCACATCACGCTCTCTCGCTGGCTGCGGGATTATCTCTACCTCCCCCTGGGCGGCAGCCGGGGAGGGGAGGGGCGCACCGCGGCCAACCTGCTGATCACGATGCTGCTGGGCGGGCTCTGGCATGGGGCAGACTGGCGCTTCGTGCTGTGGGGGGCCCTCCATGGGCTGTTCCTCGTGGGGGAGCGGGCGCTCGGCCTCCACCGCCCGCCCCAGCCTGGGCCGGTGGGGCTGCTGCGCGCGCTGGGGGTCTTTCACCTCGTCGCCCTGTCCTGGGTGCCCTTTCGCGCCCCTTCGCTCGACGAGGCCTGGGCGGTGCTCTCGGCGCTGGGCAGCGGCGGCCTCGAGGCGCCGCGCTTCAGCCTCCCCGTGGCCCTGGCGCTGATGGGCGCCCTCGGCGGCCAGGCCCTGCCCGCGCGGCTCGGGCCTGCCCTCGATCGAGCGGTGGGGCGGCTGCCGCCGGTGGTCTTCGCCGGCCTCGTCGCCTTCGCGCTGATGGCCATCGACGCCCTGGGCCCGGATGGTGTGGCCGCCTTCATCTACTTTCAATTTTGATACGTTCAATTTTGAGGACGTTCCGCGTTGAGCGCCCCGATGCCACCCACCTTGCCGCTTCGACAGACCCTTGGGATCGTCTACCTGGCGATGCTGGGCGCCGGCCTGCTGAACGCGCCGGCGCTGGTGGAGCGGGTCGCCCGCGCGCCAGAGGGAGAGGGGCGGGCCCTCGGGCTGGCGCTCGTGGAGCCCTTGGCCGAGTCTGTTCACGCGCTGGGCCTCGATCGACCCCGTTCCGCGCTGCGCGCGCTGGCTGGTCGGGAGGGGGCGGCTCCGCTGCCGCCTGAGCCCCCGACCGCGCCGGTGGAGGCTCCGACCCCGTCGCCGACCGAGGCGCCGGCCCCGTCGCCGACCCCGTCGCCGACCGAGGCGCCGACCGAGGCGCCGCCCCGCGCGCTGCGCGGCCCCACCGCCGAGGAGCCGCTCCGGGTCTGGGTCTTTGGCGACTCGCTCATCAACATGGCCGGCCCTCGGGTGGAGGCCCTGCTGGAGGCCACCGGCCTCGCCCAGGTGCAGGTCGACAGCCGCCCGAACACCGGGCTCGTGCGGCCCGACTATTTCGACTGGCCCGCCGCCCTGCGCGGCCGCCTCGCCGAGGGGCCCAAGCCCGAGGCAGTGCTGGTGCTGATGGGAGCCAACGATGGACAGAACGTGCGGGTGAACGGAGCCTCCGCCCCCCGCTGGTCGGCGGCGTGGTCGACGGAGTACGAGCGCCGCGCCGGCGAGCTGATGGCGCTGCTCACCGCCGCGGGCGCCGAGGTCTGGTGGGTGGGCCTGCCCGGCATGAAGGGGGCGGCCCACCAGCGCACCGCCGATGCGCTCAACGCCGTGCTGGCCGACGAGGCGGCGCGGCACCCCGGCGTGCGCTTTTTGCCCACCGAGGCGGTCTTCTCCTCTGGCGGGCACCGCTTCTCGTTGCACCTGGTGGGCCCTTCGGGGGCGCGCTTCCCGGCCCGGGCCAGCGACGGCGTCCACTTCACCTGGAGCGGCTCGCGGGTGCTGGCCGCGCACGTGGTCGAGGCCCTCTGTCAGGGCTGGCCGGTGCTCTGCCCGCCTCCGGGATAGGGCGCAGGCCGGCCCGGATGCGCGCGAGTGGCAGGCTCTGAATGCTCGGTGGTCGGCGCCTGCGTCACCCCGGCGCGGCTCCGGCACCGCTGGAGGTCACCCGTCGGACGGGCAGCCATCCTGGAGCGCGGCCCAGGTGGTGTTGTACGCGAGGTTGTTCGCTATTACCTCATTATCCGCGTACAACCACATGAAGGAGTCGGTGGTCGGCCCTGCCTCCGCCACGTCCTGAAGCGTGAAGGTGGCGGTCGTGCAGTCCGTCGTCCCGGCCACGTAGGCCTGGATCACGCTGCGCCGGGTGGCCGCGAGGCGGATCGCGTCGTTGACCTGGCGGAGGCCGTTGCAGGCCACGTAGAGCGTCACCGGCCCCAGGGTGCCGCAGATGATCGCGGCCTTGTCGTGCAGGGGGTTGAAGCTGGACACGTAGGCTTCGTAGGCGCTGAGGGCCTTGCTGCGGGACGCGGCGGCCGGGTCGAAGCTGACGCTGATCGCGCTCGCGGTGCGCGGGGCGGCGGACAGGGCGAGGAAGGCGATGAGCAGGGCGTTGCGGGTCATTCGAGGCTCCGAGGCGGCTGAGGTTGCCTTCCTCGGACGCACGGGCCATGCCGAGGAGATACTCGGCATTCGTCCGTAGGCGCATCGGGAGTACCGTCTTCCGGAGACGTTGTTGCGTCTCCTGACTACGCCGACCGTCGCTGACCGTCGCCGACTCGAAGACCGAGAGCGCAAGCGACCGCATTGCATCTCCAGCAGTGCCCGGAGAACGTGCTGAAGGCCCCGGAGCGGGTGACCTGCATCCGGGGACCTCGCAGGCCTTGTGGAGGTGGCCCGCCTGGCGCTCTGGGACCGGGTGGTCTTCGACGAAAGGTGACGAAGACCCGTCCCCTTCCACGGCGCCTTCTTCGGCAGGGGCTTCAGACCGGTGCCAACCCCTTGCACAGGTTGTCGGCCGCAAGGTAGCGTGGCGAAGTGGAGTCCAGCCGACCGCGTTCATCCTACCAATTCCCTGCCCGGCAGGATGGCAATCGGCTGACAGTGATGGTATTCGAAGGCCTCTCCGTGGAGCTCTCATGACCCCAAGGCTCATCCCCACCTCTCTGCTGTTGATGGCGCTCAGCTGCTCGGGCGGCAAGGGAGGCCAGGAAGGCGATCGAGACGGTTCGACGAACGAAGGAGAGGGCGGCGACGGTACAGAGTCGGACGCTGACTCCGATGCTGACACGGACGCTGACTCCGATGCCGACACCGATGCCGACACCGATGCGGATACCGATGCCGATGCAGATTCCGTCCCGTCGGAGTACATCAACACGACAGTCTCTCCAGCGGGCGACCTCTCCTGCTTTGACGGCAGCAGCTGGGCCTCCGATACGATCGACCCAGACTGTGTGGGCTCGCTCCTCCTCGACGCCACGGCGGTAGATTTTGAGATGGGCGACGCGGTCGGCGGGGCCGATGTGGACTTCTTTTGGAACGATGACCCTTCCGGCACGGCAGACCTCCACCTCGTCTCCGACTCTACTGGCGGCCTGGAGGCCGACGCCCCCTCCTGCACGCCGATCGCCTGGACGCTCAGCACCGAGGATGGTGAGACCGTCCATACGAGCGCGCAGCACTTCCTGTCTCCCGAGGCGGAGGAGCGGGTAGATCTGGACATCATCGGCACGACGACATGGGCCATCATCCCCGCCCTCATCGGTGTTGAGGTAGAGGAGGGATACGGGGTCATCGCGGGCCGGGCCGTGGATTGTGAAGGCGACCCTATCGCAGGCGCCCAGGTGCTCTTTCGCCTGGAGGATGGGGGCGTGCCTTCGGACCCCTCTGTCCACTATTTCGTCGACGAATTCCCAAACCGGACGCAGGCCGAGACCTCCGACGATGGGCTCTGGTTAATCCTGAACGCTCCTCCGGGTGCGGGAGCCGTGGAGATGTACACCTGGAATGGGGGAGGCCATACCCTCCAGGGCAGAGCCAATGTGGTGGTCCAGGCCGGTGGGTTTTTGACGGTGGACACGTTCACCGGATCCTACACCGGGGTGATGGTACCCGACGAGTGTGCCGACTGCCCCTGAGCGCCGTCGATGCGCCGCGTGTGCGGGTGTGCGGGTGCCAGGCTCTGATTTTTGCTCGGTTACGGTGTAGTGGCCTCTCCGCCTCAAATGAGCGGAGCCCGGCACCAGCGAATGGCACCGACAACTGGCACCGACGAATTGCACCACCACGGTCTATCCGCTCCCCTCCTCCGGACAGGCGCTTTGGGGCGTATAGCTGATCTCCACGCTCGCACCCTCCCCGGCCTCCGAACCCTCGGGGAGGTCCACTTCGTTGCGCACGGAGTCCCAGCTCCAGTCGCTCCGCTCGACCCCTTCGACGGTCATGAGGATGGTGTCCACGATGGGGAGCTCGGAGAGCGGGAAGGTCCGACCCACCGGGGGTGCCGAGGTGAGGCCGAGGGTCTCCACCGCCAGGCCAACGTCGTGGGTACAGGAGCTGAGGTAGACGCCCCTGGTGCGCGACACTGCCTCTTCCCAGCTCTGCATTGGATTCTCGTTGCACCCGTACTCGGATGAGTCTGGACCAAAGGCCGAAACCACGAGGTCGTCGGGATCGGAGAGGAGGGCTTGGAGGCTGGTGACATGGCTGATTCCGGCACTCGGCTCAGAGTCCCCCCGGTCATTCATCCCGATCACCGCGAGGCGCCCCCCACGAACCAGGCCCTCATTGCAGCCGCCGGGCCCGAGCTCGGCCACCGCGCTGTCCACCCTGTTGAAGCAGGTGGTCCCGCAGGACTCCCCGGTGGTCTCCACCATGGCCTCGATGGCGTCGAGCTGATCGAGTCGGTTCATGGTTTCGTCCACCCAGGGAACCCCAGCCGCGGAGCAACCGTCTCCGTTGGGGATGCTGATTTGATACCGATAGCCGCCCAGGTCGAGCACATCGAGGAGCAGGTTGGAGTTGAGGAACAGCTGGTAGAGATCGTCTTCCATGGATCCCTCCCGATCCACCGCGAACAGAATATCGACCACTGCCTCGTCTACCAGAAAGAGGTCCGTGATGCGCGGGCTCATGACCCCGACGAGCACAAGCGGCAGCTCCGCGGTGGTCTGGAAGGGGTCATTCGTCTCGAGGCCGAGTGTCCCTTCGATCTGCCCGGGAGCGGAGGCCCGGCCGGAGATCATCAGGTTGATGGACTCGCCGGGAGCGATCATCTGTGGCCATTCGGGCGGGCTCGGGAGGCTCCAGCTCTCCGCCGGAGAGAGCAGATCTCCGTCTATTCGAACCGCCTCCTCCCCATCGTTCCAGACGACGATGCCCGTCTCCGCGCTGCAGCCCCAGCTCAACAGCCCGAGGTCGAGGGCGACCGGCTCATAGCGGAGGGGCGGCAAACGACCCTCCCCCTGAATGGGGACGCTGAGCTCCGGCCGGTCGGGGTCATTCGAACGGAGGAGGAGGGTGTCCTCGATGATGCCGGCCGTGGTCGGGCTGAAGATCACCTGGAAGCCCAGGGAGGCGCCGCCTTCCAGGGTCCATGCGACGCTGTCCGACAGGCGGAAGTCGGAGGGTGCAACGAGGAGGGTCGGGGCCTCGATCTCCAACGAAGCTTCCCCGCGGTTGGAGAGCAGGACGGTCTGGACCTTGTCATAGCCCCAGGCGACCTCGCCGAAGTCGATCGCCTCGGGCTCCACGACGAGGAGCGGCGGCACCGGGCTCGCGGCGCTGTCCAGGCCCCCTGCCCCCTTCTGGAGGTCTTCGGGGGGCTTGGAGGCGCAGGCGAACAGGGAGAGGAGGAAGAGGGGTCGCATGTCCGTACTACGCCTGGAGACCCCGACCTGTGACGTCCCGACCACAGGCGGTCCCGCGTCCGGGGGCCAGTCGGCGGGGCGCTTCAGACCAGATCGTCATCTGGCCGTCGAGATACGCGACCGCCGCGGCGGGTGGGCCGGGCGAGCGCTGCGCATCACGACCGTCGAGGGGACCCGAGCTCAGGCCGAGCGGCGCCGCCGGCCGAGCGTGCGGAGGCCGATCAGCGCGCCCAGGAGCCAGGCGCCGAGGCTCGAGGCGGGGCGCGACGCTGTGACGGCGCAGGCACAACCGCCCTTGCCGTCGCTGGTGCCGCCCTCTTCGGCGGCGCCGTCTGCCGTGTCCTCCGTGTTGGCGGCGGTGTCTTCGGGGAGGTCGCCGGAGTCATCGTCATTCGACGTGTCCTCGCCGTCACAGTCCTGATCGATCTCGTCTCCGCCGATCTCGGGCGCCCCCGGCCAGGCGTCGGGGTTGTGGTCATCGCAGTCCCCGGTGGGCTCCTCGGTGGTGGCCACGCCCTCTCCCGCGCAGCTCAGATCCGCGCTCTCGGCGGTGCTGGTCTCATCGGGGCGGTACCCGTCGTCGTCGAAGTCGAGGAAGCAGAGCTCGAGGCCATCGCAGTCCTGGTCGAGCGCGTCGTCCACGCCCTCGGCGGCGCCGGGGTTCACGGCTTCGTCCGTGTCCTCACAGTCGGGCTCGGCGGAGGCCGCGGCATAACCCTCGGGCGCCGTACAATCGAGCGTGCTCCGCGTGGGATCGGTGTAGGTGTCTCCGTCCTGATCGGCAAACCAGTCCACCGCGCCGATGGCGGTGGGGCCGTCCGCCGTGCCGTCGCAGTCATTGTCGACGCTGTCGCAGACCTCGGTGGCGTCGGGGTTGACCCCGGCGTCACCGTCGTCACACTCCAAACAGGCCGCGAAGCCATCCGAGTCGGCGTCATCGTACGCGACCGAGCCGTCGCAGTTGTAGTCGGTGGGGTCGCTGCAGTCGGTCTCCGACGCGCCCGGGTGAAAGGCAGGGTCGGTGTCGTCGCAGTCCTCTCCGGGGGCGGAGCCGAGGGCCTCCCCCGGATCTGAACAGTCGAAGTCGAGGGAGTCGACCACGACGTCGGTGTGCCAGCCGTCCCCGTCGCCGTCCGTATAACAGAGCTCGCCTTCGTCGCAGTCCTGGTCGATGCCGTCGCCCGTGATCTCCGGTGCGCCCGGATAGACCGTGGCCTGCGTGTCGTCACAGTCCGTGTCGTCGTCCACGGCGGCCAGGGTCTCGTCGCAGAGCGAGATCGGCGTGGCGGGGTCGCCGAAGGTGTCGGCGTCCGTGTCTACGTAGAAGACGGAGTAGGTCGCCGCGGAGACCGAGCTGTCGGCGTCGTCGGCCTGACCGTCGCAGTCCTCGTCGGTGTCGGAGGCGTCACAGACCTCCGTGGCGCCGGGGTTCACCGCCGCGGCGGCGTCATCGCAGTCCGAGCTCGTGGCGGAGTAGCCGCTCGGCAGATCACAGGCGCTGCGGACGGTGGTGCCGCCATACCCATCGCTGTCACTGTCCTGATACCAGCTGCTCTTTGTGGCCGAGGAGACGGAGCTGTCGGCGTCATCGGCGAGGCCGTCGCAGTCCTCATCGGTGTTGGCGGCGTCACAGACCTCGGTGGCGCCGGGGTTGATCGCCGCCAGGGTGTCGTCGCAGTCGGTGGCCGTGGTCAGATACCCGGAGGGGATGTCGCAGGTGCTGGTGGTCGAAGTGCCGGCATACCCGTCGCTGTCGGCGTCGCGGTACCAGGTGCCCTTCGTGGCCGAGGAGACGGAGCTGTCGGCGTCGTCGGACAGGCCGTCACAGTCCTCATCCGTATTGGAGGCGTCGCAGACCTCGGTGGCGCCGGGGTTGATCGCCGCCTTCGTGTCATCGCAGTCGGTGCTGGTGGTCAAATAGCCGGTGGGCTGGTCACAGGTGCTGGTGGTCGTGGTGCCGGCATACCCGTCGGTGTCGGCGTCGCGATACCAGGTGCTCTTCGTGGCCGAGGAGACGGAGCTGTCGGCGTCGTCCGACAGGCCGTCGCAGTCCTCATCCGTATTGGAGGCGTCGCAGACCTCGGTGGCGCCGGGGTTGATCGCCGCCTTGGTATCGTCGCAGTCGGTGCTGGTGGTGAGGTACCCGGAGGGGATGTCGCAGGTGCTGGTGGTCGCGGTGCCGGCGTAGCCGTCGCTGTCGGCGTCGCGATACCAGGTGCCCTTCGTGGCCGAGGAGACGGAGCTGTCGGCGTCGTCGGAGAGGCCGTCACAGTCCTCATCCGTATTGGATGCGTCGCAGACCTCGGTGGCGCCGGGGTTGATCGCCGCCTTCGTGTCGTCGCAGTCCGTGCTGGTGGTGAGGTACCCGGTGGGCATGTCGCAGGTGCTGGTGGTCGTCGTGCCGGCGTAGCCGTCGCTGTCGGCGTCTTGGTACCAGGTGCCCTTCGTCGCCGAGGAGACGGAGCTGTCGGCGTCGTCGGAGAGGCCGTCACAGTCTTCATCCGTATTGGAGGCGTCGCAGATCTCGGTGGCGCCAGGGTTGATCGCCGCCTTCGTGTCGTCGCAGTCGGTGCTGGTGGTGAGGTACCCGGAGGGCATGTCGCAGGTGCTGGTGGTCGCGGTGCCCGCGTAGCCGTCGCTGTCGGCGTCTTGGTACCAGGTGCCCTTTGTGGCCGAGGAGACGGAGCTGTCGGCGTCGTCGGAGAGGCCGTCGCAGTCCTCATCCGTGTTGGATGCGTCGCAGATCTCGGTGGCGCCGGGGTTGATCGCCGCCTTCGTATCGTCGCAGTCGGTGCTGGTGGTCAGATAGCCGGAGGGCATGTCGCAGGTGCTGGTGGTCACGGTGCCGGCGTAGCCGTCGCTGTCGGCGTCCTGGTACCAGGTGCCCTTCGTCGCCGAGGAGACGGAGCTGTCTGCGTCGTCCGACAGGCCGTCGCAGTCCTCGTCTACGTTGGCGGCGTCACAGATCTCGGTGGCGCCGGGGTTGATGGAGGCGTCCGAGTCGTCACAGTCCTCGCTCTCGATGTACCCGTCGCTGTCCGCGTCTGTCTCGGCGACCCAGACGAGATCGTCCACCACTCCGGAGGCGCCGGTCGCCGTGAAGATCACGTGATCGATGAGGGTGGTGGAGGAGACGGAGATGGGCTGGAGGGTGGTGCCGATCGAGATGGAGCTCGAGGTGATCACCCCGCCCGCGCTGTCATAGGCGACGAGGGTGCCGGTCCCCCCTTTATTCGACCCCGCGTTGAGGGTCACCGAGGTCGCAGGCGGCGAGAAGGTGAAGGTCTCGGAGAGGCCGGTCGCCGGCCCCCCGTTGTTCCAAGCCAGAAAGTTGGGCGCTGTGTGGCCCGTTACGCCGAAGTTTCCGCATTCGTTCAAGACCTCGAAGGCGGCCGAGGAGAGCGTCAGACCCACAGAGCTGTAGAAGGTGGCCGGAGTGGAGGCCGACGAGAAATTGCAGGGCGCCGAGCGATCATCGAAGTTGATCGTGGTGTAGGTCGGGTCAACCTCGATGGGGTATCGGGCGCCCCGGTCGTCCACCCTCACGCGAAAGCCACCCTCCTCCGCTTCAAAACGAGAGGGCAGGAGCTGGCCATCCGCGTCCCAGGCGAGCAGCCCCGAGACCAGGAGCTGACCGCCTCCCTCGAGCTGCATGCCGATCTGCTGGGCGCCGACCTGCAGGCTGGCTCCGGTCACCTGAACGCCGAGGCTCAGCTCCCCGCGACCCTCCGGCGCCGCGGCCAGCGTCCAGCCCTGCTCCAGACCGCCGTCCTTCACGGCCCACCACTCGAGGACCTCGCCGCGCGCCAGCTCCAGCCGAGGGTGGCAGTCGCGGATCACACCCTCACAACCTCCGAGCGCGGCGACAGCGGCGCCGGGCTCCACCCCCGCTCCCCCTCGCCCGAAGCCCCCCGGGCGAAGGGAGACCTGCCCGGCCCCGACATCCAGCAGGACGGCGTCGCCCTCGAAGCGCGCGGTGAACGAGGGCAGCTCTGCGGAGTAGCCGCCGCCCGCGGCGTCGAAGGAGCCGTAGACGGGCTCTGCCTGGAGCTCGGGGCCGAGGTCGCTGCCGGAGGAGACCCCTGCCTGAACACCGTGAAGCGCTGAGTCTTCGGGGGCCGGAGGCGCGCAGGCCGCCGCGAGGGCGAGGGGGAGCAGGGAGGACGAGATCAGAGAGATAGATCGCAAGATATCTCCAAGTACGGCGCGCGGCTTGCGAGTCCCGAGCGGTGTGCCCTGTCGGGGTCGGACGGGGCGGAGCGCAGGGGATCGCTGAACAACGGGCGTGCACCGGTGAGCGTCAACAAGACCGACCCCAGGAGTACCCTGTCGCCCGCCGCTGGCCCGCAGCTTGCCACCTCGGCCGCCGCGCGGCAAGGGGGAAGAGAGCCGAGCCCGGCGCTGGACCCGTGGACCTGGACCTGCCGTGGGTCATCGGCGGGCGCGGGAGCGGGGTCGACGTCTGTCCCGCGCCCTCCGCGGGCTACGCGCGTGGCTATGAGGAGGCCATGGAGGTCTCACGGCGGAGCGTGACGAGGTCGTCCTGATCACCGGCGCCAGCTCAGGGCTCGGCCTCGCGCTCGCTCGCCTCCTCCTCGCGGAGACCGACCACTTCCTGATCCTCACCGCCCGCCGCGCCTCCCTGGGGCGCTTCGCCGAGCAAGGCATCGTGGAAGGCGAGCGAGTCTGGATCCGCCCCCTCGACGTCACGGACTCCGGCCAGCGCCGCGCCGTCGTCGCCGAGGCGGAGGACCTCAAGGGCGGTGTCGACGTCCTGATCAACAACGCGGGGGTCTCGTACCGGGCGGTGGTCGAGCATGTCACCGACGAGGAGCGGCTGGCCCAGATGGACGTGAACTTCCTCGGCCCGATGGCCATGGCCGGCCTCTGCCTCCGCGGCATGCGCTGGCGGCGGCGGGGCCGGATCATCAACGTCTCCTCGGTCGGCGGGATGATGGCGATGCCGACGATGGCGGTCTACAGCGCCTCGAAATTCGCGCTCGAGGGGGCGACGGAGTCGATGTGGTATGAGGTCCGCCCGTGGAACGTGCGGGTGAGCCTCGTTCAGCCAGGCTTCATCCACTCCGAGTCTTTTGAGATGACACGCTACACGGGCGCGAGCCGGCGCTCCTCCGAGGACCCCCTGCGCTCCTACCACCTGCATTACGTGAACATGGAGCGCTTCATCGCTCGACTGATGCGCCTCTCCTTGGCGACCCCGGAGCGTGTGGCGCGTCGTATCCTCCGCTGTATGCGACAGAGTGACCCGCCGCTCCGCCTGCCCGGGACGATAGACGCCCACCTCTTTACGCTGCTGCGGCGCCTGCTGCCCCGAACTCTCTATCACCGCCTGCTCTATGCCTTCCTCCCCAACGTGCGAGACTGGGGCCCGATCCTCCCGATCCGCAGGCCCGGAATGGCCACCGAACCTGTCCCGGGTACGCGGCCCGAGACCCTCGATGACTTGCCGCTCGGCCCCGGGAGCCCCGGTCCGCGCGCGCGTACTGACCGGAGGGGCCCTTGATGGAGCTTCGAGGGGACCCTGTCGGAGACCTCCCGCTGCGGCCCCCGCGGGTCGGTTGAGAGGTGCTTTGCCGGAGGCGACGGCGGACGGCGGCGCTTCGACGACCCCGTTAGGGGGTCTGTATGGCTGAGCGCGCGCCCACGTGGTCGGACGAGTCGGGCCCAGCCGGCGAGGAGGAGCCCGCGTCCGATGTGACGTCGGAGCAAGCGGGCCGGTACGTCGGCCCGGGCGGCGGTGAGCCCGCGCTGCTCGGGCGCGGCGGGATGGGCGCGGTGCTGCTGGTGTACGACCGGCACCTGGCCCGAGAGGTGGCCCGAAAGGAGCTGGCGGCTTCGATCGCGGCGCGGGGGCCCTCTTCAGGGTCGGGGAGCAGCCCCACCTTGGTCGATCGGTTCTTGCGGGAGGCGCGGGTGACGGCTCGGCTCGAGCACCCCAACATCGTGCCGGTCTATGAGATCGGTCGCAGCGCGGACGGAGCGCTCTACTACACGATGCGCCGCATCCGTGGGCGCTCCCTCGCGGATGCCATCGAGAGCGCCCCCTCCCCGCAAGCCCGCCTCGCGCTGCTCCCTCACTTCCTCGCGGTGTGCAACGCGGTGGCCTTCGCGCACAGCCGTGGGGTGGTGCACCGAGACCTCAAGCCCGCCAACATCATGGTCGGTGAATTCGGTGAGACGCTCGTGGTGGACTGGGGCATCGCCCGCCTGTTGGGAGACGCTCGGCCGGACGTGCCCGCCCCCGCGGTGGAGACCCTGCTGCAGGATATCGGCGAGACGCGCGTGGGCGCCGTGATCGGCACCCCGGCCTACATGAGCCCGGAGCAGGCCCAGGGTGCCGAGGTCACCCCTCGTTCGGACGTCTGGAGCCTCGGCGCCGTCTTGCACGAGCTGCTGACCGGGCGCTCACCGTACGAAGGGGATCCTCGCACCACATTGGCGCGCGCCGTCCTCGGCTTCGTCCCGCCGATCCGACTCGACCCCGGCGTCCCGGCCGAGCTCGCGGCCGTCGCCTGGCGTGCCATGGCGGCCGCACCCGAAGATCGGTACGCGACGGCGCTGGATCTTGCCGCAGACATCGGCGCGTACCTCGATGGCAGGCGCGTGGCCGCCTACACCTACCGGCCGCGAGACGCCCTGCGCCTCTTCGGGCGGATGTACCGGGTCCCGCTGGCGCTCGCCGGGGTGGCCGCGCTGGTGTCCCTCGTGGTGGGCGCGGCGGCCTTCGTGCGGGTGCGCGCAGAGCGGGATCGCGCGGTCGCCGCGGAGGTCGCTACCGCCGAGGCGTTGGAGGAGGCCCGGCTCCGGGGGCTCGTCGCGCGGGCCGCAGAGGCGGTCGCGAGGGGAGACCACGGCGCCGCCCTGGCGCTGGAGCGCGCCGTGTACGCCGCGGGCGACGGGAAGACCGGCGGGGCCGCCGCCGCCGAGGCCTTTCGGCTCATCCAGGAGGGCGCCGGCCTGCACACGCTGCCGGTCTCGGACGGCCCCGTGGCGGACGTACGGTGGGCGCTCGGCGGCGAGCTGGTGGTGGCGCTCACAGAGGATGGCGCGGTCTCGGCGTGGCGGGTGGCGACGGGCGAGCGGGCGCTGCTGCTCCCCTACGACGACGTGACGCAGATGGTCATCCGGTCCGACACCGAGGTCTTGGTGGTGCGGGAGCCGAGTGGAGCTCCGGGTGAGGTCGAACGGTGGGACCTGCGGACCGGGGCGAAGTTCGGAGGCTGGACAGAGGGCGCCGACGAGGGCGTGAGGTTGGTGGCGCTCTCTCCCGACGGCGGACGGCTCGCCATCGCCCACTTCACGCTCCGCGTCTACGACGTGGCGACCGGGCGCCTCCTCTGGCGCATGGAGCGTGACCCTTCCCAGTGGCAGGTCAACGCGGTCGGCTGGGCGCAGGGCGGACAGACGCTGTTGGTCGGAATCTCCGGCCTCCAGGCGCTGAAGGTCCTCGATGGCGCGAGCGGCGCGGTGCGGGCGTCGCTCTCGACCACCGGCTCGGTGTGGGCGCTCGACGTGAGCGCGGATGGGGAGCGCGCCGCGGTGGCGGGCGGGGGCGGGTGGGTGTACGCCTGGGAGCTCTCCACCTCGCGCCCGCTCCTGGCTGCGCGGGAGCACGAGTCGCGGGTGGCGGCCGTCGCCTTCGACGGGGATGGAGGTCGGCTCGCGGCGCAGTCCCTGCTTGGGCGGGTCGTGGTGTGGAGCACCGCGACCGGCGCGCGCGAGGCGTCGGTGGAGCCCGGGTCGGATGGAGAGTCGGTGTTGAGGTGGACCAGGACCGGCGAGCTCCTCGTCGCGACCCCGGGCCACGTGGCCGCGTTGGTCTCCCCGCGGACGGGCCAGGTCCGGGCGGCCTCGGTGGGGGCGCTTGGGCCCGTGACGGCCGTCGCGCTGCACGAGGGGCGACTGGCGGTCGCCGCCGGCGACGGGAGGGTTCGGATCGGCGTCATCCCCGCCGAAGGCGTGCGGGCCCACCTCGCGGCCGCTCACTTGACCCACGTGCGCGCGTCGATGGGCCTCGCGGTGGCGAGCGATGGTCGCGCGGTGGTGGGATTGGCGGACGGGACCGCCCAGGTCTTCCCCTCGGATGGGGCCCCCGTCCGAGGCGACGGTGCCGCCTGCCGGCTCGGCTTCATCGACGGGGGCGGTACGCCTGTCGTCCTCCACACGCCGAGCTGCGCGGTGGGTCATGCCACCTGGTTCAGCGGCCCGGTGGGTGTCGTGCTGCGCCTCCTCTCCGACCCGCCGCGCGTCCTGTTCAGCGAGCCGCCGCAGTCGCCGCCGGAGCACTCGAACAACGGGGGTGCCGCCGCCCTCTCCCTGGGCGCGGGCTTCGCTGCTTGGGCTCGCCTGGACGGCACGGTGGGGGTCGGCGACACCCGCTCCGGCCGGGTGTGGACCGCCGCGCCGGTCGATGGTCGGGTCGATTGGCTGGAGTTCTTGGACGGCGGCCGGGTGCTCGCGGGCCAGCTCTCGGAGTCCGAGCGGGCCTTCGCCCTCTGGTCGACCTCCGACGGCCGGCTCATCACCACGGTCGGGGAGGGCGACTTCGGGTACCCCCTCGGTGGGGAAGGCCCCCAGCTCCTCGCCCCCGACCTCGAGCACGGCACCCTCCAACGTTGGGAGATCGAAGGCACCGCGCTCCCGCCGCTGCCGGGCCTCGTCGGCGCAGGGGTCAGCGCGCGCGCGCCGGGAGTCACGGTGCTGGGCGACGACGCGGGGCGTATTCGGGTGGTCTCGGACACCGGAGGCGCCCCGGTCGACCTCCGCACGGGAGAGGGCGAGGTCCGGGCGCTGGCGATCACGGCCGATGGCGCGCGGTTCGCACGCGGCTCGGGTGACGTCGTGACCGTGCACGACACCACCACGGGCGCGCTCCTGCAGCGAGTGTCCGTGAAGACCCCGCGCCACCTCCGCTTCGCGGTGGACGGAATGACCCTGTGGATCGTCGGCGATGAGGTGGTGCTCGAGGTCCCCACGCCCGCCTACGACGCCGCTCGCATCATCGAGGCCTCCGGCGCCGCCACCAACCTGCGACCTTGTCCCGACACCTTCGACGTCGTCCCCGTGGTGCCGTACCCATCGGTCGAGAGCACCTGGGCGCCGCCGGAGTCCTGCGAGCGAGCGCCAGACGTGGGCGATTGACGGGCAACGGAACGTCGGGCACTGGAACGTCGGGCACCGGAACGTCGGGGGCCGAGATGGGCGACCCCCGAGGCCGTTCAGCCCTTGAGGAAGAGCAGGGCCGTCTGCAAGGTGACCGCCAGCTCGGGGCTCGGGTCACTCCACGCCTTCCGCGCTTCGAGGAGCACGCCCTCGAGGCCCTTCAGGCGGAGGGCGGCGGCGGCGTCGATGGCGCGGACGTCTCGCTCGCCGACGCGGGAGAGGAGGTGGGCCTCGACCCACTCCCGATCGTGGCCGGTCATCGCGCGGAGGGGCGCCTGCTGGATGGCGTCGCCCGTGGTCGCGGACAAGGTGGCGAGGGCCTCTTCGCGCAGGGCCGCGTCGCCGGGGACGTAGGTGAAGGGCGCCTCGCCGCGCTCGGCCTGCTTGAGCTGTCGCCGGGCCTGATAGGCGGCCGGCTCCCACACCGCGCGGAGGGGCGTCGCGAGCCGGAGGGCGAGGGCGGCGGCGGGGCCCCAGGAGCGAGGTCCGGACGCGGGCGGGAGGTCGAGGCGGGTCACGATCGTGGCCCAGGCCCCCTCGCGCGCGGCGCGGTCACCGGAGAGCAGCCGGTCCGTGAGCTCGGGGAGGGCGGCGGGGTCGGGGGCGGAGGGACCGGCGGGGGGGCGCAGCCGCGCGAGGCTGCGGTCGATCGCGGCCACCAGCGGCTCGCTCCAGCCCCAGCGGCGCCGCGCCTCCTCGAGGGCCGGGACCGCCGCGCGGAGGCCGATGGCGCCGATCGCGTCGGCGGCGCGCGGATCGCGGGCGCCGAGCTCGTAGACCAGCTTGTGCTCGGCCCACTGGCGGTCGTGCCCCTCCATCGCCTCGATGGCCGCGACGTCGATGGCGGGGGAGGCCTCCTCGAGGCTGGCCCAGAGGCGACGGATGAGCGCGGGGTCACCTGGTGCGTAGACGAGCCCGAGGGCCTCGGCGGTGGAGCCCCCGGCGAGCGCCTGGAGGGCCTCGGCGGCGGCGGCCGCGCCCGCCGGCCAGACGCTGTCGAGGCCGGTGATGGTGCGGGTGTAGAGGGTCCGGAGCGGCGTCTGGTGGGGCTTGTTGAGGGTGGCCGGGAGGGCGAGCTTCTCGATGAGCCCCTCCCAGGCGTGCATCCGCGCGGTCACGCTCGAGGCGCGCAGGGCCACGAGCAGGCCGGCGATCGCCTCGGGCCCGGCGAGCTGGCGGAGGCTCCAGGCGGCCTCGGCGGCGTCGAGGGGGGCGAGCCCCTGGCCGAGCTCGGCGCCGAGACGAGCGGCGACGGCGGGGGAGGGGCGGAGCAGGGCGAGGGCGCGGGTGGCCGTGACGCGCACGGCGGGGCGGGGATCTGCCTCGAGCTTCTCGAAGAGGGGGATCGCTTCGGTCACCCCGAGGGCGGCGAGGGTCTCGATGGCCCGGGTGTCCCCCTGCTCGAGGGCGCGCTGCTCCAGGAGCTTGTCGGCGGCTGCCCGCTCCTCGGCGCTGAGGCGACCGATGTTGTCGAGATCGTAGGTGAGCTCGCCCTGGCTTCCGCCGCGGGCGACCTCATCTTGAAAGCGCTCGAACGGCGTGAGCTCTTGGGGAGTCGCGCCTGCTTCCGTGGCTGAACCAGCCTCCATGTACCATCCCGGTGACGTTGGCTGCGTCGATCAGGGCGAGCCGCTCGCTGTCTTCTGGGCGGCGTACTCGTCCATCCGCTGCTTGTTCTTGTCCTCCGCCAGGGTGACCATGCTGACCCGGTCGCCCTGCTGGTAGGTGCCCTTGATGCCGCCGCCCGTGAAGCGGTGGTCGGCCTCTTCGATGTTCGCGACCTTGACCGCGCAGGCGTAGAACGTGATGTCGGGGACGGGCAGCGCCTTCTCCTCGAAGAAGCCGGCGAAGGTGGGCTGCTCGATCTTGTTGAAGATGCTCTGATCGCGGCTGGAGCCGAGGCCCACGAAGCCGAGGTACCGCCGCCCGCTCACCTTGTTGGAGGCGTGCATGGCGTACGCCTGGGAGAGCGCGCCCCAGAGCTGGGTGTTCCAGGCGCCGTCGATGTTGAGGCCGTCAAAGAGGCCGCCGAGGGCGCTGGACTCGAGGGCGACCTGGGCGTTGGCCTTGGCCATCGAGCAGCCGGGCTTGCCCGACCAGAAGGCGAAGGTGGAGGCGCCGGCCGCCTGCTTCGACATGTACTTGGCCAGCGCGTCGCAGATGGGATCGAACTCCGAGATGATGGACTTCATCGTGTCGGAGCCGAGGTCCTTGTACCGCCCGGCGGGGTCGACCGCGGGGGCGGCCTTGTAGGCGGAGTTCGTGCGCAGGATGGTCGAGACGGTCTGCAGCCAGATGCGCTCGGCGTCGCCGCCGGGGTCGCCCATGCCGATGCTGTTGGAGATGCGGATGAAGCGGCCCTTGAAGGTGGCGTAGAACTCGGAGGTCAGGGTCTCGCGCGGGTTGAGGTCGACCGGCTTCGCCGACTCGCCGAAGGCCGTGAAGCCCTTGGCGATGTGCGTGCTGACCTCGGCTTCTTTCGTCCAGACGAGCGACTTGACCTTGTCGCGGGCGCCGTGCTTGTCCGGCATCGCCCACAGATTGTTGAGCAGCCTTCCGAGCGAGGTGATCCCGCCCTTGGCGGCGCGGAGGGCGGCGGCGGTCTCGGAGCGGACGGTGGTGTCGGCGATCGTGTTGAGCCGCCCCGTCCAGTCGGCGAGGAGCTGGTCGGCCGGGGTCGGCGTGCTGGCGACCATCGGGGTCAGGCTGCCGCCCGCCGTGGCCACCCACATGCTGTGCGACTCGGCCCCCGCGGTGAAGCCCTGGCGCTGCTCGAGGGCGCCGGTGAGCTCGGTTTGCTGGGCCTCCGGTGTGGAGGCGCCGGTGACCTGGCCGGCGGTGGCGGCGTCGATCGCCTGCTGGACCTCGGCGGGGAGCTCGACGCTGGTGACGCTCACGAGCTCGACGGAGATGTTGCTGCTGCGCAGATCGGCGGCGGTCCCGCGCTTGATCTCGGTGGCGATGGCCCCGAACTGCGCGGACAGGCCGACCACGCCCACCGCGGCGGTGCGGGCGGCGGCGGCGGAGCCGAGGGCGGAGGTGAGGCGGCTCTGGGCGCTCCCCTGGCGGCCGGCGTCGAGCGGCTGGTCATTGCTGCTCTTCAGCCGCGCGGCGCCGTGCATGGTCATGCCGATGGCGCCGTAGTCCTTGTCGCGGACGGTGAGCCGGGGCGTGACCAGGGTGACCGAGCCCGGGGTGGCGGTGGTGCCGCGGCCTTGCTGGCTGTTGCCGCCGGTGTTGGCGGCGTCGACGCCGTTGCCGCCGGTGGCCTGCCCTTGGTTCGCGTTCGACTGCTGGGCGGTGCCCGGCGCGGCGCCGGCCTGGGTCTGGGCGCCGTCCGGCGTGGCGGTGTTGGTGCCCGCCTGCACCTGCGTGCCCTGCTGGGTGCCCGACTTCGCCTTGGACTCCTTCGGCTTGAAGAGGTCCTTGGCCTTGGCGATCAGCTTCTCGATGCCGTCGTCGATGCGCTTGTGGAGGGCCTGGAGGACCTCCCGCACCTTCTTGCCGATGCCGGAGACGCCGATCAGCTTGGCGAGCAGATCGATGGCGATGGGGATCATGCCGGCGAGGGCCGACTCGACCTGGGCCGCCGCGCCGCCGATGGCGCCGGTGGCGATGGCGTGCACCGAGCCGATGATCGACTTCACGACGCCGTAGATGCGGCTGATCTGATCCCGCATGAATTCGTAGAGGCGCCAGGCGGTCATCACCGCCTGAACGATGGCGCCCACGGGGTTGAACATCGTCGCGATCTTGGTGACCGCGGCGATGACGATCTTCTCCATGAGGAAGCTCTGGATCTTGCTCACGACCTCGTCGTAGATGCCGTCGAGGTGCTCGGTCAGGTTGTTGGCCAGCCCCTCGAGGCCGCCCGACCACATCGTGTCGACGAAGCCCACCACCTGCTGCATCTTCTCGACGTTCTCGGCGCCGATGTGCTTCTTGGCCTTCTCGAGGACGTACTCCTTGTCGATGCCGGTCACCTGCATGACGAGGGAGGCGATGCCCCCGGCGTCGAAGGCGGTGGGCATCGTGATGCCGGCGTCGCCGGCCTGACCGGTGAGCCAGTTCACGAAGCCGGTCTTCAGGTGATCGACGAAGTGGTCCTTGAAGTTGTTGAAGCCGAGGGCGGCGGCGTCGATGAGGTTGCCGACGAACTGGCCCGGGCTCTTGACGATGATGCTGATCGTCTCTTCGCCCTGGGCCATCACGCTGCGGAACTCGGCAGGGTCAATTCCGCAGAGCTTGAGGGCGGCCTCGAGGGCCATCCACAGGAGCTCCTGCCAGTTGCCGGTGGCGAGGGCCTTGGCGATCTCGAGGGCGGCGTTGACCGCCTCGTTGAAGGTGTCGGAGATGGCCTTCAGCGTGTTGTTGATCGCGTCGCAGACCTGGGCGATGGTCTCCTTCAGCCGGTCGGCGAAGTGGTCGACCATCTCACAGGCGAGCTCGACGGCCTCGTCGATGAAGGCGCAGAGCGCCCGGGCGAGCCCGGGGAAGATGCTGCCGAGCAGGTTGTTGACGAGGCTCTTCAGGTACTCGCCGAAGGCCTTGATCACGCTCTTGACGAAGCTGGCGGCGGCCTCGATGATCCTGTTGGCGAAGGCCTTGGCGGCGTCGAGGATCGTGGCGACGAGGCTGCGGACGGCGTCAAAGATGGCGGTGACGGCCTCGGCGACGGCCTTGATGGCGTCGGCGACGAAGTCTACGGCCTTCTGCCACCAGGAGCGGTCCTTGGACTTCTCCTCGGCGGCCTTCTTCTCATCGGCGGCGCTCTTCTCGGCCTTCGAGACCTCCTGGCCGGCCTTCTGCTCGGCCTTCTGGAACTCGCTGTCGATCTTGGCGCCGTCCTGGGTGACCCGGCTCTGAATGGAGCTGAGGTCAGAAGACTGCTTCCGACGGGCGTCGGAGTCGACCTTGCTGATCTCCTTCTGCTGCGCCTGGATCGTGCTCTGCTGCTCGGACGTGATGTCGGCGCGGGCCGAGCGGACCGCGTCCTCCTGGGCCGTCTGGGCCTCCTGGTTCGAGCGCTCGACCTCGGTCTGGGCGCGGCTGATCTCGGTCTCGTGGGCGGTGTCGCGAGTGGTGGCGGCGGCGTCGAACTCGGCCTGGGCCTGGCTCATCGCCCCGTCCATGCCCGGGGCCATCGCCTCGTCGAACTTGGCCTGCACGTCGGCGGGCAGGTTGAGCGAGAGGTACTCCTCGAACTCGGGGAGCTGCTCGGTGCCGGAGATCGCGCCGAGCGCGATGTCGGGCACCTCGGTCTCTTCACTCAGCTCCTTCAGCGTGACCTGCTCGGGGCCGGGGCCGGTGCGGATGGCCAGCTCGGCCTCGACCTGGGCGGCCTGGGCCTGGGCCATACCCTCGGAACGCTGACGCTCGGTGCGCTGGGGGTCCTGCTCACCCTGGAGCTTGATCGCCGGCTTCGGGTTGGGCGTGGTGGCGATGGTGCCGTCGGTGGTCTTGATCTGGCGGATCGCGCTGGCGCCGGCCTGGGCCTTCTGGTCGTCCGTCGCCGCGGCGGGGAGGCTGCTCAGGCTCTGGCCGACCGAGGCGTTGCCGGTGAAGCGGCCCGGGTTGGTCGGCGTGACCGGGGGCGGCGTGGGCGTCTGCCCCTGCACCTGATCGGTGATCTCGGCGCGCTGGGCGTCGACCTCGCCGTCGCCCTTCGCGTCCGGCGCCATCTGGCCGGACATCGTGGCGGTGAAGGTGGGGAGGGCCTCGTTGAGGGCCGCTCCCTCGACCTGGAAGCCTGCGTCGACGTTCCCGCCGAGCGAGGGCCAGGAGGCCGCCTGCTGAGTGGCGCCGGCCGTGGCGAAGTTCTTGAACGACTCGGCCGCGGTCTGCCCCGCGGCGACGGGCTCGGGGGCCGGCGCCGGGGCCGAGCCCGCGCCCATGCCGCCGGAGCCGCCGATGGAGCCGGCCGAGCTCGTGGAGGAGGCCGTGGAGGTCGAGCCGCCGCCGCCGCCACCGCCACCGCCACCGTCTGTGGAGGTGGTGGAGGTGCTCGATGCGGTGGAGCCGGTCGATGCGGCCGAGCTGCCCTCTACGCTGGACTCCCCGCTCGCGCCGCCGGTGGCGCCGCCCTCCTCGCTGTTGCCGAAGCGCTGGCTCATGCGGTCGGCGATGGCCGGGGCCTCTTCACTGCCGGCGAGCCGAGACACCGCCTCGGCGGGGTTGGAGAGGGCCTGCTGCGCCTGCCCGGCGTAGCCCTGGGCCTGCCCGGCGACCTGCTGGACCTGCCCGGCGGCGCCCTGCACGGCGCTGCCGATCTCGCCGAGGGTGCCTCCCATGCCGGAGAGCTGGCCCGCGGTCTCGCTCACCCGCCCGGCGAGCTCGCCCACGCTGCCGAGCGCGCCGCTGAGCTCGCCGGCCACGTCGGCGCCCTGGCTGAGCGCGTCTCCGAGGCCGGGGGCCGCGCCGAGGAGGGCGCTGACGGCCTCGCCTGCGAAGCCCTTGGCCTCGCGCTCGTGAGCGTCACCGGGCTGAGAGATACCCGCGCCACCGCCACCTTCGACGGCGTGGTGGAGCTCTTCGGCGAGGAGCTTGACCTTGCCGGGGTCGCCCATCGAGGGGGCCTGACCGCGGCCAAAGAAGATGTCCTGACCCTCGGTCATCGCGCGGGCCTTGTGGCCCTGGGCGTAGGCTTGCGAGGCGGCGTCGGTGTGCACGCGCACCTTGTCGATCGCGCCGCCGAAGAGGCCCTGGAAGCCCTTCTTCAGGTCTGAAGGGAGCTGCTGGCCCTTGCCCGTGGGGCGGGCGACGTCGGGGCGCGCGTCCCGGCGGAGGAAGCCGAAGGCGTTGCGGTTCTTCTTGCGGCCGGCGGGCTTGGGGGCCTCGAAGATGCGGTCGAGCAGGGCGTCGGGCACGCCCTCGGCCTTGAGCCGGCCCTTGTAGTGCTCGCTGCCGCCGGTGAAGGTCTTGGCGGCCGAGACGAGCTCGTCGTCGGTGTAGATCTCGCGGATGGCCTCGTACCAGCCCTTGCCACCGCGGTTCTCGTAGTGCCACCACTCCTTCTTATTGTAGGACTTCTCCCAGCCGTTGTGGGCGGGGATGCGGTTCCAGCCGAACTTGGCGGCGAGGCCGGTGACGTCGAGGAACTTCTTCTGGCCGGCGCCCTTGCCGAAGGGGTTGGTGTCGGCGGTCTTGAGCTGGTCTTCCGTCAGCGTCACCATCAGGGCGCTGTTGTCGCTCTCGCCTGGAGTCCCGCCCGTGGGCGCGGCCTGGGTGCGGTCACCGCCGTTCCCTGCGCCCTGCTGCTCGTTCGGCTTCGCCTCTTCCTTCACGGGGAGGTAGAGCCGGAACATCATCCGCTCGGTGCCCCCCTCCTCCTTCTGGGCGTCCTTCAAGATGAGCCAGGGGAGGTCCTGGTTGAGATCGAGGGCGCGGCCGGTCTTGTGCCAGCTCACGTTGTCGGCGCCCACCTTGCGGGTGGTGTAGTCGAGGCCGCGCGAGGTGTCGCCGAAGCCGGTCGACACGTCGTGCCCGGTGATCTTCTTGACCTCGTCGGCGAACTTGCGGAAGCCCTCGACCACGGCGTCGGACAGCTTCTCGTGCGGCTTCGTGCCGTCCTTGGCCACCGGCGTGAGCTTGTGGGTGGTCTTATCCTTGTCGGCGTCGACGTCGCGGGCGAGCACGGCGCCCTCGCCGGCCTGCTGCCCGGACTCGACGGCGAGCCCCGCCGAGGCCACGGCCGGCCCGTCGACGTCGAGCCCGCCGAGGTCTGCGCCCTGCAGACCGCCGTTCGTGGCGTCGGCGACCGCGCCTTCGCTGGCGAGCGAGCCGCCGAGGGCGGTGACCGGCGCGGTGACCGGCGCGGTGTCCGCGTCGTTGTCGACGCTGTGACCGTGGCCGATGGACTGGACGACCGTGGCGGCGCGGGCCTCGGCCTCGATCTCGGTGGCGTCGGTGGGCCGGGAGACGTTCATGCCCTCGCCGCGGTCACCGGTCGGGCGCAGGCGGCCCTCCTGGTGCTGTACGACGTGGGTGAGCTCGTGCGCGATGAGGTGAAGGCCCTCTCGGCTGCTCGGGTTGAACTCGCCCTGGTTGAAGTAGACGTCGGTGCCCACGGTGAAGGCGCGGGCGTGGATGGCGTCGGCGGCCTGCACGGCGGCGCCGTCGGTGTGGAGGCGGACCTGCGAGAAGTCCACCCCGCCGAAGGCGTTGCCGAGCTTGCTCTCGAGCTCGGTGGAGATGGGCCGGCCGCCGCGGCGGGTGGCGGTCTCGACCTTGGAGATGGAGCGACGATCCCAGGCGCCGCCGCCGGGGGCGTCGGCGTGGCGGGCGACGGCCTCCCCGGTGAGTGCGCTCGGCCCGGACACCCCGAGGCCAGCGACCCCGAGGCTGCTGCCGCCTCCGTTTCCGGAGCCGTACTGGCCGAGCCAACCGTTGACGAAGCTGTTCGAGAAGAGGCCGCTGGCGCTGTCGGCGACGAGCACGCCGGCGGCGCCGAGGGTCATGGCGCCCTGGACCACCTGGACGGGGCCGCCGTCGATGCCCGAGAGCGCGGCCTGCACGAGGCTGTTGCCGTAGACCTCATGCAGCGAGGCGTTCAGGCCCGCCTGGGGCTCCTGACCCGGCAGGTGCCCCGCGATCCGTCCGGAGCTCTGCTCCGGCGACCGCACACGCTGTTCGGCGCGCTCTTCTTCCTCGCCGCGGAGGCCGGGGATCGGGCCCCTGGACGGCGCAGGCCGGCGACCCCGGGAGGAGTCGGTTTGAGGACCGGAAGACTCGAAGCCAAAGGAAGGGGGCATCCTGCCTCCGAACGCACGGATACGCGGGGATGTTATCACCGCCGGCCGTCCTGGTCGGCACAAAGCGGGTGCCTTTTGTTGGAGATTCCGACCTTGAGCCGTCCCGTCCACCTGCGCAGGCTGCCGCTCTCCCTCGACGTGTTCGATGACGAGGCCTTTCACCGCGGCCTGCTCGAGCGGGTCGAGCGGGACGTCGTGCTCCAGGGGCAGCCCACCCCGGCGATCCACCTGTTCCACGACGATCACGAGCGAGTGCTCGACTGGTCGCGGGTGAGCGCGGCTGACCCCGACGCCGATGTCGGCGCCACCTTCGCCGCCCTCGCCGACGGGCGCGGGGTAGAGCGCCGCGTGGTCGTGGCGATGCTCGATGACCGAAAGGGCAGCCCCGCCGCCTTCATCCTCGAGCAGCTCCGCGAGGATGGCGAGCCCCGCGGCTGGTGGCTGGCGCTCCGGCCGTTCACGTGGAACGCTGCGCGGGTGGGGCGCTTCCACGGGGCCTGGCAGGTGGGGCAAGGGCAGGAGGGGCTGCCGCCGATGTTCGCCGAGCTCGTGAGCGCCGGCGAGGGGCGCCGCGCGGCCCGGGTCTTGCCTCCGGCGCCGCTCCAGCCCGACATCCGGGTCGCCTTTGGGGAGCTGCCCGAGGGGCAGGCGCCGCCCCAGGGGGTGGAGGGCTTCGCGAGCCTCGCCGTCGCGATGGTGCTGCCGGAGGTCCAGCGTGAGGGCATCGATCACGTCAAGGTGATCCGCCTCGCCGGCGCGGCCTGGGAGGAGTGGCACCTCCACGGCGACATGCCGGCCGACTTGGACGACATGGTGCGCTACATCGCGCAGCGAGAGAGCCCCGCCGAGGCCGTCGCCGTGGCCCAAGGGGTGCTCTTCATGGAGGAGGGCGAGCCGACGAAGGCGCTGCGGCTCCAGGCCGAGCGGGGCGGGAAGCGGGTGGAGCGTATCTTCACCTTCCGCTTCCCCGAGGGGCAGGCGCAACGCCTGCCCTCCCGCGCCTACGCCCGCGGCCTCGGCCCCGTCGAGGAGGGGGAGGGGTGGCTCGGCGTCGAGCCGATGGTCCTCTTCGAGCTCGGCCCGCTCGGCGTGGACGCCTGAAGCGGCGGCCAGCGGCGAGGCGCCGGCTCAGCCCCCGGAGGCCGGCGGGGCGCAGAGGGTCGCGGTCACGCTGTCCACGGGCAGCTTGTTGCCGATGAAGAGCGCCGTGCGCTGGTGGATCTCGGTGGGGTGGAGGTCGAGGATGCGACCCCGTCCGTCCGTGGCCGCCCCGCCCGCCGCCTCGGCCAGGAAGGCGAGGGGGAAGGCCTCGTAGAGCACGCGGAGCTTGCCCTCGGGGTTCTTCTTCGTGGTCGGGTAGAGGAAGATGCCGCCCTTGAGCAGGTTCCGATGGAAGTCCGCCACCAAGGAGCCGATGTAACGGCCGTTCCAGCCCTTCGCCTTCACGGCCTCCACCCACGTCTTCAGCTCGGGCCGCCAGGAGTTCGTGTAGCCCTCGTTGGTCGAGTACATCTTGGCTTCGGGGGTGAGCCGGATGTCAGGGTGCGAGAGGAAGAACTCGCCGACGGTGGGGTCGAGCGTGAAGCCGTGGACGTGGCTGCCGGTCGAGAGCACCATCATCGTCCCCGAGCCGTAGATGACGTATCCACCGGCCACGATCTCTCGCCCGGGCCGGAGCACGTCGCCGATGTCGGCCGGCCCGCCCTCGGGGGACTTACGTCGGAAGATGGCGAAGATCGTGCCGATGGTGGCGTTGACGTCGATGTTGGAGCTCCCGTCGAGGGGGTCCATGCAGAAGACGTAGCGGCCGCGAGGGAAGCGCTCGGGGATGAAGTAGGGCTCCTCGTCCTCTTCGCTGGCGATCGCGCAGACACAGCCCGCGTGCTCGAGCGCGCGCTTGAAGGCGTTGTTCGCGTACAGATCGAGCTTCTGAACATACTCGCCCTGGACGTTGACGTCGCCCGTGGCGCCGAACATGCCGGCCAGCCCCGCGCGGTTCACGCGGGCGCTCACGAGGCGGGAGGCCAGCGAGACCTGGCGCAGCAGCGTGGCGAACTGGCCGGTGGCCTCGGGGTGGGCCTTCGTGGTCTCGAAGATGAAACGATCGAGGGAGATGCCCTCCTCGAACTGTCGCTCATCCATGCCTTCGAGGAGATCTCGGCCGGCGGTCGGCGCGGTCGGCGCGGTCGGTGCCGGGGGCGTGGGGGGCGTGGAGGGCGTTTGGGTCATGGGGGCTCCGTTCAGGCGCTCTTGCAGTACGGTTCGAGTCGGGCGCGGAAGGTGTCGGTCCAAGGGGTGGCGGCGCGGCTGACGGGATCGACCCGGACGAGGGTGCGGGTGCCCTGCGCGTAGGGCACGTCTTCGTCGAGGGGGAGCACCGTGAAGCCGAAGACGAGGCTCGACCGGCCGAGCCGCTCGACCCAGATGCGGCAGCGCACCCGACCGACGCCGCGCACCGCCCGGTCGTAGGAGATCTGGTTGGCCCGGACAAGGTGGTATTGGTCGGGGTTGTTGACGGCGTCCAGGATGGTGCCCCAGCCGAGGTGGCTCCAAAGCTCGCCGATGGTGCGCTCAATGATCAGCAGGTACCGCGCGTTGTGCAGCATCTGGAAGGCGTCGAGGTCGTCGAAGTAGACGCCGTGGACCGTCTCGTGAAAGCGCATCGTGTCCTTTGGAGTCCGCCTCGGCGCGCCTCGCAGGAGGGTCGCGGCGACCGGGCGGTGGCCTATCGCGAGCGCGGCCCTCCCAACAGGCTATGTCCGGACGCCCTTGGAGGATCCGATGAGTGAGCTGCACCGTGACCCGAGTCATGCCGATGCACACGCAGGAGCCGCGCGCGAGGAGAGCCCCCTCCCGGCGATCCGCGCGCTCTACGCCCGGATGGCCGAGCGCCACGCCATCGGCCGCCGCCGCCTTGGGCGCGCGCTGACCCTCTCCGAGAAGGTGCTCTTCGCCCACCTCATCGACCCCGAGGGCCAGCCCTTCGAGCGCCGTCGGAGCTTCCTCGCGCTCCGCCCCGACCGGGTGGCGATGCAGGACGCCACCGCCCAGATGGCCCTCCTCCAGTTCATGACCGCAGAGCAGGACGAGGTCGCCCTGCCCACCACCGTCCACTGTGACCACCTGATCCAGGCTTACGTCGGCGCAGGCCCGGACATGGCGGTCGCCCTGCGCGACAACCGCGAGGTCTTCGACTTCCTCGCCTCGGTGTGCGCGCGCTACGGCGTCGGCTTCTGGAAGCCGGGGGCGGGCATCATCCACCAGGTGGTGCTCGAGAGCTACGCCTTCCCGGGCGGCCTCCTCATCGGGACCGACTCCCACACCGTCAACGCGGGCGGCCTCGGCATGGTGAGCGTGGGCGTGGGCGGCGCCGACGCGGTGGACGCGATGGTGGGCCTGCCCTGGGAGGTGCTCTGCCCGGGCGTGATCGGGGTGCGGCTCGTGGGCAGCCTGTCGGGCTGGGCCTCTCCGAAGGACGTCATCCTGCGCGTCTGCGAGCTGCTCACCGTCAAGGGCGGCACGAACAGCATCGTCGAGTACTTCGGCCCCGGCGTGGAGAGCATCTCGGCCACCGGGAAGGCGACGATCTGCAACATGGGGGCCGAGCACGGCGCCACCACCTCGATCTTCCCCTTCGACCACCGCATGGCCGCCTACCTCCGCGCCACCGGCCGCTCGGAGGAGGCGGCCCTGGCGGAGGCGCACGCCGGCGCCCTCGAGGCCGATCCCGACGTCTACACCGATCCAGAGCGCTACTTCGACCGGGTCCTCGAGATCGACCTCAGCGCGCTCTCGCCCCGGGTGGTCGGCCCGCACAGCCCTGATCGCGGCCGCCCCCTCTCCGAGCTCAAGGCCGAGGCCGACCGCGAGGGCTGGTCGCGGCGCTTGACGAGCGCCCTCATCGGCTCCTGCACCAACTCTTCCTACGAAGACATCGAGCGGGCCGCGCATGTCGCCCGCCAGGCCGCGGCGCGGGGGCTCGTCGCGAAGGTCCCCTTCTTCGTGAGCCCGGGCTCCGAGCAGATCATGGCGACGCTCGAGCGGGATGGTCAGGCCGAGGACCTCCGGAAGATCGGCGCCATCGTGCTCGCCAACGCCTGCGGCCCGTGTATCGGCCAGTGGCGTCGGGACGACTGGAAGAAGGGGCAGGCCAACACCATCATCAACTCCTTCAATCGCAACTTTCGTGGACGGAATGACGAGAACCCGGAGACGCTGTCCTTCATCGCCAGCCCCGAGGTGGTGGTGGCGGCGGCGCTCTCGGGCCACCTCGGCTTCGACCCCGAGACGGAGCTGCTCAAAGGCGCAGACGGCGTGCCCTTTCGCCTCGAGGCGCCCACGGGCGACGAGCTCCCGCGGCGCGGCTTCGCCGAGGCCCAAGACGGCTATGTCCCCCCCTTGCCCCTGGCCGACCGGCGGGCGGTGGCCGTGCTGGTGGCCCCCGGCTCGCGGCGCCTCGAGCGCCTCCAGCCCTTCGCGGCCTGGTGGGGGGGAGACCTCCCAGGGAACCGGGTGCTGGTCAAGGCCGTCGGCAAGTGTACGACCGATCACATCTCGGCGGCGGGGTCCTGGCTCCAGTACCGCGGCCACCTCACGAACATCTCGGGCAACCTCATGCTCGGGGCGGTCAACGAGCTCACCGGTGAGGCCGGCCTCGGCATCGACGGCCTCACGGGCGAGCCCGCATCGCACCCCGACATCGCGCGTCACTACAAGGCCGCGGGTCAGCCCTGGGTCATCATCGGCGACGAGAACTACGGGGAGGGCAGCTCGCGGGAGCACGCGGCGATGGAGCCGCGGCACATGGGCGGCGTGGCGGTGATCGTCCGCTCCTTCGCCCGCATCCACGAGACCAACCTGAAGAAGCAGGGGATGCTCCCGCTCACCTTCCGCGATCCGGCCGACTACACGAAGGTCCGCGGGGATGACATCATCGACATCGTGGACGTGGCCGCGATCGCCGAGGGTGGCTCCCCGTCGTTGGTGTTGCGGCACGCCGACGGGACGGTTGAACAAATCGAGACCCACAACACCTGCTCGCCCGAGCAGTTCGCCTGGTTCGTGGCGGGGAGCGCGATCAACGCCATCCGCGCGGACCGCGCCGGGGCCTGAGCGCCGGGGCCTGAGCGCCGGGGCCTGAGGCGACGGGGCGTGCTAGCCGGCCCGCCCCTCTGCCGGAGCGCCCCATGGCCCTTGACCGCTCGACCTCTGCCCTCTCTGCCCTCCTCCCTGCGCTCACGCTGCGCGCCGGAGGCCGCTGCGAGCTCTGCGCTCGGGAGGGCGAGCTCAGCCCGCGGTCGGTGCCCCCCGCCGAGCCCCCCTCCGCCGATCGGGCGATCCTGCTCTGCGCCGACTGTGACGCCGGGATCGACGCCCCCGAGGGCCGGCCTGCAGCCCGCTGGAGCTCGCTCTCCGAGGCGATCTGGAGCGAGGTGCCGGCGGTGAAGGTGCAGGCCTGGCGCCTGCTCTCTGCGCTCTCGGGGGAGGCCTGGGCGGCGGCGGCCCTCGAGGCGGCCTACCTCGACGAAGACACCCTGGCCTGGGCCGAGGCGGGCGCGCGGGAGGCCCCCGAGGCTGCGGAGGCCGAGGCCACCGCGCGGGACAGCAACGGCGCTGTGCTCCGCGAGGGGGACTCGGTCACCCTCATTAAGGATCTGCCGGTGAAGGGCGGGGGCTTCACGGCCAAGCGGGGCACCCTGGTCAAGGGCATCCACCTCATCGGAGATCCCGACCACGTCGAGGGATCGGTGAACAAGATCCAGATCGTGCTCAAGACCGCCTTCCTCAAGCGGGTGAGCTGACCGCCTGGACGGTGGTGGACGGCTGGGCTACAATGTCCACGCTTGTCCACATGGGTCCGAGGATGACCTTCGGTCGGCCGCTCGGCGGGGGCATCGGGGAGCGCGACGGTGCGGCTGAACGTTCGAGAGGCGGCCGAGCTCCTGCAGGTCTCGACCAAGACGATCTACCGCTGGGTGGGGGACAGCAAGCTCCCCGGCTACCGCGTGCAGCGCACCTTCCGCTTCGACCACGCCGAGCTCGTCGAGTGGGCGACGGCGAACCGCATCGAGGTGTCGCCCCGCTTCGCCGCGGACGCCCCCGTCGCCGAGCCCATCCCCGAGCTCGACCGCGCCCTCGAGGCCGGGGGCATCGCCTACCGGGTGGGCGGGGCCTGCCGCGACAGCGCGCTCCGGGCCGCGCTCGACACCTTGCGCCTCGGTGAGGATGGTGACCGTGACGCGATCTTCGCCGCCCTGCGCGCCCGGGAGGAGCTCGCGTCCACGAGCATCGGCGATGGCCTCGCCCTCGCCCACCTGCGCAACCCGCTGCGCCTCCAGCTCAACCGGCCCACGGTGAGCCTCTGCTTCCTCGAGCGGCCGGTAGACTGGTCGGCGCTCGATCGTCAGCCGGTTCGGGCATTGTTCATCATCTTGGCGTCCACGGTCCGCTCGGTCTTGCAGCTCCACGCGCGAACCTACTTCGCCTTGCGAGACCCAGCCTTCCGAGAGCTGATCCTGCGGGAGGGCTCCCGCGAGTCGATCCAGGCCGAGGCGCGCCGGGTGGCCGCGTCCTTCCCGCCGCCGCCCGCTCCCCTCGCGGTCTCATGCTCGGGCTGACGGTCGCCGGCGCGGTCCTCCTCGTGGGGGCGCTCTGCGCGTTGGCCCTGCCGAACAACCGCGCCCGGGCGGCGGCCGCCTTGTCCACCCAAGGGCTCGCGCTGGTGATCACGCTGGGCTCGGTGTTCCCTGTGTTGGCGGGGGGGCCGGCGCTCGCCGAGTCCTGGTCCCTGTCGTACCCCCTCGACGTCGTCAGCGGCGAGGTCGACGCGCTCAGCGCCTTCTTCATCGCCTGGTCGCTGCCGATGACCCTGCTGGGGACGCTCTACGCGGTCGGCTACCTCCAGCGCTCCCTCGAGGAGGGGCGAAATGGCGGGCCGCACTTCGCCTTGCTCAACATCATCGCGCTGTCCTTCTTGATCATCTACGGATCCCGTCACGCGATCATCTTTCTGCTCGGCTGGGAGCTCGCGGCGGTCTCGGCCTGGCTGCTCGTGATCTGGGACTACAAGAACCAGAAGGTCCGCTTCTCCGCCTTCAACTACCTCGTCTCCACGCATGTCGGGCTGCTGGTGCTGGTCGCCGCCTTCATGTACCTGCACGGACAGACGGGCTCGATGGACTTCGCCGCCTTCGGGCGCACCCTCGGGGTGTCGAGCGGAGGGCGCAGCTTCGTCTTCCTCTTGTTGGGCGCGTCCTTCGCGCTGAAGTCCGCCTTCTTTCCTGTTCATTCCTGGCTCCCGCGGGCCCACTCCGCCGCGCCGGCCCATGTCTCCGCCCTGATGTCGGGCGTGATCCACAAGGCGGGGCTCTTCGCCTTCCTCCGCTTCACCCTGCTGATCGGGGAGCCTGAGGAGTGGATGGGCTGGCTGGTGCTGCTCTTCGGCGCGCTCTCCGCGCTGTTCGGGGTGGTGTATGCGGCCTCCCAGCGCGACCTCAAGCGGCTGCTCGGCTACTCCTCCACCGAGAACGTGGGCATCGCCGCGATGGGCTTTGGTGTGGCCTACCTCGGCCTGTGCTGGGATCAGCCGGCCCTCGTCGCGCTGGGCATCACCGGTGGGCTGCTGCACATCCTCAACCACGCCCTGTTTAAGTGCCTGCTCTTCTACGCGGCGGGCGCCGTCTATCGCTCCACCCACACGGTCGATCTCGAGCGCCTGGGCGGCCTCCTCCGCCGGATGCCGCGCACCGGCTGGCTCTTCCTCGTGGGCGCCTTGGCCATCGCCGGGATCCCGCCGATGAACGGCTTCATGAGTGAGCTGCTCGTCTATGCCGGTCTGCTCGGGCAGACCGCCCCCGGCTCGGTCGAGAACGCGGCCCTCGTCTCGGCCGCGGCCCTGCTCGGCTTCGTGGGCTCGGTGAGCGCGCTGGCGATGGTCCGGGCCTTCGGGGTCGCCTTCCTCGGCAGCCCGCGGGACAGCGCGGTCACCGATCACGGCGATCCTCCGGCCACGATGCTGCTGCCGATGGGGCTGCACGCCGCCGGCGTCGTGCTGCTCGGTCTCGCGCCGTCGGTGGGCGTCGCCTTCATCCGGCCGGTGGTGGTGCTCTTCCACTCCGGCGCCGCGGGGATGGCCGCTGTCGACGACGTGCTCTCGCCGCTGCAGTGGGCCTGTCGCGGCCTCGTCGTGGGCATCGTGGTCCTCGGCCTCGTCGGCTGGCGACTCGGCCGCGGGGCCCGCCGCCACGTCACCTGGGGCTGCGGCTACACGGCGGCGAACCCGCGGATGCAGTACACGGGCAGCTCCTTCAGCCAGCCCTTCGTCGAGATCTTCGAGTCTCTCTCGCCGCAGCGCTGGCGGGTGAAGCTGTCTGGCAAGATCTTTCCGCCCGCGAGCGGCCACCTCGAGGTGCATGTCGCCGACGCGGTCGAGGGCCGCATCTTCGAGGTGCTCGGTCGCGGCGAGCAGCTCTTCGTGCGAGCGGCCGCCGCCATCCCCGAGCAGCCTCGGTACGCCTTCGGCGCGGGGCTCGTCGTCCTCGTGGTGCTGGTGGGCCTCCTCGTCGCGGGGGGTGTGCCCTGAGCCTCCCCGTCCTGGCGCTCAACCTCGTGGGGCTGGCCCTGCTCCCCTGGCTGATGGTGGGCCTCATCAACCGCACCAAGGCGCGCTGGGCCGGGCGCCTCGGGCCGCCGCTGCTCCAGTCTGTCTACGATGTGCTCCGACTCTGTCGAAAGCGGCCCGTGTACAGTGAGACCACCACCGCGATCTTCCGGCTCACGCCCTACGTGGGCCTCGCCGCGACCCTCGCGGCGGCGCTGGTGGTGCCGATCGTCGGATTCCCGCCTCTCTGGTCCTTCTCCTACGACTTCATCTGGCTCGCCTACCTGTGGGGCCTCGGGCGGGCGGCGCTGATGCTCGGCGCCCTCGACACCGGCAGCTCCTTTGAGGGGATGGGGGCGAGCCGCGAGGCGACCTTCGCCACCCTCGTCGAGCCGGCGCTGCTGCTCGTCATGGGGGCCCTCGGAGCCACCACCGGCGCGACGAGCCTGATGGGCGCGGTCTCGCAGGGTGCCCACAGCATCGAGGCGCTCGTGGCCTGGGGGGCGAGCCTGTTCGCGCTGCTCGTCGTGGTGCAGGCCGAGGGTGCGCGGATGCCGGTGGACGATCCGACCACCCACCTCGAGCTCACGATGATCCATGAGGTGATGGTGCTCGATCACAGTGGCCCCGAGCTCGCGGCGATCCAGATCACCGCTGCCCTCAAGCTGACGCTCGGCGCCTCGCTGATCGCCGCCCTGCTCAACCCGTGGACCGGCTCCGGGCCTGCGGCGACCGGCCTCGTGGTCCACCTCCTGCTCATGGTGATGATCGCCGTCGTGATCGGCACCATCGAGTCGCTGTGGGCGCGCTTCCAGCTCCCCGTGCTGCATCGGTATCTGTTCATGGCCGTGGTGGGCGGAGCGGTGGCCCTGCTGGCCACCACCTGGCAGGGGGGAGGGCTGTGACCTCCTTGCTCATCGGCTTCGTGATCGTGCTGCTGGTGCCGCTCTTCGTGGGCACCTGGCGCATCAGCCTGCTCGGCCTCAGCCTGCAAGGCCTGCTCCTCTACGGCGTGGCCTACCGTCTGGAGGGGGCCGACACCTCAGCACCCGGTCTGCTCACCGCCTTCGACCTCATCTTCTTAAGAGGGATCCTGGCGCCTGCGCTCCTCTATCGGGTGCTCCAGCTCCGGCGAGCGCCCGAGCGGAACGACGTGCTGCCGCCCAACCTCATCGCCTGGGCCGCCGCGATCGGCCTCGTGCTCGGGGCATTTCGCCTCGCCCTGCTGCTGGTCCCCGTGGCGGGGGATGAGCAGCTCCAGGTGGGCGCGGCCGCCGCGGCGGTGCTGCTCGGCTTCCTCGTGTTGTCCTCGCAGGGCGGGGTGTTCAGCCAGATCGTGGGCGCGCTGCGGATCGAGAACGCGATCGCCCTCTTTGAGCTCGGCACCAGCGATGGGCACGGGTCGCTCGGGCTGCGGTGCGGGCAGCTCTTCATCTTTGGGGCGTCGTTGCTCTTGTTTCGTTGGTATCTGAGCACGGTCGATCCCGCGCCTCCTGTGCACCACCCGATCGAAGAGCTGCCCGATCTCAAGGACATCCACCCATGAGCGCCCGCCCGCTGGAGCCGGAACTGCGGCAGGTCAGCGAGACGCTGGCGCGGCAGAGCTCGCGCTTCGGGCCGGCCTTCTTGTTGTTCGCCGGGCTCTGCTCCCTCGCCTTCGCGGCCCTGATGGTCTTCGGCTCCTTCGACCCCGGCGCGCTCGGCCCCTACTTCGCGGTCGACGCCACCGCGCGGCTCTTCCTGCTGCTCATCAACACGATCTTCGTGGGCATCGTGGTCCACGAGTGGACCCGCGTCCGGGTGGAGTCCGACTCGGTCGAGGGCCTGCGTGTGCTCCTGTGGACCGCCTTCCTCGCGGCCTCCAACCTCGCGGTCCTCTCCGATCACTTCGTGGTGACCTGGATCTGCCTCGAGCTCAGCACGCTGGCCGCCGCGCCCTTGATCGTGCGGCGCGGCGCGGCCTCCTCTCGGCTGGCCTCGTGGCGGTACCTCCTCTTCTCGTCGGTGGGCCTCGGCCTGACGCTGCTCGGCTTCATCTGCCTCGCCCGCGGGCTCGTCGCCGACGGGGGCGGGCACGGCGGTCTCGAGGCGCTCTCGGTGAGCGGGCTGCTCGGCGAGGTGCCCTCCGGGGCCTCGCCCTGGCGCTCCCTCGGCGTGGCCCTGGCCATCCTCGGCTACGGCGCCAAGCTCGGCCTCGCGCCGCTCTACGTCTGGCTGCCGGAGGCCTACGACGAGGCGCCGCCGCCCGTGACCTCGCTGCTCGCCGCCCTGCAATTCAACTGCGCGCTGGTGGGCCTCATCCGGCTCCTCCAGGTCTTCCGGGCTGGGCACGAGGGCCTCGTGAGCATCGAGCTCATCGGTATGGGGCTCGCGACGGTGGCCCTCGCCGCCGCGAGCCTGATCGCCACCCGGAGCATCCGCCGACTCGTGGCCTACGCCTCCATCATGCACGGCGGGGTGATCGCGGTCGGCCTCGGGGTGGGGGCCGGCGCGGGCTACGGCGTGCTGCTCTACGCGGTGAGCAACGCCTTCATCAAGGCGATGTTGTTCCTCACCGCGGGCAAGATCGAGGCCCGGTACGGCACGAAGGACACCGCTCAGATCCGAGGCGTCATCAAGGTGCTGCCGCCGAGCGGCCTCTTCCTGATGGCGGGCACCTTCGCCCTGCTCGGCTTCCCGCCCTTCGGGAGCTTCATCGGGGAGCTGCTCATCCTCTCCGGCCTTGTGCGCGGCGGCTATCTGTTCGCCTTCGCCGCCCTCGGCTTCCTCGTCACCGTGGCCTTCGTCGCGACCGGGCGCACGGTGTTCCCAATGATCTGGGGGCAGCCGGAGGGCCACCTCGAGACCGGGAAGAATTCTGTCCTCTTCCTCGTGCCGAAGCTCGCATTCCTCCTCGTGCTGGTCGTGCTCGGCCTTCACCTCCCCGACCCCGTGAACGCGCTGTTTCACGAGGTCGCCGTCAGCCTCGGAGACGAGTGATGTCCACCGGCGCTACCGCCGACCTCGGCCCTTCGGTCGGGCTGTGCTCGACTTCGGCCGGGGAGGCTGCCCTCGAGGCCCCCGGGCCCTGGCGAGCCGAGCTCCTCGAGGCCCTGGCGGGCGGGGCGCGGCTGGTGAGCCTCTTCGGCCGACGGGCCGACGAGGGCACGGCCGCGCTCACGGCGGTGCTCCAGGGCCCCTCGGGCGCGCTCCGGCTCACCCGCTGCGCGGCGTCGATCGGGGAGGGTGTCCACTCCCTCACCGAGGAGCACCCCGCCTTCCACTGCTTCGAGCGGGAGCTGCACGAGCAGCTCGGGCTGAAGGTGAAGGGCCACCCGTGGATGAAGCCCCTCCGGTTCGAGGGTGGAGGTGGACAGTCCTCGATGAACGCCTACCCTTACCACTCGGTGGAAGGGAAGGACGTACACGAGGTCGCCGTCGGGCCCGTCCACGCCGGGGTCATCGAGCCCGGCTCCTTTCGATTCATGTGCCACGGGGAGCGGGTGCTCCACCTCGAGATCCAGCTCGGATACCAGCACCGCGGCGTCGAGCGGCTGCTGCTCGGGCGGGACCCCCGCCGCCTGGGCCCTCTCGTCGAGACCGCGGCCGGGGACACGAGCGTCGCCCACGCCTGGGCCTATTGCGCCGCCCTCGAGGCGCTCGCAGAAGGGAGCGCCGCCGGCGGGGTGATCGACGGCGTGGTCGACGGCGCGGTCGAGCGAGGGCGGGCGCTGCTGCTCGAGCTCGAGCGAGTGGCGATGCACCTCGCCACGCTCAGCGGGCTCGCCGCCGACATCGGCTTCCTGCAGGGGGCGACGGCCTACGGGAGGCTGCGCACGACGGTCATCAACACCACGATGCGCCTCACCGGCAGCCGTTTCGGGCGCGGCGGGCTGCGGCCGGGGGCCTCGGCCTTTGGTTTTGACGCCGCCGCGCTGCGCGACCTCGAGGCGGCCTTCGGGCCCCTCACGGACGATCTCGCCGTGGTCCACGATCGGCTGCTCTCCGATGTCACCGTTCAGCACCGGCTCGTCGACGTGGGGGTGGTGTCCCCGGCCCTGGCGGCGCAGATCGGCCTCGTCGGCGTCGCCGCGCGGGCCTCTGGCCAGCGGATCGACCAGCGGAGCCACGACGCGGGCCTCTACGCGGCGCTCCCCCTCCGGCCCCAAGTGGAGTCCTCCGGGGACTGCCTCGCCCGGACGCGAGTGCGGGTGCGCGAGATCCACGCCTCCCTCGACTGGATCCGGCGGCTGCTCGCCGAAGGCCTGGAGCTCCAGCGCGGGCGGGTCGAGCTCGGCCCCCTGCGACCGAACGCGCTCGTGGTGACGGTGGTGGAGGGGCTGCGCGGCGAGGTGGTCCACGCCCTCGAGACCGACGCCCGGGGCGCCCTCCTCCAGTACAAGGTGCAGGACCCCTCCCTCCGCAATTGGCTCGGCCTCGCCCTCGCGGTGCGGGGGGGTACGATCTCGGACTTTCCCATCTGTAACAAGAGCTTTGACCTCTCTTACTGCGGGCATGACCTGTGATGTGGCTCTCCGCGCTCCGCGTCCGGCTGCGGCAGGGCCAGCCGACCATCCGCGACCTGCGGGCCGCGACGCCCGTCGGCGCCCGGGGGCGCCCCTCGATCTCCGCCGCCCCCTGCGTCGAGGGCTGCACGACCTGCCGGGATGAGTGCCCCACGGAGGCCATCTCCCTCTCGCCCGTCCGCCTCGACCTCGGGCGCTGCATCTTCTGCGGCGCCTGTGAGGAGCGCTGCCCGGCGGAGAAGATCCGCTTCAGCAGCGAGCCTCGAATGTCGGCCCGCGCCCTCCCAGACCTCGTCGTCGAAGAAGGCCCGGGCCCCGGGCCGCGGGTGGCGGCGGACCCCGATCTCTCGCGGCGTTACGGCCGCTCGCTCAAGCTGCGGCAGGTCTCGGCGGGGGGATGTAACGCCTGTGAGCTCGAGCTCAACGCCCTCGCCAACGTCAACTTCGACGTCCAGCGCTACGGCATCGAGTGGGTGGCCTCCCCTCGCCACGCCGACGGCCTCGTGCTGACTGGGCCGCTCACCGCCAACATGCGGGACGCGGTGCGCCTCACCTGGGACGCGATGCCCGACCCTCGCTTCGTCATCGCGGTCGGGGCGTGCACCCTCACCGGGGGCCTCTACCGGGGCTCCGGGGCCCTCGAACGGGGGTTCCTTGGCGAGGTGGGGCCGGTGGTCTACGTCCCGGGCTGCCCGCCCCACCCGCTCACCATCGTCCACGCGATCATGGACCTGCTCGACATCCGCTGAGCGCCGAGCCGGCCACGGACACGCTCAGGCCGCGGGCGGGGCGGAGACGAGGGCGAAGTGGCCGCCCTGGGGGTCAATCCCGTTGAGGATGTGACCGCCGCCGGGGATCTCCTGGGGTCCGTGGATGACCTGCCCACCGGCCTCTTGGATGGTGGCGACCGCGGCGTGCACGCTCGGGACGTTGATGTAGCAGGACCAGGCGGAGACGGGCATCTCCTTCGGGCGCCGCATCATGCCGCCGAGGCTCGGGAGCTGGCCAAAGCCGAACATCCGATAGGTGCCGTGCTCGCCCATCTCCATCTCGCCGGTGTTGTCCCAGCCGAAGAGGGCGGCGTAGAAGGCGAAGCCGGCCTCGAGGTCAGCGGTCATCAGCTCGTGCCAGCCGATCCCGCCGAGGGTGGTGCTGCCGGAGGCGGCGCCGGCCATCTCGCTGCCGGGGACGGGCGTGAAGGCGGCGAACACCGCGCCCTGGGGGTCGCTCAGGACGGCGAAGCGCCCGATGGTGGGGATGTCGGTGGGGGCGAGGTGCACCTGGGCGCCGAGGGCCTCGGCCTGCTGCACGGTGGCGTCGACGTCGGGCGTGCCGATGTACGCGAGCCAGTGGGGCGGCACGTGGACGCCGGGGGGGAGCATCATCGAGCCGCCGACGGGGCCGTTCGGGGTGGTCCACATCATGTACTCGCCCATGTCGGACGTGTAGGCGGACAGCGTCCAGCCGACGACCTTGGTGTAGAAGGCCTGGGCGGCCGCGGTGTCGTTGGTGTTGAGGTCGTACCAAAAGAAGCGACCGGAGACTTCAGACATGGTGGGGCTCCATTTTGAGGGCGAGCGCGGGGGACACTGAACGGGTTGCGGCGCTCAGGCCGCGCAAACTGGTATCCAGGCACCGCCAGGTTGTCGAAGAAAGAACCCGTACAAGGGTATGATGGTGCCAGATCGCGTGATCCATGTGTCGGGATCGGGCTGATCGGAGAGCGGTCATAAAATGACCTGGATTGTCGCCCTCTGCAGGCGCCCCGGTCGACCGCCTTGCCCCGTCCCTTGCGGATCCCGCTTCCCGCGCCTACAACAGGGGCAGGACGTCCAGGGAGGCCCGATGCGCACCCGAGTTTTGTTGTGTCTGCTCCTCGCCGCTTGCGGTAAGGACACCGAAGACGCGGACGCGGACGGAGCGGGCGGCGATGAGGCCGACGCCGACAGCGACGCGGACTCGGACTCGGACGCCGACAGTGACGCCGACAGTGACGCCGACAGCGACGCGGATTCGGACGCCGACAGCGACGCGGACGCCGACGGCGATCTGAGCTGCCTCGACTGGAGCGCGCTCGTCGTCGATGAGTCCGGCACCACCGGGCCCTTCACCTCGAGCGCCTCGCTGGTCGCGACCGGCGCCGTGGCGAACCACTGTGAGGCGCTCGTCTCCTTCGAGACGCCGTCTACCTGCCTCTTCAGCAGCTTGAGCTACGCGGACGCCGACAGCGGCGAGGTCGTGGACATGGGCTGGCCCTGCGGTGACGCGGTGACCACTTGGACCATCGCCCCCGGCTATCCGACCGAGTCGAGCCAGCCGCTCGGCGCGGTGGGCCCAGGCCACTTCACGATCACCATCCCCTTCGACGATGTCGAACACCACATCGCCAGCGCCACCTTCGTGGTGGAGTAGGAGCGATCATGAGCCCTCTGCGAACCTCACGCTTGAACCGCGGCCCCTCCACGCCGGCGCTCCGCTTCGCCCTCGCGTTGTCTCTGCCCCTCGCGCTGCACGCCGGCTGCGGACGGTCGAGCGAAGACAAGACCCCCGACGACCAGGACGTCGGCGGCGGCGGGGACGACGGCGGTGACGAGGGGGCTGACCCCAGCGGCGACACCGGCGGCAGCGATGGTGGGAGCGACGGCGGGACGGACGGTGGCACCGACGGCGGCACCGACGGGGGCAGCACCGGCGGCGGAGACGGCGAGCCCGACGCCGACACCGACGTCGACGCGGACACCGACACCGACACCGACCCGGCCACCGTGGTGATCGACGTGACGGGCATGGACTGCCTCGACAACCTCGAGTTTATTGCGCAGATCTATGACTTCGACGGTGTTCGTTGCGATCCGCTGTGCGCGCCGGGAGACCTCCAGCTCACCGCCGTCGTGGCCAACCCCTGTGACTACGACCAGGAGCTGAGCACCCACGCCGACGTGCTCATCAGCTCGATGTCCTTGTCATTCCTCAGCACCGGCGAGGG
Source organism: Myxococcota bacterium (assembly GCA_044344255.1). Classification (GTDB taxonomy): domain Bacteria; phylum Myxococcota_A; class UBA796; order UBA796; family UBA2385; genus JBIJDH01. Next base: position 156,087 of record JBIJDH010000006.1, read on the forward strand.
GATGGGCATGAGCGTCGGCAGCAGCGGTGGCCCGACGGACTGGCTGATCGAGGCGGGCACGGGCCTCGCGGAGCCCACGTACTTTGGGTACCTCGAAGGGGGCGAATACCAGCTCGACATCGGCTTCGACGACGTCGATCGACACAGCGCCACGCTGCTGTTCACGGTCGAGTGAGCGGCCGGGGTCCGCCCCGCGGCCTTCGGGGTCGCGTGGGTGGGCCCGCGCGAGTCGGATAGGCGGGAGCCCCTGTCCCCGAGGTCTCCCATGCGTGGGTCGCGTGTGTTCGGCGCCGCCGCGCTGTTGGTCGGCATCGCCGCGGGCGCCTATTGGTACCTCCGTCCGGCCCCGAGCGAGGTCTCGCTCCGGCTGGAGGCGCTCGAAGCCGCCGATGTGGTCGCCACCGTCACCGCCACCGGCACCCTCGGGGCGGTGACGACGGTGGAGGTGGGCACCCAGGTGTCGGGGGCCATCAGCGAGCTGCTGGTCGACTTCAATGACCAGGTGGAGGTGGGGCAGCTCCTCGCCCGCCTCGACACGTCGCTGCTCCAGTCCGACGTCGCCTCGGCGCGCGCGGCCTGGCAGGTGGCGTCGGCGGAGCGCGACCAGGCCGCCCTCGCCCTCGTGCGCGCCCGCGCCCTGTTCGGGGGCGGAAACCTCGCGGAGGAGGAGCTCGAGGTGGCGCGGATGGACGACGCCGTGGCCGACGCCCGGCTGCGCTCGGCCAACGTCTCGCTCGAGCGGTCCACCCGGAACCTCTCCTTCGCCACCATCCGCTCGCCGATCGCCGGCACCGTGCTGCGACGCGACGTGGAGGTCGGTCAGACTGTCAACGCGGGGATGTCGGCCCCCACGCTCTTCTTGCTCGCCGGCGACCTCTCTCGCCTCCAGATCATGGCGTCGGTCGATGAGGCCGACGTGGGGCGGGTGTCCGCGGAGTCCGGGGTGGAGTTCACCGTCGCGGCCTACGGGGAGGCGAAGTTTACGGGCGCCGTGCGGCAGGTGCGCCTGCAGTCCGTCGTGGCCGAGAACATCGTGACCTACCCCGTGGTCATCGACGTCGAGAACGCCGACGGGAGGCTCCGCCCCGGCATGACCGCCACCGTGAGCTTCATCGTCGAGCACGCCGAGGGGGCCCTCTGCGCGCCGAACGCGGCCTTACGTTTCACCCCCGAGCCTGCGCAGATCGGGGCGGCTCCGGTCAGCGAGGGTGGGGCTGAGGCCAAGGCCGAGAAGGGCGGCAAGGGCGGGCGCGGAGGGCGGGGCGGCCGGCGCGCGGCCTCGAAGGCGCGGACGCTCTGGACCCCGCAGGAGGACGGGCTCCTGCGCGGCCTCACCGTCAAGACCGGCATCACGAACGGCGCCTGCACGGTGGTGGAGGGGGAGGGGGTGACCGAGGGCATGACCATCGTCACGGGGCTCGAGCGCGCGGCCGAGGCGGGTAAGTCGGGGAGCCCCCTCGCCGGAGGGTCGGCCCAGCCGCGCCGCCCGGGCGGGATCTGAGTGTCCGTCTTCGCGCTCATCGGCCTCGCGCTCCAGAGCCTCCGCTCGCACGTCGGGCGGGCGCTCCTCACGATGCTCGGCGTGGTCATCGGTGTCGCCTCGGTGGTGGTGATGGTGGCGATCGGCGAGGGGGCGCAGGCCGAGATCGCCGCTCGGATCCAGGGTTTGGGCGCGAACCTTGTCGTCGTCACCCCCGGCTCGGGCACGCCGGGGGGCGTGAGCGGCGGCGCCGCCTCGATGGACAGCCTCACCCTCGAAGACGCCGCCTTGCTGGCGAGGGAGTCGCAGCTCCTGGCGGTGGTCTCGCCGGTCATCTTCTCGCGCGGCAACGCGGTCGCCGGCCGTAACAATTGGCGCACGGTGCTCTACGGCGTGGACGTCTCCTACGCGGAGATCCGCGCCTGGACAGTGGAGACAGGGCGCTTCCTCGAAGAGGACGATGTGCGCGCCAGCCGGAAGGTCTGCCTGCTCGGGGCCTCTGTCGCCGCCGCGCTCTTCCCCGGGGAGGACGCCGCCGGCCAGCGCATCCGCCTGCGCGGGGTCCCGCTGCAGGTGGTGGGGACCCTCCAGAAGAAGGGGCAGACCGCCGATGGTAACGATCAGGACGACGTGATCATCGCCCCCTACACCACCGTGCGCAGCCGCCTCGCCGGGCGTCAGTTCATCGGGCAGATCCTCGGCAGCGCCTGGAGTGAGGCCGACCTCGTCGGCGCGCAGGCCGAGGTCAAGCAGATCCTCCGAGAGTCGCACCGCCTCTCTGCCGCGGAGCCCGATGACTTCGAGGTCCGCGACCAGGCCGCCCTCGCCGCCGCCGCGAGCTCGACCACCGAGGTGATGACCACCTTGTTGCTCGCGATCGCCAGCGTCTCGCTGCTCGTGGGCGGCATCGGCATCATGAACATCATGCTCGTGAGCGTCACCGAGCGGACCCGCGAGATCGGCATCCGCCGCGCCTTCGGGGCCAGCCAGCGCGACGTCTTGGGGCAGTTCCTCGTCGAGAGCATCGTGCTCTCCGGCCTCGGCGGCGTCGTCGGGGCCGCCTTCGGTGTAGGGGCGACCGCGGTGGTGGCCGGGGTGACCGGCTGGTCCACCGTCGTCACCCCGGGCACCCTCGGCGTGGCGATGGCCTTCTCGATCGGCGTGGGCGTCTTCTTCGGTTGGGTGCCGGCGCGTCGTGCCGCCGCCCTCGACATCGTAGACGCCCTCCGCACCGCCTGAGCCCGACGCGAACCGGCGCCTGCCTTGGGCCCGGACCGGTCTCAGCCCCGCTTCGTGAGCTTCATCCCGACGGTGTAGGCCACCCCGGCGATCAGCACCCCCACGAACCAGGCGTAGACATAGAGGCTGTCCCAGAAGGTGGGCGGGCCGCTGAAGGCCCCCGCCGCCTTGAGGAAGCCGGGGAGGTTCGGGAGCACGCCGATCACCAACGCGAACACGGCCACCGGGTTGGTCCCCGCGTACCGACCGTGCGGCCGGTACAGATCGGGCACGTCGAGCGTTCGGTTTCGGATGATCCAGTAGTCGGCGATCATGATGCCGGCGATAGGCCCGAGCAAGGCGGAGTATCCGATGAGCCAGGTGAAGATGTAGCCAGAGGCGTTGGCCATGATCTTCCAGGGCATCATCAGCACGCCGATGATGCCCGTGATGAGGCCGCCGGTCTGGAAGGAGATGAGCCGCGGCGCGAGGTTGGCGAAGTCGTTGGCCGGGCTCACCACGTTGGCGGCGATGTTCACGGAGATGGTCGCGACGCCGACGCCGAGCAGGGCGAGGATCGCGACGAAGAAGCGGGTCACCCCGCTCACGATCAAGGGCTCGGTGAGGCCGGGCGGCGGGGTCGCGCTCGTGATGTGGCCGAGGATCACGATGGGGTCCCAGAGGGTGGCCACATCGACGCCTTGGAGGAGGGCCGCCGAGGCGCTCGTGATCACCACGCCCATCGCCGAGAAGGCGATCATCGTCGTGGGCAGGCCGAGCACCTGTCCGAGCATCTGCTCCCGCTGTCCGCGCCCGAAGCGGGTGAAGTCGGGGATGTTGAGCGAGAGCGTGGCCCAGAAGCCGATCATCGCGGTGAGGGAGGGGACGAAGACACGCCAGAATTCTCCCAAAGTATGGAAGCGGGAGGGCTCGGTGAGCAGCGGGCCGACGCCCCCGGCGCGGTTCACCACCCAGGCCAGCAAGACCGCGGCCATCACGAGCACGATGGGGGCGGCCCAGTTCTCGAAGACCCGGACCGCGTTCATGCCCCTGTAGATGATGAAGATGTTGAGCGCCCAAAAGAGGAAGAAGGTGATCGCGGAGGGCAGGGTCAGGCCGACCAGCGAGGCCCCGCCGCCGATGGCCGAGAAGCCCGGCCAGAGGGCGTCCATGAAGGCTCGCACGGCCTCTCCGCCGAGCCAGGTCTGGATGCCGAACCAGCCGCAGGCCACCACCGCGCGCAGCACCGCGGGGATGTTGGCCCCCTTCGTCCCGAAGCTCGCGCGCGCGAGCACAGGGAAGGGGATGCCGTACTTCGTGCCGGGGTGGGCGTTCAAGAGGATGGGCACGAGCACGATGATGTTGCCGAGCCCGATCGTGAGCAGGGCCTGCCACCAGTTCATGCCGGCGGCGAGGAGGCTCGCGGCCAGCGTGTAGGTGGGGATGCAGTGCGCCATGGAGATCCACAGCGCGGCGAAGTTGTAGGTGGTCCAGGTGCGACGCCCCTCGGGCACCGGGGCGAGGTCTGCGTTGAACAGCGGGCTGTCACCGATGTCCGGGGGCAGCGCGGCCAGGGCCTCGCGCGCCAGCGTGGGATCGTGCATGAGGGCTCCAAGTCGGGCGGCGATGCTACCGGATTTCTGCGCGCCGAGAGAGCGGGATGAAGACGCCGAGCGACAAGAGCGACAGGACCAGCGCGGCCGCCGAGGCCAGGGGGCTCAGCACGAAGGCGCCGATGGGCAGACAGAGCAGGCGGAGGAGCTCGAGGGTCTGCGCGCCCGGCCGTCGATCGAGCAGCCAGCCCCAAGAGGCGAGGGTCCAGAGGATGAGCCCGCCGGCCGCCCCCTGCTGGGCCGCGGGGAGCGAAGCCTGGAGGAGGAGGAGGGCGGTGAGCGTGATGGAGACGACCACGAGCCAGGCGGCGATGTAAGCGAGCAGCCCCGCCTCGACGGGCGGGTCAAAGCGGAGGGTCGGGCTGGGGGTGGGGATGCGCTGGGGGCCCCCCTCGGCGGCGGTGCGCCACTCGGGCGGGGCCACCCAGACCCGCAGCCGATCGAGGCCCCGGGCGGCGAGGCTCCGGTCGAGCAGCTTCTTCAAGGGGGCGAGGTTGGCGCGCAGGCTGTCTGCGCTCTCGAAGCCCTCGACGACGCCGTAGACGGGCTCCTCCCCCTCCGGCTCGAAGGTGCCGAAGAGGCGGTCCCAGACGATGAACACGCCGGCGTGGTTGCGGTCGATGTAGCGGGGGTTGATGCCGTGGTGGACGCGGTGGTGGCTGGGCGTGTTGAGGACGAGCTCCAGCGGGCCGAGCCTTCCGACGAGGCGGGTGTGAATCCAGAACTGGTACACGGTGTTGAGGGCGTTGCAGGTCAAGAAGACCAGCGGGGAGACGCCGAGCACCGCCAGCGGCAGGTAGAAGGGCGCCGCGGTGATGGTGGTGAAGATGGCCTGCCGGAGCGCTATCGCGAGGTTGTAGTCCTCACTCTGGTGGTGGACGACGTGAGCCGCCCAGAGGATGCCCACCCGGTGGCTCGCGCGGTGCCAAAGGTAATAGAGGAAGTCCACCGCGACGAAAGCGCCGATCCAGACGGGGAGCGTGTCTGGGAGCTGCCAGAGGGCCGCGGCCGCGTAGACGGCGGTGTAGCTGGCCGCGAAGACCAAGGGCCCCAGGAGCAAGCCGAGGGTCTGGCTGGAGATGCCGCAAGCCAGCGAGGAGATCACCTCCACCGCTCGATAGGCCGGCCGCGGCCCGCGCTGGCAGCCCATGAGCTTCGCCGCCAGGAGCTCCGCCCCGATGAGCACAAAGAAGCCGGGGATGGAGAGCGCGATCGGGTTGAGCATCGGGTCCCACGGGGGAGGGGGGTCGGATTCCGAAGGCACAGAATAGCTGATCGACCTCTCCCGCTGTCCGGTCCGGCGGGTTCCGGCGCGCGCCACCGCCGCGCCCGAGGCGGAGCTCCGGCGAGCCGGCTATGCTCGGGGGAGCCGCTTGGAGGGCCCCCGAATGCGTCGCTCAACCCTTGGACACCGCGCCTCGAATGGTCTTGTGGGGGGCCGCGCCGCCGCCGCCCTCATCGTGCTGCTCCTCGCGTGCTCCGGGAAGGGCAGCGGAAGCGACAATGGGGAAGTGGGGGGCACCGATGGCACCGATGGCACCGATGGGACGGACGGCGGCTCGGAGTCCACGGCGATCAGCCTCAGCCTGAGCTCCCAGTACGCTGAGCTCGACGGCGACATCACCGCGACCGTCGTCGTCACGGGGGCCGACGGCTCCGTGCTCTCCGAGCCCTACACCTTGGTGAGCGACGCCGCTTCGGGCGTGAGCATCGACGGCGACGTCCTCTCCTTCAGCGAAGAGGGTGCGTACACCTTCACCGCCTCCTTGAACAGCGACCCCAGCGTGTTCGCTACCTCTTCGCCCGTCTTCGTCGATGAGAACGGGCCGCTGATCACGCTCGACAGCCCGAGCCGCGGCGCCTTCAACGCGGGGGGGGCGGTCACGGTGAGCGGTCACGTGATCGACAACGCCGCCGGGGTGGCCGGCCTCACCGTCAACGGCAGCCCCGTCACGGTGGACGCCGACGGCGCCTTCTCCACCTCGGTCACCCTCGATCCGGGCGAGCAGACGCTCCTGCTCGCGGCCTCCGACAACGACGTGCCGGCCAACGAGGCCGACGTGCTGGTCGGCCTCACCGCCGGCGACTACCAGCCGGTCGGCAGCGCCCTCAGCAAGGCCCTTGAGGTGCGACTCTCCGAGGAGGCGCTCGGCGCCTTCGCGGCCACCCTCTCCGGGGAGCTCAGCGCCGACGTGATCGAGGACTCCCTCATCGCCTCGAACCCGATCGCCACCGTGGGCATCTCTTGCCTGTCGGTCGAAGTCAACGTCACCTCCTTCGACTACGACAGCCTCAGCGCCGACCTCAGCCCCGACACCGGTAAGCTCAGCTTGGACGCTGTGATGACCGGCATGGTCATCGGCCTCAACAACGTGGCCTACTTCTGCTCGACCACCGCCAACCCCTACGCTGGCATCATCTCGGCCGACGAGGTCAACATCCTCGCCGACATGACCGTGACCGTGCCCACGCCGGGTGATGTCGATGTGGCCATCACCGACTCCGACGTCAGCTTCACCAACCTCGCGGTGGACGTCGGCGGCCTCGAAGACCTCCTCGACACCTTCGGGGTCACGCTCGCAGACCTCGGTGTGGACCTCGAGGGTCTGCTCGGCGACGCGATCAACGAGACCCTGATCGCCGACCTGCCCGATCAGATCGCGGCGGCCCTCGAGGCCATCACCTTCCACGAGGGCTTCGACTTCGTGGGGGCCAGCGTCACCCTTGACGCCCTCGTGAGCGAGGTGGTGCTCGATCCGCTCGGCATGACGATGCGCTTCGACGCCGACGCGGTCGCCGACACGGTCAAGGCCGACCTGCCCGCCAACCCCGGCTCCTGGCTCCAGGGCGGCGGGGCGCCCGCCTACGACGGCGCCGACGGCATGAACCTCTCGCTCGCGCTCGACCTCTTCAACCGCATGCTCTACGCGGGTTGGAGCGCCGGGGCCTTCGATCAGGACCTCTCGAACGAGGAGCTGGCCCTCGATCCGGCGGCCATCGGCCTCATCTTCCCGGGCGCGACCACGCTCAACCTCGTGATCGTGCCCTCGATGCCGCCGGTGCTCAGCCCCGGCACGGGGGACGGCCTCTTCGACCTCGACATGGATGAGCTCCAGCTGGTGGCCACGGGCGACGTCGACGGGGTGGAGCAGGTGCTCACTACGGCCTCGCTCCACCTCCACGCCGACCTCGACGCCACCGTCGACGCTGACGGCCTGATCTCGATCGCCGTCGAGAACCTGAGCCCGACCGCCGACGTCTACCCCGCCGACATGAGCTCGACTGCGGCGGCGGAGTCCTTGGAGGCCACCCTCGGCAGCCTCGCCGGTGTGCTCCTCGGCGACCTCTTCCCCGGCATCGAGCTCCAGCTCCCGGCGCTGCCCGGCTACACCCTCGAGCCGACCGGCCTCGAGGCGAGCGGTGACGCCCTCACCTGGATGACCGTCGGCGGCACCCTCGTCGTGGATTGAGGGGCTTGCCCTCAACGGTGGAAGGGGGCTCGCCCCCAACGGTGGAAGGGGGCTCGCCCCCAACGGTGGAGGGGGGCGAGCCCCCGACGGGGGGAGGGGACGCGGGCGCCGAGGCCCCCTCGCCGGCGCAGGGATCTGATAGCCTGCGCGGCGTGGCCCACCCGAGACCCCATCCCTCGCCGCTCCCCCCGCTGACGGCGCCGGTCCGTCGGATCGGCGCGGAGCTGGAGCCAGGGCACGCCTCTGGGGGGCTGGGCGAGCTGTGGAGGCACCGACGGCTGGTCTGGGCCTTCGTGATGAACGACCTCAAGCACCGCTATGTGGGCAGCTCGATCGGCTTCTTCTGGACCGTCGTGACCCCGCTGCTCGAGCTCGTCACCTACACCTTCGTGTTCCACTTCCTCATCGGGGTGCGCTTCCACGAGGACGCGGGCTGGTCGCACTACGCGCTCTTCTTGTTCTGCGGCATGGTGACGTGGTTCAGCGTGCAGGACGGCCTCAGCAAGGCGGCGACCTCCATCACCGACCACGGCCACCTCATCAAGAAGGTGAACTTCCAGGCCATCACGCTGCCCGGCTACGTCGTGGCCAGCGCCATCTTGAACCAGGTCATCCGCCTCGGGGTGCTCTCGGCGGCGGTGGTGCTGATCGGGCCGGGGCTCTCCTGGCACTTCTTGCTCGTGCCCTTCGTGCTCGTGGTTCAGGCCTCGTTCGTGTTGGGCGCCGGGATGCTGCTCGCCACGTTGAACGTCTACTTTCGAGATACCATCCACTGGGTGAGGGCCGGGCTGCTGCTCTGGATGTTCGTCACCCCGATCTTCTACCCGGCCTCCAAGTACGCCGACCGCTTCGGGCTCCTCCTCCAGCTGAACCCGCTCGCGCACCTCGTCGGCGTGTACCACCAGCTCATCCTCAACCACCGGCTGCCGCACCCCCACAACCTGCTGGTGGTCGCCGTCATGGCCGCGTTCTCTTTGCTCGTCGGCTACTCGGTCTTCCATCACCACCGCGACCGCTTCTCCGATCTCGTCTGACTTGCCGCCTTGGCTCTTCCGCGTTCGCGTGGGGATGGTAAGGTCCGAAGAGACCCCCGATCCGGGGAGAGGGCGCTGGTTTCGCCTTCCCCGAGTCGGCCGCTCCTCTACCGGACCTCCTACACCGGAACTGCCGTGGCCCAGAAGAACTCCAAGGTCCTGTTCATCAAGTACCACGAGGCCGCTGACCAGCAGCCCCTGTCGCAGAAGGCCGCGGAGAAGCTGGGGATCTTTCCGAGTCTCGCGCTGGCCAGCCTCGCGTCCTGGCTGCGACAGAACGAGTTCCCGGTCAGCATCATTGACCTCCACGTCGAGAACCTGTTCCCGAAGGACGCCCACAGCCGGGTCTCCGACTACAACCCCACCATCGTCTGCCTGACCAGCAAGACGCTCGGCTGGCCGGCGGTGATCGAGATCGCGCAGATGGTGCGGGAGGCGGCCCCGCAGGCCCTGGTCGTGGTGGGCGGGCCGCACATGAGCATCTACCCGAAGGAGTCGCTGACCTGGGACTGCTTCGACATCGCGGTCGTGGGCGACGGCGAAGAGACCTTGCTCGAGATCTGTGAGCGGGTCGAGGCCGGCGCCACCGTGGCCGACCTCCAGGACATCCTCGGCACGGTCGTGCGGCGTCCCACCGGTGAGGTCGTCCAGAACGCGCCCCGGCCGCTCCCGAAGGACATCAACAAGTACCCGATGCCCGCCTGGGATCTCATCCCGGTGGCCAACTACCACTGCCTGACGCTCCTCAAGCCCTTCGCCACGATGGTCACCACCCGCGGCTGTCCCTGGCACTGCGGCTACTGCTCCCAGGTCTACTCTGAGAAGCTGCGCTTCCGCGACGTGGAGCTCGTGGTCGACGAGATGGAGCACCTCGAGAAGGTGTACGGCGTGAGGGAGATCGTCTTCTTCGATGAGACCTTCACCATCGGCAAGCGCCGGATGCTCAAGTTCTCCGAGGAGGTCCAGAAGCGCGGCCTCAAGGTGAAGTTCAACATCCGCGCCCGCGTGGACACCGTGGACCGCGACGTGGTCCGCGCCCTCAAGAAGGCCGGCCTGCGCTCGATCCACATGGGGGTTGAGGCCGGCACCGATCGCGTCCTCAAGATCATGAACAAGCAGATCACCCGTGAGCAGACCGAGCGGGCCTTCCGAATCTGCCGCGAGGAGGGCGTGGACACCCGCGGCTACTTCATGGTCGGCTACTACGACGCCACCCCCGACGACGTCGAGGACATGATCAAGTTCGCCAGCGGCCTCGGCCTCGACTGGGCGAGCTTCTCGGTGGCCACGGCGCTCCCGGCGACCGACCTCTACCGCATCGCCCAGGAGCGCGGATACGTCGATGGCGACTACTGGAAGCAGTACACCATCGACGGCGGTGGCGTCATCCCGCAGCTCGAGACCGAGACCTTCACCTCTGAGCAGCTCCGCGCCTTCCGCACGAAGGCGTACATGAACTTCTACCTCCGCCCCGATCTCATCCGTCGGAAGCTCAGCAAGAGCGAAGGTCGGGAGGAGCTCATGGAGATGCTCGGCGGCGCCACGGTGCTCTCGGAGATCGTGAAGAGCACGCTCTTCAAGCGGATCCCCAAGGTGGGCCTCGGCAAGTGGGGCACCGTCTGAGCGGAGCGGCGTCCCGTCTGAGGGCCGCCCCCGTCTGAGGGGCGTCCCGTCTGAGCGGCGGCCCCGTCTGAGCGGCGCTCTGCCGAGCGCCGCTCACGCGGCCCGTCAGTTGGTGCTGAGCTTCTGCGTGAGGTGATTGCCGACGGTGAGCGATCGGTCCGCGTCGGTGATGACGGCGGTGGAGGTGCGCTCATCGACCCGCACGACCACGAGGCGGCCGATCACCGAGAGGGGGAGCTTGTCGTCCTCCCGCTTGATGTCGAGCATCTCGTCCCGGCGCTCGTAGATGTAGAAGCTCGAGCCGACGCGTACGCCGTCCTCGCGGCCGCGGTCGATGAAGACCGTCTCGCCGGGGGCCATGGAGAAGCTCTCCTCGTTGGTGCGGGCGACGAGGGTGGCGACGACGTCGCCCTTGGGCTCGGCGACCTCGATCTGCACCGCGACGGGGAGCATGGGGCCGACGAGGTCCCCGCGCTCCACCTCGCTCCAAGACTGGCGGAGCACCGCGGAGACATACTTGCCCTCCTGGTGCACGATCTTGGCCTCGGCGACGATGCGGTAGAGGCTACCGTACTTCTCCTTCGTCTCGGGGTGCCGGACCTTCTTCGAGACCCGTCGGAAGACGGTGACCACGTCTCCGCACTGGAAGGCATCGGGATCATCGACCTTGAGGTAGATGAGATCTCGCTCGGAGAGCATGCTCTGTAAGCCGCGGGCCTTCGGCACGGTGCCGTAGACCTCGAGGTCGTCCTTCTGAGCCAGGAAGCCGGGCGCAATGTAGGTGCGGGCGTCGCGGGTCTGGTTGAAGCGGACGTTCGGGCCACACTCGGCGTCGGAGGTGGAGTAGTCGGACTGCGCGTCCACGTAGCCGCCGCCCGCGCTCATCGTCTCGAGCTCCACCGAGGGCGGGTCGAGCAGCGTGCCCATGCGGAAGACGATGCGGTTGCCGGGGTAGATCCAGTGCGGGTTCGTGATGTAGTCGTTGATCGACCACAGCCGCGGCCAGTAGAAGGCGTTGCCCAGGAACGCGCTCGAGATCTCCCAGAGGGTGTCGCCCGTCTGGACGGTGTAGTAGTCGGGGACGGTGGCCCCGCCCCCGCCGCCGCCCATGGCGACTTGATCTCCCATGTTGTCGACGATCTGCTCGACCTGCTGGGCGTCAGCGGGGGCGCTGAGGCAGAGCCCGCCCAGGAGGAAGAGCGAGGGCAGGGGAGAGGGACAGCGGGGGGGACAGGGCATCAGCGACTCCACCGGCGGGGAGGTTCCCAGGAGTGGGACCCTGCTGTCAAGGGGCGCTGGCCACGATGAGGTCTGAGGAGCCGAGGCGGGCGGCGAGGCCCTGGCGGGCGGTCTCTGCGGCCTTCCGATCGGGGTAGCCCCCGACCCGCACGCGGTACCAGGTGGTGCCGTCCACGAGGGCGGCCACGCGGTACACCTGGAGCTTTCGTTCGCTCAGCTCGGCCATCTTGGCCTCCGCCTCGGCGAGGGTGGGGTAGCTCGCGATCTGCACGGACCAGCCGGCCTTCGCGGGGGCCTCTTCGGTGGGGGCCGTCTCGGGGCGCGGTTCAACCGCCACCGCCGCCGGTGTGGGCGGCTCGGTGGGGGTGACGGCCTGGATCGCGACCTCGCCGGTGAGGACCTCGGGGAAGACCATGTGATCGGCCCTCTCGTCGGTGACCGCCCGGCCGGAGGGCGAGATGGCCGACTGGGCGTACTCCACCTCGCGCAGCAGCGCCTCGAGCGCGTCTTCCTGCGTGGGATCGGGCAGGAAGCTCGCAGTTGCGGCCGCCACAGGCCCGGGCTCCTCCCCCCCCCGCTTGCCCACCTGGAGGCCGATGAGGAAGGCGAGGGAGGCGACGCACAAGTTGGCGACGCCGAGGGCCATCAAGTGGCTGCGGGTGATCCAGATCTGGCGATCTGCCCGGCGGGGGATGTCGGTGCGCTGCATCGGTGGGCCACTGGCTGGGGGACGAGAGCAGGGAGAAGGAGAGGCTAACTCACGATGACCGTAGCGTCTGCCCCCTTCGCCCTTGCCATGTCAACAAACGACCACATGAGCAATCGAGAGGTGGGATGCGGTCGTTGACGTGCCTTGACATGGCTTGACATGCTGGGCGGGCGCGGATTACCCCGCCGGTCATTGCGAACTCCAGGTGTGGGTCCGGCCCCATGTGCCCCGGCGTTGCTCGGATCCCCCGGCTCCCTCCCCTCGGCTTGCGACACCGGGGCGGGGGAGCCGGCATCCTGGGCCGCCCTCCCGGCTCGGTTAGTTGCTGTCGCGCGTGAGCGGCGCGACCATCACCGAAATTGGGGCGTTCATGACCACTCTTCGTCCATCCCTGGCCAATCTGGGCCCTCGCAGCCTCGGGCACAGCGGCCTCCAGGTCTCGCCCTTGTGCCTCGGCGCGATGACCTTCGGGGAGGCGGACGCCTCCTCGTTCATGCACGGGGCGAGCTGCACGGACACCGTGGCTCACGCGATGCTCAGCCGAGCGCTCGACGCAGGCATCAATTTTGTCGACACCGCCGATGTCTACGGCCAGGACGGCCTATCGGAGCGGGTGATCGGCGAGTGGTTCGCGGCTACGGGGCGCCGCGACGAGGTGGTGCTGGCCACCAAGTTCCGCTTCCGGATGGGGCCGGGCCCCCTCGGCACGGGGGCCTCCCGGCGGCGGGTGATGGCCGCCTGCGAGGCCAGCCTCCGCCGCCTGCGCACCGATCGGATCGACCTCTACCAGATGCACATGCAAGACATCGACACCCCGATCGAGGAGACGCTGCGGGCCCTCGATGACCTCGTGCGTCAGGGCAAGGTGCTGTACACAGGGGTGAGCAACATCGCGGCCTGGCGCCTCGCGGACGCGATGTGGACCTCCAAGGTGGGCGGTCTCGAGCGCTTCATCTCCCTTCAGGTCGAGTACAGCCTGATGGAGCGGGCGATCGAGCGGGAGCACGTCCCCCTCTCCCGCCAGTTCGGCCTCGGCATCATCCCCTGGTCGCCCTTGGCCGGCGGCTTCCTCTCGGGCAAGTACCGTAAGGGCCAGCCCCCCGCGGACGGGTCCCGCCTCAGCACAGACCGATGGAAGCAGCGGATGGCGGCGGTGGACAGCCCGCGCGGCTGGCGGGTGCTGGCGGCGGTAGACGCGGTCGCCGCGGAGGTCGGTGCCACGCCCGCCCAAGTCTCGCTCGCCTGGCTCCTCCACAAGCCTCAAGTGAGCTCCGTCCTCTTCGGAGCCCGCACACTCGAGCAGCTCGACGACAACCTCCGCGCCGCGTCGCTGGCGCTCAGCCCCGAGCAGGTCGCGGCCCTCGACAAGGGCGCCGAGTTTGACCCCGGCTACCCCTACTCGATGATCGCCCGTATCCAGCAGCGCTGGTAGGGCCGGCCGCGTGGCGCCGCGCCGGGGCCCCGCCTTGGCCCTGGGCCTGGGCTTCGCCCTCCTGCCCCTGATCGGGCTCGAGGTCTGGCTGCGTGAGGAGCAGGCTGTGGTCGAGCTCCTCGACGATGGTCGCCTCTATCGCTCTCGCCCCGGTCGTTTCGGCACCACCGCCGAGGGCCTGCGGCCGCCCGCGCTCGCCCCTGCCCCGGGGGCTCGTCGTGTGGTGGTCCTGGGCGACTCCACCACCTGGGGGCTCGGTGAGGCGGAGGCGGCCTGGCCGGCGGTGCTGGAGCGGCGCCTCGGCGCGGGCTGGAGGGTGTACAACCTCTCGACCTACGGCTACGATCTCGACCAGCTGGTGGCCCTCTTCGAGGCCCTCGGCCGCGAAATCCGGCCCGAGCTCGTCCTGTATGCGGCTTACACGAACGATGTCTACCCCACGCGGATGATCCGCCTCGGGCGGTATGAAGGGCCCGTGTGGCTCGAACGGAGCTCGGGCATCCTGCCGCGGCCGCTCTGGCGGGGCAGCGCCACGCTGCGCCTCGCCGAAGGGCTCCTCCTGGCGCCAAGTGTGCGCGAGGAGCCTGAGCTCGACGCCTTCGCCGCCGCGCTCCGTCGCTTGAAGGCCGCGGTGGCGCAGTCGGGCGCCGCGCTCGGCCTCGTGGGCCTCGTCCCGCACGTGCTGGCCAGCGCGGACCTCGCCGCCTGTGACCGCGCGGCCGACCGCCCGGGCCGCTGCGCGCTGGAGCTTCAGCTGCACGCCGAGGAGCTGAAGCTCGCCGCGGCGGCGGGCCTCCCCGCCCTCGACACGCTGCCTGCGCTCCGGGCCTCCGGTGCGGCCGCCTTCTTTGGGGTGGCGGGCGACTGGATCCACGCCGATGAAGCCGGCCACGCGCTCATCGCAGGGGCGGTCGAGGCTTGGCTCCGCGCCGATGAGGGCCCGCTCGGCGCGTCCGCGGCGCCCGGCCCCCTCGACCAACCGCCGCGCCGATGAGGCTACGGGCCAGCCGCCTCAGCGGATGAAACGCTTGGACTCCTCCACGCCCTTGTTCGCGAGGCGGTCGGCCCGCTCGTTCCCCTCGATGCCGACGTGCCCTGCCACCCAGTGCAGGCGCGTCTTCCGAGCCTTGAGGCGCGCCTTGAGGCTGCTCACGAGGTCGAGGTTGGCCTTCGCCTTCCAGCCGAGGGTGAGCACGCCGTAGGCGTATTGGCTGTCCGTGAGGATCTCGGCGGTCGCTTCGATGGGGAAGCGGTTGGTGTCGAGCAGATCGAGCGCGAGGCCGATGGCGGACAGCTCCCCCTTGTTGTTGGTGCCCTTTCCGAGCGCGGCGAACTTCTCATGCTCCGCGCCACCCGGCAGCTTCACGAGCGCGCCGGCGCCGCAGGGCCCGGGGTTGCCCTGGCAGGCCCCGTCGGTGAAGCAGACCGCCACGTCCGCCTCGAAGCCCTCCACGAGGGCGTGACCGGCGACTCGGGCCCGCTCTGCTTGATCTTCGGTGCGCTCTCCTGCCTTGCCGAAGCCGGTCGCGGGCTTGCCGGGGCGCCCCGGACCCGCGTCGGCCGAAACGCCGGCCGGGAGCTCCTCGGGCGGCGCCTTGCCGGGCTCCACGTTGCTCGGGTTGGCGCGGTAGATCTTGGCGCCCTCATCGGCGGAGTAGCGCACCGGCACCCGCCCGCTCTCGTCCTTTACCTTGCCTTCGGCGCCGACCTCGATCCAGACGTCTTTTCCCTTGCACAAGCCCTTGATCCAGGCCATCAATGCTCTCCCAAGTCCATGCGGAAGCTCTGCCCGGTGGACCGTTCGAATTCATACAGTGAGTGATTGAAGCAGCCGGCCGTGCAGCCCTCTGCGTGGAGCCGCCTTCGGTAACGCTGGACCCCCTCGCTCCACCATAGCTCCCGGAGCGGCTTTTCGAAGACGTTGCCGACCACGAGCCCCTCGGCCCCCCAGACGCAGCAGGGGATGAGCTCGCCCGTGTACTTGACGCCATACTGGTCGATGAAGCCGAGGCAGCGGACGGCGCCGAGGGATCCCGCGTGGTGGTCGAGGCCTTGGAGGAGGTACGCGGCCCGCGCGGCCACCGCGGGGTCCTGGGCCGCCATGCGCGCGACCACCGCCCGCCAGGCGGCCTGATCGGCCGGACTCTGGAAGGCCAGCGCGGGGGCGTCGTTCACCGGCCAAAAGTCGAAGCTCGCCCCTCGCTCGGTCGCGAGGGCGTAGACCGCCTCCAGCTCCCCGACGTTCTCGCGGTTGGCGGTGAAGTAGACGCTGGTCGCCACGCCGCCGCGCTCCCGCACGCGGTCGAGGCCGGCCAGGGTGCGCTTCCAGGCTCCCTTCTGGCCGCGCAGGCGGTCATGGGTCTCCGCGAGCCCGTCGAGGGAGAACGACAGGGAGTCGACGCCAGAGTGGATGAGCTCCTCCCAGCGGGCCTGGATCCGGGTGCCGTTCGTCGTGATGTTCACGGCCAGGCCGCGGGCCTTGGCGGCGGCTACCACGCGGAAGAGGTCCTTGTGCAAGAAGGGCTCACCGCCGGTGAGGACGAGCACCTTCGTGCCGATGGCCACCGCCTCGTCGAGGAGGGGGAGGGCGGCCTCGAGGGAGAGCTGCGCCGGATCGTCCCAGAGGTCACAGAAGGAGCAGCGAAGGTTGCAGCCGCGGTTGAGCAGCAACAACATCGTCAGCGGCTTGCTCGCCTGCCGCGCGGGGAGGTGGGCGTCGATCAGAGGGGGGCGGGGCGCCGGCTCGCGGTGGGCGAGGCGGTGGTTCCAGTCCGCTCCGGCGCCCTCTCCGGCGTACAGCGAGCAGTAGGCGCGCGCGATCTCCGACCAGTCGTAGCGGGCGGCGAAGCGGGCCGCGGCGGCGCCGAGGCGCTGCGCCCGGGGGCGATCGTGGAGCAGCGCCCGGGCGGCCTCGGCGAAGGCGTCGGCGCCGTCGGCGATGCAGAGGTGCTGCCCATCGGTGTAAGCGATGCCCTCCGCCCCCTTGGTCGTGCTGACGATCGGGCGGCCGGCCGCCATGTACTCGAGCAGCTTCATCCGAGTGCCGCCGCCGGCCGTGATCGGGCAGAGGCAGAGGTCAGCGGCGACGACATGCGCGGCGAGATCGGGCACCGGTCCGGCGAAGATCACGGCGGCATGCGTGTAGTAGAGGGGAGGGTTCATCCCGCAGATGAGCACCCGGAGCTTCGGCATCTCGGGCAGGAGCCGAGGGAGGAGCTCGAGCACGATCCAGCGGACGGCCTCGGTGTTTGGCCAGTAGTGCAGCGTGCCGTGAAAGAAGAGGAGGGGCGCTGCGGGATCGATGCCGTATCGTGCGCGGATCCCGGCGCCGTTGGCCGTTTGGAACACGCCCACTTCCACCCCGTGGGGGATCACGGTCACCCTCGAGGCGTCGAGCCCCGCGCTCACCATCCGCTGCCGATCGAGGTCGCTGACCGCGATGACGTGCTGGACCAACGAGAGGGCGGAGAGCTCCACGCTCCGGACCCGGTCGGTGGTGTGGCCGAATTCCGTCAGGCGGTCCCACTCGACGTTGTGCTGGACGACGCTGGTGATCGGCGACCGCCCCCCACGAGCCCGACGGAGCCCGCCGAGCAGGCCGGCCGCGACCGCCGCGGGCATGGTATAACCGGGGAACTCGGCTTGAAAGACGTCGATTCCCTCTCTCCGGCCCACCTCGAGGGCGCGGGCCCACCAGGTCGGATCGAAGAGGGGCCGGTAGAGGAAGCTCTCGTCTGGCGGGTAGCCGACGGCGCGGCAGAGGCGCTCGGACAGGCGGCTGAGGTGGGGCAGCGGCGGCCACTCCTCGGCGGCCCGAAAGCGGAGGCTGTAGGGCACCTCCTGCACCTTGCCGTCGTCCCAGCGGAGGTAGTGGTCGCGATCGTCGGTGACGACGAAGCTCGGCGCTCCGGTGACCCGCGAGAGGTGCTCGGCTGTGCGCACGATCTTGACCGCTGCACCGTGATTGGGCGGGAACAGATCGCCGCGCGTGACGAGGCAGATTCGCAGGGAGGGCTCCTCTTGGCGGGAGGGGGAGTATCCCGATGCGCTCGCCGTGGTCGGGGTGTCCGCGTGTGGCGCGCGCCCCCAGCTCGCTTCCTCCCAACAATGCACGGCGTCGGGGACCGCCGTCCAGCCGAGCGGGAACGCGCTATCCGGAAGGGGCGTGCCCCCGGTCGCTCGCGCGCGGTAGGATGATCCGGGTGGGGTGCCCGCCCCGCTCGACGGGCCACCGCTCGCCCCCTCCCTGCTCCCGACGCCCGCCTCTCCCCACCTCGGTCCTTTTGGGTTGGCTCCTGATGGTTGTCCCGGCGCGAACGAACGGCTCCGTGATCGTCTCCTGGTTGGGAGCGCAGCCGCCGGCCTCGATTGTCGCCGCCCTCACCCGAGTCGCCCAGGTCGGCATCGGGTGGCGGCAGGACGCAGATCTGGTGGTGATCTGGGCAGCCTCTGGCCTCGAGCTCTTGTCCGTCGTGCCGAGCTCTGGCCCACGTCCTGCGGTGCTGATCGCCTTCGAGCGAGAGCCCTCCGCCGACGAGCGTCGGTCTTGGGCGCGGGCCGCGGTGGGTGAGATCGTGCTGGCCGATCGTCTCGCCGAGCTTATTGTCGAGCGTTGGGGGGGCACCCCAGCGGGAGCCGCGCCGGCTTCCCCCTCAAACAAGGTCCAGATGTCCGCCGCCGCCTCCGGACTCTCTTCGGCCTCGCTGGCCACGCCCCGAGACGCTTTCCCTCCGCTGCGGATGCCCTTTCCGAGCGGAGGGCCTCCCCCCGGAGTCGCGTCCTACGTGGAGTCCCTCCAGCGTTACATCCAGCTCCGAGACGCCTTCAGCGCCGAACACGGGGCCCAGGGGCTCGGACAGCTCATGGAGCTCTTCCACCTCCGAGAACAAGTGCCCCCCACCTCGGCGCGTCGCTTGGTGGCCTTCGGTCAGACCTTCGGCAGCGTCGAGCAGCAGCTCGGTTGGCCGCTGCTCCTCCGCCGTGGACCCTCCCGAAAGCGACAGGGCAACGACGTGCTGCGGGGATCGGTCTTCGGCGTAGGGACAGACGGCCTGATCGTCGATCTGGACTTCCAGGCTGCGCCTCGGCAGAAGCTCGTCGGAGACCTGCCGGTCGATCTGACCCAGAACGCGCAGCTGCTCTTCGAGGCGCGCTGGCAGCGCCGGGTGGCGGCCTCGCGCTGGCACCTCGGGCTGCTGATCCTGGAGATGCGCCTCCGACCGCTGGACCCTTGACCTCGCGAGCCCTCCCGGCGGGGGCCTCGATCGGCCGTCGTCCGCTTGACAGCACCCTTACACCCGTTCGCTTGCGCACCAGGGAGCGGAGAGGAGAGGATGAAGTGTCAGCCGGTTGGCGCCCCACAGGATCTGCATGCCCCCTCAGTCGATGCACCATTCGCACAACCCGCTCCGCATCTGTGGTGCGGGTGGTCGGTGCGCGTCGGGGGGTGGAGTCATCCGCTCGTGTTATCGCGGGGCGTGCCTTGAAAGCCGAGGGCCATCTCGTTACGGGCCCGACATGCTGAACGTCATGCCCGTCATCACGCTCGGTTCGAGGGGGCCGAGGGGTGCTCGCACCGCCGGCTCGTCGTTCCGTGATGGGGTGAGCTCCCCGCCTTTGGGGTGCAGGGTTGACGATCTGGGCCGATTGTTCGGTTTCGTGTTGGCGAACCGCCACGCGGTGTCTCTTGTCTGAGCGCGGCTGGTCGAGGACGCATCTGAGGACCACGGAGGGTTGTCTATGACGGAAGTCGCGAGGTTCTTCCAGGCCGGAGGATCACTGATGTATGTGAACCTCCTCGTGGCTGTCATTGGGTTGACGGTCGTCGCGGAGCGGTTCTACGTGCTCAAGTTCCGGCTCAACTTGGATGTTCGAAGCTTTCTCGAGGCGATCGAGAAATTTGTGATGGCGGGAAACTACGACCGCGCCGTGAAGCTCTGTGGTACCCGAGCCGAAGCTGCGCTGC
This sequence comes from Myxococcota bacterium, assembly GCA_044344255.1. Taxonomy (GTDB): domain Bacteria; phylum Myxococcota_A; class UBA796; order UBA796; family UBA2385; genus JBIJDH01. The sequence continues at coordinate 175,870 of JBIJDH010000006.1, forward strand.
CCAAGGTTGTGCGTGCGGGCCTTTCGAACGCTCGTAAGGGCGGCTCGGCCGTCACTGCGGCCCTTGAGGAGGCCATGGCCGAGGTGAGCCCCCGGGTCACCAAGCGCGCCGGGCTCCTCTTCGGTATCGCCAACATCGCGACGCTCATCGGCCTCATCGGGACGATCTTCGGTCTGATCGACGTGTTCGCCGCGCAGGCCATGGCCGCGCCCGACCAGAAGTCGGCGATGCTCACGGCCGGTATCGCGCACGCGATGAACAACACCGCCTTCGGTCTGGGCATCGCCGTGACCTGCATCATCTTCCACTTGATCCTCAGCGCCTCGGCGCGTACGATCATGGAAGGTCTGGAGTACGGCGCGCTCCGGTTGGAGAACATCATCGCGAAGCGGCGCCTCATGGAGGCTTCCGGGCAGGCCACGACCTCCGACGAGGGCTGATTAGGAGGTCTCCATGGGCTCGCGCTTCTCGTCCCATAATGCCGAGATCGGAATGGAAGGTACGGAAGGCGAGCTCAACCTCGTCCCCTACCTTGACATCATGATCAATCTGGTGATGTTCCTCCTCTTCAGCTTTCAGATCGTTCATGAGCTGAACATGATCGATGTGAACGCGCCCTCCTATGGGGGAGGGCCGTCCAAGGGCGCGCAGGATGAACAAAAGAAGGTGGTGACGAAGCTGCTCGTGGCCAAGACTGGCTACAAGGTGCTCTTCTCAGACCCCTCCCTCCCCTCGATCGACGTCCCCAAGCTCGACGGCAAGACTTACGACACCAAGGGCCTGAGCGAGCAACTCGTTCGGGTCAAGTCGGAGTTCGGCCTCAGCTCGGAGATGGTGGTCACCGCGGAGGCCGACATCTCCTACGCCAACATCGTGGACGCGCTCGACGCGGCCCGTGAGAAGGATGGCAAGGAGCTGTTCCCCGATGTCGTGCTGGCCGTCGCCGCTGGCGTGAAGTGAAGGAGCGACGATGAGCAGCGCCGAGGTGCCCGCGCCCACTGTGCACGAGAGCGTGTCGGAGGAGATCTACTCCTCCTTCTCTCGACACGGGAAGAAGCGGCGAAAGAAGAAGGCCATCCACCTCCCCGGAGAGGAGATCACGGAGCTGAACCTGACGGCCATGATGGACATCATGACCATCTTGATCATCTTCTTGCTCAAGAACTTCGCGAACGAGCCACAGAAGCTCAACATGGACGATCACCTTCGTCCGCCGGAGTCCTCCGCCAAGACCCCGATGGTACCGGCGGTGACGATCACGATCACCACCGAGTCCATCCTGGTGGACGACAAGGTGGTGGTGCTGACGCCAGACGTGAAGCTGGGCAGCGCCAAGCAGATGCTGATCCAGCCCTTGAGCGACTCGCTCAACGCGAAGACTGAGAACCTGAAGGCCCTCGCTCAGCGCACGGGGCAGCCCTTCACGGGCAACCTCCTGATCATCGCGCATCGGGAGATCCCCTACAGCCTCCTGTCGGCGGTCCTCTATACGGCTGGGCAGGCCGACTACAGCAAGTACAAGCTCGTCACGATGGGGAAGGCCAAGCAGTAGGCGCTCGGTGGCCTCCCGGGCGACCGCCGCGATAAGCGGTCGCTCCGAACGGAGGGTTCATGGGCCTGCTCGCTGGAAGGGTCGTCCTCATCACGGGTGCTGGGAACGGGATCGGGCGGGCCCACGCGCTCGCCTGCGCGCGTGAGGGGGCCCGCGTCGTCGTCAATGACCTCGGCGGGGCTCGTGACGGCACCGGCGCGGATGGCTCAGCCGCCGCTGCGGTCGTGCGCGAGATCGAGGCCCTCGGCGGGGAGGCGGTGGCCAACACCGACAGCGTCACCGACGCCGCGGGCTGCGCTCGGATGGTCGCGGCGGCGATGGAGAAGTGGGGTCGCCTCGACGCGGTGGTGAACAACGCGGGCATCCTGCGCGACGGCACGTTCCGTAAGATGACCGACGAACAGTGGCGCCTCGTCATCGACGTGCACCTGAACGGCACGCAGAACGTGACCCGCGCCGCCCTCCCGGCCCTGCTGGGCAATGACGGCGGCGCGGGCGGCGGCGCGATCATCAACACCACTAGCTACTCTGGCTTGATCGGTAACTTTGGCCAGTCCAATTACGGCGCGGCCAAGGCCGGGGTCTACGGCTTCACGCGGGTCCTCGCCCTCGAGCTCCGGCGCTCGAACATCACGGTCAACTGCCTCGCCCCCATCGCCAAGACGCGGATGACCGAAGAGATCGGCATGGTCGAGGCGGAGTGGACGCCGGAGCAGATCTCCCCGGTGGTGGTCTTCCTGGCGAGCGAGCTCGGCAAGGGCGTGACCGGCAAGGTCTTTGGCGTGCAGGGGCAGCGCATCCACGCCTACGAGATGAAGGCCAACGACGGCGTCGAGAAGGCGGGCTCTGAGCCCTGGACGGCCCCGGAGATCGCCCAGCACCTGGACCGCATCTTCGCCTTTGAGCTCGGCGCTCCGGCTTCTGCGCCGCTCTCGCCGCCCCCCGCGCAGGCGGCGCCCGCGATGGGCGCGGCCCCGGCGGCGCCCGATCCGGTCTCCGAGGCCTTCAGCTTCGTGCCGCAGGCCTACAAGGCCGACAAGGCAAAGGACTGGGCCGCGGTCATCCACTTCAAGATCGCGGGTGGGCCGGACAAGACGATCATCTGCGGCGAGGGCAAGGCGCGGGCAGAGGACGGCCTCCACGGCACGCCCACCTGCACCTTCAAGACCGACCGTGAGACGATCATCGGCATCCTCACGCAGCAGATCGACGCCCAGAAGGCGTTCATGAAGAACAAGATCTCCGCCGATGACCTCGGCGTCGCGATGAAATTCGCGATGTTCTTCCGCTTTGAGAAGCCGGCGGCCCCCGCCGCCGCCGCCGCCGCCCCCACCCCTGCCGCCCCCACCCCTGCCGCCGCCGCCCACGCCGTGGAGGCCATATCGGCCCCGCCGCCCAAGGCCTGGGCTCCGCCGATCGGGAAGACCTACCAGGCGGGGTACTTCCTCGTGAAGCCGGCCGACGCCGAGGCCTACGCCGCGGCCACCAACGACCCCAGCCTCGCCTACTACGGCGAGGGGGCGATCGTGCCTCCGATGTTTCACGTGCGGCTGCTCCGCGACGCGATGTTCGCCGTGATCCTCGATCCGGAGCTCGATCTCGACGTGCTCCGCCTCGTCCACGGTGAGCATGACGCCACCTTCCACCGCCCCCTCAAGGCCTGGGATCTCGTCCAGTGTCGCGCCACGCTCGAAGGCGTCGAGCAGAAGGCGAAGGGCCTCCTCGTGACGGTCCGCCTCACCGGCATCGTGAACGGTGAGGTCTCGGTCGAGGCCCGCTCGCTCTTCTTCATCCGGGGGCAGATCAAGCTGCCGCTCCCCGCCGGGAAGGGCTCCCCCGAGGAGAAGGTTGACCTCGGGGAGCCCTCTCACACGCGCACGATCGAGGTCAGCGCAGACCAGTCCTACCGCTACGCCAAGGTCTCGCTGGACGACAACCCGATCCACACCGACGCCGCGACCGCGCAGGCCGCGGGCCTCCCCGACGTGATCCTGCACGGGCTCTGCACCATGGCCCTCTCCGGGGTGGGCGTCTTGCGGGCGATCGCCTTTGACGACGCCACTCGCCTCAAGCGGCTCGGCGTTCGGTTCAGCAAGCCGGTCCTCAACGGCAGCGCGCTGCGCCTGCGGATCTGGAGGCAGCCGAACGGGGCTCGTTTCGACGTGCTCGACGCGCAGGGAGAGGCGGTGATCACCAACGGCGTGGCCGAGCTCTCCTGAGTGGCCCGGCCCCGGCCCCGGTCTCTCGCGGCCGCCGCGGCCCTCTTCGCGGGGCTGCTGCTGAGCCCGATCTTGCTCGAGGCCGTCTGCTGGATCGCCGATGAGGGCGCATTCCCGCACGTGAACGTCTACGTGGCGGACGAGGCGCTGGGGGCGCGCCTGCAGCCCGGTGCGACCGAGCGGATCTCCTTCAGCGGCAACCCGGTGAGCTCGGTTCGGATCAACGCCCGGGGCTACCGGGGGCCGGACTGGGGCCCCGCGACGGCCGACGACATCCTCCTCGTGGGCGACTCCCAGGCCTTCGGCCTCGGCGTCGACGAGGGTGACACCGCCGCCGTGGTCGTCGACCGCCGGCTCCATCGCGCGGTGCTCAACGCCGCGGTGCCCACCTACGGGCCCGAGGAGTACCTCTCGACCGTCGAGGCGGTGCTGGCCGAGCGGCCGGTGGGCCACGTGGTCATCGTCCTCAACGCCTCCAACGACTTCTTCGAGCTCGGCCGCCCCAACCGTGAGCGTCATCGGATCTGGGACGGTTGGGCTGTGCGCGCCGAGACGGCCCCCGAGCTCGTCGAAGACTTTCCGGGCAGGGCCTGGCTTTATGGTCGTTCACACGCCTTCTTCGCCTGGCGTCGCCTCCGGCATGGGCCGCTGGGCTCGGGGAGCCTCCCCTCGGAGGGGCAGCCCGCCGATCTGCTGCCCGCGGTCTCCGGAGATCCGGCCTCGAAGGAGGAGGCGGAGCGGCAGCGCTCCGAGGAAGAGCTGCGCATCATCGCCGCCGCTCGCGCGGAGGCCGGGGCGCGGGCGGAGGGTCGGGGGCTGGTCCAGGTCTGGCTCGACACCCTCGGCTACGACAGTGAAGAGCTCGACTTTGTCGCCGCCGCGGTCAGCCAGGGCGCCCACCCGGGCGACATCATCGACGTCGGATACGGGGAGGGCAGCCGCAGCGTCGCCCTCACCGCGCAGCTGCTCGAGGAGGGCGCGCAGCTCCGAGCGCAGGTCCCGGAGCGGGCGCGGGCCTGGCTGAAGGAGCACCCCGACTCCGAGATGGCGCCGCCGCTCCGCGCCGCCCTCGCCGCCGCCGACGGAGCGCCCGCGAACCCCGCCTCGATCCAGCGTGTCGCGCCCCGGGCCTCCGCCCCCAGCCCCTTCCACGACTACCTGCTCCGTGCGAACGCGCTCGTCGCCGAGCACGAGGCCGAGCTCACGGTGGTCATGCTCCCCCTCGACGTGCAGGTGAGCGAGGCTGAGTGGGTCAAGTATGGCGCCGCCCCTCAAGATCTCACCGCCGCCAACGCGCTCCTCGACGAGGTGGCGAGGGACGGCCGGGGGCTCGGGATCCGGATGCTCCAGCCCCGAGCGGCCCTCGCTGCCGCCGAGCCCGGGGCCTTCCTCGATGGCGATCTGCACCTCTCGCCGAAGGGCCATCGGGTGGTCGGCGAGGCGCTGGCCGACTTGATCCGGGGCCCCGCCCCCGTCCCCCTGCCCGGCTGGGGCCTCCCCGAGGGGAGGAGCCGGGTGCCCCTCGCCGAGGAGTGGGCGCTGCCGCCGGAGCGCCACGTCGACGGCCAGGTGCCGTCGAGCTGCTCCGCCCGCCGGGTGAGGGAGTGGGTCCGCCTCGACTGCGAGGATGGGGTCGGCCTCGGCCTCGCGCAGGCCTCAGAGGAGGCGCTGTGGTCCGTGGATCGAGAGGGGGCTCACGTGGTCCTCCCCACGACGCGCGCCTCGATCGTCGATGTCCACGAGGCCACGCGGGTCCTCCGCTTCCGCTTCGACGGCGAGACCGCGACGATGGTGCGGCTGGAGGCCACCCCGGCGCCGCGAGCCGCGCTCCCAAGCGCCCTCTTGTCCTGTGAGATAGAGCGAGGGTGGGTCGGCGACCTGGAGCACGGCTGTGAGGCGACCGGCTGCGAGGGCCTCCAGGCCTGCGCCGACGGCTCGCGGCGGGCCCTCCCGGACTGTCCCGAAGGGGAGGCGAACGCCGGCTCCAGCGGGCACTGTTACGCGCTCTGCGACGAGGCCCACCCCTGCACCTCCGGGGTCTGCACCCCCTGGCAGGGCAGCGCCGTCTGCCTCTGAAGGATGTGCTGCCGCTGAGGCGTGCTGCCTTGGAGGGATTTGACCCCAGCGGCGCGGGCCGCGCCAGCCGCGGGCGGGCGGGATAATCGGCCCCCTCTCGTGGGGTCCACCATGTCCGATGTGCACGCCTTCCTCGACCGTGTCTTTCAGCGCCTCCCCGCCTCGCCGCCGCGCGAGTTCCAGTTCTTCCACTGGGCCTGGCCGGGTCGCGCCACCGAGGAGGGCTTTGGCCTGCTGCCGGTGCCGGGCCTCGATCCCGGCAAGGTCATCGACGCCGCGATGGACGTCGATCACTACCTCGGAAACGTCGAGCACGTGAAGGTCTCCCGCTCGGTGCGAGACGCCCGCTGGAGCCTCCCCGCCGCGACCCGCTTCTACCAGCGGGTCGATGTCCCGATGCTCGGCTCGATCCACCACGAGCTCGTCATCCAGCGGCTCGCCGAGCGGAAGGGCTACCAGATCGCCGCCTGGGACCTCCTCCGCCCCGAGACCGAGGCCCTCAACTCCAAGGAGGGGGCCCGCAGCGACGTGAGCCAGGGCGCCTGGATCGCGGCCCCGGGCGTCATCGGCTACGCCCTCGCCTCCTACCCGCGCCGCGACGACGTCGGCCTGCTCAAGTGGAAGGCGCTGACCACCGGCGCCGACGTCGCCGCCAGCCGCGTCCTCAAGGCGAACATGGAGTGCCTCGCCCGCTGGGCCTCGCGCCGCTGAGCGCGCTCGCGGGGGCTCGGCGACGTCGGGCGATCAGGAGCGTAAGGGGTCCGAGCAGGGCCCCGCTTGCGGCGCCTGCCCCCTGGGCGCAGCCGCAGCCGCCCTTGGGCGCCCCGGCCCCTGCGGACGGGGTGCCGCTGTCTTCGTCACCGCCGTACCAACCATCGGTGCCGTCTGTGCCGTCGGTTCCGTCTGTGCCGTCGGTTCCGTCGGTTCCGTCGGTTCCGTCGGTGCCGTCGGTTCCGTCGGTGCCATCGCCCCCGCCATCGCCGGTGTCGCTGCCGTCGCAGTCCTCCTGGGCCTGGGCCCGATCGTGGAGGGCGAGCACGTAGCCGCCGGCCCCGAAGCCGAGCATGGGCGCCGGCCCCTCGAAGTCGCCGGTCACCGGGTCGAGGAGCTCGGGCAGGGTGTCGTCGTTCATCCGCGCCTGGGCGGTGATCCAGTCCTCGAGGGGCTCGGCGCCGGAGGGGTCACAGTCGCGGCGCATGGCGACGGCGGCGCGCAGATCGATCATCACCCACTCCTGCTCGTCATAGCTGTCGCCGTCGTCGTTCCGCTTGAAGCCCTTTCCGTGGGCCACCCGCAGCGCCTCCCAGGCGGCGCGGCTGGCGCGGTAGGCCTCGCTCCGCGGCGGGAGGGCGTCATTGTTGAAGGCCTCGACCGCGGCGAGGTCGAGGGCGTCCCCGCTCAGCTCCTCAAGGTTGCCCATCAGCGCACCGTCCCGGAGGAGGCGGGCCTCGATGGCCACAGAGATCGACTCCGAAGCGGACCGGTAGGCCTCCGCCCGAGGGTCGCCCAACCGCTCGGCGAGGGCCGAGGCCTCCTGGAGGCCGCGGGCGGCCCAGGCGCTCGTGTAGGTGAAGTGCTTCTGGTGGCCGTTCCAGTGCCGCTCCCAGATGCTCGAGTCTTCGGTGATGAGCCCGGTCTCGTCGATCGAGGCGAGCAGCGGATCGGCCACGCCGTCGAGGGCGATGGGGCCGAGCTCGGCGAGCACGGCGGCGTCCTCGTTCTGATCCATCCACTCGCCGAAGGCCCAGAGCCAGAGCCCCCAGTCGTCGAGCTCGATGTTGGGGCCGTTTTCGTCTGCGTCGCTCCACTCGCCCCCGTCGCCGTAGGTGCGGCAGACGGTGACGCTGTAGTCGAGCCCGCCGAGGTAGTCCGCGTAGTCGCCCGACTTTCCCTCCTGAACGAAGAAGCGGAGGCCGGCCAGGGCCTCCTCGGCGTAGCCCGCCGCCGTCAGGGCGCGGATGGCATAGGCGCCGTCCCGGGCCCAGGTGATGTTCCATAGGTGGGTGAAGTCGCCGGAAGAGACGGGGAGGGAGGCGACGATCTGTCCGTGGGGGTCGCCCTCCTCGCGCACCTGCCCCTGACGGAGGAAGGCGAGGGACTGCCGGTAGACCGCCTCTTCGTCGGCGCGCAGGCCCGCGGGCGGGGTGGCCAGGGCCTGCCAGTCGGCCCAACCGGCGAGCTCGGCGTCGAGGAGCGCGCTCGGCGCTCGCTCGTCGATGAAGGCGGTCACGGCGGCGGGCACGAGGCTGCGGTCGCCGCCGCTCGAGAAGGCCTCGACGAGGCCCACCCAGGTCTCCGCGCCGGGTGCGAGGCTGCCCACCGACCACTGGAGGCCGGGGACGAGGTCGTCCCCCGAGCGGTCGCAGCCGTCGCTGAGGTCGGCGCCGGCGTTGACGGTGCTCCAGACGGCGTCGCAGCTCCGCCGGGTGGGCGCGACGAGCGGGACGAGGTGCATGCCGAGGCCGGTGCCGCTCCCGCTCTCGTAGAGCCCGAGGCCGAGCGGCTCGACCTGCTCGGCGAGGGTGTGGGCGCCACCGCCGTCCTCGCCCCCGAGGTGGTAGTTGTGCAGCGAGAAGAGCTCGACCGAGACCGCGACGGCCCCGTCGTTGCGGACGCGCAGCAGGTGGAGGAAGCCCGGCCCGGCGTAGCCGAAGGGGGCGCTCACCACCTCCTCGATGAAGAGGCTGCCGCGGCTCCGATCGACGCGCAGGACGCCCGTGCCGGGGTCGTAAGACTCGGCGCCGGCCGCGGTCAGCCAGCCGCTCCAGCCCTCGGCGCGGAGGCCGAAGTAGGTGTCGTAGAGCAGATCCCAGGTGTCGTCGCTGAGCGCGTCGGGCCGCTGGTAGAGGTGGTCCGAGAAGCGGTCGAGCACGCCGCCGCCGCCGCCGTCCCGGTTGTAGACCACCACCCCGTAGCCGTTGGAGGACACGCGCCCGTCGAGGCTCTCGTGGGGTTCGACGGCCCCTGCGTTGGCTGGCAGCAGCGCGCCGCCGACCCACAGCGCGCTGACCCACAGGGCGCAGCCGACCCGCAGCGCGCGGCCGACCCGCTGGGTGAGGTGGGCGCGGCGTTCGCGGGCTCCGAGTGTGCGGTCGGACATGATCTCCCCGAGGGTTCAGCCCGTCCAGCCGACCGCGAGGCCTGGGCAAGCGGGAGGGCCGGGGCAAGTGGGCGAGGTGCAGGGCGTGAAGGCGCCGTCGGGATCGAGGGGATCGGGGGGACGGACGCGGTCAGCGCGGAGGGCGTAGGAGGGGGCGGCGGCGCCGACGGGCGGCAGGCGGGCGAGCTCGGCGTCGCTCGCCCTGCGGAGGGCGCAGGGGAGGAGGGCCTGGAGCTCGGGGCGGCCGGCGAGGGCCAGGAGCGAGCCCCCCTGGGCCGTGAGGCGGAAGCGGAGGGGCAGGGCGACATCGAAGGGTCGATCGGCTGGGCCGCGGATCACCTGCACGAGGCCCACGTCCGCCTCGGTGAGGCGAGCGAGCCGCTGGAGCCCCTCGAGCTCCTCGGGTGAGGGCGCGGCGGTGAAGACGTGGTCGAAGCTCTGGACGCCGCGGAGGCCGAGGAGCTGCCGATCGGAGAGCGCGAGGAGGTTGTTGAGGGGGCCCCCCACCCGGACGGCGCGGAAGGACAGGCGCAGGCACTCGCGGAGGAGCTCGGCCAGGGCGGGGTGACGCAGCGAGGCGGCGTCGGCGACGCGGAGCTCGGGCGCGCCCTCCTGCGCGGCGCGGAGGAGCAAGGCGCGCAGCTCCCGGCTGCTCCCCTCGAAGACCACCCGCAGCGTGGCGGGCGGTGGGGCGCTGGCCTCGAGCAGCAGCGGATCTCCGCCGAGGCCCCCCGGCTCACCCGCTCGATGGAGCGCGCGGTGGACGTCGCGCAGGCGGGTGGAGGGACGGCGGCCGGCGCGGGGCGGCGGTGGCGGCACAGGCTCGCCGGGCGCGACGGCAGGGGGCTGGAGCGCCGCGCGCGGCGGCCGAGGCGGGGAGAGGGCCTCGATCATCCCGAAACGATCGACGTAGCCGAGGGGGACGCCGCCGCAGACCGGCGCGCCGGGGCAGCGCCCGCAGGGCAGGCCCGGCGACCGCGCGGTGGGCTCCTCCCCCTCGGCGGGGCCCGGGCCGCCGCCTGCGCCGGGCCCCTCGCCCTCGAGGGTGAACAGGGCCTCCGGCAGCCGGGGCGCGGCGCAGCGGGGGAGCCCGAGGAGCTGGAGCCGGAGGTCGCGCGCGCTCGCGACGTCGACCAGGGCCTCGAGCGGTCCCTCGAGGAGGCCGAGACGGGGCGCCAGCGCGACATAGTCGTGGGCGGCGGGCCCACAGCGCCGGAGCCAGCGGAGGCGAAAGGCCCGGGCCCCGAGGTGGGCAGCGACGGAGGCGGTCTCGGCGGGGTGGTCTTGCGTGGGGCGGCAGAGGGTCGCCTCGACCTCGACCTCGAGGCCCGCGGCGGCGGCGGCGCGGATCGCCGCCCGCGCCCGCCGCGCCGCGCCGGGGAGCCCGACCAGCCAGTCGTGGGCGTCCGCGCGCGCCGAGTGGAGGGGCAGGCGCAGGTGGCGGAGGCCGGCCGCGTGGAGGGAGGCCGCCACGCCCGCGGCGCTGAGGGCGAGGCCATCTGTGGCGAGGCCGACACGGTGGCCAGCGAGGTGGAGCGCGCGGATGAGCGCGGGCAGCTCCGCCCGCAGGGTGGGCTCACCGCCGCCGATCCACAGCGGGGGCGCCGCGAGGGAGGTGCTCGGGGGGCCGGCCTGGCGGAGGGCGTCCTCGAGGCTGCTCGCCGTTCGGGGCGGGGCCTCATCGAGGCGGCCGCGCTGGCGGGGCCCGCCGCCGAGATCGATCCAGCGCTCGGGCATGTGCTCCTCCAGGGTCCGCGCCTCCAGGGTCCGCTCCTTATCGTGTGGGGGCCGCCCGTCGCCCGATCGCGGCGGCGAGCGCGGCGACGCTCCCGGCGATGAGGGCCACCGCCCCCCAGAGCAGGTAGAGCGCGCTCGCGGGGAAGCCGAGCCCCTCTGCCCAGCCCCCGAGCCCGGCGCCGGTCTGCCCGCCCTCGAAGTGGGGGCGAGCCGAGGAGAGGATCGGCTCCAGCCGGAAGCGCTGCCCCTCGCGGATCGCGATGAACACGACTGGATAGGTGGACCGCTGCCAGGCCGGGGGGACGGTGACCTCCACCTCGTGCAGGAGCGGGAGGCCGTCTGCGGTCCCCGCGAGGCTCAGCCGCGCGCCTTTGGGGGGTGGATCCAGCAAGGCCCAGTGCTCCCCGTCACCCGGTGCGTCGTAGCTGCCGGTCCCGTCGTCGCTCAAGAGCACGGCGGCCGGCTGGCCGGTGAGGGTGGCGGTGACCTGCACGTCCTCCACGCCGGCCGGGAAGGCGACGGCCACGGCCACAGAGCCCGCGGGCTCGCTGTCCCCGCCGGGCGGGGGGGGGGCCTGACTCCAGCCGAGGCCGCCGAGCGCCACGAGCAGCGAGAGCGCGCTCATGCGCCCGAGTCCTCAGCCCAGGCCTGGATCTCGGCCCAGGCGCCGTCGATGTCGAGGTTGGCCGGCGGGATGTGGTACAGGATGACCGGATCGTCCTCGGTGGGGGCGCTCGCGGCGGCGGTCTTCGTGAGGCGGGACAGCGTCGCCTTCATCCGGCTGAGGTCGGAGTCGCGGAAGCCGCTCGTGTGGAGCGCGAGGTCGGTCACCCCGAGGCGGGCGAGCACCCCGAGGATCTGCTGGGCCTCCGCCTCTCGGCCATCCGCGAGGGCGAGGGAGAGGCGGCGGTTGGTGACCGTCTGCGCGTCGCCGGCCCGCGTGAAGTCGGTCATGCAGGGCTGGCCGTGGTGGGTCTGGTAGAAGGCCGAGAGCCCCGCGAAGCGGAGGAGGTCGCGGTCATAGCCCCAGAGGTCGAGCAGGGCGCCCTTGCCCGACAGGCTCGCGTAGGCGCTGGGCACGGTGGCGGGGGCGCGGGTGGTGTCGGTGGCGAAGCCGGTGAAGAGCAGGCCGTCGGCCAGCAAGAGGCCGAGCAGGAGCGCCGTCCAGCGGGGCCTCAAGCCGTCCCGGCGCAGGCGATCGAGGAACAGCGCCACGAGCGCGGCGAGCCCTACGAAGCTGAGCGCGAGGAAGCGGGCGGGCATCCGGTAGGCGAGCACGGAGCGGCTGATCGCGTAGAGCCCAGCGTAGGGCAGGCGGAGGGTGCCGAAGCTCCGGTCGTCGAGCCGGAGGTAGGGGCCGAGGGCCAGCGTGACGCCCACCGCGGAGAGGATCAGCCAAGGCAGGACCTTCCGGGGGCTGCGCACCGCGAGGGCCAGCAGGCCGAAGCACAGGGGCACGAGGCCGACGCTGCCGATCCGCCCCTGGCGGAGGTGCGCCGTGCCCGGCACCGGGACGAGCAGGCCGGTCAAGCTGAGGGAGTCGAGGGCGACGTTGCGGAGCGGATCCTGGCCCTCCGGGAACCGAGCGGCGATCGCGCCGTCCAGGGCCGCGCCCACCATCAGCGCGAGGGGCACTACGGTGATCACGGCGGCGGCGAGGAAGCCGCCGATGGCCGGCAGCGTGGGGCGGAGCCGGCCGCGCTCCCAGCCGACGAGGATGGCGCTGCCGAGCACGGCGAGGAGGATGGCGCCGTCCACCGCGTAATAGCCGGAGGACCACGCGAGGGCGCCGAAGAGGAGCCCGGCCTTCACGCCGTCCCGCACCGCCCCGGAGCGGGCGGCGAGCACGAGCTGACCGGCGAAGGCGGGGAGGAAGAGCCCCGCCAGGAGGTAGGCCTCCCCCTCGATCCGGTAGGTGTGGGTGAGCGTGTTGAAGGCGAGCACGAGCCCCGCGGCGAAGGCGGCGGCGCGCCCGACCCCCAGCACCCGATGGGCCAGCCAGGCCCCCGCCGCGCCCGTGCTGGCGATGGCGACGAGCGAGAAGGCGTTGAAGGCCGCGACCGGCGAGAACACGAAGCGGAAGGGGAGGTAGAGCAGGCCGAAGAGGAAGCTGTCGGCCAGCCGGAGGTCGAGGCCCTTCGGCCAGGCCACCGCCGTGTCGTGCAGCAGCGGCGCCTCGAAGGAGAGGGCTCGCCAGAAGTGCTCCCCCAGCCAGATCGTGCCGTAGCCGTCGAAGCGGCGAGACGAGAAGAGCAGCTCGTCGTTGAAGTGTATCGCCAACGGCCAGGTGCTGGCGACGGCGAGGAGCAGGTAGAGCGACCCGGCGGCGAAGAGCGCGCCCGCACCGGCGGCGGCGGCAGGGCGGTCATTCAAGGCGGCGGCTCCGGCGAGCGGGGAGGGGGCACTTCAGGGTCACCAGGGTATCGCCCCCTCTCCGGGCCGACCACCGGCGCCGCCCCCGCACCATCGACCCCCGCCGCGCCAGGCGCCGCGCAGGGGTCGCCGCCGCCGAAGGGAGCGTAGAAGCGGAGTGTGTCGTCCTGGTAGACGGGTGGCCCGAGCAGCTCGGCGAGGCGCCCCCGCATGGCCCGCTGGAGGACGGGGCTGCGAGCCAAGGCCGAGGGGAGGGTGTCGAGCCGCCAAGCGAACCAACGATAGCCGAGGACCTGCAGCTCGGCGCGATCTTCGAGGGTCCAGGCGCCCTGGTCTCGGGGGTCGACCACGCTCCGAACCAGGGCGGCTACGAAGCTGTTCTCGACGCGGAGCGCCTGCTGCGCCGCGGGCACCAAGGCGTGCGAGCGCTCGTTCATGCCCCCGAACATCGGCCGCTCGAAGACGGTCTGGGCGAAGAGCGGCTCGTGGTCCCGGCCGTAGGGGAGCACGAAGACCGCGCCCTCTTCATCGGCGAGGCAGGCCCAGGCCGGCGCGGTGCGGGCCTCCCAGGTGGGGAGGGGGAGCTGCCCCGCCCGCGCGCCTTCAAGGCTGAACAGGGTGAGCGAGAGCGCGGCGGCGGCGGCGCGGCGGCGCGGCGGCAGGCGGTCCAGGGCCGTGGCGGCGCCGAGGGCGCTCAAGGGGACCAAGAGGACGAGGGCCCGCATCGGCCAGTACAGGCGCGCCATCGGCGGGAGCGCGTTGGCCAGGAGCACGTAGAGCGGGTTGGGCAGGCCGCCCGGCGCCGGGCCGACGGCGAGGAGCAGGGCGAACAGCCCGATGGCCGCCCAGCGTCGTCCGGCGAGGGTGGCGGCGGCGGCGGCCAGCAGGGCGACGAGGCCGAGCGCGGGCCCAATCGGGGTGACCCCGGACTCCGAGCGGAAGACCGCGTGGATCGGGTCGCCCAGGACGCAGAGCTGGATGTTGTCGCCAGCGGCGCTCCGCAGCGAGAGCTCCCCGCTCAGCCAGTCGCGGACGGGCAAGACCCCGCCTACCGCCCCCTCCGCCAGGGCCCTCCCGAGGGGCAGCGCGACCGGGGCGCAGAGCAGCAGGGAGAGCAGCCCCATGCCGAAGAGGCGCGGCAGCGCGCTGCGGAGGCGGAGCTCCGGGGGCGCGGAGAGGGCGAGGAGGCAGGCCGCGAGCGCCGCGAAGAGGCCGGCGAACCAGTAGACGTAGGCGGTGAGCGCGAACATCAGGCCGGCGACGACGGCGCTGCGCCAGCCCGCGCGGGGCTCTCGCTCTCGAAAGGCCCGATCTGCGGCGCCGAGCGCGAGCAGCAGGGGCGCGGCGATGGCCTGGGTGGGGCGGCCCTGGATGAGCTCGAAGAGGGGGGTGGGGTGCAAGGCGGCGATCGCGGCGCCGAGCAGGATCCCGTGGGGGGAGGCCCCGCGCTGCCGGAGCCAGAGCCCGGCCGCGGCGCCGTTGCTGGCGAGGATCAGCAGGTAGAGCGTGTTCCAAGCGAAGGTCGGCCCGCCCCACCAGCGGAGGGGCACGCTGAAGAGGGCGTCGACGAGGTTGGCGCCGGTGTCCCCAGCGATGTCCTTGCCCCAGGGGAAGAAGAGACGATCCGTGTGCAGGCCGAGCTCGGAGCCCTCGACGTAGCGGGCGGCCCACCACTGGAACCACCAGGTGCCGAGCGCGTCCACCGAGCGGGTGCCGAGGGCCGTCTCTCCCCCGGCTCGGAGGCCGAAGCCGACGAAGATCAGCGCCATCACGAGCAGCGTGAGGGCGAGCAGCCCGATTCGGCGCCCGTCGACGGGAGCCGGTGGCAGGGGAGGAGCGACCGGCGGAGGAGACATCGAAGCGCGACCCATCGGGGCTGGCGGATTAACGGGTGGGATGCCATCTTGGGGTGCCGGGCGACGCCCGCGGCCCCCTCCGAGGCGGCCCTCGAGGGATCCTCGAGGGCCCCTCGACCTCCTGTACCGGAGCGCCAACCTGATGTTCAGCCGCCTGATCACCGCCTCGGCCGGCCTCGCTGCGCCTCTCGTCCTGCGCGGCTCCCGTTGCCTCCTCTTCGGCGCCCTCGTGTGGGTCACCGCTTGTTCCACGACGCGAGACTGCGCCACCTTGGACAAGCCGGCGGATCGCGACTGGTGCTGGTACGAGGTCGCGGTCGCCGCCGCCGAAGCCGATGATCTCCCGAAGGTGAACGAGGCCGTCCAAAAGATCGAGGAGCCGATGGTGCGATCGGCCGCCGTCAACAAGGTGCTCTCCCTCGACCCGCAGGGGCTCGACGAGAAGAGCGCGATCACGATGTGCGACACGCTCATCGAGACCGACCAGAAGACCTGCATCAACACCTGGAAGCGGCCCCACCTCTGGACCAACTGACCCTCCCTTCTGCGGGGCGACGGGCGGGGGGGCGCGCGCCGCGGCGCCGCCCCCGGTCCCTCGCCCCACGGATGCCGTGCGTGACCGCGCTCTTCCTGCTGCTGCTCGCTTGCGCGCCCAATCCCGCGTCAGTCCCCGCCGCGGCCTCCACCGCGGCCTCCGCCGCCGTGGCGCCGCTCGGGCCGGCGCTCGAGCGGCAGGCGGGCCTCGTGCGGGTCGACCTCCTGCTCGGCCGAGACGAGCGCGAGTTGGTCGAGGCCTTCGAGGCCTTGATCCGGGAGGAGTCCGTCGTGCTCGGGACGGGCGCCTCGCGGCACCTCCAGGCCTTGCAGGCCCAGGAGCCCGAGGCCCAGCGAGAGGCCGCCCGAAATGGCACCGCCGCCGCGGACCTCCTCGGGCCGCTCATCGAGGTCCGGCGCCTCATCGGCCGCGACCCCGAGCTCACCGACGGCCGGCCCGGCACCGCGGTCCGTGGCACGGCCTCCCGCCTGCTCGAGGACGACCGAGACCGCCTCGTGGTCGCCGCGGCGCCCGTAGACCGCGCCCTCGGCGCCCTTGATCTCACCCTCCGAGACCCCGAGCGCCTCGCTGACCCCGCCGCGCTTCACGCCGTCGGGGAGCAGCTCCCCGGGCTGATCCTCGACCTGCTGGATCTCCAGCGTACGCGCTTGCTCGGCCTCCTTCGCGCCCTCCCCTTCTTGACCAGCGACGAGGCCACCGCCCTCCTCGTGAGCGCCGAGGTGAGCGGGTGGCTGCTCCTCGGTCCACCGACGGAGCCAGTCGAGTGAGACCCGTGATAGGGCGGCCGTCCATGCGCACATCCGATCCCGCTCGCGCCCGATCTCCGCACCTCGCCCCCACCCTCCTCGCGCTCCTCGCGCTGGGGTTGGCGCCGCTCGTGCCGTTCGCCACGCGTGGGCCCACCATCGGCGTCGCGGCCGCGCAGCAGGGGGACCCCGGCGCCTCCGGTGCCGGCCCTGCGCCCAGCCTCGTCGGAAGCCAGACCGGCCCCAACGGCTCTTCGAGCGATGGCGCCCCCAACGGCGGCGTCCCGAGCGGCGGTGCCCCGAGCGGCGGTGCCCCGAGCGGAGGTGGCAACGGGGCGGGCGAACCTCCCCCGGAGGGCGGTGCGCCCGGTGGTGGGCCCGGTGGCGCGCCGATGGGCGTCCAGGGCGGCGCAGCGGCCTCCCCGGCCGATGATCTCACTTGGTCGGTAGGGAGCTGGGCGCTCGTGCTCCTCGTCGGCGTCGGCGGGCTGCTGCTCACCCAGCGGGTCCGTCGATGGTCCGATCGAGAGGTGCAGCCCGCCCTTCGCGCCCTCGCGGGGGCCGCCGCGCGGGTCGAGGCGCAGGAGGAGCCGCTGCCCCTCCGCCTCTGGGTCCCTGCGGCGCCGCCGCCCCTCGCCCTCGGGCGGGCCTGGCCGCCGGGCCGCCTCCACCTGGTCGCCGCGGAGCGGGGAGGGCTGGCGATCGAGTGGGTGGCGGATTGGCTCCAGGCGCCCCACAGCGCCGCGGCCCTCGTGGCCCGGTCCTGGGCCCCGGCGCAGATCGAGGCCGCGCTGCGGGCCCGCGGCGCCGCCCTTCCCGTCCCCGGCCGCCTCCTCGGCGCCACCGACGTCCCTGGCTTCGGCAAGGGCGCCGGGGCGCTGCTCGCCGAGGTCTCGCTCCGCGGGAGCCCGGTCGCGCTGGTGGTCGACGTGGAGGGCGTCGAGGACGTGCTCGATCCCGTCGCCCTCCTCCGCTCGCTCGCTCAACGCTTCGCCCCGGCGCTCGAGGCGGAGGGGGCCGTGCTCGTCGCCTTCCTGCCGGCCCGCGCCAAGGGGGCCCTGCTCGAGCTGGGTCCCACCCCGGGGGTCGGGCTGCGCCTCGTCGAAGAGGAGGGTCAGCTCCGCGGCGTGACCGACCCGGTCTGAGCCTGCGAGGGCCCGCCGCAGTTCAGGGCGCCTTGGAACCCTCGCCCTTCACGGCGTCGATGGCGGCCATCCCGCGGGCGATCTGACCGGTCAGGTCTCCTTCGACGGCCTTGGCGGCGACCTTGACGGCGTTGCGGATCGCGCGGGCGTTGCTGCGGCCGTGCGCCTTGATCACCACGCGATCGAGGCCGAGCAGGGGGGCGCCGCCGTACTGCTTCCAGTCCGTCATCGTGCGGAGCTCGCGGAGGCCGCGTGACAGCATCGTGAGGCCGAGGCGCCAGAGGAATTTGCGGGCGTAGGCGTCCTTGGCGATGTCAGCCACCACCTCGCCCACGCCCTCGAGCATCTTGAGCACGACATTGCCGAGGAAGCCGTCGCAGACCACGATGTCGACCGTGCCCCTCGGGATGTCGAGCCCCTCGACGTTGCCGTGGAAGTGGAGCCCCGGCGCCGCTCGAAGGAGCTGGTGGGCCGCCACGATGGTCTCGGTGCCCTTGTTCGGCTCGGTGCCGTTGGAGAGCAGGGCCACCTTGGGCTGATCGTGGCCCGAGATGATGCGGGAGTAGGCGCTCCCCATCACCGCGAAGCCGAGGAGGTCTTCGGGGGAGGCCCCGATGGTGGCGCCGACGTCGAGGATGAGGGCGAAGGGGTCTCCCCGCGGGCCGTGGCGCTGCTCGGTCGGGTAGACGGCGGCCAGCGCGGCGCGGCGGACCCCGGGCAGCCGCTGGTAGAGCGCCGATGCGGCGAGGATGGTGGCGCCGGTGTGCCCCGCGCTGACGAGGGCGTCGGCCTCCCCGGCGGCGACGAGCTCGGCGGCGACGTTGATCGAGGCGCGGGGCATCGCGCGCAGGGCCTCGCGGGGATCGGCGTCCATGCGCACCACCCCCTCGGCGGGCACCACCTGGATCCAGGCCGGGTCGTAGCGGTTCTTCGCCAGCGCGGCGCCGATGAGCGCCTCGTCGCCGACGAGCAGCACGCGCACGGGGCGCTCCTCTCGTGACAGGGTGGCCGCCCCCGCCACCACCTCTTGGACCCCTTGGTCGCCGCCCATGGCGTCGAGGGCCACCCGCACTGGCGCGCCGCTCATCGGCCGCGCTCGCCCTGGCCGGGGCCGGGCTGGAAGGCGCCGCGGTGCCGCACCGTGAAGCCGATCTGACGGGCGGCGTCGAGCACCCGCTCGAAGTCGTGCGAGATCGTGGCGCCGGCCTTGGTGGTCACCTCGTCCTCGGTGGGGAGGTCGAAGTCATTGGCGCCGTAGCGGAGGCCGAGCATGGCGTCCTCGTTCCGGGTGAGCACGCTCGTGCGGATGTGGACGATGTTGTCGAGGTAGATGCGGCAGACCGCCAGCCAGCGCAGGTACTCGCCGGTGCTCAGCTCCGCCCCCCCGGCCGCGGTGTCGTACGGCTTGTAGGTCCAGCAGAGGAAGCTCGTCAGCCGCCCGCCCACGCTGTCCTGGAAGTCGCGCAGGCGCTCGAGGTGGTTGAGCCGCTCCTCCAGGGGCTCGTCGAAGCCGATGACCATCGTGGCGGTGCTGCCGATGCCGGCGTCCAAGATGGCGCGCTGGGCCGTGAGGTAGTCCTCGACCTTGTACTTGGCCGGGCTGTGGCGGAGGCGGAAGCGGTCGTCCATGATCTCGGCGCCCCCGCCGGTGATCCAGCCGGTGCCGGCCTCGGCGAAGAGGCGGGCCCCCTCGGCGTAGCTCACGCCGGTCCGCTTGGTGACGAACATGAACTCGGCCACCGTCATCTCGTAGAACTGGACGCGGCCCTCGAAGCGCTGGCGGAGGCGCCGGAAGAGGCGGGCGTAGTCCTCGATGCGGATGTCGGGGTGAAAGCCCCCGTTGAAGCCGACGAGCGTGCCGCCGAGCTGGAGCAGGGCGTCGATGCGGGCCTCAATCTGCTCGTCCGTGAGGAGATAGCCGCCCTCCTGGCCCGGGAGCCGGTAGAAGGCGCAATAGTCGCAGCGGGCGACGCAGATGTTCGTCGTGTTGATGATGGCCATGACGAGGTAGGTCGCCTCGTCGGGCCGATGGTAGCGGGCCCGCACGATGCCCGCGAGCTCGGTGAGCGTCTCGTCGCTGGCCTCGGTGAAGAGGGCCGCCGCTTCAGCACGATCGACGCGCCCGCCCGCGATCAGCCGGTCGCGCAGGGGAGAGGGGGAACCCATCGGTCACCTCGAAGGCCGCTCGCCCTAACCTGTCCGATGGGTCGGTCGCCGAGGGCTGGCTTTACAGGTCGAGCGCGCCGGGTCAGTGAGGGCCGCCGCCGAGGTCCTATGTCCAGCGTCGTCACCGAGCTCCCCCTGGACGCCGGGCCCCCCGGGCGCGGCGTGAGGCAGGGCGTCCAGCGGATGCTGGTGGCCTGTGTCTTCTTCGCGCTGATGGCCCTCTGCGCGGGAGAGGCGCATCGGCTCGACCCCACCCTCTCCACCGCGATGACGAGCCTCGTGCGCTCGTCGGTCAACCTCGTGGCGCTCGTGCTGCTGGCCCGCGGCAACATGGGCCTCCTCTTTGGAGACCGTCGGGCCGCCTTGTGGGTGCGCGGCGTCACGGGCGGCCTCGCGCTCGTCTCCTACTTCGCCGCGCTCGAGCGGGTCGGGATCGGAGAGGCCGCCTTCCTCAACCAGACGAGCGCGGTGTGGGTCGCCATCCTGGCCCCCCTCTTGCTCCGGGAGCCGGCCCGGGCGCGGGCCACCCTCGCCGTGGCGGGCTCGATCGTGGGCGTGCTGCTGCTCACCCACCCCCGCCCCGAGGGCAGCGACACCGTCGGGCGGATCATCGGCCTCGTGTCAGGGCTCTGCGCGGCGGGCGCCTACCTCTCCGTCCGGCGGGCGGGGGCCACCAACGGCCCCATCACCATCGTCTTCTACTTCACGCTGGTGGCGACGATCATCGCCGGCGCCCTCTCCATCGGGGTGGGCGCCAAGCTGCCCCACGATCCGCGGGTCTGGGCCTGCCTCGTCGGCGCCGGCCTCGCCGCCACCTTCGCCCAGATGCGGATGACCGAGGCCTACGCCCTCGCCCCTGCCGCCCTCATCTCGGCCACCGGCGCCGCCAGCCCGCTCCTCAACGCGGTCGCAGGGTGGGTCTTCCTCGGGGAAGTACCCGATCTCGCGGGTCGGGCGGGGATGGCCGTGCTGCTGATCTCCGCCGTGGCCCTCCCCCTCCTGAGCCGCTGAGCCCGCCGATCAAGGGAAGGGCAGGGGAGCCGTGAAGCAGAGCAGCGCCCCGTTGTAGGGGTGGTGGAGGCGGAGGGTCGCGGCGTGCAGCAGCAGCCGGGGCGCGCGGGCGACGACGTCGGGCGGGGCGTAGAAGCGGTCGCCCAGGATGGGGTGGCCGATCGCCCGCAGGTGCAGCCGGAGCTGGTGGGATCGGCCGGTCTCGGGATGGAGCTCGAGCAGCGAGCTCTGATCGGCGTCGCGGGAGAGCACCACCCAGCGGGTGCGGGCCGGCTTGCCCCCGGGATCGACCCGCGAGCGGGGCTCCCCCTCGATCGTGGACAGGGGCAGATCGATCAGGCCGCCCTCCGCCGCCGGCCAGCCGGCGACCCGCGCGAGGTAGGTCTTCTCGACGCGGCGGTCGCGGAACTGTTGGTGCAGGGTGGCCTCGGCGCGCCGTCGGAGGGCGAAGACCAGCACGCCCGAGGTGTCGAGGTCGAGGCGGTGGGCGGCCCAGGCGGCCTCGCGGTCCCGGCGCAGGCGCGTCTCGGCGCTGTCGAGCAGGGCGGGGCCGCGGCCCGGCACCGAGAGGAGCCCCGCCGGCTTGTCGATCACGACGATGTCGCGGTCTTCGTGGAGCAGGCTGAGCCACGGCTCGAGCGGGGGCGCGTAGGTCCAGGTCGCGGGCAGCAGCGGCTCAGTCACGGCGGAGGCCCGCGGGGCCGAGCGACCAACGCTCGGCGGAGAAGGCGTGGAGATCGGCCTCGTCGTGGGTGACCAGCACCACCGGCAGCCCGGAGCCCCGGCAGCGCGCCGCGAGCTCCCGGGCGAGGCGGTCGCGCAGGGGGCGGTCGAGCGCCGAGAAGGGCTCATCCAGCAGGAGCAGGCGGGGTTGAGAGAGCAGGGCCCGTCCGAGGGCGACCCGCTGCCGCTCGCCGCCCGAGAGGTGTCGTGGCGCCCGTTCGAGCAGGGCGTCTACGCCCAGCCAGCGCGCGATCTCGCTCACCTCGCCCCGGGCGGCGTACGCGAGGTTCTCCCGCACCGAGAGGTGTGGGAAGAGCGTGGCCTCCTGTGGGACGAGACCGATGCCTCGCTCCCACGGGGGCACGAAGCGCCCCGCGCCTTGCCAGGGCACGTCCCCGAGCGAGAGCGTGCCCTCCGCCCGCCGCTCCAGCCCGGCGAGGAGGCGGAGCAGGGTGGTCTTGCCCGCCCCCGAAGGCCCGACCACGCCCACCACCGGCGCGACGCTCTCGAGGCGGAGGTGCGCCGTCCGCCCGCCGATCGTCAGCCGCAGATCGAGCTGCAGCCGCGGGCTCGACGGAGCGGGCGGGTCGAAGCCCGGTGGGTCGAAGCCTGGCGGGTCAGTCGACATCGAGGTCCAGCCTGCGTCGCTGCCAGCGGTTGAGCAGCTCGTAGCCGAGCAGCGCGGCCGCTGAGAGGGACACGCTCGCGAGGAGCAGGGTCGTGGTCTCGGCCTCGCCGTCGGGGCTGTCGAGCAGGGCGTAGACCGCGAGCGCGATCGTGCGGGTGCGCCCCTCGATGTTCCCGGCGATGATCGCGGTGGCGCCGAACTCGCCGAGGGCTCTCGCGAAGGCCAGGACCGCGCCCGCGGCCACGCCGGGGAGCGCCAGGGGGAGCGTGATGCGCCGCCAAGTGGCGCGGGGCGGCACCCCAAGGGTGAGCGAGAGCTCGGCGTAGCGGGGATCGACCGCCTCGAAGGCGCCCCGGATGCTCAGCACGTAGAGCGGGAAGCCGACGACCAGCGCCGCGACCCCGGCTCCGAAGAGCGAGAAGCTGATGGGCAGTCCCGCCGCCTCGAGGAGACCGCCGAGGGGGGTGCTGCGGCCGAAGGCGCGGAGGAGGAGGAGCCCCGTCACCACCGGCGGGAGCACGAGGGGCGCCATGATGATCGCGGTCAGCAGCGACTTGCCGCGGAAGCGACCCCGCGCCAACAGCCAGCCCGCCCCCACCGCCGGCGCGAGCCCGACCAGGGTGGAGGCGAGGGCCACCACCAGGGAGAGGCGCACCGCGGAGGCGGGGTCGATCATCCGGCGGGGCCAGGGCGCCGAGGACCGAGCGCCAGGGCAGGGGCGAGGCGGCTGATCATCGTGGGCCTCCGAGTGAGCGGCACGCCCCTAATTGGGGCCGCACCGCGGCGCGGCCGCGGGAGGCGTGAAACGCCGTGGGCGGTTGCGTTGCCTCTGTTTCACAAATGCTCCACGCCTGTTTCACTCTGTTTCGATGGACCGTCGAGCGGTTTCACCGGTTGAGGGGCGCGGGCATCCGAGTACGGCCCTCACGCGTTCTTCGCGGAGGGAGCGCGGGGTCGGCCCGCGCCCGAAGCGGCGGCACGGCGCTTGCAAAGGTGTTCAGCGCCAGTGGGGGGCGGACGTCGCCCTCCCGCACCCGGAGCCCTCATGTCCACCGCCTCCCGCGCCGATTCCCTCCAGGTCGAGCGCTTCTTCGATGCCCGCACCTGGACCCTGACCTACCTCGTCTACGATCCCACCTCGAAAGACGCGGTGATCATCGATCCAGTCCACGACTACGATCCGCTTCGCGTGAAGTTCTTCGAGGAGTCGATCGCCGGGTACATCGCGCGCATCGAGGCCCTGGGCCTCAAGCTCCACTGGTCGCTCGAGACGCACGCCCACGCCGATCACATCAGCGCCGGCGTGATCCTCCGCGAGCGGCTCGGGGCTCGCCTCGCCATCGGCGCCGCCATCACGGGGGTTCAAGGGTTCTTCGCAGGGGTCTTCGGCCGCCGTGACATCTCGACGGACGGCAGCCAGTTCGACCAGCTCCTGCAGGGCGGCGACGTGCTGGAGGCCGGCTCTCTCTCGGTGAACGTCCTCGCGACCCCCGGCCACACCCCGGCCTGCGTGACCTTTCAGGTGGGCGACGCGATCTTCACCGGCGATGCCCTGTTCATGCCCGACTACGGCACCGGGCGCTGTGACTTCCCGAAGGGCAGCGCCGCCGCGCTCTACCGCTCGATCCGGTCCCTCTACACCCTGCCGGACGAGACCCGCGTGTTTGTCGGTCACGACTACCAGCCCGGCGGCCGCCCCGTCGCCTGGGAGACCACCATCGGCGCCTCGAAGCGGGAGAACATCCAGCTCCGGGCCGACACCTCCGAGGCCGACTACGTACGCTTCCGCACCGAGCGCGACGCCAAGCTGGCGCCGCCGAACCTCATCTTCCAGTCGATCCAGTGCAACATCGACGCCGGCCGCCTGCCGCCCGCTGGTCCCGATGGCCTCCGGCGCCTCACCTTGCCCGTAGGTCTCTTCCCCTGACGGTCCTCCGAGGTCACGGCTCTTCTCACCGCTCTTTTCTCGATGCGCTTTTCTCACAAATCGAGAGGACAAGTGGAGGACGATCGGATACTGGTGGAGTGCCCCCCCGGGAGGGGAGGCACCCCCAAGCCAAAGTGACGGTTCTTCCGAGCCACTTGGGACAGGGCGCTCGATAGGACCCGGAGAGGCTGTGTCCATGGAGATGTTCCCACGGGGGAGAATCGCGCCGCTCTCTGGCGCAGGCAACGTAGGTGAAGATCGACATGGGCAAGAAGCTTTTCGTGGGTGGTTTGAGCTGGAACACGACCGATGCTGGCCTCAAGGAGGCCTTCTCTCGGTACGGTGATGTGACCGACGCCAAGGTCATCACGGATCGCGAGACCGGGCGCAGCCGCGGCTTCGGGTTCGTCACCTTCTCGGCTGACGCCTCTGCGGCTGACGCCATCGCCGGAATGGACGGCAAGGCCCTCGACGGACGCACCCTCAAGGTGAACGAAGCCGAAGAGCGTCGTGACAGCCGCGGCGGCGGCGGCGGCGGCGGGTTCGGCGGCGGCGGCGGCGGCGGTGGTGGTCGCGGTGGCGGCGGCGGTGGCTACCGCGGTGACCGTGGCGGCGATCGCGGTGGCGATCGCGGCGGGCGCGGCGGCGGCTACGGCGGCGGCGGCGGTCGTGACGGCGGCGGCTACGGCGGCGGCGGCGGCGGCGGCGGCTACGGCGGCGGCGGCGATCGCTGGTGAGCTCGCGTCGCCTCCGGGCGATCCCTCGATAGAGGGCTGCGAGACAGGGACCCTGCAAGGCTTCGGCCTTGCGGGGTCTCCTGCTTTTTGGGGCTGAAGGGTCACCGTCGCGGCGCGCGGCCTAACGGTCGGGCCAGGCCGTAGAGCCGTTGTGACGACGCAGGTGCCGGGCTCCCCCCAGCACGGGGCCCATGCTGAGCGCGAGGAACAGCAGCGGCTTCGCCCAGCCGAAGCTGCGCACGTCGGCCTCGACCGCGACCAGGCCGGCGAAGGCCCAGCCCACTGCCCAGCTCAGCACGACGATCAGCCAGCGCTGGCGCCGCGCGGCCCGCGGGAGGGCGCGCCGGGGATCGGCGGGGTCGAGCTGCTCCCAGGTGGGGAGCTCGGGGTCCGGCTGTAACGAGACCCGACCCCCGCCCCAAACGGTGAGCCCTGCCACCGCGAGGAGGGGGAGGGGCGTCAGCAGCAGGCTCGCGCTCCCTCCGCCCATCACGAGGGCGAAGTTGAGGGCGGACATCGTGAGGCCGGCGAGCCCGACGAGGCCGCCCGCGGCGAAGAAGAGCGCCTTCCGGCGGCGCCGGTCCGAGAGCTCCTCCTCTCGGCTCTCCGGCCAGCCGGGCTCCATCAACGAGGGCCGACCGCGTCCCAGGCGTTGCAGGAGCAGAAGAGGTTGCGGTCGCCCCAGACGTTGTCCACCCGGCCGACCGGCGGCCAGTACTTGTGCGCCCGGGTGTGGGCCGTCGGGAAGGCGGCCTCCGAGCGGCTGTAGGGGCGGCTCCACTCGTCGGCGGTGACCACGGCGGCGGTGTGGGGGGCGTTGTGCAGCGCGCTCTCGGCGTGCCCGACGCGGCCCTCTTCGATGGCGCGGATCTCCTCGCGGATGCCGATCATGGCGTCGCAGAAGCGGTCAAGCTCGTAGAGGCCCTCGCTCTCCGTGGGCTCCACCATCAGCGTGCCTGCGACCGGGAAGCTCATGGTGGGGGCGTGGAAGCCGTAGTCGATGAGGCGCTTGGCCACGTCCTCCGCCTCGACGCCGAACTTCTTCCACTGGCGCAGGTCGAGGATGCACTCGTGCGCCACTCGCCCGTTCCGCCCGCTGTAGAGCACCGGGAAGTGCGGCCCGAGCCGCCTGGCCACGTAGTTGGCGTTGAAGATCGCCATCTTGGTGGCCTGGGTGACACCGTCGGGCCCCATCATCGCAATGTAGGCCCAGGAGATGGGCAGGATCGAGGAGCTGCCGAAGGGGGCCGCCGACACCGGCCGAGCGCCGGGAGACAGTGGGTGGCCGGGCAGGAAGGGCGCGAGGTGCCCCTGCACACCGATGGGGCCCATGCCCGGCCCTCCGCCCCCGTGGGGGATGCAGAAGGTCTTGTGGAGGTTGAGGTGCAGGACGTCGGCGCCGATGCGGCCCGGTCGGGCGAGGCCGACCATGGCGTTCATGTTGGCGCCGTCCATGTAGACCTGCCCGCCGTGGGCATGGACAATCGAGCAGATCTCGCCCACCGTCTCTTCGAAGACCCCATGGGTGGAGGGGTAGGTGATCATCAGGGCGGCGAGGCGGTCGGCGTGCTGGGCGGCCTTGGCCTTGAGGTCGGCCAGGTCGACGTTCCCGCTGTTGTCGCAGCTGACCGCGACGACCTCCATACCGGCCATCACCGCGCTCGCGGGGTTGGTGCCGTGGGCGGAGGTGGGGATGAGGCAGACGGTCCGGTGTTCATCGCCCCGAGCCCGGTGGTATGCACGAATACAGAGCAGCCCCGCGTACTCTCCCTGCGAGCCAGCGTTGGGCTGCAGGCTGACTGCGGGGAAGCCGGTGATCTCGGCGAGCCAGCGCTCGAGCTGGTCGAAGAGCTCGCCGTAGCCGTCGGCCTGGTCTGCGGGCGCGAAGGGGTGGATCCCGCCGAAGCTCCGCCAGGTGATGGGGATCATCTCGGTGGTCGCGTTCAGCTTCATCGTGCAGGAGCCGAGCGGGATCATCGCGGTGTCGAGGGCGATGTCCTTCACCTGCAGGCGGTGGAGGAAGCGCAGCATCTCCGTCTCGGAGCGGTAGAGGTGGAACACCTCATTGCCGAGGAAAGCGCTCGATCGCACCGCGAAGGCCGGCAGCGCGGGCACCGAAGCGGCCTCGGCCACGGCGTCGTAGGAGGCCGTGGTGCCGAAGGCGCCAAGGAGATCGGCCACGTCGTCTTCGGTCACCGTCTCGTCGAGGGCGATGAGCAGGCCGAAGTCGCCGTAGGGTCGGAGGTTGATACCGACGTCGAGGGCGGCCGAGATCACCTCTTCGCGGCGCTGCGTGGAGGGGGCGAGCAGGTGCAGGGTGTCGAAGTAGGGGCGGTCGGCGAGGTGGAGCCCGGCTTGGCGTGCGCCCTCGGCCACGATGGCGGCCAGCCCCCGGACGCGACTGGCGATGCGGACGAGCCCCTCGGGGCCGTGCCAGACGGCGTACATCGCCGCGGTGATGGCCAGCAGCACCTGTGCAGTGCAGATGTTGGACGTCGCCTTCTGACGGCGGATGTGCTGCTCGCGGGTCTGCATCGCCATCCGCAGCGCCGGGTTGCCATGGGCGTCCTTCGAGATGCCGATGACGCGGCCGGGCATCTGCCGCTTGTGCTCCTCCTTGGTGGCCATGAAGGCGGCGTGGGGGCCGCCGAAGCCGAGGGGCACGCCGAAGCGCTGCGAGTTGCCGATGACGATGTCGGCGCCAAACTCGCCCGGGGGGCGGAGCAGGCAGAGGGAGAGCAGATCGGCGGCCACCACGAGCAGCGCCCCGGCGGCGTGCAGCCGCTCTCCGAGCTCCTGGTAGTCTTCGACCGCGCCGTCCGTCGTGGGGTACTGTACGAGGCCGGCGAAGACGTCATCGGTCAGGTGGAACTGCTCGGCGGCGACCACCACCACCCGGATGCCGAGCGGCTCGGCGCGGGTGTGGATCACCGCGATCGTCTGGGGATGACAACGGTCACTGACCAGGAAGGTGTCGGCCTGCTTCTTGTTGGAGAGGCGGTGGGCCATCGTCATGGCCTCGGCGGCGGCGGTGCCCTCGTCCAAGAGCGAGGCGTTCGACAGCTCCATCCCCGTGAGCTCTTGGATCACCGTCTGGTATACGAGGAGGGCCTCGAGGCGACCCTGCGAGATCTCGGCCTGGTACGGTGTGTAGGCCGTGTACCAGCCGGGATTCTCGAGGATGTTCCGGAGGATGACCGGCGGGGTGATCGTGTCGTGGTAGCCGTAGCCGAGCCAGGAACGGAGCACCTTGTTGCGCGAGGCGATGCCCTGGAGCGTGGAGAGCGCGGCGGCCTCGTCGAGGGCGGCCGGGAGCTCGAGGCGCCCCTCGGCCCGGATCGAGGCCGGCACCACCTCGTCGATGAAGGCGTCGACCGAGTCTGCGCCCACGACCGCGAGCATCCGCTCGATCTCGGCCGGGCGGGGCCCGATGTGACGGTCTGCGAAGCGATCGACGGGCGGAAGGACAGCGGGCATCGGGACCTCCGAAGGGTGCGGTTCCTACCATGGCGGAGCACGGGTGCCCACGCGCGGTGGCGCGGTTAGTCAGGAGGCCCTCCTGGAGCGCCATCGTGTCCACGCCGAGCTCGGGCCCCATCAAGCGGACCCCTTTCTACTCCTTCCATCAGGCCGCCGGGGCGCGCCTCATCGACTTCGGCGGATGGGAGCTCCCGGTACAGTACGAGGGGATCCTCGCCGAGCACAAGCGGGTCCGCGAGCAGGTGGGGCTCTTCGACGTCTCGCACATGGGTGAGATCCGGGTCCGCGGGCCGCGGGCGCTCGAGGCGGTACGCTACCTCGTGTGTAACGATCTGCGAATCAGTCAGGGGCAGGCTCAGTATTCTCCCATGTGTAACGAAGACGGAGGCATCGTTGACGACCTCATCGTCTACAAGTATTCCGACGATCACGTCTTCATCTGTGTGAACGCCGCCAACCGCGACAAGGACTTCGCGTGGATGGTCGCCCACAACCCATTCCCTGACGCCGCGACCTTCACCGACGAAGGGGATCAGTGGGCGCAGGTCGCCCTCCAGGGGCGCTTCGCGGCCGCGACGCTCCAGAAGCTGACGGCGATCGACCTCTCGCACATCAAGAACTACTGGTTCGCCGACGGCGCGGTCGCTGGGGTCGAGGGCTGCATCGTCGCCCGCACCGGCTACACCGGCGAGGACGGCTTCGAGATCTTCCTCCCCGTCTCGGGCGCCTCCACGATCTGGCCGGCCCTCCTCGAGGCGGGCGCCGAGCACGGCCTCGCTCCCATCGGCCTCGGCGCGCGCGACACGCTGCGCCTCGAGGCCAAGATGTGCCTCTACGGCAACGACATCGACGACACCACGACGCCGCTTGAGGCCAACCTCGCCTGGACGGTGAAGCTGGAGGGCCACGACTTCATCGGCAAGGGGCCCATCCTTGCCCAGCGTCAGGCCGGTGTCCCCCGCCGGCTCGTCTGCCTCGAGGTGGACGGCCGCATTGGGCGTCACGGCAACAACGTGGTGCACGACGGAGCGGTCGTGGGGGTGGTGACCTCCGGCACCAAGGCTCCGACCGTCAACGCCAACATCGCCATCGCCTATGTGCCGGCCGCCCTCGCCGCGGTGGGCACCCGCGTGGAGGTCGATGTTCGCGGCAAGCTGGCCGACGCCGTGGTCGTCAAGGGCCCCTTCTACAAGCGCAATTACTGACCTCTCGCCTCTGTTCAGCCACACCCATCGAGGACCGCCCCATGTCCAACCCCGCCGAACTGCTCTACTCGAAGTCGCACGAATGGACCCGCATCGAGGGGGACACCGCCACCTGCGGCATCACCCACCACGCCCAGGCGGCCCTCGGCGACGTGGTCCACGTCGAGCTCCCGAGCGTCGGCGACGACGCCAGCAAGGGCAGCAGCGTGGGTGAGATCGAGTCCGTGAAGGCGGTGAGCGACATCTACGCCCCGGTCTCCGGAGAGGTTGTCGGCGTCAACGAGGCGCTCGATGACAGCCCGGAGGACGTCAACGCCGACCCCTACGGCAAGGGCTGGCTCTTCAAGATCCAGCTCTCGGACAAGTCAGAGCTAAACGGCCTGATGAGCGCCGCCGACTACGAAGACCTCCTCGCTGCCGAGGGCTGAGCCTCAGCGTCGGAAGACGAGGCTCAGGTTGTTCGCCGGCATGGCGACCCGGGCCTCGACCTGCAGCCCCGCGGCCTGCGCAGCCTCCTCGACGGCCTCGCGGTCGCGGACGCCGTACTCGGCGCTCAGCGTGTGGAGCCAATGCTCAAAGGTGGCGTTGGAGGGGGCGGTGTGGCGCCCCTCCTCCTTGAAGGGACCGTACACGTACAGCACGCCGCCGGGGGCGAGGCGGCGGGCGGCGCCGCGCATCAGGCCGAGGGTCGTCGACCACGGTGAGATGTGCAGCAGGTTGATCGCGAGGATGGCGTCTGCGCGCTCGATCGGCCAGGCGCCGTGCGCGGCGTCGAGGTTGAGCGGCTCCAGGAGGTTGCCGAGCCCAGCCTCGTCGGACCAGGCTTGGATGCTGGTCCGCGCCTGGGGATCGAGATCCGAGGGCTGCCACAGCAGGCCGGGGAAGTTTCGCGCGAAGGCCACCGCGTGCTGACCGCTGCCAGAGGCCACCTCGAGCACGAGCCCGGTGGGCGGCAGGATGGCCTCGAGCACGTGGCGGATCGCCTCTCGGTTTCTCTCCGTAGCGGGGGCGTGCTGTTTCATCGGGGCGGTCCTTTCGGCATGGGGGGCGAGCGGGGCGGGCGGGGCGCTCGGCCCGTCTGTAGCCCGGGGCTGGGGAGCGTGGGCGTCGGCTGGACTGCGCTGCGGCGCCTTGCTAAGACGGCGGCCCCGGAGAGCGATCATGTCCAGTCGAGTCTTTGTCGCAGATCTACCGCAGCACTTTGGCCAAGAGGTCACCCTCTGTGGCTGGATTCGGCGTTACCGCGAGACGAAGTCCACCACGTTCATCGTGGTCCAGGACACCTCTGGGCTCGTACAGGTCGTGGCGGGGCCCCAGCAGGTGGCCGGCCTCGGCTTGAAGACCGAGGACTGCATCCGCCTCCAGGGCAAGGTGCGAGAAGAGCCTCGCTCCCGTACGGGCTTCGAGGTCGACTTCATCTCCGTGGAGGTGCTGAACCCCTCTGCGGCAGACCTGCCTTTTGCCTCTGGGACTGACCTCTCGAAGGTCGGCCAGGAGACGGTCCTCGACTACCGTCCCCTCTCGCTCCGCACGGATCGCGGCGGCGCGACCTTCAAGGTGCAGGCGGCCCTCATCGAGGGCTTCCGCGCGGCGCTGCGTCGCCGTCGGTTCACCGAGATCTTCTCCTCGAAGATCGTCGCTACCGGCACCGAGGGCGGCACCAACCTCTTTGAGATCAAGTACTTCGAGCGCACCGCCTACCTCGCGCAGAGCCCGCAGTTCTACAAGGAGCACGGCGTCGCCGGCCTCGAGCGGGTCTTCGAGACGGGGCATGTGTACCGTGCCGAGCCCCACGCCACGAGCCGCCACCTCACCGAGTACTACTCGCTCGACTTCGAGATGGGCTTCATCGACGGCCCGCATGACATCATGCAGGTGGAGCGCGAGATCCTGAGCGAGATGTTCGAGGATGTTCGTCGTAACTTCGAGGCTGAGCTCAAGCTCTTCGACGCCTACCTCCCCTCGATGATGAACGTCCCCGCCTGGACCTTCGAGGAGTGTATCGATCGCCTCAAGACCGTTCACGGGCGGACAGACCTCGTGGACGACCTCGACCCCGAAGGCGAGCGCCAGCTCTGCAAGATGGCCGAGGCCGAGACCGGCGTGAGCGCGGTCTTCGTGTTCGGCTTCCCGATGACCCAGCGGCCCTTCTACACCCACCCGCTGGCCGGCGGCACCCACGCCGCAGGCTTCGACCTCCTCTTCCGCGGCCTCGAGATCACGACCGGCGGCCAGCGCCTGCACCGCCGGGCCGACCTCGAAGACTCGCTGCGCCGCCGCGGCATCGACCCCGTGAACTTCGAGGGCCACCTCCGCATGTTCGACCTCGGCATGCCCCCACACGGCGGCCTCGCCATCGGCGCCGAGCGCCTGACCGGTCAGGTGCTCGGTCTGCAGAACGTCCGCGAGGCGACCCTCTACCCGCGCGACCGCGTCCGCGTCACGCCCTGAGCGCAGGCGGGCGCGGCGGGGTCAGCCCTCGGTGGGGCTCGGCTCCGCGCTTCCGCCTCCGTCGCCCGGCTCCACGGTGATGGGCTCATCACCCCCCGGCATGGGCTCCTCGTAGACGGGGGGCCCATCGTCGGTCTGGAGTGCGCCGTCGAGGGCGAAGGTGAAGGTGCAGACGAGGTCGGGCTCCTCGATGACCAGCTCGAGGTCACCCACGAGGTGGTCGGCCGCGACGACGTCGGCCTCGAAGCCCACCCACATCAGCGACTCAGCAGACGGCGCGGGCTCCTCCGGGCGCTCGTCGCGGGGCTCTTCGCAGCCGTCGGAGCCGTCGGAGCCGTCGGAGCCGTCGGAGCTGTCGGCTCCCGCGCAGTCCTCGGAGCCCTCGGAGCCCTCGGAGTCCTCGGTGCCAACGGGCTCCGGCTGGGGCTCCGGAGTGGGAGCGCCGTCAATCCGCATCGAGCCCGCGGCCCAGAGCGCCGATCCCTCCCGGGCGCCGCTCATGTGAAGGCCGTCGACGTTGACGTCGAGGCCGCGGTCACCGACGAAGCGCAGGGTCGCGCCCAGCTCGGGGGCCTCCCCTCCCACCTCGAGGCCCATCCGCTCCGCGCAGGCGCGGCTGCTGGCGGCGTCGGAGAGGGTGAAGAGCCAACGCCCCTCTTCGAGCGAGGCGGGAGGAGCCGGCTCGCCGACCAGGGGCACGGTGATGGGCGGACAGGCGGCAAGGAGGGGCAAGAGGGCGAGGAAAGCGACGTTCATGCTTCGCATTTGAGTCTCCGGGGGTTGCGGAGATACCCTATGCATGCGCCGTGCCACTCCTGTAAGTTACTGGAATTACGGGATCGGTGCCCTCCGCGGCAGGTCGGCGAGGAGGAGACCGCGACACGCCCGCCAGGGCCCCACGAGGCCGCAGGCGCGGCTCAGGGGCGGAGCAGCGGGTGGCGTCGCGCGCGGAGCTGGTCGAGCCAGCCGGGGGGCGCCGCCGCGTCCATCGGCGGCGGAGGCTGGCCGGCGAGGACGGCCGCCGTGGCGGCGATGCCCTCGCGCAGGTTCTCGAGCGAGTAGCCGCCCTCGAGCACGGCGAGGGTGGGCATGCGGGAGACGATGACCCCCCACATCGCGGCGAGGCCGCGGGGGCTGAGGCGCATGTCGCCGAGGGGGTCACCGGCGAGGGCGTCGTAGCCGGCGGAGAGGACGCAGCAGTCGGGCCGGAAGCGGTCGAGGGCGGGGAGCAGGAGCTCTCGGACCGCGGCCTGGGCGTGGCCGTCCCCGGCGCCGGGCGGCATCGGCAGGTTCAAGGTCGCGCCGAGGCCGGCGCCCCTGCCCGTCGCCGTGGCGGCGCCGGTGCCGGGGTAGTAGGGCCAGCGGTGGCAGGAGACATAGAGCACATCGGGCTCTTCGTAGAAGATCTCCTCCGTGCCGTTGCCGTGGTGGACGTCGGGATCAAAGACCAGCACCCGCCTCCCGGCCCGTCGGAGGCGCTCGGCGGCGAGGGCGGCGTTGTTGAAGAGGCAGAAGCCCATCGCCCGCGAGCGGGTGGCGTGGTGCCCGGGCGGCCGGCAAAGGACGAAGGAGGGCTCGCCGGCGAGCAGGAGGTCGGCGGCGTCAAGGGCGGCCCCGGCGGCGCAGCGGGCCGCGGTGACCGAGCCCATCGACGTCACGGTGTCGGGGTCGAAGAGCCGGGTCTCGCCGTCGGCGCGGAGCACGTCCTCCACGTGGGCCGGGTCGTGCACGAGGCAGAGCTCCTCCGGAGCGGCGAGGCGGACCGGTCGCGCGCGGAGGGTCAAGCCGACCAGCCCCGCTCGCGCGCCCCGGAGGCGGCCGGGGTGCTCGGGGTGTTCCGGCCCAGGGTCATGTTCATCGAAGCGCGGGTCGTCAAAGATGGAGAGGATCATCGGTGAACTTCACCAGCCGGGATGTTGCATGGGAGCTCGGGTGTATGTACATTCGTCAAGAAATCATCAAGTCGTTTCGATCAGGACCTCGCAAACCAGGACCTCCCACCATGGACGCTCGCCCCGCTGAACCCCGCGCCGCCTCTCCGCTAGACCTCGGTGCGCTCCGCAGCCTGCTCTCGCGGGTCGATCACAGCGAGGCGCACAGCTTCAGCCGGGTCTTCGACATCTTCCAGGCCCTCACCGCGAGCCCCGACTTTCGGCTGGCGGGGGCGCCCGTCGAGCTCCCGCACCTCCAGCGGCTGCTCGATGAGCTGGCGGCGCGGGTCACGGGCCTGCCCACCGCCTCCGCCCAGGGCCTGCGCGCCGTGCGGCTCCAGGCCACCCACTTCGTCCATGGGTCTTGCACCATCAGCGGGCGAAGCGCCAGCTTCTTGTATTTCGAAGAGGATGAGCGCGGGCTCGTCGCCCTGGATGACGGGGACGGGATGCTCAAGCTCTCGCGGCTCGGCCAGCGGCGCTGACCGCGGTTCACGGCGCGGTGGTCGTAGCGGGCAGGGCCTCCCAGGCCGCTCGCAGCGCCTCCACACGGTCCCGGTTGACACCGAGGTCGCCGTAGCCCACCCGCGAGGCGGAGCGCAGGTGGATGAGCCCCGCGGCGGGATCGGCGATGAGCTGCAGGTCGTCCACGAAGTGGAAGGTGGCCGACGTGTAGGTGAAGTGCAGGGAGGTGGCGGTCTCCCCGATGAGCTCGGTGCCCGGCTGGGCGAGCACGAGGGCGCGGAGGGCCTGGACGCTCTCGGCCGGGCTGCCCCGCAGGGGCAACGGCGCCACGTGGTGCTGGGTGTCGGTCTCTGGCGCGAGGCTCGACACACAGTTGGGGCTCTCGGGGCAGGCCGACACGCCGCCGTGCGGAGAGGGCGCGACGTCGCCGAAGCGGGAGCAGGCGACGAGGAGGAGCAGCAGCATCGGGTCGCCCTATCCCTCGCGCGCCCGCGTCGCGA
This sequence comes from Myxococcota bacterium, assembly GCA_044344255.1. GTDB lineage: Bacteria > Myxococcota_A > UBA796 > UBA796 > UBA2385 > JBIJDH01. The sequence continues at coordinate 210,454 of JBIJDH010000006.1, forward strand.
GGAGCGCGCCCCCGCGCTACGCTCGACCGAGCCCGCCGCGCTCCAGGGGTCTCCCGATGGAGGGGGGTTCACGTGATGGAGAGGGTTCACGCGATGGAGCTGGCGCTCGCCCTCGAAGACCTCGCCGCCGCCTCGAGCCCCTTCCTGATCGGGGTGAGGCACCACTCTGTCGCCCTCGCGGCGGCCGTGCCCGCGCTCCTCGAAGACGCAGCGCCTGACCGCATCTTCGTCGAGCTGCCCGCCGACTTCCAGCCTTGGCTGCCCTGGCTCGGCCACGCCGAGACCGAGGCCCCCGTCGCCCTCGCCGCGAGCCGACCGGGCCGCGAGGGCGCCTTCTACCCCTTCGCCGACTTCTCGCCGGAGCTCGCCGCCGTTCGCTGGGCGGTGGCGCGGGGGGTGCCGGTGGAGGCCTTCGACCTCCCGATGGGGGTGGACTGTCCCCGCGGCCCGGCCGAGGAGGGTGGCGAAGATGAGGGGCTGATCGAGCGCTTGCAGGCCGACCAGGGCGCCCCCGACGGCTTCAGCCTCTGGGACCGCCTCGTCGAGGCCGCGGCGGTCGGCGGCGCGCCGGAGGCCACCCGCCGGGCCGCCCTGCTCTACGGCGCGGCGCTCCGCTGGGACGCCGGCCCGCGCACCCCGCGCCGGGACCGCCTGCGCGAGGCGTACATGCGCGCGCGCCTCCGCGACGCCGGGGCGGCCCGACCTGCGGTGGTGGTGGGCGCCTTCCACGCCCCTGCCTTGCTCGAGGGCCCTGCGCTGCTCGAGGCGCGGGCGGCTGGCCTCGATCCCGTGCCGCGGGTGGTGGACATCCCCCCCGCCGGGGCCGCGCCGGTCACCTCGCTCATCAGCTACCGCTTTGATCTCTTCGACGCTCGCTCGGGGTATCCGGCCGGGGTGCTCGACCCCGGCTGGCAGCAGAGAGTCTGGGAGGCGGCCTCGACGGGGGGAGCGATGGGGCCGGTGGTCGCCGCGGCGCTGGTCGGGGTCTGCCGAGCGCTCCGCGCCCTCCGTCACGTCGCCGGCCCCGCCGACGCCGCCGAGGCCTACCGCCTCGCCTACGGCCTCGCCGCCCTCCGCGCGCTGCCGGCCCCCGGGCGCCGGGAGCTGCTCGAGGCCCTGGAGGCCACCCTCGGCCAGGGGGAGCTCCTCGGCCGCGGCCGCGCCCTCGCCCGCGCCCTCGAGCGCACGCTGGTGGGCAGTCGTCGGGGCCGCCTCGCCCGCCAGACCCCGGTCTGCGGCCTCCTGCCGAGCGTCGAGGCGCTGCTGCGGGGGCTGCGCCTCCCCGGCCCCGACGACGAGGTCGAGAAGCTGCTCCGCCTCGATCCCCTCCGCTCCGACCTCGATCGGCGGCGGCACGTCACCCTGCAGCGGCTCTGCGCCCTCGAGGTGCCGTACGCGATCCTCGCCGATCAGGGGGACTTCGAGGAGCGGCTCACCCACGCCTGGCGGGTGAAGTGGGAGCCGGCCACCGAGGCCAGCATCGCCCTCGCCGGCCTCTTCGGGGCCGATCTCGAGGCCGCGGTGAGCGGGCAGCTCGAGCGCGGCCGGCCGGGCGTCGAGGCGGCGGGGAGCGGACCGGCGGGGGCCGACGAGGAGGCCCCCACCGCGCAGGCCGAGCTCGCCTGGGTGGAGCGTGCGGCCGAGTGCGGCCTCCCGGCGCTCACCACCCGGGGCCTCGACCGCCTCTCCGGGGAGTTCTCGCTGCGGGCGAAGCTCGGCGAGCTCGTCTCTGCCGTCACCTTCGTCGATCGGCTCGCGCGCGGCCACATCGCGGGCCTCCTGCGAGAGGGCTCGGCGGCGGGGGTCGCGGGCGCCCTCCCGGCCTTCGAGCTCCCCGCTGAGGCCCTCCTGGCGCTCGAGGGGGAGCTCCTCGCGGTCGGCGTGCGGGCGCTCGACGGGCTGCATGGCTCCTCCGATCCGGCCGACGCCCGCGCGCTCACCGGCCTCGTGCGCCTCGCTCGCCGGGAGGGGCGCGCCGAGGACGGTCGCCTCGGGCAGGCCGTGGAGGCCCTCGCCGGGGGCGGCGCGCCCCTGATCTCGGGCGCCGCGGAGGTGGCCCTGCTCCGCCTCGGCCGCCGCAGCGCCGCCTCGCTCGGCCTCGCGCTCGGCGCCGAGATCGAGGCCGCCGCGACCGAGGCCGCCCGTCGCGCGCTGAGCGGCCGCCTCGCCGGGGTGATGCTCGCCGCCGGGCCGCTGGTCGAGGCCGAGCCCGCCCTCCAGGACGGCCTCTGCGCGCCGATCGAGGGCCTGTGCGACGCCGACTTCCTCGATCGCCTCGCCGCCCTCCGCGGCGGCTTCCATGGGCTCAGCCCCGCCAGCCGGGAGCGACTGCTGCGCAGCCTCGCCGAGCGTGTCGGGGAGGCGCCCGGCGCCGACCCGCTCCGGCCCGACGCGCTCCGGCCCGACCCCCTCGGGGCCGACAACCTCCGCCCCGAGGCGCTGGCCTCCTACGCGGTCGCTGACGCCGCGGGCCGCGAGCGCCTCGGCGCCCTCGGGCTCCTCCCGGACCGTATCCCCGACCTCGGCTCGCCCTCCCTCGCCCTCCGGCCTCGCTCCCCCCACGCGCTCGGCCCGCTCACCCGCTGGCGCCTCGTGCTGGGCCAACGGCTGCCGCCCGACGCCGGGGAGGCGGCTCGATACGCCCACGCCCTCGATGAGCTGTACGGCGGCGGCGCCGGAGAGGGGAGCCGCGCGGAGCTCGGGGGCGGCGGCGGCCTCGAGCGGGCCTACCCCACCGCCCGCGAGTGGGCCGACGAGGTGGGGGCGCTCTTCGGGGCCGAGCTGCGCGAGGAGGTGATCGGCCGGGCGGCGGAGGCGGGCGACGTCCACGCCCTCCTGCTCGCCGATCCCGACACCGTGAGCCCCTCGGTCGAGCTGCTCGAGCGCGCCCTCTCGCTCCAAGGGGGGCTCTCCGAGGGCCAGCTCGAGCACCTCCGCGCGCTGTGCCGCCGGGTCACCGAGGCCCTCGTGCAGGCGCTATCCCTCCGCGTCCGCCCCGCGCTCGGCGGTCTCTGTTCGCCGCGCCCCACGCGACGGCGCACCGACCGGCTGCACCTCCGCCGCACCGTCGAGGCCAACCTCCGCACCGCCGAGCAGGGCCCCGAGGGTTGGCGGATCGTGCCGGAGCGGCTCCACTTTCGTGCGCGCTCTCGTCGGGAGATGGACTGGCACATCGTGCTGGTGGTCGACACGTCGGGCTCGATGGAGGCCTCGGTCATCTACGCGGCGATGATGGCCGCCATCCTCGCGGCGCTCCCCGCTGTGCACGTCTCGTTCTACGCCTTCTCGGACACGGTCATCGACTTCACCGAGCGGGTGGCCGACCCCCTCGCCCTGCTCCTCGAGGTGAAGGTGGGCGGCGGGACCCGCATCCACCGCGCCCTTCGATACGCGCGTGAACAGATGCGCGTACCCTCCCGGAGCCTGCTGTTGCTGATCACGGACTTCGAGGAGGGGGGATCGGTGGCCGCGCTGCAGGCGGAGGTGCGGGCCCTGGCCGAGTCGGGCGTGAAGCTGCTCGGCCTCGCCGCCCTCGGGGACGACGCGAAGCCCCGCTACTGCGAGCCCATCGCGCGGCGGGTCGTGGCGGCGGGGATGCCGGTGGCGGCGCTCAGCCCGCTCGAGCTCGCCCGCTGGGTGGGGGAGCAGCTCCGTGGGTAGGCCCGCCCGCGCCCCGGGCCTGCTGGCGGCGGTCGAGGCCAGCCTCTCGGCGCGCATCGCGAAGCGGGTCAAGGAGAACCCGGCCTTGGCCGAGGGTTGGGCCTGGTCCGAGCAGGACGGCGTCACGCGGGTGAAGACCGACGACCCCGTCGTCGAGCTCCGTGCGGAGTCGAACCAGGTGGAGCTCGCGGGGATCCGCTGCTCCTGCCTGCTGGCGCCGAAGTGTGTCCACATCTTCGCGGTCGTGACGGCCCTGCCCGACCCCGCGGCGGCCGCACAGAAGGCCGACGTGGGCGGAGCGCCTGCCAGCCCGCTCCCGGGCCTACCGGCCTCACCGGCCTCACCGGCTCCGGCGGCGCCGACGGTGTGCCTCTCAGCCGAGCAGGCCGCGGCGGCCAAGGCCGTCGAGGCCGTGTTGATCGAGCTCCTCGCCGAGGGAGCCCACGGCGTGGGCCTGCTCGGGCGCGCCGAGCTCTCCCGCGTCGGCTACCTCGCCCGCGAGACCGGGCTCCACCGCCTCGGCCGGGTCCTCTCTCGCCTCGTCCGCCAGCTCCGCCTCCTCGAGGCCGGACACGCCGGCTTCACGCTGTCCGCCCTCGTGGAGGACCTGCGGGAGGCCGCCCTCCTCTCCCGTTCCCTCGGCGCCGGCGCGGCGCCCGCCGCCGCCGTGGGCACCGCGCGGCGCGAGTACGGGCCGGCGGGGCACCTCCGCCTCTTCGGGCTGCTCTCCGAGCCCGTCTTCGGCGCCGGCGGGGTGGCGGGCGTGGTCACCACGCTCGCCGACGCCCAGGGCGGGCGCTGGACCGTGCCCGACCTCCGCCCCCGACCGAGCGCCGCGGTGATGGGGCTCTACGGGGTGGCCCCGCCGGTGAGCAGCCTGCCGCATGAGCGCCTCAGCCGCGAGGGTCTGTTCATTCAAGGCGCCACCGCCTCTGTCGAGGGGCGGCTCGGCGCAGGCAGCGGTGTGGCGGCGGTCCGCGCCGCCGGAGGGAGCTTCTCGGCCCCCCCCCTCTCCGCCGCCTGGGAGCGCCCCCTCCCCGAGCAGCTTCGGCGAGCCTTCGCCGAGGACAGCGATGGGCTCGTCTTCATCGAGGGTGAAGTCCAGGGGGTCTGGCGGGACGCCCTCGTGCTCACCGGGCCCTGCTATGTGCTGGTCGGGACGAACCACAAGGCCTTCCCCTGGCGGGACAACCTCAAGCTGCTCGCTCGGTGCCCGGGCCTGGCGCTCCGCCTGGTCGGCCGGGTGGTCCCGGATCGCCCGCGCGCCGTGATCGGCCTCGCGCTGTCCGCGCCGGGGCTCCAGCTACCCGCCGAGTGGGGTGGTCGAGTGAACCTGGGCTTTGACCGGCTGACCACCGCGCATGCTCCGGGGTGCGCCGCGGCGCCGATCGAGCTCGACGGCCAGCCTCCGCTCGCGCCCGATCCCTCCGAGGCGCTGCGGCGCCGGGTCGAGCGCGCGGCCTTGGGGGGCCCCGGCTCCCTGCCCGGCGCGGCCTTCGGGCAGCTCAGCCGCGAGGTGGGCGCCCTCCGCGGCCACCTGATGGCGACCGGGGCTGACCTGCTCGCCGCCCTCGCCGGCGCCGCCCGCTCTGGCGACGCCGCCGCCTTCGCCGAGCGCTGGCTGGCCGCGGCCCTCTACGCGGAGTCCACCCAGCGGCGCCTCGCCGAGGCCGCCTGGGAGGCGCGCGCCAGCCCCTGAGGGAGCCTCAGCGGTGCGCGCCGAGCGAGGCCGGAGGGTCGGCGTCGAAGTGATCGGGGAGCCCTCGGTCTTCGGGGCCCGCCGCCAGGACGCGGTTCCTCCCAGCCGCCTTGGCTCGGTACAAGGCGCGGTCGGCCTCCAGCATGCCGATGATGATCGCGTCCCGGCTCTGGCCCACCGCCGTCACGCCGCCGCTGACGGTCACCGGGATCGGGCCGCGGGGGGTGTCGAAGGGCCGCCCGCCGATGGCCTCGCGGATCCGCTCGGCGGCCTGGAGGCCCGCGGCCTCGGGCGTCTCGACGAAGCCGACACAGATCTCCTCTCCGCCCCAGCGGCCCACGATGTCGAGGTCACGGGTGACCGAGAGGATTCGCTTCCCGAGCTCGATGAGCACCAGATCGCCGGTCGCGTGGCCGAACTGGTCGTTGATCAGCTTGAAGTTGTCGACGTCGAAGATGGCGAGGCAGAGGGGAGGGCCCCCCGGCGGGACCCGGGCCGCGGCCTCTTGGAGGAGGGCGTCGGTGTGGCGACGATTGGCGATGCCCATGAGCGTGTCGATGCGGGCGAAGCGTAAGAGTTCGCCACGGAGCAGCTCTTCACGCGCGAGGGCGGCGCGCAGCGCCCCGTTGGCCTGCTCGAGGGCGGCGCTGCGGGTGCGCTCGGCCTCCACCTGCTGGCGGGCGAGGCGGGCCTCGTGGCGGGCCTCGAGGGCCCGGAGCCGCTGCTCGGTGGCGGCGGCGTCCATGCGGGACTGGATCTCCACGTGAGTCTGGAGGGCCCGCAGCGCGCCCCCGACGTCCCCTTGGGCTTCCAGCGCCGCGCATTTCGCCTTCTGCGCCAGGGAGACCACCCCCTCGAAGCCCCGTGCCTCGCCGATGGCCAGCGCGAGGTCGGCCTCCCGCAGCGCCATCGAGGACTGGCCCGCCGCGTTGAAGTAGCCGGCCACGAGCAGATGGTGGCGCGCGATCTGGTAGGGGTTGTCGAGCTCGCGGAGGAGGGAGGCGCTCGCGGCGTAGAGGTCGAGGCCCTCCCGGAACTGGCCTTGCTCACAGTGGATGCCGCCCCGGCCGGCGTAGATGAGCGCGCGGACGAGCGTCTGGCCGAGCTCGGTGGCGAGGCGCTGGCCCTCGTCGTAGGCGGCGCGGGCCTCCTCGAAGCGGCGCTGCCGGAGGAGGGCGCCGCCGAGGTTGCAGAGCGCCAGCGCCGTCAGCGCGCCGTCGCTCGCCGCGCGGGCGAGGGTGAGGGCGCGCTCGGTGAGGGCGGCGTACGGCTCCGGCTCGTCGCGCTCCCCGTGGATGTAGCCGAGGCACACGAGGGCGTCGGCCTCGTCCCGCAGCGAGCCGGCCGCGGCGGCCTCGTCGCGGGCCTTGGCGGCGGCCTCGAGGGCCCGATTCAGGTCGCCCGCCCGGATGGCGCCGCGGGTGGCTTGGAGGAGGCTCTGGATGAAGAGGGGTTGGTCGCCCGCGCTCTCGGCCTCGCGGGCGGCCTCCTCCAGGCGGAGCAGGCCGCGGAGGGGATCGGGGCCGCCGATGTCCCAGCGCCCGAGCAGGTGCAGCCAGACGGCGCGCTCGGCTCCCTCGCTGGCGCGCTCGGCGGCCTCGGCCTCGGCGCGCATGGCCCATCGCTCGGTCTGGCAGGCCTGCGTCCAGGCGTCGAGCCGCTCACCGAGGGCCGAACGAAGGCTCGGGCCGGGCCGAGGGAGGACTGTCGATCTCGACTCAGTCATTTTGGGTGGGGCGATAGCGGCGATGACACAGCGCGGAGCGGATCATGGCGACGAGCCTGGGCGACGGGCGAGGCGCGGTGCCGCGCCACGCCGCAGGTATATCCGATCGAGGCTCCTTGACCCGTTCACAGTCATTTTGATTCGGCTCCTGGAGCTGGCGCACGCTGTTCCGTTTGGATCATCGAGCGGACGCCCCGGGGGCCATGGCCGAGAGGCCCAGCCGGTCGCCTCGATCAGGCGGGGATCTCTTGGATCCCAGCGTGGGCGAAGGTGACGTGCTCCCACTGCCCGAGCGAGGCCGACCCGGAGGCGGCGCCCAGCTCGGTGAGGCTGAAGGTCGCGCCGTCCCAGGTCAGGTGGTAGAGCCCCACCCGGCTGACGCTCTCCATGGTGAAGAGCACGTCCCCGGCGATGCTCAGGAGCTCGTCTCCGTCCACTCCCACGAGGCGACTCGTGCCGTAGTTCACGCCGAAGAAGTTCTCGTTCGGCTCGACGATGTCGATGTCTTCGACGTTCACGCCCAGCGAGTAGGTGGTGTAGGCGCCCGTGGTGTCGAAGGCGTAGAGCAGGCCCACCTCTTCGGCGCCCGCGATGATGCAGCCGGCGAGCGGCCCGAAGCGCTCCGGGGAGTCGGGCACGGTGATGAGCCCCTCGAGGTGCACGCCGGCCACCTTCGCCACCTGCGTCGGGTTGGCGGCGGCGTCGATGCGCCAGACCTCACCGTAGGTGGTGACGACGATGAGGTCTCCGCCCCAGACGCCGGTGCGATCGACGTAGAGCGAGCCGCGCATCAGGCCGTTGTTGAAGCCCGGCAGGGTGACCCAGGGGTTGGTGATGGTGGCGCCGTCGGCGCTGATCTTCACCACCTGCCCGTCGAGGCCGTTGCCGACGAAGAGCTCACCCCGGTTGAAGCCGGCGGGGTTGTCCGATCGGGCGGTGGCGATCTTGACCTCGTCGGTGAGGCCGGACATCGCCGAGAAGGTGGCGTGGCTGCCGTCAGCGGCCACCTGCTCGAGGGTGGTCGGGTTGCCGGTCGGGTAGTTCACCGACATCACCACCGTGCCCGACGACTCGTGAAAGTCGATGCCGATCGGGGAGTTGAAGGAGGTGGAGATCGCGACGAAGGAGACGGTGGGGGTGCCGGCGTCGTTCCGCACGTCCCGCCAGTTCTCGAGGCCGTCGCCGTCCCAGTCCTCGACCCCCTCGCGGGCGTCGGTCATGCCGTCGCCGTCTGCGTCTTCGTCGCGATAGTCGGCGGTGCCGTCGAGGTCGGTGTCCTCGGGGGCGCCGGCGTCGAGGGGCGCGGCCTCGACGAGGTCAGAGATGCCGTCGTTGTCGCTGTCGTCGTCGTGGACGTCGGTGACGCCGTCGCCGTCGGTGTCGGCGGGCCCGCCGTCGGACTCGCGCGGGGCGCCCTCGAGCTCGTCGGAGACGCCGTCGTCGTCGCTGTCGAGGTCGAGGTAGTCGGGGGTGCCGTCGCCGTCGAAGTCCACCGTGGCCTCGGGGGTCTCGGCGCGGCCCTCCTCGCGGTCGGAGAGCCCGTCGCCGTCCGAGTCTCCGGCGTAGGGATCGGTCGGCTCCCCGGTGTCACCGGCGGTGTCGCCGCCGGTGTCCGGGACGGCGGTGTCGGGCGGATCGCTGTCGGGGGCGGTGTCGGGTGGGTCGCTGTCGGCGCCACCGCCCCCGTCGGCGCTGGTGATGCCGGAGTCGAGGGGTGCGGGTTCGTCGCCCTTTGGGGAATCGACCGGCTGCGCGCAGGCGAGGAGCCCGGAGAGCGCGATGGTGAGGACGGCGCGAGGGACACGGCGAGCGCGAGCGGGGGCCGGGGACTGCATCGGGGGGGACCTCTCTCCGGGGCCTCCGCTGCGAGGCGCCGAAGACCCCGACGATAGCACGCCCCTCCCCGGCGCTCGCCCGCCTCAGAAGCCGACCACCGAGGCCAGCGTGAACTGGTTGAAGAGCGGGTCATCCGCCCCCTCGAGCTTGCCTTGGGTCCAGATCGCCTGGAGCTTGCCCTTGTGGCCGAGGTTGTCCCCCGGCTTGCCGCCGCTGTCGGGGAGGAAGTAGGAAAGGCCCGCCTCGAGGGTGGTGAGCGTGTCGTCCTTCGCCGCGCTGTCGGTGTTGGGGTCGAGGGCGGCGTAGCGGAGGCCGGGGGCGAGGCCCATGGGCAGGTAGTAGCCGACCTGGGCGTAGTAGCCTCGGCTCTTCAACGGATCGATGGCGTCGTCGGCCGAGGTGTAGTTGCCCATGAGGAGCTCCCCGTTCACGGTCAGGCCCGCGGCGGCGAAGCGCAGCTCGGCGCCGTAGCGGCTGTCCTTGTCCTTTCCGTCGGACTTGCCGGCGGTGTCGAAGACGGGGTGGGCGTTCTGGGTGAAGGCGCCGCCCAGGGAGAGGCGGGGCTTGCCGCGCGCGAAGTCGACCTCGTCGTACTTGAACTCGCCGAGGGGGGCGACCGCCACGCGGGCGAGCAACATCGAGCCGTCGTCCGGGGGCCAGACGTTGGCGCCGTCACCGTTGAACACGCCGGCCTGGTACTCGACCTTCTTCTCGGCGACGGTGCCCTGGAGGTGCGCGCCGACGTCGCGGGAGTAGGAGTAGCCTCCGACCTTCAGCGCCCCGACCTTCAGGCCGTCGACGGGCAGGGCCCGCTCGGCGAGGAGGAGGTTCGTGTCCGAGGTGACGTTCTCCGCGGTGAAGGGGACCTTGTACTGCCCGGCGGCGAGCTCGGCGTAGGGCGCGAACTTGTAGATGATCTGGGCGTCGTCGAGCAGGGGCTTGGTGGCCTGCTGGCTGCCGCCGGCGCCGTCGGAGAAGCCGAAGCCGCGCGCGGCGTCGATTCGGAATCGGTAGTCGATCTTGCCGGCGAGGGTGCCGTTGACCGTGAAGAGGGCGCGGCGGATGCGAAAGCCCTGCTCGATCACGTGGTCGGCGTCAGTGGCGTCGGGGTCGCCGGCGAGCGTGTACTGGAACCGGGGCTGGAGCGACATCCCGATGTTGAGGTCGTTCTTGCCGGAGGCGTCGGTGATGTTGAAGCCCTTCTTCGTGAGCCCTGCGCTGCCTGGCGCCTCGTCGGCCTGGGCCGGGTTGGCGGACACGAGGGCGGCGGTGACGAGCAGGAGGGCGACGGGGCCGGTGGGGCGGCGGGTGGGAGCGTGCATGGAGGTCCTCGGCGGGTGGGTCGGCGGGCCGGACGTTGCACAGGTCATGCCGAATCCGTGAGTCGGTGAAGAACGGCCGATCTCGCTCCGGGTTGGACCGGCTTCCTGGCACGGCCGTCCTGGGTTCACGGTGCTTCCGCGTGGCGCTTGGGGATCACGGGGGGTGAGGATCCCCGATCGGTGACGGTGTGCGGGTTCGCCCATCGGTGAGCGCCTCACTGCCCAGCCCCCGAGCGGCTGATCTTCGACAGGATCCCCCCGGCCGCTCCCGGGATAGCCGTGGCCTGAGGGCGACCACCACCCTCGCCACTCGTCCTTCGCCCCGGAGCGCCTATGTCTCTTCGTTTGTTTGTCCCCGGATCTCTCCTCCTGTTGAGCGTGCTCGCCTGTGCGGGGGGCGGCGAAGGGGATGACGACGCCGATGATGACAAGGCCGTTGAGGGCAAGGAGGAGTCAAAGAAGGAAGAGGCGAAGACCGAAGAGGCGAAGCCCGTGATCGCCCCCGCCGAGCCCGGCAAGCTCCCGGTCGACTTCCCGAAGGTGGGCACCTCGCTGGTGGCTGGCGCCAAGGTCTGGGCCCCCAAGCGGGCCGAGGTCGACGAGTCCTTCACCAAGACCAACCCCTCGATCTCCTACTACGAGGGTGAGCTCGTCGCCCCGGGCGACGTCGAGTCCACCGTCAAGATCGGCGACGTGACACAGTCCGTCCCCAACTCGGCCATCATCGGCATCCCCGGGGACCCCATCGCCAAGCCGGGCGACCTCGTGGTGGCGATGGACGGCTGGAGCCCCGGCCGCATGCTCGTGACCGGCGGCACCCCCGCCGAGCCCAAGGTCACCTGCCTCGACACCAAGCCCGAGTACGCCTGCAAGGACCGCTCGCTCAAGGCCGGCTACTTCATGGTGCTCTCCGAGCCTGGCCAGGTCGGCAGCACGATCATCTGCAAGGACGGCGGCGACTACATCCACGGCACCCTGCTCGCCCACGACGGCGATCGCGTGCTCATCAGCTCCTTCGCCCGCGAGGCGCGCGCCTTTGACGGCAAGACCTGCAAGGCGCTGCCGCTCGACCCCAAGGTCAAGAAGGACGACAAGATCTTCGTCCCCGTCAACGCCAAGTACCTCGACGGCACCGTGCTCTCCGTCGAGCCCGACGCCCGCCGGGCGACCATCCGCTACAAGTGGGTGAGCGACGTCGACGAGTCCTTCTCGCTGCTCGACGTGGCCGCCACCCTCGAGCCGATGGGCCTCGCCGCCGCGCCCAGCCACCCCCCGGGCGCCGCGCCCGCCGCCGTCGAAGCCAAGAAGGACGACGGCGACAAGGGCGGCAAGAAGGGCGGCGGCAAGCTCAAGGGCCTCGATACCCAGGCCACCAAGCAGGCCGGCAAGCTCCGCAAGAAGGAAAAGTGAGCGTCGGGCGCGCCCTCACATGATGTCGTAGCCGGTGAAGGCGCGCCGGTCGGCCCGGGTCTCGAAGGGGTGCACGTTCCCCTTCGGGTCGTGGACCGCGGCCTCGGTGTAGTGGCGGTTCGCCGCCGCGACCTCCCGCCACACGGCCCAGTCCCCGTCGATGTCTCCGCTGAGCCGCGGATCATCGGCGAGGTGCTCCCGCCAGAGGTCGAGCCGGGCGGCCGCCACCAGCGGGGCGTCGACCACGGCGAGGTTGATCTCGCCCTCGTACTCGAAGCCGCGGTCGTTGACGTTGCACGAGCCCACCGTCATGAACCAGTCATCGACGATCATCAGCTTGGCGTGGACGTCGACCTCGACCAGCGAGCGGCGGCCCTCGCGGTCGACGCCGCTCACCTTGAGGGCGAAGAGCTGGAAGCCCGGCTGCCGCTCGCGGATGCGCTCCACACACTCGTGGGTCCAGCCGCCGGAGCCGACGCCGCGGGCCTCCGACTCCTTGGTGACCACCACCACCCGGAGGTCGGGGAACTTGCGCACCTGGCTGGCGATGGCGTCGGAGAGCTGCACGGAGCGGAAGTACTGGTCTTCGATGTAGATGAGGCGCCGCGCCGCGCCCACCGCCCGGAGGTACACGTCCTGGATGCCCCGCTCGTCCCAGGGCTCGGGCATCGTGCGCACCACCTGCACCTGGGTGGGCCCGCAGGCGGGGGCGGCGGCCGGCAGCTTGAAGCGGCTCGCGTTGTCGGACCAGTCCTCCGCCTTGTCGATCAGGTAATGCCAGCGCTCCTGGAAGTTGCGCTCGAGGTCGACCACCGCCGGGCCCCGCAGCTCGGCGATGAAGTCGTGGCGCGGCGCGTGATCGGTGGGGTGGAGGAACTCAGCCACCTGCTCGCGGAAGCTGCGGGGGCGGGAGAAGCGGCAGCGCCGCGGGTCAAACACCTGGTGCAACCGGCTGTCCCAGTCGTTCTCCTTCAGGTTCATCCCGCCGCAATATCCGAGCACCCCGTCGATGATCGCCGTCTTCTGGTGGTAGGAGCCCACCTTGAAGCCGCCGAGGAGGCTGTTGAGTAGCGGGTGCTCGTCGTCGTTGAGCAGCCGCCGGTCGGTGGGGTTCTCCTGCTGGAGCACCTCGAAGTGGTCGCCGCCGTCGCGGCCGGCCTTGCGGGTGTCGGCGGGGGGCTCGAGGAAGGGGGCGTCCCAGAGCAGCAGGCGGACGGTGACGCCCCGCTCCGCCAGCTCCCGCAGGTTCTCCTGGATGGTGAAGGGCTCGCGGGCCTCGGGCTCGGCCAGGGGATCGGGGCGGCGGAGCTCGGTGGTCTCCTGGTAGATCCAGGTGGTGACGTGAACCCGCTTACGGGCCCCCGCGAGGGCGTCGGCCACGGCCCCCCAGCCGAGCTCGCCGTCGGGCAGCAAGCGCACGGCGTTGCCCTCGCGGGGCGGCGTGCCGATGGGGGTGAACCAGAGGTAGTCGAGCACGACGTCGAGGCGGAAGTGCCGCTCGCCGATGAGCGTGACGCCCGCGATCTCCGAGGCCCGCGTGTCGCCGCGGTTCAGCGTGCGCAGCGAGGGCACCTCGCCCTGGCCCGCGTAGAAGAGGGTGGTGCGCAGCGTGCGGTGGTCAAAGCCCCCCGCCTTGCCCACCCGCTCGACGAAGAGGATGTAATCCCCCGAGATCGGCAGCGCGGCGCGATAGTCGCCGGGAGCAGCCTCGACCTCGGCCCCCGTGCAGACCACACCCTGGCCGGTGATGCGGACGTCGGCGCCGGACACCGGCGCGCCGTGGGGGGTCTGGATGCGGAGGTCGAGCCGGATGGGGCCGTCGAGCATCTGGGGTCCTCTCATGCGGGGGAGGCTGGCTTTTAGCACGACCTGGCGCACGACGGGCTGGGTGGGGCGGCCCTCCCATCGGCCCCCACCGGTCGAGGCTCCGGCCTGTGAAGCTCCCGTCAGGCCGGACTATGGAGCGGCTTCTCCCGGAACCCCCGCCGACCCCGCCGGGTCAGGGGATGGGTCGCTGCTCTCCCGAGGACGCCCCCGATGCCGCTCCCGATGCCGCTCCCCCGCCTGTCCCGCTTGCCCCTCCTCGGCCTGCCCCTCCTCCTGGCCCTCGAGCTCCCCGCCGCCGCCGTGGAGCCTGCGGTGGTCGAGCCCGCCTTTCAGGCCCTCGCCGCTGGCCGGAGCGCCGAGGCGGAGCGGGCGCTCGTGCGGGCCATCGCGGGGGCCTCGGCCGCCGATCAGGCCGATCTGCGCTGCGTCCTCGGCCGGGTGCAGCGGGTGACCGGTCAGCCGCGGGCGGCGGCCCTCACCCTCGCGGCCGTGCCCCTCGAGGCCCCGTGTGGGCGCCGCGCCGCCTTCGAGCGGGCGGACGCGCTGGCCGAGCTCGGTGACACGGCGGGGGCCGCCCAGATCTACGCCGCGGCGGGGCGCCCGGTGATGGGAGAGGACCGCGACCATGCCGTGGTGGACTACGCCATCAAGCTGGCGGACCGCATCGTGGCCGACCCCGACATGGACGACGGTACCGCCGCCGCGCTGCTCGGCCTCGGCCTCGACGCCCGCCTCTCCACCGCTCATGAGGTGTCCCTCCACCGTCGCCTCGCGGACCTGCTGCTGCGCGAGCTGGATGCAGATCGGCCGGTGAACGAGACGCTGCGCGGACAGAGCTCCGAGGCCCTGCGCGGCCTCGTGCTCGCCGGCGCCCTGCCCGATGAGCCCGCGCTGCGGCGGCAGCTCGCCCGCCTGGCCCAGACCCCCGCCGACGCCGTGGCGCTCCTCGCCCCGCTCGCGGCCGACGCCGAGACGCTCGCGGTGCGCGCCCGCATCCTCACGCCCCATGGGGTCGACCGCGCCCGCCCCGACTGGGAGCGCCTCCTCGGCATGGACGCCGCCGCGAGCCTCGCCGCCCGCCGGGCCCTCGGCCTCACCTTGTCGGCCGAGGGCTCCCGCGACGCCTTCGCCCTCCTCGACGGCATCGACGACGAGCACCGCGGCAGCGAGGAGGAGGCCGACCTCGTCTCCCTCGCCGTCGCCACCGGTGACCTCGCCGACGTCGTCCGCCGCGCCGAGCGCTGGTTGCAGCGTTTCCCCTCGGGCGAGCAGCGGCCCGAGGTCGAGCGCTGGCGGCGGGACGCGATGCTCGGCCTCGCCCGGCAGGCCCTCCACGACCGGCAGCCCGCCGTCGCCCTCGCCGCCGATGAGGCCTTCCTCGCTGCCTTCCCGAACGACGAGGAGGTCTCCCGGGTGGCCTTCGAGGCGGGCCTCGCCGCCCGCGCCGCCGGTGACCTCTCCGGCGCGCGCCGCCGCTGGGAGGAGGTGCTCGCCCGCTGGCCCGGGGGCTACGACGCCCAGCAGAGCGTGGCGGCGATCGCCAAGCTCATCGCCTTTGACCAGGGCAAGCCCGAAGAGGCCCTCTCCTGGCTCCGCGCCCAGCAGGCCGACGGGGACCGGGCCGGGGCCGCCGCGGCGGTGCGCGCCGAGCTCGAGGAGGCCGACGTCAGCATCGCCAGCCTCCGCCGGCAGGATCCGCGCTCCACCCCCACGGTGCGCCTCGCCGCCCGCAACCTCGAGACCCTGAACCTCCGCCTCCACCCCATCGATCCGGTCGCCTTCCTCCGCGCCGGCCACGGCCCCGCCTCGCTCCCCGACCTCGACGTGGCCGTCATCGCCCCCGAGCGGGAGTGGGCGGTGGCCGTGCCCGGCTACGTCCCCGCGCGTCAGCTCCGCTTCGGCGCGCCGCTCCCCAAGGTGGGCGCCGGGCTCTACGCGGTCACCGCCGCCGCCCCCACCCGCGAGGCCCGCAGCCTCGTGATGGTGAGCGATCTCGACCTCATCGCCCGGGTGAACGGCCCCGATCTCGCGGTGGCGGTCCTCCGGCACGGCCAGCGGGTGCGGGGAGCCCGGGTGCTCGTCTGGGCAGACGGGCTCATCCTCGACGGGAAGACCGACGGCGACGGGCTCTTCACCACGGAGACCTCGGCGCGGCGCCTGATCGTGCTCGGCCTCGACGGCGGCTCCCCCGCCCTGGTCGAGCTCAGCCGGCCCTCCGCCGGGGCCGCGGTCGAGCCCACCGTCGAGGCCCAGGCCGAGCTCGATCGGCCGGCCTACCGCCCCGGAGACCGCGTCGGGCTGCGCATCGTGGCGCGGAAGGGCGAGGCGCCGGTGGTCGGGGCCTGGTCGGTCTGGCTCTCGGTGGGCGGGGTCGATCTGGACCCCATCCGCCTGGAGGCCGACCGCCGGGGCCTCCTCCACGGCGCGCTGCCCCTGCCGAAGCGCCACACCGGGCTCCGCGCCGCGAAGGGCGTGCTCCGCGGGCGGGCGCCGGGGTCGTCGCAGGTCGTCGATCTGGCCCGCTTCACCGTGGTCGACGAGGCCGAGGGGCAGCGGCACCTCCGCGGGGAGTGGGTCGAAGCGGGAGAGGGCGCCGCGGGGCGGGTCCGCTTCCGCCTCCAGGAGGCCGATGGGCGGCCCGTCGTCGGCGCCCGGCTCCACTGGACCCTCAACCCGGGCACGAAAGAGGGCAGCGGGACCACCGACCCGCGGGGGGAGCTCTGGCTCGACGCCCCGCCCGAGGGCCTCGGCTGGACGGTCACCGCCGACCTGCCCGGCTCCACGCTGCGAGAGACGGCCGGGCCTCCTTACGATCCCGCCGCCGCGCTCTTCGTCGAGGCCGACCAGGACATCCTCCGCCCCGGTGAGCCCCTGAAGCTCCAGCTCCGGGGCGGCCAGGGAGAGGCCCGCCTCCGCCTCCTCGCGCTGGACGGGGTCTCCGAGCCGGCGCCGGTGCCCGAGGCCGACCCCTGGTCCGAGCGCCTCGCCCACGCGCTCGAGGGGCCGAAGTCCTGGCAGGGCGCCGCCCCCCCGGAGGAGGCGGGCGGCCTCGTGCGGAGCGTCTGGACGGGCAGCCAGCGCCTGCCTGCCGCCGACGGGGCCGCGCCGGTCGAGCTCCGCGTGCCCACCACCGGGCTCGCGCCGGGGCGCTACCGCCTCGTGACGGTCGATGAGGCCGGGATGATCGTCCACCTGGAGCTGCGCATCGCGGCCGAGGGGCTCCGCCTCGTCGGCCTGCCCTCCCGGATCCCGGTGGGGAGGCCCTTCGACATCGGCGTGGAGGGAGCCCCGGCCCTGCTCACGGTCGAAGACGGGCGGCAGCCGGTGGAGCGCCTCCTGCAGCCGGGAGAGCGGCTGACCCTCACGCCCGGCGAAGGCTGGGGGGACACGAGTCAGCACATCAAGGTCTGCGCGACCGCCGTGGATGGCACCACCCACTGTCGGGACGTGTCGCTCGAGCGCGATCTCCGGGTGACCACGAAGGTCGAAGAGCGCGACGGCCAGTGGGTGATCGACCTCTCGGTGACCGACGCCGCCGGCGCGCCCACCCGCGCCGAGCTCGCCCTCTCCGCCCTCGACGACCGCTTCGTGTCGGGGGCCGGCCACCCGAGCCGGATCTGGTCGAGCCGCTTCCGGGGGCTCCACACGGCGGCCACCCCCGCCGGGGGTGTGGCCTCGGCCTTCCAGCACGGGCGGGAGTCCGAGGCCGTGAGCGCCGCCCTGCTCGCCGAGAGCGCGCGCGAGGAGGAGCAGCGGCGGGCCCGCGACGCCGCCAGCGGCAAGCTGAGCTCGAGCCGAGCCTTGATCATGATGGACGAGGCGATCCTCATCACCTCGCAGGGCCTGGGCTCGATCGGCACGAGGGGGATGGGCGGCGGGGCCTCGGGCTACGGCTCGGGGGGCGGCTCGCTCGGCGGGGTCGGCCGGGGCGGCGTCGCCGGGGGCGGCCTCACCCGCCTCCCCGGCCACCGCGAGGCCGCGGTCTGGCTGGTGAAGGACACCGATGAGCAAGGCCACCTGCGGGTCGTCGTCGATCGGCCGCCGGTGATCGCCGACTGGACCCTCCGCGTGACCGCTGCCACCGCCACCGCCCTCGGCCACGACGAGCAGGCCCTCCCAGCGGCCCGGGTCCCCCACCTCGAGCTCCCGAGCCCCGGCCCCGGCCGGCCGGGGGACCGCCTCGATCCGCTGCTGACGCTGGTCGGGGAGGGGACGGCCCCCTTCCGAGGCAGCCTGCGGGTGGGCCGCGACACCACCCCCGTGACCGTCCAGCCCGGCGAGGCGCTGCGCCTGCCGCTCGGCGCCCTGCTCCCCGGAGAGGAGCGCGCCGTCGTGCTGCTCGACGAGGGCGGGCGGGTGATCGAGGAGGCCACGCTCCGCTTCCCGCTCTACACCGGGCCGCTCGACCCGGGTGGCGACGTCGTCTCCGTCTCGATCGGCGCCGGCGGGGGGCTCCCCTTCGTGCCCCTCGCCCTCGCTGACGATCCCGGCGCCGCCTTCGATCCCGTGCGCGCCGCCCGCCAGGGCCTCGCCGCGCTGGCCGCCCTCCCCGCCGCCGAGGGGGCGGAGCGCGAGGCCCTGCTCGCCGCCGTGCGCGCCACCCGCGGCGCCCTCCTCGAGGCCGGCCTCCCCGTGGGGCTCCCCGAGGTCGCCCTCTTCCACGTCGAGGCGGCCGGGCTCGTGGGGCTCAGCCGGGCCCAGCTCGGCGCGCTCTCCGAGGGCGGTGAGGGCCCCGTCGAGGAGCGGCTCCTGCTGCTCATCGCCCGCGCCAAGGCGGGGCAGCCGGTGGAGGAGGGCACCGTCGCCCGCCTGCTCCGGGAGGCGCCGCGGCTCTCCGAGGTCGGCGCCGCCCGCCTCGGCCGCCTGCTCGTCGCCCTCGGCCGCCCGGAGGAGGCCAAGGCCGCCCTCCGCGGGGCGGGGCCCGAGGCCGCCCTCCTCCGCCGCCAGCTCGGCCTGCCGGTCGACCGCGAGGCGCTGCTCGCCGCCGGGCCGCCCCTCGTCGGAGAGGCCGGCCGCGCCGAGTGGATCGGCGCCCTCGTCGCGCCGCGCGGCCAGGCCACCGGCCTCGCCACCGTGTCGGTCGAGGGCCAGCCGCCGCTCCACCTCGATCGCGGGGCCGGCGGCGAGCTCCGCTTCGTGCTCCCGCCGGGGGCCACGGTGCGGGTGGACGGGCCGGCCCTCCTCACCCGCCACGGGCCGCCCACCGGCGCGCGGGCCGCGGCCTCGGCGAACCTCCCGCTCCTCCGCCTGCCCGCCGAGCTCGACGGCCTGCCGGCCCCCCTGGATCCCGACGCCGACTCGCTGCGCTGCGGTGCAGAGGGCCCCTGCCGGCTCGCCGTCGGCGACGCGCTCCGCCTCCCCGGCAGCCTGACCCCGCCGGGCTGGGCCGCCCCCGCCGGCCTCCAGGTGGAGACCGGCACGGACGGCCGCCTCGTGCTGCGGGCCGTCGTCCCCGGCCGCTTCACCCTCGCCGGCCTCTCTGTGGTCGGCGCGGAGGGCGTCGTCTCGCCGATGCGACCGATCCCCGTCGAGGTGGGCCCCATCGACCCCGCCGTCGAGGGGGGCCTGCTCGACCAGCGCATCGCGCTCCGCGTGGCGCAGGGGCGCTTCGCCCAGGGTGGGGACGGCGCGGCCCTGCTCGACCGCTGGGCGAGCCTCGAGGACTGGCCAGAGGGGGACCGGGGCGACGTCGCGGGCCTCCGCTTCCAGCAGGCCCTGCGCGACCGCCGCCCCGAGGCCGAGCTCGTCGCCCGCTTCGAGGACCTCCGCGACGCCGATCCCGGCCACGCCATCGCCTTCGACGAGGTGGTGGCCGTGGCCGACGCGTACGGTCGTGTGGGCCGCCCCGACCGCGCCCTCGACGTCTGGCGGGCGGGCCTCGGCGCCGCCTTCCTCGCCGAGGCCGCGCCGGCGCGCCAGCTCGAGGACATCACCGGGCGCTTCACCTCGCTCCAGGCGATGCGCGAGCTCATCGACCGCTACCCCGTGTTGCCCGTGGTCGAAGAGGCGGCCTTCCACCTGCCCGATCTTGCCGGCGCCATGGCCGACGAGCCGCTCCCGCCCGAGCTCGTCAACGCCGGGGTCACCGCCACCGATCTCCGCCTCCTCGCCGCCGCCTGGGGCCGCGAGCTCGTCACCCTCCACCCGCGCGCCCCGCAGGTGCCCGAGGCCGGCTTCGCCCTCGTCGAGGGCCTGCTCCGCCTCCGCGCCTGGGGCCCCGCCGCCGACTGGTCGGCCCGCCTCGCCGCCGCCTGGCCGGAGAGCCCGCTCCAGGACAGCTTCGTCTACCTCGAGGGGGTCTCCCGCTCCGAGCTCGGCCAGGATCGGCGCTCCATCGACCTCTTCGAGCGCCTCTCCACGGGCTCCTTCCCCCAGGAGGGGGGCGCGCTCGGGGCCGCCCGCACCCGCGAGGACGCCCGTTACGCCCTCGCCCGCCTCCACGAGGCCCGCGGGCGCCTCACCGAGGCCAAGGCCCTCTACGCCGAGGCCGCCCCCCACCGCCCCGAGGCCCGCCGCTCCGAGGAGGCCCTCTCCCGCGTGGAGCTCGAGGCGCAGGGGCTCGTCCTGCTCAAGGCTTCCGACTCGGCCGACCTCCCCCTCCGCCTCGCCAACGTCGACCGCGTGCACATCCGCGCCTATCGGCTCGACCTCCGCACCATCTTCCTCCGCGACGGCGGTCTCGAGCGGGCTCGCGAGGTGGAGATCGCCGGCATCAGCCCGGTCTGGTCGGGCGAGGCCCCGGGCAACGCCGCCCCCTTCCCGCGGGAGGTCGAGCTCGGCCTGCCCCTCCGCGGCGCCGGGGCCTGGCTCATCCAGCTCGACGGCGGCGGGCGCACGGCCACCTCCCTCGTCGTGCGCTCCGACCTCGAGATGGACAGCCTGCTCGAGGGCAGCGTCCAGCGGGTCACCCTCCACCACGGCAGCGGCGCCCCCGCCGCAGGCATCGAGGTCCGCGCCGTGTCCGGCGGCGAGGTGAAGGCCAGCCGCACCGACCTCCGCGGTGTCACCACCCTGCCCGCCGGCAGCCTCGTGCTCGCCTGGGACGGCGACGACCTCGCCTTCACCGCCCCCCAGGGCGCCCATGACGGCTGGGGCGCGCCCCCGGCCTCGCCGGCGCCCCCGCGGGGCATGCCGATGGAGTCCGAGGACGACCTCCTCGACGGCCTGCGCAACGATCTGCAGGAGCAGCGCGCCCGCAACGCCGCCGGCTACGAGCAGCGCTACCAGAAGCAGGCCGCCGAGGCCATCGACGCCAACATGCTGTAGGCTCGGCCTCGGAGGGGGCGCGGCGTGATCCACGACAAGCGGCTGGTGGTGGTCCTGCCCGCCTACAACGCGGCGCGGACCCTGTCGCGCACCGTGGCGGCCATCCCCCCCGGCTTCGCCGACGCCCTGCTCCTCGTCGACGACGGCAGTCACGACGAGACCGTCGACCTCGCCCGCTCGCTCGGCCTGCACGTCCTTCAGCACCCCGAGAACCGCGGCTACGGCGCCAACCAGAAGACCTGCTACCGAGAGGCCCTGCGCCTGGGCGCCGAGGTCGTGGTGATGCTGCACCCCGATTATCAATACAGCCCCCGCCTCGTGCCGGCCCTGGCCTCCCCGGTGGCGATAGGCCAATACGACATCATGCTCGGCTCGCGGGTGCTCGGCCGCGGCGCCCTCAAGGGCGGCATGCCTCTGTACAAGTACCTGTCCAATCGGGCGCTCACGCTCGTGGAGAACCTGCTGCTCGACCGTAAGCTCTCCGAATATCACACAGGCTTTCGCGCCTACTCCCGCGCGGCCCTCGAGCGTATCCCCTACGAGCGCTTCTCCGACGACTTCATCTTCGACAATCAGCTCCTCGTCGCCGCCGTCGAGGCCGACCTCGAGATCGGCGAGCTCTCTGTCCCCGCCTCCTATGAGGCGGACGCGTCGAGCATCAACCTCTCTCGCTCGATCGTGTACGGCGCCGGCGTGCTGAGGGAGGCGCTGGCCTATCGGTGGCGGCGGGGGAGGGGATAGACCTCAAAGGGTCCGCCTGGAGCGCCGCTTCCCTATTTTCACCAATCCTATGGGGGAGGTGCCGCCGAGTCGTGCGGATGACCAGCCCCCCCACCCCAGCCCTCCCCCACGAGGGGGGAGGGAGCCCGGCCCGTAGGACGTCCCACGAACCCGGCCCGTCGGACGTCCCACGAACCCGCCAATTCGGTCCCCTCCCCCCTTGTGGGGGAGGGACAGGGTGGGGGGTGCCTCGTGAGTCGGTGCCCCTCGGGTGGCTGTGGCGACGCCGCTTCGCGGGTGATCCCGCCCTCCGCGCGGCGACGCCCCGTCGCCTCGTCAATTGCCTCCCGGTGCGCACCCTCGTCGAGCAGACCGAGCAGGCGCTGCGGGGCTGGCGGCGGTGACCGCGGTCGGGGCGGCCGACGGGTTCAGGTGTCTCCGACGGAGAGATGCGCTATGGGGCTGTTGTTCCCTTGAGCAGGGGGCGAGGAAGGGCGGTCGATGTCTCCGATGCCAGCCAGTCTGCTGTTGTTGACCGCCTGCCAGTCCGCTCTGGTACCGGGCTTCTCCCTCCGAGATCCCGACACCGCTGCGGGCGTGGAGGCCAGCCCAGGCCCGGATTCCCAAGACACCTCATCCCCGCCCGGCGGGTCCGAAGGGGTGGTTGATCTCGGGGCGGCCTCCGTGCCCGATGAAGCCGACGCGGTCTTCGATCTCGGGGCGGTACATCGGATCGACCTGACGATGGCCGCGGCCGACTGGCTTCAGGTGAGGGACAACCCCGGCACGGAGGTCTGGTACGCAGCAGATTTCACTTGGGAGGGCGAGTCCATGCCGAATATCGGCATTCGCGCCTTCGGTCAGGGCTCGGTCGTCGCAGGAAAGCCACCCATAAAGCTCGACTTCGACCGCTACGAGGACGGGGCCGAGTGGCGTGGGCTCGAACAGATCAAGCTCGACAGCTCCGTCCAGGACGCCGGTTTCCTCAACGAGGCGGTGGGGACCCGTGTTCTGCGAGAGATGGACCTTCCGGCGGCCCGCACCGGATGGGCTCAGGTCTATGTGAACGGCACGCTCGCGGGCCTCTTCGTGGTGCTGGAGTCCATCGACGATCAGTTCTTGAAGCGGTGGTTCGGCGACGACGACGGGCCGCTCTACGGGATGGGAACCTGGATGTATGGGCAAGGGCTCAATCCCATCACCTGGGGCACCGTGCTTGATTGGTATGAGCCACAGACCTCCGCCGGTGGTGATGGGAACGAGATCCTCGCCGCCATCGAGGCCACGGCATCAGGGACGGACGACGAGTTCGCGGCGGCGGTGGATGTGGAGCGTTTCTCCAGGATCGCCGTGACCCGCTCCGCCATGGGGGCAATCGATCAATTCGCGGCGGACGGAAACAACTTCTACCTTTACGTCCACGACGGTCGTATCACGCCGATTGCCTGGGATCTGGACGCCGACCTGGGCTACCCCTACTACTTCAACAATGCGCTCGAGATGGGCCTGGAGGAACCCTGGCTCTGGTCACATGCCAGGTACAACCCGGTAACTGGCGCGATCTATTCGGACCCTGTGCATGCCCGGGCGGTCGCAGCGGGTTGGGACACGGAGGGGTGGCTCGCCGCCCTGCTCGCCGGCCCCCTGGACTGGGGCCTCCTCGATGCCCAGATATCGGGGTATGAGGCTGTCATCCACGATGCGGCTTGCTCGGACACCTACATCTCCTGTGCGAGCTTTGAGCACCGGGTGGTTGACCTCCGCTTCTTCCTGCACACCCGGTTGGCGCGCCTCTCTGGCGCGGAGGTGGCGGCCTGCGAGCCTGCCCCGGACTGGTCGGTCACCGCGGTGTACGGGACCGCGTCCGTCGGCGCGAGCAGCTGGGCGCCCGGCTTCATGGTGGGCGGAGTCCATGCCTGTACCGGCATCTATGCGCCCGCCCCGAGCCGGATCGCCCTCGGTGTCGGGGCCGGCACGCTCTCCGGCGCGGCAGGGGTCCATGACCAGAACATGAACGGCTCCGCAGGGGTTCATTTCTCGATCATCCAAGACGACGTCATCCTTTGGGAGCGCACGGTCCTTGCTTATGAAGCGGCTGTTGCCTTCTCGGTTCCCGTCGCTGAAGGGAATGTGCTGCTGGTCGCGGAGGGCGGCACACCCGCCTATGACGGGGCATCCTGGGTGAACCTCGTCGTACCCTGATGGGCGAAACGATGGGATCGACAGCGATACCTACCAGACACCATAGGGCCCACCATAAGCCCCCATGTCGTTCCGACTCGTGTCCCCGTCATGTAGGCTGAGCGCGATGACTGCTCCCCGCCGTTCATGCGCCCTATCCCCGGCAGACGCCTCGAGCATCAACCTGTCCCGCTCGATGGTATACGGTGTGGGGGTGCTGCGGGAGGCGCTCGCTTATCGGTGGCGGCGGATGACTGGGGGCGGGTCGACGCCGACCACCTGAAGGCCTGATCAGTACAAGGCGTTGGTGCGGGCGCCCCGATAAGGGCCTTGGTATGACGACCCAACCCGAGAACGATCCCCGCAGCGCGCGGGTCCTCCGCATGTACCGCTGGTTCCTGTCCGGCCGGAAGGGCAAGACCGCTGAGGTCGCGGCCCATTGCGCCGCCGGAGACAAACGGAAGGCCCTCGCCGATCTGAAGCTCCTCGTGGACGAAGGCGCGATCGTCGCGCGGGGGGAGGGGGTAGACCGCATCTACGAGCTCCCGAGCACGACGCTCCCCCGGGAGCTCGATCTGCACGACGCCATCGCCCTCCTCCTCGGCAAGCAGGTCACCTCCTTCCTCGGCGGGGTGGGCCTCAACACCGTCTTCGAGCGCCTCGCCTTTGACCGCAGCCTCGACGTGCGGCGGCGCAGCCACTTCGAGGGCAAGTTCATCTGTCTGCACGAGCCGGTTCGCGTGTACGACGAGCTTGCGGCGGCGGTGCTGCCCACGCTCGTGTGCGCCCTCATCGAGGAGCGGGCCGTGGAGCTCGACTATCGGCACAGCGGCGGCGAGATCGAGACCCTCCGTCACTTCCAGCCCCTCTCCCTCGCCCTCTATCGGCGGGGGATCTACATCCTCGGGCGCTGCCCGGGGGAGCGCGCCCACCGCAGCCTCGCGCTCGAGCGCTTCGGTCGGGTTGTCCTCGGCGAAGCGGTCGAGTACCCGGCCGGCTGGGACCCGCAGCGCGTCCTCCGCCAGACCTTCGGGGTCTGGACGGATGGGCCCGTCGAGCGCGTCCGGCTGCGTTTCCCCGCGGCCCGGGCGCACCTCGTCTGGGCGCGAGAGTGGGTCGTCGGCCAGGTGATCACCGAGCTCCCGGAGGGCGGAGTCGAGCTCTGTTTTCAGGCGCGGGGAAAGGAGCTCGTGCGCTTCTGCCTGGAGTGGGGCCCGGCCGTGACCGTGATCGAGCCGGCTTGGCTGCGCGAGGCCGTGGTGGCGGAGCTGCGGGCTGCGCTCGCGAACTACCCCGGCGAGACCTGAGGGGATCGCAGACCGTTCACCCAGGTGTGCGGTTGACCCGCTCCCCGACCCCGGCCCTCCCCACGAGGGGAGGCAGCCTGGCCCGTAGGACGTTCGGCGAACCCGCCAATTCGGTCCCCTCCCCCCTCTGTGGGGGAGGGACAGGGTGGGGGGCGCCTCGTGGGATGGTGCCGAAAAGCACGTTGTAAAGTCCATTTGTTGGACAATTTTCACGGAGTGAAAACTGTTTCTTCCTGAAATCTTGAGCAGTACGAACCATTTGCGGGCGCCCCTCGATAACAGTGGTGACCGCGCCTCCTGGTCGGGGCCTGATCTTCACCGAAGCTGCCTGGCCTCCATCCTTTCTGAGGTACACCTTGGAGAACTCGATGATCTTCGAAGACTGGTTCAAAGCGGCCACGGGGAGTCCACCCTTCCCCTACCAGGCCGCCTTGGCGACCGGGGCCTCCCTTCCCCACCAGCTCTCGGTGCCCACCGGCCTCGGCAAGACCGCGGCCGTCGCCCTCGGGTGGCTGTGGCGGCGCCGCTTCGCAGGGGATCCCGCTCTGCGGGCCGCGACGCCCCGTCGCCTCGTCTATTGCCTGCCGGTGCGCAGCCTTGTCGAGCAGACCGAGCAGGCGCTGCGGGGCTGGCTGCGGAACCTGGGCGTCGAAGACGTCGCGGTGCACGCGCTCATGGGCGGCCGGGTCAGCGACCCCTGGGATGAGACCCCCGCGGCGGACGCGGTGCTGATCGGCACACAAGACCAGCTCCTGAGCCGCGCGCTCAACCGCGGCTATGGGATGAGCCGCTTTCGCTGGCCCGTGCACTTCGCCTGGCTCCACAACGACGCCCTCTGGATCTTCGACGAGGTGCAGCTCATGGGCGTGGGCGCCTCGACCGGGGCCCAGCTTCAGGGGCTCCGGGACAAGCTCGGCACCGCGCGGCCCACGCACACGATGTGGGTGACCGCGACCCCCGCTCCGGCGCGCCTCGCCACCATCGACGCGGTGTGGCCCCTGCGGGCGTTGGGGCTCGGCGCGGGTGACCTCGCCCACCCGGTCGCCCTGGACCGCCTCGGGGCCCGGAAGCGCCTCTTGCGGATCGCGGCGGCGGAGCGGCTCGACCCTGCGCGCTGGCCGGCGCTGATCGCGGAGGCGGTCGTCCAGCACCGCGCGGCGGGAGAGCGCTGCCTCGTCGTGCTCAACCAGGTGGCCCGGGCCCAGGCGGTCTTCGAGCAGCTCCGCAAGCGGGGCGTGGAGGCCCGGCTCCTTCATTCTCGCTTCCGGGCCGGAGATCGGGCCCGCAGCCAGGCGGCGGCGCTCGATCCAGCCTACCGGGGGGTGATCGTCACCACCCAGGCGATTGAGGCCGGCGTCGACCTGTCTGCCGCGACCCTCCTCACCGAGGCCTGCCCCTGGTCCTCCTTCGTCCAGCGGGTCGGGCGCTGCAACCGGTATGGCGAGCACCCGCAGGCCACCGTGGTCTGGCTCGGCCTCCCCGCCGACGACAAGGTGTGCGCGCCCTACACGGCCGAGGAGCTCGCGCTGGCGGAGGTGAAGCTGGAGGGCTTGGAGGATGTCGGGCCCTCCTCCCTCGCCCATGTGCCGATGCCGGACGGCGAGCCCGCGCTGCCGGTGCTGCGACGGAGAGACCTGCTCGGCCTCTTTGACACCGAGGCCGACCTGTCGGGCCTCGATCTCGATGTCTCCGCCTATGTGAGAGACACGGAGGACGCCGACGTCTCCGTGGCCTGGCGGGCCTTCGACCCCGAGCGGGGGCCGAGCCCGGATGACCCCGCGCCCCACCAGGATGAGCTCTGTCGGGTGCGCCTGAGCCGCTTGCGCGAGCTGCTGAAGCGGGCCACGGCCTGGCGCTGGAGCAGCCTCGAGGGCGAGTGGCTGGCGGCCGACAGCTTCCGGATCGCCCCCGGTCAGACGCTGCTCCTCTCCTGCGCCGCGGGCGGCTACGACGCGGCGCTCGGCTTCACGGGTGAGGCCGCCCACACGCCCGCGCCGGTCGATCGGCCCGGCCGAGCGATGGACCACGACGAGGCGGACGGGGCCGATCCCCTCAGCCACCTCGGGGCCTATGTGAGCCTCCGCGTCCACAGCGAGGACACCGCGGCGGCGATGGTGCGGCTCTCGGCTGCCCTCTCCGATTCAGCCACCACGCCCTGGGCCGAGCTCTGTCGCGCCGCGCGGTGGCATGACCTCGGCAAGGCCCACCCCGTCTTTCAGGAGATGCTGACCGCCGGGCTGCCCGAGGCCGACGCGCGGCGCGCGGAGGGGCCCTGGGCGAAGTCCGACGGGGTGAGCGGCGGGCGCAGCCGGCGCCCCCACTTCCGCCATGAGCTGGCCAGCGCCATCGCCTTCCTCGCGCAGGGGGCGACAGACCTCGAGGCCTACGTGGTCGCGGCCCACCACGGCAAGGCGCGCCTGACCATCCGCAGCCGGCCTACCGAGCGCCCGGTCGCGCGGCGCGGCAAGCCCCTGCTCGGCCTCCTCGACGGGGACACCCTCCCCACCGTTGACCTCGGCGGCGGCGAGGTCAGCGCCGCGACCACGCTCAGCCTCGACCGCTTCGCGCTCGGCGGGGGGGCGGCGGCCCGGAGCTGGATGTCCCTCGGGCAGGGCCTGCTCGCCGCGCAGGGGCCCTTTCGCCTCGCCTGGGCGGAGGCCCTGCTGCGGGTCGCCGACTGGGAGGCCAGCCGCCTCCGAATGACCGGTGCGCTGGGGCCCACAGGGTCCGACCTCGATCGGGTTGGAGGTGCCAATTGAGCCTCGTCGTCCTGAGCGGCTGCCGCCCTGAGCCCCTCGCGGGCTACCTGAAGGCCCTGGGCGCCCTGCGCCTCGTCTCCGAGCAGGTCGATCCCGCCGCCCGCGGCGCCTGGGTGGGCGGGGTCTTCCACCTGGAGTCCACCCTCACCGAGGCGGGGCTGGTCGACTTCTTCGCCCGGCGCTACGCGCCCACCCCCGTGATCACGCCCTGGAACGGCGGATCGGGCTTCTGGCCGGGTGACAACCAGTCTGGGATCTCGCCGATCCGCGTGTCGGACAGCCCTCGTTTTGAGGCCTATCGGTCCGCGATCACCGTCGCGGAGGCCCACATCCGCCGCTCCGGCCTCGAGGAGCGCCCGGACAGCAAGCAGAAGACGGCCTTCGTGAGCCGCCTCCGGGCGACCCTGTCCGACGCCGTGCTCGCCTGGCTCGACGCCGCCCTTGTCTTCAGCCGGGAGACGCTCGTCTTTCCGCCGCTGCTCGGCACCGGCGGGAATGACGGGCGGCTCGACTTCGCCAATAACTTCATGCAGCGGTTGTCCGAGGAGCTCCTCGCCCCCAATGCTACGCCAGAGGCTGCTCTCCGCGGCGCGCTCTTCGGCGGTCCGACGATGGGCCTCGGGGATGCGGCGATTGGGCAGTTTTTTCCCTCTGCGGCTGGTGGTGCAAACTGCGGGCCTGGTTTCGAAGGGTCCGTCGGCACCAACCCCTGGGATTTCATCCTCCTTGTGGAAGGAGCCGTGTGCTTCGCAGCTGCGGTCGCTCGGAAGTGGGAGAGTGGATCACACTCGGCAATGGTGTTTCCCTTCTCGGTTCGGTCGACCGCTGCAGGATTTGGCTCTGCCGCGGCTGGCGAGACCAAGTCGAAGGATGAGCTTTGGCTGCCGATTTGGTCGGCGCCTTCGACCTGGATGGAAGTGGCAACCGTCATTCGGGAGGGCAGGAGTCGTGTGGGGCGCCGACCGAGTGTTACCGGAGCTGACTTCGCGCGGTCTCTGGCTTCGCTGGGAGTGGACCGTGGAATCGCTTCTTTCTCTCGTTTCGCGTTTCACAAGAGAAATGGCGAGTCTTACCAAGCGGTTCCCCCCCACGGGATCCGGAACCGTTACATCAGCCGGGAACGGGCGTTATTTTAACTTATCGACGAACTTGGGGCTGGTATCCTGGTCTTCGGCCCTCAGGAACGACAGCAGACCCTATCCGGCGATGGTCGGGCGGGACTATGCCTATTCGTGTGGCACTAGTTCTATAGGACAATCCTTTCGGAGATGAGCCGCAGACACACTTCTCCGAGGCCGGGCAGTTCCAGCCTGTTGAGAGACCCCGTCGACTCAGTTGCGAGGGACGGGTGGCGGACCGAAGGTGAAGCCCTGCCGTGGTCCCCCCAGCGTCGGCAGTCGGCTCCCCTTTCTCGCGGTCAGACAGACCGTGGCATCGGGAGGGAGGGCGTAGCGTTCCAGCTTCTGACGGCGAGTCAGGCGTGCGTGGCGGCGCTCCTCATTGGTCGCGACATGGAGCGGGTGCCGCTTCTTCTCCTCCGTCGTGGTGACCGTGATCTCCACGTATATGTTCGCGGTGGTTCGACGCCAGACCTTTCGCGCTCGGGCGAGGTTATAGAACGGCCCAGAGGCCGCGTGTGGCCCTCCGTGGATCGTGTCGTCTGGGAGGGTGACCGGCATGACTCGGCGAGTCGGACGTCTCCTGGAGCGCTTCACCGGCGGATTCGCTCTCTTCCTCTCTTCGGCCCGTTCCTTGGTCCTCTCTGTGGCGCGTTCGGAGTGGACTGCGCGGAGGAGCGGCTCTAACGCCTGCGCATCCTCGGTGGGCACAGAGATGGACTTCAGCTTGATCTGTTCCTCGTTTTCGGAGTCCAGACAGGTAGCTCGGACCGGACAGGTGGAGCAGGTGTTGGGCAGGGCGCGGAAGAGGATGTTGGCGTGCGGGCCGACTCGTATCGTGCTCGGGACCAGTCGCTGTCCGTTCGGGCATCGGAGGGCGCACTCTTCGGCCTGGAAGCTCCAGCCCGGGTGCCGAGCTTCCCACTTCGCCCATCCGAGCGTGGACAGGCCCTTGGCGAGGGCTCGCTCGGTTTCCGTCTGCGGACGGGGCGGTGCCGTTTGGATCTCTTGCGGCCTCGGCTCGGCGGCGGTGGTCTGTGGCGCATCGGGAGGGTGACCCTTCGGTTCGGACTCCGACGAGGGGAGAGGCTCCCAGCTCACGGGGCGCGGGTCCACCTCGACCACTCGCGCGATGAAGGCGGTCATGTCCTTGTCCTTTGTGTGGAGGCGGACGCCCGCGGCGACTTGGTAGTTCCATACGAACAGGCCGGCGACCGAGGCGAGCTCCTGGCCGCCGTTCTGGTAGCTGAAGATCTGGTCGAGGCCGAGCTCGCGATCCTCCTGTGCGAATCGATTCTCGATGGTGCAACGCCCGAAGTAGAGCTGAACCAACTCGGGCGCGGGCCAAGCGGCCGGCTCGAGCCCGATGGAGACGAACAGCTCGTACTTCCAGCCGTTGATCAGGCGCCCGTGGTCGGCCTTGTCGGACTTCTTGCCCTTGCTGTCTTCCGCTCTCCAGGGGACGCGGGTGACCACCACGCGAGCCGTCACGGACGGGTAGGGCGAGCCATCGGCCCGCGACGATCCGTCGGCTGGGTGCAGCGTGATTATGCCGAGGTCGAGGGCCGACCGCTTCGGTCCGGAGCGACAGTCGGGGACGAACCGCCATTGTCCGTGAGTCATCCGCTCCCGAATGTCGGGCTGTTCGAGGAGCGTGTATCGGGACAGCCTGCTCACGCAGGGGACCCCAGCCTGCTGACAGGCGAACAGATCGGGTACGTTGCCGTACTCGCCGTCCATGCGCATGACGACGCGGTTCTTGGGGTGGTGGAGCTCCGTACACAGGAGCTCGACGGCCTGAAGTGCAGATGCGAGCTCCGCGGCCTTGTCGCCATTGCCGGGCGCGACGCGGGCGTCGAGCCAGACCCCGGCGTCGTGCTCCAGCGCCGAGCGGTGCACGACGATGTCACCGCGCTTTTGCCCGAGGTACCCTGGCTTGCCGAGCTCGAGGGCGCGCCGCCGAATGGGGTCGAGGTCCTCGCCCTCCTCCGGCGCGCGCTGCCGCAGCGCGGTGCGGGTCCCGTCGAAGCTGAGCGCGTGCCACGCTTCTCCCTGGGTATCCCGAAGCTGCGCCCACGGATGGCGCAAGACCTCGATGGCTCCACTGTGGACGAGGAGCAGGCGGTGGCAGGAGGCGCGAACCAGCTCGGGTGTCACGAGATCAAGCACCCTGGACAGAGGGGAGGTGCTCATCAGGCGCTTCCGGCCGGCCAGGGCGCCCAGCGCACGCCGAGCCTTGGACTCGCAGACCGCCTGGTAGACGTCCTTCAGACTGACGACGCCGTAGAGGAACCGCACCAGCAGAAAGATGAAGGCGTCTACCCCGTCGAATCCGCCCTGACGGACCACATGGAGCTCGACCGCCAGCACCGCGAACAGCCCTCGCTGCCGAAGGTCGGCGAGCACGCTCGCCGCGCCGGTGAGCTGGGGATGGAGCTCCGCCCGCTCCGTGCGCTTACCCTGGACATCAACCGCCGCTTCTGCCATGGTGGACCTCGCCGCTGTCGTCCCCTCCATCGGTCGGTTTCTTTCATTTGGGGCCGAACGATGGGAGCCCAGGCCGACCTCGCCCGCCGAGGCCGCTCCCGGGACGACATCGGTCTACCATGCGAGCAAAGTGGGTCGCGCCGCGCGAAAGAATAGGGTAGAGGCGGGTATTGTTGGATCCGGATTCCGTGGTATTCCCGGCGGTAGACGCCGGGCCCCATTGAAGCACGGGCAGGTCACAGGTCTTAGCCGCGCGCTTCACTGCCCATTCCCGGCGGTAGACGCCGGGCCCCATTGAAGCGCCGTCGCTTCGTTCACCAGTCACCCCCAGCACCTACCATTCCCGGCGGTAGACGCCGGGCCCCATTGAAGCCCGGCCCGGGCCCGGTCTGCCCACTTGCCGGCCCTGCGCCCATTCCCGGCGGTAGACGCCGGGCCCCATTGAAGCAACCACTTATCATTAAAATAAAAAAAAGTATTCACCATTCCCGGCGGTAGACGCCGGGCCCCATTGAAGCCGGTTCAGGGGACCGACGTTCACGATCTCGATCCCGATCCATTCCCGGCGGTAGACGCCGGGCCCCATTGAAGCGACGTTGGAGCGGGGCCCCGATCGTCGTAGCGCTCTGACCATTCCCGGCGGTAGACGCCGGGCCCCATTGAAGCGTCCGGTCGTAGAAGCGCCAGACGGTGACCCAGCGGTCCCCATTCCCGGCGGTAGACGCCGGGCCCCATTGAAGCAGGCCCTTCTTCTGGTCGGACCATACGGCCCGCGCCAGCCCATTCCCGGCGGTAGACGCCGGGCCCCATTGATGCCTCACGACATGTTTGTGGGTAAGCTTCGGCCTGGCGACCCATTCCCGGCGGTAGACGCCGGGCCCCATTGAAGCGGGATGACGATTACCGTCTTCTGCATTTTCTAAATGCCCATTCCCGGCGGTAGACGCCGGGCCCCATTGAAGCGGAAAGAAAGTTTCAGAAATAGCTAGAACATTAGGAACCCATTCCCGGCGGTAGACGCCGGGCCCCATTGAAGCGCGGCGATGCGGTCGACCAGGAGCGACTCCACCTGGGCCCATTCCCGGCGGTAGACGCCGGGCCCCATTGAAGCGCCGGGCAGGTCTTGACCATCACTGGGCTCGGCGAGCCCATTCCCGGCGGTAGACGCCGGGCCCCATTGAAGCATCGCATCGAACAGCCCCTTGACCGCCTTCTCCGCGTGCCCAATTCCCGGCGGTAGACGCCGGGCCCCATTGAAGCAAGGGGCAACGGAAGGTGCGCCCTGAGAATCTCGCGGCTCCCATTCCCGGCGGTAGACGCCGGGCCCCATTGAAGCTATCGCTCTATCACTCTATCGCTTGCGGCCCCCCATTCCCGGCGGTAGACGCCGGGCCCCATTGAAGCTGCGGGGCCCTCGCCGGGCTTCTCATCCGGTACGGGCTCCCCATTTTCGGCGGTAGACGCCGGGCCCCATTGAAGCAAGGCCCGCGCCGCTCGGATGTCGGTGAATCGCCCGACCCATTCCCGGCGGTAGACGCCGGGCCCCATTGAAGCCGGGGGCCGCCCTTCCCTCCGGGGACGGTCCAGTGGTGCTCATTCCCGGCGGTAGACGCCGGGCCCCATTGAAGCTCCCGGATCATCAACCCCTTCGGCAGCTCGCCGACGGTGCCCATTCCCGGCGGTAGACGCCGTGCCCCATTGAAGCGTGAGATCCTCCGGAGACAGCGCCGCGATCATGCGGCACCCCATTCCCGGCGGTAGACGCCGGAGGGTTATCGGATGAAGGTTCATTCAGATATTGATAGACCCTCTCGATGGGGTATCGGTACTGATCGAAATATTCGTATCAAGGAAACAGGTTGGACAACAGAAGACCGCTTGATTCTTGCGGTCAATCTGCGACGATTTCAGAGTCGAATTGACAGCCTGTGACGAGGATCAGCCCGCCAGAGAGGCGTGTCTGAGCCTCCCGACCCTGTCGTCGAGGTCCCGGAGTCCCCCTTGTAGCGGTCACAAGGGTGGGGAGCCGAGGGCCTGAAGGTGCGAGACGACATCGACGCCGCGGAGGTGGCCGCCGAGGTCCTGGGCTCCCCAAGCCTGGACATGGGCGACCAGGCAGATCAGGGAGCCGAGGACCGCGACGACGGCCTCTCTTCGAGACGCGCGGCGAAGGAGGCGCTGGAGGCGGCTGTTGAATCGCTCGACCGAGGTTCGCTCATTGTAGTGGTAAGTTGTAGTCGAGCTTCCACGCCTCTGAGTCACGGGGTGGGCTTCCGGTGAGGCGGAAGTCCTCGGTCGCGCGAGTGTGGGCCAGCGGTCCCATCACGGAGTCGGGCTCACAGAGCCTGTGCAGCGGGCAGTCGTCGAGGTGCACCTTGAACGTGTATCGGCCGTCGGTGTGCGTGGGCCGCTTACAAGGGCAGTTGAAGGTGGTTTGCTGGTACCTGGCGTCCCAGCCATGCA
Organism: Myxococcota bacterium; assembly: GCA_044344255.1. Classification (GTDB taxonomy): domain Bacteria; phylum Myxococcota_A; class UBA796; order UBA796; family UBA2385; genus JBIJDH01. Next base: position 244,235 of record JBIJDH010000006.1, read on the forward strand.
GGCGCATCTTCGCCCCACCCGGGCAGTTGGGGTAACCGTTGATGTCCAGATCGAGGGAGCTGGCGACCGTGGCGATGTCTGTAGGGTTCGCCAAGGGAATCCGGGGCTGGATGTCGAGCTCATGAAGGAGCTCATAGACCGGGATGGCGTCATATCCCCTGTCCGCGGTGAGCTTCTCGAGCCGGAGGCCCCCTGTGTCGTTGTTCTTCTCCTTTTCATTACGGTGATACCCGACGAAGTCGCAGATGAGGTCAATTCCCATCAGGACATCGGGGATGTGGGCGGGGCAGGTCTCCAACCACAGGGGCAGCTCGTGATGTTCCGAGCGAGCGACCAGGAGCTGACCTCGAAAGCCGAAGGTCCAGCTGTTGTCGCTGGCGGAGCGCCCCCAGCGCGCGGTGGGCTCTGCGTAGAGGAGAGGAATGGATTTGGAGGGAACCAGCACGCCATCTTCGCCCCGCGGCCGGGGAGGGGATCCCGGGGGTCTGCGACCATCACCGCTGGCCTGGGAGGCGATGAGGGTGCCGTCGATCGCCCCGAATGCGAGCTCGGTGATGAGCTCACGGCGGAGCGACGGCGCCACACCTGCACGGCTGAGGATGACGTTCAACCGCGGGGATGCGCGCGGCAGGGGGCTGGAGTTCAAGGAGAGGAGCTGTGCATCCAGGTGCGCTCGGGCCGCTCCGGTGCCCTCGCGGCTCTCGTCGCTCTCCTGGGCAAGGGTTCGGAGGAAGGATGCGCGACGATGTTGGCGCTCGGCACGCTTCCGTTCGAGGCCCGTGCGCATGCCGGCGTCACTCGGGGGGCTCGTTCCGGAAGCAGGCGCGGACCTGGCCGGAGGCTCGTGCGCGGGGTCGCCCTCCAGGGCGCCGGTTGCCTCCGACTGCGCGCGTCCCAGGACCTGCGACCGATCCGCCGCTCTCAGTCGGTAGATGAAGCTGTACAGGGTGGCCACTCCGGGTGGCGAGTGCCCTTCCGGGATCCCACAAGCTCTGCATAGAGCTGGGCTCTTCTGGAGTTCAAGGACCCATCGGTTGATCCCGTGGTGGCCGAGCGCTTCCATCGTCATGAGCACCTGGAGCTTGACCACCGGCTCCAGCATCGGCTTGCCACCATGATGGTCCTCTCGGTACAGCCCGGTGAGGAGCGGGCGCACCTGCTCCGGGTCGTAGGAGGGGAGACCGGCAAAGTAGGTGGGTGCCTGATCAAGGGCGGGGGCCCCCAAGCCCAGCAGGGAAGCCACAGAGGGCGCGTTTGCGGCGTGAGTCTCAGGGGGGTGTGGCTCCCACATGGAGCGAAGCGCTCACACCGCCTGCCAGGTGCCCCCTGCGGCGCTCCGGCGTCCCCCTCCGCCGCCGATGCGGCGGCACCTCCCCCATAGGATGGGGGAGGCTGAAGCCGCAGTTGTTCCTGCATCTGCCTCCCTCATCCGAAGGGGGAGGTGGCGCTCCCTGTCGGGCGCCCGGCGCGGGAGGGGGACCCCTGGAGGCGAACGATATGGCTCCGCTCAACGACAGATCCACACCCGGTCACGCCAGGCGTACGAGGGCCCCCCCGCGGTCAAAGAGCGCAAGGGCCTGCCCTCCGGCACCTGCCGCCAGTCCAGGGCGCAGGACCCACTCACGACGCCGGTCTGGCGCCCATGTCCTCATGCCTTTCTGGCCCCGTGCCGCTCAGAGGAGCGAAGCGCCCCCTCAACCGGAGCGGATGAACCCGGAGCCACACGCCCCAGACCGCTCTTCGACCCTGGCTCCGCTCAGGCGCCGCGGAGGTGCAGCACCCGGCCGTCTACCTCCAGCTCCTCCGCCCAGAGGCGCTCCTCCCAGCTCTTCCCGGCGCGCTGGTCGAAGATCCAGAGCCAGCCCTCTCGGAGGCCGTGGGTGTCGAGGTAGCCGGAGAGCTGCTGCACCCCGTCCTGCTTCACCTTCTCGAAGCGATAGCCGCCGTCAAAGACACGCTTCAGCTCGATGGCGTGGCGTTCGCCCCGATATTCGACGAGGAGGTCTATCCGGCCGCGACCGGCGGCGTACTCTCGGGTGATGGTGCCGCCGCCATTGACCACCTTCTGAAGGAAGGCCATGAGCGCGATGTGCGGGACGGCCTCGAGGTAGCCGCGGTCTGCGCTCCGCTCGACCATCTCGGCGTTCTCGCGCCACCAGGCGGTGAAGGCCAGGCTGAGGGCGGGCAGGTCGAGGCCGCCTGCTGCGGTCTTCCAGGGCCACCAGGGCAGGGGGAGGTTCTCCTGTTCGTTGAGGGTCAACTGGCGGGCGAGGACCTCGCGATAGAGCGGGTTCGCCATCTCGGCGCCATGGGCGCGTTGAATCACCAGACCGAGATCGAGGCAGTACTGGAAGCCGTCGGTGTCGGTTTCGATGTCTCCGTCACCGAGGAGGATTCGCTGGAGGACGGCGGCGACTCGCTCCTCTCGGAGTCGCTCGGCGAGCGAGTCAAGGTGGGTGGTGCGGGAGGGCATGAGGCGGTCCACGGCTCGGTCTACCTCGACCGCGGTGATGGGCAGGTCGCGGTCGGGGTCCCGCTCGGACACGCAGAGATGGGCGATGGCGTTGGTGAGGAAGGGCTGGCCATGCCCCCAGTGGAAGATCCGCTCGACGGCGCGGGGATGGAATTCCTGTCCGGTCTCTTCGGTGTGCTGCGACAGGAGCGCAGCGACCTCGGCCTCGTTGAAATTGCGCAGCGTGAGAGGCTCCGCTGTAATATTGAAGGGAGTGCGCGGGTAGACCCGGCCGCTGCGGCTGGCCTTCGTCTGAATGACGCGCGGGTCTCTCATGCCGATGAGGCCGACGGTGACGGGGAAGGCGCCCGGCCTGCGGCCGACGAAGCCGTCGCGGAGCTGACTGAGCAGGCTCACGAGGGCGGGGCCGCTCACCACGTCGGCCTCGTCGAGGAGGAGCACCACCGGGCGCGGCGTCGAAGCGGCCCAGGCCTGGAGGTACGCGAAGAGGCGTCCGCCGGGGCTCTGTGGGAGGAAGGGCTCCGCGGGCGGCGGCCGGTCACCTTCCGGGAGCACCTGGGCCCGGTGGGCGATGGACTCTATCCAGAGGGGCTCGGCGGAGCCGGTGTCCTCGACGCCCTGGCTCCGCTCCAGGCTGGCCCAGACCGCCGCGTAGCCGGCCGCGCGGAGGCGCTCGGCGAAGGCGCGCATCGCCGTGGTCTTGCCCGTCTGCCGCGGCGCGTGGACCACGAAGTACTGCTCGCGCTCGACATACGGGAGGAGCTCCGGCAGGCGGGCCTCGGCGGGGAGCATGTAGTGCCGCCTGGGGTCGCAGGGGCCGGTGGTGTTGAAGAAGCGGCGCATCGGCACGGGCTAACCCGGCCGCTCAGGCGCCGCGGAGGTGCAGCATCCGGCCGTCTACCTCGAGCTCCTCGGCCCAAAGGCGCTCCTCCCAGGTGCGGCCTTCGCGTTGGTCGAAGATCAGGAGCCAGCCGTGTCTCTCGCCGACGGTGTCGAGGTACCGACAGAGCTGCCGAACGCCGGCCTCTCGGACCCGCGCGGGCGCGTCGTGCGCGGGCCGCACCCGCTTGAGCTCGATGACGTGCCGCTCGCCGCAGTACTCGACGAGGAGGTCTATTGCCCCGCGGGCGCCGGCGAACTCGCGGGTGACCCGGCCGCCGCCGTTGACCACCTTCTGGAGGAAGGCCATGAACGTGATGTGGGGGAGGGCCTCGAGGTAGCCTCGGTCTGCGCGGCGCTCCAGCATCTCGGCGTTCTCGCGCCACCAGGTGAGGAAGGCGGCGATGAGCACCGGCATGTCGAGGCCACCCTGCGCCGTCTTCCAGGGCCACCAGGCCTCGGGCAGGACGGCCAGCGTGGGCCCCAGCAGGGCCCGAATGAAGAGCTCTCGATAGAGGGGATTGGCGATCTCGGCCTTGTGGGCTCCGTGCTGCCCCAGCCCAATGCCGACGACCTGGTCAAAGTCTGCGCCAGAATAGTCGAGGGTCTGATCGCCGAGGAGGAGGGCCTGCAGAACCGGGGCGACCGCGGGCCGCCAGAGCCAATCGGTGACGGAGAGGCGGGCGCCGTCTTCGGCCTGAAGGATGTCTTCGACGGCCCGGTCGATACAGGCGGCGGTGATCGAGAGGGTCCGGACCGGTGTGATCTTCTGGGTCACTCGGTCGGCGAGCAGGTCGGTGAGGGCCGCCTGACCCTGCCCCCAGTGGTAGACCCGTTCGGCGGCCTCTGGCGTGAAGGGCTGCCCTGTCTCCCGGTGGTGCTGGTCGAGGAGCTCCCTCACCTCTTTCGGCGTGAAGGGCCGAATGGACAAGGTGTCCGCCCGAATATTAAAGGCGTCGACCGCGCTGAAGGGCGCCCCCTGCCGATCGTGGGCCCTGTAGTGGGAGAGGTCAAGCTCCCCGATCAGGGCGAGGCACACGGGGAATCTCCCAGGTCCGCGGTCCATGAAGCCAGCGCGGAGCTGAGCCAGCAGGCTCAGGAGCGCGGGGCCACCGACCCCGTCCGCGTCGTCCAGGAAGAGCACCACCGCGCGCGGCGCGACGGCAGCGCTCCAGCGCATCAAGTAGGACCGGAGCCGGGTGCCGGCGGTGTGGCCGGTCCAAGGTGCAGCAGAGGGCGGTCGCAGGGGCTCATCGAGCTCCGCTCCGCCGTCGTGAATCGCGTTCAGCCAGAGCATCTCCGCGGAGGCGGTCTCGTCTATCCCTCGCGCCGCCGCCAAGGACACGCACAGGGCCACCGTGCCTGCGGCGCGGAGCTCCTCCGCGAAGGCGCGCATCGCCGTGGTCTTGCCGGTCTGTCGGGCGGCGTGAACCACGAAGTAGAGCTGCTGCTCGACGAAGGGGAGGAGGTCCGGCAGCCGGGCTCGCGGCGGCAGCATGTAGTGCCGGGCGGGGTCGCAGGGGCCGGTGGTGTTGAAGAAACGAGGCATGGGCATTGCCTAACCAGCGGAGCTGACCCGAGGGCCGCGGGATCGTGCGCCGCGGTGGTGACAGCGCGGGCCGCCGCCGGTGTCTCGGTGGGAGAGGTGTTCGATGTCCCCGTCCCGTTCCTGGTCGTGGCTCCCGGCCGCGCTGCTGCTGCTCTCGCTCCCCGCGCGTGCCACATGGTCGGTCGTCGCCGTCGATGAGGAGACCGAGGAGGTGGGCATCGCCGGCGCCACCTGCGGGCCGATGGTGTGGTTCATCGCCGGGCTCGTGCCGGGTGAGGGCGTGATCGCGGCCCAGTACGCCACCTCTCGCCACGAGCGAGAGACCGGGGAGGACCTGCTGCGCGAGGGGGAGCGCCCCGCCGCGGTCTTGAAGGCGCTGCGGGCCCAGGACGAGGACGCGGCGCTGCGCCAGTACGGCATCGTCGCCCTCGGGGAGGCGCCTGTCACCTTCACCGGGGGCGAGGTGGAGGGGCCGGCGCTCACGGTGGAGGGTGAGGGGTGGACCGCCCAGGGCAACACGCTCGCCTCGGAGGCGGTGGTGGAGGCCGCGGCGGCGGTGATGGAGGCCGGGGAGGGGAGCCTCGCCGACCGGCTGATGGAGGCGCTCGAGGCCGGGGCCGCCGAGGGGGGCGACGCGCGCTGTGCGCCCGAGGACGCCGCCAAGAGCGCCTTCCTCTACGTGGCCGAGCCCGGGGACCGCGCGCACGAGCCCACGGTGGAGGTGCGGGCGAGCGGGGCCGGGGCGGTCGAGGAGCTGGCGGGTGACTACGCGGCCGGGAACATGTCGTGCAGCGCCGTGGGCGGAGTGAGGGCCGGCGGGCTGGGGCTCCTCTGGGCCGTCATGCTGGGCGGTCTGTCGCGGCGCCGGCCGCGTGGGCGATGACACGCGGGCACTGGGGATCGGCGGCCCATGGGTCGCCGGTGAGGTGGGCGGCGACGACGCGACAGGCGCCCCGACAGACCGCCCGATAGGGGCAGTCGCCACAGGGGAGGGGAGGGGCGGCGGCGCGGGCCCGCCAGGCGGTGAGGGTGGGGTCGGCCCGGCAGGGCGGCGGCGAAGGCGCTGGCGCCGGCGCTGGCCCGGCGGTGGTCACCAGCCCGACGTGTCGCAGTCCGGGTTGGAGTAGCTGGCCGCGCAGTCGGGGTGGCAGTCACTCTCCTCGATGGGCTCCACGGTCCCGCTCACGCGGGTCGCGTAGACGTCCTCGATCTCGATCGGCACACAATAGGACTCCCCGTCCGAGGTGCAGGCCTGACAGGCCGCGCCGAAGGCCTCGAGGAAGCTGCAGAGGTCGCGCGGGTCGGAGGTGCCCAGCAGGCCCTCGAGGGCCGCGCCCGCGCTCCGGGCGTCCATCTCGCCCACGATCTGGCTGAGGCCGAGCGTCTCGCCGTCGGCGGAGAAGACCCCGTAGAGCTGCAGGTCCTCGATCGGCAGGACGTCGCCGGTCCCCGAGTCGAAGCCGGGCACCGCCACCTCGACGCCCGGGGTGACGAAGGAGGGGGTGGTGGAGAAGTCGGCGGCGGGGAAGGGCTGCGAGGCGAAGCACATGTCCTGGCTGCCGGTGCTGTCGGCGTAGCCTCCCTCGAGGAGGAGCTCGGAGCTGGCCTCCCCCACGCCGAGGAGGAGCTCGCCGGACAGGAACTCGAACAGGAGGTCTCCCAGGCCGGCCGGCTCCTCCACCGAACCGGTGGAGAGGTCGAGGATGTAGGTGTAGCCGGTGGGATCGACCTCAAGGGGCAGGCCGAAGCTGCTCGGGGTGAAGAGCCAGGAGAAGGTGGCCTCCCCCTCGCACCACTCGACCGTGGCGGTGTGGGTGTCGCCGGAGGCGAGGTCGAGGTCGGGCGTGAACACCAGGGTGTCGCCGTCCCAGGCGCTCGTGCCGCTGATGCTGGCGCCGGACTCGTCGACGAGGCCGATCACGGCAGAGTCGTCGCGGACGTTGAAGGTGACCATGAGGGGGTCGGAGGGGGAGATCGCCGCGTCGCTGTACTCGGGGAAGGCCGAGATCACGGAGGAGCGGCAGTCGGTGGTGCCGTCGGTGCCGTCGGCGCCGTCCGTCCCCCCGTCTGTCCCGTCGGTGCCGTCTGTCCCGTCGGTGCCGTCTGTCCCGTCGGTGCCGTCCGTCCCGTCGGTGCCCCCGGAGTCACCGCCTCCGTCGGCGCCGCTGTCCCCGCTGGGCGTGCCGGAGTCGGCGCCGCCGACGCGGCCGTCGCGGTCCTCATCGACCTTGTCGGGGGCACAGGCGAGGAACATTGACATTGACATTGACATTGAGAGGGCGAGAGCGGAGCGGTCGGGGCGGAGCATGGGTCCTCCAGGGCGCGCGGCGGGCGGCGGCGGGCCGCCCTCACCAGCCCGTGGTGTCGCAGTCGGGGTTGCTGAAGCTGGCGGGGCAGTCGGGGTGGCAGTCGTCGGCCAGCACTTCCTCGAGCGCGCCACCGGCGAAGGCGGCGCCGGTCACGCCCTCGATCTCGAAGTCGATGCAGTAGGCGGCGGCGTCGGAGCCACAGGCCACGCAGGGGATGCTGAAGAGGGCCGTAAAGTCGCAGATCTCGTCGGGATCGGAGGTGGCGACGAGGCCCTCGACCGCCGCGCCGGCGATGCGCATGTCGACCGAGAAGGTCATCTCGCCGTCGTGGAAGGCCTGCCCGTCGGCGTCGATCACGCCGCCGAGCACGAACTCCTCGAGGGGGAGCGGCAGCTCGTCGGCGAAGGCGGTGCTGTCTCCCGGCAGGGTGACCGAGCGGGACGCGGTGAGGAAGCGCGGGTCGGTCGAGAAGTCGGCCTCGCCGAAGGCCTGGGTGGCCCGGCAGAGGTCTTGGGCGGCGAGGCCCGTGTCGGGCACCGCGCCCTGGAGCGTGAGCGTGTCGCCCGCGTCGGCGCTCACGCCGAGCAGCAGGGGCAGGTTGAAGGCGGTGGCGAGGGTCTCCCCGACGCCGGCGGGCGCGGTCCAGGTGGCGGTGGCGAGGTCGATCGCCCAGGCTTGACCGGTCAGGTCCACCGCGACCGGAGAGGAGGCGCTCCGCGTCGTGAAGCTCCAGGACTCGCCGCCCTCGGCGTTACACCAGGAGACCGCCGCCGTGAGCTCGGTGACCTCGGCGAGCGGGGCGGCAGGCGAGAAGACGAGGGTGGCGCCCTCCCAGGCGAGGGCCCCCTCCACCTCGACGCCGCGCTCGAAGAGCTTGAGGACCGCGGTCGTGTCCGCCTCGCTCAGCTCGGCGCGGACGGCGGAGTCGACGTCGACGTCGGTGGTGCCGTCGGCGGGGGTGGTGCTGAGGAGGGCCGTGGTGCAGCCGTCGGTGCCGTCGGTCCCATCGGTGCCGTCGGTCCCATCGGTCCCATCGGTGCCGTCGGTGCCGTCGGTGCCGTCGGTGCCGTCGGTCCCATCGGTGCCGTCGGTGCCGTCTGCGCCCTCATCCCCGCCGCCGTCGCCGCCCTTGTCGGAGCCCCCCGCGCAGCCGCCGAGCGACACGAGGGACACGAGAGACACGAGAGACAGGGCGAGGGTGCAGACCCGAGGGGAGGGGAGCCAGCTAGGCATGGGGATCCGAGGCGAAGGGTGGGGTTTGGAGGGCGCTCAGGCGCGGGTGGGCTCCCAGCGGACCTGCCGGAGGAAGCTCGCGTTCAGGTACTCCCGCTCGATCACGGAGGCCATCTCCTCGACGTCGCGGAACCGATCCCAGTCTACTCGGATCACGGGCACCGTCTTGGAGATCGTCGCGATGAAGCGCTCGTACTCGGCGTGCAGCGCGCGGAGGTACTCGACCGTGATGCCGCTCTCGACGTCGCGGGCCCGCGAGCGGATGCGCTCGATCGAGCGCTCGGGCTTCACGTCGAGGTAGACGATGACGTTCGGCCGGCACATGAAGTTGCTCATGTTGCGGAAGAGCGAGAGGTAGGTGCGGTAATCGCGCTCCTCCATCAGCTTGAGGTCGACCAGCATCTTGGCGAAGACGGCGTCCTCGTAGATGGTGCGGTCTTGCACGCCGCCGCCGCCTCGCCAGATGATCTCCTGGTGCTGCTGGAAGCGGCGGTTCAAGAGGTAGATCTGGGTGGCGAAGGCGTAGCGGGCGGTGTCCCGGTAGAAGTCGGCGAGGTACTCGTTGTCGGCCACGGGCTCGTAGTAGACCGGCAGCTCGAGGTGGCGGCCCAGCGCCGCCGCCAGCGTGCTCTTGCCGGCGCCGATGATGCCGGCGATGCCGATGAACAGCTCGCTCAGCCGCTCGGCGTGGGGGGCGGGGGCGGGGGCGGGCGCGGCGGGCGCGGCGGGTGCGGCAGGGACAGGCTCGGGCGGCTTCTCGGACACGGCGGGGACCCTCCGACAGGGCCAACGGCCTATCTCGGCGCGGCTCCGGCAGCCCCGACGACCGTCGGAGCCGGCTCCAGGGAGCGGCCGGAGTTCACGGATTCGTTGCCGCCCCCAGCCCTCGGTGGTGGTGGGGGGCGGCCCCCCGTGGTACCGCTCCGCTCGCCTCGCTCAGGAGAGACCCATGCGCCCGACCCTCTGGCTGTTGCTCCCTTGGATGGCCCTCGCCTGCGCTGGCGGCAAGACCGTGGAGGCCGACGGCGGCGGGGATGAGGGCGCGGACGGCGCCGACGGAGCGGACGGGGCCGACGGCGGCGACGGGACGGACGGCGGCGACGGCGGCGGTGACACGGGCAACCCGGCCTCCGGCTGGGCGTGGTCCGACGGGCCCGCCCTCCCCGCCTGTACCCCCTCGACCGCCTCGGGTGACCTCATCGCCCTCTCCGGCGTGGTGCTCCTGCCCGACGGCCCCGTCGCGGGCTCGGTCGTCTACGATCGCGGCAGCGGGCTCATCACCTGCGCAGGTGAGGGCTGCAGCACCGCCAGCGCCACCGTGATCTGCACCGAGGGCGTCATCAGCCCCGGGCTCATCGACACCCACGACCACCTCCAGTACAACGCCATCCCGCCCTGGCAGCACGAAGACCTCTACTGTGACCGCTACGAGTGGCGCTCCGACGACGCGTACTACGACTACCGCACCGCCTACGACGCCATCACCGACAGCTACGACTGCGAGATCATGAAGTGGGCCGAGCTCCGCCAGCTCGTCGGCGGCTCGACCTCGGCGGTGGGCTCCTCGGGGGGCGACTGTATCAACGGCCTCATCCGGAACCTCGATGAGAGCTCGGACGCCAGTCATGTCGACGACTATTATCTGTACTACTCCGCCTCGACCGTGACGGACAACTTCGACTCTGGGGACGGCGCCTCCTACGCCGCCGCCCTGTCGTCGGGCTCGACGGACGCGGTCTTCAACCACGTCGGCGAGGGCGTCTGCGGCCTCGACGCCGACGAGATCGACCACATGTTCGACGTCGGCATGTCCGGCCCCGGGCAGGCCTGGATCCACGTCGCCGACAGCGACGCCGGTGACTTCGCCCGCATGGCCGCCGACGGCACCACCCTCGTCTGGGCCCCGCGCAGCAACCTCGACCTCTACGGGAACACCGCCGCCATCGACGTGGCGCTGCGCATCGGCGTGCCGGTCATCCTCGGCCCCGACTGGACCTGGTCGGGCTCGGCCAACGTCAACCAGGAGATGCGCTGCGCCCAGCAGTACATCGCCTCGCGCGGCACCGGTGACCTCAGCGACGAGCGCCTCTGGGCGATGACCACCGGCGACGCCGCCCGCGCCCTCGGCCTGGACGGCAAGCTCGGCAGCCTGTCTGAGGGCTTCACCGCTGACATCTCCGTCTTCGCCTGGTCGCCCCAGCCCTACCGCAGCATCGTCGAGGCCGAGCAAGAGGATGTTCGCCTCGTGATCGTTGATGGGGAGGCCCTCTACGGGGTGCCCTCGCTCATGGACGGGGCGGTCTCGAACCCCGACTACTGCGAGGAGGTGAGCGCTTGCACCGAGGCCCGCACCCTCTGTGTGCAGTTCGGCAGCTCCGGCGACGACGCCCAGACCTACACCGACCTCGAGGGGCTGCTCACCGCGGCCCTCTCCGGGGTCTCGATGCCCGAGGGGCTCGAGTACGCCGGCGCCCTCGACCCGCTGTGGCGCTGCGACGAGCCGCCCTCCTGTGACCTCTCGAGCCCCACCGCCGACGACACCGACGGCGACGGCGAGGCGGACAGCGCCGACAACTGCCCGGCGAGCTGGAACCCCGAGCAGCAGGACTTCGACGGCGACGGTCTCGGCGACCCCTGCGACGTCTGCCCGCTCGCCGCCGACAGCGAGGACTGTGAGACCAGCGCCGAGGACGTCGATGGCGACGGCATCGCCACCGTGGACGACAACTGCCCCTACGCCGCCAACGAAGACCAGGCCGACGGCGACGGCGACGGAAAGGGTGACGTCTGCGACGAGTGCCCCGAGGTCTCGAACCCCGGCGCCGCCGCCTGCCCCACCACCATCGAGTCCGTGCGCGACCCCGCGGCGCCTGACCACCCCGCCGAGGGCGAGTCCGTCGCCGTGAGCGGCGTCGTCACCGGCATTGACCCCGAGACCGGCTTCACCATCCAGGACCCCTCGGAGGCGGACGGTTACGACGCGCTCTACGTCTACGACAACGGCGACCACACGGTGGCCTTGGGCGACGTCGTCACCGTGAGCGGCGTCTACACCGAGTTCTACGAGCTCACCGAGCTCACCGAGATCTCGGAGGTGACCGTGACCGCGAGCGGCACCCCCGTGCCGGACCCCGTCACCATCGACGACGCCTGTGACATCGGCACCGGCGGGGCCGACGCCGAGCGTTACGAGTCGATGCTGGTCGAGGTGGTGGACGTGACCGTCTCGAGCAGCAACCCGGACGACCCGAGCGACTACGACGAGTTCGAGGTCAACGGCTGCCTCCGCGTCGATGACGCCTTCTACGCCGACCTCGTCGACGCCCCCTCCGTCGGCGTCGAGTTCAGCCGCATCACCGGCATCGCGACCTTCGCTTTCAGCAACGCCAAGGTCTTGCCGCGTGACGCCGATGACGTCGAGACCGCCCCCTGATCCCGACCGGCAGAACATGACCACCTCCGACGCCGCCTCCCCGCCCCACCCCGCCGACGGGGAGGCGCCCGCGCCGACCCAGGACCCGATCACCCGCCACGAGCAGGCGGTCGGGCTGCTCCTGCCGCTCTTCCTCTGCAGCGGCGCCACCTCGCTCGTCTACGAGACGCTCTGGGAGCGGCAGCTCCACCTCGTCGCCGGCACGAGCCAGGTGGCGGTGATGACCGTCCTGGCGGCCTTCATGGGCGGCCTCGCCATCGGCGGCTTCGCGGCGGCCCGCTTCGCCGACACGCTCGTCCGACCGTTGCGGGTCTACGCGCTGCTCGAGGGGGGCATCGGCCTCTACGCGCTGCTCTACCCGCACCTGATCGAGCTCGTCACCCCGATCTATTCGGGCTTCTGGCACGAGGTGCAGCCCTCGCCGCCGGTCTTCGCCTTCTTTCAATTCTTGCTGTTCGGCGGCCTCCTCCTGCCGCCGACGATCGCGATGGGCAGCACGCTCCCGGTGCTCGCCCGCTTCGCCGCCACCGCGACTGACGGCGCCGGGCGGCGCATCGGCCTGCTCTACGGGGCGAACACGCTCGGCGCGGTGCTCGGCGTGGCGATGGCCGGCTTCTTCCTCCTCCCCGGCCTCGGCCTCTCGGTCACCACCTCGGTGACGGCGGGGGCGAACCTGGTCCTGATGGGGGCCGCCCTGCTGCTCGACCGCTGGGTGGCGCCGCTCCCGCCCCCCGAGGTCGCCGCGCCCGCCTCCGCCCGCGGGGACACCGCCGCGCCAGCGCCGGCCTGGCTCAAGTGGCTCTCGGTGCAGGCCTTCCTCGCCGGGCTCACGGCCCTGCTCTACGAGATGGCCTGGTTCCGCTTGATGGCCCTCCAGCTCGGCGGCAGCGCCTACGCCTTCAGCGTGATGCTGCTCGCCTTCCTGCTCGGCATCGGCCTCGGCGGCATCGTCGGCGGCTCGGTGGCGGACCGGGCCTGGGAGCGGGGCGGCGCGGGGCGCACGTTGAAGATCGCCGCCGCCTTCCAGGTGGGCATCGGCCTGCTCGCTTACCTCGCGATGTACAGCTTCGGGAAGCTGCCCTTTGTCTTTGTTCACCTCTATACGGCGGTGGAAGATACGAAGTGGCTCCTGTGGCCCGCCAAGCTGACGCTGGCCCTGGCGGTGATGCTGCCGCCGGCCCTGCTGATGGGGGCCACCTTCCCGCTGCTCGTGCGGGCGGCGATGCGCTCGGGGGCGCTCGGCGCGCCGGTCGGCCGCCTCTACGGCTGGAACACGCTCGGCGCCATCCTCGGGGCGCTGTCGGGGGGCCTTTTCGTGCCGCTCCTCCACATCCGGGAGAACGTCCGCCTCGCGCTGGGCGGGGCCGCGGGCTGGTTCCCCGACGACCACACCCACGTCCGCGAGGTGCTGCTGATCGGCGTCTCCTTGAACCTGCTCGGGGCGCTGGTGGCGCTGCGCTCGTCGGGCCTCGCCGACCAGACCCGCGCCTCCTGGACGGCGAAGCTCGGCGGGGCCCTGGCCTTCGTGTTCGCGGTCGGGCTCATCCAGGTCGTGCCGCCGCCCTGGAACCCGCTGATCATGACGGCCGGGATGTACAAGTATGTGAGCGAGATGGGGGCGGACGAGCGGAACACCGCGGGCGTCCTCAACTTCGCGGTCAACCCCTACACCCTGCTCTACTACGAAGAGGGCATGAGCAGCGTCGTCACCGTGGCCCAGGCCAAGCGCAGCGGCAACATCTGGCTCGCCAACAACGGCAAGGTCGACGCGTCAACCCGCCTCGACATGCCCACCCAGGTGCTCTGCGCGCACCTGCCCTTCCTCTTCAAGCCCGAGGTCGAGGACGTGTTGGTCATCGGCCTCGCGAGCGGCATCACCGCTGGCGCCGTGACGCTCCACGAGGCGCCGAAGCGCATCGACGTCGCCGAGCTCGAGCCGGCCATCGTCACCGCGAGCCACTACTTCGACGAGTTCAACCGGCGACCCCTCGAAGATCCGCGGGTGAACCTCATCGCCAACGATGGCCGCAACCTCGTGCTGCTCTCCGATCCGGGCACCTACGACCTCATCATCTCCGAGCCCTCCAACCCCTGGCTGTCGGGCGTCTCCAATCTGTTCACATCCGAGTTCTTTGACCTCGGAAAGTCCAGGTTGAAGGAGGGTGGCGTCTGGTCGCAGTGGGTCCAGATGTACGGCATGAGCACTGAGGACGTCGAGACGCTGCTCCGCACCTTCGCCGAGACCTACGCCCACGTCTCGCTCTTCCTCACCATCGACGGCGCGGACCTCGTGCTGGTCGGCAGCGACGCCCCGCTCGTGCTTGACGCCGCCTCGATCCAGCGCGTGCTGGACCGCGAGCCCGCGGTGGCGGAGCAGGTGGCGGAGCGAGAGGTCGGCTGCCCGACGCCGGAGGACATCCTCGCCCGTTACCGCCTCAACCGGGACGACATCCTGCTCATCGCCGGGGACGCGCCGCTCAACACCGATGACAACATGCGCATCGAGTACTCGGCGCCGCTGCACCTCCACGAGAACAACGCCGAGACCGACTTCGTCAAGCTGCTGCCCGACCACGACATCACCCGCACCGTGCCCTTCAGCGCCGTGCGAGACCTCGAGGGCTGGAAGCGGCTCGCCCGCGCCTACGCCGAGAACGACGACTGGGTGCGGGCCCTCACCGTGCTCCGCAGCGCCGAGGACAAGTGGCCGGGCGATGCGGAGGTGGGTGAGCTCTACGTGGAGTACCAGGAGGAGCTGAAGGGCTCCCTCTGAGCGACCCCGGAGCCCGGCCGGGAGGGGGCGCTCAGCCCTCGGAGACGACGATGATCTTGTCTTCGGGCGCGAAGGTGAGCCGCTCCGACTTCTCGGGGTTGACGGTCACGCCGTAAGCGGCGCCGGGGTCGCGCCCCTTGGCGGCGATGCGGTAGCCGATCGCGATCTGGCCCTGGCGGCGCGCCGACTCCACCACGGTGGCGTAGGTGAGCGCTACGCCGGGGCGCACGAAGTGGTTGACCGGCTTGATGTAGATCTCGGCGCCTTCGGGGTCGAAGAGGTCGGCGAGGACGGCGTTGAGGTGCTTGTTCTCGGCCACCTGGGTCATCATCAGGCTGACGAGGCGCTCGCTGACGATGAAGTCGTCGGCCTTGGTGACCTCGGCGATCTGCCGGTTTCGGACGTCGCGCATCTCGCTCACGACGGCGAGCTGCACGCCCGTCCGCTCGGAGATGTCGCGGAGGTGCAGCAGGGTGACGAGGACGCGGGCGTCGGCGGGCTCGGCGTCGAGGGCGCTCGAGCAGAGCACGATGATGTGGTCGAAGGTGGTCACCTCGAGGCTGTCGATCAGGCCGCGGTGGGTCGTGTCGGCCGCCCGCACCTCCACCGTCAGGTTCTTGAGCTCGCCCAGCGCCTCGTGGAGGCCGGCGGCCGCCTCGTCTTCGGCCACGAGCAGCAGCGTCGAGCCCGGCGCGACGTAGGCGTCGAGGCCAGAGACGATCGCGGCCGCGCGCTCGTTCCAGCCGAGGATGAGCGTGCGCTCGGCGGCCATCGTGGGGGAGTCGAGGGAGACGATCGCCGCCTCGTCGATGGAGACCGTCGCGCCGGAGAGGCGGATGGTGTCGTCGTCCTCGGAGATCACGATCAGCTTGTCGCCCGCCGCGATGACGCGGTCGAGCGAGGGGAGCACCGCGGACTGCCCGTTTGCGTAGATGCCGATGATCGCGCTCTTCTCGTAGAGGTTGAGCGCGGCGCCGAGGGTCTTGCCGACGAGCGTGGGCTCCTCCTTGAAGTAGATCTCGTCGCCGCCGAAGTCGAGGAGCTCGGTGTGGACGACCGAGAGGCCGCTTTGGCGGCAGGTCTGGACGGTGATGCGGCTGATGAGGTCACCGGCGACGATGACCTCGACCTCGTCCTTGCCCACCATCTTGGCGACGGAGACGCTCTTGTCGTCCTTGAGCTCGGCCACGATGTGGTATGGCGCGGCGCGGCGGCGGGGAGAGTTCGTGATCGCGACGATGCTCTTGATCACCTGCACGTCGGGGCTCTCGAGCTCCGGGGAGAGCAGCACGATGAAGCGGCTGCCCTGCACGTTGACCATGTCGAGGGCCGCGAGGTCGGAGGTGGAGCCGCTGCGGCAGACGAGGCGGGTGGTCTTCCAGTCCTCGACGCGGCTGTTGATCTCGTCCTCCATCTCGACCTTGTCCTTGTCGGAGAGCACGACGATGACGGCGTCCTTGCGGCTCGCGTTGGCCTCGATGAGCTCGGTGACGATGGTGAAGATGGCCTCCGACCAGCCGACGATGAGGGCGTGGTTGTCCTCCACCACGAGGCTCTTGCCCTTGCGCAGCTCGTCGAGCTTGGCCTCGAGGCCGGAGTTGAGCACGCCGATGAGGGCGGAGATCACGAACACGCCGCCCGCGGTCGCGAAGAGCCCCGCCAGCCGGTAGGGCCAGTTGGCGCCGACTCCGCCGAGCGTGCCGGCGTCGAGGCTCAACATGAGGCCGGTCCAAAAGGCGTTGAGCGGCCCGTAGTCGGTGAGCTGGTCGGCGGGGGTGAGGCGGCCGACGACGATGATCAGCGAGTAGATCACCAAGAGGACGAAGCTCACCACCCCGAGCCAGGCGATGAGGGCAGGGGTGCCCTTGGACATCGAATTATCGAAGTGATATCGAAGTTTTTGAAGAAACGTGACCGGGGGCATGTTGAGGTTCCAACGGCAGTGTGGGGGGCGCCGCGGGGTGGAGGGACCCTCGCGGGGCCGGGGGAGGGGCGGCCTAACTCGACAAGGGCGGCGCATCTGCATAGGGCCGCGGCGTTCCAGAGGGACAGGTGATCGCCGGTCTCCCCGTTCGAGGTGCCGTGGCCGAGAGGTCGGGGCATCGTCGGATGAAGGGGGACGGGAGGAAAGTCCGAGCTCCGCAGAGCAGGGTGCCGGGTAACGCCCGGTCGGGGTGACCCGAAGGAAAGTGCAACAGAGAGCAGACCGCCACGTACGCGTCCGCGTCGCGCGCTGGAGGGCCCGAGGAGAGCGATCTCCGAGGGCCTGAAGGTGAAGGCCGGGGCGGCCCCCTCGGGGGTCGTTGGTAAGGTTGAAAGGGTGCGGCAAGAGCGCACCGGCGGCCCTGGTGACAGGGCCGGCCAGGCAAACCCCATCCGGAGCAAGGCCAGATAGGGGGGCGATACGAGCGGCTCGCTCAAGGTCCCCGGGTTGGCTGCCGGAGCCCGTCGGTAACGGCGGGCCTAGAGGAATGATCATCACCGCGGTCGGGGAGACCGGATCGCGGAACAGAACTCGGCTTACGGACCTCTGGAGCCCACCCCGCCACTCTCGAGTGGTGGGGCGGCGCATTGGGGAGCGCGAGGCGGGACCGAGGGCCGCGAGCCGCGCTGCTTGCCCCTTGTCGGGGGCGCAGGTACATGGAGCGCCCCTCTTCCCGCGGATCTCCCCCGATGAGCATGAAGAAAGACGCGCTGGACTACCACTCGCGCGGTCGGCCCGGGAAGATCGAGGTCGTCCCGACCAAGCCCCTGCTCACTCAGCGCGACCTCGCCCTCGCCTACACCCCCGGGGTGGCGGAGCCCTGCCGGGCCATCGCCCGGGATCCCGAGGCCGCCTACGACTACACGGCGAAGGGCAACCTCGTCGCGGTCATCACCAACGGCACCGCGGTGCTGGGCCTCGGCAACATCGGCCCCCTCGGCGGCAAGCCCGTGATGGAGGGCAAGGCCAACCTGTTCAAGCGCTTCGCCGACATCGACGTCTTCGACATTGAGCTCAACGCGCCCACGGCCGAGGAGGTCATCGCGGCGGTCAAGGCCATGGCGCCCACCTTCGGTGGGATCAACCTCGAAGACATCGCGAGCCCCGACTGTTTTGTCATCGAGCAGCGCCTCCAGGCCGAGCTCGACATCCCGGTCTTCCACGACGATCAGCACGGCACGGCGATCATCGCCAGCGCGGCGATGCTCAACGCCTGCGCGGTGGGCTCGAAGAACCTCTGTGACCTCAAGGTGGTCTTCAGCGGCGCCGGCGCAGCGGCGATCGCGACCGCCCGCCTGTTCGTCTCTCTCGGCGTGAAGCGAGAGAACGTGTGGCTCTGTGACGCCGAGGGCCTCGTCTACGTCGGCCGCGAAGTGGCGATGTTCCCCGAGAAGGCGGCCTTCGCCCAGCCGACGGGCCCCGGCAAGCTGGCCGACGTGCTCCCCGGCGCCGACGTCTTCGTCGGGCTCTCGGTGGGCGGGGTGCTGACGGCTGACCTCGTGCGCACCATGGCGCCCTTCCCGATCATCTTCGCGATGGCCAACCCGGACCCCGAGATCACCTACGAGGAGGCCCGGGACGCCCGCCCCGACGCGATCGTGGCCACGGGGCGCTCGGACTACCCGAACCAGGTCAACAACGTCCTCGGCTTCCCCTTCGTCTTCCGCGGGGCGCTCGACTGTCGGGCGCGGGCCATCACCGAGGAGATGAAGGTCGCGGCGGTGAAGGCCCTCGCGGCCCTCGCGCGGGAGGACGTGCCCGACGTGGTGCTGACCGCCTACAACCTCGAGCGCCTCTCCTTCGGCCCCGACTACCTCATCCCCAAGCCCTTTGACCCTCGGGTGCTGCTCTGGGTGGCCCCGGCGGTGGCGAAGGCGGCCGCTGACTCCGGCGTCGCCCGCAAGCCCATCGCCGACTATGACGCCTACCGCCAGCGCCTCGAGCGGCTGATTGAGCGCTCGAAGGAGGTCCTCCGCCCGCTGATGAACCGCGCCCGGACGCGGAAGTCGCGGGTCGTCTTCCCCGACGCCACCCACCAGAAGGTGCTGCGGGCCGCCCAGATCATGGTCGACGAGCGCATCTGCACCCCCGTTCTCGTGGGCGATGCGGCCAAGATCCGCGCTCGCGCCGAGGAGCACCACGTCAACCTGCGCGGCATCGAGATCGTCGAGGTGCAGGACGACGAGCGCTTCGCCCGCTACGCGAGCGAGCTCTGGAAGCTCCGCCAGCGGAAGGGCAAGACCCAGGCCGCCGTGCGCTCCTGGCTCAAGAACCCGCTCATCTACGGCTTGATGATGGTGCGGCAGGGCGACGCCGACGGCCTCCTCGGCGGCCTCGCCCACCCCTACAAGGACACGCTGCGGCCGGCGCTGCAGGTCGTGGGCCCCGCGCGGCCGGGTGCGGTGATCAGCGGCGTCTACGCGATGTTGTTCAAGGAACGGCGGATGTTCTTCGGGGACTGCACCGTCAACAACCTCGTCAACGCCGAGACCCTCGCCCAGATCGCCCTCAACACGGCGCGGGTCGCCGAGACCTTTGGGGACACGCCGCGGGTGGCGATGTTGTCCTACTCGGACTTCGGTGAGATCCGCGGCGATGACTTCGTGGACAACGTCCGGGCGGCGGTCGACCTCGTCCGCAAGCTCCGCCCGAGCCTCGTCATCGACGGGGAGATGCACGCCGACACGGCGGTCGATCCCGAGCTCGCCGCCACCGACTTCCCCTTCAGCCAGATCCAGGGCGACGCCAACGTCCTCATCTTCCCGGGCCTCGCCAGCGCCAACATCTCGTACAAGCTCCTCCGGGAGCTCGGCGGCGCCACGGCCCTCGGCCCCATCGTGGTCGGGCTCGCCCGCCCGGTCAACGCCCTCGCCCTTGGCTCCACCGTCGACGACATCGTCGCGATGGCCGCTATCACCGTCAATCAGATCATCGATCAGAAGAAGCCGGCCGACGAGCCGGCGGGGAGCTCCCGTGGCTGAGGCCCGTTTTGATGCCGACATCGTCTCTGAGCTGCTGGACGCGGACGCCCCCGGCCCCGCCGCGGCCTGGCTGCACCATGGCCAGGGCTCCATCGCCGACATCGACGCCGAGACTGCGCTCTCGGCGATCGAGGCGGCCCGGCGCCTCGGCCTCGGCCTGCGCCTCCACGCCGCGAAGGACGAGGCCCGTGACAAGGTCGTCCGCAAGGCCGCCGGCGCCGCCATCCAGCGGCTGAAGTCCGCGGGCGCCAAGATCGAGGCCCCGCTGAGCCAGCGGAGCTGGACCCTGTCCGCCGAGCTGCACGCCCCCCAGCCGCCCATCGCCATGCTCGGGATGCCGGGGCCGAACGGCTACTTCCCCTACATGTTCGTCGCCTTCAACGGCTCGGAGGCCGTCGCCTGTGTGGGCACGGCGGGGGCCGGTCAGGGCTACCAGGAGGAGAACCACGCGCACCTTCCGCGCTCAGACGCGCGGTCCTTCCTCCACCGGATGCGGGAAGACCACGGGCTCACCGAGGTGCCCTTCTACGTCGCCCTCGCCTTCGTCGAGCAGGCCTTCGAGTCCGGCGGCCGCCGCGCGCCGGGCTGGGGCCACCTCATCGAGAACCTCGACACCGCCACGCGGCTCACCGCGCAAGTGCTCGACCCCCTGGCCGAGGCCACCACCGAGCTCGACGTTGCGGCGCTGCACAACGTGGGCCCGCTCGTCCGCCGCGGGCGCGACGTGGTCTACCTCCCCGAAGAGTCGGAGACCCAGGCGGTGATGCAGGAGGCCGTGATGTCCTCCGTGAGCGCCGAGACGGGCGAGCTCGAGGGCGCCAGTGACCGCCTGAAGGTCGTCTTCGACGCGGCGGTGGACCGCCTGATCGGCGATCCCACCACCCGCGCCACCTGGTCGCTGGCGCTCGACGTCGTGACCTGGCTGTCGGCCTATCGGAAGGAGGTCGATATGGTCGCCCCCGCCCGCGCCACCGCCTTGGCGCTCCGGGCCGGCCACGCCGGTCGGGACATGCCCTTCTTCCGCGAGAGCCTCGAGCATGCCTTCTTCTCCCTCCTGCAGACATCCTTGCAGAAGGGGGGCGAAGCCGGCTTCGAGCACGGCCCCGCCCTCTAAGCTTCGCGGGGCCGCGCAGCGTTTTGGCTGCCCCCCCCGCGCCGCCCTCAGGCGGGGAGGCGGGTGCGCTGCACGACGCGGGTGGCGGCGAAGAAGGTGGCGACGCCGATCACGCCGATGCCCGCCTCGGCGAGGAGCATGGTGTCGGCGCCCGACGTGTCGGCCACACGGCCGAGCACGAGGCCGAGCCACCAGATCGGGAAGTTGGAGAGCGAGGCGAAGAGGTTGTACTTGGTGGCGGCGGAGCCCTTGCCCATCGCGTTGAGCACGACGGCGGTGAAGGCCGAATACGCGAGGCCGACGCCGAAGCTGTAGACGAGGCTCCACAGGCGGTACATCCCCACCGTGGCCGGGGAGACCGCCATCAAGACCGCGACCAGCGCGAGGGCGAGGCCGATGAGGGCATAGGCCGTGCGCGGGCGGAGTCGATCGCAGAGCCAGCCGCCGGCGAAGCAGCCCACCGCCGTGACCACCCCGGCGAAGACGCCCTGCAGCAGCGCGACGTCGGTGTCGCCGGCGCCCCAGTGGGCGGCGACCTCGGCCTGGGTGAGCACGCCAGCCGCGGCGCCCGTGCCGACCGGCAGGGCGCAGAGGAGGGCGGAGAGCACGCCGCCCTGGGTGCGCACCATCTCGCGGATGTCCCCGAAGACCCCGCGGATCGCCGTGGCGACGCCGCCCGTGTGCACGTGCTTCTCGGCGCTGGGCACCGCGAGGAGGGCCGCGCAGCACGCCATGAACAGCCCGCCCAGGATGGCCCCCGACATCCAGGTGGCGGGCAGGACCTGGAGGAGGATGAGGCCGAGGCCGCCGCCCACCCCTGCGCCGCCGAGGTTGCCGGCCTGGAACCAGGCGCTCACGCGGCCCTCCTGGCCGGGTTGGATGGTGGTGGCCATGATGGCCTCGATCGACATCCCCACCATCGAGTTGATGAGGCTCGCGACGGCGATGATGCCCAGCAGCACGAGCAGCGTGTCGGGCCCGAGGGGGATGGCGGCGAGCGCGAAGACGCCGATCGCCGAGACCGTGGTGGCGAAGACGTACCAGCGCTTCGGCGTGAGCGTGAGGTCGACCAGCGGCGCCCACATCCACTTGAGCCAGCTCGTCAGCATCTGCACGCCGTTGAGCAGCGAGCCCTCGGTGATCGAGAGGCCGGAGCGGGTGGCCAGGAAGGTGAGCGCGACTCCAATGAAGCCGCCGAGCGCGCCGAAGGGGAAGTAGAGGATCGTCCAGATGATCGGGTGAGGGGCGCGGCGGGACGCGAGGTCTCCGCCCCGATCTTCGGCGAGGACGGGGGGCAGATGCGGCTCGGTCAAGGGCGCTCCGGACGTTCGAGGGCGACGATCGGGGCGTCTTATCCAGGCAGGTCAGCCCTCGCCGTCGTCCGGGGCGTCGATGATGGAGACGGCGACCGACCAGCCAAAGCCGGCGCGGCCCATCTTGGCGAGGTCGTCCTTCCGAGCCTCGGCGCGGCCCTCGCGGCGGAAGGGGCCCAGGCGGCGACGGCGCGCGAAGGCCCGCGCGGCGGCCACGGCGGGGTCTCCCACCTCGGCCTGCACGGTCTCGAAGGCGGGCCCCGGATCGGCCCCCGCGGCCCGCAGGCGCTGGCGTGCCACCCCCGGAGCCACGCCCCTGCGGGTGAGGCGGCGGGCCTTGTCCTCGGCCCAGACGGCGTCGTTGATGAGCCCGGCCTCGACGACACGCGCGACGAAGGCCTCGGCCTCGGCGCGCAGGGCCGGGCGCTCTTCGGGCTCCGCCTTCCAGATGCGGCGCTCCAGGAATTGGCGCAGCTTCTGGGTGTTCGGCGCGTAGCGGTCGATGTAAGCGGCTGCGGCGCGGGAGAGGCGGGTGGTCGGCATCTCCCGGGGATAGCCGGTCCTGTGGAGCAGCGATGACCCTGACGGAGCGGATCTCGGCCCTCGCCAGCGACGGCGATCTGGACATCGAAGACATCGAGACGGCGGCGGGGGCCTTGTTCTCCGGCGGGCTGGATTCCGCGGAGGCCGACGCGCTCCGGTCGGCCTTACGCGGCCTCTCGGACCGCTTGGAGCCCGGCGCTCGTCAATACCTCGAAGATCGCCTCGCCGGCCGCCCCGCCGCCCTCGTGCCGCGGCTGCTGCTCGCCCCCCCGCCTCGGGGCGGGCCCGCTGACCTCTACCACCCGCGCTCCGACGTCATCGCGCTCCAGGAGGCCCTCCGTGGCCTGGGCGCCACCCTCACGGTCGATGGAGACTACGGTCGCCAGACGATGACGGCCGTGGGAGCGGTGCAGGCGGAGGCGGGGCTGCCCGAGACGGGCCTCGTCGACAGCCGGACGCTCCTCCGCTTGAACGGCCGCCTCGAGGCCGCCAGCCTGCCCCTGCTCGACCTCCGCCCGCGCGCGCGCATCCGCCCCGATCAGGTCGTCGCGATGCGCGGGGCGGGCGACGCGGCGGTGATCTCCGCGCTGCAGCGGGCGCTCTGCGGCCTGTCCGCCCACTTCGCCGAGCCCGCGCTCGCGGTCACCCACACGAGGGCCTTCGATCCGGCGACCGAGGGCGCGCTGCGCGCCTTTCAGCGGAGGGTCTACCTGCCGGACACCGGCCTCCTCGATCGCAGCACGCTCGGCGCCGTCAACGCCGCTCTCGCGGTGGCGGGGCTCCCCGGGGTCGAGGCAGGCGCCCCCGTCACCTTCCGCGGGAAGGTCGAGCTGCACTTCTTCCCCGGCCCGGCGGAGCACAAGGTCTACGTGCTCGAGGGCGGGGAGGTGCGGGCTCGCTACGGCATGGTCGGCGGAGGGGCCGAGTCCAAGGACGATCCCAACAACCCCACCGTGAACTACAGCCCGAGCCCCGCCGGTCGTTTTGAGGTGGTGGAGCTCTCCCCGCACGCCTCTGGCGCCTGGTCCTGGTCCTACGTGCCGTATGGCGCGCGCCTCCGGGAGCGGGAGGGGGAGGTGGAGTTCGAAGACCAAGGTGGGGTCTGGCGGCGGGCGACCGGCCCGAGCTCCGTCTTCCTCCGCCGTGACCCGCCCCCCCTCACGCGGTCGAGCTACCTCGACGCGGCGGGAGAGCTCCTCCCCATCTGGACGAAGAACGACTTCGGGCACCTCCGCGGCCGGCTCCGCGACAGCCGCGGCGGGCAGCTCCAGGCCCACATGATCCACTCCTCACCCTTCAACCAGGACACGCCCGCCTACTTCGCCGACACCGCGCGCCTCCTCGAGCCCGAGGCGGCCCTGGAGGGGCTGCGGCACTCCCACGGCTGCGAGCACATCCACCCGCGCGACCTCGATGACATGGTGGCGCGTGGCTTCCTCGCCCCTGGCACCCGCTTCGTGATCCATGGCTACGACGAGGTCTTCTCGCCCCCGGGCGGCGTCGTCTGAGCTCCGGCCTCCGACTGGTCGAGGCGGGCGTGCTCCTCGGCGGCGAGGGCCTCCGCCCGCTCGATCTCCTCCTCGAGGTCTTGATCGACCTGGCGGGCCCGGCGGTGCACCATCAGCTTCATGTTGTTCTGCACGACGCGGAAGAGGATGAGCAGGCCGAGCACCCAGTTGAGCACGTCCATGTTCTGGATGTTCAACGAGGGGACGCCGACGCTGATCACGGCGATGGCCACGCCGATGCTGAAGAACTGGAAGAGCCAGAACAGGAGCGGGCGGTCGAGCAGGCCCATCCGGGGCACCATCTGCGCCAGGATGAGCATGCCGAGGATGCCGAGCAGGAAGAGATCGGAGGTCATCCGCGGGGCTCCTCGGGGCGCGTGGGGCCGACGGCGAGGTTGTCGATCAAGCGGGTGCGGCCCACCACGGCGGCGACGAAGGCGCGGGCCGGGCCGTCGATGCGCGCGAGGGGGCGGAGGGAGAGGGGATCCCGGAGCTCGAGGTAGTCGAGCCGATCCACCTCGAGCTGCGCGCGGCCCGCCGCGAGGAGGGCGCTGGCGTCACGCTCACCCTCGCCGATGCGCTCGCCCAGGTGGCGGAGGGCGCGAGACAGCGAGAGGGCGCGGCGCCGGTCTTCGGGGCTCAGGTAGACGTTGCGGGAGGAGAGGGCGAGGCCGTCCGAGTCGCGCACGAGGGGCCCGCCGACGATCTCGATCGGCAGGGCCAGATCGCGGGCCATCCGGCGGATGGTGGCGAGCTGTTGGTAGTCCTTCTCGCCGAAGACCGCGATCGAGGGCTGGACCACGCCGAAGAGGCGCGCCACCACGGTGGTCACGCCGTCGAAGTGCCCGGGGCGGGACTCGCCGCAGAGGCCCTCGGTGAGGCCCGAGACGTGCACGGTGGTGCTGTGGTCTGCCTCGTAGAAGCCGCTCGGCACGAAGAGGACGTCTACACCGGCGGCGCGGCACTTCAGGGCGTCGCCCTCGGGGTCGCGCGGGTAGGTCGAGAGGTCTTCCCTCGGCCCGAATTGGAGCGGGTTGACGAAGATCGAGGCCACCAGCCAATCACAGCGGGGGCGGCAGAGCTCCATCAGGCTCGTGTGGCCCGCGTGCAGGAAGCCCATCGTCGGCACGAAGCCGATCCGCTCGCCGCGGGCCCTGCGGGAGAGGGCCTCGGCCTGGAGGGCGTGGGGGTCAGTCTCGATGCGCATGGCTCCCTCCCTACTTCGGAGCCGGGCCATCGGCTGCCCGGGGGCGATGGTGAGGCGACCGAATATGGATTCGCTTTTTACTCATCCACTTTCGTAGATATGCGAATTATCCGATGCCCGGCCGAGGCTACAAGGGGCTCAGCACCGGAGCGACGATGGAATTTCTTGGCAGTGGCAGCCCCGCAGTGTGGGGTGTCTTCCTCTTGTTTGTCCTCGCCATGTTGGCCCTCGACCTTGGCGTCTTCCATCGGAAGGCTCACGTCGTCGGGGCGAAGGAGGCGCTGACCTGGAGCGCGGTCTGGGTGACCCTCGCCCTGCTCTTTGGCGGTGGGATCTGGATCGGGATGGGCCCGCAGCAGGGCCTCGAGTTCTACACGGGCTACCTCATCGAGAAGGCCCTGGCTATCGACAACATCTTCGTGTTCGTGGCGGTCTTCGGGGCCTTTGGGGTGCCGGCCGCCTACCAACACCGCGTGCTGGTGTGGGGCGTGCTCGGCGCCCTCGTGATGCGGGCGATCTTCATCTTCGCGGGCGCGGCGATGCTCGCCAAGTTCGCCTGGGTCATGTACGTCTTTGGTGGGATCCTGCTGCTGACGGGCCTGAAGATGCTCGCCCAGACCAACACCGTGGAGTCCGCGCCCACGGAGTCGGCCCTCATGCGCGCCGTGCGCCGGTGGATCCCCACCACCGAGGGCTTCCGCGGCGATCGTATGCTCGTGAAAGAAGGGGGGCGCTGGCTGGCCACCCCCCTGCTCGTGGTGCTGGTGGTCATCGAGCTCAGCGATCTTGTCTTCGCCGTCGATAGCATCCCGGCCATCTTCGCCGTCACGCGGGACCCCTTCCTCGTGTTCACCTCGAACATCTTCGCGATCCTCGGGCTGCGGTCGATGTACTTCCTCCTCGCCGACATCGTGCACCGCTTCCGCTACCTCAAGGTGGGCCTCGCCCTCGTGCTGGTGTTCGTTGGGTTGAAGATGCTCATCCACGACCTCTTCAAGATGCCGATCGCGGGCTCGCTCGGGGTGGTGGTGCTGCTGATCGCCGGCTCGATCGTCGCCTCGATCTGGCGCACTCGCGTCGAGGCGGCCTCAGCCCCGGCCGCGGCCGAGTGATGTGGCGGCCGCCGCGGCGATGGCCAGCAGGGCTGGGTGTCGGATGCGGCGCTCGACGGTGATCGCGTAGAAGCGCTCCCGCACCGCCTCCGTCTCTCCGAAGCAGGTGACGCCGTACTGGGCGCAGGTCTCGGCGGCGATGGCGGAGGGGACGACGAAGGCCCCCAC
Source organism: Myxococcota bacterium (assembly GCA_044344255.1). Taxonomy (GTDB): domain Bacteria; phylum Myxococcota_A; class UBA796; order UBA796; family UBA2385; genus JBIJDH01. The sequence goes on from JBIJDH010000006.1 coordinate 270,814, forward strand.
GCCGTGTTGCCCGAAGACCTTGATGAGGGCGCTGTCTTCGAGCTCGGCGGCGATCTGGGGCCTCACGCCCTGGGCCGCGAGCCAGAGCTCGAGCGGTCGGCGGAGGGCGGCCCCTTCGGTGGGCAGCAGGAAGGGGAGCCCGTCGAGCACGGCGGGGAAGGCGCGGTCGACGGTGAGGAGGCTCGGGGCGGCGAGGAAGCTCACGCCGCACTCCCCGAGGAGGTGGTTCCAGGCCCGCACCTTGATCGCGGGGTGCATCGGGGCATCGGTGAGCACGACGTCGAGGCGGTGCACAGCGAGCTCGGCGAGGAGGCGGTCGGGCTTGTCCTCCTGGCAGATGAGGCGGGGCGCGGGCCGCATCTGGGTCACCGGCTCGAGGAGCTTCCATGCGATCGCCTTCGGGACGACGTCGGCGAGGCCCACCATCACGCGGGCGGGCGCGGGCTCGGAGCGACCGCTCAGCACGTCGGTGAGCTCGCGGCCGAGGCCGAAGATCTCCTCGGCGTAGCGGAAGGCGGTCTGGCCCTGCTCGGTGAGGACGAGCTTTCGGCCGGAGCGCTCGAAGAGCTTGACCCCGAGCGATGCCTCGAGGACCCCCACCTGGGCGGAGACGGTCGGCGGGGCGAGGCGGAGGCGCTCGGCCGCCGCCGTGATGCCCCCCTCTCGGGCGACCAGCCAGAAGTAGTGAAGGTGGTGGTAGTTCAGCCAGTCCATCCGGCTCGACTAACCCGGGGGCGGACACCGCCCGGGAGGGGGCTTAGGAGGTGCGGTCTCCCACGTTCTGCGTCTTGTAGGGGTCTTTATGCGCGTCCTCATCGTCGGCGCCGGCTCGGTCGGGCAGGTCTACGGCTGGCACCTTCAGCAGGCCGGGGTCCGGGTCGGCGTCTTCGTTCGCGAGAAGTATGCGGCCGAGGCCCGCGGCGGCTTCGTGCTCTACCCCCCCGGCCAGCCGCGGCCGCAGCGCTTCGTCCCCGACGCCGTGCTCAGCCGGCCCGATGAGGTGGCCGGCGCCTGGGATCAGCTCTGGCTCTGCATCTCATCGCCCGCGCTCCGGGGTGACTGGCTCGCCCCCCTCGTCGCGGCGATGGGGAGCGGGGTGGTTGTCTCGCTCCTGCCGGGCATGCGCGATCGGGAGGCGCTGCTCGCGGTGGTCCCCGCGGAGCGGCTGGTCATCGGTCTCATCGCCTTCTCCTCCTGGCACGCGCCGCTCGGCCTGGAGCCCTTGCCGGAGCCCGGCATGGCCTGGTGGCACCCACCGCTGAGCCCCAACCTCTTCGAAGGGCCGGAGCCCGCCATCTCCACGATCGTGGCTTCACTCCGGGCCGGCGGCTGCCCGGCGGCGAAGGGCGGGGCCACCGCCATGGCGGCGCGGGGGTCGAGCCTGCTGGTCTGCCTCGTCGCGGCGATGGAGTGCGGCGGATGGACCTTCGAGGGCTTGCGTCAGGCGCGCTGGCTTGAGCTCGGCGCGGGAGCGGCCCGCGAGGCGCTCACCATCTCCACCCGCTTCCTCGGCATCGGCGCCGGGCCGATGGCCCTCCTCGCCCGGCCCTTGGGGATCCGCCTCATCAGCCGCCTCGCGCCGCTCGTGGCGCCGATGGACTTCGAGGCCTTCCTTCGGGTGCACTTCTCCAAGGTCGGCGACCAGACCGCGATGGCCCTCGAGACCTGGGTGGCCGAGGGGCAGGCCCGCGGCTTGCCGGTGAGCGCGCTCCAGGCGCTGTCGGCGGCCCTTCAGGCGCAGCGGGCGGGGGGCTCGCCCGAGGAGGCGAAGCGGCGTTAACGGGGCTGTCCCCGACGTGTCGCTCGGTCCGGCTGGCCGGAGCGCGGGCGCGGCCTCCGGCGGGGGCCCTCACCCGGGGCAACCTCACACTTCGGAGACGCACATGGGCTTCCTCGACTGGTTTCGACCGCGCTGGCGCAACAGCGATCCCGACATCCGCCGCGCCGCCGTCGCCGCCCTCGGGGAGGCCGATCAGAAGGCCCTCGCGCGCGTCGCGCGGGAGGACAGCCTCGGGGACGTGCGGGCCCTGGCCCTGGAGCGCCTCGATGACGTCGAGCTCCTCCAGGAGCGGCTGCAGGTCGATGAGAGCGAGGTGGCGCAGCGGGCGGCCCGCACCCGGCTCGAGTCCTTCGGCCTGCTGCCGCCCTCCGCGAAGGGCGGCCCTGCGAAGAAGCCGGCGCCCACCTCCCCGACCTCGGCCAAGGCGGCCTCGCCGAAGGTCGAACCCCGGTCGGTGCGGTCGGCGGGGGATCCCAAGGTCAAGAAGGCCGAGCGGCCGGTGAACAAGAAGGCCGAGCGGCCGGTGAAGGCCGAGCGGCCGGCGGAGGCCGAGCGGTCGGCGAAGTCGGCGAAGTCGGCGAAGTCAGCGAAGTCAGCGAAGAACGCGGTGAAGACCGCGCCCCCCGCGGTGAAGCGTGCGGAGGTGCTCTCGGCCGCGGAGGCGGATCGCCGCTACGGCGCGTTGATGGCGGAGCACGCCCGCGCCGCCGAGGCCCCCCTCGTGCCCGTCGTGGCGCCGCGGATCATCCCTGCGGACGCCCCACCGGGCCTCCTCTCGCTGGCGGCCGCGCTGGCGCCGGCCGTGGCTCCGCGGTCCACCGAGGAGCCGCCTCCGGAAGCGGAGCCCGCGCAGGTCGCGCCGCAGACCCTCGCCCGCGGGCCCGCGAGCCGCCCGGAAGACCTCCCCGGCGGCGTGCTGCCGACGCCGCCCACCTGGGACTGGGGAGAGGCCCTGGAGCCGGCCCCGGAGGCGCCGGAGCTCAGCCCGCGCGAGCGCCTCGCCGCGGCCCGCAAGGAGCGGTCGGACATCGAGCGGGCCACCCGCGACTGGGCGGTCCTCCCTCGCTTCGAGGCCCTGCTCAGCCGCATCGACGGGCTGCTCGCCGAGCCCGAGCTGCACCCCGAGCGCCTGCGCGACGCCAAGCGCGGCCTGATCGAGCAGTGGCGCGGCCTGGGCCCCCTTCCGGTCGCCGAGGCCCCCCGCCTCGAGGCCGCCCTCCAGGCCCGCCTTGACGCCGTCGCGGCGCGGCTGCGGATGATCGCCGTGGCCCGCGACGAGGCGCTCCAGGGCAACGTCACGGCGCGGCGGGCGCTGATCGAGGCCCTCCGGGCCCTGACGCCGGAGGGCGCCCGCGATGGCCTGCCGCCCCTCCTCGACGCCTGGCGCTCGGCGGGCTCCGTGCCGAAGGCCGACATGGAGCCCCTCCAGCAGGCATGGCGCGCCGCGCTGGACGCCCTCCACGGCCAGCGACAGGCCGGCCGGCAAGCGATCCAGGAGCAACGTGCGGCCGAGCTCGAGCGCCTCCGCCGCCTGACCGAGCAGGCGGAGTCCTTGACCCGCGCTCAAGACGTCGAGGCGGCCGTGAACGGCGCCAAGACCCTGCAGGCGATGTGGAGAGAGGTGCGGGGAGCTGGCCCGCAGGAGGCCAAGGACGCCCTGTGGGCTCGCTTCCGCGCCGCCTGTGACACCATCTTCGCCCGGAGGAGCGAGCGCCGAGAGGCGAACCGCCAGCAGGTCCTCACGCGGAAGCAGGCGGTGGTCGACAAGGCGCGCGCCCTCGCCGAGGAGGGGGTGGTCGACGCCGACACCGTGATCCACGGGCTGATGACCGAGTGGCGAAAGCTCGGCCCCCTCTCTGGAGACCAGGGGGACGCCCTCTGGAATGACCTCCGCGCGGCCTGCGATCGGCTGCGGCGGCCGCTCTACGAGGAGGCCCCCACCGAGGAGCTGTCGCTCGTCTTCCAGCCCTTCGCCACCCTCGAGGCGCCGCTCCAGCTCGGCCCCGCGGGCAAGCGGGACGAAGCCCCTTGATCATCTTCGGCTTTCGCCACTTTGGGAAGGTCGATGAGATCGAGGGCCTGGGCCATGTGCGCACCCGCTTCTTCCACATCTGGTTCATCCCCCTCATCCCCTTTGGGAGCGTCTTCGTGCTCGGAGAGGAGGGCGGCCAGCTCCAAGGGATGGGCATCCCGATGTCGGGCAAGAGCGTGCTCGCCGCGTACGTGCGCTGCGGGCTCTTCTTCGCCCTGCTCGGCCTCGTGGCGCTCACCGTCTTTGGCGGCCTGGGGCTCGTGTCGGCTGTGCCGGCCCTGATGCACAAGGCGGGTAACAAGCAGCTCACCGCCCTCCTCCTCAGCGTGGCCTCGGGGGGCGGTGGCTGCCTCGGCGCCTGCGCCTCGGTGGTGGCCTGGTGGGGCTTCAACAAGCTCGTCGGCCGCGCCTCGCTGGAGCGGCGAGCCACGTTGTTGCGCCTCACGGGTCTGCGCGGCGCCTCACCGGGCTGACAGCGGCCCGGCGGCGGCGTCGTTGCCGACTGGACCGGACTACTGGATCTGGCGGAAGTTGGGCTTCCGCTTCTCGAAGAAGGAGATGAAGGCCTCCATCGCCTCCGGAGAGCTGAGGCGCTCGAAGAACTCGGCGCCCTCGGCGCGCATGGCAGCCTCCAGGGCGGCCCGCTGGGGGGCCTTGATCAGGCGCTTGGTGGCGATGAGGCTGCCGAGCGGCTGGTCGGCGAGGCGGTTGGCCGCCGCGGCGAGCGTGGCCGGGAGCTCGGCGGGGGAGACTACGGCGTTGATGAGGCCGAGCTCGAGCGCCTTCGCGGCCCCGAAGTCGCCGCCGAGCAGCAGGAGCTCGCTCGCCCGCACGTGGCCGCAAATGAGGGGCAGGAGGAAGGAGGAGCCCGCCTCGGGCACGAGGCCGAGGTTGACGAAGGGCAGGCGCATGCGGGCCGTGTCGGCGGCGTAGACGAGGTCACAGTGGAGCAGCATCGTGACGCCGATGCCCACCGCGGGGCCCTCGACTGCGGCCAGCAGAGGCTTCTCGAAGCGCACGAGGCGGTCGAGGAAGTCGATCACCGGGCCGCCCTCGGGGGTGGGTGGGTTGGCCTGGAAGTCCGCGAGGTCATTGCCGCTCGTGAAGACCCCGCCGGCGCCCGTGATCGTGACCACTCGCACGGCGGGATCGGCCGTGGCCTGATCGAGGCCGGCGACGAGGGCGCGGTACATCGCGAGGTCGAGCGCGTTCTTCCGCTGGGGGCGGTCGATGACGAGGGAGAGGATGCCGTCTTCGAGGGAGCTGCGGATCGACATGAGGGCCCGGGGGAGGGAGGGGCCGAATGCCTAGCCGGAGGGCGGTGGACCGTCCAGGCGGCCGACGCGCTGCCCGAGCCTGGGCGGGCCGCGAGGGTCACTCGCCGAGCTGCAGCCGGACGGGCGAGACCCGCTCCGTGGGGGCCTCCGCCATCTGCTCATCGGACTCCGCCCGCGGCGCGCGGATCATGCGCTCGGCTGCCAATACGAGCTCCCCTGGGCGGGCGGCGGGGCGCGCCTCTTCACGGGTTCGGGGAGAGAAGAGGCGAAGGTTGGTGGGGTGGCGGGACATGGGGGTCTCCAAAGGGGACCGGACGGTGAGTCGCCGGTCCACCCTCCTGTAGACCCTCGGCGTCGCGGGAGGAAATTTCTCCGCCTTTCGGTTGGCCGCCAGATGGCTGGCCCCAAACGCCGAGCGGCGGCGGAGGGCGCTCGCCCCCGCCGCCGCTCCTCTGCCGTTCGGGTCTACTTCAGGCCGTCAATGCGCCGACGGAGGGCCTTGTGCTCCTCCTTCATCCCCGCCGCGTCGGCGGCGCGCAGCGCCGTCTCGAGGTGGGAGCGGGCGCCGGACTTGTTGCCCCGCGCCTCGTCGTAGCCGGCCAGCACCTGGGCGCCGACGAAGACCTTCTGCCAGTCCTTGGCGGCGTTCGCGGGGCCCATCATGGTCTTGAAGGCCTCTTCGGCCTGGGTCTTCTCGCCGATCTGGTCGAGGGCGCGGCCGAGGTTGAACAGCAGCTCCTTCTGGAAGGCGCCGTCGGTGGCGTCCGCACCCTGGCGGGCCTGACGGAAGAGGCTGACGGCCTCGGTGGCCCGCCCCATCGCCAGGTGGAAGAAGCCGAGGTTGTAGATGTCGACCGCGATCAAGCGCTCGAACTTCAGCTCCTTCGTGAGCTGGAGGGTGCGGTTGGCCGCGGTGATCGCCGCCTCGTAGTTCTTGAGGTTCGCGTGCGACTGCGCGAGCAGCGCCGAGGCCGACCGCTCACGGGCCGGGTTCTTTAGCTGCTGGGCGATGCGGGACACCTGCCCGAGCACGTCGGCGGCCTTGGCGGCGTCACCGCTGACGAGGAGCGTCTCGCCGAGGGCGAGGCCCGCCTCGAGCGCGAGGGGGCCGAGGTTCGACCGGCCGGCGATCTCGTTGGCCTGACGGAAGTGGTCGATCGCCGCCTTGACCTGCGATTTGTCGCGGCGCATGGCGAGGCCGCGTACGAACTCGGCGTGGGCCTGGACATCCGGCTGGGCGGCCAGCTCTTCGGCCTGCTTGACCTGATCGAGGGCGGCGTTGGGGTTGCCGTCCTGGAGCTCCACCATCGCGAGGTGGCTGCGGACATGGGCCTCCTGGACCTTGTTCCCGAGCCCGTGGTAGACGCGGATGGCGTCGTTGGCGCGGTCGCGGGCCCGGTAGACGTCCTGGCGGCGCAGATCGAGGCGGCTGCCTGCGAAGAGCAGCCAGGCCTCCATGTTGCGGTCCTCCTTCGAGTTGGCCCAGGCGAGGGCCTCGGTGTTGAGGCCCTCCGCCTGGTTCACGTCGCCGGCCTGCACCATGCGGTCGAGCAGGTTCATGTAGATCGTGCGGCGCATGGCGTCGGGCCAGCTGACGTCGACGAAGTACTTGACGAGGTCGTGGGTCATGGCCCAGGTCTGCGGCTGATCATGGCCGAGCGCGCTGCTGCGGAGGAGCGCGGCGCGGTTGAGCGCGCCGTACTCGGCGAAGATGCGCATGGTCTTGACGAGGTAGGCGTAGCCGCGGGGGGCGAGGAAGCGCTCGAGGAAGAGGCCCACCCGCTGAGCGACGTTGCGGTCTTCGTCCGAGGTGTGGCGGGCGAGGACGCTCTCGCGGAGCAGCGCTCGGTTGAACTGGTAGATCCAGGTGTTGAGCGGCTGGGAGAACTGCAGCTCCTTGTAGACGCCCTCGGTGGCGTCGAGGAGGTCGTCGACGCTCTCGCGGTCGAAGCCGGCCATGTCGGCGAGCAGGCCGCTCGGGAAGGACAGGCCGAGGAGCGCGCCCAGGAAGGCCACCCGCTCGGCGTCTTCGGCGCCCACCTTGCGGCGCTTGGCCTCACCCTCGCCGACCTCGCCGGCCTCGCCGACCTCGTCTTCATCGGGGGTGACGTCGGCGAGGGTGCCGAGGCTCCGCTCGGAGAGGTCCGCGTCGAGCTCCTCTTCGGCCACGAGGTGGTCGACGAGCTCGGCGATGAAGCCCGGCCGGCCGCCGGCGATGCGGGCGATGTCGGCCGCCTTGTCGGTGGAGAGGCCCTTGCTCGAGAGGTAGCGGCCGGCTTCTTCTTCGGCCCAGGGCGTCATCTCGATGGCGGTGAGGTCGTCCTTGCGGCGATCGAGCATGTCGAGGAGGGGGGCGCTGAACCAGGCCTTGGCGGCGTCGGTGACGGGCTCGATGCCGAGGATGAGCAGCATCCGCGACCCGGACTGGGCCTTGAGCTCGTCGACGAGGCCCTCGACCATCGCGTGGATGATCAGGGACTGCACGTGGTGCAGGTTCTGCAGCTCACAGATGATGGGGAACTTGCGCGAGATGGCGGTCGCGATCTCGACGATGCAGGCGAAGGGGTTGTCCTTCGGCAGGATCACCTGGAACTGGTCTTCCCCCGGCTTGGGGGCGCCCTTCTTCAGGCCCTCGATGAAGGCTTGGTACCAGAGCTGGACCCGCTTCGGCTGGTTGGGGATCTGGGCGTTGAGGGCCATCTCCACGCGGCCGCGAAGCATGGGGCTGCGGTGGAGGGCCTGGAGGAGCCCGGCGTAGATGCGGAGGAGGGTCTGAAGGCCGTCCTCTTCGTCGTGCAGGGCGACACGCCAGAGGAGGGTGTCTTCGTCCTGAGCGAGCGCGCCGCGGCAGAGCTCGCCGACCAGGGCGCGCTTCCCGCTGCCGAGGGCCCCGCTGAGCAGGATCGAGCGGCCCGCGCCGCCGCGCGCGGCGGACCAGTGACCCTGGAGGACGGCGAGGTCAGCCTCGCGGGCGACGAAGAGCTTGGCCCCGGCGTTGTCGCCGGCTCCGGTGGGGGATGCAGCCTCGGGGGAGGACTGGTCGGGAGAGGAGGAATTGTTGGGATCGGCCACAGGACGCTCCGTCGGTGCGGAAAAGGCCGGCGAATATAAAGAGGGGGTCGGGGGCCGTCCAGGTCCGGCGAGGCTATACTCGCCGCCCGGAGGTTCCCATGGGGTCCGCTCTGACCCGCCGACGTACGAAATCTGCCCCCCTGTTCGCCGCCTCTCTCCTCCTCCCGGGGCTGTTCGCCGCGTGCGGCGGCTCTGAAGAGGAGTCTGCCCCCGACGTCGCCTACGAGGTCACCGTCACCGGCCTGGAGTCGGACTGCAGCGATCAGGGGTACCAAAAAGACTACACCTACCTGCTGTATTACGACGACGTCTCGACTACGCAGCTCGAGCTCAAGATCGAGGGTGAAGACGGCAAGCCCGAGAGCTTCGCCAACGGCAACCGAAGCGGCTGCCGGCTCGACTATGAGAGCGCGGTGTACCTCGAAGACCGCTCCTCCGGCCTGCTCCGCTGGCAGCTCACGGGCAGCGCGGTCTACGAGGGCCAGGCCGGCGGCTGTGACCTCGATGACGGCGTGGACTGGCTCGGCGAAGAGACGATCACCGTCGTGGACTCGGAGGACCCCGACGTCCCAGTCGGCTGCACCTACGCGATGGAGGTCCAGGGCTCCTTCCGAGGATGACGCGATCATGAGCGGGACGACGGCCTCGACGATGGCCCCGACGACGAGCACGGGGACGACGGCATCGGGCGGCCCGCAGGCGCCGGAGCGCGTCTCGGTTGCAGGGTTGATCGCCCGCGCGCGGGCCACGATCTCCTCCGTGGTGCGCGGCAAGGACTCCGTGGTGGAGCTCTGCCTCGTCGCGGTGGTCGCGGGGGGGCACATCCTCCTCGAAGACGTGCCCGGGGTCGGCAAGACCACCCTGGCCACGGCGATCGCCACCGCGCTCGGCGGCTCCTTCAACCGCATCCAGTTCACGAGCGATCTGCTGCCGGGAGACATCCTCGGCGTGAGCGTGCTCGAGAGCGACCGCAGCGGCTTCCGGTTCCGGCCGGGCCCCCTCTTCGCGAACGTCGTCCTGGCCGACGAGATCAACCGCGCCACCCCGAAGACGCAGTCGGCCCTGCTCGAGGCGATGAATGAGCGGCGGGTGACGGTGGACGGCTTCTCCCACCCCTTGCCCACGCCCTTCCTCGTGCTCGCGACGCAGAACCCGCACGACTTCCACGGCACCTTCCCGCTGCCGGACTCCCAGCTCGACCGCTTCCTCCTCCGCCTCTCGATGGGCTACCCCGACCGGGAGAGCGAGCGGGCGATCCTCCGCAGCGGGGGCCTGCGCTCGGCCCGCTTCGAGGCCGCGCTCAGCCCCGACGAGCTCGATCGAATCCACGCCGCCGCCGACGAGGTGCTCGTCCACGCGGAGGTGGAGGACTACCTCCTCGAGCTCGTCTCTCGCACCCGCGCGGACGCCCGGCTGATCCGCGGCGCCTCCACGCGGGGGGCCGAGGCGCTCTACCGTGCCACCCGCGCCCTCGCGCTCGTGCGCGGGCGCCCCTACGTGATCCCCGAGGACGTGCGGGAGCTCGCGGTCCCCGTCCTGGCCCACCGGGTGCTCCCGCGCGCCGAGGGGGATCGCTCGGGGGAGGGCGCCGCCCTGGCCCTCCAAGAGCTCTTGTGGGAGCTGCCCGCTCCGGGCTGAACGGGGTCGACGCATGAACGTGGTCGACGCATGAACGTGGTCGATGCTGAGGTCGGATGATCGACTCCCTCCGCCAGCTCCTGGCCCGAAGCGCCGCGCGGCGTGTCCACGCGCGGCCCACCCGCGAGGGGGTGTGGTTCCTGTTGCTGCTCGGTGGCGTGGTGATCGCCGCCGTAAACACTGGGAACAACCTGCTTTACATCATGCTTGGCAGCATGTGCTCGCTGCTCGTGCTCTCGAACCTGCTCGCGGAGTGGAACCTCCGGGGCCTCTCGTTGCAGCGGCGCCTGCCGGCCGAGGTCTACGCGGGCCAGCCGGCGAGCGGCGCCTTCCGGGTCGAGAACCGGCGCCGCTTCGGGGCGAGCGCCGCGCTCCGGGTCTCCGAGCAGCTCCCCGACGGCGTCGTCGCCCACGGCCTCTGCCTCCGCGTGAGCCCGGGGGCGGTGGTGGAGGTGCCCGCCCGCTGGACCTTGCCGCGCCGGGGCCCGGTGCAGCTCGACGCCCTCCGCCTCGCCAGCGCCTGGCCCTTCGGGCTGATGGAGCGCTGGCGTGATCTAAGCGTGCCCGCTGAGCTCCTCGTCTATCCGGGCCCCCTCCACGGGCAGGCCGCGCGCCGGGCACCCGGGGCCGGGCCCACCCGGGTCGATCGCCGGCGTCGAGGCGGCGAGGGGGAGCTGGTGGGCCTGCGGCCCTATGTCCCCGGCGATCCGCTCCGGGACCTGCACTGGCCCACCTCGGCCCGCGCCGGCCAGCCGATGGTGGTGGTGCGGAGCGCGGTGGTCGCGGATGAAGTGGTGGTCGAGGTCGAAGACGTGCAGGGGCCGCTCTGGGAGCACCAGCTCGGTCGCGCCACTGGCCAGCTCGTGGCCCACTTCCGGCGTGGGCAGTCGGTGGGCCTCCGCCTGCTGGGCCGCACCCACCCGCCGCGGCCGGGGGACGCCTGGCGGCGGCACCTCCTCGCGCTGCTCGCCCTCGCCCCCCGTCGGGAGCGGCCTTGAGCGCCCTCGGCGGGGTCGGTGTGTCGGGCGGCCGGGGCGAGCGGGGCGGGCTGCGCGGGCGGTGGAGCGCCCGGGATCGGGTGTTGCTGCCGCTGCTGCTCACCGGCTTCGGCGCCTGCCTCGTGTCGGGCCTCGTGCCGGCCTTGATCGGCGTGGTCGGCGCCTGGGGGGTGGTCGTCGGGCGGCTCCGGCGGGGAGGTCACCTGAGCCCGACCACCCTGTCCGCCTGGCGGAGCGCCAACCTCGTCGTCTTGGCGCTGTGCGTGCTCGGTGGGGTGCTCGGCGCCTCGCTGCTCGTCGTCGCCCTGGCCCTCGTCTCCTGGCTGCAGGTCCACCGCGCCTGGACCGGCCGACGGGCCGTGGACGACCGCGTCGCCTTGCTGCTCACGTTGTTGCTGCTCCTGCTCGCCTGTGTGTTCTCTCTCTCCCCCCTCCTCGCGCCGCTCTTCGCCCTCTGGTGTCTCCTCACCCCGCTCGCCCTGCTCCAGATCACGCTCGCGGCCGAGCTCGAGGCGGAGCACGCCGGGGCCCCCCCGACCGGCGGGCTGGAGCAGGCGGCTCCGCGCTGGCTGGCCCCCGCCTCAGTGGGGCTGACGGTCGCCTTCTTCTTCGCGATGCCCCGCCTGGAGAGCGGCGCGGGGATCCAGGGTGGCGCCGCCCTGGTGGGCTTCAACGAGGACGTGGTGCTGGGCGATCTGAGCCGCATCCAGGACAACCCGGACGTGGTGCTGCGGGTGCGACTGGCGCCGCGACCCGACGGTGAGCGCCCCGGAGATCCCGCCGCGGCGGCCCCGCCCGAGGCCCTCGCCGCGCCGCAGTATTACCGAGGCATGGTGCTCGATCACTTTGACGGGCAGCGGTGGTCAAACGAGCTCGGCGGCCGGATGCGGAGGGTCAACGCCCTCGACGCGGCGGGCGCCCCGCTGCCCGGTGAGCTCTGGCAGGAGATCTCCCTCGAGCCGCTCACCGAGGGCGTGCTCCTCGGCATTGACCGGGTGCTTGGCATCGGCGGGCTCGAGGGGCGGCTCACCGAGGACCTCGACGGCACCTGGCGCTTCGAGGGGGAGGACCGCGGGCTCGCCTACCGGGTGCGCAGCCTGCCGCCGCTCCGGGAGGAGGCCGTTGACTTCGATGAGGCGGCGGCGATCGAGGCCTCGCCCCACGCGGAGGAGCGAGCGGCCCTGCGGTCGGGGGTCTGGCGCACCCTTCCACCGGACCTTGACCCCCGCATCCCGCCGCTGGCCCACGAGATCGTCGCTGGGGTTGGCCCCGAGGCCAGCCCCTTCGAGAAGGCCGTGGCCATCGAGTCCTGGCTCCGCGAACGGTACGCCTACACCACCACGCCGGAGCCGGTCCCGGGTGAGGAGGCGCTGACCCACTTCCTCTTCGAGCAGCGGCGCGGACATTGTGAGTACTTCGCGACGGCGCTGGCGGTGCTCCTGCGCGTCGAGGGCGTGCAGACCCGCCTCGTCAACGGCCTCTACGGTGGCGAGTGGAACGAGTGGGGGGGCTACACCGTGCTCCGCCAGCGGGACGCCCACACTTGGGTGGAGGCCTGGATGGGGCCCGCCGGCTGGATGCGCTTCGACGCCACCCCCGCCTCGGAGGCCGCGCCGCCCACCTCGGCGCTGGTCGCGCTCGTCGAGTGGGCCGGCGCGAAGTGGAAGGGGCTCATCCTCGACTACAACCTCGACGTCCAGGTCGGGATGTCGGAGGCCGCGCTCACCCGACTCCGCTGGCTGCGCCTCCCGGACGGGGGGGCGGCGGTCGAGCTCCTCCCCGAGTGGAGCCCCGTCCTGCTCGGGGTGGTGCTGCTCTTCGGCTTCGTCCTCGGCGGCTCGCGGCTCTGGTTGCGGGTGGTGGGCGGCGCCTCCAGGGCCCGCGCCGCGCCGACGGGGCGGGTCGCTCGCGCCCTGGACCAGGGCCTCCGACTCGCCCGCAGCCGGGGTTGGGCCGTCCCACCCTGCCTGCCCCCCGTGGAGGCGGCGCGCTGGCTCGCCGAGCAGGTGGGCGCGGAGGCCGGCCCGATGCACGATCTCGCCTGGCTGCACTACCGGGTCCGCTACGGCGGTGAGCCCGACGAGGCCCACCGCGCCGAGGCCGAGCGCCTGCTCCGCTCGCTCGGCGGCCTGTCCCCGCGCCCTCCCCACTTGGGTTGACGCTCCCCGGGCCCCGGGTTGACGCCCCCCGGCCCGCGCGGCAAGAGGTTCCCTCGAAGGATCTGAAGCCCATGGACGCGGTCGCCCGTTCATCCATTGTCCCCCCATCCGATGGCTCGCCATCCGATGTCCCGTCGTGGGGGGCCCTGCCCGACACGCTCGGCGCCGCCCTGCGTCGGATGGCCTTGACCGTCCCCGACGCCCCCGCCCTGCTCTCGGAGGCCCGTTGCCTCACCTGGGGAGAGGTTGATCGCGAGGTCGACCGCCTCGCCGGGCTGCTGCTCGAGGTCGGTGTCCGCCCGGGGGAGGCGATCGGCTTCCTCATCACCAAGCGGCCCGAGGTGGTCACCGGCTTCCTGGCGGCGGCGCGCATCGGCGCCATCATGGCCCCGATCAACTTCAAGATGGTGACCGAGCAGGTGCTCGATCAGCTCGAGACCGCGAGCATCCGCACCCTCTTCGTCGAGGGCGCCTTTGACGGCCTGCTCCGCACGCTCCTGCCCGTCCTGCCCGATCCGGCCCGCATCATCTACGTGGACGGCCCGGGTCGCCACGGCACCTCCCACAGTCAGCAGGCGCGGGGGGGGCCGCCGGTCGGGGAGTCGGTGGGCGCGCCGCTCCGCCTCGAGGGCGGCTTCGTCCCCTCGGCGGACAGCCCCTGCTACTACAACTACACCTCGGGCACGACCGGCCGGCCGAAGGGGGCCATCACCACCCATCGGATGATCCTCCACAACGCCGCCGTGACCATCGAGGGCCTGGGCTTCCGCCCCACCGACGTCTTCCTCGGTATGTTCTCTGTCTTCGCGCACCCTCACGAGCTCTTCCACCGCTCGCTGCTGGTGGGCGGGCCCTTCGTCATCCTCGACACCCTCTCGCCGCGCGTGGTGGCCGCCACCGTGGAGCGCTTCCGGGTGACCTGGATGATGGCGGTGCCGAGCTTCTACGAGATGATGCTCGACTACGCCGCGCCGAGCCCGACGCACCCGAGGCCGGTCGTCGACCGTCTTCGGGGCGCGCACAAGAGCGGCGACACCTACGACCTCTCGAGCCTCCGCATCTTGGAGAGCGGTGGGGCCTTCGTGGGCAGCGACACGCTCGAGCGGATGGAGCAGAGCTTCGCTGGGGCCACCTTCCTGCCCGTCTGGGGCTGCACAGAGGCCACCGGCGTCGCCCTGGCCAACGGCCCCGGGCCGGAGCGGCGCCCGGGGGCCACGGGCCGCCTCGTGCCCGGCCACCAGATGCGGGTCGTCGATGATCACGGCCGGGACGTGCCCCCTGGCGAGGTGGGAGAGCTCCTCGTCTCGGGCCCGGGCATCGTAGACGGCTACGTCAACAACCCGGACGAGACCTCTGCCCTCTTCAAGGACGGCTGGTACTCCACCCGCGACCTCGTGCGCGCTGATGAGGCCGGCTTCGTCTGGTTCGTGGGCCGTCGTTCGGAGATGCTGAAGATCGGCGGCATTCGGGTCTACCCCTTGGAGATCGAGAAGATCATCAAGGCCCACCCCGACGTGCGCGACGTGGTGGTGGTGCGGGCTGAGGAGCGGGTCCGGGGGGAGATCGCCCGCGCCGTGATCTCCACCGTGCCGGGCAGCCGCCTCGACTCCACCGCCGTCCAGCGCTACTGCCGCGAGCGGATGGCCGTCTACAAGGTGCCGCGCATCGTCGAATTCTGGCGGGAGGTGCCGAAGCTCCCGAATGGAAAGATCGACAAGGTGGCGGTCGTGGTGGTGCCGGCCGATCCCGACCGGGACGAGCGGACGTGAGCGGAGGGCTCGGGCCCTCCCCGCCGGAGAAGGGCCCCCGCAGGCGCTCCTTCCCGGTGAAGTTCCTCGTGAAAGACCTGGGCGGGCTCTTCCTCTATTATCCTGGACAGGCCCTGGCCGCGGCCGCCCCAGAGGCCCTCCTCCGCCCCCTGTCCGCCCTCGGCGGCGACCTCGTCCGCCGGATGGCCGAGGACGGTGCCGAGATGCACGAGGAGCTCCGCTTGCTCTTCGGTGACCGTCCGCTGCCTCGCCCCGCCGCCGACATCGTGCGAGACGCCTATCGGGAGGCGATGTGGAATGAGGTGGGGGTGCTCCGCTACCCGGACATGAACCCCGAGACGATAGACCGGTACTGCCGCGTCGAGGGGCGGGAGCACCTTGACCGGGCGCTGGCGCGGAAGAAGGGCGCCATCGTGCTCATCGGGCACTTCGGCGCCAACCAGATGATCATGCCGGCCCTCGGGCACAAGGGCTACCCGATGAGCCAGCTCTCGGCGCCGCCGCCGGTCTGGGCCGACATCCTCCGCGAGACCCGCACCACGCCGCTTTGGGAGCGCACCCTGGCCCGCCGGTGGGCCCTCGAGCAGCGGCTCCCGGTGCAGCACATCAACGTCTTCAAGTTCTTGCGGCCGGCCTTCGACTGCCTGTCCCGCGGTGAGGTGCTCGGCCTCGCCTTCGACGGCGGCGGCGGGTCGAGCTGGACCGAGGCGCGCCTCCTCGCCCGGACGGCCAACCTGTCCACCCAGCCCGTCCAGCTCTGGCGAAAGACGGGGGCGACGCTGCTCCCCACCGTCGTGCTGCGGAGCCCCGAAGAGGCCCGCCACCGCGTCGTCATCGGCGAGCCCGTGCCCTTCCCGACCGGCCACCGCGACCGGGGTGCCGAGACCGCCGCTGCCATGCAGGCCATCGTCGATCGGTTCGCCGAGCACGTCGCGGCCCGCCCTGACCACTACCTCCAGTTCATGTTGATGCGAAGGCGGGTGAGGGGGACGGACGCCCGGCCCTTCTTTCAGGATTATCCGCCCCTCCCGGGCGGCCTCGATCCGCGGAGCGCCGAGAGACGGCTCAAAGAGGCGGGGATGAAGACATGACCGAGCCGACTGACCGCGCGGACACCGACGGCCCCGCCGCGACCCCGGCGGGCCCCTCCAGCGCCGCCATCCTCGGCCTCTCCGCGGCCGTCGGCCTCGGGAGCGGGCTGCTCGAGGTCGGCCTGCGGAGCGATCCCCGCCTCGGCTACTCCCCGCAGGAGGTGGGCCTCTGGCTCTTCTTCGGCGCCGCCAGCTCGCTGCTCTTCGCGGTGGCGGTGGCGGCGATCCTGGTGGCGGTCGGGCGCCGCCCGCTCGGCCTGCTCCTCGGCGGGGTGGCCCTGCTGCACGCCGCGTTGGTCTGGCGCTTCGACCTCTACCTGAACGAGCGGCTCACCGAGCCCGTGGTCCTGGGGGGCCTCGCCGGGGTCGCCCTCCTCTGCCTCGGCGGCGGCGCCCTCATCGACCCTGCGCTGCAGCGCCTCGCCCGCGCGCGCCCCTGGGCGCTACCTGCGGTCTGCGCCCTGCTCGGCGGGCTCGGGCTCGGGCTCTCTTTCTTTCGACAGGCGGCGCCCCACGCCCCGGCCCGTGACGCGGACCACCCGAGCGTGCTCCTCATCACCCTGGACACCACCCGGCCGGACCACATCGGGGCCTATGGCTCGCTCAACGACACGCCGAACATCGACCGCCTCGCCCGCCAGGGCACCCTCTTCACCGAGGCGGTGGCCACGGCGCCGCTCACCGAGCCCTCCCACCTCGCCATCCTCACGGGCATCCCGCCCTATCGGTCGGGGGTCTTGTCCAACGGCACGCCGCTCGGGGAGCGGCCGGCCCTGCTCTCGCACAGCCTCTCCGCGGCCGGCTGGACCACCGCCGCCTTCGTCTCGGCCTTCCCCTTGCACGACCGCTACGGCTGGTCGCAGGGCTTCGACGTCTACGACGACGACTTTGGCGACATCGCCGGCCTGCACCGCCTCTCGATCGTCAAGGCCTGGGATCAGGTCTTCGAGCCCGCTCACGCGCTGCGCGAGCGCCGGGGTGACCTCACCCTGACCCGGGCCCGCCAGTGGCTGTCCGAGCACCATGAGGAGCGCTTCTTCCTCTGGGTGCACCTCTTCGATCCGCACGGCCCCTACGCCGCCCCCGGCTACGTGACCGAGGCCCCCCGCGGCGGTGACCCCATCCCGCTCCCCGCCTATTGGCCCGCCGAATATCAGGGCATCAGCTCGACCCCCTGGTTCATCGACGCCTATCAAGCGGAGATCCGCTGGACGGATCGCCTCGTCGGCCAGCTCTTGGGAGACCTCCAGGAGGGCGGCGCGCTCGATGAGACCGTCGTGGTGCTCACCGCCGATCATGGCGAGAGCCTGACCGAGCACGACTATTTCTTCGACCACGGGGACCAGCTCTATGACCCCTCCCTGCTGGTACCTTTGCTCGTGCGCTATCCGCCGCTCGTCCAGGCGGGCAGCCGCGTGAAGTGCCCGGTCTCGAATATGGACATCACGCCCACGCTGCTCGATCTGCTCGGCCTGCCGGCCGGGCCGCCCCGGGACGGTCAGTCGCTGAAGGTGGCCCTCTCCGGGGGCCCTTGTGTGGAGACCCCGGTGCTCGCGACCACCGTCGCGGGTCGATACACAGAGTCCCCGCCGATCGACCGTGCGCTCCGGGCCTCGCGACAGAAGATCATCCGCCGGGGCAAGTCCGGAGAGCCCGACGTCTGCTTCGACCTCGCCCGCGATCCTTTCGAGCTGGCGCCGCTCGCCGCCTGCCCTCCGGGGCTCGGTGACCAGCTCGGCGCCCTGTTGCACGGCGCCGGGGAGGCAGTCGCGCCCGCCGGTGACGCCGCCACCGAGCAGCAGCTCAAGGCCCTGGGCTACGTCGAATGAGGGCGCCGGCCGGGCGCGGGTCGGTCGGGGCGGCCCTCGGCCTCGGCCTGTTCATGGGCGCCGTCGAGCTCTGCGCGGTGGCGGCCCGAGGGCGCCTCGATTTTTCAGTCGGCGGTGCGCTCGGCCTCCTGACCCTGTCGCTCGGCCAGGGGGCGCTGCTGGGGCTCCTCTTTGGCCTGCCGGTCGAGCTGGTCGCCCGAGCCTTCAGCCGCGGTGATGCCATGGGGAGGGGGGTCCTGCGGATCGGCGGGCTCGTCTTCACGCTGACCCTCTGGCTGTGCGCCTTTGAGCTCCAATCCGCGCGGGCCCTCGGCCTGCTGCGCGCCCAGGCCCTCTTCCTGGCCCTGCCGCTCGTCTTGTCGCTCGTGGCGATGTTGCAGGCCCGCGCCTTCCTGCGGGCGGCGGCGACGGGTCGGGTGCGGGTGGGCTTGCTGCCGGTGGCCAGCGGGGCGGCCCTGCTGCTCGGCCTGGGCGGCGTGCTGGCCCTGCTGCGGCCGCCCTCGTCGGCCGCGGCTGCGTCGGGGGAGACGGCGGGAGACGCCGCGCGGCCGCCGGTGCTCTTCATCACCGTCGACACGCTGCGCCGCGACCACGTCGGCGCCTTCGGGCCGAGCCCGGCGCCGACGCCGGCCCTCGACGCGCTGGCGCGCACCGGCGTTCGCTTCGAGGACGCCATCAGCCCGCTGCCGGAGACCCTCCCCGCGCACGCCGCCCTCTTCACGGGCCGTCACCCGGCGCGGATCGGGGTCCTGTCGAACGCCCATGGCCTCTCTCCCGGGGCCCTCACGCTGGCCGAGGTCCTGTCCCAAGAGGGCTATCAGACGGCGGCCTTCGTCTCCTCGGCGGCGGTCACCGGGCGGACGGGCATCGACCAGGGCTTTCAACGCTTCGACGACGACTTCTTCCCCTACGTGCGCGGGGCGACCGCCCTCCGCTCGGTCCAGCTCCTCTCCCGCCTCGTGATGCGGCTCGCGGACCCCACCGACTTCCCCTCCCTGCTCGAGCGGCCCGCCCCGGTGACCCTCTCCCGCGCCGAGCGGTGGATCGTGGCGCAGGGTGAGGCGCCGTGGTTCGCCTGGGTCCACCTCTTCGAGCCCCACTCCCCTTACGAGCCCCACGGGCTGCCCGGCTTCGAAGACAACGGCACGCCCGAGTCGCCGGCCTTGCTCCATCGAGACATCCTGTCGAATGAGGATGGTTTTTCTTATACCCCGGAGGTCGAGGCCCGCCTCCAGAGGCTCTACGCCGAGGAGGTCGCCTACACGGACGGCGAGCTCGGCCGCTTCGTCGCCTCGATCCAGGCCCTCCCCGGCCCGGCCCCGATCCTCGTCTTCGTGGCGGACCACGGCGAGATGCTGGGCGAGCACGACATTCACTTCAACCACCACGGCATCTACGATGAGGTCGTGCGGGTGCCGCTCTTCATCGTGCTGCCGGGCGACCCCCGCGCCGGCCGGGTGGTCGACCGTCAGACCCGCCTGATGGACGTGCCGGCGATGCTACTATCCTTGTTAAAGCTCCCGAAGATGGAGTCCAGCGAAGGGCAGAACCTCCTCCCGAGCCCAGACCCTGCCGCGGCACCTCACCCCGGCCTCGGCAGCCTCCTGCTCGGGCGGAAGGGGATGAGCTTCTCCGAGGGCACCCTCACCGGATACCGGGCCCCGCAGTCGGGGGTGGCGGGCTGCATGAAGCTCGTGCTCGACCAGGACAGCGGCGCCGCCTCGGTCTTCGACCTTCGCACCGATCCCGGCGAACAGACGGACAAGGCGGCCACCTACCCCGCGACCGCGACGCTGCGCGCCCAGGTCGAGCGGGAGACCCGAGACCTGCGGGCCGCCGGTGCCACCGCAGGCGGAGGAGGGGACACAGAGGCCCTCAAGGCGCTCGGCTACCTCGAGTAGGCGCGGTCGGGGCACGGGTCCGGCGCCGGGGCTCCCGGATCGAGGACTCCGATCAGAGATGGACGGTGGGCTCGGCCTCGCGGCTGGGATATCCCGGTGGGCCTTTGTCTTGGAGTCCACCGATGTTGTCCCGCCAGCAGAGCCCGGAGAGAGCCCCCACATCCCAGCAGGTTGAACCCGGACAGGGCGGGGCCCGCGCAGGTGGCCGGTCGGGTGGAGGCCGAGGCGCCTCCAACAGCGACATACAGGCACGTTTGAAGGCCCGCACCGGCGACGTGCCCGGCGAGGGCGGCGGCAAGGAGGCAGACGGACGGAGCAATGGCCCCGCGCCCGCCTCCGAGCGCCCCTCGAACCAGAGCCTCCCCGGTGGCGGTGGCGCGGGCGGCGCCGGCGGCGCGGCCGCGGGCGGCGGTGCTCCTGCGGGCCCCGCGGTGGGGCCAGCGGTCGCCCCTGTGGCGGGCGGCGCGGGCGGCGGCGCGGCGGGTGGCGGCGCGGCCCCAGCGGCGGTGGGCTTTGAGTACCAGGCGGGCCCCGCCTTCCACATGGAGACCGAGATCCCCTGGCAGGCCAGCTTCCAAGCCTCGGCGCGGGAGAACATCATCTTCAACGTGGAGTATACGGACATCGACCGGCGGCGCGCCGCGGGCGGCCCCTGGGAGGACGTGCCGGGAGAGGGCCCCTACGAGATCCGCTTCGAGGCCACCGATCTCCACTTCGACACCCTCGAC
The DNA here is from genome assembly GCA_044344255.1 of Myxococcota bacterium. Lineage (GTDB taxonomy): Bacteria > Myxococcota_A > UBA796 > UBA796 > UBA2385 > JBIJDH01. The sequence continues at coordinate 291,088 of JBIJDH010000006.1, forward strand.
ACCGGCCTCTCCGCCAAGGTCTTCACCGGCCTCAGCACCGGCAACGTCTACGGGTACATCGACAGCGCCTGGGCCGGCTCCTCGCCGGTGACCGTCGATCTCACCGTGCGCGACCTCGCGCCCAACAAGTCGGCGCCAGACACCGGCTCGACCAAGGACGTGGACTACACCCACACCTGGACGATCACGCCGCGGGCCAACCCGGCGCCCACCGCGATGACCGAGACCTCGGGCACCGAGGGGCGGGACATGGCGGGCCCGGCCACCTACGCCTACCAGCTCAACCCGGAGCTCACGCCGCCCGGGCGCCCCTGCTACGAGCACCAGAGCGTGCTCGAGACCTTCTCCTCCGTGCTCGCCACCTTCACGATGGCCGACCTTGACCCCGCCTGGCGGGCGGCGAACCCGGGGCTCACGAGCCCCGACGCCGTCGCCCAGCACCTCTGGGGCTCGAGCAACAACGGCACCTTCGTGGTCGACGCCACCGACCAGATCTACGATCAGCACAGCGGCTTCGGCGACACCACCGCATTTACGGCCGCGGCCCTGGCGCGGGGCATCGGCTACATCTTGCCGCAGCAGTACCGAATCGACGGCAAGGTGGTCGGGCAGTACCTCATCCACCGCACGATGCGGGGCGGCGCGCTGATGATCAACAAGAGCCCCGGCGCCCCGGGGCGGAGCGCGGGCGGCGGCGGCCCCGCCCCCACCGCCCCCTTCAAGAGCACCGTGTCTGTCGTACGCGGCGACACGCTCTCCGGCATCGCCCAGCGTGAGCTCGGGGACAGCCGGCGGTGGCGCGAGATCTACCGCCTGAACGAGACGACGATCGGGGCCAACCCGAACCTCATCTTCCCCGGGCAGGTGCTCCAGCTCCCGCAGCCATGACCCACACAGCCATGACCCCACAGCCATGACCCCCGCGGCCCTGAGCTGGCTGCTGCTCGCCTGCCTCGGGCGGGCCACCGGAGGCGATCCCATGCCGGCCGACCACGGGGCTCCCGCCACCCTCGACGCCTTGGTGGCCGCCCCGCCCGCTGCCGCCACCGACTACGCCGCGGCGGTGCGCGCCGACGATCCGCTCCCCACGCTGGCCCGCGCGGTGGCGCTGGTGGAGCAGGCCGAGCAGCGGGCCCGCCGCGCCGCCGGTCGGCGCCTGCCCACCGCCGCCGACTACCCCGGCACCTTCGCGCTGATCGACCGCGCCCTCGTGGTGCTCCCGGAGGGCCGCGCCGCCGATCGGGCCTGGCTCGCCGAGCGGCGCGGCCAGCTCGACCTCGTGGTCGAGGACATCGTCTCCGCGCGGCGCGACTTTGCCGCCGCCTCGGCCGCCCTCCGCGGGGCCGGAGCCACCCCCGACCGCCTCTGGCTGTCGGCCACCCTCGGTGAGGCCGACGCCTGTCTTCGCTTGGGCGATCGCGCCGAGGCCGCTCGCCTCTACCGCCTCGCCTTCGATTGGCCGCCCCTCACCGACGCCGAGGCGGCGCTGCAGGCCCGCGAGCTCCAGCGCCGCGCAGGCTACGGCCTCCTCGACGCCCTGAAGGCCGATCCCGCCGCGCTCCTCGCCCTCCAGTTCCCGCCGACGACCGATCCCGGCCTGCTCCGTCGCCTCCAGGAAGCGCAGGCGGCCGCCCGACCTTGAGGCGGGTCAGCGGGGCGGGGCACGGCGCCCGCGGCGCGCCCAGGCGGCGATGAGGGCGACGGCGAGGGCCGTGGTGATCAACAGGGGGAGCGCCGGCCCGCGCGAGGAGGGCGGGACCAGGGCCGCGGGCAGGCCCCGCCGACCGTCCCCGTACAGCGCCATCCCCGCCCAGCTCCGGGCCGGCGCTCCTGCCTCCCGAAGAGAGCGTGCGGCGGACTGGCTCGCCCGGGACAGGCTCTCCCCCTCGGCGAGCGCGGCATACAGGCCGTCGGAGAAGGCGACGGCGTCTCGGTCGGTCATCGGCCAGCGGTTGGCGAGCACCGCTGTAGCCCCTGCGGCGAGGAAGGAGCGGGCGAGCCCGAGGGGCCCTTCGCCCTCTACGGTCTCCCCGGCGGCCCCGCGACAGGCGGTGAGGACCACGATGGCGCCGCGCAGATCGAGGGAGGCGACGGCGGCGGAGCGGAGCGGCCCGTCGGCCAGGAGGATCGCGCTCTCGCCCGGGTGCCGCCTGTCGACGACGGCGTGGGCGGCGATGTGCAGCAGGGCTGGCCGGATAGGGAGGGCGGCGGTGGTCGCCGCGGCGCCGAGCCGGGCCTCACTCCGGCGGAGGCGGCGGAGCAGCCCGTGGGCCTCGTCGCGGGCTCCTGGGAGCGGGGGCGCGCCGGCCAAAGGGGTGGGATCGGCGAGGATGACGGCCCCGCCTGCTTCGTCGGCCGCGAGCGCGCGGAGGTGGAGATAGACGGTGGCGGAGGGCGTGAGGTCGACGGTGTGCGTCTCGCCGAGCGGGGCGCCCTCCCCCAGCGTCTCGAAGGGCAGCCCGTGGAGCGGCCCGTCGGGCACGATGAGCAGCCGGGTGACGGTGGGCGGCAGGCGGTCGAGGGCCGGCCCGAGGAGGAGCCGGTAGAGCGCCGCGGCGGCGACGGGGTCGGGCGTGCCGTCCAGCAGCCCGTCGTAGAGCGCGACCGCCCCCTCGAGGGCGCCGCGGTCGGGGAGGGGGAGGGTGTGGCGCGTGTCGGCGGTGAGGACGAGGAGCCAGGCCGCAGGGGGAGGCCCGGGGAGCTCCGGGGTGGGCGCGGGGAGCTGGTAGCTGAGCAGGGCCTCATCCGGGCCGAGCGTCGCTTGCAGCGCGTCGAGGCTGGCGAGGGCGCCGGGGGTGCCGGTCGAGGCGCCAGCGGCGATCTGCTGGAGGCGGAGCCAGCGTGCGCGTCGCCCCTCCGAGATGAGCCAGGCCTCGTCGAGATCGCCCGCAGCGAGGTGATGTCCGGCCAGCAGCGCCCGCCCAGCGCCGAAGAGGCCCTCCACCCGCACGGCCTCGAGGGCCTCGGACTGGCTGAGGCTCATCCCTTCGACCTCGGCGATGTGGGCCCGGGCGGCGGCCTCGGCCTCGGGCCCCCGGCCGAGCGTGAAGAGCAGGGCGGTCGCCTTCAAGGAGAGGGCCGCGGCCTCGGTGGGATCGCGCTGCCGGAGGGCCTCTTCGTGGGCGTCTGCGAGCAGGCGGAGGGCCTCCTCGGGCGCGGTGGCGGAGAGGGCAACCGCGAGGCCGCCGGCCACCCAGGTGCGGGCGAGGGGGTCGCCGAGCGCCGCGTAGCCCGCCCGACAGCGGCGCCAGGCCTCCACCGCCGGCCCGGGGGCCCGCCCCTGGTCGACGCGCCCGAGCAGGCAGTCGGCGCCCGCGAGGCTGTAGGGGTTGTCCCCAGCGAGGGCGGCCTCGCGCGCCGCGGCGGCCTCGGCCCGCGCGCCCTCCACGCTGCCCATGCGCGGGTCATCGAGCAGCATCGTCGCGAGGTTGAGGCGGGCGGTGGCCTCGAGGTAGCGGTCTCCCTGGTCGGCGGCGAGCGCCACCAGGGCCCTCGAGCTCGCGAGTGCGGCCTCGGTCCGCCCGCTGTTCGCCTCGAGGCCGGCCCGCACGTGGGCGCAGAGCACCCGCAGCGCGTAGGGGGCCTTTGTGCCCGCCTCCGCCTCGGCGGCCTCGATGAGGCTGATGGCGCGGGCGTAGTCGCCGCCCGTGCGCCAGAGGTGTCGGGCGAGCTGGGCGCGGGCGGCGGCGCGGCTCGGGCCCGGTCGGTCCGCCACCCGCTCGAGCGCTCGTCGGAGCGCCGCCGCGACCTCGGCCTCCTCGGCCCCCTGGTGGGCGAGGGCGTTGGCGAGGCCGATCAAGGCCGCCGCCTCGCCCTCCGGGTCCGGCCGCGCCGCGAAGCCCGCCTGCGCCGCTCGATAGGCAGCGAGCGCCTCCGGCTCTCCCAGCGAGGCGTGGATGTGAGCGAGGGTGAGCTGCACCTCGGGGCCGGTCTCCGCCTCGGGGCTCCCGTGCGCCCGGAGGCGGTGGCGGGCCTCCGCCCAGCTCCCGTCGGCCCGGGCGACCATCAGGAAGCAGCGCCAGGCCTCGAGGTCGCTCGGCGCGCGGGCGAGGCCGGCTTCACAGTCGGCGTAGCCCGCAGCCTGGCAGAGCCCGAGGCCGAGCAGGAGCAGGATCATCTGCGGAGGGTGAGGTGGAGGGTCTCGCTGCGCAGCGCCTCGCCGCTCGGGAGCTGCCCCTCGACCTGCCAGAGCAGGGCCGCGCCGTCGGGGAGCTCGGCGAGGGCTTCGGCCGGGAGGGTGAAGTGAGGCTCGATCAGGCCATGCGCCTCGACGAGCAGTCGGAGCTCGGAGGTCGAGACCCGCACCGACCACAACGCGCCCGGTGGCCCCCGCCAGGCGAGGCGGGGGGCGCGGGCATCGAGCTCGGCGCCGGTGACCACCTCGATGGCGGCGGCGTCCTCGCCCCGCCAGACCGGCGGCCCCTCTGGCGGGCGGAGGCTGATGAGCAGGCCCGCGGCGGCGGCGAGGACCCCCACGGTCGGCAATACGACCCGCTGGAACCAGCGAGCCGGCCCGCGCAGGACGGCGGGGGCCGCCGGCGGGGGGCCGAGCGAGGCCTCCGGGAGGGTCGACAGCACGCCCGCATTCTCTGCCGCCGCGTAGGCCCGAGCGAGGCGCCAGGCCTCGGCGAAGGCGGGGTCCTGGTGGGCGCGATCGAGCAGCCGCGCGACCTCGTCAGGGGGCAGGGCGCCCGACGCGGCGTCGAGGGCGAGCAGGGCGTCCGCGTCTGCGTCGGCGTCCGCTTCTGCATCGGCGAGGGGCTCGCGCGCCGCCCAGGCCCGCCGCAGCCGCTCGAGGTCGATGGGCGGGCTCATGGTTCCATCCCCTTGTTGCGCAGGCAGCCCCGGAGGGAGCCGAGGCCGCGGTAGGTGAGGTTCTCCGCCTGCCGCCCCTCGACGCCGAGCAGGGGCCCGATCTCGCGGAGCTCGTGGCCGAGCAGGTGGAGGGTGACGGCGCGGCGCCGGTCGGGGGAGAGGGCCTCGAGGCAGGCTTGGATGGCGAGGCCCAGGCGACGGTCACGGGCCAACGCCTCGGGATCGGGCCCCTCGCTGCGCGCGAGCTCCGCGGGATCGACGGCGGTGGGCGCCTCGGGCCGGCGGCGGCGGAGCGCGTCGATCATCGCCGTGAAGGCCACGCGGCGGAGGTAGGCGTGGTTGTAGGTGCCGCCCCGCGCCTCGATCAGGGCCACCACCTTACACACCGCCACCTGGGCGATGTCGTCCTCCCGGCCTCGCAGCGCGGCGGGGCAGCCGGCGGCCACGGCGGCGGTGATCACCCGCCGCAGCTCGGTCACGGTCTCCGGCGAGGGCGCGGGGAAGGGCATCGTCGGCCGCTCCGTAACGTGGCGGGCCTCAGTCGCGGATCCACTCGACCTCGCCCTGCCCGTTGTGGGCCGAGAGGATGCGCTGCGCCTCCTCGAGCTCGGCGGCGCTGGGGACGCCTTTCGGGATCTCCGTCTCGTCCCAGTCGCGGTGGTGGGCCTCCCGCATCCGGGCGTCCATCGCCTCGGGGCGCTCCACTTGCCAGGCGGGGCCGCCGTAGAGGGCCTCGTAGACGCCGACGGTGGTGGTGCTCGCCACCTGCCGCGCCGCCTCCGGCACGGTGGAGTCCTCGCTCCAGTGGGTCGGCCGCTCGCGGACCGCGCTGCGCTCGAGATCTTGGAGGAGGGGGGTGGTGTGGTCGGCGAAGGGCGCGCCGGCCAGCTTGAGGGGGTTCCAGCCTTCCTCCCGGTCGAGGAGGGGGCGGTCCACCTCGTGGACCTCACCGGAGAGGGCGCGCATGCCGGTGTTCGGCACGGGGTCGAGGTCGCCGCCGTAGTAGGTGACGGGCACCCGCCCGCGCTGCTCGCGGTTGAAGGCGGTGGCCTCGTCCGGCTGGATGCCGGGGGAGGAGTAGCCCACGACGCGGCCGACGAGGTCGGGGTTGTGGACGGCCGCGAGCTGGGCCAGCGCCCCGCCCTGGCTGTGTCCGGCGAGGGTGGGCTGCTGGCCCGTGGCCGCCTTTCCCTGGCGGAGCTGCTCGCGGATGGGGAGGTGGCTCTCGGCATAGGCGTCCCGCCCGATGCCGCGCCCGCTCATATTGGCCCACCAGTCCCGCTGCGTCTCGGGGTTCATGGGGTTGACCCCCTCGGTGCCGCGGGTCGCGACCACCGGCGGCGTGTCGGCGCACTCCGGCCGCGAGAGGTCGGGCAGGAAGAGGGTGGACTGGAGGCCGGAGGGGCTCGAGTGGTAGGCGGCGGGGTCTGCGGCGTAGCAGGAGTCGGTGAGCGTCTCGCGGTCGGCGTCGGTGTAGTCGGCGGGGGCCTTGTAGGAGAGGCTCTGGGCGCCGGCGAGCCGCTCGAGACGGATGTCGTCGGTGAGCACCTCCTCGCCGTTCGCGGCCCGGGCTGCGCGGGGGCGGTCGCGCCACATGCCGGAGCGGTGCTCGGCCTCGGACTGCTCGAAGTTCAGGGCCTCGACCTCGGATGGCGCCCCGAGCCCGCCCTGCGCGCGGAGCCGCTCCACCCGGCCGGCGTTGCCGAGGCCTGCGCCGGCGGGGCGCGCTGGGGCGGGGCGAGCTGGGGCGGCGCGGCCCGGGGAGCGCTGATCGGCGGCGGGACGAGCGGCGGGGGAGAGGAGAGGGTCGAGCCAGGACAACATGGGCACCTCCGGCGGGGCTGCCGCCCGCGCCCCCTCAACGGAGGCTCGGGGCCCATCTCCTCAACCCTCCTCTGGGGGCCCCGTGCCCTGTGACATCTCGTGACGAGTCGACCGCAGATCGGCGTGGGCGCGTACGTGCGCGACGAAGGCGCGGAGCGGTGGCGGGAGCTGTCGGCGGCTCGGGAAGTACAGGCGCGGCCCCGGGAAGGGGGGCAGCCAGTCGGCGAGGACGGAGACCAAACGCCCGGCGGCGATGTGCTCGGCCACGTAGCCCTCGAAGGTGGAGGCGAAGCCGAACCCGTCGAGGGCCGCGCGGACCAGGAGCGGGCCGTGGGAGGTGACGAGGGGGCCCGTGGGCTCGACGACGATCCGCTCGCCGCCCCGCTCGAATTCCCAGGGGAGCAGTCGGCCGCTCGGGAAGCGGAGGCGGACTCCGGGACGTCGGGCGAGGTCGCTGGGGTGCTCGGGGAGGCCCGTGGCCTCGATGAGCGAGGGCGCCGCTACCACCGCGTAGCGCTGGGGGCCGGAGAGCGGCACGGCCACCATGTCCTGGTGGAGCGACTCGTCCCAGCGCACCCCGGCGTCAAAGCCCTCGGCCACGATGTCGACCAGCGCGGTCTCGACCACGACCTCGGCCCGCACCCGCGGGTGGGCGGCGAGGAAGGAGCCGAGCAGCGGCGCGAGCACCAGATCCACCGCCGGCGCGGGGGCGTTGATGCGGAGGAGGCCGACCGCGACGCCCTCTTCGGCGTGGACCCCGTCGACCGCGGTCGCGAGCTCGGCCAGCGCAGGGGAGACGTGGGCGAGCAGCCGCGCGCCCGCCTCCGTGAGGGAGACGCTGCGGGTCGTGCGGTGGAGGAGCCGCGCCCCGAGCTGCTCCTCGAGGTCTCGGACCGCCTGGCTGAGGGCGGAGGGCGAGACCCCGCGCTCGACGTGGGGATCACGCTCCTCGACACCGCCGACTTCTATGGGATGGGTCACAACGAGCTGCTCATCGCCGAGGCCCTCCGCGGCCGCCCCCGCGACGAGCTCGTGCTCAGCGTCAAGTTTGGCGCGCTGCGCGGCCCGGACGGCGCCTGGATCGGCTTCGACGGCCGCCCCCAGGCGGTGAAGTCAGCCTGCGCCTACAGCCTCCGGCGGCTCGGGGTCGATCACATCGACGTGCTGCGGCCTGCTCGCCTCGACCCCGCCGTCCCCATCGAGGACACCGTGGGCGCCATCGCGGAGCTCGTAGCCGCTGGCTACGTCCGCCACATCGGCCTCTCCGAGGTGGGCTCGGCCACGCTCCGGCGGGCCGCGGCGGTGCACCCCATCGCCGATCTGCAGATCGAGTACTCCCTCTTGTCCCGCGGGATCGAGGCGGACATCCTCCCCACTTGTCGGTCCCTCGGGGTGGGCGTCACGGCCTACGGGGTGCTCTCCCGCGGCCTGCTGAGCGGCCACTGGAGCGCAGAGCGTGGCGCCCCGCGCGACTTTCGCGGGTCCAGCCCTCGATTTCAGGGGAGCAACCTCGACCACAACCTCGCCCTGGTCGAGGCCCTCCGCGCGGTCGCGTCCGCCCGCGGCGCCACCGTCGCCCAGGTCGCCATCGCCTGGATCGCCGCGCAGGGCGCCGACGTGGTGCCGCTGGTCGGCGCCCGCCGCCGCGACCGCCTCGCCGAGGCGCTGGGCGCCGTCGAGATCACGCTCGACGCGGCGGACCTCGCGGCGATCGAGGCCGCCGTGCCCGCCGGCGCCGCGGCGGGCACCCGCTACGCCGCCGCCCAGATGATGGCCCTCGACAGCGAGCGCTGAGCC
>JBIJDH010000044.1:0-33677 GCA_044344255.1 Myxococcota bacterium
GACCGACGGCACTACGCCTTTTGCGGGGCAGTCCCCCTCCGGTGCCGATGCGGCACCACCTCCCCCATCGGATGGGGGAGGCTGGAACCAGCGGCGCGACCAGCGTTCTCGACTTTTGGACCTGCCGGACCATCATCCTCTGCGTCCTCTGCGCACTCTGCGGTGGCATTCCACGGAACCCTCTCCAACGCCGACTTTGTCTGACCGAATGGAGCTCCATCATGAGTGATTCCGCCGCTCGTCATTACGACGTCATCATCCTCGGCTCCGGCATCGGCGGCTCGATCCTGGCGTGTATCCTCGCCAAAAAGGGCGTCTCCGTGCTCATGGTGGAGGAGCTCGCCCACCCGCGGTTCACCATCGGCGAGTCCCTCATCCCCGAGACGGGCATCCGCCTCCGCATCCTCGCCGAGAAATACGGCGTGCCCGAGATCGGCTGGCTCGGCAACTTCTACCAGCTGCGCGACAATGTGAGCTCGAATTGCGGCGCCAAGCGCGCCTTCAGCTTCATGTACCACAAAGAGGGGAGCCAGCATGTCCCCGAACAGACGAACCAGCTCCCGACGCTGACCCCGCCCTTCGGCCCAGACTCCCACCTCTTCCGGCAGGACACCGACGCCTGGCTGGCCTCCGTGTCCACCCTCTATGGGGCCCACTTCCAGCAGCAGGTGAAGGTCGAGGGGCTGCGCTTCGAGGCCGACCGGGTCGTCATGAAGGCCGCCGGAGGGGTGGAGGTCTCCGCCGACTTCCTCATCGACGCGGGCGGGATGCGCAGCCATGTGTCCACCCTCTTCAACCTCCGCGACACCACCCCGCGTTTTAAGACCGACACCCGCACCCTCTACACCCACTTCATCGGCCTGCCCGCCGCCGACTGCCTCCTCCCCGAGGGTGGCGCGGGGCTCCCCTCTCCGCTGGGCCAGGGGACCATGCACCACGTCTTTGACGGGGGTTGGATGTGGATCATCCCCTTCAACAACCACCCGGAGGCCACGAACCCGCTCACGAGCGTCGGCGTGATGCTGGATCGGCGAAAGCACCCCAAGGCGGATGGGCCGCCGGGGGAGGAATTCCAGCGCCTCATCAGCCGCTATCCCAGCATCGCGCGTCACTTCGCGCGGGCCACCCCGATTCGACCCTGGATCGGGAGCGGCAGGCTCCAGTATTCCTCACCCCGCACCATCGGGCCCCGCTTCATCCAGCTCCCCCACGCCGCCGCCTTTGTGGACCCGCTCTACTCGAGCGGCATGTCGGTCCTCACCGTCGCCATCGACCTCATCGCGGATGCCCTCCTCCCCGCCATCGCCGAGCGGCGCTACGACGAGGAGCGCTTCGAGCTCGTCGATACGGTCGTTCAGAAGGGCTTCGACCACTACGATCAGGTCGTGAGCCGCTCGTTTGACTCCTTCGCCGACTACGACCTCTGGAACGCCTGGAACCGAAACTGGGTGTTGGGCAATTTCCTCGGCACCTTCGGCGCCCTGTCCCTGCTCGTGAATTTCCTCTCCACCGGCGACCGATCCTGGCTCGACCGCACCACGGAGCCCCACCGGATCGGTGTGCTCGGCAGCCACCTCCCCGAGGTGGTGGCGACCATGCACGCCAACGCGGAGGAGGTGGGGGCGGCCACCCGGGGCGAGCGGAGCCCCCGAGAGGCGAGCGATCGGATCTTCGCCCGGCTCGGCGCCCTCGACTTCTTGCCTCCGTATATGGGCTTCGGTGACCGCGACCAGCGGAGCCAGGCCGTCTTCACGCTGCCGGCGGGGGTCCGCCACGTGCTCTGGTATCGGTACAACGCGCCCCGGTCTTGGAAGGAGTATGCAGACCTGCCGCTCCTGACCTTCGCCTCGGAGACCGCCTCGTTCGTGGGCGGTGCCTGGGGAGAGGGCCTACGACGCTCCTGGTCGGTCTTTCGAGACGTCTTTTCCGCGGGCAACCGGGATTGGAGACACAACCCCGCGGCGCTCCGGGCCCATGATCTGATCGAGCCCCCGAAGGCGAAATAGGCCATGTCTTCCACGCCCACGCCCACGCCCACGCCCACGCCCACACCTACGCCCTCAGCCCGACCCCGCTGGCATCAGGTCCATCAGGACCTGCCGCGGGAGCATGGACACGAGCCGCTGCGTGTTGAAGGGGTGGTCCCGCCCGGGCTCCGGGGCACCCTCTATCGGAACGGCCCCTCCCGCTTCCAGGTGGGCGGGGAGCCCTATGTCCACGCCTTCGATGGCGACGGCGCCATCACCGCGATCCGCCTCGGCGAGGGGCCGCCCACCGGCGCCTGCCGCCTGCTGCGCACCGACTGGTTACGGGCCGAAGAGGAGGCGGGGCACCACCTCTATCGGTCCTATGCCCAGCTCGGGGTGGGCTGGAGGCGCTGGCTGGCTCCGCCCAAGAACCAGGCGAACATCGCGGTGCTCGACTGGGGTGGCAAGACCTGGGCGCTGTGGGAGTTCGGACTCCCCGTCTCCTTCGATCCCGAGACCCTCGACTGTAAGGGCCCCGAGAACATCGGCGGGATCATCGGCTCCGCCTTCGGGGCCCACCCGCATCGTCAGGGCGGCCGTATCCTCCAGACCGGCCTCCGTTTCGGGCCACGCTTCTCGCTCGACCTCTTCGAGCTCCGCGACCGGATGCGGAAGATCGGCAACATCCCGCTCCCCTTCCCCACGCTCATCCACGACTTTGCGGCCACTGAAAAATCCATCATCCTCTTCTGTCCGCCCCGCCACCTGCATCTCCGCCCCCTCGCCCTCGGACAGCGCCCCTTCATCGAGGACCTCCGCTGGGAGCCCGAGCGGGGGACCGAGATCATCATCGTCTCCCGCGAGGACACCGACCACGTCGTACGTTTCACGGTGCCCGCCTTCTTTCTCTGGCACTTTGTCAACGCCTGGGGAGACGGGGAGGAGCTCGTCGTGGACTACATCCGCTACGACGACGACGCCACCGACGCCTGGTTCGGCCGCGCCCCTTGGGCCGTCGAGCCGGTGCCGGCCTCCCGGCTGATGCGGGCGCGTATCCACCCGGGGCGAGAGACCTTCACCGAGCGGGTGCTGAGCGACCGGCCCCTGGAATTCGGGAGCATTCACCCCGACCTCGCGGGCAAACCCTATCGGGAGTGTTTCGCGCTCTCCTGGACCGCCTCCCGGGCCGCAACCGGGGGCCCGCCACAGCTTGCCCGATACGATGTCGAGACGGGCGCGGTGGAGGCGATAGACCTCGGCCCCGACACCTTCCCCGCCGAACCCCTCCTCGCCCCCCGTGAAGGGGGCGGCGCCTGGGTGCTCAGCCTCGTCTACGACGGGAGCGTCGACCGGAGCTACCTCGCCGTCCTCGACAGCGCGCGCTGGGGGGAGCCGCCGGTAGCGAAGCTCTGGTTCGACCACGCGATCCCGCTCACCTTCCACGGCGCCTGGGTGGGAAGTGAGCAGGCGGCGCCGGGGGCCTGAGCGGCGCGGCGGGACGGAGCCCGCCACCGCAGCCCCTCGGCTGTGCGCACAGCGCCTGCGCAGCGCACGCACAGCGCCTACACAGTGCGCACCGGGTGGGGCGCCATTACAACGGAGCGGGCGACCACCCATTGAGGCCAAACCGACGATAAGCACCTTTTATCGGTACGCTTTCTTATCGAGCCCAGCCCTGGCACGCGCGTTGCAATGGACCTCTGCACCGGAATCCACCGGGTCCCCAACGGAGCTCATCATGAAGACCAAGACCAACGTGAAGGCCGGCATCTTCGATCGTCCCAGCCTGCCCGTCTAAGGCGATCGTCTCTCCAAGGGGCGGGCGGCGACGCCCGCCCTTCTGCGTTCACCCTCCATCTCCCACGCTTCACCCCGCGCTCCGCAGCACGGTTCGGGACCCGAAGCTACCCGAGGCGGGCGCCCAACACCGTCGAGAGCTGCCCCGGCAGCGCCGAGAGCCAGGTCGCTCGGTCCCGCTCACCGAGCGCCAGGGCGAGCTCACGGACGAGGGGCCCGTTCTCGGGGAACTCATAGAGGCGCGCACAGTATTGCGTGGGGCGGACGCGCAAGAGGTAGCCCTGGAGCCGGGCCGCGGCCGGCTCCCCGGCGCGCGCAAGGAGGGACCGCCGCAGGTGGGCGCTGAAGTCGCCCTCGCGGAAGTGAAGCACGATCGTGTTCAACAGTGCCCGCTCCTCGGGCTCCAACGCCCAGACCCGCGCCATGGGCGCCTCGGTGGGCTCTGCGGCCTCGGTCGGCACCCTGCCGGTCTCGGCCTGGACCGCGAGGCGGTCGGCGTCGGGATCGTCGAGCGCGGCGGCGTGACGGGCGCGGGCCTCGGTCCCCGCGTACACCCCGACCCGCAGCCGCCGGAGGCCCTCTCGGTCGAGCTGCACCGCCAGCTCCACCGCCTCACCGCAGCGGGTAAGCTGCCCCGCCACGAGCGCCTCTGGCTGGCCGCCCGGGCGACGGACCGTGGTGGGCGCGGAGGCGTCCGGGAGCAGGCCGACCTCGAGCCCGCTCCCCTGACGTCGGATCGCCACCTGGACACGAGAGAGCGCAGCCTCGGTCGGGATCGAGAGGAAGGCCGGCTCTCCCGCCCCGAGGAGCGCCCGCACCCCCGCCACCCGTGCCGCGCCGCGTCGATCCTCGGGGCCGCTGTACAGGTCGTCCCAGCCCCGAGCGCGGCCAAGGACCACCACCCCGTCGGGGAAGCTGTGATCGAGGCCCTGACCCTGTTGAAGGAAGCGCACGAGGACCGACCGATCGGACGAGGGCAGCCGGTGGGGGAGGACCCGCGCCACGGCAGCCCGATCGATCGGGCCCTCGACGGCGTCGAGCAGCGCCTCCATGTCGGCGCGCAGGCCGGTCAGCTCGGCGTCCCACTCCTGCGCCTCCAGCGCTCGCAGCGCGTCGGCCCGGACCACGCGCTCTCTCGCAAAGCACCCCACCGCGTGGCGGATGGAGGAGGCGCCGCGGGCGCCCAAAGACGGCACCGCGAGGCGAACGGCCACCGGCAGATCGCAGGGGCCCTCGCTGGTGACGAAGGTAGGGCCCCTGCGGATGGTCAGTCGGTCGAGGTGCTGCGGCTCCAGGGGGCGACCGCGCTCGCTGAAGGCCGCCGCCCGCTCCATCACCCCCCACAGCTCGCGGACGTTCCCGGGCCACGGCCAGGCCAGGAGGAGCTCCGCGGCCGCGGGAGCGAGGTGGACAGAGTCGGAGTCGCCCCGCGCGGCTTGGAGGAAGCGGCGAGCGAGGAGGAGGATGTCCTCGGGGCGCTCCCGGAGCGGGGGGATCGCCAGGATGAGGGCGTTGAGGCGGTGGAGGAGGTCGAGCCGGAAGGTGCCGCGGGCGACCATCGCCTCGAGGTTGGCGTGGGTGGCGCCGATGATCCGGACGTCGACCGCGACCCCCTTCTCGGCGCCGACCGGCCGGACGATCCGCTCTTGGAGCACGCGGAGGAGCTTCGCCTGGACGCCGACGTCGAGGTTGCCGAGCTCGTCGAGCAGGAGCGTGCCGCCCTCCGCCCGCCGGAAGGCCCCCGGCCGCTCGGCGTTGGCCCCGGTGAAGGCGCCGCGCACGTGGCCGAAGAGCTCGCTCTCGACGAGGTCGCGGGGGATCGCGGAGAGGTCCACCGCCTCGAAGGGGCCGCGGCGGCCGCTGACGCGGTGGATCGCGCGCGCGAACACCTCCTTTCCGACGCCGGGCTCCCCGAGGAGCAGCACGGGCGCGGACGAGCGGGCGAGGCGGGCCGCGTCGGAGAGGACCCGACACAGCGCAGGGCTCTCCCCAAGGATCTCGGAGAAGGCCGGATCAGCGGGGCGCAGGGCCGCCGGCCCGGGGCGCCACGTTCGCGGAGGGGCCTCCGGGCGGAGGCGGCGGCGGAGCGCGGCGAGGTCATGCTCGTCAAGGCGAGCGGCCTCGCGGTAGAGCGCCCAGGCGTCGGGCGTGGGGGGCTGGTTGGCGGCGTCGTCGAAGGGGGCCCCGTCTCCCCGCTCCTGCCAGGCCAGGCGCACCAGCGAGGCCTTTCCCGCGCCGGCCGGGCCCGTCAACAGCACCGAGGCGCCCGCGCGGGCGTGGGCCGACAGGCTCCTTCGCACCCCGGCTAGACCGGGGTCGGTGGCCACGAGATGGAGGCCGTCGAGCTCCAGCAGCTGCCGGGCCAGACCGTCGGGGAGGGGGAGCTCCCGGGGGCCCGCGACCACGAGCCGAACGTCGGCCCCCGCGAGGGGCGACACCGTGGGTACATCGACCGCGGAGAAGTGAAGCCAGCCGCCCTCCGCGCGCGCGATGAGCTCGGCCAGGGCGTCACGGGGCAGCAGAGCGAGCGGCGCGGCGACCTGGACGAGCGGCCGCCACTCCTCCACGGTGGCGAGCCACCGACGGTAGAGCCAGCGGACGACCACCGCCGCAGGCACGCCGACGAGCCCCGGCACCCGGAGCGGGCCCGGCGCCGCGAGGGCCTCGGTGAAGGCCCCCCAAACCGCGGGGGGAAGGGATGCCGCGGGATCGGGCTGCAGAGGGAACATTCCCTTCCCTACCACGGGATGCACCCGAGCCGGGCATGCGGCAATGGGGGGCGGAGATAGGCTGTGAAGAGCCGGCGCGCATCGGCGCGCATCGGCGTGCACCCCACGCCTCCCCCATCCACCCGATGTCGCACCCTCTCCATCCCGCGCCACCCGATTCGGCCCCGCCCGAGCCGGCACCGATCGAGGCGGCGCTGACCGACCTCGCTGCTCCCTCATCGCCTCGGCGGTACCAGGGGGACTCCGGGCTCGATCGGGTGATCGGGGAGGGCGCCTTCGGGAGGGTGCTCCTGGTCTTTGACGCTCAGCTCGGCCGAGAGGTCGCCTTGAAGGAGCTCCGCGCCGCGGCCGCGGCGACGTCCGATTCATCCCCCAGCGAGGACACCGTGGGGTGGGCCTCGGCGCCCGCCGAGCCGCCCCCCGAGGTCGTCGCCCGCTTCATCCGGGAGGCGCGCCTGACCGCGCGGCTGGAGCACCCCGGCATCGTGCCGGTCCACGAGATCGGCCGTCGCGGCGACGGGGCCTACTACTACACGATGAAGCCGGTGCGCGGCCGGACCCTCGCGGTCGCCCTCCAGGAGGCAGGCACGCTCCAAGGCCGCCTCGGCCTGCTCGAGGCCTTCGTCGACCTTTGCCAAGCGGTCGCCTACGCCCACAGCCGCGGGGTGATCCACCGCGACCTCAAGCCGCAGAACGTGATGGTGGGGGCCTTCGGCGAGACGGTCCTCCTCGACTGGGGGCTGGCCCTCGACCGGAGCGCGGAGCACCCCGAAGACACGGACGCGCAGGCGGGGGTGGCCGTCGGCACGCCCTCTTACATGAGCCCCGAGCAGGCCTGGGGGCAGCACGACCTGATCGACGAGCGCTCCGACGTCTGGGGGCTGGGGGCGATCCTCTACGAGCTGCTCACCGGCAGCGCCCCCTACCGGGGCCCGACCGCCGAGGGTGTCATCGCCCAGGTGCGCCGGGGCCCTCCGCCGCCCGCCCGGGCTGCCCAATCGAGCGTCCCGGCCGAGCTCTCCGACGTCGCGGCGAAGGCGATGCAGGTCGATCCGGCGGAGCGGTACGGCGACCCCTCCGCCCTGGCCGCCGACATCCGGGCCTGGCGGGCCGGCGAGCGGGTCTCGGCGCACCACTACGGCCTCGCGGAGCGGGTCGGGCGGCAGGTCGCCCGCCACGGCGGCAGGCTCGCGGCGCTGGCGGCGGGGCTCACCCTCCTCCTCGCGGTCAGCGCGGTGCTCACCGCCCGCGTGGCGGCCCAGCGCGATCGCGCCGTGCGGGCGGAGGTGACGGCGGCCGCGAAGGGAGAGGAGGCGCGGAGGCGCCTCGCCGACGCCCTGATGGCCAAGGCGGAGGACGCCGTCGTCGCGGGCTCCTCCGCCGAGGCGCTGGTGTACGCCTCCGACGCCCTGGCGATCCGAGAGGACCCCCGAGCGCGGGGGGCGCTGATCGCCGCAGACAGCGGGCTCCTGCGGCAAGTGGTGTGGTCGGCGCGCACCGCGGGCACCCCCACAGGCTTCACGTGGAGCCCCACCGCCGGCCTGTCCGTGCTGGAAGAGGACCGCCTGGAGCGCTGGAGCGCCGACGGCGAGCCGCTGCCGACCCTCCGGGGGATGCCGCCGGTCCAGACGGGTGGGGCCGTGCAGTGGTCTCCCACCGGCGCGCTCCTCGCGGTCGGAGGATGGGGCGGGGTGCGGGTGTTCGACCCCGACGAGCGGGTGGACGGCCCAATCCAGACGCTCCCCGCGCCGGTCACACCGCTCTCGCTGGCCTGGCTCGACGACGTCCGCCTCGTCGCGGCCGACGACGGCGGGGTGGTCGGCGTCTGGAGCGCCCGGACGGGGGCGCGGCTGGGGGAGCGGCGGGACCAGCCGGGCGCCATTCGGGCGCTCGCGCTGGCCGGAGGCTCGGTCGTCTCGGCCTCGAACGACCACTCGATCGAGGTCTGGGACCCCTTGAGCGGCCGCCAGACGGTGCGCCTTCAGGACGAGGGCGTCGGCGCGATCGCGCTGGCGGTGACCCCGGACCACCGACAACTCGCGGCCGTGGGAGAGGTGCGCGGCGGAGATGGGCGCCTGCGGGTGTGGGACCTCGAGAGCGGCGCGCTGACGGCCTCGGTGCTCGGCCACCGGGCCGAGGCGGCCGACGTGCAGGCCTCCCCGGACGGCCGCTGGCTCGCCAGCAGCAGCATCGACGGGACGCTCCACCTCTGGAGCCTCCCCGGCGTGACGGAGGCCGCCACGCTTCGCCTGCCGGCCGAAGGCTTCCAGCGCTGCGCCTTCTCTCCCGATGGGCGGCGCCTCGCGACGGTGGGCAGGGCGGGGGTGCTGCGGGTGTGGGCGATCGACCCCGAGAACGGGGGGACACCGCCGATGCACCTCCCCGCCGCGGTCAACGACGTGGCCTGGTCACCCGACGACCGCGCCCTGGCGCTGGCCATAGAGACCGGCGAGCTCCGCTTGATCGACCTCGTCCGCAGATCCAGCCAGACCCTCACCTCGGGGCGCGGCTCCCTCGGCGTCGCCGCCTGGCTCGACGCCCGCTCCATCCTGGTCCACGGCGGGGAGCAGCCCCCCGAGATCGTGCGGCTCGACGGGGAGCGGCTCCCCTTGTCGCCAGAGCCGTGGTGGGCGGCGCGCAGCCTGTCTCCCAGCCGTCGCCTCCTCTTCACCACCCGCCATCGGGAGGCGCGGGCGAGCGTCATCGAGGTGGCGACCGGCGTCGGGCGGCCGCTGAACTGCCCCGCGCTGGCGCCAGAGGGGGCGTGGTTGCCCGGGGAGGCGGCGTTGCTGGTGACGGGGAAACAAGGCGAGGGCGTGTACCGAGCGGCGGCCGCGGGCGGGGCCTGCGAGCGCGTCGGCCCGGCGGAGCTGGCCTGCGACACCGTCGCGGTGAGCCCCGATGGGCAGACGATGGCCTGCGCCCGGACGGGGGAGGTCTCCCTCTATCGGCTGTCCCCCTTCACCCCGGCGGGGGCGCTGGCCTCGCCGGGGCGGGTGACCGCCGAGCTCCGCTGGACCCCCGACGGGCGCCGCATCATCGGCGTCGACTGGTCCGGCCATGCCAGCGTGTGGGCGACCGACGGCCAGCTCCTCGCGCGCTGGCAGGCCCACTCGAACCGCATCTGGCACCTCGCCCTGAGCGCCGACGGCCGTCGTATTGCCACGGCCTCCGCCGATCGATCGGCGCGGGTCTGGGTCCTCGACGCCCTGGACGAAGCGCGGGAGAGCGCCGCGGTGCGGGCCCTGCGGATGACCGGCCTGGAGGTCGTCGACGGTGAGCTCGTAGCGAAGCGGTGAGGGCAGGGTGCGCCTCCCCGGGGAGGTTGAGCACCGCGACGTCGGGCTCCCGGTCGACGCGCAGCACCGTCGCGCTGAGCTCGGGGCCGGAGGGGCCGCGCACCTCGACCTCCTTGGCCGAGGACTCTCCCTCCGGCGGGCGCCTCCACCGGTAGAGCCACCCGCCGGGCCTCCGCTCCGCCTACAGCCCCTGCTTGCCGATGCGGTCCTGCGGGCGGGCCGCGTCCGGCGCCGCTTTTACCGCGGCCTCCCGGCGCTCGGAGTACCGATCGACCAGCTCGTCGCGGTGATCTCGGGTGAGCAAGGTAAAACGATAGAGCTCCTCCATCACGTCGACGAGCCGGTCGCGGAATTCCGAGTCCTTCATTCGGCCGTCCTCGTGGAATTGCTCCCAGGCCTTGGGCACGCTCGACTGGTTGGGGATGGTGATCATCCGCATCCACCGTCCGAGCAGGCGGAGGTCATTGACCGTGTTGAAGGACTGCGATCCGCCGCTCACCTGCATCACCGCCAGGGTGCGCCCCTGGGTGGGCCGGATGGCGCCGATCGAGAGGGGGAGCCAGTCGAGCTGGTTCTTCATCACCGCGGTGATCGCGCCGTGCTGCTCGGGGCTGCTCCAGACCTGCCCCTCCGACCAGTCGGAGAGGGCGCGCAGCTCGGCCACCTTCGGGTGGGAGTCGGGGACCGCGCCGTAGAGCGGCAGCTCGTGGGCGTGGAACCAGCGCACCTCGGCGCCGAGGCCCTCCATCAGCCGCGCGCCCTCTTCGGCGAGGAGGCGGCTGTAGGAGCGGGCCCGCAGCGAGCCGTAGAGGAAGAGGAAGCGCGGCGGGTGCTCGCTCGGGCGCGGGTTGTGGAGGGGGGTGACGGTGAGCGGGGGCGGATCACCCCGGTGGTAGGCGGCCATGGTTCTCTCGGGTCCTCTCGACGGCGGCGAGCGGGTGGGCGGGGACGCGGGGCGGCCCCGACCGGGTAAGGGGGTGGGTCGAGGTAACATGCCGCCCGCGTCGCCCTATCACCCCGTCCTCCTCCTCCCCGCCGGGGCGCCGGTGCTCGATCTCCGCGCGGGGTACGGCGAGCCCGCCCCGGGGGCGCCGCCCAGCCCCTGGTCGATCGGCCGCTACGATGAGGACCGCGGCGTCTACACCACCGCCCTCTTCACCGCCGGCCCGGCGCCGCGCACGGTGCACATGGGCATCGACCTCGGCGGCCCCGTGGGGGAGCCCGTCCACGCCTTCGGAGACGGCGAGGTGCTCTTCGCGGGCGTGAACCCGGCGCCCGGTGATTATGGCGCCGTGATCGTGCTCGCCCACACCTTCGAGGGGCGGCCGCTCTACGCCCTCTATGGCCACCTCTCTCACGCCAGCCTGCGGCAGAGCCCGGTCGGCCGCTGTGTGCGAGGCGGCGACACCCTCGGCTGGCTCGGAGACCCGGACGAGAACGGCGGCTGGCCGCCCCACGTCCACCTCCAGCTCTCCTGGGCGCGGCCCGCCACCCACGATCTCCCCGGCGCGGTGAGCCGGGCGGACCGTGAGGAGGCCCTCCGCCTCTATCCAGACCCTCGCCTCGTGCTGGGAGCGCTCTACTGACATGCTCATCTTCGCCCTGCTCGCCCTCCTCTCCTGTCGCCCGCCGGCCTCCATCCCCGCCTTGGACCCTTGGCTCTGTCGCCCCGGCCGGAATGACGCCTGCGCCCTCCCCCTGCCCATCCTCCGCTGGGAGCCGGACGGCCGCCTCGTCCAGGCTGACCTCCCGCCCCCGGCGGCGGCGCCGACGGTGGACTGCTTCTACGTCTATCCCACCGTCGATCACCGCCTGCGCGTCGGCAACCACACCGACCTCAGCGACCTCGACACCGAGCGCGCCGTCACCCGCGCCCAGGCCGCCGCCCTGTCGACGGTCTGCAATGTGTGGACCCCGGTCTATCGGCAGGTCACCATCGGCTCCTACCTGCGCCCCGACCAGGCGCTCGGGGCCTTCACCCTCGCCTGGAGCGACGTGCGAGCGGCCTGGGACCGCTTCCAGTCCGAGGCCGACCCCGGCCACGACCTCGTGCTCATCGGCCACTCTCAGGGGGCCCAGTGGGTGACGAAGCTGCTCGCCGAGGTGGTGGAGCCGGACCCCGCCCTGTCCGCCCGCCTCGTCGCCGCCTATCCGATCGGCTGGGGCGTGGGCACCGCGGCCGGCTCTACGACCGGGGGCTCCTTCACCCGCCTCCCCCTCTGTTCGGATCGGAGCGCCCGCGGCTGCGTGATGGCCTATCGCAGCTACGCCGACGGGCACGACCTCCCCGCCCGCGGCGGTGTGGTGAAGCAGGGCGACACGCTCGCCTGCGTCAACCCGGTGGAGCCATCACCCATCGGCGCCGAAGACGCCGCCTGGCCCATCCGAGCCGCCCAGCTCGGCAGCGGCGGCCGATTGACCGACCTCCCGCCCGGGCTGCCGGAGGGCTGGCGCGGCTTCATCCTGGTCGAGGGCGCCTATCAGGCCCGCTGCGTACGCGGCTCCGACGGCAACGCCGGCCTCGCCGTCCGCTGGGCCCCCGCCGAGGGCGACCGCCGCACCGACCTCGCCGAGCTCGCCACCGGCCGCTACGACGGCCCGATGGGGGCCCACGTGCTCGACCTCCAGTTCGGGCTCTGGGACATCGTCGAGGACATCCGAGCCCGCTCAGCCATCCCCCGCTGAGCCGGGTCCCGCCGGGACGCCCGCCACGGTGAGCGCCGGCACGATGGGCCGGGTCAGCCACCAGTGGGCGATGAGCAAGGGGGAGAGGGCCGGCAGCGGAAGGCTCTCCCCGAGCTCCCCCACCTCGACGATGAGGAGCGCGAGGTGATGATAGGCGAGGAGGGCGCCCACATGCACCTTCTCGCCCCGCGTGTATCCACGCCAACCGGCGAGCATGAGCCCGAGGCCGACGAGCGTGGGCAGCATGTCGTAGTGGTGCAGGTGCGGGTTGATAAAGGTGGAGACCGCGAGGCCGAGGCCAAGCGCGGGGGCGGTGGGGAGCCGCCGCCCCCGCCAGACGCTCACCGCGACGAGCAGGCCGGCGGTGATCCAGCCCTGAACATCGGCGCGGGTGCCAATCCCGAAGGCCCGGCGAAAGACGCTCAGCCCGTCGAACTGCAGGTGGAGTGGATAATCCGGCAGCGTGTCGAGCCGCCCGAGCTGCGGCATCAGGCGCAGCCAGTCCAGCCACACCCCGGGCCCGGTGAAGGGCAGGCTCAGGAGGAGCGTGCTGGCCGCGCCGATCGCCATCCCGAGCGCCATCCGCCAGCCCCCGACGAGCAGCGGGAGCCAGGCCACCGCGACCAGCCAGCTCGGCTTGACCGCGAGCAGGCCGAACAAGAGCCCGCCGAGGACAGACCACCGTCGGGCCAGCGCCAGCCCCCCGAGGAGCAAGACAACCAGCGTGGCGACGCCGTTCTGGCCCAAGACATAGCTATAGAAGAAGGGCGGGAAGAGCAGGATGAGCAGGCTGCTCGCGAAGAAGCCGGGCCCGCCGAGCCGCTTCAGCAGGGCGGCGGCGCCGAGCGCGAGGGTGGTGTTCAGCAGGGCCTGAAATCCCGCCGCGAAGGGGAGGAGGAAGGAGCCGAGGCCTGAATAGAGCAGGGCCGCCGAGGGCGGATAGAAGAAGACCCCGATCAGGTAATTCCGGGACGCCCAGAGCGAGGGGGGGACGCCGAGGGGAAAGGCCCGCGCCAGCACCTCGGACTGAGCCGTCACGTCGTAGAGCTCCGCCCAGCGCCCCTCGCTCGCCAGCCGGCCCCCGATCCAGAGGTGCACGAAGTCGCCGTTCCGCTGCGCCGCGATGACCGTGCAGAAGGCGTAGGCCACCACCACCGCCACGAAGAGCGCGAAGATGGGGATCGAGGGCCCGCCTGCGACCGCGCTCCCCGCAGGCTCAGTAGCGGGGGAGGCGGGGGTCGACATCGAGGCTGTACCGGTCGATGCCGCCGGCGAGGTTGTAGAGCTCGTCGAAGCCCTGGTCGGCGAGGAAGCGGGCGGCGCTCATCGAGCGAACGCCGTGGTGGCAGATGCAGACCGTGGGCCGATCGGGGTCGAGCTCCCCCACCCGTCGCGCCAGGGCGTGCAGGGGGATGTGGGTGATTCCCGGGAGCGCGGCGAGCTCGATCTCCACGTCTTCGCGGACATCGAGCAGCACGAGGGGCCGGCCCGCGGCGAGGGCGGCCTGGAGGGCGGCGGGGAGGGCGACGGGGGAGAGCTGCTGGATGGCCATGGGGCTCCAAGGGGCGGTCCTGCCCGGCCCCCGTCCACATCGAGCGGACGGGCGGGCGCCCCCTGCGCTAACCTCTCCCGCTCCGGAGTCCGCATGTTGTCCCCTCCCCTCCCGCCGGGCCGCGCACCCCGCCTCTGGGTCGCCGCCGCGACGCGCCTCGTCGGTCTGGGGCTCGCGCTCGTCCTGCCCGCGCGGGCGGCCCCGCTCACCGACCCCGGCGAGTCCGTCGTACAGGGCGCGCTGCCCGCCGCGACGGTGCTCCAGTCCCTGTCCGCTATCGCCCCCACCCTGGCCACCTGCTACCGATTCAGCCGGGAGAAGGCCCCGGCGGCGGCCGGCCAGCTCGTGATCCAGCTCCAGATCGAGCCCAGCGGTCGGGTCGCGCCGCCCGTGCTCCAGCTCAGCCCCAGCCTCGACGTCGCGGGCTTTCGGGGCTGCGCGGCCGGCGCCGCGGCGAACGCCCGCTTCCCCGCCGCCAGCGGGCCCACCACCGTGCGCTGGGCCCTCTCGATGGAGCCGGACGCCGGGCAGCCGCCCTTGGAGGCCCTCCCCGAGGCGGTCGGGCCGAAGGGCCCGCCGCAGCAGAGCCTCGTGCCCACCGCCGAGCAGCTCAAGCCCGAGGTGCGGGGCGAGCTCGACCCCGCGTTGATCCGCACGGTGATGGCCCGCAACATGAACGGGATCCGGTACTGCTACGGGCGTGCGCTGATGGCCGATCCCACCCTCCAGGGCAAGGTCACCGTGTCCTTCGTCATCGGCACGAGCGGCACCGTCGTCTCGGCGAGCGTGCGCGAGAGCACCTTCCCCGACCCCGCCGTCCCCTCCTGCCTGAGCGCGCGGATCCTGCGGCTGAGCTTCCCGCCGCCGAAGGGGGGCATCGTGGTGGTCGACTGGCCCTTCACCTTCGCGCCCGGCGCGTCCAACCCGCGGGGGCCCGGGTGATGGCCACGGAAAAAGGCTGGCTCGAGGACCCCGCGTTACGCGCCCCCGATGCAGATCCCGAGCGAAGACACCTGGACCGCCCTCTTCCGCGCCTTGGATCCAATGCGGCCGCTGCCCCTCGGCGAGCCCCTGCGGGAGCAGTTTGTGGAGCCGGAGTACAGCCCCGTTCGAAAGGTGGGCGCGGTGCTCGCAGGCTGGGAGCGCGCCGCCCGCAGCGGTGAAGCCGGGGCCCCACCCAAGATCCTGTTTTGCGGCGCGCGGGGGAGCGGCAAGTCCACCCACCTCCGGCGGATGGTCCTCGACCTTCGCGAAAATTGGCAGGTGGTCTTCGCAGACCTCGCCCCCGTCCTGCCTCCCCGCATCGCGACCGTCCAGCTCGTCGCCCACATCGGCCTGCTCCTCCTCGCCGAGCTCTCACTCTGGGCGCCCGAGGCGTCGCGCAAGGCGGAGGTCGACGAGGCCGCGCGGGACTCCGGCTTTCAAGAGAGCCTCGCCCGCTTCGCGGACGCCTTGGGCCCCCTGGACGAGCTCGTGGAGGCGGCCCTCCCGCTGCTCGTCACCGCGTCGATCGCCGGTCCGCAGGCGGTCGCCGCGGCGGCCGGCGTGAAGGCGGGCGCGAGCGTCCTCGGAAGGGCCTGGGACCTCGGCGCGCGATTGCTCCCCTTAAAGAAGCTCAGCCTCTCGAAGAAGCTGGCCGGGCGGCTCGGCGGCGACCAGGAGAGGGACGCCCAAGACCTGGTCGGGTCGGTGAACCAGCTCGCCCGAACGCTCAGCGCCAAGACCGAAAAGCGAGTGTTTGTCGCGCTGGACGGGCTGGATCGCATGCGCAGCGCCGAGGAGGCGACCGCCGCCTTCGACGACGTGGAGCTCCTCGGCGACCTCGACCTCGCGCTCGCGATCTCCGGGCCCACCTCCCTCCGCCACGATCCTCGTTTCGCCTCCCTCCGAACGGACATCGTGGTCACGCCTCTGTTCAACTTTCCCGTCGTGACCCGCGATGGAGAGCCGGATGAGCGCGGGATCCTCGCGATGCGCAGCCTCGTCGAGAAGCGCCTCGGTCCGAAGCTGTTCCCGCTCCTGGACGAAGACGCGCTGCGCCTCGCGATCCGCAGCAGCTCGGGAAACCCCCGCGAGCTGCTCGGGATCCTCCGCGACGCACAGGGCCACGCCGAGCGGGATGGACGGGCCACCGTCTCGCTGGCCCAGGTAGAGCGGGCATGCAAGGAGATCCGACTCACGATCCAACAGCCCATCAACCGGGCGGACTATGCGCTGCTGGGGCAAGTCTTGGAGAGCCAGCAGCCCGGCCCGAGCCCCCGGGACGGCGAGCTGCTCTATGCCAACCTCATCGTCTGCTACCCGAACGAAAACAGCTGGTGTCGGCCGAATGAGCTGCTCGTGCCCGGCATCCGACAGCACATCCAGCTCGAGCGGCGACTGACCCAGGCCCGGGATCGGGAGAATGAGTAGAGACGTCGGCGCGCCCAACCCTGCCGGACCGGTCGGGCTCGACCCGAAGCGGTGCGCGGAGGAGGGCGGCCCCATTCGAGACCTGCCCACGCTCCTCCAACGACTGTCGCGTGATCTGTCCCGCTCGGAGCGCGCGCTCATCGCCCGGGGGCGCGCCGACGCGGCCGTGCTCCCTGCGCTGCTCGAGGGCCTCCGCGGGATCGGCCTCTCGGAGGCGGACATCGAGCTCTGCCTCTGGACCGATGACCCGCAGAGCCGCGAGACGGTCACCGGCCTCAACGCAGAGCGGGACCTCCTCCTCGCGAGGCGCCGCCTGGTCCTCCTCGTCTCACCAACGGAGGAGGGCTTACGAGACCTCCATCGCCAAGCCCCCGATCTGCTGAGCCGTGTCGATCTGTCCTTCGACCTTCGCCCGGCCCCCGGGGCGAACGACCGCGAGCGCCTCCGCGCCGCGCTCCTCGAGCGCGCGCGGTCTCAGAGCTCGGAGGTGGACCTCTCCGGGCTGGTGCCCTCGGACACCGGCCGCTCCCGCTTCAGCGTCGCGGACCTCTTCATCAACCTCGTCCGACTGCCCCGCACCGCGACAGATCCGCCGCCTCCGCTCACGCGCCTGCTCGTCCTCGGTCAGCCCGGCAGCGGAAAGACCCTCTTCCTTCGCCAGCTCGCGCTCGACTACGCCACCGGGGGCGGAGATCTCCTGCGCCTCGGGCCGAGCCCGGCCCCCCTCCCGCTCTTCGCCTCCCTGCCCGCCTACGCCCGGGCGCGAGAGCTCCGAAGCGCGGCGCTCGGCCTCGACGACCACATCCGAGACCTCCTCGTCGAAGAGGGCCACCCGAGCGCGGGCGCCCTCCCCGAGGTCTGGCCGGACCTCCTCCTCCTCCTCGACGGCCTCGACGAGGTCCGCACCGTCGAGGAGCGTCGAGCCGTTATGAAGGAGGTGGCCCGGGTCGCCTCCACCTGCCGGGCGGTCGTGGTCACCGGTCGCTCGATCGTCCTCGAGGACTTGACCGACGAGCTCCTTCGCCCCTTCCAGCGCGCGCGGCCGAGCCCCCCGAACACCCAGCAGGTTCGAGAGATCCTCCTTCGGTTCTTCCGCGCCCGGCGTCAGCCCGACCCCGACAAGGCCGCGCGGGAGGCCGTAGAGGGCATCGAGCGCTCGCCCGATCTCGGGGCGCTCTCCCGGGTGCCCCTGCTGCTCGTGCTCCTCGGCATCCTCCACGACCAGGACGGCCGCTTCCCCGAGCGCCGCTCGGCCATCTACCATCGCGTGACAGAGCTCCTCCTCGACCGCTGGGAGCGCGCCCGCGCCCGCGCCCGGGGCTCGACGGTGTCCCGCGCGCAGGGCCTCGGCGACACCCTTCGGGTCGTCGGGACGCTCGCCTGGTGGCTGCTCGAGAAGGGCCAGTTCGAAGCGACAGATGAGGAGCTGTTCACCGAGCTTCGCCGAATTGAGGTGGCGCGGGGGGAGAGCGATGAGGACGCGGGCCGCAGGGCCACGGCGCTCGTCGAGCTCCTCCGGAATCAGAGCGCGCTGCTGGTCCACGCGGGGCCCCACCGCTGGCGATTCGTTCACGCGACCCTCGGGGAGTACCTGGCCGGCGTCGATCTCGCCCGCGGCGGTCCTCGGTGGAAGGTGGTCCTCCAGGACCTCTTTCGGGTGGACTGGTTCGAGGTCGTCGCCTTCGCCGCGGGCGAGCTCGGCCGAAGGGCGGACGACGAGCGCATCGCCGAGCTCGTTCGGTCGGCGCTCTACAGGCGCAAAGGCCGGTATCCCGCCACCTATGCCCTGCTGATCGGCAGCATCCTCGAGGAGGACCCCGGGATGCCCCCATCGGCCCAACGGAGCCTCGTCGACCGGCTCCTCGAGCTGTCATGGGACAAGGTCTACTATTCGCGCTCCGTCGAAGCAGTGGCCCAGAACCTCGTGAAGCTGGTGATCATCCATGGCGAACGGAGCTGGGGGGAGCACTTCGCGAACAGCCTGATGGACCGGCTCCTCCGCCCCGGCCCCAACGGCTGGAGCGACCAACACCAGAGCCTCGCGGGGGTGGCGAGGGAGCTCTGCCTCCACCTCGCCCATCCGGAGACGGAGCGGGTCCGGTGGTACATGGACGGCTCCGAGAGCGAGGCCGTCCGACTGGCGGCCCTCCGTTGGAAGATCCAAGACGCCGGGCCCGACGAGCGCGAGGCCATCGTCGCGGAGGGGCTGCGCCGCCACCCCAAGCTGAACCGATACCAGCTCACGGGTGACCTGAGCGATGTACGGAAGGACCCAGCCTACGGCTGGACGCCCAACGAGCCCTCCAGCGACATCGAACCGAAATATCTCCCATTCTGATAGGCCTTCGCCGAGGGGTCGTCGAACCAACCCGCGTGGGCCGCTCAGGTGAGCCACGCCCAGAGCCCGAGGGTGAGCAGCCCGAGGGGCGCGAGCTCGACGACGGCCAGGGCGAGCGCGACCCCGAGCCAGCCGACGAGGGCCAGCGCGCCGCCGCCGTCGAGCGGCCCGCCCTCGGCCTCGAGGCCCAGCGCCACGCGCACCTCTGACACTGGCCGGGAGAGCAGGGCCGGCCCGAAGGCCTCGGCGTAGAGGTTGGTAGACCGGCGGCCGCGGGAGAAGGCGCGGAGCGTGCCGACCGGATCGAGCACGAGGCCGATCAGCAGCCCGTTCAGGTTGAGCACCCAGGCCGCCCAGTGGTCACGGCAGCCGGTGGCCAGCTCCCAGGCGCTGATCCGGCCCTCGCCCGGCCAGTCGGTCTGGTAGCCGGTGAGCACGTGGTGGAGGTCGTGAAAGCGCACGGCCCGCTTGCGGCTCTCGGTGTTGGGCAGGTTGAAGACATGAAAGCGGCCGAGCACCACCACGGGGATGGTGGGGGCCTCGTAGCCGCCGTCGGCGGGGATGCCCTGCTCGGCGAAGAAGCGGCCGCGGGCCTCGAGGAGGGAGAGGCCGTCATACCGACGGGCGGCGGCGAGGGGGGCGAGATCGGCCGTGACGATGCTGCGGGGCGTCATGGGGCCTCCGGGTTCGCGGGGAGGGGCGGCGCGGCTTGCGCCGAAGAGGTTGACGCTGAGCAGCGAGGCCGGTGGAGACCCCGAGACCCGCCTACTTGGACTCCTGGGCCACATAGGCCTTGAGCAGCTCGTTCACATCGAGCTTCTGGACGCCGATACCGCCCGCACCGCCGGGGAGCACGACGATACGCTTGCCGGCCAGCGACTCGGCGATCTTCCGCTTCACCATCACCCGCCCGCCCGCGCCGGCCAGGGCCAGGTTCATCTCCCGGATGCCCTGGGCCTTGGCCGACTGCTCGGCGAGGATGGCCTCGGCGTCCTTCTGGCGGGTCACGTAGTAGGCATCGGCCTCCAGCGCGTTCTGCTGGGCCTGGCCGTTGGCCGTCGCAATGGCGCGTTCTACCTCCCCCTTCTTCGCCTCCAGCTTGGCCTCCCACTCCCGCTGCACGTTCTCCGCCGCGCTCTTGAGTGTGTTCACCTGCTGGTCGTACTCCTTACGGTCGTTGATCGCCTTCTGGTAGCCAGTGTGGAAGCGGTGATCTCCGAGGATGACGTTGTCGCAGCGGAGCCCATAGGGCTGGAGCTCCCGGTCGAGCACGGTCTTCGCCTGCTCCGCCGCTGTGAACTTCTTGCCGGCATAGATGTCCTCGCTGGAGAGCTCGTTCAGGACGTCGCGGACGATAGAGCGGGCCATCGGGCGGACGATGAATTCTTTCAGGCTCTCGTCGTCGGGCGCCACCGACTGGAGCACCCGCGGCGCCTCCTTGGGGTCGAGGCGGTAGATGATGGTGACATCGACGCCCACGTCATTGCCGTCGCGGGTCTTGAATTCCAGGTCATCCTTGCCGACCCGGTCGCCTGCACTCGCGTCGGCCACCATGGACAGCGTCTGGGCCTGGGTGGAGAAGGTGTACCAGTCTGTGAAGGCGGCCATGAAGTAGGTGCCGCCGGGGGCATAGACCTCTTCGTCCATGCCGGAGAAGAGGCTGACCTTCACGCCCACCTCGTTGGCCTCGGTGGTGCGGACGGCACAGCCGGAGAGCAGGAGCGCGGCGGTAGACAGGAGGGAGAGGATGGGGTGGGGACGCATTCTAGTTCCCTCCGACGTCAAACATACGCAGCGTCTGGTTGAGGTCGAGGACGTTGGTACCGCCCGGCCCCCCCTCTACGAAGATCACGTCGATGCCTTGCAGCACCCCGGCCATCTCCATGCCGACGAGGTTGTCCGAGCCGGCGCCGCTCTTATAGGCCGCGTTCTCGAGGACGGTCCCCTGGGCCTCTGCGAGGGCCACGAGGAGGTCCCCCTCAGCCTTCTTCTTTCGGCTGTAGAGGTCGGCCTCCGCTTCGATCTTCTTCACCTCGGAGTCGCCGCGCTGCTGCTCGACGTTCACCGCCGCCTGCCCCTCGGCGTCGATCTTCTGGCGCGACGCCTCCATCCGGGCCGCCTCGGTCATGGACTGGTTCGTGAAGATGAGCTGATCCTGGACCTTACGGTCCTCGATCTGCTTCTGGTAACCACCGAGGTAGGTGTACTGGCGAATCAGCACATGGTCGATCTGCAGGCCGAGCCCGGAGAGCTGCTGGTTGAGGAGGCGCTTCGCCTCCGTCGTCGCCTGGATCCGCAGGGTCTCGCTGTAGAAGTCCTCGGCCTTGAGCGCGCCGAGCGACTGCTTCAAGGCCTGAGAGGCCTTCGGGATGATCGCGTTGTCCTCGAAGAGCCGACCGGGGCCGATCTGACTCATGACGGCGTAGGGGTCGGTGATTCGGTAGAGGATCGAGGCGTCGATGGTGATCTTCGAGCCGTCGGAGGAGTCGACCTCGAGGGAGGCGATGGTGCGGCTGTAGCGGCCCTCGGTCGCGGACTCGGCCGGGCCCGAGTTCATCGTCAGCGTCTGGACTACGGAGGGGAAGCGGTGGAAGGTGACGCCGGGGCCCGTGAAAAAGAAGCCGGGGCCCGCGTAAGCCACCGTGTCGAGCCCACCGCCGTACCGGGACTGTTTGACCGCCGACTCGTAGGGCGGGATGTACTCGGTGAAGGCCGCGCTCAAGGCATACAGGCCGACAGCGCCCACCACCAGCGCCGCGCCGCCGATGATGAGGCGTCGCCGCCGAGGCGAAGGGGTGTCCGCTTGATTCAACAGATCGAGGCGTGCCATGTATGCCCTCCCGGCTAGCCGAGGTTGTCGATCTCTGTCTGGTGCGAGACGAGCTCCCGCATCATCACCCGCAGGGCGGGCAGGGTGCCCGGGAGCAGGCGCGGCAGGAAGCCGCCGACCATGGTGAACACGATGATCATCAACGGCAAGTCGATCCCCGGCGGAAAAGGAGAGACGAGCGCGGAGATCACCGAGAGGGGCAAGGTCGCGATCCCGGTCGCGATCGCGGCCGCCCAGGGGGTGTCCAGCACCCGGACGAGGAAGGTCCCCTCCCAGCGCTGGCGGGCTGTCGCGTACCGCGCGTAGTCCCGCACGAGCCGACCCTCGCAGAAGCGCCGCAGGAGCTGGAAGTTGGCTTCGGAGCGCCCGACCTCCACCGCGTGGGGCTCGATCTCGTCGAGGTAGGCGTGGACCACCGGCCGGAGCTCGTCTTCGCGGGTCCGGCCGGCGCCCCGGGTGTTCTCCAGGATGGGCAGGAGGTCCTCCACGACCGCGTCGAGGCGGAGATCGGCCGCGGTCCAGGGCTCGCTGGAGGTGAGGCGCTCGATTCGGGCCTGCTCGCCCGCGAGGTTCTCCGCGGTATCGCGGAGCGGCTGGGCGATCTGCCGGAGCCAGGCCGGATGCACGAGGAAGGCGCCGAGCAGGCCGAGCACGACACAGAGGATGGGCGTCGAGAGCGGGACGGGGAAGCTCAGGAGGCCGACGCAGGCGATCAGCAGCGCCAGGGCGAAGGGGCTGCGGAGCAGCGGACCGGTGAAGGCGCCGTCCTCCACCGCGTTCACCCGCCGGGCCGCATTCACATAGGCGGGGACGAAGCGGTCGCGCACCGCCTCCTCGACGTGATCCCTCCAGCGGTGCTCCTCCTCGCTGCGCGGCGGCGCGTTGCGGCGATAGAGCTCGAGCGTGGCCTCGGCGGCGTCGCGGAGGGCGTCGGCGGCCGCGTTGGGGTCGGCGATGCGCACCGCTTCGACCTGGGCCAGCAGCACCGTGGAGAGGCCTGGCAGGTCGCGCACCCCCACCTCGGGCAGCTCCCTCGGCGGGCGGCTGGCGAGCTGCCGGGCCCGCTCCCCGAGCGCGAGGACGGCCGTCTTCACCGCCTCCGCAGCGGACCAGTCGAGCCCTGTGGCCCGGCCGAGGGCCTGGAGACCGGGGTCGGCGGGCGGGGCGTCCTCCCGGGCCTGCTGACGGGCCTCGAGGAGGAGGATGAGCTCGCTGACCTCGTCGGGGTTGCGAAGGGAGGTCACGTACTCGCGGAGGGCGGTCTCCGGGGCGGAGCGCGGCGAGGGGTGCTGCGGAGTCTCGACGGACATCGCGAAGCTTTATGCTGATCCTGAGCTCCCCGCTCGGCCGGGCCGAAGCACACAGGGACTCTCGCCGCCACCCCTTCCGCTATCCGTATCGGGCTGAGCCACCCGATAGGCAGGCCCGATGCGCGCGCTCCGCCTCGGGCCCAGGGGCCCCATCCTCACCGACAAGGCCCTGACGCGCGCCGCGGCGACAGGCTCGGGGACCCCGCCTACAGGGTCGGGTAGTCGGTGTAGCCGGCCTCCCCGCCGCCGTAGAAGGTGGTGTAGTCGGGCGGGTTGAGCGCCGCGCCGAGCTCGAAGCGCCGCGGGAGGTCGGGGTTGGCGATGTAGGGCACGCCGTAGGCGACGAGGTCGGCCTCGCCCGCGGCGACCGCGGCGTTGCCCGTCTCGCGGCTGTGGCCGCCGTTGGTGATGTAGGTGCCCGAGAACCGTGGGCGGAGCAGCGGCCCCCAGCGCTTGCCCGCGGCGGGCCCGGCGACCGGGTCAATGACGTGGAGGTAGCCCGCCTTACGCTCCGACAGGGCCACGGTGACCGCGCTGAAGAGGGCGTCCGGATCGCTGTCGGACATCTCGTTGAAGGAGCCCCCAGGGGAGAGGCGCACGCCGATGCGCGCGACGGGGAAGACCTCGGCGACCGCGTCAAAGACCTCGAGCAGCAGGCGCATGCGGTTCTCGATTGAGCCGCCGTAGGCGTCGGTGCGGTGATTGGAGCCATCGCGGAGGAACTGGTCGAGGAGGTAGCCGTTGGCGGCGTGCAGCTCGACCCCGTCAAAGCCGGCGGCGAGGGCCACGCGGGCCCCCTGGGCGTAGGCCGCGACCACGCCCGGGAGCTCACCCAACTCGAGCGCGCGGGGCACCGAGTAGGCGACCTTGCCCACGGGCGTCCAGGCCTCCCCCGAGATGCCGATCGCCGAGGCCGACACCGGGGCGGCGCCGCCCGGCTGAAAGGAGGTGTGCGACACCCGCCCGACGTGCCAGAGCTGCGCGAAGATGCGCCCGCCCGCGGCGTGGACGGCCTCGACCACCGCGCGCCAGCCCGCCTCCTGCTCGGGGCTGTAGATGCCCGGGGTGCTGATGTAGCCCTGTCCCTCGGGGCAGACCTGGGTGGCCTCGGTGATGAGCAGGCCGCCGCTCGCGCGCTGGGCGTAGTAGGTCGCGGTGAGCGGGGTGACCACGCCCCCGGCGCCGGCCCGCGAGCGGGTCATCGGCGCGAGGGCGATCCGGTTGGGGAGCGAGAGCCCGCCGAGGTCGTAGGGGGTGAGCAGGGGCTGAGTCGTCATCGGAGCTCCGAGGTCGAGGGCGCATCGCTTCCAAAAGGGAAGCAACTGGGCGCTCGTAAGTAGCCGCCGCCTCGCCCGCGTCAAGGCGCCGCGGGCGGGGAGCGAGCGATAGGGTTGGAGCCGCCCCAGGCGGCGGGCGCGGAGCCGAGGGTTAAGGACCCTGTATGGCCCTGGATCCTCCCGATGTCCCGCCCCCGCTGCACCACACCCCGTCGCAGTGCGCCGCCTTCCGCGCGGCGATGAAGGTGCTCGGCAAGCCCTGGAACGGCATGCTGCTCCGTGAGCTGGAGGCCGGCTCACTGCGCTTCTCGGCCCTCGCCGAGCGCCTCGCCCCCATCGGAGATCGGATGTTGTCCCTGCGACTGAAGGAGCTCGAGGCCGCGGGCCTCGTGTCCCGCGAGGTCGAGCCCGGGCCGCCGGTGCGGGTCTCCTACGCCCTCACCCCCGCCGGCCGCGGCATCGGCGAGGTGACCCAAGCGGTGACCGGCTGGGGCCACCAGGTGCTGGAGGCGGCGAAGGGCGAGGCGGTCCCCGAGGGGAGCTGAGCCCCCGCGGTTCGGCGTGGGGACGCGGCAGGACCGACCGACGGTGGCTGCCTGCGGTGCGGGGGTACGGCGGCGCGCCGGTGCTCCGCCCTTGCGCGGCCGGCGGCTCCACTTGCGCCCGCTTTTCCTCGCTGCCACCGCTTCCCCGGAGAGCATAAACGGATAGGGGCCTGCGACACCACTCATCCTCCGAGGAGAGCCCATGTTCCGCTCGATGCTGTCCGCTTCCCTGCTGATGCTGTCCCTTGCCTGCCAGTCTGACCCCAAAGGGGGCGGCACCGACGAAGGGAGCAGCGGGGAAGGCGAGGGCGAGGGCGAGGGCGAGGGCGAGGGCGAGGGTGAGGGCGAGGGTGAGGGTGAGGGTGAGGGTGAGGGCGAGGGCGAGGCTGGCCCCCCCACCTTCGATGGTGCCTTCCAGGTCGTGTCCGTGACCCGCGCCAGCCCCTGCGACGGTGAGCCGACCGACATCACCGAGGGCGCCACCCGAGACGACAGCGCCTACGTTCAGGGCGTGCGCTCCAGCTCGGGGAGGTCCTTCTCCTACTACACCTGCGCCAACACCGCCGACTGCGCCGAGCTGGCCGCGGCCGCCGCCAGCCACGACTCTTTCAGCTACAACGTGTCTTGGGACTTCTCAGAGGTGGACGACACCGAGATGAGCGGCGGCACACAGTGGACCGGCACCTGGGAGGAGGACGGGACCTGCTCCGAACCGGAGCGTGACGACGTGACCGCCACGCTGGATGCGTCCACCGGGCAGGTCGTGCTGACCATGGCGATCACCATCGGGGAGAGCCACCCGCAGGACGAGGACGGCTACTGCACGACGGCCGACGCCGCCGCCGCCTGCGACGCCGCAGAGTGCACGAGCGTGGAGACCTGGACCGTCACTCCGGTCGAGTGAAGGCGCACCCGCGTCGGCTTCCCGCACCGCCCACCGCCCGCCGCGGCGCGGCCTCGTGGCCGCTCACCACCGGTTCTTCGCCTCCCGCCAGGCGGTGAAGACGGCGTCGGCGTCGGCGGCATCGGCCCCCAAACGCGCGGCGGCGGCGGCCACGGCGGGCGCGGCCCATCGGAGGAAGGGGTTGGTCTCAAGCTCGACCGACAGGGGCTCGCCCATGGTGTGGGCCCCCGCGGCCCGGCGCGCGCGGACAGACCGCAGGCGGGCCTCGACGGCGGGCTCGGGCGCGAGCTCGAGCGCGAATTCGAGGTTCTTGACCGTGTACTCGTGGCCCGACCAGACGCGCAGGGCCCCGTCCAAGGCGGCGAGGCGGGCGAGGCTCTGCCGCATCATCGGCATCGTACCCTCGAAGACGCGCCCGCAGCCGCCGGCGAAGAGGGTGTCGCCGGTGAAGAGGTGCCCCTCGAGCTCAAAGGCGACCGCACCGAGCGTGTGGCCGGGGATGCTGTGCACGCGGGCCTCAAAGGGGCCGGTGCGGAGGACCTCTCCGTCGGAGACCCCCTGGCTCTGCCCCTCGATGAGCCCGCGGTCGAGGTCAACCCGACTGCCGACCACCGGGGCGCCGAAGCGGGCCGCCAGAGCCTGGACCCCGCCGATGTGATCCCAGTGGTGGTGGGTGCACCAGACGCCCACGAGGCGGCGGCCGTCGAGGGCCCGGAGCACGGGCTCCTCCTCGGAGGGGTCGATGACGAGGGCCTCATCGCCGAGGCAGAGCAGGTAGGCGTAGTTGTCGGAGAGGCAGGGGACGGCGAGCACGGAGAGGGGGTCGAGGCTCACTGGGGCGTCCGTCGGCCCACCTCACCGGCGATGTCGGCGAGGTTGGTGGGCAGGGTGCGGGTGGCGGCGAACTCACCGGCCCAGGAGGGCAGCGAGCCGCCGGCGTTGGTGCAGATCCGGTAGCGGATCTTGGTCTGCCCCGCGCCGGCGGGGCTGAAGGTCCAGTCGCCCACGTTGACGCTCGGCACGACGGCGCCGCTGTACTTCGTGGTGACCTCGGCGTAGGCCTCTGGATAGGCGGTGGCGCCGTCGATGGGCTCCCAGCGAAAGCCGCGGTCGGCGCCGTTCGAGAACTGGGTGCCGCGGAGGAACCAGTAGCGGTCGGAGACCGGCGCGGGGTTGTCGAGCACCTGCACGTAGTCAAAGGAGCTCGTGCCGTTCGAGAGCTTCTTCGAGTACGGCACCTTCCAGGTAGACCAGCCGCCCTGGTGGTTGATGTCCATCGAGGCCGCGACGTAGGTGTCGACCGCGCCGCGGGCGGTGGCGGTGCCCTCGAGGCAGTCCTCGCCGGCCACCTTCTTGTGGCGGACGACGACCTCGCCCACATGGTCGAGCTTCTTGCGGTCGACCTCCTCCCAGCCCGAGGCCGACTCGAGGCCGGCGCGGAGGGTGGCGTTGTCAGCCGAGTGGGCGGGGAGGGCCAGCGTGAGGGCGAGGGCGGTGAGCATGGGGCAGTGTGTCCGGGCGGAGGGGCGACGGCAAGGCGGGCCCGCGGGGTTCGGGCTCAGGGGCTGAAACGCGCCCAGGCCGCGGCGCGTTCCCTGGGGTCGGCGGCGCTGGGCGAGGCGGGGATCGCGGCCGCCACCACCCGCTCGCCGCCGTCGGTGCGGACGAGGGCCGCGGGGTCGAGCGCCGCGAGCGCGGGGGAGAGGC
Organism: Myxococcota bacterium; assembly: GCA_044344255.1. Taxonomy (GTDB): domain Bacteria; phylum Myxococcota_A; class UBA796; order UBA796; family UBA2385; genus JBIJDH01. Next base: position 27,353 of record JBIJDH010000044.1, read on the forward strand.
GGGCGAGGTCGCCCTCGCTGAAGACGTCTGTGTGGACGACGAGGGTGGTGAAGCCGAGCTCGCCCAGGCCGAGGCGGAGGCCCTCGGCGTCACCCGCGAAGAGCCGCGAGAGCGCCCAGCGGCCGAGCACCACCCGGGGGCTCGGCACGCCCGGGCTGGCGACGCAGAGGTCGGCGATCGGGCGGTGGTGGACGGCCTGGTAGGCGCAGCCGAGGTTGGTGGTGCGCAGCTCCCAGCCGGGGGCGGCCTCGACGTTCTCCGGCCAGAGGTCGAGCACGGGGCCCTCGGCCTCCGCGTAGACCGACGGGGCGAGGGCGAGGGTCTCGCGCTGTCGAATCGGCATGCGGGGGAGGAGGAAGGCGTCGCCGAGCGCAAAGACGACGAGGCCCCAGGCGGCGCGGGGCTGGCGGTCGGCGAGGGCGGTGGCCACCCGCGCCCCGACCGCCCCGGCGCAGAGGAGGAAGGTCCAGCCGAGGCGCTCGGGGAAACGCTGGAGCGAGGCGGTGAGCACGGAGAGGAGGCCATCCGGCACGAGCGCGCCCAGGGCCGGGAGCAGCGTCAGGGCGAGGGCGGCGAGCCCGGTGCCGGCCACGCCGCGCCAGCCGCGCTCCCCCCGGAGCACGACCGGCGCCACGGCGAGGAGGGCGAGGCTGAGGCCGGGGAGCACGGCGGTCTGCGAATTCCCGGAGACGTCCACGGAGGGGAGCGCGGCGGCGAGGCGGACCAGGGTGCCGAGCAGCGCCGCCGAGGGCCCGCCGGCGTGACGGAGCGCCTCCTCGCCGCCGCCGCCGCCCTGGGCGAAGGCGCGGAGGTAGAGCGCGAGCGGCGCGGCCACCGTGAGCAGGGCGGCCAGGGCCGGTTGCCAGGGCAGGCGGCGACCGAGGCGGAGCGCGCCGGCGGCGCCGAGGCCCAGCAGGAGCACCAGCGCCGCGAGCCCGAGCCAGGCCGTGCTGAGCAGGCAGAGGAGGAAGGTGAGGGCGACGGCCACGCCGTGCGCGGCCCGCCCGTCGGGGGCCGTGGCGCGGAGGAGGGCGAGGCCGAGCAGGGGGAGCCAAGGGTCGAGGGTGTGGTAGGCGTAGCCCTCGAGCAGGGCCGTGCTGCCGAGGCCCGAGCAGGCGAAGGCGAGGCCGGCGAGCAGCGACCAGGGGGCGCGGGCGCCGAGCGCGCGGGCGAAGGCCTCCGCCGCCCAGGCCGAGGCCCACACCCCGACGAGGCCGAGCAGGGCGTGCAGGCGAGCGGCGCTGACCAGGGCCGTGAGCGGCGAGAGGGCCATCAGCAAGTAGCTGTCCGGCCGCCCGTAGGTGGCGCCGACCGGCCAGCCGGTGAGCGGATCGGCGCCACCGATCAGGCGGCCCCCCGCTGAGATGAACCAGACCGTGCCGGGGGCGTCCGGGTTGTGGCCAAGGATGCCCGGGGAGACGAGGGCGGGCCAGGTCCACACCGCCGCGACGAGGGCGAGCAGGAGCGGGGTCCAGCGGCCCCACCCGCCGGGGGGCGGGCCGCTCATCGGGCCGACCGGGGCCGGCCCTTCTCGGCGGGTCGGGTGACGAGGAAGGCCACGTAGGCGAAGGCGAGCAGCATCCAGCCGAGGGAGGCCACCACGCCGGCCTCGTCGGAGATCGCGGAGGAGCGGCCGGGCAAGGGGGCGGCCGTCCGCCGGGCCCGCGGGGGCCGGCCGCCCTCGTCGGCCTCGAGGACCCAGACGAGGCGGTCGTCGCCGAGGGCCAGGGTCTCGGTCGAGGCGGCGAGCTCGACACGCTCCTCCCCGGGGGCGCGGGCGTAGAGCCGGAGCGCGAGCTGACGCACCGGGAGCCCGGTCCACTCGGCGCTGTAGAGGCCATCCCCGGGGCGGCCATCGGCCCCGCGCCCGTCGTCCTGGAGCTCGACGCGGCGGGCCTCTCCGAGCCAGACCGTCTCCGCCTCGAGGCGCAGCCCCGCCGGGGCGCCCTCGGCCCGGAGCTCGAGCCGCACCCGCTGCGCCGGCGACTCGTCGGCCCGCGCGCCCGAGCTCCCCGCACCGCCCAAGGCAAAGGCCAGGGCGAGCGCCCGCGGCCGGGCCCAGGTTCGGGAGGGGGCGGACAGGGCCATGGGTCGACGCTACCACGCTTCCCGCCGGAGGGCCCGACGAGACGCTGGTGTAGAGTCTTGCGGACCTTCGTCCGATGAACAAAGGGCGCTGGACGACGCAACTCGAGCGATCGCGCCCTACGGGGTCCCGTCCTCTGGGGCTGATCCAGCGAGTACGATCTGTATCGCAAAACCGCGGCGAGGGACTCTCCCCGTCCGCGCCGCTCGTGTAGGCCCATGATACGGCGCGCCGGGACCACGTCCTGGCGACCGCCCCCTCCTCCGGGCTGCAGCGACATGGTCTTCTCCTCTCCGGTCTTCCTCTTCCTGTTCCTCCCCGCATGCTTGCTCTGCATGGTGGTCGCCTCGCTGCTCGATCGCGCGTTCGCCCCCCGTCTCTCCGTTTTCTCCGCCGTGGGTCGCGCGCTCGGTCGCCACCCCGTGGCCAACATCGCGCTCGTGCTGTTCTCGCTCGGCTTCTACTTCTACGGGGCCGGCCCCGAGACGCTGGTGCTGCTCGCTTCCATCGCGATCAGCTGGCTGTGCGGGATGCTGATCGGCGGGAACCCGGACCGCCCCGACCTGCAGAGGCTCGGCCTCGTCCTCTCCGTCGGGGGGCAGCTCGCGGCGCTCGGCTACTACAAGTACGCCAACTTCTTCATCGACCAGCTCAACGTCATCCTCGAGCTCGCGCAGGCCCGACAGATCCGCAGCGTCTCCGCCACCCTCCCCGCCGGCATCTCCTTCTTTGTCTTCCACGGGATCTCGTACACCATCGACATCCACCGGCGACAGGCAAAGCAGCTCCGCAGCCCGCTCGACGTCGCCTTGTACCTGACGATGTTCCCGCAGCTCATCGCGGGCCCGATCATCCGCTTCGCCTCCATCTCCGCGCAGCTCCATGACCGCAGGGTCCGCGTCGAGGACGTCTCGAAGGGGATCGTCCGCTTCGTCTACGGCCTCGCAAAGAAGGTGATCTTCGCCGACGCGCTCGGTCAGGTGACCGACGCCATCTTCGGCCTCCCCACGGCGGAGCTGACCACGGCGGCCGCCCTCCTCGGCACGCTCTCCTACACGCTGCAGATCTACTTCGACTTCTCGGCCTATTCGGACATGGCGGTGGGCCTCGGGCGGGTCTTCGGCTTCCGCTTCCCGGAGAATTTCAAGCGCCCGCTGTCGGCGACGTCCATCACCGACTTCTGGCGCCGCTGGCACATCACGCTGTCCTTCTGGTTCCGGGACTACGTGTACAAGCCGCTCGGCGGCTCCCGCACCTCCTTCTGGCGGACCGGCTTCAACCTCGGCACCGTCTTCCTCCTCTCCGGCCTCTGGCACGGCGCCACCTGGACCTTCGTGGCCTGGGGGGCCTACCACGGCCTCTGGCTCACCCTCGAGCGCGCCTTCCGCACGGAGGGCAAGGCCCTGGAGCCCACCACCTGGCTCCCGCTCCGTCGGGCCCGCACCTTCCTCATCGTGGCGCTGGGCTTCATGCTGTTTCGCGCCGAAGGCTTCGACCAGGCGCTGGCCTTCGGCGAGCAGATGCTGCGCCCCACCCGGTGGGACCTCCCCTTCGATGTGCTGCTGACGCTCACGCATCGGAACCTGCTCGTCCTCACCCTGGCCGCGGCCTCCGTCCTCTTCCCCTCCTCCTTCGCCTTCGGACCGTGGCTGGAGGGCGAGACGAGGGGATGGACGATCTCCGCTGCTCGCCTCGGCCTGATGACCGTCGGGCTCGTCTGGATCAGCCTCGTGATCTCGAGCAACCACTTCTCTCCCTTCATTTATTTCCGGTTCTGAAATGAAGGACCCCACCGGCCTCGTCTGCATCGCCCTCTTCCTGGCCTGGCTCTCCGCCCCGGGCCTGGCCGTGCTGGCCGGCGTCCCCGGCGGCGGGGGCGAGCTGGAGAACCGGACCACCCATCCCTTCCCGGAGCTGCGGGCCCGAAAGGTCTGGAAGGGGAGCTGGGCGGCACAGTTCAGCGACTACGTCTGGGACCGCATCCCCTTCCGCGGGGAGCTCACCCGCCTCGAGCACGCCCTCTCGGCGGAGGTCTTCGGCGACTCGCCGGTCCCCGGGACCATCATCGTCGGGGAGGGCGACTTTCAGTATGTTCGTGATCGGAGCCTCGGATCGAGGGGAGGATACGTCGACGCCGAACGACTGTTCACCGCCATCGACACCATCGAGGCCGCCTTCGACGCGGCCCAGGTCCCGCTCGTCCTCGTGGTCACTCCGACCAAGGCCGTCGCGCACCCAGAATTCATGCCGCCCGAGATGCGCGCGGTGTTCGACACCACGGTGCAAGCCGTCAGCGACCAGCTCGAAGACCGCGCGCGGACCGATCCGCACATGCTCTCGATGTGGCCCATCCTGCGAGCCGAGAAGGAGAGGCTGCGGAGCGCCGCCCTCCCCGACGAGCGCCTGCGCACCCTCTTCCGCGCGCACGACCTCCACTGGAACGTGGAGACCGGCCTCCTGCAGGCCCGCGCCATCGTCGACCACCTGTCGCCCGGGCGCTGGGACCCGCGCTGCGCCCCCCGCCTCGAAGGCGCCTTCGTCGAGCTCGATCCCGAGCTGAAGAAGATCTACACGAAGCTCGGCCCGACAGAGCCCTATCAGGCCCTCCGCCTGAGCCCGGAGGTTCAGCAGGGCCGCCGTCGGCTCGACCCGAGCACCGTGGAGCTCCGCACCCGCTCTACCTGCGCGCCCGATCCGCGCGCCCTCGGCGTGCTCCGGGACTCCTTCCTCGACAGCGTCGAGTCCGGGCCGGCCGCGGCCCAGAATGGAAGCGTGGAGTCCATCGCCTCCTTCTTCGCCGAGTCCCGGTTCCTGCACTGGGACGCGGTCATCGAGAAGGCAGAGGCGGCCAACGTCCTCGAGGGCAGTGAGGTGGTGGTCATCCAGGTCGTGCAGAGCAACCTCGGCAACCTCATTGGCCAACAGGAGGCCCTGGTGGCCCTGGCCGCCCGGATCGGCGCGCGCCGAGCGACGCCCGCCCCGGCGCCCTGACCGGTGGTAGGGTGGCCGACATGGCCCGCCCCCGCACCGCCGCAGCGCGAAAGCCCAGCCCAGGCGGGCCGGGTCGCGGCCTGCTCGTGGGCCTCACCCTCCTCGGCTTGGGCTTCGTCGGCGTCGGCCTCTGGCGGTCCAGCCGCGCGCCCGCCGACGCGCCGCCCGCCGAGGCCACCGACGGGAGCGTTGCCCCCACCCTCGGCGGCGCCGACCCTGCCGCCGCAGCGGCATCGGGCCCGCCGATGGGCGGGGTCGCCCCCGGGGTGGTGCACATCGACGAGCCGGCGCCCACCGAGCAGAGCGCCCCGCGGGAGGGCGCCGTCTGTCCCGGCTGTGACGTGGTGCTGATCACCGTCTGCTCGCTCCGCCGTGACCACGTCTCGGCCTATGGCGAGCACCCCGGCCTGACGCCGGCCATCGACTCCATCGAGGCCGGCGGCTACCGCTTCGACAACGCCTACGCCGCCTCCAACTTCACGCTGGCCAGCCTCACGGCCATCCTCACGGGGCGCTACGGCAGCAGCACCGGCGTGCTCGGCTGGGACAAGGGCCTCGTCTCCGACGTGCCCACCCTGCCCGAGGTCCTCGGCTACTACGGCTACCGCACGGGGGCCTTCACCGTAGACGCCCCCTCCGGCTTTCGGCCGGACTACGGCCTCCACCGGGGCTTCCAGCGGATGGAGGTGATCCCCTCCCCGCGCAGCACCCCCGATGGCCGCTTCCGCGGCGGGGCGCCCGGACCGGCGGGTGAGAGCGCGATCCCCGTCTCGGAGTGGATCGCCGCGCAGCCCACCAACCGCCCGATCTTCGCGATGTTCCACTCCCGGTCTGCCCATTTTCCTTTCGTCATCGACGATGACCCCGCAGGCACCGACCCCTCCGGCATCCACCAGCTCCTCTGGGAGGCCGGCATGGTCGACGCGCGGCAGCGGGGCCAGGCGATGCCGGGGATGGCGGGGGGCACCGCGCAGCAGGGCGTGGTGCAGATCACCCAGGATCCCCTCCAGGTCGCGGTGCAGGCCGCGGGCGCACCTGCGGTGGAGAGCTGGCGGGCCCGCTACGCCGAGGCCGTCCACCGCATGGACGCCGACGTCGCCGCCGTGCTCGACGCGCTCCGGGCCCGCGGGACGCTCGACCGCACCGTGATCCTGCTCGTGGCGGACCACGGGGAGTCCCTCTACGACCACGAAGAGCTCCTCCACGGCGACGCCTATTGGGACTCCGTGATCAACGTGCCCCTGCTGA
>JBIJDH010000082.1:0-2838 GCA_044344255.1 Myxococcota bacterium
CGGTGACCATGGCCTGGAGGCTCCACCCGTTCCCATTCCGAACACGGAAGTTAAGCTCCAAGGCGCCGATGGTACTGCCGGGGTAGCCCGGTGGGAGAGTAGGTTATCGCCGACCAATCCTTCTGGACCCCCGATCGCCCCTGGCGGTCGGGGGTTCTTCGTTTCGCTGACCCCTGTGGTGCCGTCCACTGCGCCTTAGCCCACACGCCCCGTACCCCTGGGATGTGCGACCGCTCAACGGCGGCACAGGGTCTCCGTAAGTCACCTCCCGAAGAAGGTCCTGGCTCGGAGGAGGCCGATCGGCGCTGAACGGCTGCGCAGGAGTCTCCACGATTGGGGACGCACGTTCAGCTCATCTTGAACACCACGTCTCCATCGCCGGTGCTCAACGGAGGGAGCTGAATGGACAGGTCTCCCGCCTCCGCCGCGGACAGCACATACTCGATTCGGCCGAGCGCGCCCGATTCGGTCCACTGGTCGAGCTCACAGAGCTGAACGATCTGCTTCTCCAGCGCTGTGCGTCGGGCGAGGTCCTCTCGGTTCCAACCAAGGGCCACCCGCCGCGCTTTTATTGGGTTTGAGGCCGTCGCTGGAGGAGATGATGAGGTCGACAATTGGGCTCCGGGGTGGGTGTTGGTGGAGAGAGGGTCAGGAGGTGGCCTCGCCGAGCGAGGCGGCGTCAATGTTCCGGTGGGGCAGGCGGAGGGGGCGCGTCTTCGGCCTCGCGACAGGTCTGCCCGACACATGTGCGGAGCTGTACGAGCCAGCGCTGCAGTTGAGCGAGCTCCGCCCTGGAGGTGGACGCGACCACGTTGTTGAGCTGATGGGGATCGAGCCGGAGGTCATAGAGCTCCCGCTCACCGTTCTTGTACTCCACGTAGACCTGGTCCGCGGTGTGAAGCCCCGTGAAGGCGGGGGCGCGTAGCTCGTGCTTCGGCTTGGCCCTCTCTCCACGCGAACGAAGTGCGGCCTTCGCGTGAGCCTCGGCCTGGGTGCCGGGGGTCGGCGTGGAATCGGGTGGCTCGAGCAGCCCCTCGACCGATGATCGGCGAGCGGAGTTGTCGACGCCTTCGACGGGGGCGCGATGCTCCATGAGGAACGCGGTCCTCCATGGGGGCGCGTGCTGTTCGCCCAGCCAGGGGACGAGGCTCCGGCCGTCCACCCAGGGTGGGATCGAGGCACCGGCGAGCTCGGCGAAGGTGGGCGCGAGATCCGTGTTCACGGTGAGGGCGTCTACCACTCGACCGGCCGGCACTCCCGGGCCGCGGATGATGAGCGGCACGCGCACGTCGGTCTCGTAGGGGGTGTTCTTCCCAAGGGGGAGCCGGTGTTCGCCGAAGTGGTAGCCGTTGTCGGAGCTGAAGACGATGAAGGTGGTGTCGAGGAGATCTTCCTGACGGAGCTGCTCGATCAGCCCCGCGATGAGCTCCTGCACCGCCGCCATCGACTGGAGGCGCCGGCGGTAGCGCACCTCCGCGTCGGCGATCTCCTGGGCGTCGAGGCGACGCGCCCCGCGCAGCCAGGTCGGCTTGTCCTCGAGGTCTTCCTCGTTGAAGGCAGGGCCGCGGGGGAGCCGCGCGTTCGGGTAGAGGCCCTGATGGCGGGGCGCCGGTGTTTCAGGCACATGGGGCGCATAGCTGTTGAGGTAGAGGAAGAAGGGCCGCCCCGAAATCGTGGCGCTGTGGATGAAACGCTTGGACTCCACGGCCATCACGTCGGTGAAGTAATCCTCAGGCTGATGACCGTAGGTCTGCAACCGCCCATCCCGGTTGATCGAGTAGTCGTACTCCGAGTACGGACGGCCGAGCGCGGGTACGAACCAGGTGCTCCAGCCGACCGGGATGTGGAGGGGGCTGCCGCCTTCGGGGTAGCCGTTCATGTACTTGCCGAAGAAGGCCGTCTCGTAGCCGGCGCCTTGGAGCCAAGTGGCCACGGTGGAGCGCTCGTCGCCCATGGCGACGAACCTCGAGTAGCCGCCAAACTTCCCGGAGTTGCCGTAAACGCCGGTGTTGTGAGCGTACTGCCCCCGGAGGATCGTGGTTCGGGAGGGGCAGCAGAGGGCCACGCTGACGTAGGCGCGGCTGAAGGTCGTCCCCGCCTCCTGGAGCAAGGGGCGCAGCTCCGGGAGCTGCGCCATGGAGGGCTCGTCGAGGTCGTCTACGAGGATCATCACGATGTTCGGCTGGGGGGGCCGGGGCGAGCGGGGCTCTGCGTGGGCGCCCCGCGGCGCGCACGCCAGGCTGATCAGGAGCGCAGACCCGATCGTGGGCGTGAGGCGCGCTCCGCGGGGCAGCCTGGCCGCTCGAGGGACGGGATGCGGGAGCCAGCTCATCGGGTTCGGTGATGCCCCCACGTCGAGAGTGTCCTTGGTCATCCCCGCTCTTAACGGGAGCGCCCCAGCGCAGCGATCGCCGATCCGGCGGAGCCGGGCAGGGATCGCGTGGGCGCCGAAGTGGGCTCCGGCCGTCGAGGAGCCTTGACGCCCCGGGCCGGTGTCGATAACAGGCGGCCGCCCCGGGGGGGAACCCACCGAGGCTTCTCTGAACGCGTAGCGCTCTCGATCCGATGAAGTCTCCGGGCTTCGATACTCAAGCTGCCAATCTTCGCTAATGAGATCGGTGTGCTTGACAGGGCAGATGGGGCAGCATAGATGAGAAAGACAAGAGCCAGACGGGCTCTTGAGCTGCGGAAGCAGCAACCGAATTGAAAGCGAAGACGGAAGTAAAAAAGTGAATCGAAACACCTTGACGGTGTGGCGACAGCACGGTAAAAGAGAGCCACCAAACGGCGGCCCTCGAAGCTTCCGGCCGGTCTTTGAAAACCAGATAGCAACTCTCG
>JBIJDH010000011.1:0-243490 GCA_044344255.1 Myxococcota bacterium
CGCCATCCTCGGCGGACCCACACCGCGCGCCCTGCCGTTCGTCAGCAGCGGTAGGGGGCGGCGCCGCCGTCCAGTCCCTCACGGGAAGGGTTTCTTCCCAGGGATCAATTGGAGAGTCCTGACCCCATCGTGACCCCATCGTCATGTCCTACGCCGCGTGAATGGAACCTGTTTGGCCGCCGGCGCAGCATCACCGCGGGGAGAAGTCCACGGCCAGCGTGACGTGAGTCTCGGCTTCTGCCGTGGGGAAGGTGAATCTGAGCAGTCGCCCGCACACACAGCTGGCAACCGTCGTGTCCCCGAGTTGGTCGAGGGACACCTGTACGTCAGCGCTTTGGCCCGAAGGCAGCAGGCGGATCTCCAGGGTGAGGCTCCCGGCGAGCGCGGGGTGCTCACGGAGGACTCGTTGGTAGCAGTAGCCAAGCTGGTTCAAATGTGGAGATACGACCTCCTCTACCGCCCGTGCCGAAACCGGCCCGCTCGTAGAGGTGGCACTCAACCTGGCCCGAGGGACGGGAGCGGGCGGCGAGGTGTCGGCGGGACGTGGCGAGGACCGATGTACCTCGCCGGCGCCAAGCTGGGTGCCCTTCGCCCCGATGAGACCCCCGATTCCCCGCATGGACGAGGACGAGGGAGAAAACGGTGGTGCCACGCCGACTCCGATGGGCACCAACAGCGGCGTTGCTCCGAGGGCGAAGGACTGAGCGGCCACGGCCTCCGTGATGCAGCCGGCAATGGGCTCCAAGGCGCCTGGGTCCGATCGGAATTGCACCGAAGTTCCCCCGCCGGGTGCCGTTGCGAGCGCGAGCAATGCCCCCCCGAGGATATCCGGGCGCGCCGCGCTGCAGGACGCGAGGGCGGGCTCCGCGGCCTTGAGCGCCACCTCGATGGCAGCAATATCGAGGCCGGCGCTGGCGTCGAGCGTTCCCCAATAGATGGGGTGTAGTTCTCCAGCGGCCAGGATCGTCGTAAACAGCAAGCCGAGCATGGTGGGCTCCGATTCGTCGGGTACCGTAGGTGGTCATCCTCGTGCCGGATAACCGCGAGCCTCGCATCCGGAGCCCCCTGTCCCTCGACATCTCGTCTGGGCATAGGGCGCATGAACGGCGGGGACAAGCCATGGCCCCCAACGTACCACAGGACGCCACCACCCTCGCTTTCCCAGGGCACGGCCGTGGGAGGGCGTCTTTTGCGCCGCTCCCCGGTGCCCGGCCAGAGCTGGCGCCCCGGTCCCGCAGCAAACCCGCGCTCCGGTCGTCGCCCTCAGGCTGTGGCCGCGGGTGGGCCCCGGGGAGGCAGCCGCGCTCCGGCGTAGGCTGGCCCCTTCGCTCGTCGTGGGGCCGCCTTCGAACACGGTGTGAAGGGTCATGGGGCAGCCACAGCCCGGGCAGCGTCAGGCATCCACCGCGAACACCCGCCGCGGAGCGTAGGGATCAGCGCCACCGGCCGAGGGACGAGCGCCTCCGCGGTGGGTGAGAGGGCCGCCGTCCCATCTTCACCGTCTGCGAGACCCGGGCCGCTTCATCGAAAAGGCACCCGCCCATCCGAGTGCCCCTCCAGACGGTCCACAGCCAACCGGGGCCGGAGCAAGGCGCGCCCGAGCCGCTGCAGCGTCCGGGGTCAGCGGGTGAGGGTTGAGCAGACACCGAGGCGGCGCCGGCCCCCCGCCCGCGCAGCCGCTGGGAAACGGGGGTCGAAAGTGATCCCGCCCCAGACTTCGCGCCGCGCCGAATGGCCCGCCCGCGGGGCCCGTCGGCCCGAGACGCCGCCGCTGCGGTGCCCCCGTCCCCTCGGAGCTCCCATGAACCGCCCCGCCTCCGCCGGCCCCGCTGCCCGCCCCGCTGCCCGCCCCGCATCCCTCTCTGCTCTGTCGCTCCTCCTGCTGCTCGGCGGCTGCATCGTCGGGGGGGGAGACCAGGATTGGGCCTTTGACGCCGCCGATGTCACCGAGGTCTCGGTGGAGCTCAGCTCGGGGGACGTGCACATCGAGCCCGGAGAGGGGGAGGAGATTGAGGTGAGCTGGTCGGGCGGCGGCGTCAGCCTCGACGCGATGCCCACGGTCGAGGTCATCGACGGCCTGCTCGTCGTCGACGCCGACTGCGGGCTCGCCTGCGGCGGTGACCTGCGCGTCACCCTGCCGGCCGGTGTCCCCACCTTCGCCCGCCTCGAGCGGGGTGACCTCCACATCGAGCAAGACGAGGGGGTCGACATCGACGCCTGCGTGGGCGCGGGTGACCTCCACATCTATGTCCCCGAGGGCGGCTACTGCCTCGACCTCGACGCTGGCGCGGGCTCGGTGGACATGGACGGCATCTGGCAGGACGAGCAGGCCAAGGGCTTCATCTCGGCCTGCGTGGGCGCGGGCGACCTACAGGTCGAGGGCCGATAGACCGCTCGCCCGGAGGCCAGCGACGCGCAGGACGCTCGAAGGGTCAGCGCTTGAAGGGCCGCAGCGCCTCTCGGAGGGGGTCGATCGCCCCGCGCAGCATGTCCTGGAGGGCCTGCACCCCCACCTCGCCCCCGCGCAGGTGCTTGTCGATGTCAATCACCATCGTCGAGCGGGCGTAGACCGTGTTGAGGCGGTGATCGAGCTTGATGCCGCCGAGCACGGGGAGCTTGAAGAGGTTGGCGAGGTCGGTCTTGACCATGGCGACGAGATCGTCAGGGTCGGTGAGCTGGTTCTTCACCTCGGCCCCGATGGTCAGCGTGGCCTTGTTGCCGAGCAGGGCCTCGGACAGGGCGCCGCCGCCGGTCTTGCGGTCGAGCACCACGTAGGCGCGGTGCAGGACAGGGTCTCCGCAGGTGACGAAGGTGAGCACCTGTCGGTCATTGACGAAGCTGCGAAAGCCGACGGCGGGCCAGCCCAGGCGATAGAAGGCGCGCACCATCTCGCCGACGAGGCGCTCGTCTTTTGACTCGCGGGCCTCGGCGCGGTTGTTGAAGATCTGGAGGATGCTGAACATGGTCGCTCCTTACCGGCCGCGCGCGGGAGAGGGGGTCGCGAGGGCGGAGGACGCGAAGAAGCGGCCCCGCAGGTACTTCCGGAGGGCGTGGACGATGGCGTCGGTGTGGCCGGCGAGGGTGGCGTCGTCTACCGAGTAGGGGCCGGTGAAGTACCGGTCAATCGGGAGATAGAGGTCAATCTGCGCGTAGATGTAGCCGGTGGCCATGTCGCCGTCGATGGTCATGGTGCCAGGCTCGGGGTTGGCGAGGAAGCCGCTCCGCAGCTCGGCCTGCACGGCCTTCCACACGGCCGTGAAGTCACTCGTCTTCTGGCCGTACCCGACGACCAGCGAGAGCTGGTGGCCGAGCACGCGGGCGGTGGTCTGGTCAGGGGTGAGGTGACCGATCCGGTAATAGATCCGCGAGAGGTTCGAGCCATGGTGGAAGCGCACGAAGTGGTGCGTCCCGTCGCTCGTGAGGTCAATGAGCTGGTAGCCCTGGTCGAGCGTGTGGGCGATGAGGGCCGACAAGACGACCTCGTCGACCTGGCTCGCCCGGGTCTGGTCACCGAACCAGGCCCAGCTCTCTTTCACGAGGGCGCCGAAGACGGCGTCGAGGTGCTCGTTCACTGCGTGTGGGTCTGCCACTGCGTGTGGGTCTGCGTGCGTGGTGTCTGCCGGGACCTGGGCCGTGTCGGACATGAAACCTCCCCGCGCAGCTTATAGTCTCCGCGTCGATTCGGCCCCCGCCTCGCCCCCCGGAGCCCCGATGTGCAAGGTGAGCGGGATGAGCCGCCCCACCGCCGCCAACGCCGCCGCCTTCGAGCGCGCCGTGGGCGGTGGTGGGTGAGCTCACGGCCCCCGACTGGCCGCGGCCCCGCTCCCGACTGGCCGCGGCCCCCGCCCCCCTCCGGCGCCGCGCCGGGCTCAGCGGACACACTCGAAGCGGCGGAGGCTGCCGTCCTCGTGGGCGGTGAGGAGCCAGCGGCCCTCAGGATCGACGAGGAGGTCGGTCAGGTCATCGGAGGAGACCGCCCACCGGTAGTCCCAGCCCGCCTCTGGCACGGAGGCGAAGGCGCCCATGCCCTGGAAGAAGGACCAGGGGTACGCCGAGCCTGGGCTGCCGACGACGGTGGGGATCGCCGGGCTCTCGTACTGGACGGAGTCGATGAGCTCGCCCTCGGCGTCGAAGCGGGCGAACCAGCCGTAAGCCTCGGGGCCGCCGGAGACGAAGGCGCCGCCGTCGGGGAGGAGCACGATGCCGGTGGGGGCGCCCATCACCATCGGCAGCGTCCGGGGCGCGCGGAAGCCGACGCCCTCCCCGGCCACCGCGAGGCCCACCGCCGGCACCCCCCACAACAGGCCGCCGACCCAGCGCCGATCGGCGTCTCCGGCGAGCACGCTCACGGCCTCGAGGCCCGTGTCGAGGCGGTCGCCGCGGGTGGCCCCGCCGGTGAAGGACGCGGTCCAGTCCGCCGAGCTGAGCTGGAGGCCCCCGGGGGCGGCGGCGACCGTGAGCAGCGGGGCGGTGTTCTCGGGCCAGTCGGAGCGGTCGAGGCGGTCGGCGGCGAGGTCCCACCGGCCGACCTCGTCTCCGCCCACCACCACCACCGCGCCGTCCGCGTCGAAGAGCAGGCGGCTCCAGGGCGCGGTCGCCGGCTGCCAGCCGACCCGGGTGAGCCGGGAGCCGTCCGCGGGGGCCTCGAAGGCGAAGAGCTCGCCCTCCCCAGCGATCAGGGCGAGCCGACCCTCCGCGTACGCGAGGGAGCGCAGCCGCGGCGGGCCGCCCTCGGGGGTCCAGGCCCAGCGCTCGGTGAGCACCCGGCCGGCCTCGACGCAGGCGTCGAGCGCGACGTCGGAGGCCACGCCGGCGTCGATGAGCCCGCTGTCGTCGGGGCCCGTGTCGCCGCCCGTGTCGGCGCCCGTGTCGCCGCTCGTGTCGCCGCTGGCGGTGTCCGCCCCACCGCCGGAGAGGCGGTCGTCGTGGCGGTCGGTGGGGGTTGGGTTCGTGTGACAGGCCAGGAAGAACAACCACATGAGCACCTCGCCCTCCCTTCATCACCCGCCGCCCGACCGGCGAGAATCCGGATGTTCAGACATGTATTATTCGGGCGTTCCGTTCAATCTGCAGGAGGTGCGGCGTGTCTCAGCGGCCCGGTGATCTGGATGGGGTCGACCTCGCCCCCGGGGAGGCCGACCTCGGCGACCTCGAGCTCCGGGGCCTCCGCCACTTCGAGCTCGCCGCCACCACCCTCAACTTTCGGGCGGCGGCGGGGCGGGCCCACCTCTCGCCGGCCGCCTTCAGCGAGAGCATCCACCGCCTCGAGGCGACGCTCGGCGTCGTGCTCTTTGACCGCAGCACCCGCTCGGTGCGCCTGAGCGCGGCGGGGGCCCGCCTGCTGCCCTCCGCGCAGGCCACCCTGGCCTCGGCGCGGGCCCTCCGCGCGGCCGCAGGGGGCGCGAAGCGGGCTTGGGAGCTGACGCTCGGCACCCGCGCCGAGCTCGGCCTCTCCTGGCTGACGCCGGCCCTGGACACGCTCGCGGCGGCGGACCCGCGGCGCACCATCCACCTCGCGGTGGGCGACTCCGGGCCGATGGTCGAGGCGCTGCGGGCCGGGCAGCTCGACGCCCTGGTGAGCAGCGCGCGGCTCGACGCCGAGGAGCTCGTGAGCGTGCCCCTCCACCCCGAGGCCTACCGCTTCGTGGGCGCCCCCGCGCTGCTCGAGGCCGCCCCCCTCCAGGGCGTCGAGGACGCGGCGCGGCACCACCTGCTCGACATCGGCCCCGGGCTGCCCCTCTTCCGCTACCTGCTCGACGCCTTCGGCGGCCCCGTCTGGCCCTTCCAGGGCCGCGCGTACCTCGGCGGGATCGGCGCCGTCCGCGCCCGCGCCCTCGCCGGCCGCGGCGTGGCCGTGCTCCCCGAGTACCTCGTCCGGGGCGACCTCTCGAGCGGCGATCTCGTCGAGCTCCTCCCCGACCGGCGGCCGAGCGAGGACACCTTCCGCCTCGTCTGGCGGAGCGGCCACCCGCGGGCGGCGGCCCTGCTCCGCCTCGCCGAGGAGCTGCGGGCCCTCCCCTTACGCTGAGACGCTCACGCCGTGGACGGGCCCCCCACCCAGCGCTTGTCGGCCGCCGTCGGGCCCCAGCTCTCGAGCCAGACCGGCCGGTGGGTCGCCTCGGCGGCGAGGGCCCGGGGGTCGAGCGCCTCGAGGACCGGCCGCGCCGCCTTGAGGTAAGCGCCGAGGCGCTCGCGGTGCCCGAGGTCGTGCGCGGGGCCGGGGAGGAGGGCGCCCTCGGCGCAGAGGTCGGCCGGGCCGGGGTCTTCGTAACGTCGACAGCCGATCGGGCCGGGCAGGCGGTCGAGGCAGGTGACCGCGAGAGCGTCGACCGGACAGACGGTGGTGGCGTAGCGCAGCAAGCTGGCGTCGAGGGCGCCGGTGCGAAAGACGCCCTGGGCCCCGTCGTCGCGGTTGTGGGGCTCGGCGATCGACAGGCTCCCTGCGGTGGGGAGGGGCCCGGCGCCGTGTCGGCAGGCGTAGGCCCGCGTGAGCCCGAGGCGGTGGAGGGGGCGGTCTCCGGCGAGGGCGAGGGCGCCCTGGCAGGTGGTGTCGCTCCAGGTGGTGTGGGGGTGGAAGCCCCAGGTCTCGTCGAGCAGCACGCCTTGCGCCCCCTCGAAGATCAGCACCGGCTCAGCCTCGAGGCGGGCGGCCACCGCCTCGGGAGAGAGGCGACAGAGGCGGCGGGCGACACCCGCCCAGGCGTTGACAACCCGGTCGATGAGCTGCGGGTCGTCGAAGAGGGGGAGCGCGGTCGCGCCGAGAGACTGGAGCTCGGCTCGCTTGCGCTCACGCTGGCGGCCGAGGTGACGGCGCAGCGTCACGGGCGCGTCGAGATCGGCGACGGTGAGCACCTCGTCGGGGAAGTCGAGGGAGTCGGCGACACACTCCCCCACGCCGACGCCGCAGGTGCCGTGGGCCGCCGCCCCGCGCAGCCGCTCGCGGAGCTGTCCGGCGGCCTGCTGGTAGGGGCTGATGACCCGCGCGCGGGCGTCGACCGCGGTGGCAGCCCAGGGATCGGGCCCCAGGGCCCCGAGGGCCTCGGCCTCGACCGCCATCCCCAGGGGGTGGAGCAGGAAGGCGGGGCCGAGCAGGGTCCTCGCCCCCGCAAAGTGGCCAGCGCCGAACTGGGAGAAGGTGTGGTGGCGGCCGTCGGCGGTGACGACGTTGTGCCCCGCCTGGGCGCCGCCGTTCCAGCGCACGACGAGGCCGGCCCCCTCGCGGCGCACGAGGTGATCGACGACGCTGCCCTTCCCGGCGTCGCCGAAGCCGAGGTCGACCACCACCCAGCCGCGGCGCCTCACCGGCTGTGACCCGAGGGGGGCTCGCCCACCGGCAGGTCGGTCAGGCGCTCCCAGGTGCGGGGGGCGCCGTCGCGGCCCACGCAGGCGGCGAAGCCGACGATGGCCTGGGCCACCCGGGCGGCCCGCTTGCGGGGCAGGCCTGCGGCGCTGAGCCGATCGATGACGGCGGGCAGGGAGCCAGCGCCGATCAGCAGCGCGACGAGGCCGGCGGCGACGTGCGCCGCGTCCTCGGCGGCCCCGAGCCGCACCACCCGGTCACCGAGGAGCTCCCGCCAGGCCCGCTCGACGGCGGGGGCGGCGGTGGGGGAGAGGAGGAAGAAGGGCTCGAAGCGCTGCTGGAGCGCGTCGATGAGGGCGCGGATGGGCAGGTCGTCGTCGAGCGTGTCGCCGATGATGCGGGCCACCTGCCCCCGCGCGGCGGCGGGGTTCGGCCCGGCGTCACCGGTGATGAAGAGGACGCCGCGCTGGCCTCGTTTCTCGACACAGTCGAGGGCCATGTGGTGGGCGGCGAAGTACATCGCCAGCTCATAGGCCTCGTGGCGGCCCGCCCCGCCCCCCTCGAGCCAGAGGGCGGCCAGCCAGCGGTCGATGAGGGCGGCCGTGCTCTCGAACTGGCCCACCTGCAGCGGCGCCTGGTCTTGATCGGCGTGGCCGATCGCCATGAAGCAGAGCTGAGGGTCTGCCACGCCGACGTCGAGCAGCACGCGCATGAAGTCGGGGAGCGAGGTGGTGGCGAGCTGGCGCGGGATCTCCCCCATCGAGCCCGTCACGTCGAGGGCGAAGACCACCGCCAGCGAATTGGGGTGCTCGTCGCTGTCGCGGCACTCCCGCCGCGCCCCGTGGGGGCGGAGCAGCGCCTGGCCCCCCGGCACCTGGACGGGCGGCGGCGCGTCCAGGCGCGCGGCGGTGAGTGCCTGGTGGGCCGCGTGACTGTATTCGCCGTATCCCATGGATCACGTCCTCATCAGTGTCGACAACAGGGTGTCGTCGGCGGGGTCAGCGCCAGCCCGGCATCGGCAGCGGGTTGTAGGCCGCCGGCCCGTAGGCCTCGATCGAGGCCGCCGACAGGCGGTCGGCGAGGGCCCAGCCGTCGGTCTCCTCGCCGCGCAGGGCCCGGCTGAGGGCGCGCTCGATCGGCGCCGGCCGCTCCTTGCCCGGGAGCTCCCAGCCCGCCACCACCCGCGCGCAGCGACAGGCCATCTGGAGGTCGAGGGCCGCGCTCAGGGCGGAGTGACCCTCATAGAGGCTGAGCCAGCGCGCAGGCCGCGCCACGAAGGGCAGGGGGGCGCCGCGCTGGGCTTGGGCCGCGGTCCAGCCGATGAGGAGGGCCCCGTGGTCTCGCGGGTGGACGAGGACATGGTCGGGCGTCACGGCGCCGTGGACGAAGCCCGCCCGGTGCACATAGCCGAGGAGCTCGAGCAGGCGTTTGAGCACCCACACCATCACCGGCCCGGGCACGCCCTGCGGATAGGCGCGGCCGACGTCGGTGAGCGTGTGGACGAAGCCGCTCTTCCACCCATAGACCGTCGTGAGGCGCGGCCGATCGGACTGGACGAGGCCCATCGCCACGGGGGTGGGGAGGCGGCCGAGGAAGTGCGCGCCGCCTTGTGCGGGCCGCTCGTGCAGCGCCCGCAGCGTGTCCCACTCACGGCGGAGGAGGTCGGCGTCGGCGGGGGCCGCTAACACCTTCACCACCACCGCCTCGCCGAGGCGATAGACCCAGCGCCCCCGATAGACCACCGCAGAGTCTCCCACCCCGAGCCGCCCCTCGAGGGCCCAGGTGCGGCCGCCGAGGTTGAGCCGGGGGCGCCCGTCGTCGGGGCGTTTCAAGGGGGCGGGGCCCCCCGGCCGACCGGGCAGGTTGTGGACGCCGCAGGCCGGACAGACGACGACGAGGTCTCGCCAGTTCGCCTCGAGCGGCGCGCCGCAGCCCTCACAAGACAGGGCGAAGTGGCTCATGAGAGCACGCCCATCACGGCCTCCACCTCGGCCTCCCCGAGGCCGGCCGCGCGGAGGTGCTGGGCCCCGCGCTCGGGGGAGAGGCGCCCCTCGGCCACCCCCATCACCACGCCGAGCAGCTCGGTGATGGCCTCCACCTCCGGGAGCACGAGCACCCGCCGCCCGATCAGCCGCTCCCAGCCGGCGACGAGGCCGGGCGCGGGGGGCTGCCCGCGGGTGATCAGCACGTGAAAGAGCTGCCAGCCCGCCGCCGCCGCCAGGACGACCTCGGCGTCGACCACGTCCCCGGCGGGTCGGTAGCCGAAGACGCGGTGCACGTGGGCGCGCTGGAGGGGCTTGTTCGCGGCGTCGCCGATGGTGAAGAGGTAGCCCTTACGGCCGCGCCGCTGGAGGGCGTCGGTGGCGGTGTGGTGCGCGGCGAACCAGTGGGCGAGGAGGTAGGACTCGGGCGGGTCGCCGCCCATGCCCTCGAGCCAGATCCGCGTCAGCCACTGGTCCATCTCGAGGCCGCTCTCGAACTGGCCCACCTGGAGGGGGGCGCGATCGCAGACGGCGTCGCCGATGGCGGCGAAGCAGAGCTGAGGGTCCCCCACCCAGCCCTCCTCGACGAGGCGCACCATCAGCCGGCCGAGCAGGGCCTGCGCGAAGCGGGTGGGGATGTCGCCCATCGAGGCGGTGACGTCAAAGGCGACGATGATCGGCACCGACTCGGGGTGGTGCTCGCTGTCCCGCGCCTCGCGGAGCCGCATGTTGCGGGGGTCCATCAAGGGGTCAATGCTCCGCTCCAAGCGGAAGATCTCGGCGGGGGCGGTGGATGCCCGCTCGCTGCTCACCGCGCGGAAGGCGGCGTCGCTCCAGCTCGAGTACCCCATGACGACGCTCCGCTCCTTGCTTAGACTCCATGCTTAGACACTGCGCTGACCCGCAGACGCATATCCAGCTCACCCGGGAGGCCCCATGGGACACGGTCAATACAGCCAGGACGTCGCCTACCAGACCCGCGCCGGGGGCTCCCGCTGGGCGAACCCCGGTCAGATCCACCCCACGCTGGACCCCAAGGTGGGCCCCCGCGAGGTGAACAACGTCACCCCCGTGGTGATGGCGATGGACGTCACCCGCTCCCGCGGCGATGACACGCGGCGCCTCTACGAGCAGCTCCCCACGCTGATGAAGAAGATGGAGGAGCGCGGCTACGTCGAGGGCCCCGGCATCAGCTTCGCCGCCGTGGGCGACGCCGACGCCGACAAGGCCCCCCTGCAGGTGGGCCAGTTCGAGGGAGACAACCGCCTCGACGCCGTGCTCTCCTCGATGTGGATCGAAGAGGGGGGCGGCGGCACGGGCCAGGAGTCCTATGAGCTCGCCGCCTGGTATTACGCGGGCACGAATTGCGTGCGCCTCGCCAAGAACGAAGGAGGAAAGGGTTTCTTTTTCTTCGTCGGCGACGAGGGTTTCTATCCCACGGTCTCCGGGGCCCACCGCGCCCGCCTGCTCGGGCAGGAGGCCAAGGACGTCCCCTCCGCCGAGGCCTTCGCGGCCCTCCAGCAGAAATTCCACACCTTCCTCATCTACCCGGCCACCACCATGGCCGAGCGGAAGTCCGACATCGACGCCGAGATCCGCAACCGCGTGCTCGCGGCGGGCGGCCAGCACGACAACGTCGACGTGCGCGTGACGCTGGTCTGGGACAACCGCAACGACCTTGACCTGCACGTCACGACGCCGAGCGGCGAGGTCATCTACTTTGGGCACCGCGCCTCGGTCTGCGGCGGCGTGCTCGACGTCGACCGCAACCCCCGCGGCGAGACCACCACCCCCGTCGAGAACGTGCGCTGGGCCAAGGGCGCCGCCCCCGAGGGCGCCTATCAAGTGAAGGTCCGCAACTTCGCCTTCCACGAGGCGGTGCGGGCCCCGACCCCCTTCCGGGTGGAGATCGAGTGCGCAGGTGAGCTCGACTACTTCGAGGGCGTGATCAGCCCCAAGCTCGAGGCGGGGGCGGCGAGTGACGTCGACCTGCCCCCCTTCCGCTTCACCGCCGACGCCGCGGCCCGCAGCGCGCAGTACGAGGCCTACTCCGACGCCGTCGTGCTCGCCCAGTGGTCGAGCGTGCTGCCGGCCGGGCACGTCCTCCGGCTGAAAGACGCCAACAACATCACCCACACGCTGCTCGGAGCCCTGGCCCTCGCCAACGGCAAAGAGACTCTGGAGAGCTACGGCGCCCGCCTCACCGCCGACGGCGTGACCGCCGAGGCCGTGGCCGATGTGCGCGCGGCCCTCGCCGGGGTGGGGCGCGTCACCTGAGCGGGGGGCGCGTCGCCTGAGTGGGGGGCCGACCGGGCGGGGCGCCGACCGGGCGGCTCACTCCGAGGTGAGGATCCAGAACCTTCGCCGCACGGTCCCGGCGTCGCCCTCGACCGTGTAGGTGATCGTGTTCTCGCCGCCGAGGACCACCTGATCGGTGATGTCGGTGGTCACGGTGTCCACCTGGAGGCCCGGGCACCAGCCGGAGCGGCCGTACCACCAGGTGCCGTACTGGTTGGGGACGGTGCCGACGGCCACCTGGTCCATGCAGCCGTAATAGGTAGACGTGGTGGGGAAGTCGCGCACGTACTCGCCCGCGAGGTTGTCATTGATCACGAAGTGGTGCTCGGCGTTACAGAACTCGCCGCAGGTCTGACCGTGCTGAGAGATCACGGTGGCGAGGGTGACCCGCTTGGCGGTGGCGGGCACCAGGAAGGTGTCGGTGTTCACGTCGCCGAGGACGTAGTCCACTGCCTTTGGTTTGAGGGCGTCTCCTGTGTTGGAGAAGCGGAGCGAGCCCGTGAGGTCGTAGCTGTTGTCGGACTGGAAGCGGAGGCGCTTGTGGCCGCCCCCGGCGAGAAGGGGCAACATCGGGCTGATATCATAGACCCAGCGGCCCTCTCGGTGGTAGGTCGTGATCCAGCGCCCGATCTCGGTGTCACAGCCGCCGCAGGCGAGGTCGTCATAGCCGCTGCCGTCCTCCTTGCAGGTGTAGGTGCCGGCCCGCTCCTCGCCGATCGGGCTCCGACAGGCGCCCTCGAGCGTATCACCCGCCGCGCAGGCGGTGTCCGCATAGGGATTGACCGTGTCGGACGGCTCGTCACACAGATAGAGATAGGCCATGTAGTCCCAGGCCGGGCAGGTGCCGTACTCCCCCTCGCCGATGCAGGCCATGGTGAGGTCGACCTGCAGCTTGTCCATCTCGGAGAGGGTGGCGGCGTCGGGGAGCGTGACGTCGACCGTCACGTCACCGCCCTGCTGGCCGTCAAAGACGGTCACCACGGTGGCGCCGTCGGCCGCCAGGGCCGCCTCTCGGTTGGCCTCGAAGTTGTAGTAGATGGCCTCGTTGGCCACCATGCCGAGGTTGGGCTGGAACCAGCCCACCGCCTCGTCGTAGCGCTTGGGATCGGCGTAGCTGCCGATGTAGCGGATGCGCTGGGTCCGATCGATGGCCACACCCCAGGCGGGGCTCTTCATCGTCTCGCCGAGCCAGCCCGGCAGGTCGGTGTCGCGGGCGGTGACGTAGTGGACGCGGCCCCGCCAGGCCTCGGCCTGGGCGCTGTCCATCCGCTCGAGCTCGTCCTCGATGTTGGCCTGCAGCTCATCGAGCGCGGTCGCCCGGGCCTCCTCGTTGCCGGAGTCGGGGATGAAGAACAGGTGCACGTTCTCGGGCAGGAGGTCGAAGAGGTCGTCGTGGTCGCGCTCCCAGCTCCCCGTGTCGAAGCCCGTGTTCTGCCGCGGCCGCTGCTGGATGAAGAGGTAGCTGTCGCAGCCGCTGTACTCGGCGGCGAGGCTCCAGTCCCCCTCGCGGGTGGGCAGCGTGAGATCAGCGGCGGTGGCGTAGAGCGTGTCGTCGTCGACGGCGTCCTCCCAAGGCCGCACGGGCAGGCCGAGCTCGGCGCAGGCGAGGGAGGGGTCGATCACGCCGGTGTCGCCGCTGTCCCCGCCGTCGGTGCCGTCGGTGCCGTCACTCCCGTCCGTCCCGTCACCCCCGTCGGCGCCGTCGCTCCCGCCTCCGAGGACGCTCCACGAGGACTGGGGCGCGCCGCCGCCGCCGCCGCCGCCGCCGGAGCAGGCCCAGAGGGTGAGGAGCGAGCAAGGGAGGAAGGAGCGGGGCATGGCGACCTCTTCGGGGGAGCGCATCATACGCCGGGGGCGGGCCCGTAGGCGGCGGCGGGGAGCGGGTAGGATGGCCCCATGCGCGCCTATGTCCGACTGCGGCTCCCCGACGGCACCCTCGCCCACCTGGGCCCCGGCGATATGCTCGGGCGCACCTGGTCGGCGGCGCTGCGGCTGGATGACCCCCAGGTCTCGGAGGCCCACGCCTTCGTCAGCCTGCGGGGTGGGGCCCTGCTCCTGCTCTCGCTGCGCAGGCGCTTCCTCGTCGATGGTCGGGCGGTCGCCGAGGTCGAGCTCGCCCCCGGCCAGCGCCTCGCCCTCTCCGCCGAGAGCGAGCTCGTGGTTGAGGAGGTCGGCCTCCCGGACTCCGTGCTCGGCGTGGAGGGGCCAGGGCTCACGCGGCAGGTGCTCGAGGGCACGAGCAGCGTGCTGGCCGGGCCGCCCCTGCGGGTCGTCCCCGGCGTGGTCCCGGGGGCGGCGGCGATCTTGTGGAGCAGCGGGGAGGACTGGCGGGTGCGCGTCGGCGCCGAGGTGGCCCGGAGCGTGCAGCTCGGCGACCGCGTCGAGCTCGGCGGACAGGCCCTCGTGGTGGTGGCCGTGCCGCTCGCGGGGGCCGGCCAGGAGCAGACCCGCGCCGGCCTCGACGCGCCGCTCACCATCATCAGCTGGTTCGACACCGTCCACCTCTGTCGAGAGGGGAGCCCGCCCGCCGTCCTCACCGGTCAGCTCGCCCGGCTCCTCGCCGAGCTCGTGGCCATCCGCGCGCCTGCGCCCTGGGAGGACATCGCCCACACGCTCTGGCCCGACAATGACGACCGCGACGCCCTCCGCCGCCGCTGGGACGTGCTGCTCGTCCGCCTCCGCGACCGCCTGCGCGCCGCCAACGTGCGCCCCGAGCTCGTGCGCAGCTCCCGCGGCGGCCTCATCGAGCTCGTCCTGCAGCCAGCGGACCGGGTGGAGGACCGCGGCTGACGGCCCTCCAGAGGCACCCCAGGCGCGCCGCCCCGGCCCCGACCGGCGCGCGGCGATCGAGGACCACTGGCGGGCGGTGCCGCTCTTGAAGGAGATGGGTCTGACACTGCCCAGATGACCGGTCGCGGCGAAGCCCGAACCAACATGAAGATCAGCATAGAAGGCAGCCGTGCGCGGCGATGAGCCCTGGGCCCGGCGTTACGTCACCGGTGAGACCCCCCGCGTGGCCGTGCTCACCGCGCGACCTGCGCGGGGTCGCCCAGGGGAACCATGTCTACCGAGCTCTCTCGCCCCCGATCGCCTTGGATCCGCGTCTGGCACGCCCTCGACGGGCTCGTCATCACCGGCCTCCTCGGCACCGTCCTCCTCCGCAAGACCTTCCTCGCTTGGCGCACGAACGGCCCCCTGATCGAGGCCGAGGTGAGCAAGGCCGGCGGCACGGTGTCCGCGGAGGGTGCAACCGCCGTGGCCAAGCTGCTGCGCGACCGGATGTGGGAGTGGCACCACATCTTCGGGGTCGCCCTCATCGCCCTCGTGGTCTTTCGGCTGGTGATCATCGCCCTCGACCGGGAGCAGAACCCCCTGCTGGCGGGGTACCGCGCCTTCGTCCAGTCTCGGGCCCTGCCGCCCGAGGCCCGCAGCGCCGCCCTACACGGCGTCTTCGTCAAGGTGACCCACGCCGCCTTCTACGGGCTGCTGCTCGTGATGGCGGTCACTGGCGGTCTGCTCTTGAACGAGGAGACCATCGGCCTCGGAGAGGGGCTGGAGGAGGCCCTGAAGGAGGTCCACGAAGCGGTCATGTGGGGCATCGCCGCCTTCGTACCGCTGCACATCGCCGGCGTGGTGGTGGCCGAGCTCCGCGGGCAGCGCGGGCTGGCCTCCGAGATGATCCACGGGCGGAGCGGCGAGCGCTGAGCGGCGCTGGGCCGCGCATCAGGCCTTGGGGCGCCCCTTCGTGGGGGTGGCCTCCGCCTTGACGGGCCCCCGGTTGAAGATCTCCTTGGCCGCGGCCTCGGGATCGACCGGCAGGCCGTCCTCCACGAAGGGCATCCGCCAGGCGCAGCCCTCCTTCCAGCGGGAGCAGCCCCAGGCGCTGCGCCCGACGATCACCTTGCCGCCTTCGCAGGCCGGACAGGGCAGGCCCTCGGGGTCTGGGGGAGCCCGCCGGGGGCGGTCGCCGTCGGCGAAGGAGAAGACCACCTTGTTCTCGGCGTCGAGCTTGAGGCCGGCCTCGAAGGCCTTGCCGGCCTTGCTCTTCCAGCCCTTGACCACCGGGGTCTGGCGCTCCTTCAAGAGCTGCTTGACCATGCGGGCGGAGACGTCGCGCTTCGCCATCGTGGCCCAGACGACGAAGCCGCAGGTGCCCGCGCAGGCGTAACGCCCGCGCCGCTCGGAGACAGGCTGGCCGCAGGTGGGGCAGGGGCCGAGCGAGGGGCCCTCGGCGGCCTGGCGCTCGGGCGCCGGCGGGGTGGCGCCCTTCATCTCGCCCACCATGGCGCCGAGGCGCTCGCGCACGTCGGCCATGAAGCGCGCGCGGCTCTCCTTGCCCTCGGCGACGTGGTGCAGCCGGGCCTCCCAGCGGCCGGTGAGGGCCGGGCTCTTCAGCTCCTCGACCGGCAGGGCGGCGATGAGGGCCACCCCGCGGCCCAGCGCGTGCAGCTCCTTGCCCCGCCGCTCGATGAAGCCGCGCTTGAGCAGGGTCTCGATGATGGCGGCGCGGGTGGCGGGGGTGCCGAGGCCGCCGGCGCGCAGGGCCCGCTTGAGCTCGTCGTCGTCGAGGGCCTTGCCCGCCGTCTCCATCTGGTAGAGCAGGCTCGCCTCGGTGTGGGGGCGCGGCGGGCGCGTGGCCCCGGCGAGGACGGCGGGATCGACCACCTGGGCGCGGCCGCCGACGGTGAGCAGGGGGAGCTCTCGGTCCTTGGAGGCCGCGGGAGGGTCGATCGCCTGCCACCCGCGCTCGCGGCAGACCCGCCCGCGGGCGCGGAGGCGGGGCGGAGAGGGCAGCGGCGCCGGGGCCCGGGCGGCGGGGACCTCGACGACGAGGGCGGTGAGGTCAAAGATGGCGTCGGGGGAGAGCGCGGCGAGGAGGCGCCGGGCGATGAGGTCGTAGATGCGCTTCTGGTCGGGCTGGAGGCCCCCGGGATCGGGCCGCGCGGCGGTGGGGAGGATGGCGTGGTGATCGCCCACCTCGTCGGCGTTGACCACCCGGCGGCCGGGCTGGATGGGGCGGGCGAGGATGGCGCGGGCGGCCGCGGTGTAGGGCGGCAGATGCGCGAGGCCCTGGACCACCGGCGGCAGCTCGGCCACCTGATCGGGCGTGATGTAGCGGGCGTCGGTGCGCGGGTAGGTGATGAGCCGCGCCTCGTAGAGCGACTGCGCGAGCTCGAGGGTGCGGTCGGCCGACAGGCCATACCGCTGGTTCGCCCGGCGCTGGAGGCTGGTGAGGTCATAGAGCAGGGGCGGGGCCTCGCGCTTCTCCTTCCGCTCCGAGCTGAGCACCACCGCGCGCTGCTCCCGGAGGGCCTCGACCAGGGTGTGGGCGAGGATGGCGGAGGGGAGCCGCTCGATGGGGAGCGCGTCCTCCTCGCCCTCCGCGCCCTCGGCGAGCCTCGCCTGACCGCCCTCGGGGGGCTGCTCCTGGAGGTCGTGGCGGAACCAGCGGGCGCGGAGGCGACCGCCCTCGGCCTGGCCGTCGATCCCGCCTTCGATCACGCCTTCGATGACCCTTTCGATCAGCAGTGTGGCCTCCACCCGCCAGAAGTCCTCGGGGACGAAGTCCGCGATCTCCCGGTCTCTCCCGACGATCATCGCCAGGGTGGGGGTCTGCACCCGGCCGACGCTGAGGAGCTGATCGCCGCCGGCCGAGCGGGCGAGGCAGGTCATCGCGCGGGTGGCGTTGAGGCCGACGAGCCAGTCCGCCTCGGAGCGGCAGCGGGCGGCGTCCCCCAGCGCGTCGTAGGCCGCGGCGGGCTTACGCGCGGCCCAGGCGCCCTTGATCGCCCCCTCGGTGAGGCTGGCCAGCCAGAGCCGGCTCACGCGGGCCTTGCCGCCGGCGGCCTCCCAGACGTAGCGGAAGATGAGCTCCCCCTCGCGGCCGGCGTCGCAGGCGTTGACGACCTCGTCGAGGCCGCGCTGCTGGATGAGCTTGGAGAGCAACGCCCAGTGTTCGCGGGCCCCCTCACGCACCTGGAGGGCGAAGGCGGCGGGCACCATCGGCAGGCTGTCGAAGCTCCACCGCTTCCAGGCGGGGTCGTAATGCTCGGGCTCGACGAGCTCGCACATGTGGCCAATGCACCACGTGATCTGAATGCCCTCCCCCTCGAGGCAGCCCTCGCCCCGGCGTGTCGCGCCGAGCACCCGACCGAGGTCGCGGGCGACAGAGGGCTTCTCGGCGACGACCAGCAGCAGGGGGGCCTCCAGGCGAGCGGGCGGCCTATCCCGTCTCGCGCCGGGCCATCACCGCGGCGGACCCCACCGCGGCGGACCCCCACCGCGGCCGGGCCCCCACCGCGGCCGGGCCCCCGCCGTAGCGGCTCAGGCGAGGTTCTGCTCCACCACCACCTTTCCGGCGACGCCGCGCCCCTCGAGCCAGCCGTGGGCCTCGCCGAGGCGGGACATCGCGCCCACGGCGTGCACCACGGGCCGGATGGCGCCGGAGAGGAGGTGCCGCCAGGCCTCCGTCATCTCGCCCATCGAGCCCATCGTGCTCCCGAGCAGCGTGAGCTGCTTGAAGAAGAGCAGGCGCAGGTTCAGGGTGGGCAGGTGGCCGCTCGTCGCCCCGCAGGTGGCGTAGCTGCCCCCCCAGCGGAGCATCTGGATCGAGGCCTCGAAGGTGTCCTGCCCGACGTGATCGACGACGAGGTCGAAGCCCTCCTTGCGGGTCCAGCTCCGGCTCTCGGGGACGGCCTCGGGGTAGTCCCAGGCCACCTCGGCGCCGAGCTCCCGGCAGAGGGCCCGCTTCTCGGGGGTAGAGGCCGTCGCGGCCACCCGCGCCCCGAAGAGGCGCGCCACCTGGATGGCGTAGATGCCCACCCCGCTGGCGCCGGCCTGCACGAGCACGCGGTCGCCCGGGGAGACGCGGGCGCGGCTCACCAGCATGTGCCAGGCGGTGAGCAGGCTGAGGGGGGCCGCGGCGGCCAGGGAGGGCTCCATCGGGCAGGGCAGGAGCTCGGCCTCGGAGACGCCGACGAGCTCGCACATCCCGCCGTCCATCGTCTCGCCGCGGATGCGGTAGGCGCGGCAGAGGTCGTGGCGGCCCGACAGGCAGCGCCCGCAGCGGCCACAGCCGAGGCCGGGCTGCAGCGCCACCCGCTCGCCGGTGTCGACGCGGATGCCCACCACGTCGCTGCCGGGCACGATGGGCAGCGGGAAGCGGTGCCCCGGCACGCCGCGGCGCACCCAGAGGTCCAGATGATTGAGCCCGACGTGGGTGACGAGGACCCGCACCGGGCCGCTGGGCTCGGGCCGCTCCTCGACCGCGAGCACCTCGGGGCCGCCGTGCGACCGCAGACAGATGGCCTTCATCGGCGCCCCCTCCTGTGTGTTCCCCTCGGTGTCCGGCGCGGCCCTGCTACAGGGGCTCTTCCCGCACGACCGTGTTCTCCCCGCCGAAGGGCACCATCTGGACGTCGCCGTAGTCGCGGGGCGGGGGGAGGCTCTTCACCACCGCGGTGACGGTCTTGCCGAGCGCGGCGAGCTCGTAAGCGAGCAGCAGGCCCTCGCTCGAGTAGGAGAAGCTCATCTTGCCGGTGCTCGGCGTCCAGCTGTAACGGTGGACGGTGACCGACTGCCCGCCGACCTTGAGCTCGGCCTCGCCGCCGTCCTGCACCGCGCCCGGCACCGCCACCCCCGCCTCGGTGACGAGGAGGCCGGCGCTCGGCCCATCGTAGAGCTGGGCGTGGAGGACAGGGTCAGCGAGGTCCATCGAGGAGAGGGTGACCTCGCTCCGCCGCCAGGTGTAGCTGGCCTTCTGCTTGTCGTCGGTGATGGTGCCGGCCCAGCTCCCGTCGGGCTGCCGGCGGGCGGAGACCTCGCGCAGCGCCCCGTTCTCGCGCACCGCGCAGGTGAAGCTGCTCGTGCGGTCCGAGGCCACGGCGCTGCAGCGGCTCTGCAAGGTCCACCGCTGGGCGCCGACGACGGCGTCGAGCGCGAGCGTGCTCGTGAGGATGCGCGTCTCGCCGCCGCCGGCCTCGACGTCAGCCGGCAGGTAGCGGATGAGGAGCGTGCGGCTCCCGATCTTCTGCCCGTCGATGCGGAGGTCATACTCGAGGGACTGCTCCGCATCGGCGCGCGCATCGGCGGGGACGAGGCCGAAGAAGAGGCAGCCGGCGAGGGGGAGCAGCGTCAAGGGCTGGGCGGCAGATCGGGTCATGGTCGCCGCTTAACCCGCGAGGCCCGGCGCGTGAGCCCACCCTCCGTGCGTGCTCGACTCAGCGGGCGTAGACCCACCCGAGCAGGCGGTCGACCTCCTCCTCGATCCGAGGGCTGGTGCGCGGCCCGAGG
This sequence comes from Myxococcota bacterium, assembly GCA_044344255.1. GTDB lineage: Bacteria > Myxococcota_A > UBA796 > UBA796 > UBA2385 > JBIJDH01. Next base: position 19,873 of record JBIJDH010000011.1, read on the forward strand.
GAATTCGTCTCCTCGTAGTGATCCCCGAGCTCGGGCTCGTCGAACCAGGGGTTCACGTCGTCGAGCACGAAGTCGTAGGGGGGCAGGATGTAGCCGAGCTCGTCGTTGCCGAGCCCGACGATCCAGGACTGCGGGCCCTCGAGCTTGTCATCCAGGTAGGGGCCGGCCGGGGCCTTCGAGATGTCGGGCGGCGCCTGGTTGTCGGCGTCGTTGATCGGCGTGTCGGCCGAGCCCGTGCAGCAGCCGTCGTAGCCGCCGATGGCCAGCTCGGGGAAGAGCTCACCGGGGATCGTGAGCAGCTCGAGGTCACCCACGCGGAGAAGATCGATCTCCGTCTCGATCTCGGGGATGTTGGTCTCGTCGATCGCCTTGGTCTCGTCGTAGTTGTGCGTCTCGCGGGCGATGATCCCGGAGAGGAACATCGCCTGGAAGCCCCAGTTGTCGACGGGGAGGAAGAAGCGGTGGGCGGTGACGGACAGGGAGGGCGCGCTCACGGGGGCGCCGCCCTCCACGGCGTCGAGCGCCATCTCCGCCATGATCTTGCCCAGCGCGTCGTTGCGCTCGAAGGTGTAGTCGCTGAAGGCGTTCCCGTCCGGATCGTGCACGGTGATGCCGAGGGGGGTCATCATGCCGCCCACGGCGCCATTGACGAAGATCGCGGTGCCGCCGAGGCCGGCACGATTGTACGTCTCCCAGGAGACCCCCTCCTCGACGCCCGTGCGGAGCTGATCGGGGAAGTCGGAGGTGAGGAGCGAGTTCTCGTCGGCCATGTTCTCGGGGTGGTTCCCGAAGTGGACGAGGGTGGCGAGGGTCTGGCCGCTGGCGTCGGCGAACCAGGCGGTGCGCAGCCGGTAGTCGATGATGTTCGGGTCACGGTGGTCGGAGACCACGTTGTAGGCGCCGTGGGGGTAGGTCGAGACGTCGACCTCCCCCACCTTCATCGTCGCCACCTCGGTGAGCTTGCCGATGGCGGCCTCGATGGCGTCGGCGGACTGCTCGTGGACGAAGCCGAGGTAGTCGGGGTCTACCCCGGAGCGGCTCTCGGTCTTGCCCCAGAGGCCCATGGTGTCGGGGCCCTCGTGGACGTGGGTGGAGGCCATGATCACCCAGTCGACGTCGAGGCCGCGGGCGGCGACGAGCTCGCGGGTGGCCACGACGTCGGGGTTGAACCAACCGACGAGATCGACCATCACCAGCGCGACGCGGGTGTCCCCCTGATCGAAGACGATGGCGCGGGTCCAGAGGTCGTCGTGCACGCCGGAGGCCGGCCGGTTGTTCTGGAAGCCGGCCATCCACACGGCCTGAAACTCACCGTCGCCCTCCCCCGCGTCGGGCGCCTCGTAGCCGGCGTCACCCGGGCAGAGGCGGTCACAGCCGCAGTCGAGGAAGGCCTCGTCCTCGTCGAGCTCGGCGTCGGCGTCGAGGTCTGTCCAGCCCTCGAAGCAGGTGGGGGTGATGGGGATCGAGGCGGCCCCCACCCGGAGCGCGCCGGTGGCCGTCTCGCAGCCGGGGTCGCCGGGGCAGTGCATCTGCGGTCGATACTCCGCAGGGGCCCCGGTGTCGTCGCCCCCCCCGTCACCCTCCCCTCCGTCACCTCCCGAGCCCCCCTTACCCTTGTCACAGCCGAGGCCGAGGAGCAGCAGAGCGCCGAGCGGCGGGAGAGCGCGGAGAGTGAGGACGGTGAGGAGGGCGCGCATGGTGGGCTCGTCGGGGAAGAGGGGCGGGGTCGCGCGGGGATTCTGTCACCCGCGCGCAGAAAAGTCACCGGACCCGGCCGGTGCTCGGCGAGAGACCACACCAGCGCACGGCGGGGAGCGACAGGAAGCTGTCGCGATAGCGGGCCGGGACGTGGGGCAGCACCTCGGCGACCAGCGCCCGGGCCTCCTCCTGGTGGCCGGCGCCCCCGCTCGCGTGCAGCACCTCGAGCAGGAGGAAGCGGTCGCCGCTGATGCGGGCCTCCTGCTCCGCGCTCTCGAGGATCTCGGCGTCCCCGCCGACGGTGCCGCCGTAGAGCAGCAGGCGGGCTGCGAGGCGGCGGTCCCCTGCGGTGCCGAGCACGTCCATCGCCTCGGTGATGGCGTCGGTGTCGGCGGTGAGCACGCCGAGCATGCCGAGGAAGTAGGCGGCCGCGGAGGCGAAGCCGGCCCGCGTCGCCTCGACCTCGGCGGCCTGGTAGACGGCCAGCGCGGCCTGGCGGTCACCGGCGACGAGGCGCAGGTGGGCCTGCACCTCGCGGTAGACGATGCGGACGAAGGTGGAGGCCTCGGGATCGAGCGCCACCCGGGCGTCGGTCATCAAGGCGGTGGCGGTGGTGATGTCGCCGAGGGCGATGAGCACGCCGGCCTTGCCCACCCGCACCAGGGCCCGCTTGTGGGGGAGCTGGGCAAATCGAGCGATGTCCTCGGCCTCGTCGAGGTGCTCGAGGGCGAGATCGGGCCGGGCTTGCCGCCGCCAGGCGACGCCGAGGCGGTAGAGGGTGGGCACGAGGCGGTGGCTCGGCCCGTGCGCGCGGAGGTAGCCCGCCTCCTGCTCGAGGTGGTGGATGGCCTCGTCGAGGTGCCCCTCCTCGGCGTACAAGGCGCCGAGCCCCCCGTTGGCCATCGCGACGAACTGCCGCGAGCCCTGGTGGTTGGCCACCTCGATCGCGCGGTGAAACAGGCGCGAGGCGGCCTCGGGGCGAGCGCCGAGGCGATGGCTGGTCGCGGCGAGCAGGAGCGCGCGGGGGAGGGAGGGGTCGAGCGGGCGCCCTTCGACCAGCTCCAGCGCCTCTTCGGCGAGCAAGGCGGCGCGCCGCTCATCGCCGATGCCATGGTGCACCTGGGCGAGCCCGACGAGCGCCCGGCCGACGAGCTCGGGGTCGCGGAGGTCGAGGGCGAGGCGGTGGCCCGCGGTGATGGCGTTCATCGCCTCCTCTCGGCGGCCGACGGCGTCGAGGGCCTCCCCGCGGACGATCGCGAGCCGGGCCGAGACGCGGGCCTCCGCGCCTGCGATCTTGCTGGCCCGATCGAGCACGTCGAGGGATCGGGCATACTGGCCGCGGCGGAGCAGGTCATCGCCGAGGGCGAGGAGGGCGGCCGGGGCGTCGTCGGGCTCGGCGCCGTGGGCGGCGTGCCAGCTCAGACGCTGGTCGCGCCAGGGATCGGGCGGCAGGGCGGAGAGGGCGCGGGCGAGCTGGCGGTGGATGGCCGTCTGTCGGGCCACCGGCACCTGCCCCATCACGAGGGTGCCGACCGCGGGGCGGCGGAGCATGATCTGATCGCCGTCCTCGTGGGTCTCGGTGCTGGCGAGGCCCGCGTAGAGGAGCGGCCCCATCGCCATCCCCGAGAGGTCGGCGCCGCAGAGCTCGAGGGCGAGGTCGACCGGCAGGGCCTCCCCCACTACCGCGAGCACCTCGAGGAGGCTGCGGGAGGCCTCGGGGAGCTGCGTGAGCACCGTCCCGAAGAGGCGGACGAGGCCGGTGGTGGGCTCGATCGACACCGTGCGATCGAGGCGCCAGGCGACGTGGCCGTCCTCCCCGATGCCCTCGCACCACAGCGCCCCGCGGGCGACGAGCTCCTTGACCCCGAGCACGACGAGGGCGGGCAGGCCGCCGGCCATGCGGTGGAGCTGCGTGGCGAGGCCGGCCGGCGGCGTGGGGGTGCTGAGCATGCCGACGACGATGAGCTGCGCCTCGTCCGGGCTCAGCGCCCGCAAGGGCACGGGGTGGGCCGGGATGCCGGGGGGCGCGCGGACGCCGGTCATCACGAGCGCGAGCTTGGGGGCGGCGGCCACGACCACCCCGAGGATCTGCGCGGCGTCGGGGGAGAGGTGCTCGGTGTCCTCGATGACATAGAGCAGGGGCCCCTCTTCGGAGAGGGCCTCCGTCGCGCGCGCGAGGCCCTCGACGCTCGGATCGACCCGACCGACGATGCGGGCGAGGTCCCGGGCGAGCTGCTCGACGGGGTCCAAGGGGGCCGCGCGGGCCCGGCAGCGCAGGGCGATGGTCTCCACCCCGCGGAGGCGGGCCTGATCGAGGGCGTGGGTGGCCATCCGGCCGGTGCCGCTCCCAATCTCCCCGCAGAGGAAGAGCGAGCCCCCCGCGTCGAGCACCGCCTCGATGGCGCCGAGGGCCGCGGCCCGGCCAGCGATCGGCGCCGGGCTGAGCGAGCGCCGCACCCCGGTGGCGCCGGTCAAGGTGGCGCGGGCGATGGCCGCCGAGGCGGGGCGGGCCAGCGGATCGCGGGCCATGAGCTGCGTGACGGTGTCGAGGAGCCGGATGGGGGCGTCGGGGCAGAGCTCGATGAGCGAGGTCGGCGCGCCCTCCCGGTGGGCGCGGAGATAGCCCGAGGCACCCTGGGCGTGGAAGGGGCGGGTGCCGGTCAGGGCCTCGTAGAGCGTGACGCCGAGGCTGTAGAGGTCACAGCGGTGGTCGACCTCGGCGCCGGCGATCTGCTCGGGGGCCATGTAGGCGTAGGTGCCCATCACGTCGCCGAGCGTGGTGGTGAGGGGATCCCGCGGGTCGGCGGCGAGCCCGAGGTCGAGCAGGAGCACCCGCCGGTCGGCGGCGAGGTAGACGTTGCTCGACTTCACGTCCCGGTGGACGATGCCCTGCTGGTGGATGTGGTCGAGCACCCGCAGCAGGGAGGCGGCGAGCGAGGCCACCGCATCGTAAGAGAGGGGGCCCTTCAGCCGGATCCGGCCCGAGAGCGTGTCCCCCTCCAAGAGCTCGAGCACGAGGTAGGGCTGCTCCCCCTCCCCGACGGCGTAGCAGCGAGGAAGCCCCGGGTGATCGAGGCGGCCGAGCAGCCGACCCTCCCGGAGGAAGCGCGCCCGGTGGGCGTGGCTGCGCTTCGGGTCGCGCAGGACCTTGAGGGCGACGGGCTTGCCCGAGCCGTCCGCCGCGACCGCCCGCCACACCTCGGCGAGGCCCCCCGAGCCGATCCGCGCCTCCAGCATCCACTGGTCGATTTGGTCCACGGGGGCGTCGTCTCCGTCATGCGCGAGGGGCGGGCGGTGGAGGGCTCAGGCCCGGAGGTGCTGCTCGAAGAAGCGCAGGACGCGCCCCTCCATCATCGCGCGATCGGCCTCGCTGCGGGGCATGTGCCGCTCGTCGGGGAAGAGCAGCAGCTCATGGGGGAGCCCCGCCTTGACGAGGCGGTCGATGAGCCGGGCCGCGTGTCGGAAGTGGACGTTCTCGTCGATGAGGCCGTGCACGAGCAGGAGCGCGCCAGCGGGGGCACCGGGAGCACCGGCGGCCGGCACCTGGCTGAGCACCGAGCCCTCGGCGTAGCCCTCCGGGTTCTGCTCCGGGGTGTCCATGTAGCGCTCGGTGTAGTGGGTGTCGTAGCCCTCCCACTCGGTGACCGGCGCGCCCGAGACCGCGGCACGAAAGACGCCGGGCTCCTTCAGCAGGCAGAGCAGCGCCATGTAGCCGCCGTAGCTCCAGCCGATGACGCCCACCCGGGCCGGATCGACGAGCCCGCGATCGATGAGGTGCCGCACCCCGTCTACCTGATCGCACACCTCGACCGTGCCCATGCGCCGGTAGATCGCCCCCTCGAAGGCGAGCCCCCGGCGCGCCGAGCCCCGGTTGTCGACCTTGAGGACCGCGAAGCCGCGCTTGCGCAGGTGCTGGGCGCGGAGATCGACCGTCTGTGCGTAGCTGGACTGTACATATTGGACATGGGGCCCCCCGTAGACGGCGACCACGAGCGGGAAGGGCCCCTCCCCCGCCGGCGTGTAGAGCGCGCCGTACAGGCGCTCGCCGTCGCGGGAGAGGAAGGAGAAGAGCTCGGGCGGCGGGAGCGCGACGGCCGAGGCCGCCGCGTGGACGGCCCGCGGCGTCGGGCCGCGCAGGGTGAGGGAAGGCGCGCGGTCGAGCCCCTCGAAGATGTGCAGCCAGGCACCGCCGTCGGGGGAGAGCACCGCCTCGTGCATCCCGAGGTCGAGGGTGAGCCGCTCGATCGGGCCGCCCGCGATCGGGACCCGATAGACGTGGCGCTCGAGCGGGCTGTCCTTCGTGCCCGTGAACCACACGAAGCCCTGCGCGAGCCCCACCACGCGGTCGACCATCCAGGCCCCCTCGGTGAGGGAGCGGAGCACGCGACCGTCGGCGTCGAGGTGGTAGAGGTGGCGGAAGCCCGTACGCTCCGAGCTCCAGAGGAGGCTGCCGTCGTCCAAGACGCGCAGGTCATCGTGCAGGTTGACCCAACACTCGCTCGTCTCGGTGAGCAGGACCTCGGTGGTGCCGCGCCGGGGATCGACCCGCAGCAGGCGGAGGGTGCGCTGGTCCCGCGGCTGGACCTGGACGAGGAGGCGACCGTCGCCGGTCCAATTCACGCGGCAGACGTACTCGGGATCGCCGAGGTCGAGCAGGGTGACCGGCCCGCCCGCGAGCGCGGTGACGAAGAGCCGCACCCGCGCGTTCTCGGCGCCGGTGAAGGGGTAACGGTGGGCCTCGGCCGCACCCGGGGGGCCGGCGAGGCGGGGGATCGAGAGGAGGGGGATGTGGCGCTCATCGACCTGCGCAAAACAGACCTGCTCCCCGCGCGGACAGATCCAGAAGCCCTCGGCGCGGTGCATCTCCTCCTGGGCGATGTACTCCGCGGCGCCGTTCGTGAGGCCCAGCGCGGCGTCTGCGGTGAGGCGCCGCTCAGGGCCGCCGCGGCTGCTCACCGTGTACAGATCTCCGGCCCGCGTGAAGACCACCTGCTCCCCGTCGGGGCTGAGGCGGGCCTCGTCTGCGTCGACGGCCACGGCGCGGGTCTCGCCCTCCCTCGACACCCACAGGCGGCCTCGCACCGGCACCAGCAGCACCAGGGCGGCCCGGGCCCAGGCGTAGTGGGTGATGCCCGTCTCGCGGAGGCGCTCTCGCTCGCGGCGCAGGGCCTCCTCGGGGGAGACGTTGTGGTCGGTGGCGCCGCCGCCGACGTCCTCGAGGCCGAGGAGGCGCCGCTGCTCACCGGTCGTGACGTCCACCGCGTAGAGCTCCCGGAGGAGGCCCCCCGTCGGGCTGTGCAAGAAGGTGAGGGTGCGGCCGTCCGGGGAGAAGGCCGGGCGGCCAGGCGTCGCCATCCCCGGGCGCGGGAAACGAGCCACCGCCGCGAGATCGAGGGACTCCAGCCCCCGGGTGGCGGGCGAGGGGCGGGCGGGGGTCGGGCTCGGCGCGGTCATGGGGGTCGGACTCCACCTGGGTGGGTTAGCCGGTCTGCGCCCTCCTTGGAACGACCATGCCCCACTCCTCGTCTGCGGTCCCGAACGTCTCCACCCCGGTCGCGCCGCCCGCTGAGCTGCTGACGCGCGCCGAGGCCTCCGGCTACACCGAGACCTCGCGCCACGACGAGGTCATCGCCTACTGCGACGCCCTCGCCGCCGAGAGCCCGCTCGTGCAGCGGACGAGCCTCGGGCGGAGCGGGGAGGGCCAGGACATCGTCGCCCTCATCCTCAGCGACCGCGGGGCCTTCACCCCCGAAGAGGCCCGCGCTCAGGGCAAGATCATCGTGATGATCGAGGCCAACATCCACGCCGGCGAGGTGGAGGGCAAAGAGGCCGCCCTCGCGCTGGCGCGAGACCTCGTGCGCAGGAAGAAGGGGCACAAGATCCTCGGCCGGGTCTGCCTCGTGATCATCCCCGACATCAACCCCGACGGCAACGACCGCATCAGCCCCAACAACCGGGCCCTTGACCTCGCCAACCTCGAGGGGCAGGTCAACCCGCCCGGGGGCGTGGGCACCCGCTACACCGGCGCCGGCTGGAACCTCAACCGCGACGCCATGAAGCAGGAGGCGCCCGAGACGGCCGCCCTCGCCCCCTTCTACCAGCGCTGGTACCCGCACATCTTCATCGACTGTCACACCACGGACGGCTCGATCCACGCCTGTGACCTCACCTTCGACACGAGTCACTCCAACCAGCACCTCTTCGCGGCCCTGCTCGGCAAGAGCCGGAAGATGCTCGAGCGCTGCGCGGCGCGGATCGAGGAGCGCCACGGCTACAAGGCCACCTGGTACGGCAATTTCGTGGTCGAAGACCAGCCCGAGACCGGCTGGCACACCTATCCGGCCCTCCCCCGCTTCGGCAGCCACTACCGGGGGCTGCTGGGCCGGATCGACGTCCTGCTCGAGACCTACAGCTACATCTCCTATCCCCGTCGCTGCGCGGTCATCTACGCCTGGCTCGCCGAGCTCGTGCGCACGGCGGCCGTGAAGCGGGACAAGCTGCTGCGCGCCGTCGAGGCCGAGGAGGCCCGCATCATCGCCCGCGGCCTGGCCGCCGACGCCCGCGACCGCGTGGGCATCCACTACGGCGTCGCCCGCCGCGATTCGTCGGGGGAGCTCGTCTATTCCTATCCGGCCTATGCCCTGGACGGCGACACGGTCAAGGTCCCCGGCTTCGAGCGGGAGGCCCTGCGCGACCGCCAGTACCCCGGTGAGCAGCCCACCACCTGGACCGTCCCCCACCTCCGCGCCTTCGTGCCCACCGCGATGGTGACCGTGCCCTTCGGCTACGTCGTCACCGTGCCCATCGCGGCCCGCCTCGCCGGCCATGGCCTGAGGGTCGAGGAGCTCGAGGAGGCAGTGACGCTCGAGGTCGAGAGCTACGTCATCCTCGCCTCCGAGAAGACCTTCTCCCCCGACGTCGCCGGCCGGGTGCCGCCCCCCGGCGAGTCCGAGGTGCCGCTCAGCCAGAAGCCGCCGCCCAGCCGCTTCGAGACGGTGCTCTCCGTGCGCCCCGAGCGCCGCACCCTCACCTTCCCCGCCGGGACGATGGTGGTGCCCACCGCCCAGCGCGCTGGCACGCTGGCCACCTACCTCCTCGAGCCCCACTCAGACGACGGGCTCGTGCGCTGGGAGTTCCTCGACGCCTGGCTCCAGGTGGGCGAGCTCTACCCCGTCCACCGGCTGACGGGCCCGGTGCCGGAGCGCCGGAACAAGGCCGAGTAGCGCCGGCCCCGCAGGCCGATCAGCCCCCGGGGCGCTCGCCGAGCACGATGTGCTCGGTGCGGATCGCGTCTCGCGCGTAGTCGGGGCGGTCGGCGCTGGCGCGGGCCACGATCTTGAGGCGGGCGTCGCGCATCGCCTCGACCGTGGGGGAGAGGGCGTCCACGAGCTTGTCGCCGACGAGGCCGTCGCCCACCACGATCGCCAGGCGGCCCCCCGGCGGCAGCAGGCTCGCCTGGGTGTTGATCCAGTGCTCGGTGTCTTCGCGCCACTTCTTCAGGGCGGCGGCGCGGCCCATCGCCCGGAAGCTGCGGCGGCTGCCCACCTCGGCGCCCGGGCTCCAGCCGGGCTCGAGGCCGAGCCAGGCCATGCGGAGCTGCTGCATCGGCACGTAATCGTAGACGCCCGGGTAAGGCGGCGAGGTGAGCACGAGGCCGGTCTCCTCGGGCGGGCCCACGCGGCGGGCGTCGGCCATGCGAACCTTGAACTCGGGGGCGGCCGGCATCTCGTCGAGCATCCGGCCGAGCTCACGGGCCTTCTTGTGGAAGAGGATGGCCGTGGTGCCCGGGGGGCGGTGCATGGTCACGCGGTTGTTCGAGGTGTCGCTCTCGCGGTAGCTCGCCTTGATGCAGATCGAGGAGAAGACCGCCTCGAGGAGGGGCCGCACCTCGGCGCCCTCGAGGGCGATGCCGTCCCGCAGGCGGCCGAGCTCCTCGGCCACATGGGGCTCGTACCACTCCTTACAGACCTCGGGCACGGTGGTGGGGGTGCGGAGGCGGGCGGCGGCGGTGAGCTTGCGGGAGGCCGCGCGGAGCGGGGTGGCCAGGAGCGAGCCCGAGCAGCGAGCCCGCGCGACGAGGAGCGCGATGGGGGAGAGGTCGGTGCCGGTGCCCTGGCGGTTGTTCAGCACCGCCTCGACGAGCACGGTGCCGCCGCCGCAGAAGGGGTCGTGCACGGCGCCGGGGCAGGCCTCGATGATGATGCGGGCGCAGTCCGGGTGCATGCCTGCGGGGTAGGTGTGGAAGCCGTGGGTGGCCCGCGGCTCGCGGCCCGTCGTGGAGACCGCCTCGGAGAGCATCTTCGCGAGGCCCTCATCGCCGGCGGAGCGCACGGAGAAGGGGGCGGTGGGCCCGGCGCGGCGCTGGGAGGCGGCGGCCTCCAGCTCGGCCAGCAGGTCATCCGACATAGCTCTCGTCCTGTTCAATTCGGGAGAGCACCCAGTCGAATGCTCCAGTGGTGATCTTGGCGTCGCAGTAGCCGCAGACGCCGGCCATGTTGACCTTGTCCGCGGGGGCGCCGCAGCTCGGGCAGCTCTGGCTATCCCAGCCGCCCGCCCGGGGCTTCCCGCCCACGGCGCGGAGGAAGGTCCAGTACTCGCTGAAGGTGCGGAGCTGCGCGGGGTCGCCGCCCACCACCTTTCCGGTGCGGGTGTCCAGGGTGCTGTCGCGCATCGAGGCGAAGATGCGCACCGTGACGGTCTCGTAGTAGGCGTCCATCCCGATCTGGGCCACCTCCACCTTCTGGATGGTGACGTCGTCGAGGCGGTTCTGCAGGTGCTCGCGCTGGTAGCGCTCGATCCACAGCCGGTGGACCCGGAAGAGGGCGTCGGACTCGAGCGGGCGGGCGAGCTCCCAGCGGCCGCTCGACCAGGCCTCCTGGATGCGCTTGAAGACGCTCCGGGCCTCGGAGAGGAACTTGTTCCAGTCGTGGTCGGGGTGCCGGGCGAGCATCGCGCGGCGAGCGGCGGCGAGGTCGGGGTCGAAGCGGGTGGCGACCGCCGTGCCCGCCTCGACCCCGCCGCCGCCGAGCTGGAGCTCCACCGGCTGCACCCGGCGGCGGCTCAAGGTCTGGACGCCGCTCACACACCACTGGCTCTCCCCGCCCATCCGCGGCTCCCCGCAATTGGGGCAGGTGCCGTCGGACTTGGGCTCGGCGGAGCTCCCGCAGGCGGCGCAGGACAGGGTCTCCATGCGGTCGGGGCCCGGCGAGCGGGTGCCGGCCTTGCGCGAGAAGGTCCAGCGTTCGGTGCAATGGAAGGTGGAGGGTCCCTTCTCGGCGACCTCGGTGTAGTTGGTCTCGAAGTCCACGGTCAGGCGCTGCTGGCTCTGCCCGAGCTCCACCTTGCGGATCACCACCGCGCCGAAGATGACGTCCTTCACCTCGCGCAGCCCCTTGTCGGCGGCGGTGAGGCCGTCGAGCGCGGCGCGGCTGAACCAGGGGCTCAGGACTTCGGCGCCGCGCGGCCGGAGGCGCAGCTCCTGCCCGTGCGCGTAGACGAGCTGCGCGAAGTCGAGGAAGAGCGGCATCGAGAAATTGGGATCGGCGGCGACGAGGGCCCGCAGCGACTCCGCGCGCGACGCGCTCGCCGGGGCGAGGCTGGGGCCGGGGGTCCAAGCGCGGGCCTTGTTGCCCTGCTGTGACTTCCACCAGATGAAGCCGACGATGATGAAGAGCGGGATCCCGATGGCCGGGAACTGGATCACGAGGCGGATGAGCAGCCAGAGGATGGCGCCGCCGTCCCCGCCGCCCGAGGAGCCGCCGCCCGACGAGCTGCCGCCCCCTGAGTAACCATGACCGCCGCCCGCCCGCGCCCAGGCCTCGTCGGCGCCGAGCAGGAGCCCGGGGACGAGGAGGACCAGCAGGGCCCGCCATCGGGGGGAGCCACAGAGCGCCAACCCGCGCGACCAGAGGGGCGTCATCGGCGGATCCGCGGCGCGTCGGCGATCTCGTTCGGGTTGTCTCCGCTGGGCGGCAGGTGGGCGGCGAGCACCTTGCCCACCGCCTCCATGCCCCGCAGCAGGTCCTCGAGCGTGGAGACCCGCTGGGGATCGGCCCCTTCACCCCACCGGACGGCGTTCCACTCGGAGCCGGGGATGAGGGCCTGCAAGCCGACGTCGGGCAGGAGGACCACCCGCTCCTCCAGGGCCGAGTAGTAGACCAACAGCCCCGTCCGACCGCGGGTGCCGCTCACCGACTCGTGGAGGAACGCGGCGGCCGCGGCCACCGCGACGGCCTGCTGCATTCGGGCGGGACCGCTCAGCGCGCGGAGCAGCCTCCCCGACCGGGAGGCGGCCCAGCCGGCCGCGAGCCCGAGCAGCGGCAGCTCGACGGGGAGCCAGCGCTCGTCGAGCACGACGGGGCTCCAGAGCGCGAAGGCGAGGCCCAGCCCGGCCACCCCGGCGCCCACCTGCCAGGGGACCCCGCGGGTGTCGGTGGAGCTTGAGGCCGCCACCACCACGAGCTCGGCGTCGGTCGTGGCCTCGATCCGCCCGACGGCGGCCTCGACGGCTGCGGCGAAGCGGGGATCGTGGAGGGGCAAGGTCACCTCGGAGCAGGGAGACACGTCCAGCCGCCCCGGCGGGCCGAGGAGCGCAACCCCCTAATCCCGCCCGCGCCGGCAGCGCACCCGGAAGCAGAGGGCACAGGCACAGCTACGCTCCGCGAGATATTTTCATGCCGACCCTCCACCGGAGCGCCCTTGACCGCGGTCCACTCCACTCCGAGCTCGATCAGCGCCGTGGCCTACCGCACGGTCGCGTCCCTCGCCTCTCCCGGCGCCGTGGAGGTGAGCCGCGCCGGCGTCACCGACCGGCGAGGCGCCTCGCCCGCCGCGCGCGCCTGCGAGCGGTGCCCCAATTGCGACTGCAGCGCCGTGTCCGTCTCGATCTCCGACGAGGCCCGCGACGCCGCGACCCGCCGCGCCGCCCTGAGCGAGCTCGCAGTGACGGAGCCCGGCCTGAGCCCGGTCGAGGTCGCCCTGAAGGTCGAAGGGCGGGTGACGGGGGTGGCGCCCTTCGAGGAGATCGCCGCCCCCGCCGAGGCCACCGAGGCCACCGAGGCCACCGAGGCCACCGAGGCCACCGAGGCCACCGAGGTCGCCCCCGGCCCGGAGGCCGCCGAGGCCGAACCGACGACCCGCGAGGCTGGGGGCCGCGCCGCCGGCGAGCCGCTCACCGCCGAGGAGCAAGCGATGGTCGCCCAGCTCCGCGCCCGGGACACGGCGGTCCGGGCCCACGAGGCCGCCCACAAGGCCGCAGGTGGCGGCGCCACCGGGGCCGTCTCCTTCAGCTTCCAGGTCGGCCCAGACGGCCAACGGTACGCCGTGGGTGGCGAGGTGGGGGTCAGCCTGTCCGGTGGGGGCAGCCCCGAGGAGGTCATCCGGCGCGCCGAGCAGGTCCGGGCCGCCGCCCTCGCGCCGGCCGATCCCTCCGGACAGGACCGCGCCGTCGCCGCCGCCGCGTCGGCGGTCGCCGCGCAGGCCCGGGCAGAGCTGGCCCGACAGACCCTCGAGGAGGCCAAGGGCTCGGAGTCCGCACCGGAAGACGGCGCCCCCAGCGTGTCCCCCTCCGCGACGCCCGCTGGCAGCGCACGTGAGCCGAGCAGCGCGGTCGAGCCGAGCAGCGCGGTCGAGCCGGGCGCTCGGACCGCCCCCCCGGCCGAACCGGAGGGCGCGCCTGGCTTCCTGACCGGCACCGCCGCCGAGGCCCAGATGCGCCTCCCCGACCTTGAGCAGGCCTACCGCGAGGCCCTCGGCGGCTGATCCGCCGGGCCCCCGCGGCTGCGGCGCGTCAGGGCAGCTCGCTCGGGGTCTTGAGGCTCGAGCCCATCCCCCCGCGGTCGGCCACCACCGACAGGAGCTTCGGGAGGTCGACCCCGAGCGCCCCCTTCAGCTCCTCGGTGATGCGCACGGCCTGCACACCCGCGCTGTTCGAGCCCGGGAGCACGGTCAGGCGGTCCACCTCAACGGTCTCGAGGGTGTTCGTCAGGCTGGTGAGCAGGGTCTGGAGCTTCTGCATCAAGAAGATGTCGCGGGCCTGATCTCCGCCGGCCTTCCAGGTGTGGACCATCTCGTCGAGCACCGAGACCGTCGCCCGCCCGTCTTCGATGATCTTCGACGCGCCGCCTCGCGCGTGGGCGATGCTGGCCTCCATCGCGGCGCGGGCCGGCTCGACGACGTCGGCCTGGAGCTGCCGGCGGGCCTGCTCGACGCGGGCCTCCTGCACCTTGAGGTCGGCCGTGGCGCGGGCGACGACGGCCCGCACCTGACCGACCTGCTCGGCCACCATCGCCGACTTTCGGGTGCGGGCGTCGACGATCCGCCGCTCGGTCTCGGAGCGGAGGACCTGCCGCTGGTTCTCGAGGGCGATGAGCCGCGCGCTCTTGTTGTTCTCCGACTCGCGGGTGCTGCTGATCGCCTTCGCCTCCGCCTCGGCGATACGCGCCGACTTCACCACCTCGGCCGACTGTTTACGGCCGGTGCTGGTGAGGTACTTCACCTCGTCGGAGACGTTCTGGATCTTCAGCGTGTCGAGCACGAGCCCGAGCTTGCTCAGATCGTGCTCGGCCTCGTCGAGGAGCTTGCTGGCAAAGACGTTCTTGTCTTCGTTGACCTGCTCCGGCGTGAGCTGCGAGAGCACGCCGCGGAGGTTGCCCTCGAGGGTGTCCTTGGCGATCTTCATGATGTCGGCGCGGTCCCGGCCGAGGAAGCGCTCGATCGCGTTGGAGAGGGCGGGCTCGTGGCCCGCCACCTTGAGGTTGGCCACCCCATGAACAGAGAGCGGGATGCCCCCCTTCGAGTAGGCGTTCGACACGCTGAGCTCGATGATCATGTTGGTGAGGTCCATGCGGTCTACCGTCTCGAAGAGGGGGATGCGATAGCCGCGCCCCCCCTTGATCACCCGGTAGCCCTTGACCTCCCGCCCCTCGCGGACCCGCGCCCCCGAGAACACCAGGGCCTCGTTCGGACCACAGATGTAGATGAGGTTCCGAACCACGAGCAGGAAGGCGCCGAAGGCCGCGCCGCCGACCACGACGAGCGCCACGAGCACACTGAGGAACTCGAACATCTCAGGACTCCTGACGGGCGGGGCCCGCTCCGATGAGGGGGTCATGCACCTGCACAGAGCCCAACGGGCGCACCGCTCCGGAGAGCATGCCCGTGACGTCCACGCCGGTCGAGCCCTTGAGCTCGTCGAGCACGGCGCGGACGCTGGCGGGGAAGCTCGCGATGTGCCGAGGGAGGGTGGTGCCGTCGCCGCCGTCGATGAGGTTGACCTCGCCGATCGCGACCTTCGAGACCCGAGTGACCACGGTCTTCAGCACCGTCTCGAGCTGCTGGATGAGGAAGATGTCGCGGGCGTCGGGCCCGGCGGCGAGCCAGGTGTCGGTCATCATCTGGAGCACGTCGGCCATCGCCTTGCCGCTCTCGGCGATCGCGGCCGCGTCCCCACGGGCGCGCAGGGCGGCGGCCTCCTGGGCGGCCTGGGCGGGGAGCACGACGTCAGCCTGCAGGCGCAGGTGCTCGAGCTGGCGCCGGATGTCCTGGAGCTCGGCCTCGGCCTCGGCGCGGGCCTGCCGCCAGGCGGCCTCGGCCTGCTCCTCTTCCGTGCGGGCTTCGGCCTCGAGCTCCGCCTTGAGCTGGCGGACCGAGTTCTCGGCCTGGACCACGATCGTCTCGGCGTTCTGTCGCGCGACGGTGGCCACCTTGGTCGACTCGCTCTCGATCTTCTGGGCCTCGGTGAGCGCGAAGCTCTCGGCCATCTCGGCGTCGCGCACCACCTCGGCGATGCGCTTACGGCCGATGCTGTCGAGGTAGTTTCGATCGTCAGCCACGTGCTGCACCTTGAGGGTGTCGAGCTGGAGACCGAGCTTGTGGAAGTCGTTGCCGGCCTCCTCGACGAGGGCGTCGGCGAACTTCAGCCGGTCCTCGTTGACCTCCTCCGGCGTCAGCGTGGCGAGCACGCCGCGGAGGTGCCCCTCCAAGGTCTCTTTGGCCACTCGGCGGATCTCGGCGGGGTCGCGCCCGAGGAAGCGCTCGATCGCGTTCCGCACCACCGCCGGCTGCGCGGAGACCTTCACGTTGGCCACCGCGTGAACGGACAGGGTGATGCCGCCCTTGGAGAAGGCGTTGGCGACCTTGACCTCGACGGGGATGGTGGAGAGGTCCATCCGGGCGACCTGCTCGATGAGGGGCCAGCGGAAGGAGCGCCCGCCCCCGATCAGCTCGCGGTAGCCGCGCACCGTCCCGTCGGCCATCGTCTGCTGACGACCGGAGAAGATGAGCACCTCGTTCGGCCGCCCGATGAAGAGGAACTGCCGCACGAAGGCGATAAAGAGGACGACACCGACCGCGATGCCGACCCCCGCCACAAGCGCGGAGAAGAGTGTTGCGATGATCTCTTGCACGGACGACCTCCGGAGCCGACTCTACGGCGCCGCGGTGAGGTTGTTGCGGAGCGCGGTGACCTCGGCCACCCCCTCCTCGATGGAGACGATGAGCACAGTGTCGTTGGCCCGAATGGGCGCGATGTCGTGGGTGCGGGCGAGGAGATCGACCGTCGAGCCGCCGAGCAGGGCCCGGATCTTGCCCGTCTGGTGCGCCTCGATGGGGAGCAGCGCCTTGGCCTCACCGCCGCGCAGCTTCCCGAGCGTGGTCTCGGTGCCGACGTTGCTCGACTGCAGTCGCCGAAAGGCGGCGGCGACCACCCCGCCGACCCCCACGCCGATCACCGCCGAGACCGGGGCCGCGATGAGGGTCGCCTGACCGAGGAGCGTGAGCAGGAGGCCGCTGAGGCCGAAGCTCGCGAGGCCGAAGGTCCAGAAGCGCATCGAGAGGAAGGGCAGCCAGGGGCCCGCGCCGGCCGGCCCTTCGACATGGACCGCATCTCCGTGCCCGCTCACGGTGAGCGCACCGTCGCCCGCGCCATGGCCGACGTCGCCGTGGCCAACGTCGCCATGGCCGACGTCTCCATGATCGAGACCGCCGTGATCGAGGCCGCCGTGGTCCACGTCGCCGTGGAGGTCGCCCTCGGACTCACCCGCGTCACCGCCCGAGAGGGCCCCGACACCGACCAGGATCCCCCCCGCCACCAAGGCAACCACGTAGAGCGCAAGCATGGCGACCTATAGCGCGGCGCGCCCCCCGTGGGGAGTTCGAGTCGCCGATTCCCGGGGACCTCTGCGCCGATCACATGAGCGCTCCGCCCCCAGGTGTTGACAACGGAGGGCTCAATCCGGTAAGGGGTTGTCCCCACCGGTGGGTTCCCGCCCACCTCCCGCTCCCGCTGGGTACCTCAACCCCCGGCGCCGCCCCCCCTCCGCCTTGCGGGTCTGCCATGCGCCTCCCCCGGTCGCTCCGCTTCCCCCTCCTGATCGCCCTGTTCCCGGTCCTCTTCGCTGGAAAGTGCAAGAAGAAGGACCCCGAGATCGTGGACACCACGCCCACCGACGTCAACACGCCGGAGGTGAAGCTCCAGGTCGTCAGCATCGAGCCCGCCGAGGTCGAGCCCGACAGCGCCTTCCGCGGCATCGTCTACGGCAGCGGCTTCCAGTCCGGGGCCCGCGTCTGGCTCGGGAGCACCGAGGTCGCCTCCGTCACCTTCCGCGACGAGAACACCCTCGCCCTCTCGGCGCCCCCGCTCAGCGAGGGCAGCTACGACGTCAAGGTGCTCAACGGCGATGGCGAGAAGGCGATGCTGCGCGGCGGCCTCTCCGTGCGCGGCCGCACCGACGCCGCGGCGGGGCTCAACTGCGGCCTCATCCGCGTGCGCTTCGACTTCGACAAGTCCTCGATCACCACCGACTCTGACCGCGAGCTCACGCGCAACCTCCCCTGCTTCACCTCCCGCTCGGGGCAGGTGCGCATCGAGGGGCACTGCGACGAGCGCGGCACCACCGAGTACAACATCGCGCTGGGTCAGCGGCGCGGCGACGCCGTCAACAAGTGGCTGGTCGGCCATGGCGTGCCGCCCAGCCGCCTCCGCACCGTCTCCTACGGGGAGGAGCGCCCGGTCGACCCCGGGCACTCCGAGGCCGCCTGGTCTCAGAACCGTCGCGCCGACGTCTCTGCCCAGTAGGAGCCAGCCGTGACCCTCACCCCCACGCCCACCTCCAGGCCCACCTCCAGGCCCTCCGTCGCGCCCTCGCGCCTCGCCCTCGGGCT
The DNA here is from genome assembly GCA_044344255.1 of Myxococcota bacterium. GTDB lineage: Bacteria > Myxococcota_A > UBA796 > UBA796 > UBA2385 > JBIJDH01. The sequence continues at coordinate 37,732 of JBIJDH010000011.1, forward strand.
CGCCCTGGCCTTGCTGCCGGCCTGCGTGCTCGACCGCTCCGGCCAGTCCGCCTCTGAGCAGTATCGACGCGAGCTCGCCCTCCAGGGCAGCCGCGTCGGCAACCTCGAGGGCCAGTTCGACAAGGTCGACGCTCGCGTCGCCCAGCTCGAGGAGCTCTCCCGAGCCCGCGGCCAGGAGGAGATCCAGCGCATGGAGACCCTCGACGAGGTCCGCGGTGAGGTGGGTCGGATCCGCGGCGACCTCGAGGTGCTGCGCCACGAGTACCAGCAGACCTCCACCGACTCCTACAGCCGCGGCGAGGACTCCACCTTCCGCCTCACCTGGCTGGAGATGCGGGCCGAGGCGGTCGAGAAGTCGCTCGGCGTGAAGCCGCCGCCGCCGCCCACCCGCGAGGCCACGAGCGGCACCCCCGCCGCCACGGGCACCGCAGGCGCCGCCGGCACCGCCACCACCCCGGCGACCCCCGCCAAGGCCACCGACCCCGCCAGCGACACCGGGCAGAACGTCACCGATCCCGACGCGATGCTGAAGCTCGCCGAGGAGCACCTCGCCGAGGGCCGAGAGAAGGCCGCCATCGCGGTCCTCGACCGCTTCATCAAGCAGTTCCCCGACAACAAGCGCGTCCCCGAGGCGCACTACCGTCGCGCCGAGGCCGAGTTCAACGCCAAGAACTACCCGGCCGCCGTGCTGCGCTTCCAAGAGGTGATCGACAAGTACCGGTCGAGCCCCTGGTCCTCCTGGGCGATGCTGCGCCAAGGGGAGTGTTTTGAGGCGCAAGGCCAGAAGGACAACGCGCGACTGTTCTACGAGGACGTCGTGCGCCTGTGGCCGAAGAGCAAGGCCGCCAAAGAGGCCAAGACCCACCTCGGCAAGTAGCCAGGAGCCCCATGGCGACGCTCTATTTCAAGCAGCTCCTCGCGGGCCGTGACTTCGGGCGCAGCAACTTTGCCGCCGCTCAGATGCAGAACTTCGTCTACCTGATCGGAGATCGCGACACCGGAGAGGCCGTCGTGGTCGATCCCGCCTGGGCCATCGACGAGCTCTGCGACACGGTCGAGGCCGACGGGATGAAGCTCGTGGGCGCCCTCGGCACCCACTACCACCCCGACCACATCGGCGGCACGATGTTCGGCTTCACGGTGGAGGGCCTCCCCCGGCTGCTGGCCCGTTGCCCCGTGCCGGTGCACATCCACCGCCTCGAGGCGGAGGGGGTCCGAAAGGTGACCGGGCTCTCCGAGAGCGACCTCGTCAAGCACGACTCCGGCGACAAGGTGCGCGTCGGCGACGTGGAGATCGAGCTCCTGCACACGCCTGGGCACACGCCAGGCTCGCTCTGCTTCCGCCTGAAGGACGCGATCGTGGCGGGAGACACGCTCTTCCTCCAGGGCTGCGGCCGGGTCGACCTCCCCGGCGGCGACTCCGAGCAGATGTACGAGACCCTCACGAAGCGGCTCGCCACCCTCCCCGCAGACACCATCCTCTACCCCGGCCACGCCTACGGGGGTGAGCACGCCGACATGGGCACAGTCCGGCGCACCAACGCGTACCTCCGGGTGCCGAACCTCCAGGCTTGGCGCCGAATGATGGGCTGATGAGCCCCCTCGCTCAGCGTCGGCCGTCCGGGAGCCGGTAGAGGGTGACCTCCGGGCCGCGGAGCACCGGCGGGCCCAGCACCTCGTCTACACGCTGGCTCACCTGGAGCGCGGTCTGAACGTCCGGGTTGCCGCCATCGCTGCCGACGAGGGCGCGGAGCAGGCGATTGTTCACCGCCACATACCGGAACCCGCGGGAGCGGAGCTCCACCAGCGCATCGACGCTGCGGATCTGAGAGCTGCTGCTCCGGAAGAACGAGAGGGCGGGGTCGATGTCGAGGAGCTCGCGAAACTCTGTGAACGCGTGGAGCTGCCGCACGACGCCCGGCCCGCCGATGAGGGAGTCTCGCCCTCGCAGCGGCTCGTAGATCGCGAGCTGCTCGCTCCACCCGATCGGGAGCTCCGCGATCGCGCCGGGCTCCCCGATCTGTTCGAGCCAGCGGGGCGGGGAGAAGGTGAAGGTGCGGAGCGGCAGGTCGCCCGACCAGAGCCCGAGGCTGGGGGCCAGGAGCAGCGCCACGACCGGCACCGCCCCCCGCAGGGGCCGCGGAGATCGGCGCTGCAGCGGGCGCAGACAGAGGCCGAGCAGCACGCTGCCCGCCACCGCGGCGAGGATCATCAGCCGATCCGGCGCGCCGAGCCGACCACCCAGAGGCAGGATCGCCTGCAGCACCGCTAACGGCGCGTGGTATCGCTCTCCCCCGAGCTCGATCACCGGCCCAAAGGAGAGCGCGGCGGCCACCCCCCCGATGAAGACCCACAGGCGACGACGCCCCTCCGGGAGAGCCAACCACAGCCCGAAGGGGAGCAACGCCGCGAGGCAGGCGAAGATCCCCGCCCCCACAACGCCATTGCCGCCGATGAAGGCCCGCATCGAGGTCGCCCCCTGCAGCTCGACCTCCGCCAGGAAGCCGTCGATCATGCTGGCCTGGTTCGTGGACGAGAGCGTGAGCCAGCCGATGCCGGGGATGTCCCCACGATTGGCGCTCGCGACGAGCGGCCCCGCGAAGAGCGTCATCGGCACCAGGACCCGCGCCAACGCACCCCCAAAGTCGCGCAGCGCAGGGCGCTCATCGGGGACCTTCCGCCACCGATCGAGGCAGACGAAGCCGAGGATGAAGAAGACGAAGGCCCCGTAAAACCACCAGCTGAGGGCTGCGAAGGTGATCGCGAACCCGGCGAGGACCCCACCCCGGCGCCCACCCCTCTCCATCGCCCGGAGGCAGAGCCCGATCGCCACCGCCAGCGGAAAGGCGACGAACTGGATCTGGCTGCCGTCGGAGATCTCCCGCAAGACCGGCGGGGCCGCCGTGAAGGCCAACCCGGCCAGGAGGGCGCCGGTCTGATCGGCCCCCACCACCCGCGCCAACCAGCGCGCGGAGAGCCCGTTCAACACCAAGACGCAGATGACAAAGACGTTCCAGTATCCGGGGTATCCGAGCAGGCCTTGAAGCGGCGCAGCGAAGAAGGACGGGAGCAGGTTGCCGAACAGCGCGACGAGGTTCGCCCCCGAGGGCCAGAAGATTCGCGTGGTCTCGAGCAGCCCCCCGTCGCCCTTCATCCAGCCAAGCACCGCATCGTTGGCCCAGAGGGACCCCGGCAGCGCGCCGCGACCATCCCCGAGGAGCAAGGGATCGCTCCCCTCCATCCGCAGGCCGGGCAGGCAGATCGCCACCGAGACGAGGAGCAGCGCCAGGACGCTGAGGCCGAGGCCGACCCGGCCCGACCAGCGGAGGCCGGCCGGAGAGTCGAGCACGGGGTCGCCGAGGTTCGCCAGCCACCACGCGAGGCCCCCCGACGCCGAACCTTGCGCCCGCAGCGCCTGACCGTCCCAGAGGAGCCGATGGGAGAGCTGGGCGGAGAGGCGCTGGCAAGCGGGCTCGCCGGAGATGAGCCGCTCCGCCGGCAGCGGCTCGACGACCACGACCTGCGCCCCGCAGCGCTCGAGGGGGCGACGACAGACCTCCAAGAAGCGGGCGATGCGCGCCTCGGGACGCTCCCCGACCGCCCAGCGTCCGAGCGCGTCCGCGCCCTCGATCACGATCAGGGGGGCGGCTCGGTCCACGGGGGCGGAGGGGAGGCGCTCCAGCCGGCGGGTGAGCTCAGCCTCCGTCCACGGCGCGGCCGGCTGGGCGTGGAGGGTCGGACGGCCCGCCCGCGCAGCGAATTGCAGGAGATCCACCGTCGGCCATCGCTCTGCACCGCAGACCAGGGCAAAACCCTCCCGGGGCAGCGCGTGCGGCCAGCCCACCCGGTCGCTGCGCTCGCCGGCCCCGCCCTCCTGCCGGTCGGCCCCCTCCACCGCTTCGCCGAACCGGGGCACCGGGGCGGCGAGCCACGGGGCCGGGAGGGTCCAAGAGCCGACCAAGGCGGAGGCGAGGCGGAGCCCGCGGAGGCCGAGCACCACGACCACCGCGAGGAGCGAGAGCGCAGACACGGCGGGGTCGAGCAGGACCTCGGCGGGGCCGACGTAGTCGTAGAGATCGCCCCAGAGGAGATCGAAGACCAGCCCGCCGCCGACCACGAGCCCGATGGGGATCAGCCCGAGCCCGACCCGCACCACCCGCGACCTTCGGCTCCACCACCCACCCGCAGGCCGCGCCGCGGTCGCGGGGACCTCGGACGCCCCAGAGGCAGAGGCCCGCTCCGGGCCCGGAGGCCGGGGAGCCGAACGCTGGGGAGCGGGGCGATGAGGAGAGGAGGACACCGGAGAGGCACCCGCGGCGAGGTAGAAGGAGGGACCGCTCGCACCGCCCGCGGCCGATGGCCCAAAGGATGGAGGGCCGCGGGCGAGGCCGCCCGCCGAGACCGGGTCGAGGCGGACCCGAGGTTAACGCCGCGGCTCCTCACCGGACAGCCCACGTCGGCTGTGCGGGCGAGCCGTCAACCGGATAACGTGGGCCGCCTGCCTGCCCTCCCGCGACCCTCGGACCATGGGGTCGGCCCGGCCGCAGCACCACCCCCAGGGTGCCGTGGGCCGTGATCCCCTCACCGGAGCTACATGATGCAGCCCGTGCGCATCCTCAGCCTGAGCCTCAGCCTCCTCTTCGCCGCCTGCGGCGATGACCCCGCCCCGACCAAGGCGCCCGCCCTGTCGAAGGAGGCGGCCCCGTCGCTGACGAGCGCCTCTGCTTCGGCCACCGCTGCGGCCACCTCGTCCGCCTCGGCGCGCTCCTCCAAGGCGGTGGACCCCTGGACCGTTCTCACGTCGGTCGTGCAGACGCTTCAGGACAAGGAGATCACGGCGGCGGTGACAGAGACCCTCGAGGATCGCGGGTCGGCCCGCAAGGTGGAAGATCAACGGATCCGCAGGGCGATGCTCGACGTGGAGGGCCAGCTCGCCACGGGCTGCAGCGGCGCGGCCCTCGACGCCGCCTTTGCCACCCTCCAGGTCCGCGAGTCGGAGTCCCTCACCGCCGATCGCGCCGCCCTCCGCACCGTGCTCGAGAAGTCCACGGCGGAGGGCCGAAAGGCCATCTGGGACGTCGCCTCGCCGGAGCAGGTCTTCGCCGCCTCGCGCAAGAAGATGGTCGACAACTCCAGCGCCAACCTGCCCTCTTGGGTAGCCTCCGAGTCGAACGAGGCCAAGGAGGCGACCGCCCGCCGCACCCTGCTCGGCCTCAAGTTCACGATCGAGGCGATGAGCCTCGACGCCGCCACCCGCGTGACCGAGCTCGAGGTCCTCGTCGCTGACCTTGACCCCGAAGACGACGCCACGCCCGCGGCGGTCGAGACGGCGCTCGCGCAGGTCGACCAGGCGCTGCTCGACGGCCAGAAGGTCAAGTTCCAGAAGCTGGTCCCCGCCTGCAGCAGCATCGACGAGAGCTTCTGGCTCTCGATGTTGGACCGCGGCAACGTCAGCGCCTTCATCGGCGTCATCGGCGGCACCTCGGGCATCGCCTCCCCCGAGTCGAAGACCAAGGCCTCCACCTCGGCGATGTCAGGCGGCCAATCGGGCACCTCGGGCGGCCAGGGCATGCAGGGCGGCGGCCAGCAGGGCACCGGCCAGGGCATGCAGGGCGGCGGCCAGCAGGGCACCGGCCAAGGCATGCAGTCCGGTGGGCAGCAGGGCACCGGCCAGGGCATGCAGTCCGGCGGACAACAAGGTGGCGGACAGCAGGGTGGCGGCCAGCAGGGTGGCGGCCAGCAGAGCGGCGGCCAGCAGAGCGGCGGCGGCCAAGGCACGCAGAACGGCGGGCAGAAGACCGGCGGGCAAGGCATGCAAGGCGGCACGCAGGGCAGCCAGGGCGGTGGCCAGCAGAGCGGCGGCCAGGGCATGCAGTCCGGCGGACAGCAGGGCGGCGGACAGCAAGGGAGCGGCCAGAAGACCGGCAGCCAAGGCATGCAGGGTGGTGGGCAGCAAGGCGGCGGGCAGAAGACCGGCAGCCAAGGCCAGCAGGGCGGCGGACAGCAGTCCGGCGGCCAGCAGGGCGGCGGCCAGCAGGGCGGCGGACAGCAGGGCGGCGGCCAGCGGTAGACCGAAGTGATCGCGCCCGATCGCCCAACTGTGGCCGCGGTCAAGAATTCCATCAAAGGGGCTGGCCACCTCGCAGTTGTGTAGATTAAGATGAGCCAGTAGGGGTGAGTCCCCCATACCCCCCCAGGTTGTCGGTCCAGCGGTCACGAAGCTCGCAGGGACTATCCCTCCGAGATCCAGCTGCTCTCACGCCCCATACTTCGCCAGGATGTCCCCATGCGCACCACTCCTCTCAAGCTCCTGATCGCATTCTGCGCCGGTGCCCTCGCCGTGGCGTGTACCGGGGGCCTCCCGACCGACAAGGGCGCTGGCGTCGGTGACACGGGCGCCAGCACCGACTGCACCGATGCGGACGGCGACGGCTACTGCGCGGGAGAGGACGACTGCGACGACTCCGACGCCGCCATCAACCCGGGCGCCGCCGAGGTCTGCGACGGCGTAGACAACGACTGCGACGGTGAGTTCGACGAGGATGTGACGAACACCTACTACGCCGATGGAGACAACGACGGCTTCGGCGATTCGGCCGTCACGACGATGGCCTGTGAGCCGTCGGACGGCTGGGTCCCCGTTGACGGCGACTGTGCAGACGACGACTCCACCATCTTCCCAGACGCCGAAGAGCTCTGCGACGGCCTCGACAACGACTGTAACGACATCATCGACGACGGCCTCGGCTCCTCCACCTGGTACGCTGACACCGACGGTGACGGCTACGGTGACCCCGACGCCCCCGCCACCGCCTGCGAGCAGCCCGAAGGCTACGTCGGCAACACGCTCGACTGCAACGACGGCGACGTCGGTGAGCCCGTGCACGTGTCCAACACCGGCCCCATCCCCGGCGACGGCATCGAAGGCTGGGACACCAGCGACACCTGGGGCCCCTGGGACACCACCGACACCGCCTCGGGCCCCGCCGGCAGCCGCGGCAACCCCTACACCACGGTGCAGGAAGGCATCAACAACTCCGAAGACTGCGTCTACGTCTACACGGGCTCCTACCCGGAGAACGTGGACTTCAACGGCAAGGACATCCTGGTGCTCGGCCTCAACGGCGCCGATGACACCTCGATCGTCGGCACCGGCACTGGCCCCACCGTCACCTTCGACGGCGGCGAGTCCAGCGGCGCCCAGCTCACCGGCTTCACCATCACCGGCGGTGGCGGCTCGGTCACCGAGACCACCTCCACCGAGGCCTGCGGCTCCGGGAACACCTGCACCGCGACCGCGACCACCTACAGCGGCGGCTGCGTCTACGTCGAGGGCTCTGCCCCCACCCTGAGCTGGCTGGTGATCTCTGCCTGTCGGCTCCCCGAGTACTCGATGAGCTCCGACGACGCGGGCAACACCACCTTGGTCTACTCCATGGGTGGTGGCGCGTACGTCCAGAACGGCGAGCCCTCCTTCACCGAGGTGGTCTTCCGGAAGAACGCAGCGGACGCGGGTGGTGGGCTCTACGTCGGATCGGGCAGCAATGTCACCGTGCTTCAGTCCCTCTTTGACGCCAACGTCGCCTCTTCGGGCGCTGGCGCCACGACCTCGGACTCCAGCACCACCTTCACCAACGTGATCTTCGCCAACAACGTCGCCTCCGGCACCGGCTCCAACACGGGTGGTGCGGCGGTGGATGTCTCGGGCGGTGTCTTCACCTCGAACTTTGTGACGGGTGTGGGCAACCAGGGGACGAGCTCGATCTACCTCTCCGACAGCGCGTCGGCGGCGGTGGTGAGCACCATCCTGATGGCGAACTCCGTCGGTTACCTGGTGGATGGTGACGCCACGGGCACGGTGAGCTTCTCCTACGGCGACATCTTTAACGCCGCGGGTCTCGGCAACGTGGGATCCGGCGTCACCGACCCCGATGGTTCGCTGGGCAACATCAGCTCCGACGCGATGTTCGTCGCCTTCACGGATGATAGCGACTACAGTGACGACAACCTGCACCTGACGGCCGGCAGCCCCGGTACCGACGCGGGCAGCCCCTCGGACACCGATGCCGACGGCACCCCGGCGGACATGGGCGCTTACGGCGGTCCCAACGGCGGCTGGTAGTCCTCCGGTCTGCTGAGCCTCCCCGGTGAGACTCGCCCGAGCCCCAGGCGCCCGCGTCTGGGGTTTTGGCGTTTTGGGGCTGCTCGGGGGCTCGGCCCTGGCCGCACCGACTCCCTCTACCTTGCTCGAAACAACGGTGGAGGTGCGGGTCAACGACCAGCGCTCCAAGCGGCTGCTCGAGCCGTGGATCACCGTCGAGCTGGAGAGCGGCGAGACGGTCGCCGCCCGCGCCCTCGACGACGGGACAGACCCGGGCGACCGCTTCGCGAACGACCGCATCTACATCGCGCGCCTGCGCTTCACCGGCCCCGGGAAGGGCCGGCTCTACCTCACCAACGGCGAGAAGCAGGTGGGCACCGACCTCTGGCTCGCCTCCCGAGCCGTCGAGGCCGTGCGCGGGCGGGCGGTGGCGGTGGAGCTCGCCGATCCCGCGGGGAGCGTCACCGCGCTCGCCTCCAGGCGGGTCCGCGCCCCCCAAGAGCCGGGCCCGGGCGGCCCCGAGGGTGGGCAGCCCAGCGGGCCCCCGCCGGGTGGGGCGCCGGGTGGGGCGCCGGGTGGGGCGCCGGGCGGCGACGGGGACGCCGACTCCCCCGTCGCTCGCGAGGCCCTCATCCGGCCCTCCTTCGTCCCGCTCGCCGATTGGCCATGGGCGTGGATCGGCGCCCTGATCGCGGGGCCCCTCGGCCTGGTGTGGGTCGATCGACGCCTTCAGCGCCTCGGGCGGCTCCTCGTCGGGCGGCTGCTTCGGCTCGGCGACCAGCTCCGTGGGATGGCGAACGCGCGTCGCCCCCGCCGGACACTCTCCGCGCCGGCCCGAGTCCCGTCGGGCGCCCGGCCCGATCCCCGATGAGCGCCACGCCCTTGATGCGCTGGGGCTTCGTCTTCCTGGCCTGCCCCGCGCCGCTCTCCGAAGACCAGAAGCAGGCCTTGGTGCGCCTCGCCGCGCAGGCCTGGTTCTCCGACCAGAGCCCCCTCCGCTTCGACTGGTCGGAGTGCACGGGAGAGCTGCGGGCCTCCTCGGACACCGTCTCCCTCGGCAGCTTCGTCGGCCAGCGCTTCGAGGCCGACGTCCACGTGCCCACGGGCTCCTTTCAGGTCGCCTTCCTCGTCGCCGAGGCGCAGCTCCGCGCCGCCTCCGGGCCCGTCGCCGAGGCCTGATCCCCGGAAGGTCGGGCGCGTAGCGCGCTTCGCGGCACCGCGCAGGGTTGAACGCATCTCCGCATGGCGCGACCCTCGAGCGTGAGATAAAAGGGCCCCCTCAATCGCCCAGGAGGGCCCGGTCATGTCCGATAACGCCGCTGGAAATGGTGCTGAGAAGGTCGATAAGCTCCTGTTCGAGATCCACGAGAGCCACCTGGACACTGGGCTCCGCGGCTTCCCGGTCAGCACGGTCTTCACCTCTGAGGTGAGCCCGCAAGACGGCCTCCACTACGTCGGCTACCCCATCGCCGACCTCGCGAACCTCGACCCCGAGGCCGCGGTCTTCCTCCTCTTCCACAAGCACCTCCCCTCGGCCGAGGAGCTCGCCACCTTCAAGGGCGAGCTCGTGCGGCGCGCGAAGGTCGATCCCCGCGTGATCGAGCTGCTGAAGGGCCTGCCGAAGGAGGGCCACCCGATGGAGTGGCTCATCAGCGGCCTCACCTTCCTCGGTATGCTCTGCAAGACGGGCAACTACCGCGAGGACGGCCTCAACGTCGTGGCGCAGATGCCCGAGGTGGTCGCCGCCATCTACCGCCTCCGCTCCGGCTGGGGCGAGCCCATCGAGAGCAAGCCCGAGCTCGGCCTGATGGAGAACTTCGTCCACATGATGGGCGTGCCGGGCGCCGATCCCGCCAAGCTCACCCGCCTCATGCGGGTCTTCTACGTGCTCCACATGGACCACGGCGGCGGCAACCTCTCCACCTTCGTCGGCAAGGCCGTGGCGTCGGGCAAGTCTGACACCTACGCCTCGCTCGGCGCCTCGATGGCCGGCCTCTACGGGCCGCTGCACGGTCGCGCCAACCAGGAGTGCCTCGAGTTCCTCGACCGCTGCGGCACCAACGACCCCGACGCCGTCGAGCAGTTCATCAAGGACGAGATGGCGGCCGGCCGCTCGATCTTCGGCTTCGGCCACGCCGTCCTCCGCGCGGAAGACCCGCGGGCCGGCGTCCAGTACAACCTCGGCGCCGAGATCTGCCCCGATGACTCGCTCTACCAGCGCGCCGTCATCATGCGCGAGCGGGCGGTCAAGGTGCTCAAGGCCAACCCGAAGGTCAAGAACCCCTACCCCAACGTCGACGCCGTCTCCGGCTCGCTCCTCCGCGCCACCGGCCTGCTCGACGCCGAGTACTACACGGTGCTCTTCGGCCTGTCCCGCTGCTCCGGCATCTCGGCGCAGATCGTAGACGAGCGCCTCGTGCACCGCGCCGGCAAGGGCGTGGCCATCTACCGGCCCGACGACATCCCCGTGAACCAGCCCCGGCGTCGCCTCCTCTCCTGACGAGCGCCACCGAGGTCCATGATCCATCGGGGCTTCGTTTCGCGAGGCCCCGATTCTTTTCAGCGTCACCGTTCAGGCGGAGGATTCGATGAAGCTTCATGAATACCAGGCGAAGGACCTCCTTCGCCGATACGGGGTCACCGTCCCTCCCGGGAAGGCGGCCACGACCATCGAGGCCGCGGTGGAGGCCGCCGCCGAGATGGGCGGCAACTTCTGGGTCGTCAAGGCCCAGGTGCACGCGGGGGGCCGCGGCAAGGGGCGCTTCAAGGAGGTCTCCTCCGAAGAGGTGCTCAACGCCGTGATCGCCGGCGAGGCCAAGGTGCCTGGCAAGGGCGGCGTCCAGCTCTGTAAGAGCCTCGACGACGTGCGCGCCGCCGCCACCACCATGCTCGGAAACACCCTCGTCACCAAGCAGACCGGCCTCGAGGGCGTGAAGGTGAAGACCATCTTCATCACCACCGGCGCCGACATCGACCGCGAGATCTACGCGGCCCTCCTGCTCGACCGGCAGAAGTCCCGCATCGTGCTGATGGTCTCTTCGGAGGGTGGCACCGAGATCGAGGAGGTCGTCGCTCACAACCCCGACGCCATCCACAAGGTCTGGGCTGACCCCGTCACCGGCCTCGGCGGCTGGCAGGCGCGCGAGATCGCCTTCAAGCTCGGCCTCTCCGGGCGGGCCTTCAAGGAGGGCGTGGTCCTCTTCCAGAAGCTGTACGAGGCCTACCTCGGCACCGACGCCACCATGCTCGAGATCAACCCCCTCATCGTCACCCCCGACGGTGGTGTGGTGGCCCTCGACGCCAAGATGGAGATCGACGACAACGCCGCCTTCCGCCAGAAGGAGATCGTCTCCTGGTACGACTCCGGCGAGGATGACCCCGCCGAGGTCGAGGCCACCGCCTCGAACTTGAACTTCGTGAAGCTCGATGGCTCCATCGGCTGCATGGTCAACGGGGCCGGCCTCGCGATGGCCACCATGGACATCATCAAGTTCTACGGCGGTGAGCCGGCGAACTTCCTCGATGTGGGCGGCGGCGCCAACAAGAACCAGGTCAAGGCCGCCTTCGGGATCATCTCGAAGGACCCGGCCGTGAAGTGCATCCTCGTCAACATCTTCGGCGGCATCATGAAGTGTGATGTCATCGCCGAGGGCATCATCGCGGCGGTCGGTGAGATCGGGCTCAAGCTCCCGCTCGTCGTCCGCCTCGAAGGCACGAACGTCGAGCTCGGCAAGAAGATGCTCGCCGAGAGCGGCCTCGCCATCATCCCCGCCGACTCGATGGCGGACGCGGCTGCGAAAGCCGTGGCTGCGGTCCAGTAGGAGGACACCATGGCTGTACTCGTCAACAACGACACCCGTCTCGTCTGTCAGGGCATCACCGGCGCCTCCGGGAGCTACCACGCGAGCGCCTGCAAGGCCTACGGCACGAAGCTCGTCGCCGGCGTGACCCCCGGCAAGGGCGGCACCACCTTCGAGGGCACGGTCCCGGTGTTCAACACCGTGGCCGAGGCCGTCCGAGAGGCCGGCGCCAACGCCACCATGATCTTCGTGCCGCCTCCGGGCGCGGCCGACGCCATCTGTGAGGCCGCCGACGCAGGGATCTCCCTCATCGTCGCCATCACCGAGGGCATCCCGGCCAACGACATGGTGCGGGCCTGGCGCTACCTGCAGGGCAAGAACGTCCGCCTGATCGGCCCCAACTGCCCTGGCGTCATCACGCCCGGGCAGTGCAAGATTGGCATCATGCCCGGGCACATCCACAAGCCCGGCAGCATCGGCGTGGTGAGCCGCTCCGGCACGCTCACCTACGAGGCCGTGGGCCAGCTCTCGCGCCTCGGGCTCGGGCAGTCCACCTGCATCGGCATCGGCGGTGACCCCATCATCGGCACCAACCACACCGACGCCCTCCGCCTCTTCAACGAGGACCCCGAGACCGAGGCGATCATTATGATCGGCGAGATCGGGGGCTCGGCCGAGGAGGCCGCCTGCGCCTACGCCAAGGAGCATGTGCGCAAGCCCATCATCGGCTTCATCGCCGGCTCCACGGCCCCCCCAGGGCGCCGCATGGGCCACGCGGGCGCCATCATCAGCGGCGGTCAGGGCCGCGCTGAGGACAAGTTCCGGGCCATGGAGGAGGCCGGCGTGCACATCGTGCGCAGCCCCGCCGAGATGGGTCGGAGAATGGCCGAGGTCCTGGGCCGCCTCTGAGCGGATCGAGGTAGGCGGGAGATGAGGCCCCGGGAGTCAACGGCTCCCGGGGCTTTGTCGTCGCTGAACTGTGCGGACGCCCACCCGAACCCGGGTGGCCTCACTGAACGAAACACCCGCCGAGCTCACTCACGTGCTCACCCACAGGCCGCGAAGGCTCTCCGCACCGCCACCTTGACCATCTGCCGCCTCCACGCGGCGTTGTGGAGGTGGGTGCCCAGCGGCCGCGCGGCGACCCAGGCCTTCTCCTCCACCTCCTCGGGGCTGTCGCCGTCCACCTCGATCGGCGCGGGGCCGAGGGCGGAGATCACAGCCCGGCCGCCCGCGCCCCGCCGCTGGACGGCGACCAGCACGGCGCCAAAGTCGATGGCGCCGCGGAGGCGGATCTTGTGGTGGACGACGGGGTCGGTGGGGGCAGGCAGGATGACGCGGGTGAGCAGCTCTCCCGGCCGGGTGCGGAGCCACTGCCGCCCGTCGGCGCCGTCGTAGAGCCAGGAGACGGGCAGCTCTCGGAGGCCCTCGGGCGAGGCCAGCTCCACCCGCGCGCCGTAGAGCCAGAGCGGGGGCACCGTGTCGGCGGAGTGCGCGGCGTAGCAGCCGTCCCCCGCGGGGGCCACGTGACAGACGCGGCCCTCACACTTGAGGCAGCCGCCGATCGACTCTCGCCAGCCGTCGGGCTGGTTGTAGAAGACGCAGCGGGTGTCGAGCATCACGTTGCCGCCGAGGGTCGCGGTGCCCTGGAGGGTGCGCGTGGCCACGCTGGCCGCCGCGGCGGCGAGGGCGGGGTAACGGGCGCCCACCACGGGGTGTGCGCGCAGCTCGGCGAGGGTGACCGCGGCGCCGATGCGGAGGCCGCCCCCGCTCTCGACGACCCCGCGGAGCTCGCTCAACCTGCGCAGGGAGACGAGGGTGGAGGGCGCCTGCAGGCGGTGCTTCATCGCGGGCAGGAGGTCGGTGCCGCCTGCGAGGTAACGGGCCTGGGGATCGGCCCCCAGGGCCGCCGCGTCTTCGAGGCGGTCGGGGGCGGCGTAGGAGAAGCGCGGGAGGGTGAGCATCAGCGGGGCCCCTTCTGGCGCAGCGCGCGGAGCACCTTGTCGGGCGTGAAGGGGGGGCGGGCGAACCAGACCCCGGTGGCGTCGTGCAGCGCGTTGGCGATGGCCGGGACCGTGGAGAGCTGCGGCCCCTCGCCCACCTCCTTGGCGCCGAAGGGGCCCTCGCGGTCTCGCGACTCGACGAGGAAGACCTCGACGGGCGGCGAGTCGGCGGCGGTGGGGATGCGGTACTCGAGGATCGAGGGCGCCCGCAGCCGCCCCTCCCGGTACTCCTGCTCCTCGAGCAGGGCCTCCCCCACGCCCATGTAGACGCAGCCCTCGACCTGTCCGCGCGCGATCTCGGGGTGCAGAACCCGGCCGAGATCGTGGGCGCACCAGACGCGGTCGATGTGGACCTCCCCGGTGTCGGGGTCGACCGTGAGCTCCACCACCTGGGCGGTGAAGGAGTAGGCCGGCGAGGGGCCCACGCTCTGGCGGCGGAAGCGGCTGCCGATCTTCGGCGGGCGGTAGGAGCCGGTGGCGCCGATGGTGCCCTCGGCGGCCTCCACCTCGGCCACGAGGGTGAGCCAGCCCACCCCCTTCGTGTCGTCTCCCCGCAGCGAATACCGGCCGTCCCGGGCGACGACCTCGTCCTCCGGGCAGCCAAGCTGTCGGGCGGCGGCGGCGACAAAGCGCGCCCTCAAGCGATCTGCAGCGTGTAACGCCGCGTTACCCGCCATGAAGGTGACGCGGCTCGAGTAGGAGCCGAGGTCAACCGGCGTGAGGTCGGTGTCGGCCTCCACCACCGTGATGTCCTCGGGCTGGAGGCCGAGGCGCTCAGCGACCACCACCGCGAGCATGTGATTGCTGCCCTGCCCCACATCGGCGGTGCCCGAGAAGACCGTCACCCGCCCCGAGCGGTCGACCTTGATCTGCACGCCGGACTGCGGGAGCTCGTTGGCCGCCGGCGAGTGCAGCGCCCCGCACATATACGCGCTGGTCGCGAGGCCGATGCCGCGGAAGGGGCCGAGCTGGCCTCGCTTCTGGCGGTACCCGCTGGCCTCAACCACCCGGTCGATACACTCCTTCAGGCCGACGCTCGTGACCCGGAGGCCGTTGATGGTCTCGGTGTCGGGCTGCACGCAGCCCTGGAGGCGGACCTCCGCGGGGTCGAGGCCGAGGGCGTGGGCCATGCGGTCGAGGTGGACCTCGAGCGCGAAGCGGGGCTGGATCGCCCCGTGGCCCCGCTTGGGCCCGCATGGGGGGTGGTTGGTGTAGACCCGCGTGGCCTTGAAGCGGTAGTGGTCGAGCCGGTAGGGCAGGGTGCCGAAGACGCCGAGGTAGTAGCTCGTGACCACCCCGTAGCTCGCGTAGGCGCCCCCCTCGGCGAGGGCGACGAGGTCTACCGCCGTGATGCGCCCCTCCGCGGTCATGCCCATCTTCACGCGCATCCGCGTCGGGTGCCGCCCGCGGTGGGCGTAGAAGACCTCCTCCCGCTCCAGCTTGAAGCGGACCGGCCGCCCGAGGCGCCGCGCGAGGTAGGCGGCCAGCACGTCGGTGACGAAGGTGTCGCACTTCCCGCCGTAGCCGGCGCCCACCTCCGGCTTGATCACGCGGAGCTGAGACTCCGGCATCCCGAGCACCCGCGCCAGGGTGCGATGCATCGGGTGGGGGTTCTGCGTGCTCGACCAGACCGTGAGCCGCCCGCCCGGCCCCGGCGCGGCGAGGGCGGCGTGCGGCTCGAGCGGGACGTGGGTGGAGCCCGGATAGTGGTACTCCGCCTCGAGCACGAGGTGGGAGCTGGCGAAGGCGGCGTCGGGCTCCCCGAAGGACTGCTCCACCGAGCGCAGCACGTTGCTCTTCTTCCGCGCCTCGTCGTGGATGGCGCCCTGGCTCGGGTCGAGGGCGTCCTCAGCGGTGAAGATGGGGGGCAGGGGCTCGTAGACGACCCGGATCAGGCGCGTGGCGTCCCGCGCGATCTCCTCGGTCACCGCGGCCACGCAGGCCACCGGCTCGCCCACGTAGCGCACCTTGCCGATGGCGAGGGCCGTCTCGTCTTGCATCACGGGGATGGCGCCGTAGCGCACCGGCAGGGACTCCCCCGTCACCACCGCGAGCACGCCGGGCAGCGCCAGAGCCGCCCGCGTGTCGACCGTGAGGATGCGCGCGTGGGGGTGCGGGGAGCGCAGGACCTTGGCGTGCGCGAGGCGCGGGAGCTCGATGTCTGCGGTGTAACGCGCGCTCCCGTCTACCCGACCCACGCCGTCGATGCGGCCCCTCCCGCCGCTGCCCACCACGCCGCCCTGGGCGGCCTCGGTGGCGTGGGTGTCGTCGGGCCCCATGAAGCCGGTGGTGTCGCTCATCGCGGCCGCTTAACCCGGAGGCGGCGCGGGACGGCGAGCCGCTCCGACCACAGGAGGGTGAATGCAGGCGGTCCTCTTCGATCTCGACGGCACCCTGATCGACTCCAGCGAGGCCATCGTCGCCGCGCTCGACGCCTCCTTGGACGAGCGCGGTCACCCGCCGGTGGCCCCCGAGGCGGGGCGGGCGCTCATCGGGCTGCCGCTGCTCGTGATGTTCCCCCGCCTCATCGAGACCCCGCTCGACGAGGCCGAGCTCCACGCCCTCATCGAGGCCTATCGTCGCCACTACGTGCCCCTCGCCCACCGCCTCGAGCGCACCTTTGACGGTGTGCCCGCGCTGCTCCGGGCCCTGGTGCGGGCGGGTCGCCGCCTCGCCATCGTGACCAGCAAGGCCACCGCGGGGGCCGAGGCCGCCCTCGCCCGCGCCGGCCTCCGGGAGCACTTCGAGGTGGTGCTCGGCTACGACGCTGTCACGCGGCCCAAGCCCGCGCCGGACCTCGCCCAGGCCGCCCTCGCCGCCCTCGGCCTGCCCCCAGACCGCGCGATCCTCGTGGGGGACACCGACTACGACCTCGAGATGGGCGCGCGCGCCGGGGTCACCAGCGTCGGCGTCGGCTGGGGAGCCCACCCGCGGGAGCGGCTCGAGGCCGCGCGCCCCTCCGCCATCGTCGATGATCTGCCGGCGCTGGCGCGTGTCCTCGGCCTCTCGACGGAGGATCTCGCGCCCTCTGAACGAGAGGGGAGCCCTACGAGATAGGATGCCGATCCCCTGGAGCTGGCCCCATGGCTGACATCCTCCGCGGTCCAAGCTGGGCCACCCTCCCCTCGGACCCCGCCCTCCCGCCCCATGCGCCGCTCACCCGGCGCCTGACCGCCGCCTTCGAGCAGGGCCGCCTCACCGGAGCGGCCGATCTGCCCGCGGTCTCTGGCCTCTCCCCGCTCGTCTTCGCACGCTGGCTCTATCGGGGATGGCTGGAGTCGCAGCCTCGTTGGCGAGCCTTTGTCCACATTGACCCCGCGCGGCTCGACGCCCCCCGTTCGGGTCGCTCCGGGATCGCGACCGAACAACGCGCCGCGGCGCTCTCCGACAGCTTCGAGCAGGCGGCCGGCGGCTGGCTCCTGCTCGACCTCGGCTGGGAGAGCCTCGACGATCGGGCCGCCCTCGCCGCCCGGGCGCAAGGGCTGGGCATCCGCCTCCTCCTGGCGACGCCGGGCCCCCCGGAGCCAATCCCCGCCGAGCTCTCCCGTCGAATCAGCCGGCTGGACCCGCTCCACCTCATCGCGACCGACCCCTCCCTCACCCTGGTGCGGCGCAGCCTGCTCGGCCACTGCCGGGCGGCGGGGGTGGTCCACCTCCACGGGCCGGTGGGGACGGGCAAACGTTCGCTCTGCCGCTGGGCCCACGCCACCCAGGACGATCGCCCGCTGCACCGGGTCCAGGCCGGTCAGAGCGCGCCCCCCGCGGGCGCCCCCCTGGTCACCGGCTGGCTGGTCTTCGAGGAGGTCACCGCGATCGCGCCGCCCCAGCTCGCCCCGCTGCGGGAGCGCCTCGCCGGAGCCGTCGATCCCTGGCCCGCCTCCGCCCCCCGTGGGCTCGGCGCCGAGCCCTCCAGCCGTCCAAATGATGACGCTTTTCAGTACATCATCGGAGACAGCCCGGCGCTGCGGCGGGTGCTGCACAAGGCGGCCCGCTACGCGCCGAGCGCCCTCCCCCTGCTGGTCCGCGGGCCCACGGGCTCCGGCAAGGAGCTCCTCGCCCGCGCGGTGCACCACGCCAGCGGCCGACGCGGCAAGCTGGTCTCCGTCGACCTCAACGCCGTCACCGAGGGCCTCCTCGAGTCTGCCCTCTTCGGCCACGTCAAGGGCGCCTTCACCGGGGCCGACCGCGAGCGCGCGGGCGCCCTCCGCGACGCTCGGGGGGGCACGCTCTTCCTCGATGAGCTCGGCAACCTCAGCCTCGGGGTGCAGGCCAAGCTGCTGCGGGTGCTGGAGACCCGCATGGTCCAGCCCGTGGGCTCCGATCAGGTCTTCCCCGTCGATGTCCGGGTGGTCGCCGCCACCAACGCCGACCTCGAGGGGATGGTGGCCCGCGGCGAATTCCGGGAAGACCTGCTCTTTCGCTTCAACCCGGCGGCCACGCTCTGGCTCCCGCCCCTCTCCGAGCGGCCCGAAGACCTCCCAGCGCTGGCCCGCCGCTTCGTGGCCGAGACGCTCGGCGTAGACGAGGGGCCCGAGCTCCACCCCGACGCCGTCGGCTGCCTGATGGATCACGGTTGGCCCGGCAACATTCGAGAGCTCCGCCACGTGATGGAGGCCGCGGCGATCGAGTCGGGCGGTCAGACGATCCGCCAGGAGCACCTGGGCGACCTCGGGCAGCGCGGCGCGCCCTCCCCCCTGCTCGTGACCAGCAGCCACCAGGACCTCAGCGCCACCCCCGCCGGCCTCCCCCGCGACCTCTGGCAGCAGATCTGCGCCGTCACGATGACGCTCCCCGCCGTCGCGGAGCGGAGCTCGATCGCCGTGCGCAGCGCCATCCTCGGCCAGCTCGGCGGCCGGCCGATCCGAGCGGAGGCCCTCGCCTCCTTGGAGAACCGCCCCTGGTGGGGCAACTACTCCGAGCTCTCCCGCGCCATGGAGGCCGTCCGCGGCAACATCGAGGGCGTCATCGACAGCGCCGCCCTCCAGCGGAGCCTCCCCCACCTCCTCCAGGGGGAGGGCCGCGCCCCCATCCACCTGCTGATGTTCCCCATCCTGAGCGCGAACGGGGAGGTGGCGGGCCTCCGGCAGGTCTTCCACGAGGGGGCCGTGCTGATCGGTCGAGTCGGCAGCCTGGGCGAGGTGATCGGGGGTCCCGGGGGCGGCGACAGCCGCTTGGAACGAAGGCGCGAGACCCTCCGGCGCCTGCTGGGCCCCATCCAGCCGGGCTTCCTCCGCCTCGACCACGTCATCGAGGTCAGCCGGGCCCACCTCCTCCTGCTCCGGGACGGGCCGGGGACGGTGGTTCACCTCATGCCCGACGTCGGCCTCCAGGTCTGGGCGGGCCCCATCGAGGGCGCCTCCCGCCCCGACGGGCAGTGGCCGCTCCACCTCGTCACCGCCGACGAGCCCGTCGACATCGGGCCCGCAGGGGAGATCCAGATCCGGCTCGCCGGGGCGGAGGGCTTCCTGGTGCGCCTCTTCGTCACCGCTGGCGCGGTGGCCCTCGAGGAGTATCGGAGCGCCCTCCGCGCGCGCCTCTCGCCCGCCCACGCCACCCAGGTCGGGGCGCGGCCCGCCGTCGCGTCTCCGCCCGCCGGTCAGTCCGCACCGCCCGCCCCGCCCGCCGCGCCCCTGCCCTCCGCCCCCGACGGGGGGCCGCCCGCCAACCGCGTCTGGGTGCTGGACGCCGCCGAGCGCGCGGCGATGAACGAGATCATCCTCCACGGGGCGCAGCGAGGCGGCTCCTTCTCCAGCCACCTCCACGTCGAGGGCCGGCGACTGCTCTTCGAACCCAAGCTCCGCCGCCTCGGGCAGTACCTCGACAGCCGCCACCCCACCCAGTCCGCCTCCCGCCTCTACCTCCACGAGCCGAACGAGCCCCTCCGCGTCGAGCTGGCCGAGCGCCTGGAGGCGGCCGCAGAGGGGCCGGAGCTGTGGGAGCGCCTGCCGAAGAACATCCGCGGCGCGCTCCCCGGCGGTCCGGCGTGACCCAGACACGCGGCCGTCCGCTCCGCCTCGTGCTGGGGGGTGGGCTGGCGCTCAGCCTGCTCTGCCTGGGCCTCTTCGGCTGGCTCGGCGCGCAGATCCACCCCGAGCCCGCCGCCGCCGGGCTCCGCCACCGCCCGGCGCCCGCGGGGGCCCGCTCCCTCGGCGCGACCCCCTCCGGGCCGAGCGAGCCCGGCTGCCTCGTGCAGGTGACCGTGACCGGAGAGCAGGGGCCCCTGGCCGAGGCCGAGCTCCGCGTCGGCGAACACCCGAGCGCCCTCGGCGAGCCCCTCAGCACGGACGCGTCCGGGCGGGCCTCGAGCGTCGTCCCCTGTGGCCCCGTCCACCTCGCGGCCGAGGCCGACGGCTACGCGCCCGCCCGCGACCTCATCATCGTCGACGTGGGCGAAGCCCAGGAGATCGTCATCGCGCTCCGTCGCGGGCGCCTCGTGGTCGGCACGGTCTCAGACCCTGCGGGGCGCCCGATCGCCACCGCCTCCGTCCTCTCCGGCGCCTCCTCCACCGAGACCGAGGCCGACGGTGCCTACAGCATCGTCGTGCCTTATGACCCCTCCGCCCTCTCGGTGAGCGCCCTCGGCTACGATGAAGCGGTGGTCGAGCTGGCTGCCCTGCCCACCGATAGCACGGAGCCCACCACCGTCGATGTGACGCTCGAGCCCAACCACGACGTCGCCGTCTGGTGCCTCGGCATGCCGGGCGACATCTGCCCCGACATGCCGCTCTTCTGCACCTCGCCCTGGCTCTTGATGGGAGAGGAGTGCAACCGTCGCGAGCGCTGGCCGCTGGAGCCCATCACCCTCTGCCCCTGCCCCGACGGCGAGGTGGCGGTGCGCGGCGGCGGCGCGTCGGTGTTGGTGCCCGCCGACGAACACGAGGCCTGGCTCGACCTCGAGGACGCCGGGAGCGTGTCGGGGCGGGTCGTCTCCAAGACCTCGGCGCTCAGCCGCTGCAGCGTCGAGCTCATCCGCATCCCCGAGGCCCTCGAAGACCTCCCCCGCGGCGTGCTGGTGGCCCAGCGGGTGGACTGCGCCGAAGACGGCGCCTTCCGAGCGGAGGGCGTCGTCGCGGGAGACTGGGAGCTGCACGTCGAGGGCAGCCTCCTGCCGTCGGGTGAGCGAAAGGAGCGCACCCTGCCCCCGCTGCGGGTGGGCCCCGGCGCCGACGTCGACGTGGGCACCGTAACGCTCGAGGGCGGCGGCTCCGTCGCCGGGCTGCTCGTGGACGGCCTCACCGGCCAGCCCCTCCCCTACCAGCCGGTGGTCGGGGTGCGCTGGAGCGCAGGCGCAGAGCGCAGCGCGGTGCTCGGCGGGCAGAGCGACGAGGCGGGCCAGTTCCGAATCGAGGGCATGCCCCCGGGGACATGGTCCCTCTCCCACATCCTCGCCCCCCAAGACGCCATCGAGGTGGAGGTGCGGGAGGGTGAGCTCACCGACGGCCTCCGCCTCGAGACCAGCGACGCCACCGCCCTCGACGTCAACGGCTTCGCGCTCTCCGAAGAGGAGGGCCAGCTCGTCGTCGCCGACGTCGAAGAGGGGAGCCCGGCCGACCTCGCGGGGCTCGAGGCGGGGGAGGTGGTGGTGGGGGTCCGCCTCGCCGGCCTCGACCTCGGCAGCAGCTTCGGGGGGAAGGGCGCCCTGATCAACCGCTTCGTCCTTGGCCACTGGGATGGGCCCGGCGTCACCCTCGTGGTCCAAGGGGAGGACGGCGAGGAGGAGCTCGTGCCGCTCGACTGGTGAGGCCCCCCCTCAGGTGAGCAGCGCGGCGAGCGCGGGCGGCAGGGGCTCTCCGAGCGCGGCCGCCAGCGCCGCCACCCGGGCCGCCTCCCGGCGGAGGGCGCGCTGATGATTACGGCCCGCGACGAGGGCCTCGAGGCCGAGGGCGGCGAAGGCCTCCTCCCGGCTGCCGGCGCGGCGCACGGCCTCGAGCAGCACCAGGGCCTTGAAGGCGTCGGCGGTGTGCCAGTCGTGCAGGCTGGGGTGGGTCTTCATCGCGTCCAGGAGGGCGTTCGCGGCCCCCGTCAGCCGCTCGAGCGTCCCCCGCTCCATGCGCTCGGGAGCCTCCACGGCGCGCGTCCGGGGCGCGGTCAGCTGCATCGACCGGATGAGCCCGCCCTCGGCCAGCAGGGCCGCGCGGTCGAGGGCGTTGCCCAGCTCGCGGATGTTGCCGGGCCAGTCGTGCTCCACGAGCTGGGTCAGGGCCGCCTCGCTCAGCCGCAGCGGCGGCAGGCCGTAGCGGGAGCGGGTCTGCTCCAAGAAGTGGCTCGCGAGCAGGGGGATGTCCTCGCGGCGCTCGCGCAGCGCCGGCAGGTGGGCGACGAAGACGGCGAGGCGGTAGTAGAGGTCCTCGCGCAGCTTCCCCTCACGGATGGCGTCCGTGGGATCGCGCCCCATCGCGGCCACCACGCGCACGTCGACGCGCACGGGCTGGCTCTCGCCGAGCCGCGTGACCTGCTTCTCCTGCAGCGCCACCAGCAGCTTGACCTGGCAGGAGAGCGGCATGCTGTCGAGCTCATCGAGGAAGATGGTGCCGCCCTGGGCGGCCTCGAACTTCCCCTCGCGGTCGGCGGTGGCCCCGGTGAAGGTGCCCTTCTTGTGGCCGAAGAGCTCACTCTCCAGGAGCGCCTCGGGGATGGCGCCGCAGTTGAGGTGGACGAAGGGCCGGCCCGCGCGCGGGGAGCCGAGGTGGAGCTGCCGGGCGACGAGGCTCTTGCCGGTGCCCGTCTCGCCGGTGATCAGCACCGGCACGTCGAAGCGCACGATGCGCGCCAGCTCGGCGAGCTGCGCCTTCATGGCCCCCGAGCGGGTGACGACCCCGGGGAGCACGGTCTCCTCCACGCCGGCCCGGGCCACCGTGCCCGCGAGGACGGGGAGCCAGGTGGCGGCGGCGGCGACGGCAGCGTCGTCAAAGAGGCCGTTACTGCTTCGGTTATCGAGGTAGACGAAGCCGATCGCCGCTCCATCGGCGAGGAGCGGCAGGGCGGCCACGCTGCGCAGCTTCAGCGCCCCGACCGAGGCGGCGCCGCCGTACTCCTGCCCGGCGTCGTGGGTGACCACGGGCGTGCCCGAGGCCAGCGCCTCGCGGATGATCTGGGTGGAGACGTGGGCGGCCGGGTCGTCGATGTCGGCCTGGCGGAGGCTGCGCGCGGCGAGGAAGCGCCAGCCAGCCGGCTGCACGAGGCCCACGAAGCCGCGCTCGGCGCCGACCACCGCGATGATGCCGTCCAGCATCTGCTCGGCGACCGGCTCGAGCCCGCGGGCCATCGTCACGCCCACCGTCCGCTCGAGCATGAGGCGATAGCGCGCCACGTCGCCCGACATCGCGAGGTGCTCGGCGCCGAGCTGGCCGGCCTCCATGCGGAGCTTCGCCAGGAGCTGGCGGGCGGTCTCAATCTCGCCGCGGCGCAGCGCGCCTTCGGCCTCTCGTATGCGCGGGAGGAGCTCGGTGGTCATCCCCCCCGAGTAACCGACGGGCCCCTATCGGTCGGCCAGGGCCCGCTGGACCGCCGACCTCGCCCCATCGAGATTGAGCCCCTCCTCGCTCGCGGGCGGGATGCGCAGCGAGGGGGCGATGGACTCGGCCTCGGCCAGCGCGGCCACCGCTTCGTCGAGGGCCCCCTGGGCGACGGCGACCCCGACGCGGGCGATCAGGATGGAGAGCAGGTAGGGGCGAGCGCCGTTGGCGCGCGCTCGAGGCTCCGCCTCATCCAAGTATCCGCGGGCGCGCTCGAGCTCGCCGAGCTCGCGATGGACGACCGCGAGGCCAACGAGGCACGCCTCCTCGGCGTTGCCGATGCCGAGCGTCCGTTGGGTGTGGAGGGCGGAGTCGAGGCAGGTCAGCGCCTCACCCAAGCGGCCGAGCTGGAAGTGCAGCCGCCCGAGGTTGATGAGGTTGCTCACCTCGCTGAGGGGGAGGCCGAGGCGGCGTTGGAGGGCCAGCGCGGCCTCAAAGCAGCGCCGGGCCTCGTCCAGCCGCCCCTGGCGTCGGTGGACGACGCCCAGGTTCCCGAGCACGACCGCCCGGACCCGCTGGTTGCCGTCGGGCGGCAGCTCACGGAGCACCTGCTCGAAGCGCTCGCGGGCCTCGTCCAACCTCCACTCCGAGGAGTAGACGTTGCCGATGCTCCCGATGAGGGCGCTCGCTTGGGACAGTTCTCCGGCGTCTCGGGCCAGGACGAGGCCGCGCTCCAGCGCCCCCCGCGCCGCGTCAAAGCGGCCCTGCGTGGTCCACAGCCTCCCCAGCTCGTGGAGCACGCGCGCCTCGAAGCGGAGGTCTGGCGCGGAGGCTCGCTGGGCGAGCGCCAAGGCCACTTGATAGGCCGCCTCGGCGACCGCCGCCGAGCCACCCCCGAGGCGCTCGGCGTGACCCGCCATGAGGGAGACGGCGGCGCGCGCTCGGTCGTGGAGAGGAGGACCAGCGCGCAGCTCGGCGGCGAGCTTCACCACGGGCTCGGCCGGGCCGATGTTCATCAGCAGGGCCCAGAGCGCCTCGAGGGTCGCGACCGCCACATCGCCGCGCCCCGCCGCGCCCGCCCGCCGACAGGCCCCCTGCAGGTTGTCCCGCTCGCGGGCCAGCGCCCGGCGCCGCTCCAGGCCATCTGGGCCCTCGAGGGCCTCGATCTCCCCATCGGCGCCGAAACGCGCGAAGAACAGCCCGTGCCGATGCTCGACTTCGGCGCGGTCGCCCTGCGCATCCAGCTTCTCGCTCGCGTACTCCTGCACGGCGGCCAGCAGGTCGAAGCGGTCGTGGGAGGCCAGTCGGAGGAGGGAGCGATCGACCAGCGCCTGGACGAGATCGGGGGCCCAGGCCTCGCCCGCCTCGAGGACCGCCTCGGCCGCCTCCAGGGTGAAGCCACCGGCAAACACGCTGAGCTGGGCGAGGGCGGCGCGCTCCTCCGGGCGTAAGAGGTCCCAGCTCCAGTCGAGCATGGCCCGCAGCGTGCCGTGGCGGCGGCTGCGACCGACCGGGGCGCTCAGCAGCTTGAAGCGCTCGTTCAGCCGGGCGAGGAGCTGGCTGGGCGTCATCAGGCGACACCGGGAGGCGGCCAGCTCGATGGCCAGGGGCAGCCCGTCGAGGCGGCGCACCAGCGCCTCGAGCGTGGCGGGCTCCGCCGTCACCGAGGGGTGGACCGCCCGGGCGCGCTCGAGGAAGAGCGCCACGGCCGCGGGGTCGTCCAGCGGATCAAGCGCCAGCACCTGCTCTCCCGGGAGGCCGAGGCGCTCCCGGCTGGTCACCAGGAAGCGCACACCGGCCGCGCGGTCCAGCCAGCGCCCCACCGTGGCCGGCGCCACGGCGACCACCTGCTCGAAATTGTCCAAGATCAACAGGCAGCGCCCCCGCTCGGCGAGGGCGTGGCCGATCTGGGAGGCCGGGTCTGCCTGCAGCGGGAGGTCGAGCGCGGCGCCCACCGCGTGGAGCACACCCTCCTGGCTGCGGGCCTCGGAGAGGTCGCAGAACCAGACACCCCCCGGCCACTCCCGCAGCCGGCTGCGCGCGTAGTGGAGGGCGAGGCGCGTCTTGCCCGTGCCGCCGATGCCCAGCAGGCTCACAAGGCGGCCCTCCAAGAGGCGCTCGTGCAGGGCCGCGAGGTCTGCGCCGCGCCCCACGAAGGTGTCGCGCTCGCTCGGCAGGCGGTGCGGGCCCACCTCGACGGCTCCGAGGTCGAGGGTCGGATCCGACCGGGCCGGTCGCGCTAGCGGGATCGTCGCCGCCAACGGGGCGGGAGGCGCAGGCGGCCGCGGCGAGGCGCCGCCCGGGGGCCCCCGCCAGCGCGCCGCCAGGGCCGCGACGCTCGCCGGGCGGACGCTGGGGTTGGGGTCGAGCGCGTCGTGGATCGTGTCCACCCAGTGGAGGGGCAGGTCGGGCACCACGGCGTCGATCGGCGTGTAACTGGCGTTACACGCGCGCTGATAGAGCTGGAACCAGGGCACCCCCACCGGAAAGGCGCGCTCCCCCGCCAGCAGCTCGTAGAGGATGGCCCCGAGCGCGAAGACGTCCGCCCGGGCGTCAACGCTGGCCACGTCGAGGTAGGCCTCGGGGGCCATATACCCGGGCGACCCGAGGCCGATCCCGGCCTGGGTCACCGCCCCTCGCGCCGCCGGGTCATTGGCCCGGGCGAGGCCAAAGTCGGCGATCTTGGGGCAGCCATCGGCGGTGAGGAGGATGTTGCTGGGCTTGAGGTCGCGGTGCACCAGCCCGAGCGCATGCGCGGCGACCGCCCCCTCCAGCACCCCCTCGATGAGCTGCAGCGCCTCGCTTCGCCCCAGCGGGCCCCGCTCCAGCCGCTCCATCAGGGTCTCGCCGTCGATCTGGTCCATCACCAGGGCGACGCCGTCTGGGAGCTCGACGAGGTCGGTCACCCGCACCACGTTCGGGTGGTTCAGCCTCGCTTGCAGGCGCCCCTCGGCCAGCAGGCGCCCGCGCTGATCGTCCTTCGCACCCGCGTGCAGCACCTTGATCGCGTGCCGGCTGCCGAGCTGCAGGTGGCGCGCGGCGTAGACCGTCGCGAAGCCGCCCCGCCCGAGGACGGTGTCCACGAGGTAACGACCGCCGAGGGTGGTGCCGGGGAGGAGCTCCATCGCGCCCCTCGTACCGCGGTCCGCCCTCGTCGGCAGCGCTCTGACCGCGCCCGTCGTCCGGACCTACCGGCTCAGCGCTTCGAGGGCGGCGGCCGGCTGGATGAGGCCGTGCCCGAAGGAGAGGTCGTCGCCTGCGTCGCCGAGGTCGATCGCGGTGGCGGCGAGCAGCACGAAGGCTTCGTCGGCGTCGGCGCCGGCCGACATCAGCAGGGCTGCCGCCGCGGCCACGTGGGGGCTGGCCATCGAGGTGCCGTTCATCCGCTCGTAGTCGCCCGCCACGTTGATCTCCTGGAGGATGCCTTTCCCAGGGGCCGAGAAGGCGAGGCCCTCGCCGTGGTTCGAGAAGTCGGCCAGCGCGTTCTTCCCGTCGGTGGCCGCCACTGCCACCGCCCCCGAGCAGGCGGCCGGGTAGCCGATCTCGTCGGCGCCGTCATTCCCAGCCGAGATGGCCACGAAGACGCCCGCCTCCGCCGCGTCCTCCACCGCGGCGCAGAGGGCGCGGAAGCCGAGGGTGGCCCTCCACGAGACGTTGGGCTGCAGGCCCGCGATCGCGCGGTTCATCCCGGCCGGCATGCCGAGGCTCATGTTGATGACGTCCGCGCCCTCGCTCACGGCGTAGTCGATGCCGGCGATGATGTCCGAGGTCCGCGCGCCCTCCGAGCCGTCGGCGAAGACCTTGACCGGCAGGATGCTGGCGTCGGGAGCGAGGCCGATGACGCCGACGCCGTTGTTGGAGCGGGCCCCGATGGTGCCGGCCACGTGGGTGCCGTGCGACATCGCGCCGGAGGGGTCCTGATCGTCGTCGGCGATGTCCCAGCCGGGCAGCAGGTGGGTGAGGCCGTCCTCGCCGCCCGCGAAGACGCCGCTGTCGATCACCGCCACCACCACGCCCTCGCCGGTGCTCCACTGCCAGGCCTGCTCGGCGGCCAGCACGTCCATGTTCCACTGCGAGCCGCGCAGCGTGTCGTCCGCCCGCACCGGCTCGGCGGGGGCCTCGGCGTCCCCCGTGGCCTCGAGCAGGAGG
Organism: Myxococcota bacterium; assembly: GCA_044344255.1. Lineage (GTDB taxonomy): Bacteria > Myxococcota_A > UBA796 > UBA796 > UBA2385 > JBIJDH01. Next base: position 65,240 of record JBIJDH010000011.1, read on the forward strand.
TCGGCCGCGACAAAGCCAAGCTCATCCGAGGCCGAGAGGGCCTCGATGGCCGCCTCGACCGAGAGGCCCGCCGGCACCGCGTAGACGCCCACCTCCCCCTGCCGCAGGCTGCGGATCCGGACAAAGTGGTCGCCCTCCCCAGACACCAAGACCGCGGGCAGCGCCGAGTCCCCGGCCCCCACCAGCACCCGGCCCGCGGCCGCCGGGAGGCCCAACACGGTCTCGACCCCTGTGGCCTCCACCGCCGCGGGGGAGCGCTCGGCGGCGCCCTCGGCGCCCGAGGGGCGGCAGCCCACCAACGAGCCCAGCAGGGCGAGGGCGCAGAGGGAGGAGGGGGCAACGGAGAGGGCGGTGCGGCAACGGGACATGACAACCTCGCTTCGGGGCGACCCGGGGTGGGTCGTGCCAGGAGGTATTGCAGGCCCCGTGCCAGGCCGGCCTGGAGCCGACATCCAGTCGGAACCACCACTTTTGTTCGGTACCGTCCGCTGTGCCCGGCGAGCGCGTCTCCAAGAGACGAGGGCGTGCGTCTCCTGGAGACGGACAAGCCCAGGCCCTCAGCCCCCGGACAGCGCCCCGACGACCATGACCGTCGCCCCCGGCGGCAGGGGGGCACGGAGGTCGTCCTGCCGCTCGTCTCCCACGAAGAGCAGCATGTGGCGCCGCAGGCGGTCCTGCTCGTCGATCACCCGGAAGCGGAGGCCGGGGAACTGGCGGTCGAGGTCGTCAAAGAGCGCGTCGAGGGTGGCCCCCGCGGCGCTCACCCGATCTCGCCCGTCCACGTAGCCGCGGAGCTGGCCCGGGATCAAGACGAGGTGACGCTGTAACGCTGACTCTTCAGCCAGCGCCTCAGCCATCCGTAGACCCGCTGGTGAGCGCGTGGAGCTGCGGGAGGTGGCGGAAGAGGCAGGTGAAGCTCTCCCCCTCATCGGGCGAGGTCCACACCTCGCCGCTGGTGGTGCCGAAGTAGAGGCCGACCGGATCCTGGTCGTCGGCGCAGAGGCACTGGCGCTTGACCGTCCACCAGGCCTGGTCGGCGGGGAGCCCGCGGTCCTGGCGCTCCCAAGTGGCCCCGGCGTCCCGGCTGCGGAAGAGGGCGGGGCGACCGCCCGGCGGCGTCCGCGGCCAGCCGTTCTTCCCCTCCATCGGGAAGACCCAGGCGGTCTCGACGTCGCGCGGGTGCAACAACACCGGGAAGCCGATGTCGCCGACCTCCTTGGGCATGTTGTCCCCCACGCGGATCCAGCGGTTCGACGGGCGGTCGATCCGGTAGATCCCGCAGTGGTTCTGCTGCCAGAGCCGGTCGGGCCGGAGGGGGTGGAGGGCGACACAGTGAGGGTCGTGGCCGTACTCCCGCTCGCTGCCGTCCTCCATCGGCGGGTAGAAGTCCATGAAGACGCCGAGGTTCAAGGGCGACCAGCTCGCGCCCCGATCGGAAGACTCGAAGGTGCCGCCGCCCGACATCGACACGTAGAGGTGCCGCGCGTCGCGCGGGTCCACCAGGATCGAGTGGAGCTTGCCGCCATCCGGGGTCTGGTCCTTGTCGCTCCCCACCCACAAGTGCTGCGCGGGGTGGTCGTTGAAGCCAGACACAGGCTCCCAGTTGACCCCACCGTCCTCGCTTCGGAACAGGGCCTGCGGCGAGGTGCCGGCGTACCAGACGCCCGGCTCGCTGGCGTTCGACGGCGTGAGCCAGAAGACATGGTCCACCGCCCGCCCCCGCACGTCCCCCTTCGGGAAGCGGGGCGGCGAGGCGGCCTCCTTCCAGGTCTCGCCCCCGTCCTCGCTTCGAAAGACCGTCGGCCCGAGGTGCCACTGGCGGGACGCGGCGAGCAGCACGCCGCGGTCCCGCGGGTCCTGGACGACATGATGGCACTGCTCCCCGAGGAAGAGCGGCGCTCGGAGCGACCAGCTCGAGCGGTCGGCGCTGCGGGACGCGATCCAGACACCCTTCCGGGTGGCGATGTAGAGCTGGGTCGGCATGATCACCTGCGGGATGACGGCGGTAGACGGGTCTATTTGGGTGGGACGAACGCGGATGAGGGTAGCACCGGCGGTCCAGCGGTCCCAGGCTCCCCGCCGCCGAATTGGCGATCCCGGCCCGCGCGGGCTCCCCGGCCATCGATGCGGGCCACACCCTCACCGGCGTCGGGATCAGGCCAGCGCCGCCCGCGCCCGCGCCCGCACCGAGGGCCAGAGCCCCGGGTGGTCGGCGGCGGCCTGCAGCGCCCCGCGCGCCCGCTCATCGCCCTCCGCGAGGGCCACCCGCGCCGCGGTGACCTGCACCTCGGCGGTCTGGGGGGCGAGGCGGCGGGCGACCTCCAGCTCGGTCCGCGCCGCAGCCGGCCCCTCGGCGTCGAGCAACCAGGCCGCGAGCCGCTCATGGGGCAGCCAGTGCTTGGGGGCGGCGAGGGCGGCCGCGTTCCACATGGAACGGTCTCCCCGTCCGCGCAGCTCGGCGGCCACCGCGAGCAGGAGCGGGCCGCCCAGGGCGGCGAGCCGCTCCACCTCGGCGACCTCCCCCGCCTCGGCCCAGAGGCGCCCGAGCTCCACCGCCTGCCCCGGGCCCACCTCGGTCACCTGCTCCACGCGGCGGAGGAGGGCGGCCAGCGCGGGCCAGCGCCCCGCTGCGGCGTAGAGCTCCGCGCCCTCGAGGAGCAGCCGAGGGTCATTGAAGACGACGAAGCCGCGCCCCGCGGCCGCCTCCAGGCGCTCGATCCCCCGCTCCACGCTGCCCGCCATGCGGTCGCGCTGGGCCAGGGCCCGCCAGCTCCGGGGATCGAGGGGATCGGCCTCGATGGCCCGGATGAAGAGGTCTTCGGCCTCGCCGAGGCGGCCGGTGGCGAGCAGGGTCATGCCGAGGCCCTGCAGCGCCCCCGCGTGGGGCTCGGCGGCGGCCTCGGCCTCGGCCACCACGCCCCGCAACAGCGCCTCGGCCTCCACCACCCGCCGCTGGCGGAAGAGCAGGCGGGCCTGGAGCACCCGCATGTCTCGGTCTCCCGGGGCGCGGGTGAGGCGCTCCGTCGAGACCCGCTCCACCTCGGCGAGGGCGCCGAAGCCGAGCAGCGCCTCGCCCAGGGTGCGCGCGACGAGGCCGTGCAGCGCCGCCGGCAGGCCCTGGAGCCCATCGAGGAGCCGCAGCGCGCCCGCGTGATCGTCGGTCGCCGCCGCGATGACCGCGAGGCCGAGCTGACGGACGGGGCCCTCGGGCAGCTCCGCGACCCCGGCCGCCGTGGGGAGCCCGACCCGGGCCGCGGCCTCGAGGGCGCGCAGTCGATCGAGGTCGTCTACGAGGGGCTCAGACACGGACGATCCTCCCGTCGGGGGCTGCCAGAGGTTGAAGACCTACCAGACGTTGAAGACCTACCAGAGGTTGAAGACCTTATCGCCGAAGAAGTCGGTGACGGTGGCGAGGCCGCCGCTGAAGCCGCCCTCGGCCTTCTTGGCCTCCATGTAGTCGTCGACCTGCTTGCGGAGCTGCTGGACGACGTCCCACATCCACGAGCCGGCGCCCGAGATCTTGTCGGAGAGGTAGGTCAGCCCGCGCATGCCGTAGACGCCGACGAGGCGCACGCCGTCCACCGCGTCGAGCTGGAGATCGGTGCTCACCCCGGCGCCGAGGCCGACGGTGCCCGAGAGCTCACCCGAGACGTTGATCTTGCCGCCCGACAGCCCGAAGCCGAAGGAGGCGTCGCCGCCGATGCCCGCCGAGCCGGTGACCCCCGCCCGCGCGTCGACGATCTTGCTTGCGCCCGAGCCGATCACGGTCGAGGAGAACTTCGGCCAGAAGTCTTCGGGGAGCTTGTCGATGAGCCAGTCGTCCACCGAGCCCGGGATCGACTTGGCGAACTTGATGATGTCCTGGCTGTAGTCCGGGCGGCGCTTCCACTGCAGGGCCGCCCCGATCTCCACGCCGGCCTTGGCGCCCGCGAAGGCGTGCCCGCCGCCCTTCACCGTCGCGCCGAGCGTGTCTTTCCCCTTCGAGATGTCGAGGTCGATCTTGCCGTTCGCCTCGGCCAACACCGCCGCGCTCACGCCCGCAGACAAGTTGACGTTGAAGTCTTCACCGAACATCGACCAGCCGAAGACCGGCGCCTCGATCTTGGCGTTGCCCTCCACCAGCGAGACCTTGGCGCCCGCCGTGCCGCCGACCTTGATCTGGTCTTTGGTGATGAGCGCCTTGCCCTCAGCCTGGGCCTCGGCGTTGCCCACCTTGTAGCCAGCGCTCATCGTGGTCCCGGCCGCGGTCTTCTTCGCGATCTCCTGGCCGTAGAGGGTCGCGTTGGCCTTGGCGTTGGCGGTGGCCACGGTGTTGCCGTCGGCGTCCTTCTTCACCCCCGCGCCCACCGTGGTGCTCACCGCGTTCTTCGTCGTCGTGAGGGTGGTGTCCCCCTTCGTGCCAAGGGCCTCCACCTTCTTCTGGCCGAGGTGGTCCTTCGTCTGGGTGACGCCGAGCCCCGTCTTCTTGTCGTAGCCGGCGGTGGTGGCGCGGCTGTCGCTCGAGGTGGTGGTGACGTTGCCCGCCACGGTGGCGTCCACGTGCTCCACCTTGTGGGTGAGGCCCACGGTCGCGCCGGTGCCCTGGGCGTAGGCGCCGGTGCCCTTGGTGGAGCTGGAGTCGGTGAGGGTGCGCACCGAGCCGTCCCCACCGGTGGTGACCGCGGCGGTCTTGCTCTCCCGGCCGAGGCCGAGGCTGACGCTGCCCGAATTGGTGCCCACGCCGTCGGCGCCCTTGTTGTGGGCGCCCGAGAGGCTGAGATCGGCCCGGTCGGCCGTGGTCGCGGTGGTGACGGTGTCGCCCGTGGTGGTGACGGCCTCGGTGCTCCGCCCGCCGCCGAGGGTGAGCTTGCCGTCTGCGCCACGACCTTCGGTGACGCTGCCCGAGCCCTTGAGGTCGAGGCCGCTCGTCGTCTTGTGGCGGGTGTCGCCGTCCGTCCAGACCGACTCGTTGGACAGGCCGCCGCCCACCTCAACCCCGCCCGTCCGGCGCAGCACACCGTCCGCGTCACGGGAGTAACCGCCCGTTACACTTCCATTTCCATTGATCGAGCTCTTGTTCGTGCGGCCGTCGACCACCTCGGTGCTGCTCCGGCTGCCCTCGAGCCCGTAGCGAGCCTTGAGCGCCTCCTGCCGCTGGTCGCCGTCAAGGGTCTGGCTGACCCCGAGGCCGACGGTCTGGCTGAGGGCGCTCTCGACGGAGCCCGTCTCGGTCTCCTCTCGACGGCTGTGGCCAAAACGAAGGTCAGCGTCGGCGCCGTTGGTCTGGACGAGCTTGCCGTCCCGACCGACCACGCTCGTCTTCAGGCCGAGGCCGCCCGTGACGCTCCGCTCGTCGTGCAGGCCTTCGCGGTCGGTGACCGTCGTCACCCCGTGCTTGACCCCGTAGCTGCCGTCTACCTGCCCCGAGAGGGCCCCATCGACCCCGCGCTCGAGCCGGCCCGAGAGGGCGCCCTTCCGTTGGTCTTCGGCGCGCTCCTTGCTGTCCGCCGAGAGCCTCCGCTCGGTGACGAGCCCGGCCTGGCTCTCGAGGCCGGCCGAGCCCCGGAGGACGGTGCCGGCGGCGCTGTTCTGGACCCCGCCCGACGCCTTGGCCGAGCTCGCGTCGGTCTCGGTGCGGGTGGAGCCGTCGGCCCCGGTCGAGCTCCGGCGGTGGCTGTCCGCGGCGCTGAGCTCAGCCGTCCCGGAGCGGATCCACTCCCCGCCCTCATAGGAGGCCCCTCCGCTCAGCTTGGCTGCCCCCTGGCGGGTGTCCTCGGCCGTGACGCCGTCGATCACCGTGCGGGTGCTCTGCTCCCCGCCGACGCCGAAGCGCCCGCTCAGCGAGCCCGTCTTCTCGCCGCTCTGCTCCCCGCCGTGGGTGCGCGAGAGCGCCGCGTCGAGGCCGCCGTCGGTGTTCCAGCTCGTCTTCTGCGTGCCGCCCGTGATCTTGGCCAGCTCACTGTGGCGGCTGGATCCGTCGAGCGCGAGGCCGCCCGTGGCCAACAGGGCGCCGGAGGCGTCGCGGCTGAGCCCGCCGGTGAGCTCGCTGCCCAGCGCCAGATCGACGTCTCGGGTGACGCCGCCCTCCTCGGAGTGATCGCTGCGGGCGGTGGACAGGCCCACGCCGCCGTCCACGCCCCCGCTGAGCGTGCCATCCGCGCCGCGCACGATCGAGCTCGCGACGCTGCCCTTGGCGCCGTGGGTCGTGCTGCGCTGGTGGCCTCCGCTCACGGTGTCGGTGGTCTGGCTCCAGTCCACCAGCCCGCCGAGGCTGCCCTTGCCGCTGCTCTGCCCCCCCTTCCGGAGGAAGTCGAGGTTGGCCGCGCCCTTGGTGAGGAGGCTCGTGTTTCGTTCACCGTCCTCGAGGGCCTCGGCGATCGAGCGGCTGCGCTCCCCGCTGAGGGCGCCCGAGAGCGAGCCGTTCGTCTGACCCTGGCTGGAGTCCAGGGCCCCCTTCAGCTTGCCCTCCCGGAGCGCCGTGTCTGTCGTGCTGCTGGTCTCCGTGTCCGTCTTCGTCGTCGTGGCGTCCTTGCCCGTCCAGAGGCCGTTGAGCCCCCAGGCGTTCTGTCCACCTGTACGATCAAAGCGACCATCCAGGCTGCCCGTCTGTAGGGCGCGGCGCTCCCGCTCCCCACCATCGGCCGTGACGCTCGACTCCGTGCGCTTCCCCGAGCTGCTGAGCGAGCCCACGAGGCCCGTCGTGAGACCGCCATCCGCCGCGGTGAGGGTGCCGCTGAGGCTGCCCTTTCGATCGCGCTGCTCGGTGAAGGTGCCCCCGTCGATCGCGCCGGAGCGGCTGGCTGCCTCGGTCCCCTTGGCCTCCGCCTTCAGGCTGCCGCCCTTCGCCGCATCACCGCCCGCCTCGCCGCCCGTCCCGCCGCGGAGCAGGTCGAACAACAACCACGGCGAACGGAGCAGGTCTCCCCCCAGGTCGAAGTCGAACGCTCGCTTCTGGTCCCACGGCGCGAGGCCCTGCTCCGCCGCAAGCTTGGCGAGCCGCGCCTGATTTCCCCTCGCTTGACCTCCACCGCCGGCGAACGCGGCGGGCGCCTGATCGGGGCTCAGGAGCGCTTGTTCAGGACGTCGCCGAGAGGAGGCAGCGGAATGGGCGGGCAAGGGGCACCCCGGGTGCGATTTTGCCGGGCCATCATAGCACTGGCGAAGCGGAGCCGTCAGCGCCCAGGCGCGATCGAAGCCCCCTCAGGCCGAGCCTCGGTCGCCCCTCTCCCCGCCCGGCAGACCTCGCGCCGCCTCTTCGGCGGACCGCGTCCGGGACACACCGTCCCGAAAGGCCCGCCCAACCCTTGTCTGGTCCTCGATCATCGCCAGCTTTGGCCAGGTCGAGCGCTCCCCGGAGCGGATGAAGGCGGCGAGGTCGTCGCGGCTCGGGTTGACCACGATCTTGCGCATCAGCGAGAGGTCGAAGTCGGGGTGGATGTCGATGTCGCCGTGGTAGTCTTGCACCATGAGGGCGTGCACCCGATCGGCGACCTGACGGAGCGGCCCCGTGCTCGGCCGCACCGCTCGGCGGGCGAGGTCTGCCGCCCAGGCCCCCTGGCTCCGCGCCGACGTGCTGACGATCGCCGCCACCGCCGGCTGGATGCCCCGCTGCCCTCGGTGGCGCGCGAAGGGCACCACGTGAGGGTTTGTCTGGCTGACGATGAAGTGGTTCACGTTGTGCAGACGGGCGAGGCGCAGCTTGGGCAGATCCTCGTAGATCGACCCGTCCACCCACCGTTCAGATGGAACATACGGCACGATTCGACCCGAAGGGTCGCGGGCCTCGAGCACCACGGGCGGGAAGAGGCCCGGCAGGGCGCTCGAGGCGAGGGCCGCCCGCGCGACCAGCACGTCTGGCGCCGTCAGGTGGGTGAGCACCCGCGGCTTCTGGCGGGTGCGCGTGGGGGAGACAGCGATGTTCAGCGCGCGACCGCTGTGCGCGAAGGCCTCGGCGAAGGTTCGGTCACCGATGTTGTGGCGGAGGACGGCGCCGAGCTGCTCGGGGTCGAGCCACGCCCGCTCGCTCCAGGAGGCGCGCAGGCCCACGGGCTTCAGGCCGTCGAGGCGCATCTGGTCCGGGTTGGCGAAGAGATCGCGCAGCTCCGTGTCGTCGCGGGTGCACACCCCACCCGCGATCATGGCACCCGTGCTCGCTCCGGAGAGGATGTCGGGCAGGAGGCCATGCTCGAAGAGGGCCTTGACCACGCCGAGGTGGTGAAACCCCCAGGTCGCGCCGCCCGACAGCATGAGCGCCGACCGCCCGAAGACCCGCCACGCCGCCTCGAAGCGGGCCCGCTTGTCTCGCGGACCGACGCCCGGCAGGGGGGTGACCGCCAGCCACCGCAAGCTGGCCTCGACCTCATCGAGGTACTGCACGAGGAGCCGCTTCGTGCCACCGAGGGCCACGGCGTAGAGCTCGGGGGCGGCGATGTCGGAGAGGTGTCGGTACAGGCTCTCGGTGAGCAGCGCGACGAGGCGGAGCCCCTCTCCCGACTCGCGGAGCGCGCGGAGGGCGGCGGTCTCGGAGCGTAAGAGGACCGCGTCGTAGTAGGGGCTCTCGTCGTCCTCCTGCCACTCGGCAGCTCCGGTGAGGGTGTCTACGGCCTGGGCCGCGGCGCGCCACTCTGCGGCGCTCTCCGCGGCGTCGAGGGCCGACCAGGCCTCTCGGAGCGCCCCCGAGCGGCTCATCTCCTCCTCCGTACCGCCCGCCGGCCCGCGGGAGCGGCGACCGGAGGCAAGGGTGCGGAGCGGCGGCTGCGGCGCGGCATGGGGCTACCTCACACGGCGAGCGGCGCGTGTCGCGCCCCGATCGCCTCTCCCCCGAAAGGGCATCCTTGAAAAGATGATCCCCACGGCGGGGATCGCCCGTGCGTTGTTGTAAACTTCTCGTGACGAGGTTCACATGCGCCCGACGCGGATCACATCCCTGCTGAATTCCCTGCTCACCCCGCTCGCCTCTGCCCGGCTCACGCCCCTGCTGATGGCGCTCTCGCTGAGCTGCACGACGGGCGACAAGGCCGCCGAAGACACCTCGAACATCGCGCCTTCCGCCGAAGACCTCGACCGCGACGGCTACTTCTCCGACGAAGACTGCAACGACGCCGACTCCGCCATCAACCCGGGGGCGGCCGAGATCTGCGACGGCGTCGACAACAACTGCGACCTCCAGGTGGATGAGGGCGCCACCGCCACTTGGTACGCCGACACCGACGGCGACGGATTCGGCGACGTCGAGAGCTCGACGGAGGCCTGCGAGGCGCCCGAGGGCTACTCCAACAACGCCTCTGACTGCGACGACCAGAACGCCGACGCCTACCCCGGCGCCATCGACGTCTGCGACGGCGTCGACAACAACTGCGACGGCTCCACCGACGAAGACGAGGCGCTCACCTGGTACGCCGACGCCGACGGCGACACCTGGGGTGACGCCGCGATCACCACCACCGCCTGTGAGGAGCCCGTCGGGTACACCGCCGTCTCCGGCGACTGCGACGACAGCACCGCCGAGGCCTGGCCCGGCCACGCCGAGGTCTGCGACGAGATCGACAACGACTGCGACGGCGACATCGACGAAGACGTCAAGTCGGTCTTCTATGAGGACCGCGACAGCGATGGCTGGGGCGACCTCGCCGAGATCGCCGAGGCCTGCGTGGCCCCCACCGGCTACTCCCCCGACGGTGGCGACTGCGACGACGACGACGCGGCCTTCCACCCCTACGCCCCTGAGGCGGACTGCACCGATCCGAACGACTACAACTGCGACGGGTCGGTGGGCTACGCCGACGACGACGCCGACGGCTGGGCCGCCTGCGAGGACTGCGACGACAGCCTCGCCCTCGTCAACCCCGACGGCCTCGAGATCTGCAACGACATCGACGACGACTGCGACGGCCTCTTTGACGATGACGACAGTGACATCGACCTCAGCACCGGCAGCACCTGGTACGAGGACTCCGACTCCGACGCCTACGGCGACCTCGGCTCCCCCACCCTCTCCTGCGATCAGCCCACCGGCTTCGTCACCGACTCCACCGACTGCGACGACGACGACGGGCACGTCCACCCCGCCGCCTCCGAGGTCTGTAACGGCGTCGATGACGACTGCGACACGCTGATCGACGACGCCGACAGCACGGTTGACCTCAGCACCGGAACCACCTGGTACGGCGACGGCGACACCGACGGCTACGGCGCCGCCTCCAAGCCCCTCGACGCCTGCCTGATGCCCACCGGCTACGTCGCCAACGACGACGACTGCAACGACGGCGCCGTGGCGATCAACCCGGCGGCGCTCGAGATCTGCGACTCGATCGACAACGACTGCGACGCGCTCATCGACGACGCCGACCCCTCCCTCTCCAGCTCCACCGGCAGCACCTGGTACGCCGACGCCGACACCGACGGCTACGGCTCGGCCAGCAGCACCACGATGGCCTGCCTGCAGCCCACCGGGTACACGACCGACAAGCGGGACTGCGACGACACGAACATCGCGATCAACCCCGCGGCCACCGAGATCTGCGACGATCTGGACAACGACTGCGACAGCAAGATCGACGACGCAGACCCGAACCTCGACACCACCACCGGCAGCACCTGGTACCGCGACGCAGACTCTGACGCCTTCGGCTCGGCCTCCACCACCAAGCTCGCCTGTGACCAGCCCACCGGCTACCTCACCGACGCGACGGACTGTAACGACGGTGTGTCGGCCATCAACCCGGCGGCCGCCGAGATCTGCGACAGCCTCGACAACGACTGCGACACGCTGATCGACGACGCAGACTCGAGCGTGGACCTCACGACCGCCGGCACCTGGTACCGCGACGCCGACGGTGACCTCTACGGCAACGCCAGCAGCACCACCAAGGCCTGCACGGTGCCCTCCGGCTACCTCTCGACCAGCGGGGACTGTGACGACACCAAGGCGGCGATCAACCCGGCGGCCTCCGAGATCTGCGACAGCCTCGACAACGACTGCGACAGCAAGATCGACGACGCCGACAGCTCGCTCGACGCCAGCACCGGCTCCACCTGGTACCGCGACGCCGACGGCGACCACTACGGCAGCTCGAGCAGCACGAAGCAGGCTTGCCTGCTCCCCTCCGGCTACCTCTCTACGGCCGGCGACTGCGACGACACCAAGGTAGCGATCAACCCCGCCGCCACCGAGGTCTGTGACAGCCTCGACAACGACTGCGACAGCAAGATTGACGACGCCGACACCTCGCTCGACACCAGCACCGCCACCAAGTGGTACGAAGACAAGGACACAGACGGCTACGGCATCACCTCGGTCTACACCTACGCCTGCACCGTCCCCTCCGGCTACACGAGCGTCATCACCGACTGTGACGACACCGACTCCACGATCAGCCCGGCCGACGCCGAGTACTGCGACGGCGTGGACAACGACTGTGACGGCGCCATCGACGAAGCCGACGCGGTGGACTACCCCTGCACCACGGTCATCGAGGACTTCGAGTCCGGCTGGCCCCGCACCGGCTGGACCACCGTGGGCGGCTGGGGCAGCCTGTCCACCACCCGCTACGAGGGCTCGTACGCGGCGCTGAACCCCGACTGGAGCTACTACACCGGCGCCAAGATCGCGATCGGCGACACCGTCGGCATGTGGATCCGCGGCGGCTCGGGGCGCGCTTACCTCGGCTTCGACTCCTCGAGCTCGGGCACCAAGAGCTTCGTGGTGGCCTACAACACCGGCGATATCCGCTTCCAGAACAACGCGAGCTGGAGCTACTCGGAGCTCAACACCACATCGATGTCCATCCCCACCGGTCAGTGGCTCTACATGGCGGTGACGCTCAACTCGACCACGAGCGCCACCGGCCGGCTCTACAACAGCTCGGGCACGCTGCTCGGCTCGGTGAGCCAGACCTACAGCAGCATCAGCGGCACCGGCTACGTCGCGATCCGCAGCTTCAGCACGATCTACATCGACTACATCGACAGCTACTGAGCACTCGGGGGCGCGGCACGGGGGCCCAGCCCCTGCGCCGCGGCCGCTCCGGGGCTCAGTTGTCCTTGACCTGGACGCCCTTGATCACCGTGTCGGAAGATGCCTTGGCGCTGATCTTCCCCGCGGCGTCAAAGGTGATGTCCTTGCCCTTGATGAGGATGCTGCCGTCCTTGCGCATCGTGATGCTGGCGTCCCCGGTCTGGAGCACGAGCTCGTCCCCTGCGTTGACCACGACGTGCTTGCCGGCCACGACCTTGAGGTCCTTCTCGGCGCTGACCGAGACCACCTCCGCGGAGACCGCGGCGAGCTTCGTGGCCCGCAGCTCGGCCTGCTCGGCCTGCGCCCCCGCCTCGGCCTCACGGACGACAGCAGGGAGGCAGAGCCCGAGGACCAGGCCGCCGAGGCCGATGAGCAGCCGCGGGAGGCCCTCCCCCCTCCGGAGGGCGCGAGCGGGCGAAACGGTGGGGGGGAGCTCGGTCATGAAGGCCCTCGCGGGGGGTGGTGCACGGCGGTGGGGAGGCGGTCGAAGCGCGGCCGCGCCGCGGTCGGGGCGGCGATGCCCCCCTCCGCGCGGCGCCCTGCTGTATCCTGGGCCCAGGAGTGAACATGGCCGGTCCCCCCCCTTCTTCCCCTGACCGGCCCGCGCCCTCGGCGGAGGGAACCCCCGGCGCCTCTCCCAAGATGCCGCCTCAAATCGGCTACATCATCGGGAATGAGGGCTGTGAGCGCTTCTCCTTCTACGGGATGCGCAACGTGCTCACGACCTTCCTCGTGGGCTCTCTCCTGCTCGACCTCCCCGAGGCCGACCGAGAGGGCGCGGCCAAGGAGGTCTTTCACACCTTTGTGATCGGGGTCTACTTCTTCCCCCTGCTCGGCGGCTGGCTGGCAGACCGCTACTTCGGCAAGTACCGGGTGATCTTCGGCCTCTCCCTGGTCTACACGGCCGGCCACCTGCTGCTCGCCCTCTCCGAGAGCCACCGCGCCGGCTTCTACGCCGGCCTCGGCCTGATCGCGCTCGGCTCCGGGGGCATCAAGCCCTGCGTCTCGGCCTTCGTGGGTGATCAGTTCGACGCCGCCAGCCGGCCGCTCGCCAAGCTGGTCTTCGACGCCTTCTACTGGATCATCAACTTCGGCTCCTTCTTCGCCACCCTCCTCGTGCCCTTCCTGCTCCGACAGTGGGGGCCCGGCGTGGCCTTCGGGGTGCCGGGGGTGCTGATGGCCCTCGCCACCTTCGTGCTCTGGCTCGGTCGTGACCGCTACGTGCGCGTGCCGCCCAACCCCGCGGATCCCCACTCCCTGCTCCGGGTCGCGCGCACGGCCCTGCTCTCCCCGGGCGCCAGCGGCACACGCCCCGGCCTCGCCCTGGCCCTCGTCGGGGTCATCGCCGCGCTCGCGGCGCCCGTCCTGCTGCCCTCCATCGGCCTCATCGCCACCCTCTGCCTCGCGCTCGTTCTGCTGCTCGGCCTCGGCGGCGCGGGCGTCGCCCTCCAGCTCAACCGGGCCCGCGGTGCCCACCCCGAGGAGGCCGTGCAGGGCCTGCGCGCCGTCCTGCGCCTGCTCGTCATCTTCGCGCTCGTGACCCCCTTCTGGTCGCTCTTTGATCAGAAGGCCAGCACCTGGGTGCTCCAGGCCGGCGGGATGAGCCGGCCGGACTGGTTCCAACCCTCCCAGATGCAGGCCTTGAACCCCGCCCTGGTGATGCTGCTCATCCCCTTCAACAACCTCGTGCTCTACCCCGCGCTCCGTAAGGCCGGCCTCGAGGCGACCCCGCTCCGGCGGATGACCACGGGCATCGCCGCCTCGGGCGTCGCCTGGATCGTGGTGGGCGCCCTGCAGCTCCACCTCGACAGCGGGGCCGACCTCAGCATCCTCTGGCAGATCCTGCCCTACGCCCTCCTCACCTTCGGCGAGGTGCTGGTCAGCGCCACCGGCCTCGAATTCGCCTACTCCCAGGCACCCCTGCGCACGAAGAGCGCCCTGATGGCCTTCTGGAGCCTCTCGGTCACCGTCGGCAACCTCTGGGTGCTGCTCGTGAACGCGAGCGTGAAGTCCGAGGCCGCCACCGCCCAGGTGACCGGGCTCGGGCTCGGCGTCACGGCCTTCCAGATGTTCTTCTTCGCCGGCTTCGCGCTCGTGGCGGCCGCCATCTTCGGCCTCGTGGCCGCGCGCTTCCCGGTGGAGGACCGCTACCGGGCGGCGGGGGCCTGAAGCACCGCCGCGAGGCAGGGCCGCACCACCCCGGCGACAATGCGCTGGTGCAGCGCCCGCCGCGCGCCCGCGGACAGGCAGCCCCAGGCCGCGGCCACCGCCTCCCCCGCGGCGTCGGCGCCCGTGTCGGCGTCGGTCGGCGCGCCCGCGCTGAGCTCGGCCACCCCCTGCCCGACGGCGGCGATCGCGCGCTCCCGGAGCGAGGCCCCGCCGATCGTGAGCATCCAACGGAGGGTGCGCCAGGCGAGCGCGGCGTGCCGCGCTTCATCCTCGGCGACCGTGAGCAGGGCCGCGCGGAGCGGGCCCTCGGGCACGCCCTCGGCGGCGGCGCGGGCCTCGGCGGCGCCCACCGTCTCGCCCACGCAGCCCTCGACGACGAGGGTCCAGAGGGCGTCCTCCAGGCTCATGTTGATGGACAGGCCGGCGAGGGACAGAGGACCCGGGCCCACCGGCTCGCCGAGGAGCTGGCTCGCCACGCCGTAGGCAAGCTCGGCGTGGGCGACCTCATCGAGGCCGGCGGCCTGGTGGTCGCGCAGGAGCGCGGGGGGCGCGCCGAAAGACAGGAGCTGCAGGGTCGCGCGGGCGAAGGAGGCGACGCTCGCGTGCTCGAGCGCGGCGACCGAGGCCCAGCGCTGGCCGAGCGCCCGGCGTTGCGCGGGGTCGGTCGGGAGGGCCGCCGGCAGGGCGCGGGACCAGCCCCGAGAGGGGACGGTGGGCGCCACGCGGGTGGGGCCCAGGGCCTCGGCGTGCAGCGGCCGGCCGATGGCGCAGCCCTGCTGCTGGCAATCGAAGGTGCCGGTCTCGGAGTAGCCGATCCCGCAGGTCGCGCCTGCGTCGTCGCAGTCGTCAGCCACCCGACAGGTGTCATCTCCGGTGCGACAGCCGAGCTGCTGGGTGTATCCGCAGCCGTCGTTGTACGAGGAGACCCCGCACTGCCCGGAGTCACAGTCCGCGTTCGTGGCACAGGTCGCCGCGACGCAGGTGGCCCAGTCGTTGGTCCCCTCGATGACACCCGGGGGGAGACAGGCTTGGCCCTCGGCGCAGTCGTCGTCCCCCTCGCAGGTGTAGACGCAGCCGCAGTAGGTCATCTCCTGGATGCCAGAGACACAGTAACCGTGGGCCCGCTCCACACAGTCGGCGTCGGTGGTGCAGGAGAGGTCCTCCTCGGTGCCCGCGCAGGCCGGGCCGGCCGCCTGGGGGACCACAGGGCGCACCTCCACCCGATTGACGGCGCCGTCGCCGCAGCGCTCGTAGCCGGTGGGGGCGCCGCTGGCGTCGAGGATGGGGGAGGCGGAGGCGCAGGGCACGGGGGAGCCGGCGCTGTCCTCTTCCTTACCCCCGTCACATGCGCCCGCCCCGAGGCCCATGGCCAGGAGGAGCGAGAGGCGGAGCGCGGAGGCGAGGTCGTGCGGGCGATGATTGGGCTGCATGCTCCATCATGTCCCGAGCCCACTCCGGTGGCCACGCGCCATCGCCCAGGAACCGCCCACCGTCAGTCCTGGGGCGCCCGTGCGCCGCTCGGCCGCTCCCTACTGGGCCCGGAGGCCGGGCGCCTCGCGGCCCGAGGCGGCCACATACTCGTCGTAGGTGCCGGGGTAGACCACGGGCCCCTGTGGCGAGAGCTCGACCACCCGATTGGCGAGGGCGCGGAGGAAGGCGCGATCATGGGAGACGAAGACGAGCGTGCCCTCGTACTCGGCGAGCGAGGCGACGAGCGCCCGCTTGGTCGAGAGGTCGAGGTGGTTGGTGGGCTCGTCGAGCACCATGAAGTTGGGCGCGTCGTAGAGCATCTTCGCCATCGCGAGGCGCGACTTCTCGCCGCCGCTCAGCACGGAGATGGGCTTGTCCACGTCATCCCCCGAGAAGCCGAAGGCGCCCGCGAGGCTCTTCAAGACGCCGAGGCCCACCTTGGGGGCGTGGTTCTGCAGCTCCTCGAGGATGCTGTTGTCCCCGTCGAGCTGCTCCATCTGGTGCTGCGCGAAGTAACCGAGCTCGACCGAGGCCCCGACGGTCACCGAGCCCTGATCGGGGTTCAGCGCCCCGGCCATCATCTTGAGCAGGGTGGTCTTGCCCGCGCCGTTCTCGCCCATGATCGCCCATCGCTCGCCGCGGCGCACGACGAGGTCGACGCTCTTGTGGATGGTGCGGTCGCCGTACCGCTTGGCCACGCCCTTGAGGGTGAGCACGTCGTTGCCGCTGCGGCCCGCCTTCTTGAACTCGAACCGGCGCTCGACGATCCGCTTCGGCGGCTCGATCCGCTCGATCTTGTCCACCTTCTTGGCCCGGCTCTGCACCTGGCTGGCCTTGCCGGGCTGCGCCTTGAAGCGCTCGATGAAGCGAAGCTCCTTCTGCAACATCGCCTGCTGCTTCTCGAACTCGGCCTGGAGCTGCACCTCGGCGAGGGCCCGGGCCTTCTCGTAGGCGCCGTAGTCGCCCGTATAGGAGCGGATACGGCCGCCGTCGATCTCGACGATACGCTTGACCACCCGGTTGAGCACGTCCCGGTCGTGGCAGGTCATCAGGACGGCGCCCGGGTAGTCCCGGAGCCAGGCCTCGAGCCAGAGGATGGACTCGATGTCCAGGTAGTTCGTCGGCTCGTCGAGCAGCAGGAGCTCGGGCCGCGCGAGGAGGATGCGGGCGAGCTGCACCCGCATGCGCCAGCCGCCGGAGAGGGCGCCGATGCGGCCGTCCATCTCCTCCTGACGGAAGCCGAGGCCGGCGAGGAGCGTGCGGGCGCGGGCCTCGAGGTCATAGCCGCCGCCCGCGGCGTAGTGGGACTGCACGTCACCGTAACGCTCGAGCACGTCGTCGTAGTCGGGGGCGTCGACGTCATCGAGGCGCGCCTCGAGCAGCACGAGCTCATCGCCGAGGCGGGCGAGGTCACCGGCGCCGGCGAGGGTCTCCTTCAAGACGGTGGCGTCGCCAAAGTCTGCGAAGTCCTGGCGGAAGTAGCCGACGGTGAGGCGGCGGGGCCGGTCGACCGTGCCCTCGTCGGGGCTCTGCTCGCCCATCATCAGGCGGAAGATCGTGGTCTTCCCGGAGCCGTTCGGGCCCACGAGGCCCACCTTCTCGCCCGGGTTGATCCGGAGGGAGCTGTCCAGGAAGAGGACCTGCCCGCCGTACTGCATGGTGATGTTGTTGAGGTCGATCAAGGCTGCCTCCGAGGCCGCGCCGATTAGCCCCCTCCGCGGGCGCTGTCGATTCGAGGGCCGCGGGGAGTGACCGCGACAGCGACCGCGACCGCGACAGCGACAGCGACAGGTGACGCTTGTCATCGCCCTCCCGAAGCCGCGGTCCTGCGAGAGTGCCCATGGGAGCGATGTCTTTGGCGACCTGAGGCGCTGGCATGGCCCCTGCAACAGGCCTCGCATCGGCGGTGACCCTGAAGGTGCCGGACCGAGCCCTGACGCCCCTCGGAGACGACCATGCGAATCCTCTTCTTCTCTGTCCTTTGCTCCGCCTCCTCCCTCTCTTTGATCGGCTGCGAGGACAAGGCGAGCAGCTCCGACACCGCGTCCGCCGACGGCGGCGGCGACGATGGCGGCTCCGACGGCACGGACGGCACGGACGGCACGGACGGCTCCGACGGCTCCGACGGCACGGACGGCTCCGACGGCTCCGACGGCTCCGATGGCTCCGACGGCTCCGATGGCTCCGACGGCACGGACGGAACGGACGGCTCCGACGGTGGCTCCGACCCCACCGCCGAGCTCCGCTTCGTCTCCGTCACCCCCAACATGAACCCCGTGCTCTTCGACGCCATGCACGTCGACGACTCGACCCGAGTGCAGCGGAGCCTCTACGAGACCCAGGGCACCGAGTACATCACCGTCCCGAGCACGGGCGAGACCCAGCTCACGGTCACCGATGAAACCACCGAGGACGTGCTCGCCTTGACCACCGGCCTCTACCTCGAAGAGGGCAAGCGTTACTCCGTGGCCTACATGGAGGGCGGTGAGCTCTCGGTGCTGTTGGACGACGACAGCGGCGTCGCCGCCGATCACACCCGCGTCCGCGTCGTCAACGCGGACCCGGCCGGGACGGCGAACAGCTGGATCGGCTACTGGAACGGCGAAGGCTACCCGATGGACTACACCTTCGACCTCGCGTATGGCGCGGACTGGCAGGCCGACCTGCCGACGGCCACCAGCCCGGTGCAGCTCGAGCTCGTCTGGCCCGCCCTCGACAGCCTGCTGGTGGACTGGAACATCTCCGCCTTCACCCAGGTCGATCCCGGCTCGATCGTCAACCTCTACGCCTACAACAACAATGACTGCAGCTTCGTCAGCGAGAGCTGTGCCCCCATGATCATCGGTCAGTTCGAGGACGGCAGCACGGCGACGGTCGAAGGCTCCTTCGGGTGGGCGATGTAACCCCGCCTCCTCCAGGTTGAAGCTGGCGGCGCCAGGAGACCCCCTCCTGGCGCCGTTATAGGATCCGTCCCCCTCTGTGGAGCACCCCATGTCCTTCGCCACCCAACCACTGCACGCTCCCCCCGCATTACGCGCCGCGCTGCAGGAGAACGCACGAGTCTTCGCCATCGGCGTCTCCGCCTACGACCACTTCCCCAGCCGGCCGGTCGAGAGCGCGACGGAGAACGCGCTGGCCTGGATGGTGGTGGCGCTGCGAATGGGGGTCACACCCAACGGGAACCCGCTGATGGTCGAGCTCATGGCCGATCGGACGGTGTTGCAGGCGCGGCTCCGGGCCACCCTCGAGCTGGCCGATCTCAGCGCGGCGGAGCGCCAGGGCGTGGACAAGCTGCTCAATGATGTCTCGGCGGCCGATCCCGTCGGCTGGGACGTGCGCCGCCCCACCGCCGCCAACTTGATGAGCGCCCTCATCTACCTCGGCAACCACCTCGAATACAACCCGAGCTGCCGCTTGCTCCTCAGCTTCTCTGGCCACGGGGTGATCGACCAGGGGCGCCTCGCCCTCGCCGCCGCCGACGCACGACAGGGGGCCCCGCAGCCCACACGAACGGAGCTCGTCGCCCGCGCCGAGGCCCTCGCCGTCGATCTCGAGGCCCGGGCCGGCCGCCCGGACCTCTACGGCTTCGTCGATGATCCGGCCCACACCTTCTCCGCCGGGGCGGCGCTCCTCCGGGCCATGGCGAAGCGGGCCGACAAGGTGGGGGTGCTCCCGGAGCTGCTCGACGTCCTCGCGGCACCCCTGGAGCAGATGGGCCGCCGCTTCCGGGCCGAGGTGATCCTCGCCCTCCTCGAATTCGTGTCGGGCAACCTCGGGCGGTTGATCCCCTCCCTCACCGCGGCGCCGAGGCCCCCCGCGGCCGAGTGGACCGGGGTGCTCGGGCCCGTCCACCTGATGTTGGCGCTCGGCCGCCACGACCGCCGGGTGACCCTCATCCTCGACGCCTGCCACGCCGGGGGCCTCGGAGAGGGGCTCCAGGGCAGCCTCTCCGGGCACGGCTGGCAGGCGCTCGGCCTCGGCAGCCGCATCTTCAGCGCGACCGAGGGGGCAGAGCTCGCCGCCGAGGCCCGCATCGGCGACCGCCGCCGCAGCGCCGCCACCTGGGCCCTGACCCAGGTGCTCTCCCGCTGGGAGCGGGTGGAGGACGGCCCGGCCTACGCGCTGGGCATCCGGAACGGCGAGCTCGTGCTGCGGGCCAACCTGCTGCTCCAGGCCCTCTCCTTCCGCCAGCGCCTCTCGCTCCACGCCCCGCCGCCCAAGGGCTCCGAACCCCTCGCCTCCGACATGGCCTTCTTCGCCCTCTCCCCGAAGACCCGCACGACGGTCGACCCGTCGGCCAGCTCGGGCTCCATCCAGCTCGGCTCCGACACCATCGGGCTGACCACCTGGCAGGTGAAGCAGGGCAGCGTTCTGCGCGCGGTGCTGCTCGCCGTCGGCACGGAGGCGCCCCCCTGGACCTACACCCTCCAGGTCGGGCAGAGTCAGGTCACGCGGACCTACGCGCCGAACACCCTGTATGTCTTCAGCAACGCCACCCACGTCTCCGCCCTGGCGGGGAGCGCCTTCACGCTGTTGATGTTCGGCTGGGACGGCAGCGGCGCGCCTCCGTCCAGCTTCACGAGCGCGGTGAACGCCTTCAACAACGCACCGCTCTGCTTCATGCCCGCCACCGGTGACCCCGCGGAGCGCGCCTACGAGGGCCCGGCCAACCCCTCGGGGGTCTGCCGCTTCCTCCGCCCCGGGGGCAACCGCGAGGTCTTCCTCCGCTGGCTCGCGCCCGAGAGCGGCAGCAACGGCAAGCTCCAATTCATCAGCAAGGCGGGCTTCCCCTTCACGCCGGGGGACTTCGCCTCCTCGGAGATGAGCTTCGAGCAGAGCGCGACCCCGGGCTTCTCCGGCAGCTGCGTGGAGCGCGTGGTGTCGCTGTAGACCATCAGCCCAGGCTGCGAAAGAGGCGCGCGCCCCGGAGGCTCGGGCGGGCGCTGGGAGGGTCACCGAAGCGGGCCGCCGAGCGGGCCAGGCCGAGGGTGCTCGACCAGGCCCCCCCCCGGGCGCTGATGAAGTCCACCTCGGGGCCCGCGGGCCGGTGGACGAGGCGCTCACCATCCCCCGCGGGGCCCTCCTCCATCCAGCGGTTGCCGCAGAGGTCGCGCACGTTGCCGGCGAGGCCCCGGATGCCGTAGACGCTCTCGTCGAGCGGGAAGGCGTCCACCGGCACGGGCTCCGGCAGGGTCTGGCTCTGTACGATGCAGGAGAAGGCGGGATCGGCGAAGTCGCCCCAGGGGTACCGTCGACCGTCCACCCCGCGGGCGGCCTTCTCTCGCTCGAGCTCGTTCGGGAGCCGCCACCCCAGCCCCTCGAACAGCAAGAGCGCCCCGCCGAGGTCGATGTTTCGCACCGGCAGGCGCAACCAGCGCAGCGGGTCCACCTCCGGCGGCGGCCCGAAGCGGCCGTCGGGGAGCCGGTAGAAGGTGGGGGCGCCCTCGAGCGGGTGCGCAGGGCGCTGCGGCTCACGCGGGACGATGCGCAGGGCCTCCTCCACCCGATCGGCGGCGAGGAGCGCGTTCAAGTGGTGGAGCAGCTCCCCCTGGGAGAGGGGGAAGCGCCGGCAGACAAAGCCGTCCACCCAGACCCTGCGGGCGGTGAGGGCGTCGGGGGCCTCCGCGTCTCCCCCGGCGAGGAACCAGCCTGCGGGCACGTAGACGTCGTCGGGGCCGAGCTCGTCGGCGCGGGGGAGGTAGATGGGCAGGGGAGCGGAGGCCCCCGGCGGCAGCCCGTCCCAGCGCCCGGCCCGCGGCAGGGAGACCGGGTACCGCACGGGCGCGCGGCCCTCCGCCTCGACCTCCAGCAGGTAGCTCCCGGGCGACAGGGTGAGGTCGAGGAGCGGCGTTCGACCGAGCTCGCGGGCGGGCCCGGGCTGGAGCTGCCGATCGACCAGGGAGAGCGGGCGGAGGCGGACCGGCGCCCCCGCAGGCTCGGTGTGGAGGCTGAGGGAGGCCGTGCCTGCGAGCCAGCGGCGGTGGTGACCACGATCGTGCTGGCGGAGCATCCACTCGGCCCGGGCCGCCGCTCCGACCTCATGTGCGGCCTCGGCGGCCTCCAGGGCCTCCCGATGATGGCGGGCGAGGCGGAGGTGGGCCTCGTGGAGGTCGGGGACGAGCTGGAGCGCCCCCTGCAGCCGCTGCTCCCACACCACCTGCTCGAGCGTGGCCTCGCGGAGGGCGGCCTCGGCCTCGTCCTGGAGGGCCCAGGCGGCTCGCTTCCGCTCGACCGGGTCGGCCCCCTTCACCCCGTCGAGCCGGGCGGCGGCGGCGCGGCCCCGGGCGGCGGCCTCCGCGCGCAGGGCGGTGATGCGGGGCGCGAGGGCGTCGGCCTCGGCGACGAGGAGCAGCGCCCGCCCCCGTCGCTCCCGGCCCTCCTGCACCGCGCGCACGGCGGCGGAGAGGGCGGCCACGTCGGGGAAGCGCACGTCGGGGTCGGCCGAGAGGGCGCGGTGGCAGATCTCACCGAGCTCATGGGGCACCTCCGCCGCGGGGTCGCGGAGGCGGACATCCTCCGGGGGGCCCCGCAGGGTCGCCGCCAGCAGCTCCCCGGTGGTGGAGCCCTCATAGGGGGGCTGCCCAGAGAGCATCGTGTAGAGCACGGCCCCGAGGCTCCACTGGTCGGAGCGCGGGGTGGGCAGCGCTCCCCGACCGGCGAGGAGCTCGGGGGCGATGTAGCCCGGCGTGCCCCCGAGCTCGCCCCCGAGCGGCGGAGCGTGGGAGACGCGCAGCCCGGCGCGGAGCAGCGTCGCGAGGCCCCAATCGAGGACCAGCACCTCGCCGAAGTCGCCGAGGATGATGTTCTGCGGCTTCAGATCCTGGTGCAGCACCCCGCGGCTGTGGGCGAAGGAGACGGCGTCGCAGACGGCCTGAAAGGCGCCGAGCAGGCGGTGCAGCCCCCAGTCCGGCGGCGGGGCGCGGAGCAGCGCGTCGAGGCTGGCCCCCGCCACCCGCTTCATCACGTAGTACAGCCGCCCATCCTCGGCGACGCCGGCGTCGTAGACGGGCACGATGTTCGGGTGCTCGAGCTGCCCGGTGATGCGGGCCTCGGCCACGAAACGCTGGAGCGTCGCCCGGTCGGCCCCGACCTCCTCCCGGAGGATCTTGATGGCCACCTCTCGGCCGATCTCCGGGTCCAGCGCCAGGAGCACCCGGCCCATCCCCCCGCGCCCGAGCTCCCCCTGCAGCCGATAGCGGCCGAGGCGCTCCTCCACTCCCGCCGCCTCACCCGTCCTCGTGTCACCCGCCATCGAGGTGCTTGTTCTTCAGGCGGAAGATGGTGCGCTTGGTCACGCCGAGCAGCCGCGCCGCCTCGGAGGCCGAGCCGCCGGATTGGGTCCAGGCGGTGAGGAACTCCGGTTGGCCGACGGTCAGGCGCCGGGGCCCGGCCGCCTCGGCGGTGACGAGCCGGACATCGTCGATGACGCCGCTCTCCCCGGCGAGCAGGGCCGCGCGGTCGAGCACATGCTCGAGCTCCCGCACGTTGCCCGGCCAGGGGTGCCCAGAGAGGCGGTCGAGGGCTCGGCGGCTGAGCCGCAGCGGTCGGAGCCCGTGGCGGGCCACCGTCGCGGCGAGGATGTGCTGGATGAGGGGAGGGAGGTCTTCGGGGCGCTCCGAGAGGGGCGAGAGCTTGACCGAGGCCCCCGCGATGCGGAAGT
The DNA here is from genome assembly GCA_044344255.1 of Myxococcota bacterium. GTDB lineage: Bacteria > Myxococcota_A > UBA796 > UBA796 > UBA2385 > JBIJDH01. Next base: position 88,534 of record JBIJDH010000011.1, read on the forward strand.
AGAGGTCCTCCCGGAGGCGACCGGCGGCGATGGCCCGCTGAGGGTCCGCGTTGGTGGCGGCGACGATGCGCACGTCGAGCCGGATGGGCTCATTGGAGCCGAGGCGGGTGATGCTCCGCTCCTGCAGGGCCACGAGCAGCTTGACCTGGCCCGAGATGGGCATGGTGTCGATCTCGTCGAGGAAGAGCGTGCCCCCGTTGGCCCCCTCGAAGCGCCCGATCCGCCGCCCGCGGGAGCCCGTGTAGGCCCCGGCCTCGCTCCCGAAGAGCTCGCCTTCCAGCAGCGCCTCGGGGACGGCGCTGCAGTTGAGGTGGACGAAGGGGCCCCTCGCCCGGCGGCTCCGCTGGTGGAGCGCGCTCGCGAGGCGGCTCTTGCCGGTGCCGGTGGGCCCGGTGATCAGCACGGGCACGTCATACTGGGCGAGGCGGGAGAGCTCGCGCAGCTCGGAGAGGAGGACCGGCGAGCGGGTGACGAAGCCGGGGAAGGGCTCGGCCATCGCGGCCTCGGCGGCCCGACTGAGCTGCTCGGCCACCACCGGCAGCCAGGCCGAGAGCGCCTGCAGCGCCCCAGCGTCGAAGCGCCCACGGGCGAGGGTGTGGTCGAGGTAGACGAAGCCGAGCGGCTTGCCCCCCTGGAGGATGGGCAGGCAGGCCACGCTCCGGAGCCCGAGGCGCTGAACGGAGCCGCGCTCCTTCCAGGTGGAGCGGGCGTCCTCGGCGGTGACGGCCGCGCCGCTCTGCAGGGCCTCCGTGATCACCCCGGTGGAGACCTCGCCCTGAGGCGCCTCGATGTCCTCCGCCGCCAGGGCCCGGGCCTCCAGGAGCCGCCAGCCGCCCCCGGGCTCGATGAGGCCGACGAAGCCGCGCTCCGCCCCGGACACCGTGATCATCACGTCGAGCACCTCGCTCGCCACGAAGCCGGCGCCCTGGGCGGTCATGAGGCGGAGGGTGCGGTCGAGCAGGAGCTGGTGGCGGACCAGCTGCTCGTCCCGCTGCTGCTGCTCCCGCTCTGCCCGATCGAGCTGCTGACGGACGCGCAGAAAGTCGATGCGCAGCGCAGGCTCCAGGGAGACAACGCCCTCCTCCAGCGCGTGGAGGAGGTCCCGGGCAGCGGAGAGGGGCGGACGCAAGGGCATCTCGGGGTTGTACCGCGGAGCGCTGCCGACTGGCGAGGGGGGCGAGCAGGTCGCCCGACTCGCCCGGCAAAACGGACGGGCGGACACGGGCGTGGTAAGGCAAGCCCATGCAGAAGCTCCTCGCCGGCATCCGCGAATTTCGCAAGACCACCCGCCCGAGTTACCTCGCAAAGTTCGCGCACCTCGCCCACGGGCAGGCCCCAGACTGCCTGCTGGTGGCCTGCTCCGACAGCCGCGTCGTGCCCAACCTCTTTGCCAGCACAGACCCGGGTGACCTCTTCGTCGTCCGCAACGTCGGCAACCTCGTGCCGCTGCCCGCCCCCGGCGAGGGCGACCGCTCCACCCTCGCCGCCATCGAGTTCGCGCTCTACGCCCTCAACGTGCGGGACATCATCATCTGCGGCCACTCGTCCTGCGGGGCGATGCAGGCCCTCCTCACCGGGGAGCTCCCGAAGGGCGCCTCTGTGCTGCCGGGCTGGCTCGACCTCGCGCGCCCCGTGCTGCCTCGCCTCCCCGACTGGCCCACCGTCGGCCGAGACCTCCCCCCGGAGGACCGCCTGTCGCAGATCAACGTCCTCGAGCAGCTCACCCACCTCAGCCGCCACCCCGGCGTGGTCGAGCGGATGGCGGAGGGCCGCCTGGCGCTGCACGGCTGGTGGTTTGACCTCGGCGCGGCGGAGGTCTCCCGTTACGAGGCGGATCAGGGGCTGTTTAGACCGATCCTCTGAGCCCAGCCAACGGCTGCCGCGCCGCGCTCCCCCCCGCGTTACCGGCGGCGCCCCCCCCCCGGAGCCCTCATGCCCCTCCGCCCCTGCCGACGCCCACGCTGCCGCTGGCTCCTCACCCTGTCCCTCCTGCTCGGCGCCTGCGGGAAGGGAGCGGGGGACAGCGGGGGCGACGGGGGCGCGGACGGAGGGGGTGAAGAGGCGGCGCTGCTCGATCATTACACCCTCTCGGGTGACACCCTGTTCCCGGAGAGCATCGCCTTCCACGCGGGGCAGCGGGCCTTCTTCGTGGGCAGCCTCGAGACGGGCGTCGTGACCCGCATCGAGGCCGACGGCGCCCAGTCGACGCTCTACAGCCCGGAGGCGGGCTGGATGTCGCTCGGCCTCAAGGTGGCCCCCTCCGCCGGCGACGTGTGGGTCTGCGCGACCTACCACTACGGCGAGCCCGACGTGACCTCCTCCCTCTGGGTGCTCGACCCGGCGTCCGGGGCGCTCCTCCACGACCATGACCTCGGCGCCGTGGCCCCCGGGGCCGTGTGTAACGACCTCACCTTCTCTCCCACCGGCGACGTCTACATCACCGACCGGGAGGGCCCGAACCTCTATCGTGTCCAGTCCAACGGCACGGTCGAGCTCTGGCTGACCGACCCCGCCTTGAGCCCAGTCGCGATCGGTCAGAACGGGGTCGCCTGGACCCCCGAGGGTGACCTCCTGGTCGGCAAGTATGCGCCCCCCGAGCTCCTGCGTATCGGCACCGGGGAGAGCCCGACGATTGAGGCGGTGACGGTGTCAGGAGACGGCCTCGGCTCGATCCCCGACGGCCCTGACGGCTTCGCCTGGCTGGGCGAGACCCTCGTCATCGCGGCCAACACGCAGGCCTTCCTGCTGTCCTCCACCGACGGCTGGGTGACGGCCTCCTCCTCCCTCGTCGTCCCGGAGGCGCCGATCGCCGCCGTCACGGTGGCCGAGGGCCGAGTCTATGGCCTCAAAGGAGAGGTCGTCCCCTGGGTGCTCGGCCAGGAGGTGGAGCTGCCCTTCGCCTTCTTCGACCTCGAGATCGCGCCCTGAGGGCGCGCGGAGGAGTCCCGTGACGCTCCAGCCCGAGGTGCAGACCCTGTGGCCCGGCCTGCTCTTTGACGGCCGGACGGGCCTGTCCTACGGCCTGTCCCCCGCCGTGGTGGAGCGCTGGCTCGGAGGTGAGGCGCCAGGCCCGCTCGTCCTCTCCCGCGCCGCCGCCCTCGGGATGATGGGTGGCATCGACATCCTCGCCTGTCGGGTGCTCCCGAACCCGGACGCGCTCCTGCTGCCGGCACGGCCGGCGCTGCTCCTCCCTCACCCCTTCGAGCAGGGCCCAGGTGGCCACGCGCGCCACCTCTGGCCGCTCTCACCCGCGGGGCTGGCCCTCTGGCGCGCCCCAGGCCCCACCCTGCGCGACCGCGCTCGACAGGCCCGACGGACGGAGGCGGAGGCCCTGTCCTTCGCGGCGAGGGCGGTCGGTGCGGGGGTCCAGGCCTGGCGCCTGCTCCCCCCTGGGCTGCGGGTGCCCTTTCGGCTGGTCACTCCGCCCCGGCCCGCCGCGCCCCGCCCCGCGGGCATGCTCTCAGCAGAAGGAGAGACCCAGCTCGGCGAGTGGCACCGCACGCTCGCGCACGGGGAGGGGCACTTCGACGAAGTGGAGACCACCCTCGCCTGGTCTTTCGGCCTCCCCCACCCCGCCCTCGGCGGACAGACCTATGGGGCACGCCTCGCGGGGGCCCTGTCCGAGCGGGGGCTGCTGCCGAGCAGGAGGCGGCGCCCGTCCGGCACGATGGGGTCGCTGCAGATCGTGGAGATCGGCCCCGGCAGCGGGGAGGTCGCCCGCGCGCTGCTCGACCACCTCGGCCCCGACTGGGGGGGCCGCTACACCCGCGTCGAGGGGAGCCCGGGCCTGCGGGCGGTGCAGCGGGCCCTGCTCCCAGAGACCGATGAGCTCGCCGCCCTCGTGCCCCCCCTCGACCTGCCCGACGCTTCCGTCGATCTCCTGCTCGCCAACGAGGTCATCGCCGACCTCAGCAGCGCGCCTTGGGCGCCTGGCGAGGGGGGCCCGGTGGCCGAGTGGGTGGGGCGCTTCGGCCTCCACGTCCACCCCGGGCGGGCCTGGTACAACACCGGCTCCTTCGCGCTGCTGCTGGAGATCGGCCGCGTGCTCCGCCCGGGCGGGGCGGCGGTGCTCACGGAGTTCGGGGATGAGGAGGGCGCCCCCGAAGAGGCGGCTCACCTCGACCACGCCGAGGTGGGGATCTGCTGGGCGCACCTCGCCACCCTCGCCCGGGCGCTGGGGCTCGAGGCGACGCTCTGTCCGGTCGCCGAGCTGCTCCGAATGGACCTCGGCGCCCCCTGGCTGAGGCGAGGGCATTGGGCCTCGCTGCGGGCCCTCGCTCACCTCCACGGTCAGTCCCTCCCCGCTCGCGCCTGGACCCTGCGGTCCCTGCCCACCCCGCCTGAGCCCGTCGAGGGACTCGCAGAGGTCACCCTCCGGGAGCGGGGCGCCGGGCCCGACGTCGGGCGGTTCAGCGCCCTGATCCTCCGGCGATCGGCACTGAATCGCTGAGCTCGGCGGGGTGTTCGGGGTCACCGAGGGGGTCCCATGCGGGGAGGTCCACCGCCGCGCCGATCGGCGGGGGTGTCCAGGACACCGAGCCCACCCCCACCATGCGCCGCCAGATGAAGTGCGAGTCGTCCACCGAGCGGTCGAAGGTGAAGCGCACGACGGCGGGGCGGCCATCGTCTGTGATCTCGACCACCTCGATCTCGTGGTCGGGGCGAGAGAAACGCTCCCCCACCCGGAAGGGCGTGTCATCCCGAAAGAGCTGCTCCGCGGTGCGAGCCAACCACCCCTCCGGCGAGCGCACGAGGAGCGTGCGGGCGTCGGGGCGCTCGACGTGGAGCGAGGCCGACGCAGTGGCCAGGAGCACCACGGCGCCGGGGGCCGGCTCTTGTTGGAGCGCTCGAATGACCGGCACGTAGGCGGTGGCGAACTCAATCCCGGAGAGCAGCACCACGGTCTGTCCGCGGACCGCCTCGGTGCGGGGGAGCGTAGACTCCACCCCCTCGGCCATCAGCCCGAAGGCCGGGAGCACCCAGAGCTTCCCGGCGAGGAGCGCGGCGGCGACGGGCAGGTGCAGGGTGAGGAGCGCTCGGTGGCCGCCCCCCACGCAGAGGGTGGCGATGAGCCCGAAGGCCCCGATCCCCGAGAAGGTGAGCAGGCGGTCCATCGGGAAGGTCGCCGTCGGGGGCACGAGCGCGAGCAACATCCCGAGCGCGTAGAAGGCGGCGGTGGGGCGCCCGCGGAGCTCCGGCCAGACCCGGACCGCGAGGGTAGAGAGCAGGGCGATGAGCCCGATCGCGACGCCCCACTGCGCGGCGTCGGGGAGGTTCGTCGAGGGGGAGACCGGGAGCTGGAGCCACTGGGCGCCGAGGAGCCAGGCCCCGCGGAGGAGGGCCACCGGCGCGAATTTGAGGGGGTCGGCGCCGGGGTCGATGTAGAGGCCGGAGCCGTGGGCCCCCGCGCCCGTGGTCGCCCAGATCATCCGCCAGGCGACCGTGACCAGGGCATAGGGGAGGAGGGGCGCGAGGCGCCGTCGGTCCAGACAGACCTGATAGGAGAACAGATAGGCGCAGGTGGCGATGGCAGACTCGCCGGCGAAGAGCCCGAGCCCAAACGCGAGGACGCCGAGCACGGCGTACGGCCACCGCCCCGTCCGGCGCCAGCGGGCGTGCCCCAGGAGGGCGGCGGCGCCGAGCACCAGCGTGATGAGGCCGTTCCGGTTCGCGATCCAGCCCGCCGGGAGCGCGTGGGCGTCCTCCACGGCGAAGAGCAGGACGGCCAGCCCGGCCAAGGCGCCCGGGCCCTCGATCTCCCGATAGAGCCGGCCGACGACGAAGACCGCGAGGCCCAGCCAGAAGAGGCTGTGAAGGTGCTGCAGGACGGGAGATCCGGGCCACACGGCGTGATCGACCACATGCGTGAGCGAGGACAGGGGCCGGTAAAAGGCCATGTGGAGCTCGGGGTGGCTCCACCACGGGGTGATGCCGAGCGCCGCCATCGACGCCTTCACCTCGGGCTCGTTGGGGACGAAGAAGAAGAGCCGATCGAGGGGATCCCCTGCGCCGAGCGGGCTTCGCTCCTGCAGGACGAGCTGATGCACGAGGTCGTCGACCTGGAAGCCCGAGCCCACGATCGGCAGACAGAGCGCGACCGCGAGCAAGGGGGCGATCCAAACGACGGCCGACCGCGTGCAGAGGGCGATGAGGCGTTCGAACAGGGGGGGCTCCGTGGGCCGCAGCCTACCAGAGGGCGACGCGCAGAATTCACGCACGAGGGGGCTTGTGGAGCCGCTCCTCGCTCCGCTATGGTCCATCTTCACGGCTGATGGGGGTGGGAAGATGGGGCTCTTGAGCTGGCTTCGCGGAGACAAGAGCAAGGAGAACGCACCGAAGGGTGAGGCTGCCGGCGGGAAGGGCGGGCGGATCTCCAACGGCGCGGTCAGCGACGCCCTCCGCCGCCTCGACGGCTCCCCCGCCTCCATCGCCGAGGCGCGCCGCGTGGTGGGCTCGACCCAGCTCTCGAACGCCGAGCGGGCCGAGGCCTATCGTCGGATCAACAGCTCGGTGACCTACCGCAACCAGCGCGACAACGGGTCCGACGGCGACGTCATGTGCAACATGACGAGCATGGCGATGGCCTTCAACGGCCTCGGCATGGGCGCGGATGAGTCGAAGAGCGGCCAGTACGAGAACGTGCTCGACAAGAAGCGCTCAGGGCTCGGCTTGTCTCGGTACGACGAGAAGCAGCGCGAGTCCCTCGCCGAGGGGATGGGCCTCGACGCCATCACGCTGCGCACGCCCGCCTTCTCGGACGGCCCGTCCGCCAAGGCCTGGTACTTGGAGAATGTCTATCCCCGAATGGCCGCGGGCTCGACGGCCACCTTCGGCGTAGCCGGGGGCAACGGGAGCGGTGGCACCTTCCGGCACGTCATCCGCCTCGAGTGGGTCGAGGACAAGGGGCTGCGAATCGACGACCCCTTCGGCGCGGGCGTCCAAGCCGACGAAGCCGGGACCGCCGGTTACACCAAGCTGAATGACAAGCAGGGGCAGGGCGGCGTGGGTGAGAACGGCCTGCTCACCTGGGAGCAGGTCGCCCGCTTGAACAAGAGCCGCTACGTCCAGCTCTACGCGGCGAAGGGGCAGCCGAAGGCCCCCCCAGCCGGCGCGAGCAAGGCGCCCCCCACCGGAGCGCCCGCGGCGCCGAGCCCATCTCCTTCGCGGCCGAGCGGCTCCAGCGGCCGTCGGTCCGGCCCCCGCCGATAGGGCTCCGGATCAGCCCCGACGACGCCGAGAGAGGGCGGTCGCGGCGCCGAGGCCGAGCAGGCCGAGCGCCATCGGGGCGCCGGAGGGCGACCCATCCATGCCGGGGGTCGTACAGCCGCAGCCACCCTTTCCGCTGTCGCCGTCCCCATCGCCCGCGCCGCCCGTGTAGCCACCGTCCGCGCCATCTGCGCCATCCGTCCCGTCCGTGCCCTCCCCGCTGTCCACACCTCCGTCCACGGTCTCGTCTCCGATGACCCCGTTACACTCGGCGACGCAGAGCCTGTCGTCGACGGTGTCGTCGGCGTAGCTGGTCACCCGCGGGGCCTGGATGTTCGACTCGTAGAACACGATCTCCTGGTCGGCCTGCTCGGGCGTGTAGCGCATCCGGAGGCGCGTGAGGTACCAGTCGTCATAGGTGCCCACGAAGCCGAGGCTCGCGACCTCCTCTTCGGTCAGGGAGACCGCGGTGCAGGGGTTGCAAGACCAGGCGTCGCCCGCGAATTCCGGGGTCCAACCAGCGTCGGCGACGCCGGTCCAGGCGGCGGTGAACTGCTCCTCATAGAAGGCTCGGAAGTCGTCTTCTGCCGCGCCCCAGATGCAGCGGTCCTCCACCTCGAACTTCGGATAATTGGCGATCCCCACCTCTCCGCTGGCGCGGTCGGTGAGCGCGTAGACGATGAGGTCCTGCTCGCCGGGAGAATTGACCGTCGCGAGGCGGATGGGGATGGTGAAGGTCTCGGCGTCGTAAGAGACCGACAGGGGAGAGAGGGGCGTCCCGTCCGCCACGGCCGCGGCCTCGGCCACCTGCGCCGCGAAGAAGTAGAGGCCCTGGTCGATATACTCTTGGAGATAGGGCGTGGCCTCCTCGGGGACGTGGTAGCCGTTCGTATCCAGCCAGTCCTGGAGCTCGGAGGCCTCGGTCGCCGAGAGGATGACGATGTGGTACTCGCCGACGAGGTAGTCGCCCACCACATCGACATCCCCTTCTTCGGAGCCACCCTCTCCGCCATCGCCGTCCGTGCCGCCCGATGAAGCGCAGCCGGCGTCGTTGACGTGACGCGGGGCGGTGAAGCCGTCGAGGCTCTTGAAGATGAGCGGGTCGAGGGTCTTGATCTCGTCGATGGTCGGGATCGCAGGGATGGGAAGCAGCAGGGCGAAGCTTTGGGGGTCGCCGTTCGGGTTGATGGAGACCGAGAAGGTGGTGCGGCCCCCTTGCCTCACCACCACCACCTGAGCGGTGTCGAAGCTCAGCGGAGAGGTGGTGCCCGTGGCGATGGTCGGGCAGGCCGCGGCGGGATGGGTGCTCGGGAGAGCGCTGAGGGCCACGAAGGCGGGGGCCACGAAGCCGAGGGCCACGAAGGCGAGGGGGAGGGCACGTCGGGTGGGTGTCATTCCCACACTCTAGCCGAGATGGCGCCGTGCGCTGCGGAGCTTCAGCGAAGAGCCAGCCGAAGGGGCCAAGGGATGTGGAAGATCAGCCCTGGACGCGGTGCGGGTCGCGCGCGGGCCCAGCCTCCCCTCGCGTTACGGCCGGGACATGGACCTCCTGATGCCCTCCTCGCTCGCCGACCCGCACCGCTGGGACGGCGTCCCCTTCTCGGAGAGCGCGGACCGTGGGCCGCGGGCCGGCGACCGTCGAGATTGTTTCACCCGCGAGGTCGGTCGAGAGCCGGAGGGGCCGCCCCTCGTCGATGGGCCCTATGCCCGAGCGCGGGCCGCCATCCTCCGGTACGACATCTTTCCGCCCGGGCTGATGAGGCCGCTGCTTCGGCGCACGCCGATCGCGGCGGGGGACACGGTCGCCCTGCGCTTCTGTGGCTTTCGAGCGGTACACCTCTTCTTCGCCGCGCGGGTCCTCGAGGTCTTCGACGGCGAGGTCTTCGACGGCGAGGTCTCGGGCGGGCCGCGCGCGACCGGTTGGCGGGCCGGCTTCACCTACCGCACCCTCGAAGGGCACCCCGAGCTCGGCGAGGAGACCTTCGCGGTCGAACGGGACCCCTCGGGCCGGGTGGTGGTCTCGCTGCGCTCCTGGAGCCGGGCGGGGATCCTCTTGACCCGGGTGTTCTATCCGGTGACTCGCTGGATCCAGGTGCGTGCCAATCAGGCGGCCCTGGACAACCTCGAGCTCCGAGCGAGATCGCCCATCCCCTCCTGAAGCGGGGTTGAAGCGGGGTGCGCCTACCGAACGGGGTCAGACAGGAAACGGTCGAGGCCCTTGAGCGCCTGCCCCCTCACCTTGTTCTGGAGGAAGGAGGTCCAACCGAGGAGGTAGCCCGGCGCGCCGAGGGCCTGCTTGGACCAGGCGGAGAAGCTGAAGGTGTCGGTGTGCACAGAGATGAGGCCGTCCCTGAACTGGAAGCGGGCCTCGATGACGTTGTGGACAGGGCGCCCCGTCTGGCTGAAGGTGTACCAGGCCTCCCAGTGGGCGCGGCCCTCTTGTTCATCCGCCTGGATCGCCGACGCCTCGACCCGCAGGTCTGCCGCGCGGCCACAGAGCATCGACCACATGCCGCGGGCTCGGTCACCGTGGAGCTCACCGAAGGCGGGGTCCGTGAAGGTCACCTCGGGGCAGTAGCAGGCGCCCATCCCCGCGGCGTCGCGGGCGCTGAAGGCTGCATAGAAGCGGGTGATGAGGGCGGCGTTGGGGTGCATTGGGGAGAGGTAGCACCGGGCGAGCGGTGTGACCAGCGGGAGGGCCGCTTTGCGGCTGTGCGGAGCGCGGTTATCCGACCCGGGGCGCCGTCCGACTCTCCGGCCGCTGCTCCGGGGGGCACCCCCCTGAAACCCTCGCCTGAGGTGATTCATGAAGATCAAGAGCTCGGTCCGCGCTGGCGGCCTCAGCATCCGTCGCCTCTGACCCCCCGGGGCGGCCCTCCGCGAGGGGGGCCGCCCCACCCCCTCTGCCCCCTACCAGACCGGCCCGCTCCCGACCCGACGGAGCTTGAGCGTCGGCCGAGCGGTGAGACGGATGGAACCCTCCCTCGTTCATTTCCCCGAGGCGCTGCTCGACGAGCTCGCCACCGCCTGCTGGGGTCGGCGCCCCGCGGTCTGGCGCCGCCCGGCCCGAGCGCCGCTCGTCACCGCCGCGGACGCGCTCCGGGTCCTCCACACCCTCACCGTGAGGCTGGAAGAGCGCGGGGATCAACGAATTCAACCTCGCCTCTTCCTGAACGGAAAAAATCGGGGCTTCGACCTCTCCCGCCACGCCGCCCGCCCCTCCGATCGCAGCATCGCGGCCTACGCGCGTCGCCTCAAGCGCAATCTGGGCGGGGGAGAGTTCGGCTTCGTCCTGGAAGACGTGCCCGCCCTCGACACCGCGCTCTGGTTTCGCCTCCAGTCCCTCATCCGTCGCCTCTCCCAGCGGGTGGGGGTGCCCGCCGGTGGCGCCCACTCCGAGATCTTCTTCGGGGACTATTCGAGCTCTCCCTTCCGCTTGCACAAAGACAGCCTCGAGACCCTCACTTGGGTCCTCCACGGGCGAAAGCGGCTGCTCGTCTGGCCCTACGAGGTCTTCGCAGGCGTGGAGGGGGTCCCCGACGGGGCAGCCCGCACCCAGCACACCCTCGAGGGCTTGGACTGGGAGCCCTACCGCGACCAGGCGACCGTGCTCGAGGGTGGGCCCGGTGACGTCTTCTTCTGGCCGGCCTCCGCCTGGCACGTCGCGGAGTCTGTGGACGGTCGGCCCGTGCTCACCCTCACCCTCGCGCTCGCCCCCGGGGCGACCCACGCGCCTGGCGCGCCCTTCCGGCTCCTCGAAGAGGCGTTGACCGAGCTCTTCGACCAGGGCTTCTCTCCCGAGGACCCCTCCGCGCCTCCCCCGGACACCGCGGGGGCCACTGAGGCGCTGCTCGGCGCCCTCTCCGCGCGCGCGGCCGCCTTGCTGGTCGATCCCGCCGTGCAGGCCGGCCTCCGCGACAAGGGCCTCTCCTACCTCTCCGCGGGCGGCTTCGTCCGCTGGCCGGACCAGGATGAGCTCCCCGCGCTCGAGGATGACGACCGGCTCGACTGGACCGCGCCCATCCTCCACGGGGAGCCCGACGAGGGGGGCTTCTCCTGCGCGGTCAACGGCATCGTGCTCAGCGCCACCCCGTCCTACCTGCCGCTGATTGACCGACTCAACGCCCGCGGCGCGTGGCGGGTGGGGGAGCTGCTCGACGCCTGCTCGGGCGCCGAGGGCCTCCCAGAGCGGGAGGAGCTGCGCGAGGCCCTCCAGCAGCTCGGGGCCGCCCGCGCCTTCTCCCGAGGGCCCCGCGCGCCCTGACGATGGCCCGCGCGGCCACTCGCGAGGCGGACCCAGATGTCGTGGATCGGGGCCGTGCTCAGGCCCCGGCCTTGGGGAGGTCTCGTAAGAAGCGCACACCCTTCCAGGGCTCCATCGCGAGGCCGCAGAGCAGGCCGCCCATCATCGCCCCCATGATGCCGCAGGTGCTGACATCCCCACCCGAGAGGTAGAGCCCGGGGATGGGAGAGGCGGGGCGGAGCCAGGGGTCAGCGAAGCGGTCCGGCGTGGCGGCGAGGCCGTAGATGCTGCCGCGATAGGGCCGCACGAAGAGCTCGGTGCTCAGCGGGGTAGCGAGCTCGGCGTGGTCGAGCAGGCCTCGGAGCCCGGGCAGGCGCTCCCACAAGACCTCGAGCATGGCCTCCGTCATCTGCCGCTTGAACACCTCGTAATCGGCGCCGCGCTTGCGCCAGGGGGTGCCGGCCCACCGAGAGAAGGTGTCATAGGGCACGAAGGTGACGATCTCACCGGTGTGGCGCTCCCCGGGCCCGGGCTGATGCTCGGGGTCCTTCAGGCTCGGGAAGGAGGTGAAGAGGATCGCCGGGCGCGGCTGCACAGAGAGGCTGGGATCGACCGGCCAGGTGCTCTCGGCGTGGGACCACGTCTGGTAATACCACTGGCTGGCAGCGGTGGCGCCAGCGGCGCGGATGTCTCCCTTGAAGCCGAGGTAGAGGCAGACGTGGGCCGCGGAGGCCCGATGGCCGGCCAAGGAGCGCGCCCACCCCTGCTCGCGGAGCTCGGGGGGCAAGAGCTTGTGGACAGTGGGCTCGGCGCCGATCGCGCTCACGACGCGCTCGGCGTCGATCTGCTCCCCGTCTTTCATCCGCACGCCCACCGCGCGGCCGCCCTCGACGCGGAGCTGGGCGACGTCGGCGCAGATTCGGGTCCAGCCGCCGGCGTCGGCCACCGTCTGCAGCAGGGCGGGGGCGATCTGCTGCGCCCCGCCGACTGGATAATAGCCGCCATAGAAGAAGTGGCGTGAGGTGAGGGCCTGCATCGCCCAGCTCGCTTCGGCGGGCGGAGAGCCGTGGTAGCCCCACTGCGCGAGCAGCACCACCCGCAGGCGGGGGTCGCGGACGTGGCGGTGGACCACGGCCTCCGCCGTCACCGCCATCGCCTCGCGGGCCGGGCGGTCGATCACCCCGCCCAGCCAGCGCGCCAGCCGGCCGGGGAGGGCGCGGCCGAGGTACCAGCCCCGCATCGCCCGCACGGTGCCCCGAATGTCGGCCATGTAGGCGTCGATGCCCGCGGACTCACTCGGGAAGGCCTCCTTCAAGACCCGGACGAACTCCTCGGGCCGGTCGGGGAAGCCGATGGAGAAGCCGTCGGGGAAGTGGAAGGTGTCATAGACCGCCCCCACCGATGTCCAGCGCAGGCGGTCGTCGGTCAGGGCCTTCAGCACCCGCCCCGTGATCGAGCGCTCGCTGGCCTCGCCGACGAGGTGGACGCCCACGTCCCAGCGGTGGCCCTTACGCCGAAAGCTGTGGGTGTACCCCCCAGGGACATAGTGCTGCTCCAGCACCAGCACCTTGCGCCCGAGCTTGGCGAGCAGCGCGGCGGTGGTCATGCCGCCCATGCCGGAGCCGACGACGATGTCATCCCAGCGCCGCCCGTCTGGAGCCCGCTTCGACCAGGGGCGCGGGCTCCGCCCCTCGTCGGAGCCAGGGGAGCTGCCGACCGGCGTGGAGGCGGGGGCAAGAGAGGCGGCGAGGGAGGCGGAGGCGTCTGGCGTGCTCATCGGCCCTACTAACGCCCGATCTCCGCCCCCTCCAACCCGCCGTTCAGGGCGAGATGTCGATCTTGGTGTCGTACCGGTCTGTGCGGGTGGGTGAGCGCTCTGTCGTCGGCGCTCTCGGTGCAAAACACACCCACAGCCGCCGCAGCCGCCACGGCCAGCGAGCGCGAGGAGGGCCGTCAGCCGAGCAGGGCCTCGAGGCGCTCAGGCCTGTGGCCCACCGACCAAGGGAGGCCGTCCCGCTCCAGCACCGGGCGCTTGATGAGCATCGGGTCGCGCTGGAAGGCGACAATCCAGTCGGCGTCGCTCCAGGCGTCCTTCTCAACGCCCAACGCCCGGTAGGAGCCGCCGCTCGTGTTCTTCATCGCCTGGACGCCAAAGGCGGAGACCCAGGCCTGTACGCGCTCCATCGACGGGGGCGTCGCCCGCAGGTCGACCCAGGCGTGGGCCAGGCCTTGGGCGTCGAGCCAGGCGCGGACCTTCTTCACGGTGCCGCAGGTGGGGATGCCATACACGGTGAGGTTCATCTTCGCTCCGAGGGGTGGCCTCGCCTATCTCGCGAAGGCCCCGGCGGGCCTCGCGCCGTCGGGAGACCTCGTTAAGCCCTCGGCATGCTGCTCATCTCCCTCCTCGTCGCCTGCGCCTCCCTCGAGTGTGGACCCGGAACCAAGGAGCGCGACGGCGCCTGTTACCCCGCCGACGACGTCACGGTCATCCAATCCGACAGCGGTCTGACCGCCTCGGACAGCGGCGCCGACGGCAGCGACGGCGGCGACGGTGGTGATGGCAGCGACGGCAGCGACGGCGGGGGAGACTCCGGAGACACCGGAGGCGACACCGCCACGCCCGCCCCCGTGCTCCAGGTCTACATCCTGGCCGGACAGTCGAATATGGACGGTTACGCCTGGTATCCCGGGCTCACCCCCTCCGAGCAGCTCGCCGATCCCCGGGTGCCGCTCTACTGGTCCGGCTGGGGTGAGTTCCGCGACCTCCAGGCCGCGAGCTACGGCGGCACCTTCAATGTCGGCCCCGAGGTCACCTTCGGGCGGAGCATGGCCGACGCCGGCCGCACCGTGGCCCTCGTCAAGCACGCCGTCGGCGGCACCGACCTTGCGAATTACTGGTACCCCGGTGTAACGCCGGGAGACGCGAGCGCGGGGCCCGGCTTCGCCGTCCTCCTGGACAGCATGGAGGCCGCCGCCAGCGCCCTCGACACCGCGGGTGAGCCCTGGGCGTGGGCGGGCTTCTTGTGGATGCAGGGGGAGTCGGACGCCCTGAGCGAGCCCTCCGCCCTCGCCTACGAGGAGAACCTCGCCGGCCTCATCGCCGCGATGCGCGCGGTCACCGGCGAGCCCACGCTGCCGATCGCGCTGGGGCTCATCTCCCGCGAGTCGATCTGGACCTACGCCGACACGGTGCGGGCCGCCGACCTCGCCGTCGCCGCCGCCGACCCGCACGTCTTCACGCTCGAGACCGACGACCTCCCGCGTAAGGTCGCCGACCTCGCCCACTACGACGGCATCAGCAACCGCATCCTCGGCCGGCGCTTCGCCCGCGCCCTCCTCGAAGAGGCGAGCGTGCCCGCCGGCGACGACGCCCCCACCGCCGCCTTCACCTTCAGCGCCGGCTCCAGCGACTACGACTTCACCGGCACCTGCGGCTGGGAGTTCAGCTTGTCCGCGCCGATCGAGGTCACCGACGTAGGGGCCTACGGAAGCACCTACTTGGGCACTCCCACCGACGTGGGCTTCTGGGACACGGCGGGTAACCTACTCTATCGGGTGACCGTCCCCTCCTGGCTGGAGGCGCCGGCCATCCCCCGCGGCTCGATATGGTACGTCGCCGTCGAGCCCTTCCGCCTCGAGCCCGGCACCTACCGCATCGGCCTCGTCTCCTGGAGCGGAGACGCGGACCGCTACTTGAACGACGTCACCGGATCCTTCGCCCCCGCGCTCACCTACACCGCCGCGGTCTACACCGAGGGCTACTGGCTCGGATTCCCCTCGGTGAGCATCGCCACGACGACGATGAGCTTCCTCGGCCCCAGCTTCTTGTTCGTCGAGGGCTGAGGCCGACCGACCGCGGGGGTCAGTCGGCCGATCACGGCCTACCGCCCGCCGCGGCGCCAGACGCCGGGCATGACCTCGACCATGTCGTCGCCACGCGGGCCGCTGCGGGAGGGCATGACCTCGGGGCCGTTCCCCGGGGAACGCCAAGCGCCGCCGCCGCCGCCGCCGCTCGCGGGCTCACTGCGCCGGGGGCCGCTGTCGCCGCCCTGGCTGCGCGAGGGGCCGCTCCGCGAAGGGGGGCGCCCCGAGGAGCCGCCGTACCCGCCGCCGCCGCCACCGCCACCGCCACCGCCGTTGCTGGCGCTGCTGGACCCGCCGCCGCTCGGGCGGCCACGGCCCCCCTGACGCGCGCGGTGCTCGGCCATGCGCTGGGCGACCGGGATCTCCAGGTTCTCGCGGGGGACGTCGTTGTAGTCGAAGCCCTCCAGCGTGCGGCGCTCGATGCGCGCCCCGATGGCCCGCTCGATGGCCCGCATGTCGGCCTCCTCCTCCTGGCAGACGAAGGTGAAGGCCTCGCCCACGGCGTCGGCGCGGGCGGTGCGGCCCACGCGGTGGATGTAGTCGGCCGGCACATGCGGCACGTCGAAGTTCACCACGTGCTCGAGCTCATTGACGTCGATGCCGCGGGCCACGATGTCGGTGGCGCAGAGGACCTGGATGTGGCCGGCCTTGAAGTCGGCGAGCGCGGCGGTGCGCTGAGCCTGGCTGCGGTTGCCGTGGATGCGGGCGTTCTTGATTCCGTGCTTGTCGAGGAAGGCCGACAGCCGGTTCGTGCGGTGCTTGGTGCGCGTGAAGACGATCACGCTGCCGACCGTGTTGCGCTTGATGAGCTCGAGCAGCAGCATGCTCTTGGCGGCGCCGGGCACCGGCCAGACGGCCTGGGTGATACCCTTGGCGGGGGCCGACTGGCGCTCGACGTTGATGGCCACGGGGTTGACCAGCATGTCCTTCGACAGGGTCCGGACCTCGGGGGGGAGGGTCGCCGAGAAGAAGAGCGTCTGTCGCACCTTGGGGATGCGAGCGAGCACGCGGCGCACGTCGGGGAGGAAGCCCATGTCGAGCATGCGGTCGGCCTCGTCGATGACGAGGAAGTCGACCCGGTCGAGCTTGCAGTACGGGCGCCCCATGTGGTCGAGCAGGCGCCCGGGGGTCGCGATGAGGAGGGTGACCCCGCGGCGCAGCGCGTCCTCCTGGGGGCCCATGCCCACGCCGCCGAAGATGGCCACGGCGTCGATGCGGGCGTGCTTGGCGAACTGGGTGGCGTGATCGTAGATCTGCGCCGCCAGCTCCCGGGTGGGGGTGAGCACCAGCACCCGAGTGCCGGGCTTGGGGTCGGCGAGGAGACGATGGAAGATCGGGAGGAGGAAGGCGCCGGTCTTGCCGCTGCCCGTCATGGCGGCGGCGAGCACATCGCGGCCGGCCATGCCGGCGGGGATGGCTTCAGTCTGGATGGGGGTGGGCGTGGTGAAGCCCATGTCGTCGATGCCGCGCAGGAGGCGCTCATCGAGGCCAAGTTCGGAGAAGTTCAAGGATTGTCCTAGGGTGGGGCCGCGCTGCGGTCCTCCGACCATGGAACAACCATGGATCTTCGGGGTGCGTGTCCCCGGGCGCGCAGCTCGCCGCACGGGTAACACGTTCGGCGCCCCCGCCCTGGCCCGGCCTGTGACAGCTCTGGCTCGGCCGCCTCGAGGAGGGGCCCTCTCGTACCGCTCAGCTCTCCAGCACGCCGGCGACCACGAGGATGGCGATCAGGATGCCCACGAGGCTCTCCCCGGCGATGAAGCCCGAGCTCACGGGCACGATGCTCTCGTCGGCGAGCCGCTTGTTTCGGGCCTCCAGCACGAGGGCGATGAGGGCGCCGATGAACATCGAGATGGAGTTGTAGGCGGGCGCCGTAAACGCGAGGCCCAAGCCCGTGGCGGAGGGGATGTAGGGCCGAGCCGTGGGGAAGGCCTTCTCGAGGAGCACAAGGAGGATGCCGAGCACGCCGCCCACCGCGAGCGCGAGCTGCGCCGATGGGTGGAGCGTGGAGAAGCCCTTCACGAGGAGCTCGGCCACGCCCTTCCAGGTCTGGGCGCCCGGCGCCGGCCACTTGTCGGTGCCCAGCTCGGCGGCGGTGGGGATGAGCAGGCGATAGGCCGGCACCACGAAGACCGAGCCCGCCATCACCCCCAGGAACTGCGCCCAGAACTGCTGCCGAGGGTCTGCCTTGAGGAGGTAGCCGCTCTTGAGGTCGGTCAGCAGGTCGGCGGAGTGCAAGGCCACACCGGCGGTGACGTTGGCCGTCATCAGGTTCGTGGTGACGTTGCCTGGATCGAGCGCGCCGAAGGTGATCTGGGTGATCTTGCCGAGGGCACCCGTGGGGGTCGTGTCGGTCTCTCCTGTGGCCCGACAGGCCACGATGGCGATGAAGAAGCCCAGGATCACCGAGATCACGCCCATCCAGGGCTTGATGCCGAACAAGAAATACTCGAGGGCCACCACCACGGGCGTGAACAGGGCCAGCCCGGCGAAGAACCAGGTCATCGGCACCTGGGCGGAGTCGTCCGAGGGCTCCCCGCGAAAGGCCTTGCCGACCGACTGGATGGCGCGGAGGACGGTGCGCCACTGGAACGAGAAGGCGAGCAGGCCGCTCGTCAGGATCATCGAGGAGCCGAACCAGACGCTCCAGGCCACGATGGTCTTGTACCCAAGCTTCTCGCCCAAGATCCCCCGCTCGTAGAGCATCGGGGCGAGGACGCCGAAATTGATGAGCGCGCCGAGGAGCAGGCTCCAGGCGGCGCGGAAGCCCATCAGCGCCCCGCCGGCCACCATCAGCAGGCTACCCTCGAGGGCCAGCGTGTAGTCGAGCAGCGGCCGCCCCGCGAGCTTGACGCCGGGGAGCTCGATCTTCTCGGGGAGGTTGAAGGGCATCCACCCCGCGTGAGCGTCGCGGAAGAAGGCGATGACCGCGCCGATGAGGCCGGAGGCACCGAGCAGCCGCGCCTTCCCGTTGCCCGCCTCGCCGCCGTGCAGCGCCTGGAGCGTCTCGGCGGCGGCGACCCCGGTGGGGAAGCGGAGCTGCTCGACGTCGATCATCTGCTGCTTCATCGGGATGGCCATCACCACCCCGAGCATCGCGATGGCCGAGATCCAAGCGAACATCTGCCAGCCGCCCATCGGCTCGCCCGTGATCATCATCAGGGCGGGGATCGCGGCCACCGTGCCTCCGCCCGTCATGTAGCCGGCGGCGCTGGCCACAGACTGCATCGCGTTGTTCTCGAGCAGGCCGAACTCGCGCTTCGCGGCGCCGATCCTATGCAGCACCGCGAAGATCGCGAAGGCGAGGATCCCCGCCGTGATGCTCACCCCGAAGCTCCAGCCCGTCTTCAGCACGATGAAGAGGTTCGACAGGCTCATTACGCCACCGAGCAACATCCCGGCGATCGCGGCGCGCACCGTGAGCTGCGGGCCGCGGTCATCGTGGAGAGACGCGGGGGGACCACCATCCACGAGCGCGGAGGCGGGAGAGGGGGCGCTCGAGAGGCTCAATGGGGGACCCTGCGGCGGAGGGGTGGGGCACGACGGGCGGCATCCTACACCGCGTTATGGCCCGCTGGCGGCAGCCAACCACCTCGAAGCTCGCAGACGGGGGCATCTGTGCCCGACATCCCCTCACCGACCCTGGACCTCCAGGGTGACACAGAAGAGCTCTTCACCCGAGATCGGCCGGGCGACCCCATCACCGAGCCGGCCTCCAGCGCCATCGCCCCGGTGGTCTCTCCCTGCGCCGTGCTGCCCGACGCCGCGCGCTACGAGGACTGGGGAAGCATCGCCCGCGGCGGGATGGGCGAGGTCCGCCGGATCTTCGATCGACGCCTCGAGCGCAGCCTGGTGCTCAAGTGCATGCTGCCGGGCCTGGCGCGGGTCCCAGCGGCGCGGTCGCGCTTTCGGACGGAGTCCCTCATCACCGCGGGGCTCCAGCACCCCTCCATCGTCAGCGTCTTCGACTGCGGCGAGCTCCCCGACGGGCGCCTCTGGTACACGATGCAGGAGCTCTCCGGCGCGCGCAGCCTCGCCGAGGTGCTCCGCGGGCCGGATCGACCCCGAGCCCTCCCGGCCTTCCTCTCTGTCGTGAGCGCGCTCGCCCACGCCCACTCCCGCGGGGTCATCCACCGTGACCTCAAGCCCGACAACGTCCTGCTCGGCGACTGGGAGGAGGTGCTCGTCATCGACTGGGGCATCGCGAGGCGACAGGCGGCTCCGGAGGCGAAGCTGGTCCTGTCCGAGGCCGACGGCGGCACGCAGCTCGGCGCCTGCCTCGGCACTCCGCCCTATCTGTCTCCGGAGCAGGCCAACGGGCAGGTGGAGCACCACGGGCCCTGGAGCGACGTCTGGTCACTCGGGGTGATGTTGTTCGAGGTCCTCACCGGACAGACCCCCTATCCGCGCAGCATGGCCAGCCTGTACGATCTGCGGGCCGGGCGTCCGCCCCTGGACATCACCACCACCGAGCGCAAAGAGGGAGGCCCCGTACCCCGCCCCCTCGCCGAGCTGGTGCTGTCCTGCTTGCGTGCGGATCCCGAGCGCCGGCCGCCGAGCGCCGCCGCGCTCCTCGAGCCCTTGCGGGCCTACCTCGAGGCCCAGGAGCGGCGGGCCCGCGCCCTCGAGCTGTGGGAGGCCGCCACCCGACAGGCCCAGGAGCCGGTGGAGGCGCGAGCGCGGGCGCACACCCTCGAGCGAGAGGCGCGGGCCCTGCTCGACCCCCTGCCCGCGCACGCGCCCGTCGAGGAGAAGCAGGTGGGCTGGCGCCTCGAGGACGCCGCCGCCGCCGAGCGCGAGGCGGCCGTGCTGGCGGAGGTGCGTCGGGAGCAGACCCTGCGCGCCGCGCTCGAGCTCGATCCCACGGTGCAGGAGGCCCACGAGGCCCTCGCGGACCTCTACCAGGCCCGCCTCGTGGAGGCCGAGGCCATCCCCGACCGGGTCGCCGCGACCCGGGCCGAGGCCCTGCTGCGCCAACATGACCGCGGGCGATACGCCCGTTGGTTACAAGGTGATGGCGCCTTCAGCCTCCACACCGATCCGTCGGGCGCGACGGTGGCGGTCTATCGGTACGAGACGATCGACCGCCGCCTCGTCCCCGTAGACACCGGGCGCCGCCTGGTTACGCCGATCGCCGCCTTCGAGCTCCCGCGAGGGAGCTATCTCGCCCTCATCCACTCGCCCGGTCGGCCCCCCGTGCGATACCCCTTCGTCATCGGGCGGGGAGAACACTGGGATGGGATCCGCCCGGGTGAACGATCCCCGCTGGCCATCCCGGTCCCGGGAACGACCGAGCTCGGCCCCGACGACGTCTACGTGCCCCCCGGCTTCGCCTGGATCGGAGACCCTCTGGCCAACCTCGGGGAGGCCCGCCGGCGCCTCTGGATCGACGGCTTCATCATGCGGCGCCACCCGGTGACCAACGCCGAGTACCTCCGCTTCTTGGATGAGCTCGACGCCGCCGGGACCTCCGACGACCTCCTCGCCCTGATGCCCCGGGAGTCCGCAGGGCCGCTCGATCCCCTGGGCTCCTCCCCCTATGTCCGCAGGCCCGAGGGGGGCTTCACGACCCAGCCAGACAGCCAGGGGCACCACTGGCAGCTGGATCTGCCGGTGGTGCTAGTGACCTGGACCGCGGCGAGCCGCTGGTGCGCCGCCGAGGCGTCCCTCACCGGTCAACCCTGGCGACTCCCTTGGGAGCTGGAGCGAGAGAAGGCGGCGCGAGGAGTGGACGGGCGCACCTATCCGTGGGGCGAGCAGGGCGAGCCCACCTGGTTCCGCTGCCGTCAAGGGCAGACCGGGAGCCCTACCCCCGCCCCGGTCAGCGCCTATCCCGGAGACACCAGCCCCTATGAGCTCCGCGGCGCCGCCGGAAACATCCGGGACTGGTGCCTCGATCTCCGAAACCCCACCGAGCCCCACCGAGAGCGCGACGGGCTCTGGGCCCGCCCCCCGCTGCCCGACCCGGGCGATGAGTCCACCTGGCGGATGGGCCGAGGCGGCGGGTGGAGCCTCGGCCTGGAGTACGGCCGCTGCGGAACCCGAGCGGGCGCCCCCGCCGGCTTCCGGCACAGCGTCTTTGGATTTCGGGCGGCCCGGAGCTGGCCGACCTGAAAGGGGCCGCCTCCGCGCCGGCTACTACCCGCCGAGGGTGATGCTCCCCGTGTCCAGCTGCTCAACCGCCCAGCCCGCCGCGTTGTCCAGGGCCTCGAAGCTCAGCGTCCCGCCTCCCTTTCCGAAGCCGTTGTCCGGACAGGACTCGGTGTCGGCGGTCGGATCGTTCGCGATGTCCGGCTCGTTGGCGAGGGCGGCGCCGCAGGGGTCAATGAAGCCGGAGCCGTCGACGATGTTCCATGGGGCCGTGCAGCTCGTGCTCACCATCGCGTCGCCGCTCGAACTGCCCGTGAGCTTGACCTTGGGGAGGCCGACGCTTGGGTTGGCGCTGTCCCACCACCGCATGGCCCCTTGCCGATAGATGACCCGGCTCGGGATGGTGATGCCCTTGGCCTGAAGCAGGGTGGGATCGGTCATCCACGTCGGCATGCTTGTGTAGGTGTTCGTGCTTTCATCCCACAAGAAGTCGGCCGGATTGTTCAAGAAGGCCTCGAAGGCCTTGGCCTCCGTAGAGCTGGCGTTCGCGTACTTCACTCCCACACCGAGGACAGAGACCTGGGCCGAGCCGTCGCAGTTCGTGAAGGTGAGGGCGGCGGGGCTGGTGCCGTGGCGCAGGGCGACGGCGATGGCGATCCAGAGAGAGTTGGAGTGGGGCCCGTTGGCGACGGGCCTCAGCATCACCCATTGGGCCCCGAGCGAGGCGAGCTCGGTGACCCGCGTGAGGGCGAGCGAGGTAGCGACGCTCGAGAGCAGGGGATCGACGCCGCCCGTGTTCTCCGTGAGCTCCGGCAGATCTCCCGCTGGCGGCGGCGGGGGCGGTGTCGCCGCCCGCGCTTCGGAGCGGCGCGCCGCGGCGCCGAGGTTCACGAGGAGGTCCGCGCAGGCCTCCTGCACCGAGTAGTCCCCGCCGCCCAGGCTCCCGGAGAGGCTGCTGGACGAGAAGAAGCTCGTGTCGGAGAACAGGGGAGGCGGACAGTAGGTCGCGGTCGAAGGGGAGCACTCCACGCTCACCTCGCCCGGAAACAGCCCCCGGGAGCGGAGCTGACCCGCGAGCGCGGAGGCGACGGGCGTGGGCTCCACGTCGCCCATCTGCGCTTGCCACAGACCAAGTTCGTCCTCCGTCCAGAGCGACTCGCAGCTCACCTCGGGGTTCTCGCCCGTGTCTTCCGACTGTGGCTCCTCAATGGTCACGTCCGCCGCGTCCGGCATCAGGTGGATGCTCTCGATCTCGATGAGGTCCTCACTCGAGCTCGCCTTTCCGGCGCAGCCGAGGAGGGTGCAGCCGAGGAGGGGAGAGAGAGCGGCGAGGGAGATGAGAGGGCGCAAGGGAACTCCTACCCCCGCGATGCAGCGGCGGGGGCGGCGATTATCCAGCCCCGACGACCGCCGCGTCAAGGCCCTGAGGACGGCCGAAGGCCACTTGTTGGCGAGCGTTCGCGTCGCCCTCAGACCAGCGCCTCGACCTCGGGGTCGAGGTAGAGGCCGTCGAGGGTGTCGCGGGCCCAGTCCACGCCGCGCTCGGCGAGGCGACGACAGAGGCGAACCGCGGTGAGCTGCACGGGCAGAGACTCGGCCCACACGCTCTCGACGAGGAAGCGCAGCTCGGCCGGCTCGACGCGGCGGCGCTTGTCTTCGATGGCGGCGGCGCAGCGCTCGCAGACCATCACGGCGCGGTCGAGCTCCGGCTCCTCGTGGGTCGGCTCCACCTCGATCACCTGCAGCGGGGCGGACTCCCGGCAGAGCTCACAGCGGTTCTTTGCGCGCCGCGACAGGTCTTTACCGAGCGCCGTCGCGGACGCTCGCCTGCCGTAGAATGTCTCGCGCGCGTTGGCCATGGCGCGCCGTATCACGGCCGCGGCTTGCCCGGGCGGAGGCAGGCTCAGCCCACGGTCGCCGGCGGGAGCGCGGTGAAGCGCTGGACGAGGCGTTCCTGGCGGTCCCGGCGGCGGAGCTCGGCCACGAGGATCGACTGGAACTGGTCATGCGCGCTCGACAGGTCGTCATTGACGATCAGGTAGTCGAACTCGCCACAATGTTCGAGCTGGGAGCGTGCGTCTCGCACGCGGCGCGCGATGATCTCTTCGCTGTCGGTGGAGCGGTGGCGCAGCCTCGCCTCGATCACCTCGATCGAGGGCGGCAAGACGAAGATCAGCACCGCCTCGGGGAGCGCGGCGCGGACCTGCCGCGCGCCCTGGTAGTCGATCTCGAGCAGGATGCTCTTGCCGGCGGCGAGGGCGGCGAGCACCGGCGCGCGCGGCGTGCCGTAGCGGTTGCCGTAGACCTCGGCGGACTCGAGCAGCTCCCCCTGCGCGTGGAGGGCGGCGAAGCCAGATTGGTCGACGAAGTGGTAGTCCACGCCGTCCTTCTCACCGTTTCGGATGGCGCGGGTGGTCGCGCTCACCGAGAAGCCGAGATCGGGGATGTGCTCGAGGGCGCGCTTGACGAGGGTGGTCTTGCCGGTCCCGGAGGCGCCGGTGACGACGAAGAGCGCGCCGCGGTCGGGGCGGCTCCAGGAGCGGAGATCGAGGGCCATGGAGGTCTCCCATGCGGGGCCCGGGGGCTAACCGGTTCCGCGGCCCACTCGGCAGACCGTCTGCAGCGCGCAGGCCCCGCAGATGGCGTCCACCCGCTCCCGCTTGCAGGCGCCGCTGATGCCGAGGTGGGCCAGCGCGAAGTCGTAGCGGACGGGGTCTTGGGGATCGAGCCGCCGGAGGGCGGCGGTGATCTCCAAGGCGGTGCGCCAGGAGTCATCCGAGCGGGAGGTGAGCCCGATCATCTGTCCGATGCGCAGCACGTGGGTGTCCAGCGGGATCACGAGGGCGGCGGGGTCGAGGGCCCAGAGGCCCAGATCGGGCCAGCCGCGCCGCACCATCCAGCGCAGGAGCATGCACCATCGCTTACACGCCGATCCGTCCTCAGGGCTGTTGAGCATCACGCGGAAGCCGCGCGGGAGCTCGGCCCAGCCTGCGACGGGCCGCCCGAGCCCCTCCGCGGCCGAGAGGCTGTGCGCCTTCAAGCGCGCGACGCCCCGGGCCAGGGCCAGGCCGATGTCGGGGCCCCCGGCCGCGGGAGGCTCGGCGGACGGGGCCGGTGAGAGGAAGAGGTCACCCAAGCGGGGGGACTGGCGGAGGGCGTGGCCGAGGGTGGCGGCCAGCAGCGAGAAGTCTCCCCCCCGCATCCAGCGGTAATAGAGGGGCGCCAACGCCGAGGCACGGGCAGCGTCGAAGCCCTCCACCCAGGCGCGCGGGCCCCCATGGCGATCCGCCTCGGCGAAGAGGGCGGTGAGGACGGGCCAGAAGGCGGACACGCGGCCGAATGCGAGGGTAGCGGCAAAGACGGCGGCCACCTCCTGGTCTTCGGGCGCGCTGTAGCGCCGCACGAAGGAGAGGGGGTCGTTCTCCAAGCGCCCCCGCCCGTCGGTGCGCACCAGCAGGGCCTCGAGGGCCAGCCGGAGCGTGGCGGCGTCGAAGGCCGGGCTGGGCGCGGCTGCAGGCGGAGGGCGAGGCACCCGGTCGGGTATCCCGCGCTCAGCGGGCCCGGAGGTCGAAGAGCAGCAGCTCCGCCTGCTGACCCCCACCGAGCTCGAGCCTCGCGCCGGCCGGGAAGGCCGCGGCGTCGCCGGCCGACAAGCGCTGGCCGTTGAGGGAGAGGGCCCCCCGCGCGACGTGCACCCAGGCGACGCGGTCCGGCGCCAGCTCGTGGGCCAGCGCCTCCTCTCCGTCGAGCAGCGCGGCGTAGAGCAGCGCGTCCTGGTGGACGGTGACGCTACCCTGCCGCCCGTCCGGCGAGGCGACGAGGCAGAGCCGACCTCGCTTGTCGGCGTCTTCGAAGCGGCGTTGCTCGTAGCCGGGGGCGTGGCCAGCCCGATCGGGCAGGATCCAGATCTGGAGGAAGTGGACCGCCTCCGTCTTCGAGGCGTTGTACTCGGAGTGTCGCACGCCGGTGCCCGCGCTCATGCGCTGCACGTCGCCGGGGCGGATGATCGAGCCCGTGCCGAGCGAGTCCTTGTGCTCGAGGGCCCCCTGCAGCACATAGGAGACAATCTCCATGTCCTGGTGGCCGTGGGTGGGGAAGCCGCCGCCGGGGGCGACGCGGTCCTCGTTGATGACCCGCAGGCTGTGAAAGCCCATCTGGGCGGGGTCGCGGTAGCCCGCGAAGGAGAAGGTGTGGGCGGAGCGGAGCCAGCCGTGGTCGGCCTGGCCGCGCGCCTCGCTGCGACGGATGAGCATGGTGAAGTGACCTCCGCGCACATCGTAGGCGCAGGCGGAGCGCGGACAGCGGCCCGCTGGCGCAACAGGGCGGCCCGGTCTGAACAACAGCGCCCCGTCAGAACAACTCCGCTCAGCCGGGCGGTGTCGCGCCCGGCTCGGCGCCCCCCTCGTCGGGGAGATCGAGCTCGACCACGTCATCCCCGTCCAGCTCCTCATCGATCTCGTCCTCATCGATCTCGTCCTCGTCGCCTCCCCTGCGGGGAGCGCCGGCCACGACGACCGTGATCTCGCCCCGCTTGTCGAGGATGGACACCTGCTCCTGGAGGGCGGAGAGAGGCCCCCGCAGCACCTTCTCGAAGCGCTTCGTGAGGTCGACGCAGACCGCGGCCTGCCGGTCACCCAAGACCTCCTGCAGCGCGATGAGCAGCCGCCCGATGCGATGGGGAGACTCAAAGAGGATGAGGGTGTGGGGCGAGCGCCGCTCGCGGGCCAGCTCCCGCCGAACCCGGCCCGGGCGGCGAGGCATGAAGCCGAGGACGGTGAAGCTGCTCGGCGGGAGCCCGGAGAGGGAGAGGGCCGAGAGCGCGGCCGAGGGGCCGGGGACGGAGGTCATCGGGAGGTCCGCCTCGATCACCGCGCGCACCACGTCGTAGCCGGGGTCGCTCACGAGGGGGGTGCCGGCGTCGCTCACGAGGGCCACGTCGATGCCATCCCGGAGCAGGCCCACGATGCGGCCGGCGGCGCGGGCCTCGTTGTGGTCATGGCAAGAGAAGTAGTGGCGCGGCCTGGGGATCTGAAGCGCGGAGAGCAGCTTGAGCGTGCGCCGGGTGTCCTCACAGGCGATGGCCCCCGCCCCGGCGAGCACCTCCCGGAGGCGCGCCGAGACGTCTCCGAGGTGGCCGATGGGGGTGGCGACGAGGGTGAGGCAGCCAGCTTCGACGGGGGGGATGGCCACGTGGCCTCCTGTCGCGAGGGGGAGCGCCCCCGTAGCCCGCGGGAGGCGGGGCGCGCCCCTGCGACCGCACCGCGACGCGCCCCCGGGGACCGCCGAGGCGCTCAGCGCAGGCGAAAGGTGACACCGAGGCGGAAGCTCGCGCGCATGGGCCGGCCATCGGCGCCACGGGCGGGGGAGAAGCGCCACTGCGAGGCCGCTTCTTCCACGGCTGCGTGGTAGAGGGCGGGGCAGCCCTCTACGGTGACCGTCTCGGGGATGCCCTCGCGGTCGATGACGAAGCGGACCACGCAGCGCTGGGGCCCACTGCCGAGCACGCGGGCGGCGGCGGGGAAGCGGGGCTCGACCCGAGACAGGGGCACGACGGCGGAGCTGTGGACAAGCATCGGGGCCCCACCACCGCCGTCTCCGCCGCCTCCGCCGTCTCCGCCGCCTCCGCCGTCCCCGCCGCCTCCGCCGTCCCCGCCGTCCCCGCCGTCCCCGCCGTCCCCGCCGTCCCCGCCGTCCCCGCCGTCCCCGCCGTCCCCGCCGCCCTCGGGGGCGGGCGACGCGCCCGAGAGCGCGAGGGCGGCAGGCGCGGAGGGGAGGGCCGTGAGCGCGGTGAGGGTCGGCGCGGACTCGGGGGCCGCGGCGGGAGCTCCCGCGGGGCGAGCGCGGACCGCAGGGCTCCGGCGAGGCAGGCGGGCCGGGGCCGCCGGTCTCCCTTCGGGGGGCCCCGGGCTGCGGGCCTCGAAGAGCACGACGGCGACGGCCTCGACGGGGTCGTCCTGCCTCACGGCCTGCCGCCCGGCCACCACCAAGCCGAGGCCCAGCAGGACCAGCGAGGCCTCGAGCCCGACGGACAGGAGGAGGGCCCGACGGCGGTCGGCGGCGGGGAGGACGGCGGTGCGCGCGACGGAGTCAAACATGCCCACTGGGTGGGCGGCTCCCGGGGCGGCGTAAACGAGCCGCCCGAGAATCACCGTGTCGCCTCCCGCGTCGCCAGCGGCGGCTCCCAGCGGGCGACGAGGTCAGACCGGGGCACCGCGGCGATCGCCGCCCCCCGCGGCCCTCGCGGCCCGTCGGGGCCGAGGAGGCGGAGGGTGAGGTCTCCGCCAGCGGGGACCTGGAGGGAGAAGGCCCCCCTCTGCACGAGGGCCGAGGCGACGGGCTCATCTGGATCGGGGGCGTCCATCGCCGGGTAGGCCACCACTCGGAGCGGACCCTCCCCCCTGGGGACGGCCTCCACCACGCCCGACCAGGTCACGAGCGCCAAGGGGGGCGCAGCGTCCACGCGACCCTCCGCGAAGGATCGCGCGCACCGGAAGCCGGTGGGGCGCTCCGGGACGAGGTCCGGCACCCGCTGCGACACCCGCAGGCTGGAGGAGGGGCTCTCCCAGCCACCGCCGCGCAGGGTGTGGACCTCGCCGTGGGCCGGCCCGACGGGGTCCACGCGCCCGCTCGCCGCGTAGACCGAGGGGCTGTAGACGTCGGCGACGTGCTCCCACACGTTCCCGGCGAGGTGGAGGTGGCCGTAGGGGCCGGGCCCTCGGCTGTCCTCGTCCACCGCGACCGCCCCGCCGACACAGAGCAGGGGCTCCCCTCCCTCGATCAAGCAGTGATTGGCCGCCTCGCAGCTCGGGCCGGCGGCGCCCCACGGGTAGGGACGGAAGTCGGAGGGCTCACAGTGCCCAGGGTCCGATCCCCGCTCACAGCCGCCGCGAGCCGCCTTCTCCCAGGCGGCCTCGGAGGGGAGCACCTGTCCTCGCGCGGCGCAGTAGTCGGTGGCCTCACGCCAGGTGACACCCTCCGCGGGGAGGCGCTCTTCGGCCGAGGGGAGGCTCCCATCGGCGGCGGGGCGACGCGCCGCGCCGCCCGCGGGCCTCCGATCTCCAAGCCAGGCCCGATAGTCTCGCGCCCGCACCTCGGTGACGTCGAGGCACCAAGGGCCGAGCTCGACCACGGAGACCGGCCCCTCGTCGGCGGAGGCCATCGGGGAGACGCTCCCCATCAGGAAGGGCCCGGCCGGCACCGCCCGCTCGGTCGCGGGGGTGACGGCGGGGTCGGCGTCATCACAGTCGAGGGACTGGGGATCTGCGCCCGGGCAGGCGGCAGCGCTCGGGAAGCCATCCTGGTCCGCGTCCGGACAGTCCGCCGACGGCGCCGGCGGCGGGCTCACCACGACCATCAGCTCCTCCCTCCACGAGCTGCCGCGCTCTTCGGCCCGCGCTCGCCGCACGGGCGCCCGGGGCGGGCCGCTCTCCTCAGCGGTGCGACCGACCAGTCGACCGACGATCCGAGGCTCCGGGCGCGCCTCTTCCGCGCAGGCGAAGGCCAGACATAGGCCGAGCCGCAGGCAGAGCCAGAGGAGAGGGCCGACAGAGGGTCCGATGGGGCGCATCGAGGGACGGTACCACGCCCCCAAACTGAGCCCGCCTCTTCACCGTTCCGAGGTGAATCGCTGTATGCTCAGAGCGTTACGCGTCGATCACACCCTCGAGGAGTCTGGATAGCTTCCGCGTCGATGGCACCAGACACCGCCCACGAGGCCCAACCGCTCGCGGTGGGGCCGTTTGACCTCCACCAGCCCCTCGCACGCGGCGCGATGGGAGAGGTGTGGGAGGGCGTGCTTCGGTCTCGCGGGATGCCGGTCGCGGTCAAGGTGCTGATCGACACCAGCGCCCGCGATCCTTGGGCCCGCGAGGCCTTCGCCAACGAGGTGCTCGCCGCCGCGGGCCTCACGCACCCCAACATCGTCTCCGTGCTCGATCACGGGACCATCTCCGACGAAGCGGCCCTGGCCTCCGCCGGGCGACTGCCCGCGGGGAGCCCCTTCCTGGCGATGCCCCTCATCCGCGGTCAGGCCCTGCACTCGCTGGCGGGCCAGCTCACCTGGGAGTCGCTCAAGGACATCCTCCTCCAGCTCTTGAGCGCCCTCGCCCACAGCCACTCCCGCGGCGTCATCCACCGCGACCTCAAGCCGGGCAACGTGCTGCTCGAAGAGGCGGTCGACCGACAAGGCCGGCTCCGCCACCGGGTGTGCATCACCGACTTCGGGCTCGCCCAAGCCCTCGACCGCGCCAGCAACGCCGATCGTGTGGTCGCCGGCACCCCCGCCTACATGGCCCCGGAGCAGCTCCAAGGCGACTGGCGAGATCAGGGCCCCTGGACCGACCTCTACTCTCTCGGCTGCCTCGGCTGGGCGGTCTCCACAGGTGCTCCTCCCTTCGGTCGAAAGCGGAGCTTCGCCGAATTCTGTCACGACCACTTCCACATGCCGCCGCCGCCGTTCCTGCCGCTCTTGGACGTCCCCGCCGACTTCGAGGCCTGGCTCTGCCGCCTGCTCCAGAAGCGCCCCGGCGACCGCTACACCCGCGCGGCGGACGCCTCCTGGGGCCTCATCGGGCTCGGCCCGCCGGTCGCGGCCTCCGGCGTCGCGGCCTCAGCGGGGCGCGCGCCCTCTCCCCTCGGGGACGCCGCCACCGGCAAGCCAGGGGCGCAGGCCGAGAAGGAGAGCGACACCCTCCCGCAGCCGGGAGCACGCCTGGCTCCGCCCCCCGAGGTCTCTACCCGCGTCCTCCCGGACGGGGCCGCCGCGGCCGCCGCGAGCGCCCCGTCGGACGCCCCCTACTCCCTCCCCTGGACCACGCCGCCCCTCGCCGCCGATCGCAACCCCATCCCGCGCTCTTGGTGGCGCGGCGCGGACTGGCCCGATCCCCCCCGCTTCGAGGGCGTCGGCCTCAGCCTCTACGATCTGCGCGCCGTGCCGATCGTCAACCGGGAGCGCGAGCGCACGCTGCTCTGGGAGGCGCTCAAGCGGGTGGAGGACAGCGGCAACGTCGAGGTGGTCATCCTCATCGGCCCCGAGGGCAGCGGGAAGAGCCGCCTCGCCGAGTGGCTCTGTGAGCGGGGCCATGAGGTGGGGGCCGCCACCGTCCTCCACGCCGAGCACAGCCTCGGTGAGTCAGCCGGCACCGGCATCGGCCCCATGCTCACCCGCTACTTCCGGAGCGCCGGGCTCAGCCGAACGGAGGTCGAAGAGCGGCTGGCCCGCTCGACCTACCGCGCCGACCGCCAGTCCGAGGACGAGCGCCTCGCGGTGGCCGAGCTCATCTGCCCGGCCACGGAGGCCGACGTGCAGCGCGGCGCCCGGGTCATCCAGATCCAGGACGCCGCCGAGCGTAACGTCCTCGTGCAGCGCCTCATCGACCGTATCTCCACCGAGGAGGGGGGCGGCGACCGCACCCGCCCGGTGGTGCTGTGGGGAGACGCCGCCCAGTGGGGCCCCGACCTGCTGGCCTTCGTCGTCCAGCTCCTCCAGACCCGCCGCTCCATCCCCACCCGGGTCCTCGTCCTGCTCACCGTCGAGGAGGCCGCGCTGGCGGCCGCGCCGACGGAGCAGCGGGTCATCGAGGCGATACAAGGGCAGCCGGGGGTCAGCACCATCGATGTGGGCCCGCTCGATCGGGACCATCAGCGGATGCTCGTCGAAGACCTGCTCGGCATGGACAGCGAGCTCGTCGATCTCGTCACCGACCGCACCGCCGGGAACCCCCTGTTCGCCGTGCACCTCGTCGGGGACTGGGTGGCCAAGCGGGTGCTCGAGCCAGGGCCTCGCGGCTTCACCTTGCGGGCGGGGGTCGAGGTGCGCCTGCCCGACGACCTGCACGCCGTCTGGCAGAGCCGGGCCACCCAGCTGCTCCGCGGCCTCCCCGACGCCGAGGCGCTGGCCTTGGAGGTGGCGGCCTTCCTCGGCGTGAAGGTCGATCGGAGCGAGTGGGAGGCGGCTTGCTTGCTGGCCCGGGCCCGACCGGCACAGCCGATCCTCTCGCGGCTCATCTCGGAGCGCCTCGCCCGCGTCGATCGGGCCGACGGGAGCTGGAGCTTCGCCCACCCGATGCTCCGAGAGGCGCTGGAGCGGCGCGCCGTAGAGCAGGGCCGCGGTCCGCGCCACCACCAGGCCATCGCCAGGATGTTGCGGGAGCGCCACAGCCCCGGTCGCGGCAACGGTGATCGGATCGCCCACCACCTGCTCGAGGCGGGCCAGCGGGTCGCCGCGCTGGCCTGGCTGCTCCAGGCCGCGCAGGAGGCCAACCGCAGCGGAGAGG
The DNA here is from genome assembly GCA_044344255.1 of Myxococcota bacterium. Lineage (GTDB taxonomy): Bacteria > Myxococcota_A > UBA796 > UBA796 > UBA2385 > JBIJDH01. The sequence goes on from JBIJDH010000011.1 coordinate 120,211, forward strand.
CCGCGGCGACCGAGCGCCTCCTCGAGCGGCGGGAGCGGGCCATGCAGCGGATCCCCGTCTCGCCGGACGACCCGCAGTGGGCGGAGGGCTGGGTCCTCCGCGCCGATCTCCTCCGCATCATGGGCCGACACGCAGAGGCCCTCCCTTGGGCAGAACGGGCGCTCACCCTCGCTCGAACGCATGGGTGGACCAAGATCATCGCCCAAGCTCTGCATATCAAGGCCATCCTGCACTACCACCGGGGCAGCGCGCCGAAGGCCTGGCGGTGGCTCCGGCAGGCCGAGGTCCTGGCCGAGAGCGTGGGCGATCGGACCCTCCTCGGCCACCTCCGCCGAGAGCTGGGCCGGATCCTCATCGAGCGCGGTCGCCTGGACCGCGCCACCGCGGTGCTCGAGTCCGCCCGCTCCGACTTCGAGCTCGCCGGCGACGAGCGCGGCGAGGCCGAGGCCCTGCTGCTGCTCGGCCGGGTGGCCAAGCAGGGCGGCGAGCTCGTCCCCGCCCACGCCCACTTCGAGCGGGCCCTCGACATCTTCGAGCGCACGGGCACCCGCAACGGGATGGCCAACTGCACCAACGAGCTCGGGGAGGTGGCCCGACTGTCCGGCGACCTCGCGAGCGCGCTGGCGTACTACGAAGACGCGCTCGGCCGCTGGGAGGAGCTCGGCTCGGACAACAGCGCCATCGTGCGCCTCAACCTCGGCCTCGTCCTGCAGCGGCATGACCGCTACGTGGCGTCCCGCGAGATGATTGAGGAGGCGCTCTCCGCCTTCGAGCTCACCGAGCACGCCGCGATGATCGGCATCGCACACTGCACGCTGCTGCCCTGCTGCGCAGCGCTGCACGACTGGGCCGCCTGGGACGAGCACCTCAACCTCGGCCGCTGGCGGCTCGCCGACACCGGCTACATCGACCAGGACATCGCCGAGGCCGCCACAGAGGGGGCGCGCCTCGCCCTCGCCGCCGGAGAGGCCGAGCGGGCTCAACAGGCCCTCCAGCTCGCCGCCGGCCAGCTGCGCTCCCTCGACCGCCCGGAGGCCCTGCGGGCGGTCCTCGCGCTCGCTGAATCGCTCGGGTGAGCCTCCGCGGCGGCCTGGGCCTCTTCCTGCTCGCCCTGGTCATCCGGCTCGGCGGGGTGGTCTCTTGGGGCCGCCTCCACTTCGACGGCCACGAGCGACAGCTGGTGGGCGCGCTCAGCGGTCCGAGCCCCGATCCCGGGCCGGCGGCCTGGCCCCTCGCGAGCGCCCTCGTCCACACGATGGGAGCGCTCGGGCTCTCCGATCCGCGCGCCCTGGTGGCGCTCGCCGCGGCGGTGGGGAGCCTCGGGGTGGTGCTGTCGGCCGCGCTCGCAGGGCAGGTCTTCGATCGGCGGACCGCCCTCTGGACCGGGCTCCTCGTCTCGGTCCTCCCCGAGCAGGCCGCCTGGAGCACGAGCGTCTATCCGGTCATCGTCGGGCACACGCTGCTGGTCGGCACCCTCGCCTGTCGGCGCCCGGTCGCCGCCGCGCTGTGCGGGCTCCTCGCCACCGCCTTCCGCCCCGAGCTGGCGCCGCTGCTGCTCCTCCGCGGCCTGCCCGGGCTGCCGGGGACGGCGGCGGGCCTGCTCTGGATCGGTGTCTACGTCGAGGCGGGGCCCTCCGACCCACTGCGGGCGCTGATCTTCAACCTGCCGCTCCTCTCCTTCATCGGGCCGACCACCCTGCTCGTGGGCCTCTACGCCCTGCGGGAGGTCCGGGGTCGGCGCCTCGCCCTCGGGCTGCTCGCCACCCACCTCATCGGCGGCCTCTTCGACGACTATGGGGCCCGTCACGCGCTCCTCGCCGGGGTGCTCGGCTGCGTGCTCGCCGCCCGCGCGGCCACCACCGCCGGCCCCCGGCTGGGGCCCGCCCTCGGCCTCGTCGCCCTCACGGGCGGGGTCCTCGGCACCGTCGACCTCGCTCACCGCTGGAACAACCGCGCCGGCCTCGAGGACCGGACCCTCGCCCGCCTCCCGTCCCTGCCGGCCGACTGCCAAGAGGTCTCCGAGGAGCCGCCGATCGAGGGCCAGCGCCTCCCCTCGGCCTTCGCCTGCCCGGCCCCCGACTTCACCGGCTGCGTGGTGTGGGGGGAGGAGGCCCAACACCGGGCCTGGTCGAGCCGCGGGCTCCGCGACCGGGCCACCCGGATGCGCCTCTGGTTTGACCTCGAGCCCCTCGCGGCGCTCGACCCCGGGCCGGGGCGGCCCCTCCGGGTCTATCAGCGGCTCGAGCCTCGCCTCTGGCTGCCCTGCCTCGGAGACTGAGGGCCCCGCCGATCCGGGAGGGGGGCGTTCAGGTCGAGGAGGGCCGACCGAGGGCCGGGGCCCGCTGGCCGCGGAGGTGGGCCAGCACGACGCGGATCTGCGGATAGGGGACAGCGCCGCCGAGCCGCTCGAAGATGGGCTTGAGGCGGTCGTGACCCAGCTCGTCGGCCGCCGCGGCCACCCGGCCGTAGGTGAGGCGGTCCACCCAGGCGAAGACGGCGGCGGGGCGCTCGTGCTCGATGTACTCGACCAGGATCTGGAGGGCGGTGGCGGCGGTGCGGCCGGTCTCGCTGGCGAAGGCCTCGATCGACAGGCCGCGCGAATAGAGGGCGAACAGCTTCTTGCGGGCCGCGGTGGGGGCGCGCTCCGGCTCGGGCGAGTCCGCAGGCTCGGGCTTGGCCGGCGCCGACGGGGCCCTCGCGCTGGCGGGGCGAGAGCCGGGCGCAGCGTCGGTGGGCAGCCCCCGCTCGGCGCACCAGGCGGCGATGTGCGCAAGGAAGCGAGCGCCGAAGCGCTCGACCTTCTGATCGCCGATGCCGCGCACCTTCACGAGGGTGTCAGGCGCCCCGGGCCGCGCCCGTGCCATCTCTTCGAGCGAGGCGTCGGTGAACACGAGGTAGGGCGGAACGCCGAGACCCTGGGCCACCTCTCGCCGCAGCGCCCGCAGCGACTCGAAGAGGGCGTGTGCGGTGTCATCGAGGGCCAGGGCCTCCTCTCCGACGATGTTGGTCCGGCGCCGCCCCTTGTCGGCGGCCTGGAGGGCCTCGGCCGACCGCATCCGACAGAGCCGAACCGGCTCCAGCCCCTTGAGCACCCGGAGGCCGTGCGCGGTGAGGGCGAGCACCGGATAGGGGCCCTCGGCGCGGACGAGCGCGTCTTGATCGACGAGCTGGCCGATGTAGGTGATGAGCTGGTCGCGCTCGATGTCGCGGAGGAGGCCCCAGGTGGACAGCTGATCGTGCCCCCGCTCGGTGATCCGCGCGAGGCGGGCCCCGCGGAGGACATCGGCGATGTAGGCGGCGCCGTAGATGTCGCCGCGGCTGCCGGCCAATCGGATGACGCAGGAGAGGATCTTCTTCGTGATGGTGGCCGCGTCCTCGACCTCCTCCAGCTCGGACAGACAGACATCGCAGGCGCCACAGGGCCCATGCTGCCAACCCTGTCCGAAATACTCGACCAGGGCCCGGTGGCGACACCGTGAGCCGCCGGCGAAGGACTGCATCTGCGTGAGCAGCGCCTTCTGCGCCTGGAGCACCTCGGGGGGAGTGGGCACGCCGCCCTCCTCGGGGCCGCGCTCCATGATCTGCGCCCACTTGACACGGTCGGCGGGTGAATAGAGCAGCACACACTCGGCGGGCATTCCGTCGCGGCCTGCGCGGCCGGTCTCCTGCTGATACCCCTCGATCGACTTGGGCATCGAGGCGTGCACCACGACGCGGACGTCCCCGCGGTCGATGCCCATGCCGAAGGCGACCGTGGCCACCACCACGCCGAGGCGCTCGCTGATAAAGGCCTCCTGCACCGCGCTCCGTCGCTTGGGGGTCAGTCCGGCGTGATAGGCCTCCGCCTTGATCCCCCGCTTCTTCAGCGCGTCCACCAGCGCCTCGGTCTGTTTTCGACTGATACAATAGACGATCGCCGCCGCGCCCGCGTGTCGTCGCAGCACCTCGGCCACCTGCTCCTCGCCCTGCCCCACTCGGGGCATCACCCGATAGGTAAGGTTTGGACGATCGAAGTCACCAACCAGGACGGCGGGGTCGCGCATGGCGAGCTGCGCGACGATGTCCTCCCGAACGCGGGGGGTGGCCGTCGCGGTCGCCGCCAGCACCGGGACCCCCGGCAGCAGGAGGCGAAGCTCGGCGAGGCGGCGATACTCCGGCCGGAAGTCGTGCCCCCACTGGCTGATACAGTGGGCCTCATCGATGGCGAGGGAGCCCACCCGGTCCGCCACCCGGCCGAGCCAGGCCGCGGTGCCCTCGCTGAAGAGGCGCTCCGGCGAGAGCAGGAGCAGGCGGAGGGCGCCCGACTCGACGCTGCGGCGCACCGCGGCGGCCTCTGTGGCGCCGATCGCGCTGTGCAGGGAGGCCGCGGGGTAGCCCTCGAGGCGGAGGCCGTCGACCTGGTCCTTCATGAGCGCGATGAGCGGCGAGACGACGATGCCGAGGGCCGGCTCGCCCGGATCGCGCAGCAGGGGCGGGAGCTGGTAACAGAGCGACTTGCCGCCGCCGGTGGGCAGCACCACGAGCGTGTCCCGCCGGGCGCTGACGGCCTCGACGGCGGCCCGCTGCAGCGGGCGGAGGGTGTCGAAGCCCCAGTAGCGGTCGAGGGCCGCGGCGATGCGGCGGTCGAGGGTCTCGGGGCTCATGCGGGCGTCCGGGCGGAAGGCGAGGCACGGTAACGCGGCCTCCCCCGTAGGGAGAGCGCGGCGCCCCGGCGGGGATAGGGGGCGTGCGGGGAGGTGCCGTGGGCGGGAGCAGCGACGTGGTGGTGATCGGAGCCGGCCACAACGGGCTCGTCGCGGCGGCCCTGCTCTCTCGGGCGGGGCTGTCGGTGACCCTGCTCGAGGCCCACTCCACCCGCCCCGGCGGCGCCCTCTGGACCGAGGAGACCACCCTCCCAGGCTTCCGCCACGACGTCGGCGCCTCCTTCTTCCCCTTCGCGCTCAAGAGCGAGGCCCTCCAGGTCCTCGATCCGACCTCGCGCGGCGTGGAGTGGCGCTGGGGCGACATCGACTCCTGTCACCCCGCCCTGGACGGCACAGAGGCCACCCTCCGCCGCGACCCCACCGGCCGGGCCTCCTCCCTCGGTCACCCCGCCGATGACGCCGCCTGGCAGGCACTCGTCGCCTGGCACGCCCGGGTGGAGCCCGCGCTCACCCGCCTGTTCCTCGGCGCGCTGCCACCTCGGCCGGCCGACCTGTGGGACATGGGCCCCTGGAGCCTGCTCAAGCTCGGCACGATGCTCGGCACCAGCGGGCGCCGCCTCAGCCAGCGCCTCTTTCAGGGAGAGCCGGCCACCCGCGTGCTCCCGGGGCTGGCGCTCCACGTCGACGCCGGCCCCGACGACACCTTCGGGGCCGGCATCGGCTACATGCTCGGCCTCTTCGCGGCCACCGGGGGCTTCCCCTTCCCGGCCGGCGGCGCCGATCGGCTGGCCCGGGCCTTGCTCGCCCCCACCCTCGAGGCCGGCGGTGAGCTCCGGCTGGGCTGTCCAGTCGAGAAGCTCATCGTCCGCGGCGGCCGCGTGGTCGCGGTGCGGACGGCAGACGGAGCGGAGCACGAGGCCCGTCGGGCCGTGCTCGCCGACACCGCCGCCCCCGCCTTGCTGCTCGACCTGCTCGATCGCGCCGAAGTGCCCGCCCGGGTGGTCCGCGCGATGCAGCGCTTCCCCCAGGGCTGGGGCACCTTCAAGGTCGATTGGGCAATGTCCGGGTCGGTGCCCTGGCGGAGCGAGGCGGCCCGCCGCTCGGCGGTGGTGCACGCGGGCGAGAACCTCGACGACCTCGCCCGCTTCACCGCCGAGGTGCGGGCGGGGCGCCTCCCCGAGCAGCCCTACCTCGTCATCGGCCAGCACAGCCTCTTCGACCCCACGCGCGCACCTGCCGGTCAGCACACCCTGCAGGCCTACTCCCGCGTGCCCTCCCGGCCGGAGGGGGGCTGGCCGACCGGCCGGGAGGCCTTCGCCGATCGGATGGAGGCCCGCATTGAAGGGCTGGCCCCCGGCTTTCGCGCCCTCATCCGCGCCCGCCACATCATGGACCCCACCGACCTCGAGGCGATGGACCGCAACCTCGTGGGCGGCGATCTCGGCGGCGGCTCGAACGCCTGGCACCGACAGCTCATCTTCCGGCCGGTCTTTCCTTGGTTTCGATATCGGATGCCCGTCCCGAACCTCTATCTGTGCTCATCGTACGCGCACCCGGGCGCGGGCGTCCATGGGATGGCCGGCTTCAACGCGGCGAAGCGGGCGCTGGCCGACCTGACTTGACCCTCCGGCATGGCGGAGCCCGCGCCGCGCCGCGCCGGAGGGCCGCGGCTCAGGCCCCGCTGAGCTCGAGGCCGCCGAAGACGAGCGTGGGGCAGCGGGTGGCGGCGTAGGTCCACGGATCGTTGCCCACCTCCTGCAGCGCCGCGAAGAGGTCGAGCACGTTGCCGGTGAGGTTCATCTCGCCGACCGGCGCGCCCACCTGGCCCCCCTCGATGCGGTGCCCGCGAAGGCCGAGCGAGAAGTCTCCGCTCGTCCCGTCCACGTTCCCGCCCAGCCAGGAGGTGACGTAGACGCCGTCTCCTGCTGCCGACAGGAGGGCCGCGAGGTCGCGGGTCCCGGGCGCGATCACCCGGTTCGAGGCGCTGCCCGTCGTGGGGGCGCGGCCGAGCTTTCGCCCATAGACCGTGTCCACGTAGAGGTTCTGCAGCGCCCCGTCTCGAATGAGCGGCAGGGGTCTCGCGGCGATGCCCTCTCCGTCCCAGGGGCGGGATGCGAGGCCCCGCTTGAGGAGGGGGTCGTCGGTGATGGACAGGAAGGCGGGGAAGCGCTTCTGGCCGAGCTTGTCGGCCCACAGCGAGCGCCCCTGCTGGATAGACTGGGCGTTGGCCGTCCCGAGCAGGTTGGAGACGAGGCGCCCGCCGACGCGGGGATCGACGACGACCGTCGCGCGGCGGCTCGGCCCCTTTGTGGAGCCGAGGCGGGCGAGGGCCTGGGCGTGCGCGCGGCTGCCCAGGGTGGCGAGGTCGGGGAGGTCCGCCTTGTGGCGCACCGTGAGGTACCAATCGCCCTCGGGGCGCTTGTCCCCCTCGTCGCGCACGGTGACCTCGCAGGACAGGCTGATGCTGCTCGTGGCCTGCTGGCCGGCGAAGCCATTGGAGGAGGCGGAGGCCGACTCTCCCCGGCTGTGGCTGAGCTCGGAGGTGGAGGAGATCACCCGCCCATCGCGGGGGACGGCGGCGTCCATCGTGCGACAGGCCGCCTCGCGCTCCTCGGGGGAGAGGGCGTCGATGCTGGGGTCGTCGAGCTCGAGCGATGGGGGCGCGCCCGTCGGGAAGAGCCCCGCGTCGGGGATGCGGCGGTCTGGATCGGGCTGAAGGGCCCGCGTCAGGGCCACGGCGTCGGTCAGGAAGCCCCGCAGCGCCTCCTCGCGGAGGTCGGTGCTCCGGTGGGAGGCCGCGCGCCCGTTCACCCAGAGGTCGATCGACAGGGCGCGGGAGCGGCTCTCCTGCACCTTCTCCAAGGACCCGTCGCGGAGTCGGGTCTGGACGGAGCGGTGGCGACCCACGCTCGCCCAGGCCTCTTCGGCGCCGGCGGCCTTCGCCATCTCCAAGGCCCGCCGCGCGAGGTCGAGCAGGGACTCATCCATGGACACCTCCGACGGTCATCTTCGAGACGAGCACGGTCGGGAGCCCCTGTGACACGGGGACCCCCTGTCCGTCCTTGCCGCAGGTCCAGCCTCCCGTGTCGAGGCGGGCGTCATTGGCCACCATCGTCACGTTCCGCAGCGCCTCGGGGCCGTTACCGATGATGTTACAGTCCGCGATGGGGGCGGTCACCTTACCGTCTTCGATCAGCCAACCGTTCTTGATGTAGAAGGTGAAGTCACCGGCGCCGATCTGCACCTCCCCGTTGAGGAAGGTCTCGGCGATGATGCCGTTCTTCACCGAGGCGATGATCTCCTCGCGGCTATGCGGCCCGGGCTCCATGTAGGTGCAGCGCATCCGCGGCATCGGGACGTGGCGGAAGGACTCCCGGCGCCCGGAGCCGGTGGGCTCGACGCCGTAGTGCCGGGCGCTGATCTGATCGTGCAGGTAGCTCTTCAGCACCCCCTTCTCGACCAGCACTGTACGCTTGCCGGGGTTGCCCTCGTCGTCGTGGTTGAGCGCCCCACGCTCGTTCTCGCAGGTGGCGTCGTCTACGATGGTGACAAAGTCAGGCGCGATGGTACGCCCCATCATGTCCGCGTAGATGCTCACCTTCTTCCGATTGAAGTCGGCCTCCATCCCGTGCCCGATGGCCTCATGGAGGAGGATCCCGCTGGCGCCGGAGGCCAACACCACCGGCAGCTCTCCCGCAGGGGGGCGGCGGGCGTCAAAGAGGACCATCGTGCGATCCACGGCCTGCTGCACCACGAGGGCGAGCTGAGCGTCGTCGTAGAACTCGAGCCCCCGCCGGCCGGCGAGGTTGGCGCTGTTGCTGCGCGAGACGCCGTTCTTCACCGCGGTCAGGTTGACCCAGAGGCGGCTCATCGGCCGGACGTCCCGCTGGATGCGGCCGCTGAGGTCGGCCACCAGCACGCGCTGCTCGTCGTCCTGGAGGGAGACCGAGACCTTGGTGATGGCAGGGTCTTTGGCGCGGGCGAGGGCGGCCGTCTTCTCCAGCAGGGGGAGCCGCTGGTCAATCCCGACGGTGGACCAGGGCACGACCACCGTGTAGAAATTCTGCTTCGGTCCGAAGGCGTAGCGAGGGGGCGCCGGGACGGGCGCGCCGGCCTTGGCGATCGCGGCCGCGGTGCGGGCCGCCGTGAGCATCGCCTCGAGGGTGAGCTCCTCGGTGTAGGCGTAGCCGACCTGATCTCCGATGACCACGCGCAGCCCGACGCCCTGGTCGACCGAGCTCGAGGCCTTGCTCACGATGCCGTCTTCGAGCGCGACCGACGTGCTGCGGCTGTGCTGAAAGTAGACATCGGCGAAGGTGGCGCCGGAGCGGCCGAGCTCGGTCATCACTTGGCCGACCATCGCCTCATCGACGCCGAACCACTCGGCGAAGGGATCTCCCGAGAGGGCAGAGGAGGCCTGCTTGGGCGCGCAGGCCGCGAGGAAGTTGGGCATCGAGAGGGCGACCGTGCCCATGGCCATCCCCTTCAGGAGGTTGCGGCGGTTTGTCTTCATCTTGTCTTCATCCAAGTTGTCTTCATCCAGGGCTCCGGAGCGCGAGACTGACAGAGTGACCGAACTGTGGGAGTGACCGAACTGTGGGAGTAACCGAAGTGTGGGCCGCGCTCACCTCAGTCGGCGGCGGGCACCAGCTTCACGCTCAGCACCGGAGCGGCGGGCCACACTCCTGCGGCGTGCTGGCGATTGTCGACCCAGTCGGGGAGCTGGTTGAGCGCGTAGGGGTGCCCGGGCTGCCCCGCGTTGCCGCCGGGGAGCACGAAGCCCGCCTCTCCGCCCGGGGTGACCACCTGGCGAAGGGCCGGCCCCGCGGTGCTCGTGTAACGGGAGATCGCGTTGTCTTCGTCGATCGCCAGGATCGTGGTGCTGGCGCCGGGGAGCGCGAGGGGCTCGAGCCCGAACCAGGGGCGCAGCGCCCGCTTCGCGGCGAAGGGGTGGTCGAGGGTGAGGGTGTGGGCCTCGCCCCAGGTCCACCGCTCGACCGCCCCGCCGTGGGCCTCCACGAGGGCGCTCCGGGCCGCCTCCAAGGCCCAGAGGATGGCCTCCTCGCGGGTCTCGACGGCGGGTGTGCGGGGGTCATCCCAGTCGGCGCGGCCGGCCTCCGTGAAGAGCGCCGCCTCCATCGGGGCCTCGGTGAGGCGGGCGGCGACCCAGTCCTCGGCGAGGGCGGGGTCTGGGATCTGGAGGGCAGCGAGGCGCCGGTGCAGGGCCCCCCGCCAGGCCATATAGACCAGCGCCGCGGCGCTGTCGGCCTCCATCTGGTACTCCCAAGAGAGCAGAGTGGCGACCATCGCCTGGGCCGTGTCGTCGCTCACACGACCGTCCACCGCGGAGAGGAAGACCGGCACGGCGCGGGCGGCCTCGAGGTTGACCGTGTCCATCTGAAGGCCGCGCATCTCGTCGGGGCTCCACTTCTCCTTCTTGGACAGAGCGGTCTCGATGCGCAGCGCACGATAGGGGCCCCAGAAGCGGGTGCCCGACAGGCTCACGTCGGCGAACTGCGGTTGGTTGGCGGTGACCACACGGCCGGAGGCGGGGTTGGCGAAATTCGGCCGCCGGGCGTCGAGCGGGGGCTCGCTCGGGACGGAGCTCGAGCGACCGCCGTCCCGCGGAAACGGCGACGCGGCGGCGTTGGGGAGCGCCCCGCCGAGGAGATAGCCGATGTCGCCGCTCTGGAGCGCATAGACCCAGTTCTGCGCCGGATAGGGCAGCCGGCCGATGCTGCCCACCACCTGGGCGGGGGTGGTCGAGCGATAGAGCCCGTCAAAGGCCTCCACCAGCGGCGGTGCCTCGGGAGAGAAGCCCGGCCAGGACAGGGCGTAGATCACGCCGGGCTTGAGATCCTCCTCGCGGCCGTTGTTGTAGACCGGCCCGAAGCGGGTGCCCCGATAGACCACCTCCACCGGCGCTTCGCCCTTGATCTGAAAGACTTGTTTGACCTCGGTGAAGGGGACCTTCTGACCGTCCACGACATAGACGGAGGGGTCGGCTGGGTCGAGCTCCAAGCGATAGAGGTCTTGCACATCGGCGAAGGAGCTCGTCACCGTCCAGGCGATCGAATTGGCGCGCCCCATCACCACCATCGGCAGCCCGGGAAAGGTAGCGCCGCTGACGTCGATCTCGGGCGTTCGGAGGTGGGCCTCGTAAAAGACCGGCGGCCAGGTGAGCAGCAGGTGGGGATCGCCCACCAGGAGCGGACTCCCGGTCGTGCTGTGCGCGCCGTCGACCGCCCAGCCGTTGCTCCCCGTCATCGCCCCCTCGAAGGCCGCGGCGAAGGCCAGCGCGTCTACCGGCCGAAAGGCGCCCAGCCCCGCGGTGGGGCCCTGCGGCGGCGTCCCGGCGGCCGGACGGAGCGGCAGCCCGGCGGGCGGCGGCGGCACCTTCGGCAGCTTGGGGCGGGAGCCGGGATCGGGCTCGAGGATGGAGGCGCCGAGGGCGGGGGTGGGCACGGTGAGCCGCGCCAGCGCCTCCTCGGAGACCGTACCGCGGAGGCGGTCGCGGAGGCCCTCCTCGAGCGCGTCGTCGGAGAGGCCCCAGGCCTGCAGGCGCCCGATCGAGAGGACGTCGCGGGGGGTCCAGGCCGCGGGCTCATGCTTGAGGAGCCGGAGCTCGAGCGGCCGAGGAGTGTCCTTCATCCCCTGGTTGATCCCGGCACAATAGGCCAGGGCGCGCCGCTCCTCGGCCTCCCCCATGCTGCCCACCGCCTCGTCGAGCCCGGTGGTGAGCAGGCGGTAGCGCAGGTCGGTGGCGAGCAGGGCGGGGCCGAAGAGCTCGCTCAGCCGACCCTGAGCGACGAAGCGCAGCAGCTCGAGCTGAAAGCCTCGATCGCGGGCGTGCAGCCAGCCGAGCGCCCAGGCGGCGGCGTCCATGTCGGGGGCGCGCACATGGGGCACGCCGTCGGCGTCGAAGTCGATCTGGGCCTCGCCCCGGAGCCCGGGGGCCGTGACCCGCTCCAGGGGTTCGGGGAAGCTCCGTCGAGCGAGGCAACCAACCAACAGGAGGAGAATCAAGGTGAACCTCACCCACCCGCGAGGGTGACCGACGTGGAGCTCGCGGCCTCGGACGAGCCGCATCCTACCGCGAGGCGCACGGAGGCGCGGTTGGACGCGCGGTGAGGCGCGCGGGCGACCCAGAGGGCGGCGAAGCGGGGCGCGCCAGTTAGCCTCATCTCCCTCCCGCTGATCTCCTCGCTCCTCATCTCTCCCCCCTCACGCCCGGCCGGATAACCCCGATGTCGCCCTCCGCGGCCGCCCAGCGCGGCCTGGTCTCGAGCCTGCTGCTCGCGCTGCTCCCCGTCGCGGTCGCCGCCGAGCCTGCGGCCTCCGCCGAGCCCGTGGTCCCCGCCGAGGTGGCCGCCCTCCCGCTGCCGACCGCCTCGATCTCCTGGTCGACCCAGCGGTCGGGCTCTGGGCGGGATGGGATCGCCGCCCTGCACATCCACCCGCCACCGGGAGAGCACATCGGCCTGGACGCCCCCGTGCGGGTCGCGCTCTCGGTGGGCACCGTCGAGCAGGAGATCGTGGCCACGGGCGCCCTGCTCTCCCGGGGCCTGCTCTTCGCCGCCCCCCACGCCGACGTGCCGGTGCAGGCCGGGCTCACCCTCTCGCTCTGCGCCGACCAGGGCAGCAGCTGCCGGGTCGTGAGCGTGCGCGTACAAGGCGAGTTCCCCAGTGAGAAGAGAGGCCAGGGCTACGCCCTCGACGTGCTGCCCCCCGCCCCGGCGGCCTCCTCGGCCCACGCCCCGGCCCCGCTGGACGCGGTCTTCGCCCGGGCGAGGACCGAGAAGAAGCCCGTGCTCCTCGACTTCACCGCGGTCTGGTGCCCCCCCTGCCAGCAGCTCCGCGCCGAGGTCCTCGAAGACCCCGCCGACGCCCCGGAGCTGGCCGGGGTGCTGGTGGCGGCGGTCGACGTGGACCGGCCGGAGAGCTGGACGGTGAAGGACCGCTACAAGGTCGGCGGGTACCCCACCCTGGTGCTCGTCGACGCCGATGGGCAAGAGATCGATCGCACCGTGGGCTACAACGGCGAGGCCGACTTTAAGGCCTGGCTGAGCGAGGCGGTGGGCGGCTCGCGACGCCTCAGCGCCCTCCCCGCACCGGAGAGCCTCGGCGCCCCGGAGGCCCTGGCCCTGGCCCGACGCCTCGCCCAGGTAGAGCGCCCGATCGAGGCCGGCGCCTACCTCACCCGCGCCGAGACCGTGGGGAAGGCCGAGGTCGAGCCCACCTTCGACTACCACCTCACCCGCCTGCTCCTCCGCGACGAGCCGGTCGACGCCGCCTGGCTCGCCGCGCACGCGCCGCCGGAGCAGATCGGGGCTTGGATCTGGCCGGCGGTGCAGCTCCGCGAGCGCGACCCCGGCCTCGTCGAGCCGCTGCGGGCCGCGATCATCGGCGCCCTGCCCGTCGCCCCGGCCGCCCAGGCCGCCGACCTCGCCCAAGTCCTCGGCGATCTCGCGCCCGCCTCCGCCCCCGACGAAAAGCGGGCCTGGTACGGGGTAGCGATCCAGCTCACCCGCGCGCGGTTGACCGGCGATCCGGCCCACGATCGCGGCTTCTGGGCCGGGCTCATCGACACCCACCTCGGGGCGGGCGACCCCGCTGGCGCGCGCCAGCTCCTCGACCAGGCGATCGAGGCCTACCCCGAGGAGTTCACCTGGCACCACAGCCTGGCCGGCCAGCTCCTCGAGCAGGGCAAGCCCGCCGAGGCCCGCGCCGAGGCCGAGCTCGCTTATCGGTACGGCTACGGCGACAACCGGCTCCGCGCCGCCGAGCGCCTCGCCCGGGCCCGCGCCCAGGCCGGCGACAAGGCCGGCGCGCTGGCCTTCATCGACGAGGTCCTGCAGTCGAACCCGCGCCCACCGGCCGAGCTCCAGGTGCGGACCGGGCGGTACCTCGACAAGCTCCAGGCGCTGAAGGCGGAGCTGAGCGCGCCGCCTCCACCGCCGGCCGCGCCCTCGCCACCCAAGGGGAAGAAGCGCTGATGATCTCCGACGAGGGGCCCCGACCCCAGAATTGTGGGGGCCCCTCCAACAGAACCTACCTCCGTCGCGACAAGCGGCGCGCGAGGGGATAGGCCCCGGCCATGGCCGATCTCATCCTCATCGTCGAAGACGAGGCCGACCTCGTGGAGGCCCTGTCCTGGTCCTTCCAACGGGAGGGCTTCCTCGTGCGGACCGCCAGCACGGGCCAGTCGGCCCTGCTCGCCGCGGCGCAGGATCCCCTGCCTGACCTCATCCTCTTGGACCTCATGCTGCCCGACCTCTCGGGCACCGAGGTCTGCCGCCGCCTGAAGTCGGCGCCGCGCACCGAGCGCATCCCGGTGATCATGGTCACGGCGCGCGGCGAAGAGATCGACCGGGTCGTGGGCTTCGAGGTCGGCGCCGACGACTACGTGGTCAAGCCCTTCAGCGCGCGGGAGCTCGTGCTCCGGGCCCGCGCGGTGCTCCGACGGGCCCGCCCGGTCGAGGAAGAGCCCGGCGCCGAGGGCCCCATCACCTTCGGGATCTTGCGGGTCGACCACGCCGCCCACCGCGTCTGGGTGGGCGAAGAGGAGGCCCAGCTCACCGCGCTCGAGTTCCGCCTGCTCGAGTCCTTCCTGCAGCGTCGGGGGCGGGTGCAGTCGCGAGAGCAGCTCCTCGAGGCCGCCTGGGGAGAGCCCGAAGACGTCACCGTGCGGACGGTGGACACCCACGTCAAGCGGCTGCGCCAGAAGATCGGGGCCGCCGGGGACTACATCGAGACCCTGCGGGGCGTCGGCTACCGCTTCCGGTCTCGGCCGGAAGAGGCGCGATGAGGCCAGGGCTCCAAGCCCGCCTCTTCGTGGTGTCCCTCGCGGTGATCACCGCCCTCGCCTGGATCGGGGGCTGGTGGCTGAGCGAGCTGCTGGGCGCCGTCGCGGCCGACCCTGCCTCCCTCAGCGAGGCCCGGCTCCGGCTCGTCTGGGCGGCGCTCGCGGCGGCCATCCCGGCCCTGCTGCTGGCCGCCACGACCGCCGGCGTCACGAGCTGGGCCATCTCCCGCGACGTCCGGACCCTGCTCGACCACGCCCGCGCCACCGCGGCCGGCGACCGGGTGACGGTGCTGCCCATCTTCTCGGAGAGCTCCGACCTCGCGGGGGTCGTCGGCTCCGTTCAGCACCTGTCCTCCGATCTCGCGCGCACGGTCGAGGACCTCGCGGTAGCCCGAGACCGCTTCCAGGCCGTGCTCGAGCGGATGGACGAGGCGGTGTTGGCGCTCGATCCAGGCGGGAAGCTCGTGGTGGTCAACCGCGCGGGGCTCGACCTGCTCGGCCTCATCCGCGCCCCCCAAGGCGCGACCCTCCTCGAGGTGGTGCGCTTCCCCGACCTCGACGCGCTCGTCGAGAAGGCCCGCGCCGGCAAGACCGCCTCCGTGGAATTCGACCTCCGATCGGCCGATCGGCGGATCACGGTGCTCGCCCGCGCGGCCCCCTTGAGCGGCGGCGGCTGTGTCGCCCTGCTCCGCGACGTCACCGAGGTGCGGCGCCTCGAGACCATCCGCCGCGACTTCGTCGCCAATGTCTCCCACGAGCTCCGCACGCCGGTCAGCATCATCCGCAGCAGCGCCGAGGCCCTCCAAGACGGTGGGATCACCGATCCGGTCTACGGGCCGCGCTTCGCGCTCGCCATCCACCGCCAGAGCGAGCGGCTCGGCGCCCTGCTCAACGACCTGCTCACCCTCTCCCGGCTGGAGGCCGGCGGCTACGCCCTGGAGGCCGAGCCCGTGCGCCTCCTGCCCCTCGCCCTGCAGGTCGAGGACCTCCTCCAGCCGCGGCTCCGGGCCCGAGGCCACCCGGTCCACATCACGCTCTCCGACCCGCTCTGGGTGCTCGCCGACGCCGTGGCCCTCTCGCAGGTGCTGCTCAACCTCGTAGACAACGCGGCAAAATACACCCCCGAGGGCAGCACCATCGTGATCCGCCTCGGGGCAGCGCGGCGCGGGCAGCTCCGGGTGGAGGTGGCCGACGATGGGCCAGGGATCCCGCTCATGCACCGCTCTCGGCTCTTCGAGCGCTTCTACCGGATCGATCCCGGACGCTCCCGCGACATGGGGGGCACCGGCCTCGGCCTGTCGATCGTAAAGCACCTCGTCGAGGCGATGGGCGGCGAGGTGGGGATGGCGCCGAATGAGCCGCGGGGATCGGTCTTCTGGATCAGCCTCCCCCTCGCCCCTCCGCATGCTGAGACGGACGGATTAGAGAGCGCCTCCGCGTCGGAGCCCGCTTGATCCGTCCCCATCTCCCACAGGCGCCCGCTCGGGCCTGCTCTTGTCCTGGGTCCCCCTCCCCGTGCGTGCCGGGCCCCCCCCTGAGCCCCCGGGTGCGCCGATGAGCGAGCCCCTGCGCCCGAGCGGCGGCAGCTTGCACCGCGGGCTGATCGGTGGTGGCGCAGTGCGATGGATCGCGGTCGAGGCCCGCGGGCTCGCGGCGGAGCTGCGGGAGCGCCACGCACTTGACCGCACCGCGGCCGCCCTCGCCGCGGAGGGGGTGGTCGCCACCCTGCTGATGAGCGCCTGGATCAAGGGAGAGGAGAGGATCACCCTCCAGATCCAGGGGGAGAGCCCCGCCCTCTCCTTCGTCGCCGACGCCGACGGCCAGGGCGGCCTCCGGGGCCGCTTCTTCCCCCCCACGCTGCCGGTCGGCCATCGGGCGGTCAGCGGGATGCTCCTCGCTATCAAGTCGGACCGCGACAAGGAGCTCTATCGGAGCGTGGCGCGCCTCCACCACCAGACCCTCGAGGCAGCCCTCTCGGCGCACCTCTCGGAGTCCGATCAAGTCGAGGCCATCCTCCACATCGGGGCTGAGCTCGACGAGGCCGGTGAGCTCACGTTCGTCGGCGGTGTCCTCCTCGAGCGTCTGCCGACCGACCCCTCCGCCCCCTCGATCAGCCCCGCCGAGTTCATCTCCACCTACGGGCCGCTCCGCGCCGAGCGCGCCGCCGACCTCCTCACCGGCATCGCCCTCGGCAGCCTGCTCGGCCAGCCGGTGGAGCTCCTCGAGAGCCGCGAGCTCGTCTGGCGATGCTCCTGCTCCTTGGAGCGGGTGGAGGCCATGCTCCAAGGCCTCGGGGAGGCCGAGCTGGTCGCGATGCAAGAAGAAGACGGCCAGGCGGAGGTGATCTGCCACTTCTGCAACGTCGCCTATGTCGTGGATCATGCACGGCTGGGCGAGCTGATCGTCTCTCGTCACCGTGCTGTCACAGAGGCGTGACCGTCCCGAGACGTCGCCGACATAATGCTGACTCGCCGGCGACCCTTCCTCCTGTCACCCAATTCTGGAGCCACCTTGCTGAATCACCGCTTCACGATGCTAATGGGCGCAGCCGCCCTCCTCGCCCTCCCGGCCCCCGCCTTCGCCAAGCGGGAGGGCAAGCGCCACAAGAAGGAGGAGCAGAAGGAAGAGGGCAACGGCAATGTCGGCTACGACAACGGGATGGTGGTGAAGTCGGCGAGCGGCCGCAGCGCGATCAAGTTCAACGTCCGGCTGCAGGACCGGCTCGAGTACTCGATGACGGAGATCGAGGACGTCGACGACGACCTCCAGCCCGATCCGACCCTCGCCTTCTCCGTGCCCCGCGTTCGCCTCGAGGCCCAGGGCAACATCTGGCAGGAGGCCTGGCACTACGAGGTCGTGACCGACTTCGGGAAGGGCGGGGCCACGCTCAAGGACGGCTTCATCGACTACAATTTCAAGGGCCAGGGCCGGGTGCGGGTGGGGCAGTTCAAGCGGCCCTTCTCGCGTCAGCAGCTCACGGGCGACTGGAAGCTCGACCAGGTGGATCGCGCCATCACCGACAAGTTCTTCGGCTGCGGGCGCGACATCGGCATCATGCTCCACGACAACTACACGAAGTCTCCGCCCTTCGAGTGGGCCCTCGGCGTCTTCAACGGCACCGGCGAGACCACCATCACCACGGTGAGCGTCGATCCCACCACCGGGGCGGGCACCGCCTCGAGCACCAACGTGCCGAGCCACATGCACCCGCTGGTGGTCGGCCGTGTCGGCTACAACACCAAGGGCTTCGAAGGCTACGACGACGTCGACTTCAAGAGCAGCCAGGGCGTGGGCGTGGGCCTCAATGTCCTCACCGACCTCAACACCGACCGCACCAAGCTCCAGGAGGTCACCGAGACGGGCAACGACGGCCGGATGCAGATCGGCGCCGACGCGATGGGCAAGGTGAACGGCATCACCGCGAGCGCGGGCTACTTCATGGAGCGCCGCCAGAAGGCAGACAAGGACTCCTGGAGCGAGCAGGAGCCCTACGCCAACGGCTTCTACGGGCAGATCAACTACCTGCTCGCCGACACCGTCGCGCCGGCCTTCCGCTACGCCACGGTGATGCCGGACGCCGACGACTCGAACCAGAGTGAGATCACCGCCGGCGTGGGCGTCTACCTGAAGGAGCACACCGTGGCGATCAACGCGGACTATTCCCGACTGAGCGACGAGGCCGCCAAGTCCGACACCGACCGCTTGCGCCTCCAGCTCGGCCTCCAGTTCTGAGTGTCGCGCCTCGCCGCCGATCGCGTCCTCTCCGACTGGCTGGAGTCTCCGCGGACACCCGCCCTCCCGCCAGCGGCGCTGCGCCTCGCGCGGCGGGTGCCCGCCCTCCGTGCGGCCCTTGAGGCGCGCCTCGACGATCCCGTCGAACGCGCCCTCGCGGGCCTCATCCCTCCCCCGGAGCTCGGCGCGGAGCCGACGCTCGGGAGGCGGGTCTGCCTCGGCCTCGCGCGGGCCGACGGCGGAGAGCGCCTCGGCCCCACGGAGGCCGCGGAGCTCGAGGCGGCGGCCCTGGGAGACCCCCGCTGGTGGGTGCCTGCGGCCCGGCTGCACGTGCTCGCCAGCCCCGAGCGGGAGCGGAGGGCGCGGGTGGCCCTCTCCGATCAGGAGCTGCCCTACGTGTTCCCCGGGGAACTCCACCCGATGCAGGTCGAGCTCCTCGCGGTGGGCGACCGCATCCTCACCGCCTTGCACATCGACTGGTCGCGCAAGCTAGCCGATTGGGCGCTCGAGGCCCTCCCGCAAGACCTGCGGAGCCTCGGCCTCTGGTTTTGGCCCCACCTCGGCTTCTTCCCCGACAAGCGGGCGCAGCGGCCCCTGGAGGCGGCGCTGTCGGCCCGTCGGCTCCCCGACGGCGCCCGTGGCCTCTGCGCCGCCTATCTGCAGCGCGTGGGCGTCGACGGCGGCGCCGTCGTCGAAGCGGCGAGCCCCTTGGATCGGCTGATCTGGGCCCTGACGGTCACCGGAGACCGGCCCCCCGAGGCGGAGCCGCGGGTGATCAGCTCACCTTGAGCAGCTCGACCTCGAAGACGAGCGTGCTGTTGGCGGGGATGACCGGCGGGAAGCCGCGGGCGCCGTAGCCGAGCTCCGGGGGGATAGTGAGCTTGCGCACCTCGCCGACCTTCATGCCGGCTACGCCCTCATCCCAGCCCCTGATGACCATTCCGGCCCCGAGCCGGAAGGTGAAGCCCTGGCCGCGGTCGCGAGAGCTGTCGAACTTGTGGCCGTTGGTCAGCGTGCCGACGTAGTGCACGGTGACGCTCTTTCCGGCGACCGCCTCGGCGCCGGTGCCGGGCTGGATGATCTCGATCTGCAGAGGCATGGAGGCTCCAAAGAGGGGCCCCCTCCTTACCGGGCTGCTCCTGACTGAGCCAGCCGAAGGCCTAGTCGACCGCCTCATCTACGACGACGCTCGCGATGATGCGCTCGTAGAGCCGCTCCCGCCCGAAGCCCAAGGCGGAGCGTTCTCCATCGAGGGTGTAGCCCACGCGGAGCATGTAGTGGCCGCGCAGCAGCCGCTGCTCGACTACGCGGAGGGCGGGCAGGTCATCTCCTGCCGGGCGAGAGAAGGCTCGCGCGTCCCAGCCCGGCTGCAAAGGATCAGGGGCCGCAGCGAGCTGGAAGGTGCCGCCGAGACGCTCTCCCCAGAACGAGGCCGGGTCTTCGAAGTCGGCGAGGTCGCTGGCGAAGGAGAGGCCGGCGAAGACCGCCTCCTCGTCGGTCGTCTCGACCACCCAAGCGCGGAGGCCGGCGAGGCGCATCGGGTGGTCTGCCATGTCGGCGGGCAGGGAGAGGCTGTAGCCGGCCTCCTCGTGGGTCACCGTCTCCCAGGGCCCGTGGCTCAGCCTAGGCGCGAGGCCGGCGGCGAGGCCGATGACCGACGGAGAGAGGCCGATGAGCAGCGCCGCGCCGAAATTCCGCCGGGCGCGGCCGGCGACGGCGAGGCGGGGCGCCGCTGTCTCTGCGGGGAGGAAGAAGGCGGCCAGACCCCCGCCGAGGAGGCCACCCAGGTGCCCGAGGTGGGAGACCTCCGGGGCGAGGATGCCCGCAGCGAAGAGGGGAATGAAGAAGACAAGGTTTCCCCATCCATAATACTTACGCTGCGCCGGCGGGAGCTCGTCTCCGAAGCGGAAGCCCGCCGCGATCTGCGCCCCCCAGAGCCCGTAGCCGATGATCGAGGAGCCGAGGACCGGCACGGTGGAGAAGAGGCTGATGAACAGGGCGCCCACCGCCACCGCGGCCGCAGTGACGATCGCCACGCCCCCGTGCCCGAGGGCCCGCTCGGCCCGGAAGCCGCAGTAGGCGATGATCGGGAAGTTCGCGATCATGTGGATGGGGCCGGCGTGGATGAGCTGGCTCGTCCAGGGCGTCCACGGCCGGCCGTCAAGGACGAGGCCGCCGGTCCCCACGGAGAGGGCCGCGAAGAGCCCCTCCAGCCGCTCCGGTGCCAGCACCGCGACGACCATCTGCACCACCCCGCACAGCAGCAGGATCAGCACCAGCAGCCCCGTCACCACCGGGGGCGTCCAGGCGCGTAAGGACTGACCGAGGCGAGCGGGGGGCGCCTCGAGGGCCTCGGCGAGCGCGGGGAGCTCGTCCACCCGAAGCCAGCCCTCGCCAGTCCAGGGCGGGTAGTGGACCCGGGCGTCAGGCAGCACGAGGCCGCGGCGCACCTCCTCCTCGAGCTGTCCGGGGTCGATGGGGCAGGTCTCGCCGTCGGCTTGGAGCATCGCGCGCATCTTCCCGGCATAACGGCCCTCGATTCCGTGGGCCGGGCAACCTCTCGAACTATTCCAATCCATGCTCTTGACATCGCAAGAGCAGTGGGTTCAAGTAGATCGCAGCAGAGATCGTCCTCGCCCCTCCGGCGCCTGCCTCCCCGGCAGGTCCCCCACCGGAGAGGCCGCTGTCGCTGTCCCCCCGCTCGCTCCGCGCTGGCCGGCGCTCCCCGCGCTCGGCCCGCGCCCCGCCCCCTCCTCCGCTCCTCCTCCCGCCTCCCTTCGGCGGCCACAGTTGGCCGCCGTTTCCCTTGGGTCCCCCCCATGAACGCGCTCGCCCAGCGGTTGGCCGAGCCAGCGGCTCTCCCGGCCCTGGTCCGGATCGTCGAAGATGACGAGACGCCCGTGCTCGTCCTCGACGAGTCGGCCCCTTTCGACGACCTGCGCGCCGCGATCCGCGACGAGCTCACGCCCGACGCCTTCCCCGCCGATGGCCGGAACCCCTGGCACGGCCGCGCGGTGCGGCTCGACCTCGCCGATCGGGAATTCAGCCTCTTTGACCTCCGCCGCCTGGTGAACATGCTGCGGGAGGAGTTCGGCGTCGTGGTCGCCGGCCTCTGCTGCACGCAGCGGGCCTTCCAGCGCTACGCCGAGGCCGAGCTGAAGATGCGGATCTACCTCCGCCCCTCCGCCGCCGAGCTGGCGCTGAAGGAGGGCGCCGGCCGATCGGCCCCGCCCCGCGGCGAGGCCGGCCCGAACAACCGGGGGTCCACCGTCGGGCCCCAGGCCAGCCTGAGCGAGGCGGTGCTGGAGATCGATCGCCCCGAGCCCACCTCCGCCGAGGGGGGCCGCCGCCTGCTCACCCTCGACCACACCCTCCGCTCCGGCGCCAGCGTCCGCTTCCCCGGCGACGTCGTGGTCTACGGCGACGTCAACGCCGGGGCGCACATCGAGGCGGGCGGCAGCATCATCATCCTCGGCGCGCTGCGCGGCCTCGCCCACGCCGGCTGCCCGGCCGACGAGTCCGCCGTGATCATCGGCTTCGACCTCCGCCCCACCCAGCTCCGCATCGGCCGCAAGATCGGCTACCCGCCCGAGCGGCCCAAGGCGGAGGGCGGCGGCCTCCTCTCGATGCTGCGGGGCAGCTCGGCCGCCCAGCGCCCCGCCTTCTCGCCCGAGATCGCCTCGGTCCGCGAGGGGAGCATCGTCCTCGAAGAATTCCGCGGGCGCTCGAACACATGAACGTCGCCGCGCGCCCCGCTGCCCCCTTGTCCAAGCCTGTGTCAGAGTCAGATTTTGTGGAGACTGCCCATGAGTGAGTGCATCGTCGTCACCTCCGGAAAGGGTGGGGTGGGCAAGACCACCACCACGGCCAACCTGGGCGTGGCGCTCGGCATCTTCGGCTCCAAGGTGGCCGTGGTCGACGCCGACATCGGTCTGCGCAACCTCGACGTCATCCTCGGCCTCGAGAACCGCATCGTCTACGACCTCGTTCACGTCATCGAGGGAGAGTGCCGCCTCAAGCAGGCCCTCATCCGCGACAAGCGGGTCGACAACCTCTTCCTGCTGCCCGCCGCCCAGACCCGCGACAAGAACGCGGTGACGCCTCAGCAGATGCGCGACCTCATCGCCGAGCTGAAGAAGGACTTCGACTTCGTGCTCGTCGACTGCCCCGCCGGCATCGAGCAGGGCTTCAAGAACGCGGTGGCGGGCGCGGACCGCGCCATCATCGTCACCACGCCGGAGGTGAGCGCGATCCGCGACGCCGACCGCATCATCGGCATGGTGGAGGCCGCCGAGCTCCCCGAGCCGCAGCTCATCATCAACCGCTTCCGACCCCGTATGGTGGCGTCGGGCAACATGATGAACAAGGATGACATCCTCGAGATCCTGGCCATCCCCCTGCTCGGCATCGTGCCCGACCACGAGGAGATCATCATCTCGGCCAACCGCGGCGCCCCGGTGGTCTTCGACGAGAAGAGCATCGTGGGAGAGGCCTACCGTCGCATCGCCCGGCGCATCAAGGGCGAGCCCAACGTCCCCATGCTCGAGTTCAACGGGAACCTGGGCGTGTGGGGCACCCTGATGAAGTGGATGGGCATGAGCTCGTCCCGAGAGGTGGTGGGATGATCGAGCTCCTCCAGCGCATCTTCGGCCGGGCGACCGCGCCCGCCGCCGCCACCACGAGCAAGGACGAGGCCAAGCAGCGCCTCAAGTTTCTGCTCATCCACGACCAGGTCGACCTCAGCCCCGCGCAGATGGACGCCATGAAGGCGGAGCTGATGGCGGTGATCTCCAAGTACGTGGAGTTCGACGAGACCGACACCGAGGTCCGCCTCGAGCGCACCGACGGTCAGATCGCCCTCGTGAGCTCCGTGCCCGTGCGCCGCGTGGTGGAGCGGCCGAACGTGCCGGCCCCGCGCGCCTCCACGCCGCTGCCGGTGGCGCCGGTCTCCGCGCCCCTCCCCGTCGTCCCGGTCCCTGTCGTCCTGGCGCCCCCCGCGCCCGCGCCGGTCGAGCCCGTGGCTGCGGCCCCCGTCGCAGCCCCCGTCGTGGTCACGGTCGAGCCCGATGACGAGCCCGTCGCCCTCGACACCCCGACCCTCACCGGGGTCACGCCCGAGGCCCCCGCGCAGCAGCCGGACGCCCTGGCGGCCTCGGCGGCCTGAAGGCCCCGGCCCGGAGCCTCAGGTTCGGCCGGCCCGCCGCCATCGTCCGCCCTTCTTGAGGCGCTTCTGGACGATGGCGCGCTGGCGCTCTTTGTAGAGGTGGTGGGCGTTCTCACCGCTCTCGTTGGCCTCGGCCGTCGCTTCGTCAAGCACCTGGAACTCGACCATCGCGAAGACGGTCCGCCCGTACATGGGGTTGAAGGCCCGATCGACGAGGTGGTCGACCCGCACCGGCATGTCGACGATGAAGTTGACCATCCGGTAGCTGCCCCCCGAGAAGGGGTTGGCCTCGGGGGAGAGCGCGGCGTCTTCCCCCTCGGAGAGGCTGGCGACCACGTCTTCGTAGGGGGCGTGCGTGAGCATGTCCCGCAGGCTGACGAGGTTGTTGTGGCTCTGGCCCGGGATCACATAGTTGAAGGGGAAGAGGTTGCGGGCGAGCCAGGCGAGTGCCGGGAAGATCTGGTGCTGCTCCTTGGTCACGATGCGGAAGCGCAGCTTGTCGAAGACCGTCGCCGCGGTGTTCTCCTTCTTGGCGATCAGCTTCGTGATCACGCTGTGGCGCGTCTTTCGGCTGCCGTAGAAGGAGACCAGCGGGAAGCCCTCCTCGCGCATGCGCACCGAGGCGGCGCGGATGCGGGCGTCGGCGAGGTCAAGCACGTTGGCCTCCGAGAGCGGCGTTTGAAAGCGCAGCTCTGCGGACTCCATGTGGTTGATCACGTGCATCAGCTTGAGGATGACGCAGGCGAGGATCTGCCGCCGCCGAAAGCCGCCCGTCTGGCTGGCGAGGAGGAAGACCTGCCGCAGATCTTCGGGGTGCTCGAGGTCCGGCGGCGAGGTGATGCCGAGGTGCTCGGCGAGGTAGACGACGGCCTCGCGGTGCACGTAGGCGAGGCGCCGCAGGTCATCGTGGTTGTGCACGTCGAGCAGGTGCAGGCCGAGGAAGCGGTCCACATCCGCGAGGTCGCGGAAGAAGGAGCGGTTCCAGTCGATGACGGAGTCGCCCTTCAACATCAGCCGCACGGACGCGACATCGGCGAGGTCGAGCGCCCGTCCGCCGAGGGCGGACAGCAGGGTGGCGTCGATGTGGAGGGGGGGACGTTCCGGCGGAGCGGTGGTCACAGCGCCTGCCTCTTGCGGATCGGGGCCGCTGCACAATACCCCAACCTCGCACCGCGCTGGCCCCTCCCCATGCAAGGAGCCGGTCAGGCCCGCCCCCGGCTCCGCGACCCCCGCCCCGCGACCCCCGCCCCGCGACCCCCCGCCCCCTGTGAGTGTGATGGCCATCCCCTTGCTCCCCACTTCTACTGCGGGCCGCGTCTTCCGCTCCTGGAAGGAGTCCAGCGTCGCGCTCTCCGCGGGCTTCGGCGCCGCGCTCCTCGCTACGGTGCCGCCGGCGCTGCTGTCCACGGTGCTCGACACGCGCATGCTCGAGGGCCTGCCGAGCCCCCCGGGGCAGGATGACGTCGTGCGGGTGCTGCTCACGGTCACCGCGCAAGACCTCGGGGTGCAGATCTTCTGGGGTCCCCTGGTCGCGGCGATCGGGGTCTTCGTGATGAAGGCCTGGCTCGAGGGCAAGCCCACCGACACCCACAAGGCGCTGAACTTCGCCCTCAACCGCTACGCGAAGATCTTCCTGCCCCACCTCGCGGCCTCGCTCACCATCATGCTCGGCATGGTGATCTGCGTGCCGGGCCTGATGTTCCTGCTGATGTACGCCTTCGTCGATCCGGTGGCCTGCCTCGAAGAGGAGAAGTGGCCGCTCGGCCGCAGCACCAAGCTCACGAAGGGCAGGCGCGCCTCCCTGTTCTGGCTGGCGCTGCCCTGGATGGTGATCGGCCAGGCCACCTTCTTCGTCGACCAGTGGGCGGCGCAGTTCGGCCACATCGCCATCTTCGCCACCAACCTGCTCTGGCAGCTCTTCGCCTTCTGGACCTCGCTCTCCTTCGTGCGGCTCTACCTGGACCGCGTGGAGGGCCGGAAGAAGGCGGCGGCCGCGGCCGCGGACTCCCCTCCCGTGGCGACCGAAGCGGGTCGGGAGGGCTGACCCTGTCGGCCTTCCTCCAAGGGCTCGCCGCGGGGGGCCGCCGCGCCTCCGGCCTCTCGGGCGGCGCCCCGGCTTGGGCGGTGGCCGAGCTCGCCCGCGCGCCAGAGCGGCGGCCGATGCTGGTGGTCGTGCCCGGGCGCGACGAGGCCGAGGCCTTCGCGCGGGACCTCCGCTTCCACCTCGGCGCTGTCGCCGAGGTGCTGCTGCTCCCGGCCGACGACGTGCGCGTCTGGGACGGCCTCTCACCCCACCCCGACCTCCCCCGCGCCCGGGTGGCCGCCCTCGACCGCCTCGCCCGGCGGGACCCCGTCGTCGTCGTCGCCCCCGCCCGCGCCCTCCTCGCGCGGGTGCTGCCGCCTGCGAGCCTCACCCGCCTCCGCGCCCGCCTCACCGTGGGGGCCGTGCTCCCGCCGCGAGACCTCGTGCGGGCGCTCGTCGATCGCGGCTACCTCGTCACCCACGGCGTCGATGATCCCGGCTGCGTCTCGCTCCGCGGCGGGGTGCTCGACCTCTGGCCCTCGCACCGGGTGGCCGGGCACGACGGCCCGCTGCGCCTCGAGTACTTTGACGACGAGATCGAGAGCCTCCACAAGCTCGACCCCCGCAGCCGCAAGGGCAAGGGCCCCCTCCGCGAGGTCGAGCTCCTGCCGGCCCGAGAGGCGGTCGTAGACGCCGCCGCCCTGCTCCGCGCCGCCGAGGTCACCGCCCGCGCCGTGGACGCCATCGGGGCCGGCCAGGGCACACGCCGCCGGGTGCTCGAAGACCTGAAGGAGGGCCTCTGGTTCCCCGGCGCCGAGGACTACCTCTGCGCGCTCCACCCGGTCATCCCCCTGCTCGACTGGCCCCGCGTCGAGACCGTCGTGGTTGAGCCCGGCCGCGTCGAGGCCGAGCTCCAGCGGGCCGAGCAGCTCTCGAACACCCGCTGGGCCGCCATCCCCGCCGCCCAGCGGCCGGTGGTGCTGCCCGCCGACCGCTTCGTCCCCGCCGACGACGTGATGCGGGCCCTCGCCGGCGCCATCGAGGTGGGCGAGCTGCTCGTCGGGGAGGCGGAGGCCCCGCACTACGGCGCCCGCGACAACACCCTGCTCCGCGTGGGCAAGGGCGACCTCGCCCCCACCGCCTCCCGCATCGCCGGCTGGCTCGAGGAGGGCTGGCAGGTGGCCCTCGCCTGCGACACCGAGGCGCGCGCCGAGCGGGTCCTGGCCCTCGTCCACCCCCACGGGCTCCACCCCTTCCCCTCGCCGGTCGGCCGGCTCCGCCCCCCGGGTGAGCTCGCGCTGTGGGTGGGCCCGCTCGGCCAGGGCTTCCACGCCGCCGCTTCCCGGCTCGCCGTCGTCACCGCCGACGAGCTCTTCGGCGCAAAAGAGAAGGCGAAGGGTCCGAAGCGCTCGGTCAAGGACGCCGCCCTCGGCACCCTCGCCGAGCTCAAGGCCGACGACCTCGTCGTCCACAGCCGGCACGGCGTGGGGCGCTTCATCGGCTTGAAGCGGGTGCGGACCGAGCTCAAGGGCGAGAGCCCGCGCCACGACAAGGTGATCGAGCAGGACTACGCCGAGCTCAGCTTCCGCGGCAACGACCGCCTCTTCCTGCCCGTCACCCGCCTCGACGAGATCACGAAGTACCGGGCCACCGGCGAGACCGAGCCCGCCCTCGACAAGCTCGGCGGGATCACCTGGGCCGCGCGCAAGTCGAAGGCCCGCGAGCGCATCGCCGCCCTCGCCCACGAGCTCCTGAGCGTGCACGCCCTGCGCTCGGTGGGCGACGGCCACGCCTACGACGGCGACCTCCCCGCCCTCTACCGCCAGCTCGAGGAGACCTTCCCCTTCGAGGAGACGCCGGACCAGGCCGCCGCGATCATCGACGTGCTCGACGACCTCGCCAAGCCCGAGCCGATGGACCGCCTCATCGTGGGCGATGTGGGCTTCGGCAAGACCGAGGTCGCCCTGCGGGCCGCGATGCGGGTGCTGCTCGAGGGCCGGCAGGTGGCCGTGCTCTGCCCCACCACCGTCCTCGCCTTCCAGCACCACGAGACCTTCCGCGAGCGCCTCAGCGGCTTCGGGCTGCGGGTGGAGCTCTTGAGCGGCTTCCGCTCCGCCGCCCTGAGCAAGACCGTCCTCACCGACCTCGCCGAGGGCAAGGTCGACGTGCTCGTCGGCACCCAGGCCCTCCTCGGCCGCCAGGTGCGCTGGAAGCGGCTCGGGCTCGTGGTCGTAGACGAGGAGCACCGCTTCGGGGTCAAGCAGAAGGAGCGCCTCAAGAAGACCGTGGCCGCCTGGGCCACGACCCCGCCCGAGTACCTCGCGATGAGCGCCACCCCCATCCCGCGCTCGCTGCACATGGCGATGTCGGGGCTCCGCGACGTGAGCATGATCACGACGCCGCCCCAGGGCCGAAAGCCCGTCCTCACGCGCATCCTCGTCTGGAACGACGAGCGGATCCGAGAGGAGATCACCCACGAGCTGCACCGGGGCGGGCAGGTCTTCTTCGTGCACAATCGGGTCGAGACGCTCGGCTCGGTGTCGCGGCGCCTCCAGGAGATCGTGCCCGAGGCGAAGATCGGGGTGGGACACGGTCAGATGGCCGACGGCGCGCTCGAGGCGGTGCTGGTCGACTTCATTCGCCGACAGACGAACGTGCTCCTCTGTACGACGATCATCGAGTCCGGCATCGACATGCCGAACGTCAACACCATCCTCGTCAACGACGCCCACGAGCTCGGCCTCGCCCAGCTCCACCAGCTCCGCGGGCGGGTCGGCCGCGGGCCAGTGCGCGGCTACTGCACCCTGCTCGTGCCCGAAGAGGCCGGCATCTCCGCGAAGGCGGTGCGGCGCCTCCGCGCCCTCCAGGACTACTCCGAGCTCGGCAGCGGCATGGCCATCGCCAGCGCCGACCTCGAGCTCCGCGGCTCCGGCGACCTGCTCGGCGAGTCGCAGCACGGCCACATCGAGGCCGTGGGGCTCGACGTCTACATCGAGCTCCTCGAGGAGGCGATCGCGGTGGCGCGAGGCCAGATCAAGCGCGCCCGCCTCGACCCCGAGATCGACGTATCCGTCCCACAGCTCATCCCCGAGCGCTGGATCGAGGAGGTGGGCGACCGGCTGACCGAGTATCGCCGCCTCGCCGCCTGCAAGACCGTCTCCGCCGTCCGCGACCTCATCGACACCTGGGAGGACCAGCACGGCAAGGCGCCCCCCGAGGTGCTCAACCTCGGCTGGGCCGCCGAGGCCCGCCTGCGCGCTCGCGAGCTCGGCATCGAGCGCGTGGCCTGGCTGAAGGTCAAGGTGGTCCTCGACTTCCACGAGAGCACGCAGGTGCCGCCCGCGCTCATCACCAAGCTCGTCAGCGAGGAGAAGGCCCGCTTCGCCCTCGGTGGGCCCCGCAAGGTGGAGGTCCGGTTCACGAAGGAGGAGGCGGAGTACCCCTTCCGCTTCCTGCACTGGGTCTTTCGGCGCTTCGAGGCGTGAACATCGACGAGGCCTGAACCCCGTCGGGGCCGGGGCTCCTCCTCAGCGGGGGGCGGCACCCACGGCCACGAAGGTCGGGATGACGTCGGCGGGATCTTCGTCGACGCAGGCGCTCCCCGATAGGGTCGCGATGGGAGCGTAGAGGCCGCCCGTGGCGACGGTGACCCCGACCACTCGTGCGGTCCCCCAGGGGGTGGCCCCACCTTCGTTACAAGGGATCGCGCCATCTACGAGCCCCGGACCGATGGCGGACCAGCGGACATCTCCGAAGGAGGAGAGGAGGTCAACATAGAGCGCGGCGCTATCATCGCCCATGCTGAGGCGCCGAGAGCTGTCTCCCTCGTCGGACAGAGAGAGCACGAGGTGCACGCCGCCCTCCGCGAGCAGGCCCGCGTTCGAGCCGGCGTCGGCCTCGGAGAGGGGGGAGGCCGGGTCGAGGCAGTCCACCGACAAGGTGGAGCCGGCCCTGCAGAGCGCGAGGAGTCCAGCCTCGAGGGGCTCCTCCGATCCCGACCCCGAGTGGTCTTGCCAGGCGTCGATCCCGCAGAGGCAGTCGAGGTACTCCACGCTGATCCGCCCATCCGGATCATCCCCACAGGCGTAGCCCGGGTCCCGAGGGAGGGCCGAGCTCGACCAGGCGGTGCCGAGGCAGAAGAGCTGGCCGCGCAGCGCCTCCGCCGGACCGGGATCGGAAGGCCGCACCAGGCCTCCGAGCAGGCTCCCCGCCTCCCCAGGGTCCACCTCCACGGTGCTGCCGACCGAGGGGTCGACGGAGCTGGTGGTGATCCCCACCGCCCAGTCGGAGCTGGCGAGTGAGAGCGCCTCCACCAGCGCCTCCATCGAGAAGCCGAGCGCAGCGTTCTGGTCTTCCATCGACGAAGAGGCGTCGGCGACGATGAGCACCCGGTAGACCGCCTCAGAGCCGCCGCCATCGCTCCCCGCACCCTCCTCGTCCGCCAATCCAGCGCTGTCGCCGCTCCCTTCACCCTTGCCTCCTCCGCACGCGGGGAGCAGCAGCAGGAGGAGCAGGCCGAGGGGTAGGCGGGTGGAACGCAAGGTCATGGTCCTCCGGGAGCAGTGACGATCCTACCGCACTTCCCTCCTCGAAGCGCCCGGCCAGCCAAGTGGGGTCGCGGCCCGCCCGCACCGCCCGCCCTCGCGCGGAGCGCCTGCTCGAGCACCCTCTTGAACCCGAGGCTCGGTGCCTCGCCGAAAACCTCATCTGCGACCACACCGACATCACCGGGGTGCGCAGAACGCTCGCGGGGACGGAGGCCAGCCTACCCCTCCAGACCCAACGAGCCAGTCCCGACTTCGATGCCTACGGGCACTCCCATCTGGAACTCGAGCTCGTCCTGTCAGTGATCAGACCCCTGGTCCTTCGCGGGCGGGGCCTCATTGCCTGCTGTCTTCACCTGAACCGGCCACGGCGTTTGGCTGGCCCCTTTGACTCTCCAGCTCGACCAGCCCTCAGCCTCCGTTCCAACGGGCCCCGTCGCACTCCCCAGCCGGCCATAGTCAGTCATCTCAACGAACCAGGTTCGATACCGGGTCGTCGGCTCCACCCTATCGTAGTACCAAGGGCATCGGGTCTCAGACCTCGGCGAGCTCCCCGTAACGAAAAGTCGAACACCAAATGGTTCCCATTCCGTCGTGCCCGACCTTTGCTGTTCAACAAGCATCAACCCGGACCGCTGCTCACTTGTCACTCGCCCGGTGATGCCACCCTCGCAAGACATGGAAGGAAGCAGATGTCCAGCCACGCCAGCGTGAATCACACAACCCGCGGGAAGGTCGGCAGGCGCCGATGTCTCACTCGGAGGCTCAGCGCTTCGGGTCTCATACACTACTGTCTGACTGACCAAAAGATTGTTCATTACTGAGACCGCATGTACTCCATGCGAGTCAAGTCGACTCACCGAGGCCGGACTCGCCTGTACCACGTACCTGCCGCGCAATCTATCAACGTCAGCCGGACTCGGTCGTAGAAATGCGACCGCCGGTGCCCCGCTGGAGTCGAACGCGTAATAGAAGTCAACCAACAGGCGGATTTCTTGCGCTGCTCCATCCGGATGAACCCGATCTGTTCTCTCCGACGCCGTTTGGGCGGTAGCGGACCCTGGTGAGGTCACACCATCCGATGGCACAAGAACAAATGAAAGGTCCGAAACAGCGAAACCAGTGCCTGGAGGGACGAAGAATTCCACCCAAAACCCACCCGAAGGAAAGGGATCCGACAGTCGAATGCCCATCGGCATCGAGTAGCCAGCTTGACAGGGGTCGCGATAGGGACCACCTTGGGCCCTCGGAGCAAAGCTACACAGCAAACCACATGATATTGCGACAATGAGGCCCTTCGTATTACACATAGGCCCTGCAACTCCCGTCAGAAGGCGTCGCCTTGTCCTCATAATACCCAGGAAACAGTGAATTCCCTTCGGTGCTACACGACTGGTCGTCTGCAGACCACAGTGAGGCATCGCACCTCCCGTATCGTGACACAAGCGGGCTACAGCAGCCACCCGTCCTGCCATAGCGGACGCCCATTAAGTAGCCGAATCCGGCAGAAACACACTCCGCCAAATTGTTAGCGCACTCAGTGACAGGAAGAATATCTCCATCGCCGTCCGCCGGATGTTGGTAACCGATCATGTGAATAAGCTCGTGAACCATAATCATTGCGATAGTCAGGGCACCGCAAAATTTGCTCGACTGTTCGTCAGCTTCCGCCGGGTGACCAAGAGACCAGAGGGTACATGCAGCGGCAAACTCGAAGGAGTGCGGACAAATATTAATAACCAAATCGTCACGGTCTGTCAGTGCATCGAAGCTCCCGGTTTCGCACAGTGGGCCAAGTCCAGGCACCGCCTCGTATGTGTTAGAGGGAAGCCGGACAACTACCATTCCGCGAACGAAGCTCAGAAAATTGCGATTCCAGTCCTCATGACTTGCGCCCGATTGAAGTTGACACATAAATATACAAAACAGCGACTTCATCACGTCTAAGTTGTCCATCAGAATCGCAAACGCGGCCTGCACCAACATCGCATGCACGCTGGACGAACTAGATACAGTCGCACCAACATCATCAATCAGCGACAGGGACGAGGTAATTTCAGTGGCCTTAACAATTGTAGTTGCCCACACCTTGCGTCGCTTCGGAGCACCCATCAGGGCCGGGTTGCAGGCGCCGTCCATTTCAACCGAGCGACAGTCGAAACACTTATCAGAAGTTGAGTAGTTGACAAGAGGAAGCTCATCGATTCCCGGCATGAAGCCCGGGTCAAAATCAAGTAAGCCGTCACCTGGCGGCGGCAGAAAACGCGACCTTTGTCCTTGTGTGACCTCCATGTGCACACCCTGAACACGACCATCACGGGGTAAATCCAAAAAGCCAAATTGACCGTGGAACTGAGACAGCCCGCCCATTCCGTAATGCGACGGGAAGGGCACCAGTTGTGCCACCAACTGCGGGTCCAGCGGCTCCTTCGCGCTGGTGAAGGGCGGCCCCATGATGTCACCCACAGTGCGGGCGGGAGGCAGACCCGCACGGGCCCGGAGGTCATGCGCCGAGACGGGAGAGCGGCCGGGTCGCCATTGCATTGCCGCGGCTGCCACAACCGCCTCGCGGTAGCTCCTCATCATGCTCGCCGCCGGGCCCTCTTGGGTCATGGCTCAGGACCTCCGCACGCCGACAGTGACGGCGACGATTGCCTCTCCGTCGCTGCCGGAGTTGAGGCTGTGCTCGACGCCGAACTGGACCCACATGGCGGAGCCGAGGCTGGGGGTGAGCTCCCCGGTGGAGTACTCGCCGTCGCCCCCATGCCACAAGCCCTCCCAGTTCGAGGCCCAGGCGCTCGGCGACTCCTTCACCGCGGTCGCGGTGCGGTAGCTGAGCTGGCAGCGGAAGGTGCCCAGCGTCCCCGTGACGATGAGGGCGGCCTTCACGAGCTCGGCGAGGATGCAGGGGATCCAGGGCGTCACGGCGACGTAGTGGCTCGTAGTGTTCGGACTCTGAATGGCGAAGGTGCCCCCGCCCGCCATCTGCCCGCAGGCCACCCACGTGAGCTCCAGGCTCACATCGGCGGCGCCGAGCGCGCTGCCGGAGGAGAGATTGTAGGCCACACCGAAGCGAGCGAACATCGGAGTGGCGGTGGTGGAGGCCACGTTGAGCACACCCGTGCAGTGGTCCGGCGCGTTTGTATAGCTGGTGTAGCCGGCCTCAAGGAGGGTAGGGGCGCTCGGGTTGTCGGTGCGGGTGGCCGCGGTCTGCATGACCAATCGGCCTTGAAAGTTGCCGGCGCCAGCCTTCATGCGCATGACGGCGTTGACGAGGTCAAGGCCGACCGCTGGCATCCAGGGGGTAAACCAAGCGTAGTTCACCGTGGTGGACAGGGTACTGAGATGTTGCTCGGAGGGGCCGGAGCCGGAACCACAAGAACCCATGCGGAATCTCCTGCTTTGAGGCGACGAGCCCGCAACAGGCGAGCCACCAGCATATAGCGCCGCCGCCGCCGTCGCGCAAGGGGCATGCCAACGCAAACCTGATCTCTCCCGCGGGACGCCCCCTCTGCCTCTCCCGTTCCCACCGTTCAGACCTCGCTGTGATGGGGATCTCCGGGGCTTTCACCTTTCACCTTTCACCTTTCACCTTTCACCTTTCACCTTTCACCTTTCACCCTTTCACCTTTCACCTCAATCTGCTCGAACTCGAGGTAGAAGTCTTGGTGAAGCAGCGCCTTCCAGGTCATGTCGGATCACTCCCTCGCTACAAGGAGCTGTGGACGATTAATCAAATAATCCGCTCTCCCACCCGATAAGTGACAATCACCGTCTCTCCGCTCTCGTTCTGGTATGTGATGATAAATCGGTCGCCATCAATCTCAGCACGACCGTCTTTGAGCACCTGGGGCCGCGATTGAAGGGACCACAGGTAACGCTCCGGGAGGGGAGCATCCGGAGCACAGCTCCCGTCTACGGGGGCCTTCCCATCACAACCCTGGAGGAGAGCGACCCCAATGACAAGCGTGGAGACACCGTAGTTTGCGCTCACGGTGCTCCTCCCGTGTCGGAGATATCCATGCCCATTAGGTTGAACTGAACTGAATCGGTCCGAGCGCTGCTCAGGTAGCCGTTGTCTAAATTCAACCCATCGTTTCCCGCCCAAAAGCCGAGATTCGCTATACCATCCCACAACACAGCGTCTTCGGATGGGTCGCCCGACTCGGTGGTGACCGATTCAAGCGTCATACTCCATGTTTGTTGAGCACACAATTGTTCGTTGCCCACTGCGTCGCCGTTGAAGGCGAGCGCACAAAAGAGAAAGCAGAGGTGCATCAATTTCATGTCAAAGTGAACCCTCGTCAGCCATGATTGATCACTCCGCGACCCATGACCCGCTCCCGCCTGCGAAGACGGCGGGAAGGATGAGGACCCCGAGCAACGTGCGGACGTGACCATGGAAAGGGGTACGAAACGGCACGTCACCCCCTTGATGCCCACTTCCCGCAACAGGCGAGCCACCAGCATATAACGCCTCCGCCGCCGTGCAAGAGGCAGGCCGACGGGGACCCGATCTCTCCCCTGCGCGCCTCCTCCCTCCGGTTCCGCCCCTACAAGGGGCTCCAAGCCCACCGTCCTCCCCACCGACCAGCCCTCGCGGCTCTCCGGGCTCACCTCATCGCCGGTGGTCTCCCGGATGGGCCAGTCGAGGAGGTTGGTCACCTTGAGGCGGAGGCTCCAGTGCTCGCCGAAGCCCTGAGGGCCGACGAGGTCGAGGCGGTGCACGGGCTCCTCGTCGGGATCAAGGAGGATCCAGGGGAGGTCCCACGCTGGAGCTCGAGGCCGGGCTCACCGGTACGCTCGGTGGCCCGGTCGCCCTCATCGATGTTCCAGCCATTCGAATCGACAACGTCACTCGCCTCGATCGCCGCCCGGTCCTGAGCGGGTCTCCCCGCAGCCGGCCGGGACCACAAGCACGGGGGGCGGCTCCTTTGCACGTAAGCTCCGCCAGAACCCCGGCCGAAGGCGTCGTCTCCAGAGAATGGGTCGTCTCCACCACAGTGGAGGTGCGCGTGAAGGGGTCGAGCCGGTTGGCAGAGAGGCGGTGGAGGGCGGTGGACGCGGCACAGGTCCTCGAGGACCTGGAGCGCAGCTTCGCGACCCCGCTCGGGGAGAGCCGGGCGCGGGGGCTCCTGCACGCCGTAGAGGGTCCGGGGAGGTGGACCTCACACCGCGCGCGGCTGGTTCAACCGGCTTGCTCGCTCCCCCCTCGAGAGGGAAGGCTGGGGTGGGGGGAGACCAATGGCCACACCGTGCCTGGAGCGCAGTACCAGCGACGACCCGATCCCCCCACCCTGTCCCTCCCCCGCAAGGGGGGAGGGGACCAATAATCAGCCGTAGTCGGAACTATTCGCCGGTCAGACTGCAGCTCGACTTGTTGCACCGGGGGCTGCTGGATGCCCAGGCCGTGCGCCTTCTGCTCCTGAGCGCGCTCTGCCAGGCGTCGAAGGGCGCGCAGGCCCTCGACCTCATCCCGGAGGGCGGCGGCCTTTGCCGTGCCACGGGCCTGGCGCTCGGGCGAGGCTGCAGGCGACCAACTTGTAGCGCCCCTCCATCTCCTTCGCGACGCGGGAAGCTCCGTGGACTCTCCAATGCCCTCGTGGCCGCTCACTTGGGCGTCCAGGCCGGCCCCATCCTGGCCTGGGCCCACGACGTCGAGCCGCATCCTGCCTCCGCGCAGGTACCACAATCGGGCTCACCCACAATCTGGCCACACCTGCCCTTGTCCTTACACGCCGCGCGCCTACCGTTGCGCGCGAAGCCCTCACCGAGAGTCTGCCCCGTGCTCTACGACGCGACCAACACCCAGTTTTCCAAGATGCTCGCCAACCTGTCGGCGCTGTTCGACAAGGCCATCGCCAACGCCCAGGCCCGCAAGTACGACCCCGAGCTGCTGCTCCAGGCCCGCCTGTCGCCCGACCAGTTCGCGCTCACCCGCCAGGTGCTGATCGCCTGTGACACAGCGAAGCTCGGCGCCTCGCGCCTCACCGGCAAGCCCGCGCCGTCGCACGCCGACACCGAGTCCACCATCGCCGAGCTGCGCGCCCGCATCGCGGAGACCATCGCCTACCTCGCGACGTTCACCGCCGAAGATCTGGTCGGCGCCGAAGACCGTGTGATCTCGCAGCCCCGCTGGGAAGGCAAGACGCTCACCGGCGCCCAGTTCGCGCAGCAGCACATGATCCCCAACTTCTACTTCCACGTCTCCATGGCGTACGCGATCCTGCGCCACAACGGCGTCGACGTGGGCAAGCGCGACTACCTGGGCAACATGCCCTTCAAGGCCCCCGCGACCTGACGAGGCGCGGGACATCCGCCCGCCTCTCGGAGGCCCGCCAGACGCTCCTGCCCCACCAGGAGGAGACCCTCGACGAGATGGGCCTCGGGGTCGCCGGAGTCGTGTGGTGACCGATGCGCGCGCACCGTCGTCGGGGAGAGCGCTCACCCCACGGACCGGCGGCGCTCATCCAAAGGGATGCTTGGACCGTGGCCGCGCGCTCAGCCAATGGTGGCACACGGCTTGCAAATGCTCCAAGCACGCCACCCCGGCGGCCCCCAACGACCTCGGAGCCTCCCATGAACGCCCCCGTCAAGCCCGTCTTCGCCATCCGCGCCCCCCTCGCCGTCACCGTGAAGACCGGCATCCGCGCTGGCCGCAACCAGGAGCAGGCCGACAAGCGCGGCTGAGATCTGCCTCCGCAGCCCGCACAGGTCACCCGTGATGCGGTCGAACAGGGTCATGATTTACCGGGGGCTCAACATGAAGCCCCCGGCGCGCAGATCGAGCCCGATCACCAGTGCGGTACGCTCCGGGAAATGACCACCCCCGCCCCGTACACCGTCTCCGGCGCGTCCATCGTGGCGCTCGTCGCGTACGCGAAGGCGCGGGGCGCCGACCTCGCGCCCACCCTCGCCGAGCTCGGGCTCGCCCGCGTGGACTTGACCGACCCTGGATCCCGCGTGGAGCTGCCCGCCAGCGATCGCCTGTGGAACCAGGCCGCCGCGCTGAGCGGAGACGCGGACTTCGGGCTCGCCTTCGCCAGCCGACTGGATCTCGACGCATTTCACCTCGTCGGGCACCTCGCCGCCTCCAGCCGGACGCTGGGACACGCCGTGGAGCGCATCGTGGCCTTCTCGCGGCTCCTGCACGACGCCGGGCGCACGGAGGTCGAGCGCCTGGACGACGAGCGGACGGCGTTCTTTCCCGGGTGCCGCGGCATCACCCCGCCGCCTTCCCGGCACATCGCGGAGTTCGCGACCGCCTCTGTCGTGCTCCTCGCCCGGCTCATCACCGGCGAGCCCGGCTGGTGCCCGGTGGAGGTCCGGTTCCAGCACGCAGCGCCGCCCACGCACGCGGCGCACACGCGGCTCTTCGGCGTAGCTCCCCTCTTCGGGGCCCCCGAGACGCTCCTCGTGCTCGATTCACGCGCCCTCGCCCTCCCGGTGCGCGTCTCGCGGCCTTCGGCGGTGGGGCAGTACCTCGAGGGCTACGCGCGGACGCTGCTGGCGCGGCTCCCCGAGGCGAAAGACGACGCGCCCGCGGCGGTGCGCCGGGCGCTCTTGACCGGCCTCACCCAGGGCCGGGTCGGCGTGGACGACGTCGCCGCGCGGCTGGGGACGACCCCGCGCACGCTCCAGCGGCGCCTCGCCGCCGAGGGGACGGGCTTCACGGCCCTCCTCGACGAGGTGCGCCGCGAGGTGGCCGAGCGCTATCTCTGCGACCCGGCCTTGCCGCTGGCGGAGATCTCGTTCCTCCTCGGGTTCGGCGATCCGAGCAACTTCCAGAAGGCGTTCCGGCGGTGGACCGGCACCTCGCCCGGCGCCTGGCGGGAGCGCGCCGTCGCGACCTAGCCTGTCACGATCGGACAGCCGGTTGTCGTCGCGGGCCACTGTGTGGCCAGGGCCGCGCGCGCACTCTCTCGGAGCGCCGAAGGTCTCGGCCGCGCCGAGGACCCCCGATGCCATCCGATCTGACTTCAACCCCGTCCACCCTGCACGTCGTCTTTGGCCACGGCCCGCTCGGCCGCGCGACGACCCGCGCCCTCCTCGCGACCGGCGCCCGGGTCCGCGTGGTCGCCACCCGGCCGCAGCGACCGGCCGGCCTCCCCCCCGCCGTCGAATACACCCCGGCTGACGCGACCGATCCGGCGAGCGCCACGCGTGCGGTCGCCGGGGCCTCCCACGTCTACAACTGCACGAACGCCCGTGACTACCACCGGTGGCCCGAGCAGTTTCCGCCGCTCCAGCGGGGCGTCCTCGCGGCGGCCCGCGCCGCCGGAGCGGTCCTCGTGGTGGTGGAGAACCTCTACGTCTACGGCCCGCACCTCGGCGTGCCGATGACGGAGGAGCTCCCGCTCTGCGCCGTGGGCCCGCGCGGCGGCACCCGCGTCGCCATGACCCGCGAGCTCGAAGCGGCCCACGCCTCGGGCGACGTCCGCGTCGTCCGCCTGCGGGCCTCTGACCTCATCGGGCCGGGCGTGGGCGAGTCCATGGCCGGGCACCGGCTGTTCGAGCCAATCCTCCGCGGTGACACCTCGCTGCGCCTGTTCGCCGATCCGGACCTGCCCCACTCGTTCACCGCCGCCGACGATGTCGGTCGCGCGCTGGTGCTCGCGGCGACGGAGCCGCGGGCCTGGGGCGGGGTCTTCCACGTTCCGTCGGCGCCCGCGATCACGCCTCGCGCGCTGGTCGCGCTCATCGCCGCCGAAGCGGGCGTCTCGGCGCCGCACGTCTCCGCGGTACCTCGCGCGTGGCTGCCGCTGGTGCTGCCGGTGCTCGGCGTCTTCGTCCCGCCGCTCCGCGGGATCTCGGAGAGCACACACATGTTCTACGAGCCCTTCGTCGTCGACACCCACCGCTTCGACCGCACCTTCGATCTCGCGCCGACGCCGCTCGCCCACTCGGTGCGCGCCGCCATCGCCGCGTACCGCCACGCTCCTGTCGCGCTCGGCGCCGCGTAGCCCGCTCTCCCCCCTCCTCCTTCGACTCCCCTCACCGCGACCCGCGTCGCGCTGGAGAACCTCATGTCCGAACAGCCTCTCTCCTTCCGCATCGCCGGCGCGCTCCTCGCGCTCGGGAGCGTCCGCAGCGTCCTGCCTGCGGCGAATGTGGCCACCGAGGTGACAAACGTGCTGCTCCCCGCCGTGATGCTGTGGCTCGGGCTCGCGGGGGTGCGCCCTGGCCCCGCGCTGCGCCGCGCAGTCCCGGCGGCCCTCTTCGGCCTCGCGTTGGCCTTCGCCCCGGAGTCCAGAGCCGAGGCGCTCCCCCGGCGCGAGCTCATCGTGAACGGCTTTCGCGCGCCCTCGACCGGCATCGAGCTCCGGGACGGATGGCTCAGCTACCACCTCGGCTTCTACCCCACGACCATCGACACGAACGCGGATGGCGCGCCGCGCACGACGTGGTTCCTGAAGGTCGGGCTCCTCGCCTACCCGCTCCAGTTCGACACCGGGTCGGGGCGCCCGTCGTCGCCGTATATTGGGCTCTCCCTCGTTCAGGGCCTGAACCACGACTGGGACGTCAGCCGCGATGCCGGCTCGGGCAGCGGCGGGCTCGCGGAGCTCGGGTTCCGCTGGGCGGCGTACCGGGGCCTCGACATCCGGCTCGGCGCGTCGCTCCTCGCGGGCTTCGACGGGCGCATCAAGCTCAACCCGACGCCCGGCATCGGCTGGGCGATCCCGTTTTGAGGCGTCCGGGCCCGGGCGGCGGAGCACCTCGCCTGGCGCTGGAGGGGCACCTCGTCCGTGTCGGGGATGCCGGATGTTCCCACGTCCACGATGCGGGGGCCGGGTACTTTGTAGAGGAGGGAGATAGACAAACTCACTCGCCTCTGTTGCTGCCCGGTCCTGAGCGGGTCTTCCCGCAGCCGGCCGGGAACAAGAGCACGAGGGGCGGCTCTTCTGCATTACACTGGGCCCCCACTCGAGGCCTCCGCCCTTGCCCACGCGCCGCCCCCCGCTCCGCCCGTCCCTCCTCGCGCTGACCGCCCTCCTGTGCTGCGCGCACGGCAGCGACGGGCCCTCCGGCGACAAAGGCGACGGCGACGACGGGCCGCGCTACGCTACCTCCTTCACGATGGTGACCGTCGATCCGGCGACCCCGGCCTCGATGAAGCTCTTGGTGCAGGCCTGCGCCGGCCTCGAGAACCGCGCGCTCGGGGGCTCCGTCCTCGTCCGCTTCGACGACACCGACGAGCTCTGGCTCGATGAGCTCGGCCTCAGCCCGGCGGCCACGCTGTCGGCCGACGACTTCGTGGCCTCCTGCCAGGCCGAGATCCCCTCCTGCGTCCGCTACGACTACGACACGCAGCACGAGCTGCTCCCGAGCATCCTCACGGCCGCCTCCGCCCTCGGTGCCCTGCCGATGGATGTGGGC
The DNA here is from genome assembly GCA_044344255.1 of Myxococcota bacterium. Taxonomy (GTDB): domain Bacteria; phylum Myxococcota_A; class UBA796; order UBA796; family UBA2385; genus JBIJDH01. The sequence continues at coordinate 160,499 of JBIJDH010000011.1, forward strand.
CTCGGCCTCGACTGCAACGTGGTCGTGGACGCCACCGCCGAGCTCCAGGACAAGACCACCCAGGAGCTCGCCACCCGCTGGGCCTTCGAACGGTACGCGGCCGACACGACGGGCCTCGCGATGCTCAACCCCGGCTACGACGCCAACGCCGCCGATCGCAGCGACCCTCCGCTCACCTCGGACATGGGGCCGCAGACCGTGGACTTCGTCTTCTCGGAGCGGCTCTTCGTCCTCTTCCTGGTGAACGGATGCCAGGCGGGTGACCCGGAGAACCTCTTGCTGGACGAGATTGTCAACGCCGGCAACTGGCCCCTGCCCCTCGGCGTCTACGGATACAACGACTCTTGGCTCATCGGCGGCTACCTCCACGAGGCGCAGACGCGCTGCCTCGATTCGCGAAACATGGGCGCGATCCCCTCGAAGACGGTCAACCTCTCCTTCTACTCGACCCGCCGCGCGCCGATCGTGGAGCCGGGCGAGCTCACGGTCACCCCGCCCGAGGAGCCCCACTACGACCCCGAGAAGACCTACGTGGCCTTCATCGTGGGAGACGGCGACAACGTCGACTACATCATGCACGCCCGCGGCGACTGGATGCGACAGCGCCTCGTGGCCTGCGCCGCGGACGAGGGCGCCTGCGCACCGCTCACCTGGTCGATCTCCCCCCATCTCCCGCACCTCGCGCCCGACCTGCTTGAGTGGTATGCCGCCGCAGGTGTACAGACGGGCGCCGACTACTTTTCGTTGCCGCCGAGCGGCCACCTCTACGCCTACCCCTCCTCCATGTCCGACGCCGATCAGGACCTCTTCGTCACCGCCACCGAGCAGGACGCCGCCATCCTCGGCACCCACAGCACCGTCCACTGGGACTGGAACGAAACCTGGGCTGTGGCCGAGCAGGAATTCCTTCCGAAGTACGCCGAGCAAGGCGTTATCCAGGGGATCATCCCGGTCAACGTGCCCTACCTCATCGACGCCTTCCCGGACTGGCCCGAGGACCGTTACTATGAGGTGTTGGGCGGCACGGTCGTGCTCTTCCGGCCCCGGCAGTGGCGCGGGATCGACGACAGCGACAGCTTCTTCCTGAGCCCGGAGCATATGGCCGAGGAGCTCGTCGGCTATCCCCCGGGGACGGTCACCGCGATCTACCTGACGAGCGACGGGGGCCTCAGCCTGGACAACTCCGTCTATCCCCTCATCGACCTGCTCCCCGACACCGTGCAGCTCGTGAGCAGCGACGCGGCCGCGAAGCTCGCCCTGGAGGCGAGCGGGCTCCCGAGCACAGGCGCCAGGAGCTGCGGCTGTGCAGGCTGGGATGGGTGACCGCGCCACCCCGCTCGGCGGAGTCACCGAAAGAGGCCGCGACGCGGCGTCGACCTCACGCTCGCCGCTCCACGCCGGGCTCGTGCTTCTCCTGGTCGGATGTAGCGCCCCCTCCACGGTGGATGGCAGGGCGAACGGCCCTAATCTGCCGAGCGCGGAGGGCGACTCCTCCAGCCCCGCTCCGGCAGACTCCGCTTCGCCTTCGCCGCCCGAGCCCGCCGACGCCCCGGTCGAGGTGCTGCCCGCGGAGCTCGCCGGGGACCTCCTCTTCACCGACGACGAGGTCCACCCGATCGGCCTCTCCCTCGACGAAGCCGCCTGGGACTCCCTGCTCACCGCTCCGGCGACCTATGTGCAGGGCACCTTCTCGGACGGCCGGCTCAGCTTGGGTGTCGGGGTCCGCCTGAAGGGAAACAGCTCCTTCCAGCCGCTCACCGGCAAGCCGAGCTTCCGCATCAGCTTCGACCACTTCGTGGACGGACAGCGCTACGACGGCCTCGAGGCGGTCGATCTCATCAGCGAGGTCGAGGACCCCTCCTCCCTCTCCGAGGCCCTCGCCTATCGGCTCTTCCGCGCCGCCGACCTGCCGGCGAGCCGGACGGGCTTCGCCTGGCTGCAGGTCAATACGCTCGACTACGGCCTCTACACCCTCGTCGAGAAGAAGGACGACGTGCTGATCGGCCGGGTCTGGCCGGACGACCGGGAGGGTGGGCTCTACGAGTCCTCCTCGGAGCGCTGGCCCTGCGACTTCGACGACCCGGGAGATCCCCGCTGCGACTGCTGGGAGCAGGACGAGGTGGGGACCGACAGCCGCGCCGACCTCGAAGCCCTCTGTGCCCTCGCCACCGACACTGGAGACGCCGACTGGTACGCAGCGGTGGGGGAGTCCATCGACGGGCCGGGGGTGCTCGGCCACATGGCGATGGAGATCCTGCTCGGGGCGCACGACCATTATGCCGGTTACATGGGGAATGTATACCTGTACCATCGGCCCCTGGCCGCCCGCTGGTCGTTCCTGCCAGCCTCGATGAATTCGGCCTTCGGCTCGCAGCGGTACGCACCCGGCTCCTGCGGGAGCGCCGCCCTCGCCCCGACCGACTTCGCAGGCGGCCTGCTCGCCCGCCGCTGCTGGGCCGATGAGGCCTGCACCATTGACCTCTACGCCGCCCTTCGGCGGGACGTCGATGTCCTGCTCGACTCCGACCTGCTCGTCACGCTCGACGCCTGGGCGGAGCTGCTCGGCCCCTACGCCGCCGCCGATCCCCGCAGCGGCTACACGTCGGAGGACTTCGAGGCCCAGGTCGCCTGTATCGGCGACTGGCTGCGCGCCCGCCCCGCCGCGCTCGGCCCCTACCTGCCCGCCGCCTGCCTCGGAGAGGGCGGTGAGCTCGACATTGAAGGCTGGGGCGACCTCTCCACCAACGGCTCCTGCGACCGCAGCGCGCCGGACGCCGTCTCCTTCGCGGTGCTCGGGGTGGAGGGGGCGCGGGTGACCCTCGATCGGCCGCCCGATGGCCTCGCCCTGGGGGACGAGGTGCTGCTCCTCGTCGCGCAGAGCACCGATGGGGAGGGTGTGGGCGAGGGGCAGTTCACCACGGTCGCGGGCCTCCTTGCCGATGGGGTCCTCCTCGACCCGGCCCCCGAGGCGCCGGTCGCGGGGGCGCGACAGAGCCTCCAGCGGGTCCCCCATTACGACCGGGTCACCGTTCGGGGCGGCGGGACGCTGACCACCGGCGCCTGGGACGGGCAGAAGGGCGGGGTCCTGGCGATGCGGGTGGGGGAGCTCAGCATCGAGGACGGCGGCAGCGTCTCGGTCGCCGGCCTCGGCTACGCCGGCGGGCCGACCGGCGGCGGCTACAACATCGACGGCTACCAGGGGGAGAGCGTGGCGGGTCCAGGTGTCGGCGGGGCGCTGAGCACCGAGGGCTACAACGAGACAAACGGAGCCTGGGCCGCGAATTACGGCGGTGGCGGATGTAATGTCGGGGGCGGCGGCGGCGAGCACGCGGGGGGCGCGACGGCGTCTCCCTCCTGGAACGGGACGTCGAGCGCCCCAGAGGCCGGGGAACCCTATGGAGACCCGAGCGCCGCCTCCTTCGTCTTCGGCTCGGGGGGCGGCGGGGTGGTGAACCTCGGCGGGAGCTCAGGCCCCGGCGGGGCCGGCGGAGGCGCGCTCTTCATCGAGGCCGACACCCTGGTAGCGGAGGGGGCGGGTGCCTTGTCGGCCCGCGGCGCCGACGCCACAAGCTGGTCGGCCGGGACCTGGAGCTACGGCGCCGGGGGCGGAGCCGGCGGGACGGTCTGGATCGTGGCGGAGACCGTCGAGCTGGCCCTCGGGGCCATCCTCGTCGAGGGAGGGGCGGGCTACTCGGCCGTCACCCGACCGGGCGGGGACGGTGGGTCCGGGCGGCAGCGCCTCGAATGTGGCACGCTCGACGGAGAGGTCTGCCCCGAACCCTGATGGTTTCGCGCAGCGCGAGCCGGAGGGCGGCCCGCCGGTCGAGGGTGGGAGTGTCCAACAGTGCGGGGCAACGCCAATCGGGCGGGATGGCGGCGGCTTCACACCCCGCACGTCCTGGGGATAAGTATGCGCATGAGTCATGCGCATCCCGCTCCCTCATCCTCCCGGCGAGCCGTAAACCTCTCGGTCGATCGCGAGCTCATTGACGCCGCGCGCGAGCTCGGGATCCCGCTGTCGTCCACACTGGAAGAGGCCCTTCGCATCCGCGTTCTTGCCGCACGCGAGCACCAATGGCTCGCGGATAACGCAGAGGCGATAGGCGCCTACAACGAGCGCGTGGGCCGAGAGGGCACCTTTGGCGAGCAGTTTGGGAACATCTGATGGCTCGCTGGGACGTGCTGCGAAACGTTTCACGGCGAGGGAGCCGAGATATCCCTTACCTGCTGGATGTCCAAGCCGACCTCTTGTCTCATTTGCATACCCGCGTCGTGGTGCCGCTCTATCGCGCCAGCCTCATACAACGGCCACTCTCCCAGCTTCAGCCCTGCTTTGTCGTGGAGGGTGTGGACGTGGTCATGGACTCGCCCACCCTGGTCGGCGTCCCGATCGGGGCCCTGGGCCCTCTGGTGACTAACCTCGGCTCCCAACGCGACACGATCACGCGCGCCCTGGGCTTTCTGTTCACCGGAGTATGAGCTCGGAGGTACCACTCCCAGCGGGCGTCCTGGTTGTCGATGGTGGCCCGCTCGAGCTCAGGGTTTCCATAGAGGAGGCGACCCGAGCGGTCGTCATGATAGGCCACTGGAGAGAGCTCGCCTGCGACCGGCCTGAGGCTCGTATCAAAGAGCTCGAAGATGGAGCCGCCAGGGGCCTCTGCTAACGCCCCACGTCCGATCCGGTCATCCAGCCTCCCCCCGGTTCCAGCCCCTCACAAGGGGCTCCACCCCACCGTCATCCCCACCGACCAGCCCTCGCGGCTCTCCTGGCTCACCTCTTCGCCGGTGGTCTCCCGGATCGGCCAGTCGAGGAGGTTCGTCGCCTTGAGGCGCAGGCTCCAGTGCTCGCCGAAGCCCTGGGAGCCGACGAGGTCGAGGCGGTGGACGGGCTCCTCGTAGGTGTCGGGGATGCCGGATGTGCCCACATCCACGATGCGGGGGCCAAAGACATTGTAGAGGAGGGAGGCGGCGCTCCGTCGGTCGGGGTCCTCGTAGCCAAACTGAGCGTTACAGACCCAGGGCGACTGACCCTGCAGCGGCCGGGTGTCGGAGGTCTGGTTGCCGTCGGTGTCGCTGAGGTCGACCCGCGAGCGGATGATCGAGCCGTTGGCGGCGATGTAGAAGGGCTCGAGGGGGGCGGCGAGGCGGTCGAGGCGCTGGCGGAGCTCGAGCTCGGCGCCGACGTTGGTGGCGCGGGTGGCGTTGGCGAAGGTGCCCACCGAGCCCGAGACGGCGCTCACGGCGACGACAGACTCGATCGGGTGGTCAAAGTCTTTGTAGAAGGCGCCCACCGACAGGCTCTCGCCCGAGCGGGGGTACCACTCCCAGCGGGCGTCGAGGTTGTCGATGGTGGCCCGCTCGAGCTCGGGGTTGCCATAGAGGAGGCGACCGGAGCGATAATCGTAATAGGCCACCTGAGAGAGCTCGCGCAGCTCCGGGCGGGACAGGGTGCGACCGTATCCGAAGCGGACGAGCATCTGCTCCGGCTCGGCGTCGGGGCCCACGCCGACGGTGACCGTCGCGGCGGGCAGCAGGTCCGTCGTCGAGAGCTCCCCGGCCACCGGCGTGAGGCTCGTATCGAAGAGCTCGAAGGTGGAGACGACCTGGGTCGACTTTTCCACCCGCGCGCCGAGGAGCGAGGAGACCCGCGGGCCAAAGCGTACGTCCCCCATCAGGAAGGCCGCCTGCTGGTTGAGCTCGGCGGAGTAGTCGTCCGAGCTCGTCGTGTTCTCTTCGAGCTCGAGGTAGCCCGTGTCTCCCTCCTCCTCGGGGCCGATGTTCTCGGGGACGATGACCTCGCTGATCGGGGCGGCGAGGTCGATGCCCTCGCTGCCTTGAAACTGGAAGCCGAAGCGGCGGGTGGTGCTCGTGCGCGACCGGGTCAGCCGGGCGGCGCCGGCCTTGAGGGCGACCGGGCCGATGGGGTGACTGACATCGAGGCCGAGGTCGGTGCTCGTGTCCTCGAGGGTGGAGTAGCGCAGCTCGTTCCAGGAGCCGCGCTGGGAGAGCACGAGGCCCTCGTCGGTGGAGAGGTAGGTGTACTCCCGCTGGTCGGGCTCGCCCCGGTTCGCGCGGGCGAAGGCGCCGCGGCCCTCGATCTCCAGCTTGCCGATCTTCTGTTTTCCAATCACCTGCTCGAAGAGGAGCTGCTGCTCCTCCCAGCGGAGGCGGGTGCTCTCGGTGTCATTGCTGCCGGTGGGGTCGTCGGCCTTGTAGAGCAAGGCGCTGTTGCCGCTGCTGCGCATCAGCAGGGTGGTGCTGCGGAGCTCACCCGAGGGCCAGGAGAGGCCGACGCTGCCCACGCCGCCGAGGCGGATCCGGTTCGTGGTCTCCTTGAAGTCTGTCCGCCGCTTGAGCTCGAGGCCAGAATCCCCCGTGCTGTAGGTGGCCTTGTAGCCCTCGTCGATGTTCCAGCCGTTCTGATAGACAAAGCCGCCGATGGCGCCGAGCTTTACGGGGCCGATGGGGAGGGTGCCCCCCGCGCTCGCCGACAGGCCGAAGTCGGGCGGGAGCTGGCGCGGGGTGGTGCCCCAGCGGTTGGGGATCATCTCGCCGAAGGCCTCGAGCTCGTCGGCCGAGTAGCCCTCCTCCGAGAAGATGCCGCCCGGCTTGATCGCCGCCTCGGCGCTGGCGGCGGCGAGCTCGGACGGGAGCTCCCGGTGCTCGAGGCCGAAGCCGAGCCAGTCCGTGGGGCCGCTCGGGCCGAAGGCGGCCTGCTGGCGCGTGGTCCCGGCGTCCCAGCTCCCCGAGACAGAGATATTGAGGACAGGCTTTTCGGGGATGCTGCGGCTCCGCACCTCCACCACGCCGCCGCCGAATTCGCCCGGGCGGTCGGGGGAGAAGGTCTTCTGGATGACCACCGCCTCGATGAGGGAGGTGGGGAAGAGGTCGAGGGGGACGACCCGCTTCTCGGGCTCGGGGCTCGGCAGCGAGGAGCCGTTCAGGAGGGTGGCGGAGTAACGGTCGCCGAGGCCGCGCACGTAGACGTACTTGCCGCCGATGACGGTGAGGCCCGTCACGCGGCGGAGGGCCGAGGCGGCGTCGCTGTCGCCGGAGCGGCTCATCTGCTCGGCGCCGAGCACGTCGGAGACGGTGCTCGCGTCCTGCCGTTCGTCGAGCAACGAGGCGGCGCCGCCGGCGATGCGCGGCTCGCGGACGGTGAGATCGGCGAGCTGGAGGCCCACCTTGGTGAGCCGCAGGGTGAGGGCCCGCTCCTCGTGGGCCACGACGGTGGCGGTGAGGTTGGTGGTGCCGTAGCCGGCGGCCAGGGCCGAGAGCTCTCGCTCGCCCTCGGGGAGGCTCAGGCGGAAGCGCCCCTCGCGGTCGCTCTTGGCCTCGACGGGCAGCCCCCGCACGAAGACCCGCACCCCCGCGAGCGGCCGCCCTGACTCGTCGTCCACCACGAGGCCCAGGAGCTCACCGGGCGGGCCGGAGGCGGTCTCCTTGCGGGCGGCGTCGGCCGAGGGTGACTCGATCTGCACCACCGGCGGCGCCCCCTCGCTGAGCAGCACCTCGGTGCTGAGCCCGGCGACGAGGGTGGTGGAGACCGGGACCGCCCCGCCGGGCGCGCGGATGAGCAGCTCGACGGGCCCATCCGGAAGGTTCAAGCGCCAACCTCCCTCGGCGTCGGTCACCGTCTGGGCGCCGCCGGCCTCGACCTCGACCCCCGCGAGGGGGCGCCCCTCCCGGTCGAGCACGAAGCCGTGGAGGTCGGCCGCCGCGGCGAGGGCGCCGCCGAGCAGGAGGCCGATCACGAGCAGCCCCAGGTGGGGTCACAGGCCGCCATCGCCGCCCGCAGCTCGGTGGCGCGGGCGAAGGCCTCGGGTGAGCTCAGGCCCTTGAGCCAGGCCTCGGCCCGGACGTTGTCCCCCTGGCGGAACCAGGCGAAGGCGAGGCCGTAGGCGATGTCGTCGTCGGTGCTGAGGCCGAGGCGGCGGAGCCGGTCTTCGAGGGCGACGGCGGCGTCCCAGTCCTCGGCCTCGAGCAGGAGCCCGAGGCGCTGCCGGGCCTTGGCCTTGGGATCGGGCACCCCCGCGTTCGTGCGGAGGGCGGCCTGGAGGTCTCCGGCGCGGCGCCAGGCCTCGGCCGCCTCGAGGGCGAGGGCGGGCTCGAGCACGGCGGCCCGGAGGAGGAAGCGGGCGGCGGCGCGCGGCTGGCCGTCGTCGAGGGCGGCGCGGGCGGCCTCGACGAGCAGGTCGCGGTCCTCGCCGGAGCGGAGCAGGGCCGCCTCGAGGATGGTGAGGGCCTCGGTGGTCTCCCCGCCCCGCCGGAGCGCCTCCGAGATGGCGAGGGCGTCGGCGTTGGTCGCGTCGGGGCGGTCCAGATCTCGCTCCCCGAGCTCGCGGGCCTCGCGGAAGAGGCCGAGCCGCACGAGCAGATAGACCTGCTGCCGCCGCAGATCGGCCTGCTCGGGGAAGGCCGCCGCGCCGGCCTGGAGGGCGGCCCAGGCGGCGTCAAGGTCACCCCGCCGCTCCTCGGCCTCGGCGCGCAACAGGAAGGAGCCGGGGAGGCTCCGGCCCACCGCCCCCGCGCGGTCAAGGGCGGAGACGGCGCCGGCCGGATCACCGCTGGCGAGCAGGGCGCGGGCGAGGTGCAGCTCCAGCAGCTCCCGCCCCTCCGTGGCCACCGCGAGGGCCGCGGTGAAGGCCCGGGCGGCCGCGGGGGCGTCCTTGTCGTGGAGCGCGACGAGGCCCACGAGGGTGTGGTAGCGGGGCCGATCGACGCCCGGGGCGCCCGCGTCGATGGCCCGGAGGAGCTCCCCGGCCCGCGCCCAGTCCCCCTCGCGCACGAGCATGCCTGCGACCGCGACGCGCTCGTCTGGGGCCGCCTCCTTCTTTCGCGGGCCGCCGAGCGCGAGGCCGCCGATGAACAGCAGCAGGCAGAGGGCGGAGGCCGAGGGTCGGGGCAGGGCCATGCTCACTCCAGCTCGAAGCGGAGGGTCTGGCGCACCCGCACCGCCACCGGCGCGCCCTCCTGGAGGCCGGGGTCGAAGGTCCAGCCAGAGGCCGCCTCGAGGGCCGCCGCGTCGAAGACGCCGGGGGGCACCGACTCGACGATGTGGAGATCTTCCACGCTCCCGTCGATGTCGACCACGAAGCTCACCGTCACCCGACCGGTCTGCCCGTTCTGCCGCGCCCGGGCCGGGAAGGTGGGCGGGCGCTGCTCGGTCGGCCGGGGCGGCTCTTCGACCTCCTCCTCGCTCATCACCCGCGTCCCCACCTGGTCGAGCAGGGCGGAGGTGGCGCCGACCATCGCGGCGTCGGCGCCGCGGTCGAGGCCGAAGTCGAGCCCGGCGAGCCCGGCGGCCAGCGCGGGGGCGGCCGAGGGGGCGGCGCGGGCCGCCTTCTTCACGGGGGAGCTGCGGGCCTTTCGCGGCGCCGTACGGCTCTGCCGCTCGGGGGCGGCGGCCATCAGCTCGACGGCGGACTCGAGCTCGGGCGCCTTCTTCTCCACCTGGGCGTTCATCCCGAGGCTGAGGCCCACGACGCCGAGCGTACCGAGCAAGCTGATGACGAGGGCGCCCACGTGGCGAGCGAGGCCCCCGCGCGTCCGGCCCGGCGCGCCCCGCTCACTCGGCATCGGTGACCACGCCCACGTTGGTCGCGCCGGCGAGGCGGCACTTGTCCACCACCTCGATGAGCTTGTCGGCCGGCACGCGCCGATCGGTGACCACGAGCACCGTCTTGTCCCCGCCGGGGCCCAGGGCGTCCCGCACCCGGCTCTGCACCATCCAGGGCCGCACCGGCGCCTCGTTGATGTAGACGTCGAGGGCGCGGTCGATGTAGACGCGCAGCGCCTTGCTGTTCGCCGGGGTGGCGCTCTGGGCGCCGGGGCGCTCGATCTGCAGCTCGGCGTCCTTGGCGAAGGTCGTCGTGACCATGAAGAAGATCAAGAGCACGAGGATGCAGTCGATGAGCGGCACCACGTCGATGTGCGGGTCCTGATGGGCCCCACGAGCCTTCCTCATGCGCGCACCGCCCGGGCCCCTTCGGCCGCCGCGCCCGGCTGGAGCGCCCCGCCGAGCAGGGCCTTCAGGGCGTCGAACTCCAGCTCCAAGGTCTGCTGCTTGTGGTAGAGCATGCCGCCCGCGAGCAGCCCGGGGACGGCGATGGCGAGGCCCATCTGGGTGGCGTAGAGCGCCTCGACGATGCCGCCCGCGATGCCCTCCGACGCGCTCGAGGTGGAGGACTGACCGAGCGAGCCGAAGGTCTCGATGAGGCCGGTCACGGTGCCGAGGAGCCCGAGCAGCGGGGCCATCGAGACGAGGCAGGTGACGAGCCCGGTGCCGGCGCGCAGCTCGTCCTCGAGCTCGCCCAGGTGGAGGTCGAGCAGGCGCCGCGAGACCGGGAGCCCGTGCTCGAGGCGGAGGAGGGCGCCGCGGCGGGCCGCCTCATCGACGAGGCCGCGGGTACGGGCGGTCGGCGCGGCGGTGAAGTGGTCGAGCAGGCCGCGGAGCGACCGGCGGTCCCCGCGACGCAGTCGGAGGATGCGCAGCCCGAGCGCGTACCACAGCACGGCGGCCGTCACAAAGAGTGACGGCATGACAACACCACCGTAACGCCAGAGATCGTAGACCTGGGTCCACAGCGATATCAGGAACGGGGATGTCAGAAACGGGGTCATCAGCCGCTCCCCCGCTCGGCCTGCTCGAGGGCGTTCAAGAGCCCGAGCGCGCCGCGGTCAAGGGTGGTCTTCACCGACTCACCGATGCTGGCCAGCACATTACCCGCGAGTAACGTCGGGATCGCCACCGAGAGCCCGAGCGCGGTGCAGATGAGGGCCTCGGCGATGCCCGCCGACATCAGCTTGGGGTTGCCGGTGCCGTGCTCGGTGATGACGTCAAAGGTGGCGATCATGCCGGTGACCGTGCCCAGGAGCCCGAGCAGCGGCGCGCCGGCCGTGATCACCGTCAGCGCCGAGGCGAAGCGGTCGATGCCCGGCGTCTCCTTGAGGATCGACTCATCGACCACCCGGTCGAGCTCCTCCTGGCTGCGGTCGCGGGCCTGGAGCACGGAGCGCAGGGTGCGGGAGATGGGCCCGCCCACCCGGCCGACGGCGCGCTCAGCCTCCTCGAAGCGCCCGGCGGCGGCGGCGGCGGTGACGGCCTCGACCAGGGCCATCCCCCCGCGACGGGCGAAGACGAGGCCGAGCGCGCGGACGATGACGAGGCAGAGGCTGACCATGCCGAGCCCGAAGAGGAGCTGGCCCATGGTGCCGGCGTCCGTCAGGACCTGCCCGAGCCCGCCGCCCTCCTCGGCCTCCTCGACCTTCTTCTCGGCCTCGAAGAGGTAGAGCTCGAGCGCGGGCGGCTGCTGGTCGGCCGCCAGGGCGAGCGCGGTCTCTCGGCCGAGCTCCCGGCGGAGCTGCAGGCGGCCCTCGCCCGCGGGGGCGAGCGAACCGGCGGCGGCGGCCGCGCTGCCCCAGGCGCCGATCTCCCCCCAGGCATAGACCTTCCCCTGGACGAGACTGCCGTCGGGCAAGAAGAAGGCCTCCTCTCGCCAACCCACGGCCCGCTGTTCGCGGAGGCGGGTCGCCGCGGCCTCGAAGGTGGTGGTCACCTGGGTGGGCGGGGCCAGCGGTGGCTCGGCGCTCGGGAGCCCGAGGGTCTCGGCGGCCTGGCCGAGGGTGGAGCCGAGCAGCGCGCCCGCGTCGTCCATCGCCGCCGTCTGCCGCTCGAGGGCGTCGAAGCTGTCCTCGGCCTGGTCGGCCCGTCGGGTCACCGAGACGAGCCGGCCCTGGAGGCGGTCGAGCTCCTGGTCGGCCAGGGCGAGGCGGGTGCGCCGCTCGGCTTCCAGCTCCTGCTTCCGCTCCAGGAGCTCCGCCCGCTCGGCCTCCAGATAGGCGTACTCCTTCTGATAGGCCTGCTCCAGGCTGCTGCCCGGCTCGGCCTGACTCACACCCATCGACAGGAGGACCGGGACGAGGACCGGGAGGAGCAAGCTCATGGTGCGCTCGTGCCGTTGGGGTTCGGGAGCGTGAAGGCGCCGCTCCGCACGCCGTGGCGCAGCTTCTCGAAGAGGTGCTCGACGGCCTTCTGCTGATCGCGGTCGGTGAAGACCACCCAGGTCCAAGCGCCTCCAGACCCGTCACCCGACTTATCAACCTGTCGGCGGGCGGCGCCCACCACCCCGCCGTCTGTCCGGAAGTACAGGGCGACCATGCCGAGGCGGGCCACCTCGGCCAGCACCTCTCCCTCGGGGAGGGCGACGATCTGCCGATCAAGGGCGTTCTCGCGGGAGAGCCGGAGCTCGTCCTCGACGAAGGCCCAGAGGCGGGCGCTGGCGGCCTCCGGGGTGACGATGCCCTGCTTGAGGTCGTTGTCGAGGCGGTCGAGCTCGGCCAGCCGCTCGGCGCTGCGGAAGGGGAGGCCGGCCTCGACCTCGGCCCAGATGAGGCGGATCGAGGCCTGCAGCGCCGGTCCGAGATCGGAGGCCTCGCCGCTGTGGGCGCTGAGCTCCGTCACCCGGGAGGCCGCCTCTCCCTCGATCTGCGCGAGGCGCAGCTCCTCCCGTCGGAGCTGCACCTCGATCTCCAGCTTCTGCGCCTCCGTGGCCTTCAACCGGGCCCGGAGCTCCTCCTTGTCGAGCTGCAGCTCATGGGAGAGGGTCTCGACCTCCCGCCGCAGCCGAGCGAGCTCAGCGGCGCGGGAGTCGGTGGAGTCGGCCGCCCCGGCCACCCCGGCCGGGAGGCCGAAGAGGGCGAGGCAGACGAGGAGCAGTCGCGAGAGAGACGGCCGGAGCATGCAGAGAGACCCCCTTCAGTTGGCCGCGTAGGTGGTCCAGCCGGCGGTCCAGTCCTCGCTCTGGTCAAAGGCGCCGATGTAGGTCGTGGCCGTGAAGAAGCCGTCCGACGGGGTGGCGCCGGCCCCGAGCAGGGCCGAGCCGCCGGCGGGGCGGAGATCGGGGGCGGTGGCGCTCGTGGGGTCGCTGAGGCCGAGGTCAGCGAGGAGCTTGTTGCTCGGGTCACCCTCGAAGACACCCTCCTCGGTGCCGGACTCGGTCTCCTCGGCGCTGTCCTCGTAGGGGTTCGTGCAGGCGAGGGCCGAGGCGGTGATCATCGCGTCGCTGTTCGCGAAGGCGTCAAAGGTGGTCTGGTCGCGGATGGCGAGGCAGCCCAAGGAGAAGCCGGTCGCGGCGAGGCCGTAGATCTCCGGCTGCGAGCCCCGGCGCAGCAGGAGGCCGAAGTTGTCCTCGGCGATGCCCGCGGAGCCCACGAGGGTGAGGTTGGCGATGGTGGGGCTCGAGGCCGGCGTCGCGGCGTGGTTCTCCTCGTTGTTGTCGGTCTCCATGCCGTGGTTGCCCACGTCGGTTCCCTGGATGACCGCCGCGAACTGGATCTTGCCCTGGAAGCCGAGGTCCCAGTCGATGCCGTCGTCGCCGGGGGCGGTGACGAGCAGGTGCTTGACGCCGACGTTGCCGCCGAAGAACTCGATGCCGTCGTCGAGGTTGCGGTGGATCTGGATGTAGTCGATCTCCGTGCCGCTCCCGACGCCCTGGAGGCCGAGGCCGTTGATCTCGTTGTCGGGGCTGATCTCGGTGCCGCCGAACTCGATGACCACGTACTTGAGCACGCCGCTGTCATCGGTGGGGTCATCGCCGCCGTACTTCCCGGTGCCGCCCTCCCCCTCGGCCTCACAGGGGGTGGCGCCGTCAGCGCAGGCGTTGATCGGGGCCCGGCCGTTGATGGCGAGGCCGCCCCAGTCGCCGCGGGCGCGGGAGCCCTCGGGCTGGTCGGAGGTGAAGCGGATCGGGGCGGCGGCGGTGCCCTCGGCGACGATGCGGGCGCCGCGGGTGACGACGAGGAAGCCATTGCTGGCGCTCTCCCCGTAGATCGAGGTGCCGGGCTCGATGGTCAGCGTCACGGCCGAGCTGTCATCGCCCACGGTGACGGCGCTGCGCAGCAGCCAGGGCTTGTCGGCGGTGAGCGTCATGTCGGAGGTGATGGCCCCCTCGAGCACGCAGGCGCCGCCCTCTTCGACACAATCCCCGCCGCCGTCGGTGCCGTCCGACCCGTCGGTGCCGTCAGTGCCGTCAGTGCCGTCGGTGCCGCCCGAAGTGTCCTCATCCGACTTGCCACAGGCGACGAGGCCGGAGGCGATGAGGAGAGAGGGTACCAGTGCCAAGAGAGAGACGCGCATGGAAATACCCGATTCCTCGGGGAATGGCGGGGGCTCCGCTTTCCGAGGTGCGACTTTTACCGGCGCCTCATGGCAGCTCTGTGTCAAGGAGGGAGCGGGGGAGAGACGGGCCAGTGTCCGCCCGCTCAGAGCGCCTCATGATTCCTGTTGATCCTATATTTTTCCAACGTCCCTACCCATTCGTCAGAGTTCGGTCACTCGGGTGTGTCATCAACAGGGCGGCAACGTGGCGAGGACCGAGCGCTCGCGCGACAGGACCGCGGCGGAGCGCCTCACAGCGGGCAGGCCTCCTCGACCATCGAGCGGCGGCGCAGCACGAGGCGGCGCACGGCCGGGGCGTCGGGCAAGGCCACCCCCGAGGACTCCGCCTTCGCCACCGCTGCCGCCGCCGCGTCGAGCCAGGCGTAGATGGGCGGGGCCGTCTCGGCGCAGCGGGCGGGGTCCTCCTTGCCGGCGGTGGCCGCCACCAGCGCCCGCGCCTGGAGCAGCCACAAGAGGCCTTGGAAGCGGGGCGCGGTGCCCGAGAGCTGGAGCGCGCCCTCGACGATGCGGAGGGCCTCCTCGGGCTTGTCCTGACGCAAGCGGACCTCGGCGAGGCCGAGCGGGTACTCCGCCTCGTTGGGCCGGCGGTTCACGAGGCTCTCGTAGATCCGCGCCGCCCCCTCGAGGTCGCCCGTCGCGAGGTCGAGCAGGGCCTGGCTCGCCAGCACGCCGGGGTCCTCCGGCGCGGCGGCCGAGGCCTTGCCGAGCCAGGTGCCGGCCTGCAGGAGGTCACCCTCGCTCAGTGACACGCTCCCGAGGCCGCGCAGGCACTCCGCCGCCTGCGGGTCGAGGTCGACGCAGCGCTGGAAGGCGGTGCGCGCCGCCGGTCGTTGGCCGGCGAGCTGGTAGGTCCAGCCGAGGCCAGCCAGCGCCGCCCCATGGGTGGGGTCCTTCTCCAAGGCCCGCCGGAAGTGGGCCTCGGCCGCCGAGAGATCGTGCGCGCGCAGGGCGGTGCGGCCCTCCGCCTCCTCATGGTCGGCCGAGCAGCCGAGCAGGGCGAGGAGCCCGAGCAGGGGAGGCAGGCCGCGGGACCGCCACCGGCACCCCGCCCTCATGAGGCGCCCCCGGCCCCGTCGAGCCCATAGTCTCGGATCTTATAGACCAGGGCCTTGTAGGAGAGGTCGAGCAAGCGGGCGGCGTGGGTGCGGTTGCCGCCGGTGCGGGCCAGGGCTCGCGCGATGAGCTCCCGCTCGAGGGCCGCGGTGCGCCGCTTGATCGAGAGGTCCTCCTCTCCCTCCGCTCCCTCCCCGCCCCCCCCGGCGGCCACCGCGGCGGGGGCCATCGGCCGCAGCAG
The DNA here is from genome assembly GCA_044344255.1 of Myxococcota bacterium. GTDB lineage: Bacteria > Myxococcota_A > UBA796 > UBA796 > UBA2385 > JBIJDH01. The sequence goes on from JBIJDH010000011.1 coordinate 175,972, forward strand.
CTCGGGCGGGAGATCGGACAGCTCCACCTCGCGCCCGCTGCCCATCAGGACGGCGCGCTCGAGCGCGTTCTCGAGCTGTCGCACGTTGCCGGGCCAGTCATAGAGCACGAGCTGGCGGAGCGCATCGACGCCGATCTCCACCACGTCCCGCCCGAGGCGCTGGGCAGCGCGGGCGACGAGGGCCTGGGCCAGCAGCGGGATGTCCTCCCGGCGGGCGCGGAGGGAGGGGATGCGGATGTGGACGACGTTGAGCCGATAGTAGAGGTCCTCACGGAATTGCCCGGCGCGGACGGCGCCCTCGAGGTCTACGGCGGTGGCGGCCACCACCCGCACGTCGACGCCGACGTCCTTGCTGCCGCCCACCCGGCGCACCCGCCCGTCCTCGAGCACCCGCAGCAGGCGGGTCTGGACGGGGAGGGGCATGTCGCCGATCTCGTCGAGCAGCAGCGTGCCGCCGTCGGCCTGCTCAAAGATGCCGGCGTGGGCGCGCACGGCCCCCGTGAAGGAGCCTCGCTCGTGGCCGAAGAGCTCGCTCTCCAGCAGGCTCTCGGGGATGGCCGCACAATTGATCGCGACGAAGGGGCGCTCCGAGCGAGGTGAGAGGCGATGGAGCGCCCGGGAGAGGAGCTCCTTGCCGGTGCCGGACTCGCCGGTGAAGAGCACCGTCGAGGGGTAGGCCGCCACCTGGCGGACCAGGTCCATCACCCCCCGCGCCACCGCCGAGCGGCCGAGGAAGCCGTCGAGCTCGTGGCTCTCGGCCACCGCCGCCCGCAGCGCCCGGTTCTCGGCCTCGAGGCGGTCGTGCTCGAGGATGCGCTCGATGGTGACCCGGATCTCCTCGCTGCGGAAGGGCTTGGAGACATAGTCCCAGGCCCCGCGGGAGAGGGCCTCGACCGCGGTGTCAGTGGTGCCAAAGGCGCTCATCAGCACCACGCGCAGGCCACGGCCCCGCACGGCGTCGAGGAGGGCGGTGCCATCGAGGCGGGGCATGCGGATGTCGCAGAGCACGATGCGGAGGCCAGGGTCTCGATCGAGGGCCGCGAGGGCGGCCTGCCCGTCGGCGGCCTCGACCACCGACCAGCCGGCCCGCTCGAGGATGAGCCGCAGCAGGTAGCGCAGGCTCTCCTCGTCATCGACGACGAGGATGCGGACAGGGGAGGCGGCGGGCTTCGTGGGCTCCATGGGCCGCACTATACCGTCCGGGAGGTGGTCCCCTCCGGTGGTCCCCTCAGGTGGTCCCGCCGACGAGCCCGAGCAGGGCCGCCGAGAGCGCCCGCGCCGGCGCGCCGACGTCGAAGCCGAGCAGCTGGACCAGGATCAAGAGCAGCGCCATTCCGAGGGCAGACCGCCCCTGGAGCCACTCCCAGGGCCCCCGCAGCGCGCTCGGGAGGAGGTAGTCCACGACCCGGCTCCCATCGAGGGGGGGCACCGGCAGGAGGTTGAAGAGGGCCAGCGCCACGTTCAGCACGAGCACCGAGGCGAGCAGCCGCCCGAGCGCGCCCGCGCCGCCGAAGGCGCCCAGCACGGCCAGGGTCGCCCCGCAGCCGAGCGCGATGGCGAGGTTCGAGAGGGGGCCCGCCGCGGCCGTGAACAGCATGCCGAGCCGACCGTCCCCGCCCCCTGCGAAGCGCGCCGGGTTGACGGGCACCGGCCGCGCCCAGCCGATCGGCAGCCCGAGCAGGGGCAGCACCACCGTGCCGAGGAGGTCGATGTGGGCGATGGGATCGAGGGTCAGCCGCCCCTCGGCCTCGGCGGTGGTGTCGCCCAGGAGGGCGGCGGCCCGGGCGTGGGCGTACTCGTGGACCGTGAGCGAGAGCAGGAGCGGGATCCAAGCCGTGAGCCGCTCCTGGAGCAGAGGCCCCAGGGTCTCGACGAGGCCCACCGCGAGCCCGCTGAGGCTCATCCGGCCTCGGTGCGCCGGGCGGCCCAGGCGTCGGGGCGGAGCTCGGCGGCGAGGCTGGTGCCCGGCAGGGCCTCGGCGGCCCGGATCTGAGACTTCGGCACGAGGCGGGCCACGACGGGCGCGCCCTCCTCGGCGGGGAGCTGGACCTTGACGAAGGCGGCGTCGGCCCAGAGGATGCGCCCCTCGATCGCCGCCCCCTCGGCGAGCGTGAGCCGCGCGTGCACCTCGCCCACCGGCTGGGTGAACTGGCTCGTAGACTCGACGAAGAGGGCGTCGAGGGCGTCGAAGCGGCGCTCGATTCGGGCGGCGGCGGCGAGCGCGAGGGAGAGGTCGGCCGTCGAGACCTGCACCTCGGCCCCCTCCTTGCGGGCCCGGCGAACGGCGCGGAGGGCGGCCTCGTTACAGAGGTGCTGGAGCAAGGCGCCCGAGGCCCCCGGCGTCTCCCGGGCGAGGCGGGCGAGGTCGACGTCGGCCCCGAGCTGCTTGCCGCGGCAGTGGATCTGGAGGATGGCGAGCCGGGCCTCCTCATCGGGGTGGTCGAGGCTGAGGCGGACGTCGAAGCGCCCCGGGCGGAGGAGGGCACGGTCGAGCACGTCGGAGCGGTTGGTGGCGGCGATGACCACCACCCGCGAGGTGGGCGTGAAGCCGTCGAGGCAGACCAGGAGCTGGTTCAGCGTCTGCTCCCGCTCGTCGTGGGCGGTGCCGAGGCCCGAGCCCCGCCGCCGGCCCACGGCGTCGAGCTCATCGATGAAGATGACGCATGGAGCTGCCTTCTCGGCCTGCGCGAAGAGGTCGCGGATGCGGGCGGCGCCCACGCCCACGAACATCTCGACGAACTCGCTCGCCGAGATCACGAAGACGGGGACCTCGGCCTCCCCGGCCACGGCGCGGGCGAGCAGCGTCTTGCCGCCGCCCGGCGGCCCCTCGAGCAGCACCCCCCGCGGCAGGCGGACGCCGGCGCGGGTCCAGCGCTCGGGGTGGCGGAGGAAGTCGACGACGTCGGTGAGCAGCTCCTTGGCCTCGGCGTGGCCGCCGACGTCGGTGAAGCGCGTGGTCTCGACGCCCGGCTTGAGCTGCCGCGCGTTGGCCTTGCGGAGGTCAAAGATGGTGCGCCCGGCCGCGCCGCCCTGCTGCTGCTGGCGGCGCCGCAGCACGAGCAGCACGACAATGACGATCAAGCCACCGCCCACCGCGAAGGCGACCGGGACGCTCGGGCTCGGGCTCGAGCGGGCCGTCCCGATCGGTACGTCGACCTCGAGGATGCCCTCGTCCCCGTAGATCTCCCCCTCGTAGACATCGTCTTCGTCCATGGCGCCGAGCGTCACGAAGACGGCGAGCACCAGCAGGAGCAGGGCCCAGAGGAGGAAGGTGCGGCTTCGGGGTGTCACGGGCGGCAGCGTAGCGCAGGACCGCGCCGCTGGGCATCCCTGGACGCCGGACGGATTTCGGCCCATGATCCGAGGCCCTCCGGGAGCGCCCTTGGTCCTCGCCCTGCTCGCCCTCAGCCTCCCCGCCCTCGCCTGGGAGCCCGTCTTCGACGCCGCCTTGGCCGGCTCCTATTGGTCGAGCGGCCTCCGGCTCAACCTCTCCCCGGGGCTACAGCAGCCCCTCTGGAACAAGCCCGGAGACCTGCTCTTCGCGGACACCTTCCTCCGCACCGACCTCGCCGTCGCCGCCACCCCCTCCTACGTCCGGGCGGGACCGCGGGTGCTCTTCGCGCCGATCGCCGTCTTCAACCTCGAGCTCAGCGCGCTCGGCTCCCGCTACTTCGGCACCTTCACCTCCGTGGTGGGCTTCCCCGAGCCCGACGCCGTGCCCGACGCCGCGGCGATGGAGGCCGCCGTCGAGGCCGGGCAGCGCGGCACCGCCTGGCAGACCCGCGTGGGCAGCCTCGCGACCCTCCAGGGCAAGGTGGGGCCCGTCGTGGCCGTGCTCCTGTGGGACCAGGCCCACTGGGACACCTGGCCGAGCGAGGAGGTGGTGGGCGACTACCTCTTCGAGCCCGAGGCGAGCCTCATCATCGCGCGTCACGACGACACCTGGGGCCTCAGCAGCCTGCTGCTCTACCAACACCGCCTGGGCGAGTGGACGGCGCGGGCCGGCCTCTACGAGAACCACCTCCGCAGCATGACCACGAAGGACGAGCTGCTGCGGCTCGGCCCGGTGGTGCAGCTCACCGAGCCCGAGGGGCGGTGGAGCTACCTCCTGCTCGTGCAGGCCCACCTCGTCGAGCGGAGCTGGGAGGACCCCTTCCCCCCCTTCATCGCCGCGCGGGCCGCCTACGTGTGGAAGCCGCCGCCGATGCCCTGAGCGCCGCGCACCCCGCGCCCCTGCTCCCCCGCTCCGGCGCGCTCGGCGACCATCTCCCGCAGGGCGGCCTCCACCGGGCCGGGGCTCCAGCCGAGCTCATCGCGGGCCCGCGCCCCGCTGCGGTAGCGGACGAGGCTCATCTGCTCGAGGGCCCCGGAGATCGGGCCGAGGCCGGGGAGGCGCCGCAGCAGACGGGCCGTGCGGGAGGGCAGGGGCAGGACGAGGGGATGACGCCCCATCAATCGAGCGATTCTGACAATAACATCGGCGTAACGAAGGTTCTCCGCGCCGAGCAGGTACCGCCGGCCCGACTCCCCGTGCGTGTACGCGAGGATATGGCCGCGGCCCACATCCTCGACGCCCACGAAGCACTTGCCGCCCGGCGGCGCGGCGATGACGGGGAGGCGGGCGGCCCGCAGCAGCGGCCCGGTGACCACGCCGCCGACGTCACCCGGCCCCACCACGTAGTCGGGGTTGACGATCCAGCCGCCGGCCGCGGTCACCAGGGCCTCGGCGGCGAGCTTGGTGGCCCGGTAGGCGGCGGGTGTCCCCCGCAGCGGGGTGCGCGGGTCCTCGCTCGGCCCCTCCTCGACGCCGGGCTGCAGCGCATCTCCGAAGCCGGTGGTGATCGAGGAGGAGGTGTAGACCACGGGCAGGCCGAGGGCGAGCACCGCGCGGGTGCCCTCCACGTTGAGGCGCTGCATCCGGGCCTCGCCGCCCGGCCGGTCGTCCCAGACCCCCGCCACATGGAAGACGAGCCCGACCCCCTCCGCCGCCTCGCCGAGGCCCTCCGGCAGGCCCCGACGGAGGTGTCGCACCCCCGCCGGCCAGCGCGGGTGCGGCGGCGCGGGATCGAGCACCACGACCTCGACGCCCGCCGCGCACAGGGCCCGGACGACGCCGTGGCCCACGAAGCCGGCCCCCCCGGTGACGAGCGCGCGGGCGGGGAGGGGGCGGGGGCTCGACAGGGGGCGGGGAGGGGGCGTCATGCCCGCCCCCGGCGGTCCCAGCGCGCGCCGGCCTGAAAGGCCCGCGACCGGCTGAGGTCATCGAGGATGAGCCGGATGGAGCGGGCGGTGTCGGGGTCCGGATCGAGGCGCTGCGCCGCCTGGAGCTGCTGGTAGGCGGTGGGGACCTGCCCGCTGTGGAGGTTGTGACGGGCAGAGGCGAGGAGCTGCTTGGCCCGCTCCTCGGTGGGCGTGCCCGGCCTCGGCCGACCGGCCCCCTCTCCGAGCCCGAGGCCGGTGAAGCGGACGAGGCCGCCGAGGGCGAGGCCGCCGAGGAAGCCGCCGACGTGGGCGACGTGCGCCACCGCGCCGCCGCCGGTGCCATCGGCGCTGAGCAGCATGGGGACGAGGTTGTCCCAGAGGAGGTAGACGACCAGCACGAGCCGCGCCGAGACGTTGAAGACCCGCACGAAGATGGGGAAGAGGAAGAGGAGGATCCGCACCGTGTTGTGCGGGAAGAGCACGAAGTAGAGGCCGAGCAGGCCGGAGATCGCGCCCGAGGCCCCGACGAGCGGCACCTCGGGGGAGGTGGCGACGGCGGCATAGCCGAGGGTCGCGAGGGCGCCGGTGAGCAGGTAGGCCAGGAGCGCGGGGAGGCGCCCCAGCCGGTGCTCCACGTTGTCGCCGTAGATCCAGAGGAACAGCATGTTCCCGAAGAGGTGCAGGAGCCCGCTGTGCATGAACATCGACGAGAACAGCGTGAGCAGGCGGGGCTCTGCGGGCCGGAAGCCGAACTGGAAGACCGCGAGGTCCCAGGCGGTCACCGAGATCTGGGCCGAGTGGAGGTCGAGCTCGGGTGCGCGCTGCTGGAGCGCCTCCAGCCAGCCGGAGAATGCAGGATCAAACGGATCTACCTGCACACCCGACAAGGGGAGGGTGTAGACGAGGTAGATGAGCACGTTGGCGCCGATCAGGCCCCAGCTCACCCAAGGGGTGTACCCGGGGGGGTTCGGCGCGTCGCCGATCGGCAGCAGCATGGTCGACCTCGACAGAAGGCGGTCTCGGAGAGCTAACGTCGGGTGGACGTGTCAGCGGACCACCTCCTCTCCACCCGAAAGCCCCGGAAAGGGCCTCGGCAGGCGACGGGATATGCGCACGACCACCCCCGGGGTCTCCGCATGGCCTTCTGGTCTCCCAAGCCGGTCTCTCCACCTCCGAGCCCCGATCCCACGAATTGCAGCTTCTGCGGCAAGGAGCGGATCGCGGTGAAGAAGCTGATCGCCGCGCCGAAGGTGGCGATCTGCGACGAGTGCGTCCGACTGAGCCAGGACATCCTCGATGAAGAGGCGCTCGGCGCGCTGCCCCCGCCGCCCGAGAGCGTCAACCAGCTCCGCGGCCCGCTCGACCGCGCCGTCGTCGGGCAGCCCGCGGCCACCCGGGCGGTGGCGGTCGCGCTGTTCCGCCACCTGCGCGGGCTCAGCCTGAAAAGCAAGGAGCCGGCGAGCCGCGCTCCCCGGCTCCTGCTGATCGGCCCGCGGGGGAACGGGAAGTCCACCCTCGCGCGCGCGTTGTGCGCGGCCGAGCTCAGCGGGCTCCCCGCCTACCACGCAGACGCCAGCGCCCTCTCCGAGACCGGCTACGTCGGAGAGAACGTCGAGAACCTCTTCGGGGCGCTGCTCGGGCGGGCGCCCAACGATGAGGTGGGGCGCCGCGGCCTCCTCGTCCTGGACGGGCTCCACCACCTCGTGCGGCAGCGGCCACCGGAGGGCACCCGGGACGTGTCGGGGCGGGAGGTCCAACGCGACCTCGTCCGCCTGCTCGACGGGCTCTCGCTGCAGCCCACCCGCGGCGGCCCCCGACACCCGATGAACCCCCAGCCGCTGGTGTCGGCCGATCGGCTCTTCGTGATCGCCCTCGCCACCTTCGAGGTGGAGGCCGACGACGAGCAGGGCCTCCGCGCGCGCCTGCGAGCGGCCGGCCTCGTCGACGAGCTGCTCAGCCGCTTCGATCGGATCGTGCTCATGCCCCGGCTCGACTCCCCGAGCCTGCGCCAGGTCCTCCAGCGCGCCCTGACGGAGCTCAGCGCCGAGTTCGCCCCCCTCGGCGTCCCGATCGAGGCCGCAGGCGGCGAGGAGCGCCTGATCGCGGCGGCGCTCCACTCCCCAGACGGCGCCTACGCGCTCCAGCCTCCCCTCGCCCGCCTCGCCGAGCGGGCCCTCCTTGAGGCGCCCCGCCGCTGGGCGCTCGACGACGCCCTGGCAGAGGCGCTGCTCCAGCGCGAGCCCCCCGTCGGGGGCTGAGCCCTGCGGCCTCTCCCCCCCAGGCGCCCTCAGCGGACGCCGTGCGCCACCACCGCGCCGCCGCCATTACAGGCATCCGAGGCCCCGCCCTCACACTCCCCGTTGGTGCAGCTCAGATCCAGCGTGGCGCCGCCGAAGAGATCGCCCGAGGCGTCGTAGACCCCGTCCGGGGCGTTGACGTCGGCCCCGGAACCGAGCGCCACCGCGCTGAAGGAGAGGTCCGTCGAGCAGCCGAAGGTGACGAGGCCGCCCACGCCGGTCGAGGTGTTCCGGCTGAAGCTCCCACCAGACTGGGTCCAGCTACCGCCCTCGAGGGTCACGATCCCAGACAACGGCGACGAATTGTCCGAGAAGGTGGTGCCCGACACCGTGGCGGAGACCGCGCTCGCTCCGAACATGTACCAGGCTCCCCCCATATACCCGGCGTAGTTATCATCAAATGCGCCGCCGCTCACCGTCACGTTCACGCCCGTCGTGGCCAGCGCGCCCCCGTTGGTCGGCGCGGAGTTGTTGGAGAAGGTGACGTCGGTGAGGGACAGGGTCTCCGTCCCGGAGAAAGAGAGGACGTAGATCGCTCCGGCCATCGACGAAGCGGTGTTCGACACAAAGGTGGTGTTGTCGATCGAGACCGCGCCTGGGGAGTTGAAGAACGCCGCCGCGCCGGCGGTCCCGCTGTTGGTGCTGAAGGTCGCCCCGGAGATGCTCGCCGAGCCGCCGGACATGAAGAGCGCGCCGCTGTTCCCTCCGCTGGCATTGCCGGAGAGCGTGGTGCCGTCCACGGAGAGCGCGCCCCCGAACATGGTGATCGCCCCATAGCTGCCCGAGTAATTGTCGGTGATGGAGCCTCCGTTGATGTTGATCTCAGAGGTCCCGGTCCACATGCCGGCGCCATCCTGACCGGAGATGACGGAGTCATTCATCTCGAAGCTCGCATCGGCGGGGAGGTTGACCCCCGTCCAGCCGTCCACCAGCTCCACACGGTGGAGCGCGACATCCGAATCCGCACCTCCGTAAACCGCGCAATAGCCGCCGGTCACCCGGATGTCGGAGACGGTCGCGACCGAGCTGTCCGCGATCCAGATCCCATAGGCGTCCGCGTTCACCCGGAAGGTCGTGTCGTCGCCCCCTTCGATGGCGCTCTCACCGCTCATGGTGATGGCGACCGGCCATTCTCCGCCACAGACGCGGAGGGTCGCGTCCACGAGATCGATCACGGCGGGGGCCTCGTCGGTGGCGGCGTCGAGGGTGGCGGTCATGTCGACCGGGTCGGCGCCGTCCGCGAGGAGCCAGTGGCCGCCGTCGTCCTGGCCATCGCAGTCCTGGTCCACACCATCACACCAGAGCTCGGCCGCCCCGGGGTGGATGGTGGGGTCGCCATCGTTACAATCATCGGCCTCGAGCACGCCGTCGCCGTCGGCGTCCACGTCGACCGGGTCGGTGTCGGCGTCCGCGTCGCTGTCGGCGTCGCTATCGGCGTCCGCGTCGCTGTCGGCGTCGCTGTCCGCATCCGTGTCGGCGTCACCCTCTTCTGCAGAATTCCCCGAGCTGTCTTCTTTGTCACCACAGGCGGCGAGCGACAGGGACAGGGAGAGAGAGGCAACAAGGGAAAAGGAGAGCGAGGCGAGGCGCATGGGAGGCTCCAATCTGCGTTCAAGGCCAGCATCCGCTGACCCTCCCTGGATAGGACATCCGCGTCTCCCTGCCATCCCTCACACTTCCCACAGGCCCACGGTGACGGGGTGGCTCCCCAAGGGCGGGGACGCCCCACCTCGCAGCTCCGCGCCGCCATCTCGGCGTCGGCGGGGCGCTCGAGCCGCGCCGCGCCGATCTCCGTCTCCACGCGCTCGATCTCGAAGCTCAGGAGCCCGCCGCCGCACGTCGAGGCCGCGCCCTCCTGCGACCTGTGGACGCTGTGCATCCGGCAGATGAACTCCTCCCCGAAACGGTCGACGATGTCCGACGACCAGGCGGGGTCGACGCGGCTCCCGCAGTGAACTGACGGTGGGCACGGAGGGCGACAGGGAGTGATCCATCATCAGCCGCAGTGGAGCCGGGGATGGCGGTCTCGATGGCGGCGTTGACCTGGCCGTGAATGGACATGGCTTGCTCCGCTTGATTCAGGAGGTTTGAGAGCGCGGAGCCAACCCGGCCGGGCGCTCTGTCCCGCCTCAGGTCCGACCGCGCCGTCGCGCCAACTGAGAGGCGTAGATCCGCCGCAAGAAGTCGTACAAGACCAGCTCCGTCGCCCGCTGAGCGCCACGTAAGAGGCGGTTGGCCTGCATATGGAGGTAGCTCGCCCCGAGATCTTGGATGGTCACGCAGAGCTGGCCCTGCCGAGCCGCGGCCCGCAGCTCCTGAACGATCGGGGCCAGGCGGAGGGACCGCGCTGCCAACAGAGAGAGCCCGGGCGCCAACGCATCGTCTCCTGACCCGGAGGGATCCCAGAGCAAGTCAAGACCTGGCCGCTGGGCGCGATAATTGGCGTCGAGCTGCCGCTCGAAGGGGGGCGTGACGCCAAACTCCTCGGCGAACCCGCGCCCAATCGCCACCACCAGCGCTGACTTTTCGGGGATGCTGAGGCCGATATCGTTGAGCAGGAGATCCATTCCGCGCAGGGCGAAGCGCCACCGCAAGTCATTGCCCTCATCACCGGACAGGAGCTCCACAATCCCGAGCGCGGCCTCGCTGTCGGCCTCGAAGAGCCGCTCGGAGAGGGCCATCCCGACGGGGCCACCGTAACGCTCGACCTCCCGCTCGTAGGTGTCGAGCTGGAGCCGCCAGACCTGCCCACCCTCCAGGAGCGGCGCGACACACGCATAGAGGGCCGGGGCGATCTGCTGCCACAAGAGCCCTGGTTCTGCCTCGATGCGGAGGCGCAGATGCCAGTCGGGGTCACCGTACCGAATGAAGAACCAACGCTCGGCCCCCGCTTCCCGGGCGAGCTCCGTCAGGGGACGCACCACCCGCCGGAGCACCTCATCCGCCGTGGCGGTGCCGGTGTAGAGCTTTGCGTAGAGCCAGCGCGAGCCCGGAGCAAAGGCGCGCGGGAAGAGGTGGAGCGCCGGGCTCTCTCCCGGCCGGGTCACCCGCGGGGGGCTCCCGGTCGGGGCCGTCGGGCCGACCGCGGCGGCATCAGGGATCACGGGGAAATCAGGGATCACGGGGACATCAGAGGTCACGAGGAAGGGGACCACCAGCTCATGCGTAAAACGACCCTCCGAACCCTCACAGAGCAGCTCGTCATAGGCCGGAAAGACCTCGCGGAGCTCGACCTCGGCCCCCTCCTCGAGCAGCGCCGCGAAGGCCTCCACGCTCAGAACATTGTCGAAGTCGATGGGGAGCGTGTTGTCGCCTTGTCCGAAGAGCAGGCGACACGGGAGGGCGCGCTGCTTCCGGAGCTCCTGGGCGCGCAGGAAGCGCTCATCCCCCCTCGCGAGGCGCAGTGGCCGGACTTCGGAGGGCTGCAACACCCAGGTCGCGAGGGAGAGCACCAACCTCCCGTGAGAGACCCGAGGCAGGAAGGGCGCTCTCGCTAACGATCCCCAGCTCCAGCAGAGATTGTACCCGTCGCTCCGTAAGAGGCACAGGAGCTGGTAGAGGCCCAGGTCGGCGCCAGCAAAGTCGTGGGTGTTCGCCATACGGGGGATGATGGTTCGATTGAGCCGCACGGATCGCAGACGCACCCGACCGCCCTGCACCGAGATCATCAGATCCTGTACTGGGATCTGCGCTTCCGCCTCGGCCGCGGAGGCCCCCAGGTACGGGATCTCGTAGCGCCGCAGGCGGGGCCGGCAGATGATGTTTCCCGCGCGCCCCGCCGGCAGATGGATGATCTCTGCGAAGATCTCGTCCGGAGAGGATGCCTCCTCTTGGCGCATATGCGCCTCGACCCCGGCACGAAGCAAAGGGTCCACATGGCAGAAGCGCCCGAGCAAGTTCGAGCCCCCCGCGGAGGCCTCCAACCACAGCTTGAATCGCCCCGCGCTCGCTTCCGCCGCCGAGGGCGCCGCCACGCTGGCTCGTACGGCGATTGAGGCGGGGAGCGGCACCGGCGCCGTCACCCGAAGCGCATGGAGATCATCCTGACAAAGTATGATCTCCCTGGCACCGTCTTGGATTGCTCTGTGCATTATGCGCAATAGATGGGGATCACGCGGGTCGCCTGGGGAGGGGCGGGCCGCGGCCGGAAAGTCCAGCTTCGCCAGGAGGGGTGAGCACTCTTCCGCTCCGGCTCCGACCCCGCCGATGCCACAGTCCTCATCGAGGGCCTCCAGCAGCGGCACCTCGCGCCCCTCATACCGAGCCACAAACCTGCGCCTGAAGTCTTCGAAGGGGTCAACCGCGGGGCTGAGGCTGTGCAGGAGCGCCAGCCCCCGCCTCATCTCATCGATGAGCTCTCGCCCCAGGGTCGCCTCGAGGGCCGGCCTGGTCATGTCCACCTGGAGGAGCCGAGGCAGCTCCACCTGCGCAGGCAGCCGCTCCAGCGAGGCGGCGATACGGAGATAATGATCCGGAGGCGCACCCAGACCCCCTCTGTCGAGGTCCTCGATCAGGATGGCCGTCTCCCGGAGGATATCGGCGAATGGTCTGCTCTCTTCTGAAGCCGAGAGGCATTCGATCAAGGAGGAGATGGGCTGTGCCGCCGTGACCGATGGCTCGAGCAGAGGCACCAGAAGCTGACTGTCGATGAGCGTATGAACGAAGGCATACGCCTCGACCAGGCTGATCTCGTCAGAGACAAGCACGGAGCAGAGCTCGTCGAAACCGGCTGTGGCGCGCGCCCTCTCTAGTATCGCCAACAGGTAGTCCGTCGGCTCCACAGAGACGAGGTGATAGCTTCGCTCTCGACCCCCACGCCATTCAACATACCGGATCCGACCTGCGGACCCGTAGAGGCTTGTGTTCGTGGTATACGAGAAGCTGCGCCGCAGCGCGCGGTCGGCGGTCAGCGCCTCTGTGAATACACAGAGGTAGTGCATGTCCAAGCGGCTGTGGCGCCGAAGCTCGGACCGCGGAGACAAGGAGAGCACAGTTGCTGCGCCCATGGTGCCGGTGGAGGTGCCAGCGAAGAGGCCAAAGGGGGTGGGCCGGCCAGCCATGCGCTGGAGGTAGCGCACGAGTGCCCTCTCGACCCTCGAGCCCCGATCGCTGTCCGGCGCCGCAAGCCAGGTGGGCAAATGCGCGCTGAGGCTGGGAGAGGCGACGAAGAGCGCCTCCCGAATGACCGGGTCCTTGAGCTTCTCCCGCAAGAAGGCGCGCAGTCGCTGCCTGTCCTGCGCCAGCGCAGGGCCGAGCTCCGCTTGAGCTTCGGCTTCGCTCGCCCCCACCGCGCAGAGACCGTCGCCGAAGGCGAGGAGCACCCCAATGGGCAGGAGCGGAGTACGAAAGGCAAAAAAGTCCCCCGCTATGAAGGTTAACGGGGAGGTCAACGGGGAGCTCAACAGGGGGCTCAACAGGGGGCTCAACGGGGGTGTCACCGACGGAGAGATGGCGTTCCCTCGAGAGAGACCGCCCCGACGCGCGCGCATCGGGGCGGTTGAGCTCGGAGTGCGTGGATCAGTAGGTCCACTTGATCTTGTTGTAGGAGCTGGTCTCGCCGGCCTTCACGTTGGTCTTCACCTTGAAGTCCTTGGCGGTGGTCTTGACGAGGTTGAGCTTGGGGGTGGTGGTGTCCATGAGTGCTCCGGAGTGAACGGCATCAGCGCCTGTTGAATGGATACCCGGCGCCCCCGGCCCGCACATCCTTCATGGATCTTACATCCATGGATCTTACATCCATGGATCTCACAACCGCTCGAGGAGCCCGAGGGCGAGGAGCCCGTCGAGGAGCTCGGCCGCCTGCTCCCAGGATCTCCCCGACCACTCCTTGGCCTCCGCGGCCACGAAGCCCTGGCGCCGCGCATACAGGGTTCGGCCGAAGCGTAAGAGCTCCGGCTCATCGAAGGAGAGCTCCGTGGACCCGGCGCTGATCTCGACGGTGGCCGCGCCGGTCTCCGAGAACAGGACACGCTCCTGAATCGGGAGCCTCGGGACCACCCGTAGCCGATCTTCGGGCTCGACCGCCCGCGCCACGACCGGCCCCCCTTCGACCAGCAGGCCGTTCTTCCAAAGCCGGATGGCATCCTCCGCGGGTAGCATCCGATCCGGGAGCTTCAGCCCCTCCTCGGTGAGCGGCCCGCCTTCAAAGGCCAGGAGCGCGCTCCAGAGGTCGATCGACGCTACATGGACGTCGAGCGCGCCCTGCACGGGGGTGTAGGCGACGCTCTCGTTCCCCTCTTCGTACTCCAGGGCCAGGCCCGGGCGGGCGGGGCGAAGGTGGCGAGGCGGAGCGATCGGGGACATCAGGCGGAGGCGGCGGGAGAGGGCCTCGGCCTCGGGGCCCACCCGCATCAGGACCTCCGACCAGGAGAGCCCCTCCACATCGGCGGCGCAGGCCTCGAAGAAGCTCAGCTCCCGCCCGGCCCAATCCCCCCACAGCTCCGCATGAAGCTCGGCGCTGATCGTTCCATCATCCTCGATCCAACCGCCAAAGGTCCTCGTGGTCACACGGTTTCGTGTCCCGTTCGACTGGAAGGCGGCCTGGTAGAAGCCTTGGTGGTGGAGGTGGCGGTTGGCGCAGTCCACCGAGAGCTTCTCCTCCACAAGGGCGAGCAAGAGGGTGAGCTGCTTCCAGACCTCCGCCCCGGGGATTCCATCTTCCATGAGGCAGAAGAATGTTTGACAGACGGCGTTACGATTCTCCCAGATCGTGCAATCACCGCTATCATAGTACGGACAACGCATTTCCAGGTCTGCGCCGAATTTTCCCGGGCTGGACTCATAACGGCGGTGGTAACGGGGCGAGGACTGTAGCCCGAATGGACTGAGTCCGATGCGACGACCGATCTGTTCACGGAGGCGCGAGGCGCCCTCGCCACCCGCGAGCAGCGCTCGTCCGACAGCGAAATTCGGCACATCCGGCCAGTAGGTGCAGCACTTGACGCTCGGGAGAAAGGCGCGGCCGAGCCCGGTGGCCGGGGGCTTACACATCGCGCAGTCCCCGCAGGTGGCTTTGGGCTCAGAGCCGAAACGCCGACCGACGGCCTGTTCCATCCAGCGGGTGTAGGTGGAGTTCAGCGCGGAGCTCGGGTGGGACACGGGCAGCTCAACCTGGGCAGGGGCTAATCAGGAGGGGTGGCGAGGGAGGCGCGCCCGAGGGCGAGCTCCGCGAGGTCATTGAGGTACTGAGTCTGATCTTCGTTCAGGGCCCCACGCTCCAGGGCATCGATGAGCTCGGTGACCTGCTCGGGCTCGTTGAGGGCGCACAGGATGCCGTCCATCTCGGGACGGGAGAGGGCGTAGCGGTAATAGTCGGTGATGTGCGGGCGCCAATGCGAGGGTCCGAGGCCCAGCGCCGCGGAGTCGGGTTCGGACAGATATCCGTGCGTGCTCTTGAAGTTGTAGAGGAGGGCCGGGCTACCCTTCGAGAGCTGCGGAAAGACCTCCTCCTCGGCCCCGCGGTGAAGCGGGTTGTACCGAAGAAATCCGATGTCGATCAGGCCGTGGTTGAGGGCGAGAACTCCGGCTCGGCGGTCGTGGAAGCTCGCGCCGATCGCCCGCGAGGCGGGCTCGCGCTCGGGTTGATGCGCGCGGTACTCTCCGAGCCGCACCAGGAGGTCGGCGGCATAAGCGCCCCCGGCGATCGCGAGATCGACCCGCTCCAGCCCTTTGATCGCGGCCACGACCTCGTGGAAGGGCGCGTGACAGAATTCGGGCTGAGTGACGTAGGAGACGACGCCCACCACGACCTCGTCGCGTACGCCCCCGCCCCGCTCGAAGAGCAGCTCGAGGCCCCGCCGTAGCTTCTCGTAGAGCGGCCAGTGCATGTCAGCCGTCACAAAGAAGAAGTTGACGCCCGCGTCGAAGGCCGCGGGGACCACCCGCGGGTCGCCAACCAGGCCAAGGCAGACGGGGCTCACCCCGACCGGGAGGCCGCCCATGCGGTAACGGTGCCTCAAGCTGGGGAGGCTGCGCGCGTTGACCGGGGATTGACGCCGAGGCGGGAGCATCGGGGCGAAGAGTAGTCGGGGACAATCCACGAGTCAAGCATCCGGGTCGGAGGGGGGTCCGTCAGTCGCGGCGCGAGGTGCGAAGGCTGGCCAGGACGGTCGCGAGGAGCCCGAGGAGCAGGCCGCCCCCAGAGGTTGATGTGCTACAGACCCCCTCCTTCGGTCCTGCTCGCACAACGCTCCCGCCACCGTCGTCACCGTCGGGCAGCGCCTCGCCCCCTGAGCCATCCTCCCCCGGGTCGGCCGAATCGACGACCGCCGTGTCGGCCCCGCCTCCGTCACTCGCCCCCGTGTCTGTCGTGACCCCCGTGTCGGTCGTCGCCCCCGTGTCGGTTCCGCCCGTGTCTCCGAGACCCTCGTCCACCTCGCCGTCGCAGTCCTGATCCAACCCGTCCGACAGCTCTGTCGCCCCGGGATAGATGGAGGGATCGGCGTCGTTACAGTCGCCTGCGTCCTCCGACCACCCGTCCAGGTCGTCGTCGGTCGCGCTCATAGACGACAGGAAGACATAGACCAGCCCCTCGTCTGCGGCCGCCGCCGTGCCGTAGGGGGCGGAGACGGCCAGATCGGGGAGGCCATCTCCGTTCCAGTCCCCGCCCGTCGTGACCGCGGCGCCAAAGTCGTCACCGGTGGCGGTGGAGGAGGCCGTCCAGGAGGGCGTTGCAGCCAGACCCGTAGCGCTCCCCGGGTAGATCGCGACGAAGCCCGATCCGGTGACAGGATCCCCGGCCATGGCGGTCAGGACGAGGTCGGTGAATCCATCACCATCGAAGTCTCTGCCGCCCGCGATGCCAGCGCCGAGCTCCAACATGGACGGATCTCCGAGGATGGACCAGTCCGGGAGGGCTGCGGGGCCCGTCGGGCTGCCGAGGTAGATGTCGACGCGCCCCTGCCTCGGGTTGGTGTCCTCCCAGATGGGGGCGCTCACCGCGAAGTCGGCGAATCCGTCCGCGTTGAGGTCTCCGAGCCCGGTGACCTGCATCCCGAATTCTGTCCAATCCTGTCCAAGGAAAGTCCCGTCGACGGTGGCGAGCTCTCGAAACCCACTCCCCCACCGCTGGTAGATGTGTACCGAGCCATAGGAAGAAGGCTCCATGGCGTCCCCCACGGCAATGTCGTCGAAGCCGTCTCCATCGACGTCTCCGATGCCGGCCACAGAGTAGCCGAAATAGGGGTCTACCCCAGCCAAGGTTTTCCAGTAGGAAGTTAACCCGGTCGAGGAGCCCATCACGACGAGGGCATAACCATCGCGATCACCGTCGTCCTCGGCCGAGGTCATCGGCGCGCCGACGATGACGTCGTCGTAGCCATCTCCATTGGGGTCGCCTGCGGCGGCGAGACCGTAACCACCCATGCCGACGTCTTCTCCCTCAGAGAAGAGCTCCACGGAGAAGCTCGGGACAAGGGCCGGGCCCGTCGGCCCTCCATAAAAGGCGTAGAGGGCGCCCGAGCCCGTCCCTCCTTTCGGGGCCGCGACCACGATGTCGGCGTAGCCATCGCTGTTCACGTCCCCGGCGCCTGCCACCGACGAGCCGAACTGCCCCTCGGCCAGTCCCCCCGTGTATGACCAGGCGGGCATGAGGTCGAGCCCTGTGGGGCCACCGAGGAACAGATAGACCACCCCGTCCTGATGACTGACCACGGTGGCGGTTGGCGCGGCCACGAGCAGGTCGTCGAAGCCGTCGCCGTTCACGTCTCCGGCCGACGCGAGGGAGACACCGAGGTAGTGGTCCGCCACGCCGAGGCCGATGACCTGGGTGGCGGTCGTGAGCGAGAGGAGGCCAAGCGCGGGAAACATCGGCGGGACCAAGGCGGAGCTCCTTCAGGGCGGGGCCGCCCGCAACCAAAGGTTGCACGCTCGGACCACGTTGTCAACGACCACACTGACAAAATGGCGCAATACCCCTGCTTTGTTCGCGCCCGGGGGTGGTCCGTGTATCGGTGCCGGTGGACGAGCCCCCCGTCGGCGTATGAGCGCCGACGGCGCCCCTACTCGCAGCTCCGCGCCGCCATCTCGGCGTCGGCGGGGCGCTCGAGCCGCACCGGGCCGGTCTCTGCCTCCACGCGCTCGATCTCGAAGCTCAGGAGCCCGCCGCCGCACTTCGAGGTCGCGCCTTCCTCCAACGGCCGCTCGGTGTAGGCGGCGATGACCGTCACGCGCCAGAGGAGACCGTCGATCCAGAGGTCATCGGCCCCGCCAGCGTCGATCACCACCTCACCCTGATCGGAGGGGAAGACGGGGCTGAGCCAGCGCCGCTCCACGCCGTCCTCCTCCGAGCGGTGGATGTTGTGCATGCGGTAGACGAACTCATCCCCGAACCGATCGACCACGGCTTCGTTCCGATCGGCTCCCCACAGGGCCCACACGAGGTCTACGTCATCGGAGAGCGCGAGGCCGCTTGGGGCGCCGGTGGCGGAGGGGGTGACCGAGAGGGTGAGCGCCGTGTCGGCGAAGCGCGAGAGGTCGGTGACCGCGGGGCTGTGGACCTCGAGCGCCCAGGCCTCCTCCTCACCCTCGAGGGTCAACGACCATT
Source organism: Myxococcota bacterium (assembly GCA_044344255.1). GTDB lineage: Bacteria > Myxococcota_A > UBA796 > UBA796 > UBA2385 > JBIJDH01. The sequence goes on from JBIJDH010000011.1 coordinate 194,014, forward strand.
CCCGCTCGGCGCCAGTGACGCGGAGCAGGCCCGACTCCTCCCAAGGCCCCAAGGATGGGTCCACGGTGAAGTCTGCCTCCACGACCGCCGCCTCGAGCTGCCGCCCCTCGAGGCTGTTGTTGGGGAGACAACCGGTGAAGGGCACGAGGAGGGCGAGCACGACGGGAGGGCGGCGGACGTCCATGGGAGCTCCAGGCAGGAAGGAACTAGCTCGAGCGAGCCACACCGAAGCACACGACGTGCCAGCGAGCCGTGGTGCAGATCGCCGGAGAGCGCCCGCGGTCTGTGGAGCAGAACCCTGACATCGCTGTCCCGCTGGCGCGGCTCGGGCCGGCATCGAATGGCATCCCCGCCCTGCCGTCGACCGGCTACACCCGGAAGGTAGAAGGCAGCCCATGACCGCCCTGATCCTCCTCGCGCTCTCGCTCCTACCCCCCGCCCACGCCGAGACCGAGCCGGAGGCCGCCGCCGCCGAGCACAAGCGCCCGCCGTCCCAAGGTCAGGGGGAGAAAGGGCAGAAGGGCAAGGGGGGCAAGCACGGCAAGAAGGGCAAGAAGGGCAAGCCCGCCGAGCCCGAGTGGAAGAAGGAGGTCTACGCGGCCCCCTCGGCCGGCCTGACCACCTGGAATGACGGCACGAACACCACCACGGCCGCCAGCGTCGGCGCCGAGGCGGGGGTCCACTACTGGCAGGTCCACAAGCCCCTGCCCCGCTGGCAGGGGACCACCCGGGTGGCCGGCGACTACATCATGGGGAGCAACAACGTCTCGGGCTACGACGTGCGGCTCGGCAGCTTCATCGGCCCTTCCTGGAAGTACGCCGGCATCCAATTCGGCCCCGACGTCTACCACAACCAGTACCGCTACGGCACCACCGAGCTGCCCCCCACCACCGGCGTCTCCGTGCCGGTCACCGCCACCGGCTGGTTCGACCCGGTCACCGTCTACGCCGGCATCGCGCCCTCCTGGTTCCTCTCCTCGGAGCGCGAATCGGTCAACTGGGGCGAGGCCGACTCGCTCGGCTTCGGCGACGAGTTCTCCATCCGCGCCGGGGCCTCGCTGCGGGTGGACAAGCTCCGCGTCGGGGTCGACTTCGTCCGCACCGAGACGGCCTACGGCACCCAGCAGGGATATGGCCTGAACATGGGCTACAATCGGTGATCACGGGGCCGAACCCCTCCAGGCGCCGCCTCCGACGGGCGCGCTGGCTCGGCCACGCGCTCGGGCTCGCCTTCGGGTTCGCCTTCGGGCTCGGGCTCTCGCCGCTCGGGGCGTCGGTCGCGGAGGCGCACGGAGACCAATTCGGCGCCGCGCAGCTCTCGGTGAACCCCGACGACACCGCTGAGCTCTGGGCCCTCATCCCCAGCTTCGGCCTCGTTCACAGCCGGGACGGCGGCGCCGCCTGGGCCTGGACCTGCCTCGCCGGCTTCGACACCACCCGCGCCTACGCGGTGCTCTCGGTCGGCTCCGGCTTCGCGCTCGTGACCACCACCGACGGGGTGGTCCGGGTCGGGGAGGACTGCGAGCACACCCTGCTCGAGGGCATCCCCGGCTTCGGGGGCCCGCTGGCCCGCGACGGCGACGAGGCCCTCGTGGGCGTGAGCGGCACCGAGCAGGGCGGGGTCTACCGTTGCACGGGGAACCTCTGCGCCCCCACCCAGCTCCAAGGCCCACAGCTCTTCGTGAAGTCGCTGCTGGCCACCGATCGCGGCTTCCTCGCCACCGTCGTCGAGGGGGAGAGCTTCGCCGCCACCCTCTGGTCGAGCCCCGACGGCGACCGCTGGACCGCCCTCGCCGGCTGGCCGGACGGGAGCCTCGATCCCACCCTCTTCTTCGCCCGCGAGGACACCGTCCTGCTCTGGGCCCACCCCCGAGACGAGGGTGGCCAGCCCGCCCTGCTGCGCAGCGACGATGGCGGCCTCCACTTCAGCGAGGTCTACTCCACCGGAAGCTCATCGGACCCCGTCGCCGGCTTCGCGGCGGTGGACGGCGGCGAGACCCTCCTGCTCGGCCCCGGCGCCGGCCAGACCCTCCGCTCCACCGACGACGGGCGGAGCTGGTCCGACGTCTCCGGCGAGGCCCCCGAGGTGGTCTGCGGGGAGAGCGTCGGCGACGAGACGTGGATCTGCACCGACCACGTCCAGGACGGCGTCTCCATCATGGTCACCGAGGACGCCCGCACCTACGTGCCCGTCGCCTGCCTCGAGGAGGCCACCCCCGCCGCCTGCGCCGAGGCCACCTGCGAAGACCAGCTGCTGGCCTACACCTACTCCGCCATCTCCGGTGGAGGCCGCTGTGACATCATCCTCCGCCCCGATCCGCCCGACGAGGGCTCGGACGGCTGCGGGGGCCGGGCCTCCCTCCTCCTTTGGCCGATCGGGCTCTGGCTGCGCGCCCTCCGCCGCCCCCGCCGCGACGACCGCCGCCCCTCCGCTTGAGGCACCATGGCCCGCACGCGCCCCCCCCTCTCCCGGACACCCTCCGCGCGCGCCCTGTGCGCCGCGCTCCTCGCGCTCGGCTGCGCTGACCGCGGAGACAGCGGAGCCGGCGACGCCACCGTCACCCTCCGGAGCCCCGAGGCCGACGCCACCGTCTGCGGCGCGCCCCTGCACGTCGAGGTCGATGTCCGTGGCTTTCGCCTCGTCCCCCCCGTGTCCGACCCCGAGGACGCCGAGGCGGGGACCGGCCACGTCGACGTGATGCTGAACGGACAGGACGCCGACATGATCTGGGCGGAGACCACCGACATCGAGGGGGTGGCCGACGGGCTCTACCAGCTCAAGGTCGAGCTCTCCAACGCCGACCACACGCCCATCACCCCCTACGCCGGCGACCTCATCTACATCACCGTCGACGACGGTCTCTGTCCCTGACCGTGGCTGTCCCTGACCGCGGACCCGGGCGGACGAGGGCAGAGACTTCACAGGATTTGGTTTTCCGGCTGGTAAGGACCGTGGTAGGCTCCCGCTCGACCCGCGGAGCCCGCCTTGACCCGATTCAGCACCCCCACCTGCGCCGCCTTGGCCCTGACCTTCGCCATCGCGGCCTGCTCCAAGAGCGGGGGCGACAGCGGCGGCGACGCCGGTGGGGATGACGGCGCGGCCGCCACCACCGGCAAGCTGAGCTTCCGCTTCGCGATCGACGAGAACCAGGCCGCCGTCATGGCCGAGCCCCCCTCCGGCACCTTCTACGGCGGCATCTTCGTCGAGGCCGACGTCACGCCGGTCGGGACCGTCGAGGGCGCGGTGGCCCTCGAGACCTTCGCGGTCGAGGTCGCCCTCACGATGGACGGCACGCCCACCGAGGCGCTGCACACCACGGGCGACTTGCCGGTCGGAAAGCTGTACATGATCGGCTTCCTGGACAGCGACGGCAACTCCCCGGCCGAGACGGCCCCCGACTCCGGCGATCCCGTCACCGCCCCCGGCTACGACGATCGCTTCGAGGTCGTCGGCGGTGAGATCACGGAGTGCGACGTGCTCCTCGACCTGCTGATGCCCTGAAGGGATGCCCTGAAGGGATGTCCTGAAGGCCACCCCTCGGTCCACGCCCCCGCTTCTTTGAATCGCGCCCCGGAGCACCCATGAGCCGCCTCACCGCCCTCGCCCTTCCAGCCGCCCTCCTGCTCGCGTGTGGGGCCGATCCCGCCGACAGCGCCGACGCGCTCAACGCCACCGACCTCCGCTTCGACGTGCCGGCCATGCCGACGGGCGGCCTCCAGTGGGTGATGCCCGAGGCCTTGATCGAGCCCTACACCGACACCATGGCCTGCTACGTCGACAGCTACCAGGGTGAGACGGTGGGCGTCAGCGCCATCGAGACCTACCAGGCGCAGGGCTACGGCCACCACGTGCTCTTCTGGACGGGCGAGGTCGACCCCGACCTCTACCCCGACGGCTCGGTCTTCGATTGCACCGACCCCCGCACCATGTCGGCCTTCCTGCCCTTCTTCATCGTGCAGCCCGACCGCGAGGCCGATGGCGCGACCATCGCGTCGGCCAAGCTCCCCGAAGGGATGGGCATCGGCCTCGACTCCGGCACCCGCTTCATCATCCAGATGCACTACCTCAACACCACCGGCGAGACGCTGCGCGTCCGCGACGTGGTGAACTTCTCGGTGATGCCGGAGTCGTCGGTGGAGGTCTGGGCCGCGCCCTGGGGCCACGGCATCACGAGCATGCCCCTGCCGCCCGGCGAGGAGACCACCATCGCCTTTGACTGCGACTGGCCCTCCGACGTCAACCTCCTCAACGTCTTCGGTCACATGCACCAGTACGGGACGAAGCTCAGCCTCGACCACACGAACGAGGCCGGCACCTCCCGCCTGTACGACGTCCCCACCTGGACGGCCGAGTACCGCGACACGCCCCCCGCCACCAACTTCGACCTGCCCGGCTACCCGGTGAAGGCGGGCGACGTGTTCCGCACCTCCTGCACCTGGTTCAACGACACCGACCGCACCCTCGACTACCCCGACGAGATGTGCGCCACGACGGGCATCGCCTACCCCTCCCGGGTCTCGATGTACTGCAACCCGCGGCCGGTCGAATAGGCCACGCGGCCGGACAGGCGGGGCCCTTCGACGTGTCGCTCAGCGCTGGAGGATGCCCGCCTTGACCATGCGGACAGCCTCGCGGAGGCGGCGCCGGCGCCAGGCCTCGGCGTCCACCCCCGGCGGCCAGGCGTCCGGCCCCTGGTGGAGCAGGGCGATGGTGCCGAGCAGCAGGGTGCCGACCCCGATGAGGAAGGCCTCCGGGTCAGCCGCGGGGTCAAAGAGGCCCTCCCGCTGCCGGAGCCGGAGGAAGTCAGCGCCCACCTGCATCCAGGGGCGGACGTCGCTCGTCACCCGCGCGCCGAGGGGGGAGCCCTCGGTGACGAGGTCGAGCAGGGCGACCCGCGCGATGTCAGCGTGGAGCGTGAGGAAGGTGATGAGCTCCTCGACGGCGGTGTCGACGCGGTCACCGTCGCTCGAGATGATGTCGAGCACGCGCGGCAGCACCTCGCCCCACACGCGCCCCATCTGCTCGACCACCGACCGGCGGAGCTCCTCCTTGGAGGGGAAGTGGTAGAGCAGGAGCTGCTTGCTGATGCCCACGGCCTCGGCCACCTGCTGGACCGTGGTGCCCGAGAAGCCCTGCTGCGCGAAGAGCCGCAGCGCAGCAGCCCGAATCTGCTCTCGCAGCGCCTCTGTGTCATGTCGCCGAGTGATCAAGCCGACCCCTTCCGGCCTCGGAGGTAACCCGCCTCCTCCCAACCCTCACCTCGCCGGCCTGCGCGGGGTCAGCCGAGCGGGCTCAGAGGCACTTGTAGAGGATGGGGTCCTCCCCGAGCTCCACGTCGAAGGGGAAGGTGTCCGAGGGGGCGTCGTCCATGAAGAAGAGGCCGTGGATCACGGTCCCGGCGACGGTGCCCTCGATCGTGGCGGCGTAGACCGGCGGATCCATGCCGGTGTCGGGCACCGGGCCCCCCTCTCGCACGAGGGCGATGGAGAGGGTGAGCGCACCCGCCTCGCCGAGCGTGATCGGGCCGGCCACGTCTCCGTGGGCGCAGTCCCCCTCGAGGAAGGCCGACGCGTCGTCGTCCACGCGGAGCATCCAGTGCTCGCCGCCCCAGGTGCCCGCGGGGAGGGTGGTGTCGGCGTCACTGTCGGCGTCGCTGTCGGCGTCGCTGTCCCCATCTGCGTCGCTGTCGGCGTCGGCGTCGGTGTCCGCGTCCGCCTCACCGTCCGGGTCACCGTCCTTGGCCTCCGGCGCGCAGGAGAGGAGGCCGAGACCGAGACCAAGGCCGAGGAACCCCGAGAGGGCCAGGGGCCCGGCGCGCCAGGGATGGCCGTGGGACAGGTTCATGAGGGACCTCCGAGAGGGGACATCTGCACGGCGCCACACCCCCGCGGGAGCGAGGTCACTGGACGTACAGGGTGCCGAACCAACTGTTGGTCATGTAGTAATAAACACCATATCCGTAGGGATCATAGGTGAGCGAAAGCTGGTCGATGTAGCCGGACGAGAAGCTGACGGCGGTCCCATCGTCGTAGGCGTACCAGAGCGGCACCCATTGGGCCCCGTAGGAGTAGTAATACCAGAGGATCTCGTAGCTGCCGTAGTAGTCGGCGTCATAGCCGAAGGCGTAGAAAGTGTCGCCGCCGCCACAGCCACCGGGGTCGGTGGAGCCGGACTCGTCGTAGTCGAGGGCGATCTCGAAGGCCCACTCGCAGTCCGCGCAGGTGTAGGTGGGTGAGGTCGAGCTCAGGCTCCAGTAGAGGGCGCAGTCATAGTCGTAGGGGACCGGGGAGGAGCCCTGCAGGTAGGTCATCCAGCCCCACAGCTCGGTATACTCGCCTTCACCCTCGCCTTCGCCTTCACCCTCGCCCTCGCCTTCACCTTCGCCCTCACCTTCACCCTCGCCCTCGCCTTCCCCACCATCGCCGCCGTCCGATCCGTCGGAGCCGTCCGTGCCATCGGAGCCGTCCGCATCCTCCCCCTCCTGCCCACCGTCAAAGGCGGCCTTCTCGAAGAGGTGACAGGCCGGGAGCGCCAAGCTCAGCCAGATCCAAGAGATTGGACGCATACCGGACTCCGTGGCGCCGAAGCTCAGGATCCGACCCGGACCAGCGAGAAGGGCCCACCCGCACCGTAGTAGGTGCAGCGACCCTCCATCGCATCATCCCCGAGCATCGCCCCGCCCGCCGTGATGTTGATCATGATCGAGCCGGAGTCGCAGACGAAGCGGAGGCTGATGTCGGGGTCGGTGTAGCGCCCCACCACCCGCCCGGTGCAGGCGTAGGTGTAGCCGTAGGAGTCGAAGGTCAGCCGCATGTCGCCGGTGATCGCGCCGTCGGTGACATCATTGACCGTCGCGAAGAGGTTGAGCGTGATCGCGTAGGCGGTCAGCTCACAGCTCCCTTGCCAGTCACCGAGCAGCTCTTCCGGGTTGGCGTTGCCGCTGTCGGTGCCGGGGGTGTCGGTGTCTACGCCCTTACACTGACCATAGAGGCACTCGCTCTGCGGCGCGTCCTCTTCGTCGTCTCGCGGATCTCGAGCGCCATGCCAGCAGGAGACCGACAGCAGCGCGGCCACGGCGACGAAGGCCGAGCGGGCCGCGACGATGGGGGTTTGATTGGCTGCAGTCATGGGCCCGAACGCTCCGCCTCGAGGATCATCCCAGCGTAGCCGATACCGAGCCGGGCCGCCTCGCCCGCCTCGCTCAGCCGCAGTCGAGGGTGTCGCCGCAGACGGCGGTGACGAACGAGCCGGCGACGACGTTCGCGTCATCAAAGGTGAGCTCGTACTGGCCGCGGAGCTCGCTGCTGTTGGCGCTCGTGATCGTCAGCTCGATCAGGGCCGCGTACAGGGGCTCGGTGAGGTCACCCCCGGGGAAGAGCAGGGCTTCTCCGTACCCATCAGCCATGCCGAAGCTGTACATCGCGCCGGTGGTGGGCGGGATCTCCTCCTCCTGCCAGAGCGAGATCCGGATCCAGTCGTGGGCGGGGGGCGCCGCGTCGCAGACGCTGGAGTCGAGGCCGATGAGGATGTCCCAGCCCGCGGTGTCGAAGGGGCTGCAGGACGCGGAGGTGGTGCCGTCCTCAGAGCCGCCACCCCCGCCCCCGCCGTCGTCGAGCTTGCCCACGCCGACGCCGGTGTCGCCGGTGAGGTGGCAGCCGCCCAGGAGGCTGGCCGACACGAAGACGAGCGGGCGAAGAGACACGAACATCAGCACCTCGGTGAGATGAACCCCGGGGAGGACCGCGGAGAGAAGAGCCCGCGGTCTGCCTCGATGGCAGCGGCGAGCGCGAAGGCCGTCCCCTCTTCGAATCGGCGGGCCCAGAGCTGCGCCCCGACCGGGAGCCCCTCGGAGAGGCCGGCCGGCACGCTCAAGGCGACGTGACCGGTGAGGGAGGCCGGGGCGGTGAAGATGTCGGAGAGGTACATCGACAGGGGGTCGGTCATCCGCTCCCCGAGGCGGAAGGCCACGGTGGGGGAGGTGGGGGTGAGCAGGGCGTCGACCCGGGTGAAGACCGCGTCGAGCTCAGCCGACATCCGCTCCCGGACCCCCTGGGCGCGCTGGTAGTAGGCCTCGGCGTAGCCGGCTGAGAGCACGAAGGTGCCGAGCAGGATGCGCCGCTGGACCTCCGCGCCGAAGCGGGCAGAGCGGGTGCGGATGTAGAGCTCTGCGAGCTCGTCGGCCTCCTCCCGCGGTCCGTAGCGGACGCCGTCGAAGCGGGCGAGGTTGCTCGAGGCCTCGGCCCCGGTGACCACCTGGTACACCGCGATGGCGAGGGGCAGCGAGGGGACCGACACCGCCTGCACCCGGGCGCCCTGCGCCCGCAGGGCCTCCACCGCCGCCTCCACCGCCGCGCGGACGCCGGGCTCGATGCCCTCGCCCCAGCACTCGACGGGCAGGCCGATCCGGAGGCCGGCGACGGGGCGCTCGCAGGCGGCGAGCAGGCCGGCGGGGTCGAGCCGCGCGGTGGTGCCATCGCGCGGGTCAACCCCAGAGATGACCTCGGTGAGCAGCGCACAGTCGCGGACCGTGCTCCCGAAGGGGCCCAGCTGATCGGTGGAGGAGGCGAAGGCCACGAGGCCCGACCGGCTGATCCGCCCGTACGTGGGCTTGAGGCCGACCACCCCGCAGAGGCTGGCAGGCTGCCGCACCGATCCCCCCGTCTCCGAGCCGAGGGCGATCGGACAGACCTGAGCCGCCACCGCCACCGCCGAGCCCCCCGATGAGCCGCCCGGGACCCTGGACGGATCCCATGGGTTCTTCGCCGGAAAGTAGGCGGAGTTCTCCGTGGAGGAGCCCATGGCGAACTCGTCCATGTTGGTGCGCCCGATCGGCACCGCGCCGGCCGCCCGCAAGCGAGACACGGCGGTGGCCGTGTAGGGGGCGCGGTAGCCCTCGAGCATCCGGGAGGCGCAGCCAAGGGGCTCGCCGGCGTCGGCGATGTTGTCCTTGAGGGCGACCGGCACCCCTGCGAGGGGGCCGGGATCACGCCCTGCGACCACGAGGGCGTCTACCGCCTGCGCGTCGGCCAGGGCGCGCTCGGCCTGGAGGTGCAGGAAGGCGCCGAGCCCAGCGGCGGCCTCGGCCCGAGCCAGGGCCTCCGTGACCACCGACACTGCGCTCCGCTCACCGGCGCGCACCGCGGCGGCGAGGGTCAGGGCGCTCACTCTCCCACCACGACCGGGACGCGCACCTCGTCTCCCTGCCGATCGGCGGCGAGCGCGATGAGCGCCGCACCGTGGGGGAGCTCGGGGTGGTCGGGCCGGGGCCGCAGCGGCGGCAGCGTGGCGGCCAGGGAGGCGCCGGTCGCGGCGTCAAAGAGGCGCTGACGGCCCTCTCCGGGGAGGAGCCCCACCCGGCTGAGCTGATCGATGTAGCCCACGATGCCCGCAAGATCAGCCACGAGGGCCTCTTCGCGGTCCGACTCCACCCGCAGCCGGGCGAGGCCGGCCACCTTGCGGAGCAGGGCGACGTCGATCACCGGCTCACTTCCGCTTCGAAAAGCTGAACAGCTCGCCGAGGGTGGCGACGAAGCCGGACTGATCGGGGCCCGCGATCTTCTCGAGCTCGCCCGCGTCGAGCAGGACGGCGCCGCACGCAGGGCAGACCTCGATCTCCACCCCCTTGAAGAGCTGCGTGTCCATCTTGCTGCCGCACTTGCCGCAGTGGAGGTGGTGCAGGGCCTTGAGGGCCGCCTTCTCTTCCGCGACCTTCCTGGCCTCTTCAGCCGCTCGGATCTTGTTAATCTTCTCCTGCTCTTCCCGGAAGAAGTGCTGGTCCTCGAGATCTACACCCTTCGTGGTCATGTCGAGCCTCCTGGCAACGGACGACAGTTCTACCCGATGAGGCCGCGTGCGCGCCACTGGTCGAGGAAGGCGGAGCGAGCCGCGACCACGTCCGGGAACCGCACCGCGTGGCCCTGATCGCGGGCCAGCAAAGCGAGCTTGAGCAGGTGGTCGGGCGCAGCCCCGTAGAAGCACTCGTCGGGGACCTCATCCTCCGAGAAGGCGAAGCCCGGGAGGGCCACCGGTGGCCGAGGGGCGTTGTCGGCCATGGCGTCCAGGTCGAGGGCGAGGCCGATCGAATTCGCCGCCTGGAGGCGCTTGTTCCAAGGCTCGATGCCAAAGCGCTCACAGACGTACTTGATCCAGCTCGTGTGATCGTAGACGGTGTGGTCTACCCCCGCCTTGACGTAGGGGCCAATGAGCAGGGTGGGTACACGAAAGCCGAGCTGATCGAAGCCCTCTGCGGCGAGGTCGTCGTCGGTGGTGGGCGGCGCCACGTGATCGAAGAAGCCGCCGTGCTCATCGTAGAGGAGCACGATGAGGCACTTGTCCCAATAGGGAGAGGCGGCGAGGGTCTCGTAGATCCCGGCGATGAAGAGCTCACCGAGGCCGACATGGTGCGGAGGGTGGTTGTCATTATACGCGAAGCCAGGGTCAATCCAGACGACAGACGGGAGGGTCCCCCCGCTGACATGACCGGCGAATTCCTCCACCATAAACACCGTATCGTCGGTCCAATGGTCAGCCAACAAACCGATGAAGGGCAGGTCTGTATAATAATAACCCCAGGATACCCCAGCCTCCTCGAGAGCCTTCCACACGGAACGATTGGTGAACAGCGTGCCGGCCGGGAAGGAGTTGTCGATCTTGCCGTCGCTCGTCGCGAGGTGGGCCATCAGCCGATTCGGCCAGGTGGGGCCCATGATCGAGCAGAACCAGCGGTCGCAGACGGTGTAGGCGTCGGCCAGGGCCCAGGTGATGGGCACGTCGTCACGGGTGAGGTACTGCATCGCCCCATGCCCCGCATTGGGGGCGCCGCGAGCGCCGTACTCGATGACGAAGCCCTGGTTGGTGCCCTCGGAGAACTGCCGGTGCGAGGACTCCCAGCCGTGGGGAGGGTCGTAGATACAGACCTCGTCCGAGGCGTAGGGGGTGACGAGGGCCCCGGAGGCGTCTGGGTTGCTCATGTCGGCGGTGAGGCCGTCTTCGTCGGCCTTGCCCTCCGTGAGCTTCCTCGCCCCCAGGAAGTGATTGAAGGAGCGGTTCTCCATCATGATCACGATGACATGGTCAATGGAGCCGACCTCCGCCGTCTCACCGCCCGCGGCCGCCGGGCCGCCCTTGGGCCGGCAGGCCGAGGCGGCGACAGCAGCGGTCACCTGGGCCCCCGCTTGTAGGGCAGCACGTCGGGTGAAACGGGGCATGGTCGCCTCCCAGTGGGGCGCGGAGGATATCCGCGCCGGACCGGAGAGTCGACCCGCTCAGCTCGCGACGACGCGGCGCCGAGCCTCCATGTGCTCGCGGACCAGCGGACCGGTCTCCAAAGTCTGGCCGTAGACCCCCGGCTCGTCGGTCAAGAGCAGCACACCCGAGCTCAGCCACTGGCCGAGGGTGGTCCAGCTCACGCCCAGGCGCTCGAGGTCAGCGGCGGCGATGGTGGGCATCACCACCCCCGCGGCGGCCGCGCCGCTCTCCGCCGAGCTGGCCCGCCCAGCCCTGGACTTCCGCGTAGATGATGCTTTCGCTGGTAACTTTTTAGCTGTGGTCACGTTCGGATCCAGGGTTCGGGTTGGCTCGTGTGGGGGTCGCAGGTGAGGGAGCGGGCGATTGGGCAGGGCTCTTGGAGCACGCCAGCGGGAGACTATTCCGAGGCGACGCGGGTGGGAATGGCGGCGCCGCATCGAGGGGGCCTGCCACTCTGATAGAGTTGAATCAAAGGTACATAAATCACAGATATATCGAACACAGATATATCGATCACCTACATTAATCACAGAGACGGCTGCCCACTCGCCCGAGGCTCTCGAGGTCGTGCACCTCGGTCTCGAGCCGCGGGACGCTCCACAGGGTCTGGTCGCGGCGGAGCAGCCGGGAGAGCGGCACCACGAGGCCCTCCTCGATGATCGCCAGCTCCCGGAGCCGGCGGTGGGCCGAGCCCAGGCGCGCGAGGAGCCGGGCGTCGGTCTGCGCGGGGAGGCCCCCGGCGGCGGAGGCGACGAAGGGGCCGAGCTCGGCGGAGGCGTCGGCGGGGAGGCCCTTGACGACGTGCCGCTGGTTGACGATGAGGCCGGGGTTGTTCATCTTGCGCCCGCGCAGCTCATCGAGAAAGAAGCGGGCGACCTCAATGGAGGGCTCGTTCGGCGCACAGACGATGACGAAGGCGGTCCGGTGGTCGTGGAAGAGCTTGACCACCGCCTCGTGGCGCTCGCGAAACCCATCGTAGAGGTCTCGAAAGGCGACGAAGAACTCTGTGAGTTCGCGGAGGAACTCCTCTCCGAATATGTACGAGAGCAGCTTCATCACGACGGAGCTCGTCCCCGCGAGGATGCGCCCGAGCATCCGGGACTCCTGCGGCGGGGAGTCGAGGAACCACTTCATCACCTTCTTGTCGAGGAAGCGGGCGAGGCGACCCGGGCTCTCGAGGAAGTCGAGGGCGTTCTTCACCGGCGGGGTGTCGAGGATGACGAGATCATAGCGGCCGGAGAGCACGACGTCGTGCAGCTTCTCGGTCGCCATGTAGTCCTGGGACCCCGCGATGTTGTCGGCGATGGCCCGGTAGATACGATTGGTGAGGATGCCGTCGCGGGTGCCAGGGTCCGGCGCCAGCCGCCCGATGAGATCGTCGAAGGTCTTTCGATTGTCGAGCATCATCGCCCACAGCTCGCCCTTGGCATCGGGGAGGGCGCTGAGGTCGATCCGAGACTCATCGTTGCCGAAGCGCTTGAGGCCGAGCGAATTCGCCAGTCTACGGGCGGGGTCGATCGTGAGGACGAGCACCCGCTTGCCGTCACGGGCGGCGCGCAGGCCGAGCGCCGCGCTGGTGGTGGTCTTGCCGACGCCGCCGGAGCCGACGCAGATGACGAGCTTGCTCGACTGGAGGAGCGTTCCGAGGCTGTTCATGCGCGGGACTCCGCCAGCTCCTGGCGGGCCAGGGCGGCTGCAAGCTGCCGGACCACCTGCGCAGGGCCGCCTTCGAAGCCGCCGAGCGAGCCGAGCCGGGGGAAGGAGACCACCTCGGCGCCTTGGATCTCCAGCTTGAGCCGAGACAGGGCCTCGGCGGTGGAGGCCTCGAGCCCCGCCTCCCAGCGGCCGGCCTGGAGCAGCTCCCGAGCCAGCGGACGATCGGCGGGGGTCGCGGCCTCGAGGCGCTCCAACAGCTCCCGCTCCGACTCCGTCAGGGTGGGGATGGCGGCGCGGTTGAGCACCACGAGGGGGGTGCGGAGCTCCGGGACCTCGACGTGCAGCTTCTCCCAGAGCTCGACCATCTCGTTGACCACCATCTCTTCGGGGAGACCGACGATGAGCAGGGCGGTGCGGTCACTGCCGAAGAGGGAGAGCACGGCGCGGCTGCGCTGGCCGACCGGCCCCGAGCCCATCAGGTTCACCGCCACGTGGGGGACGCGGAGGATGCTGACGGCATGACCGCTGGCCGGCATGTCGACGATGACCTGGTCGTACTGCTCGGTGAGGGTCAGGATGCGCGAGAGCACCATCGTCTCGCGGGCGCCGGGCGTGGCGTCGAGGAAGGTCTGCACCGTCTTGTTCCCGAGGATCATGCGCACGATGCGCTGAGCGGGGACGGTGGACTCCAGCCACTCGATCAGGGCCTCCTTCCAGGTCACGTTGCAGATGTCGAGGTTCGGCGCCACCGTGATCGGCTGGTAGCCGGGGGTGCGGCCGAAGGGCCCGGTGAGGGCGGACTGGAAGTTGTCCACCTCCACCACGATCACGCGCCGGCCCCGCTCGGCCTGGAGCCGCCCGATGGCGGCCGCCAGGGTCGTCTTTCCAGTGCCCCCCTTGCCCGTGATGAGCAGGAGTTTCCGGCCAAAGAGGTCGTGCAAGCTCACGGGTGACCGGGGGAAAAGGGGGGGAGGGCGGCGAGCGAAGGCGGGCGTCAGATGTCGAGGTTTCGTACGTCGAGGGCGTTGTTCACGATGAAGGTACGGCGCGGATCGACCGCGTCTCCCATGAGCAGGCTGAAGATGTGATCCGCCTGACCCATGTCGTTGGCGACCACCTTCATAAGGGCGCGACGCGAAGGGTCCATCGTTGTCTCCCAGAGCTGCTCCGGGTTCATCTCGCCGAGCCCCTTGTACCGCTGGACCTCGTAGCCCTTGCGGGCCCCCTCGAAGACCGACTGGAGCAGGAGCTTCCAGCTTCGAACCTCCTCTCCGGAGGGCAGGAGCTTGAGCGGGAGGGGGAGATCGGCCTGCAGCTCGTCGGCGAGGCGCCCGAGGCCGTCATCTTCGCCGGCGCCCCGGAGGCGGCTACGGCGCTCCATGCCATTGCGGAGGGTGCCGATCTCGACCGACCAGCGATCGCCGTCGGGGAAGGTGTCGACCGCGGTGATGTGCAGCTCGTTGGCGACGCGACCGATGGCGGCGCGGATCTCGATCCCGGCGGCCTCCGCGGCCTCCCGGCTGTCGAGGGACAGGCGGTGGCCGCCCATGCCGTACCAGGCGTCGAGCACCTCGGGCACCACGCGGCGACCCATTCGCTCGATGTGCCCCGTATAACGCCGTACCTTCTCGAGGAGGGGCTGCAGCACCTCGCCCTCGAGCACGGTCTCGTCGGGGAGCTCCACCGACAGGGAGCGAATGCCCTGAGCGAGCAGGAACTCGTCGAGGGCGTTGCCGTCCTTGAGGTACTGCTCGCGCTTGCCCTTCTTGACCTTGTAGAGCGGCGGCTGGGCGATGTAGAGGTGCCCGTTGCGCACGAGGTCGGGCATCTGCCGGAAGAAGAAGGTGAGCAGCAGCGTGCGGATGTGGGAGCCGTCCACGTCGGCGTCGGTCATGATGATGATGCGGTGGTACCGCAGCCGAGCGGTGTCGAAGTCGGGACCGATACCCGTGCCGAGGGCCGAGATCATGGTCCGGATCTCTTCGTTCGACAGCATCTTGTCGAAGCGGGCCTTCTCGACGTTCAGGATCTTGCCGCGGAGCGGGAGGATGGCCTGGTACTTGCGGTCGCGGCCCTGCTTGGCCGAGCCGCCGGCGCTGTCTCCCTCGACCAGGTAGAGCTCACACTTGGCGGGGTCCCGCTCTTGGCAGTCGGCGAGCTTCCCGGGGAGATCACCGCCTTCGAGCGCGCTCTTCCGCCGGGCGAGGTCACGCGCCTTCCGCGCGGCCTCGCGGGCGCGGGCGGCCTCGAGGGCCTTGCCGATGATGTTGCGGGCGACGCTCGGGTTCTCATCCAGGAAGTAGGAGAGCTGCTCGGAGACGATGCCCTCGACGAGGCCCTTGACCTCGGAGTTGCCGAGCTTGCCCTTCGTCTGCCCCTCGAACTGGGGCTCGGGCACCCGCACCGAGAGCACGCAGGTGAGGCCCTCGCGGACGTCGTCACCGCCCACGCTCTCCCCCTTCGCCGCCTTCAGCAGCCCCTTCGCGAGGGCGTAGCCGTTGATCGCCCGCGTGAGGGCGGCCTTGAAGCCGCTCACGTGGGTGCCGCCGTCGATGGTGTGGATGTTGTTGACGAAGCTGAGCGTGGTCTCGGCGTAGGAGGTGGTCCACTGCAGCGCCAGCTCGGCCTGGATGCCATCCCGCTCGCCGATGATGTAGATGGGATCGGGGTGGAGCGGCGACCGAGCCTCGTTGATGTGCTTGACGAAGTCGCGGATGCCTCCCTGGTAACGAAAGTCCACCGCGTTGCCGTCGCGGCGGTCTTCGAGGCGGATCGAGAGCCCCGGGTTGAGGAAGGCGAGCTCTTGCAGGCGGCGGAACAGCACATCGTAGGTGAAGACCGTGGTCTCCTTGAAGATCGTGCCGTCCGGCTGAAACTGGACCCGGGTGCCGCGGCGGTCGGAGGGGCCGAGGCGGGCGAGGTCATGGACCGGGATGCCCTTGGCGTACCGCTGGCGGTGGTGGCCGCCATCGCGCCAGACGTCGAGCTGGAGCCACTCCGAGAGGGCGTTCACGCAGCTCACACCCACGCCGTGGAGGCCGCCCGAGACGGCGTACGACTTCTTGTTGAACTTGCCGCCCGCGTGCAACATCGTGAGCGCCACCTCGGCGGCGCTCTTGCCCACCTCGGGGTGGATGTCGGTGGGGATGCCGCGGCCGTTGTCTTCGATCGAGACCGAGCCGTCCTCGTGCAGGATGACGAAGACGCGGTCACAGTGGCCGGCCATGGCCTCGTCGATCGAGTTGTCGACCACCTCGTAGACGAGGTGATGGAGCCCCTGCGGCCCCGTGGAGCCGATGTACATCGCCGGGCGCTCGCGCACCCCCTCGAGGCCCTTGAGCACGGTGATGCTGCTGGCGCCGTACGCTTCAGGCGCGGAGACCTCGGGCGCGGCCACCTCCACCGCCGGCGCCTCACCGAAGAGCGCCACCTCCGCCTCGCTCGAGCTGGGCGGTGACACCAACGGGGCCGCGGCGGCCAGCGCTCCCAAGGCCTCTAGGGCCAGGGCTTCATCCATCTGCTGCGCCGACGCCTGTTCCGGCATGAGAGCCGCTCCTTGATCGAGACCTTGCAGCAGATCGGCCGCACCTTGAGCTCGCTCCTGGGCCGTTGTGCAGCTCGGAAGGCAAGATCGACGTGTCGCGCTGAGCGCTGGGGAGTGTAACGGCGCTCCTTAGCCTGTCCGCACGCTCCCTTCCACCACCTGCCAGCGCGTGGTCTCGCCGGTGGGCAGCGGGCCGAGCCAGCCCGGCTCGGTGGTGGTGATCCAGACCTGGTTGTCGAAGGAGCCGAGCAGCTCGACGAGGCGCGCCATCCGACCCCGGTCGAGCTCGCTCGTGAGGTCGTCGAGGAGGAAGAGCGGGGGCTCATCTCCGCGGTCGGCGGCCGCTCGGATCTCGGCCAGCTTGAGCGCGAGGACGAGGCTCCGCACCTGGCCCTGGGAGGCGAAGCTGCGGGCCAGCCGCCCCTCGACGCGGATGTCGAGGTCATCCTTGTGGGGGCCGACGAGGGCGAGGCCCCGCCGGCGCTCCTCCCCGCCGGCGCTGGCGAGGGCGCGCTCGAGGTGGAGCGGGAGGCGGTCGGGGTCCTCCACGCCCACCCCGCGGAGGACGAGCTCGACCGGCGCCCGCCCGCCGCCGATGGCGCGGTGGAGCTCGACGACGTGGGCCCGCAGCTCCTCGACCACCCGCAGGCGCCGCAGCGTGAGGCGGGCGCCGAGCTCGACCAGCCGCTGGTTCCAGGTGGCGAGCTCGATGGGATCGACCCGCCCGCCCCGCAGCAGCGCCCCCTTCTGAGAGAGCACCCGCTGGTAGTCCCGGACGAGCTCGAGGTGGCTGGGATCGGCCGTGAAGGCGGCCCGGTCGAGGAAGCTCCGCCGCTCGGCGGGCTCACCGCGGATGATCCGCGCGTGGTCCGGCGAGAAGATGACCGCGCGCAGGACAGCGAACCAGTCGCGCAGCCGGCGGACCGGGGCCTGGTCGAGCGACAAGGAGCGCTTCTCCCCCTTGCGGCGCCACTCGAGCTGGCGGGTGCCGCCCATGCCGCGCACCTCCGCGCGTAGGACAGCCTCACCCGGCTGGCGACCGACGCCGGAGCCCTGGCGGATGAGGCGGGCCGTCCGCGCCTCCCGGAAGCTGCGGAGCGTGGCCAGCATGCCCACGGCCTCGAGGAGGTTGGTCTTGCCCTGGGCGTTGTCGCCGTGCAGCACGACAAAGCGGGTGAAGGCCTCCAGGCGGGCCTGACGCAGGTTTCGCCAGTCCACGGCCTCCAGCGTGACGAGCCGCACGCTCGAACCCCCTCCGGCGCTCAGTCCAGGCGCATCGGCATGACGACGAAGAGGCAGTCATCGCGGCCCGGCAGGCGGACGATGCAGGGGTCCAAGGTGTCGCCGAGGTCGAGCGAGATGCGGTCGCCGCGGGTGTTTGAGAGGATGTCCTGGAAATACTTGACGTTGAAGCCCGTGAGCAGGGGAGTGCCCTGCACATCGGCCTCGACCTCGGCCCGCACGTCCCCGGCCTCGACGTTGGCGGCGGAGAGCACGACACGGTCGCTCTCGAAGGAGAAGCGCACGAGGTGGTTGCGGTCGGACGCCATGATCACCACGTTGCGCAGCGCCTTGTCGAAGGCGTCGCGGTTCATCTCCACGTGGCGCTTGAAGCTCTGGGGCAGGACCTGGCGGTAGTCGGGGAATTCCCCCTCGACGAGGCGCACGATGAGCGTGAGGCCCGGCGTGCTCACCACCGCGGAGCGATCGCCGAAGGCGACGGTCCAGAGGGAGTCATCGGCCTCCACCATCTTGCGGATCTCGCCCAGCGCCTTCTTCGGGAGCAGCATCTTGCGGCCCATGCCGAACTGCCCCTCGTAGGGGGTCTCCGAGTAGGAGAGGCGGCTGCCGTCGGTGGTGACGAGGCGCAGCGTGTTGCCGGCCTTGCCTCCGACCTCCTCGAAGTGGGCGCCGTTCAACCCGTAGCGGTTCTCGTCGCCGCTCACGGAGAACAGGGTCTCCTCGATGATCCGACGGAGGCCCCGACCTTGGATCTGGAGCTTCGCCTTATCGTTTTGCGTAGGCAGCGGCGGGAACTCGTCGGGAGAGCCGGCGAGGATGTTGAACTCGGCCGTGCCCGACCGCACCGAGAGGCGGTTGCCGCTGTTGGTGCGGAGGTGCACCACCTCGCCGTTCAGGGCCTTTGAGACCTGGAAGAGCGTGGCGGCGTCGACGGACAGCTCACCCGGCCCCGCGACCTGGGCGGGGTAGTCGGCGACGAGGGTGAGCAGCGTGTCGGTGGCGGTGAGCCGCAGCCGCTCGCCAGAGGCCTCGAGCAGCACATGGGCGAGGGCGGGGTTGGTGGTCCGGCGCTCGATGATGCCTTGAACCCGCTGCAGCCCGCGCGTGAGCTCTTCCCGACCGATCGTCACATCCATGGGGCCTCTCCCTGCCTTCTCGAAAGCCAGACCAAGGGGAGCCGGCTCCGAGGAAGCCAAGCCACGGTCTGATTGGGGCGCCCCGTATCCAACCGCGCCGCTCGGCGGGAGGACAAGGTCACGCTTCGCTCGCGCTCCCTCCGAAGCCCACCCGCAGGACCGACGGACCCCGACCTCGCTCGCACTCGCGCAGACACCTCGACGAGCACGAAGAAAAAATTCAGGGTCAGTTTAGATCCGTCGATCGATCCATAGGGGGCTGTTGACGGTGTGGACAACTCGGCGCAGGTTGGTTGAAGGCCAACTTTTTCTTGTGTTCCTTGTGGAACGCGCTGTGCGGGGAGGGCTGGTGACCGCCGTCTTCCTGGGGA
Organism: Myxococcota bacterium; assembly: GCA_044344255.1. Taxonomy (GTDB): domain Bacteria; phylum Myxococcota_A; class UBA796; order UBA796; family UBA2385; genus JBIJDH01. Next base: position 213,211 of record JBIJDH010000011.1, read on the forward strand.
AGACCCGGGGCTGAGACCTGCGACGCCGAGATGTTCACCGGTGGTCCACAGCCGCCTGCACAGCCATCCGTGGTTTGTGCACAGCTTTGTCAACAGGTATGGATCACTTCTGCTTGTCAGCCTCAGCCTTGGCTTTTGCGGCCTTGGCCTCCGCGGCTGCCTTGGAGCCAGGCGTCACGGAGATCCCGAATTCCCATCGTGCAAAGCCGCCATCTCCGTCATCGGCCACCACCTTCACCCGATAGTCGCCGCCCTTCTCATCCTCCGAGCCCTTGTAGTGGAGGATCCCTTGTTTGGGATCGACCGTCATCCCGCCAGGGGCCCCTTCGAGGCGGAAGGTGATCACGTCGTGATCGGGATCCTCAGCCTCAAGGCGCAGTCCGTCGATCGCGGCGGCGGCGCGGCTTGGGTCCGTGGTGAAACGGGGGGCGGAGTTCTCGAGGAGGAAGGGCTCGCTCTCCCTCTCCGTCGTGCCCTCCGCGTCGCTGGCCTTGACCAGGACGGCGATCTTGTCGCCCTTCTCGAAGTCTGAGCCGCGCACGCGGTCGTCGGTGCGGTTCAACAGGCGCTCGCCGTTGCGGATCCAGACATAGTCGAGGTCGACCACGTCCTGGTCGGGATCGGAGGCCTTGGCGATCACCTCGATGTCGTCCTTCACCGTGGGGCGCGCGGGCTTGAAGGTGATGCTGTTGACCTGGGGCGGCTTGTTGGTAGGCCCCCGGACCACCGCGACGGGCTCTGGCTCAGCCTCAACGGCGGGTGGTGGGGGCGGCGGGGAGACCGGCACGGGATCGGAGCCGCAGGCGAGCAGGCTGAGGAGCGCGAGGAGCATGGGGGCCTCGGTGGTAGGCGAACGCTGGGGGGGGGCGTGATGGGGGGCACGACGCCGGGGGGGCGCGACGTCGGGGGCGGCACGGTCTGGCGATGGCGTCGAAATTACCTGAGGCGATCGTCCCGTGGGGCGCCCGGGCCGCGCTCGGCGAACGACCCCAGACCGGGGTATCGGGCCGCGTCCCCCCCTGTGTTGGCCCCTCTCGCTCCGGTCGAGGCGATCCCGTGCGAATCTCCCTCGAAGAGGCCGTGGTCCGGCTGTCTCGCGCTGAGCTCGTCGCCTTCCCCACCGAGACGGTCTACGGCCTCGGCGCCGACGCTGCGGACCCCATCGCCCTGAGGCGGGTCTTCGCGACCAAGGGCCGTCCGGTCGATCACCCGCTCATCGTGCACGTCAACAGCCTGGAGGCCGCCGAGCGCCTCGGCGTCTTTGATGCGCGGGCCCGCGTGCTCGCGCGGCGCTTCTGGCCGGGGCCCCTCACGCTCGTCCTGCCGCGGCGCTCCGGGGTGCCCGACGAGGTGACCGGGGGCCTCGACACCGTCGGCCTCCGCATCCCGGCGCACCCGCTGGCCCTCGGCCTCCTCGCCGCCTTCCCCAGCGGCCTCGCCGCTCCCTCGGCCAACCGCTTCGGCCGGACGAGCCCCACCACCGCGACGCACGTCGAGGAGGAGCTCGGCCTGGGCTTCCCGATCCTGGACGGCGGCCCCTGCGCGGTCGGCGTGGAGAGCACTATCGTCGAGCTGCCTGCGGACGGGGCCGCCCCCGCCCTGCTGCGCCCGGGCGGCCTGCCCACGGAGGTGATCGTCACGCTGATTGGCCCCCTCGGGCGCTCGGTGACCCGCGCTCCAGGGACGCTGACCGCCCATTATGCCCCTCGAACCTCACTCCTCATCGCGGAAGACCCCGAAGCCCGGGCGGCGGAGCTCCGCGATCGGGGGCTCCGGGTGGCGCTGCTGCCCGCGGGGGAGCCCGCGGAGCACGCCCGGCGGCTCTTCGCGGAGCTGCGGGCCCTCGATCAGCTCGGCGTGGACGTCCTGGTCGCGGGGCTCGCGGTGGAGGCGGGGCTCGGGGTGGCGGTCAATGATCGTCTGCGTCGCGCCGCCGCGGGGAGCCCCCTTCGCGGCTGAGTGGCCAAGGGTACGGAGCTTGTTCCGTGTTCCTTCGGCGGAGATCTGCGAATTGTCAGCCCCTGGTCGGCGCTGTGGGTCGTGCGCCGCGTACCTCGCTGGACTTCCAGATGATGATTCGGTTAGGGCCCGCACGTCTCGCGATCTTCGCGATCCAACCCTGCGGAAGATCCCCGGAGTCGGTCGTCATGCGTATGCTCATCAGCTCACTTGTGCTCCTCGCTGCCGTCGCTTGCGGCGGCTCCACCCCAGAGAAGCCGGCCGCTCCCGCTGCCCCCGCTGCCCCCGCCGCCCCTGTGGCCCCGGTCGCGACGGCCCCCGCCGCTCCGGCTGCCCCCGCCGCCGGCCCGGCCGACGGCGAGACCATCTACAAGACCTACTGCCTCCCCTGCCACGGCGCCGACGGCAAGGGCAACAACGGCCTCGCCGCCAACTACGTGGACGACAAGACCCGCCTCGCCCAGCCCGATGAGGTGCTGATCGCCAGCATCAAGAACGGCAAGACGGGCACGGTGGGCACCATGCCCCCCTGGGGCGGCACGCTCAGCGACGCGCAGATTACGGCGGTGCTCGGCTACGTCCGCACCTCCTTCGGCGCGCCCAAGTAGTCGGACAGCGTAGTCGGACAGCGTAGTCGGACAGCGGGTCGATCGGCTCGACGTTCGACGGCCCTCCGTGGTCCCGGAAGCGCCCCAACCCGAAGCCCGGGTGCGGGGCGCTTCTTGGTTTCTGGGGACGGGGCCCACCACCTGCACAACACGGTAGACTGCCGACCATGTTGACCGATACCCGCCGCGGCCAGGCCGCCCCGACCCCGTCTGCTCCCTCCCCCTTGCCCGTCGTGGGGACATCGCTCCCCCGCGTGGACGGTCCGTCCAAGGTGACGGGGAGGGCCCGTTATGTGGACGACTTCGCCCCCGAGGGCTGCCTCTACGGCGCCACCCTCCGCAGCACCCGGGCCCACGCGCGCATCCTCGCGGTGGAGCCCGATCCGGCCTTTGATTGGACCGGGATCACGATCTGCACGGCGAAGGACATCCCGGGCGAGAACCTCGTCTACCTGATGACCGAAGACCAGCCTGTGCTCTGTGACGGCCTCACGCGGCACGTCGCGGAGGCGGTGGCCCTCGTCGCGGCCCCCACCCGTGACCGCGCCACCGAGGCGCTGCAGCACCTCCGGGTCACCTACGAAGACCTCCCCGCCCTCCTCGACCCCCTCGTCGCCGAGGGCCACTCGGTGCGCATCTTCGGCGAGGACAACGTCTTCAAGCGCATCCACATCGACAAGCTCCCCGAGGGTGGGCCCGTGGAGGAGGAGGGGCTCATCATCGTCGAGGGCACCTACACGGTGGGCCTCCAGGAGCAGCTCTACATCGAGCCGCAGGGCATGCTCGCGCTCCCCCGGGCCGACGGCGGCCTCACGCTGCTGGGCTCGATGCAGTGCCCCTTCTACATTGACAAGGCCCTCAAGCGGGTGCTCGGGCACGAGCGCTTCAACGTGGTGCAGGCAGCGACCGGAGGGGGCTTCGGCGGTAAGGAGGAGTACCCCTCGATGATCGCCGCTCACGCTGCGATCCTCGCCGTGAAGACGGGGCGGCCGGTGAAGCTCGTCTACCGCCGGGATGAGGACCTCCGCGCCACGACGAAGCGGCACCCGGCGGTCATCCACCTCCGCACCGCCTCGACGCCCGCGGGGGCCACCCGGAAGCTCGAGGCTCGGATCGTGGTCGACGGGGGGGCCTACAACACGCTCACCCCGGTGGTGCTGTCCCGGGCCGTCCTGCATGTCACCGGCCCCTACCGCGCCGATGAGGTGCACCTCGATGGGGTGGCGGTGGCTACGAACACGCCCCCCAACGGGGCCTTCCGTGGTTTTGGTGCGCCGCAGGCGCTCTTCGCCGCTGAGCGCCACATCGACGCCATCGCCCGCCGGCTCGGTCGTTCGCCCGTCGAGCTGCGCCGGCAGCTCCTCTACCGAGACGGTGACCGCAGCGCGACCGGTCAGCTCCTCACCGACACGGGCGCCGCCGCCGTCTTTGAGGAGGCGCTCGCCGCCGCCGAGGCCCCCCTCCTCCCCTCTCCGCCCGATCCGGGTGGCGCGGGGCGCCGCCTCGCGCGCGGCCGCGGCGTCTCGCTCGTCTTCCACGGCTGCGGCTTCACGGGCAACGGCGAGGCCTGGTTGAAGGGCAAGGCTGGCCTCGCCCTCGAAGGAGACCGCGTCCGGGTGCTGAGCTCCTCGACCGACATTGGACAGGGGGCTGAGACCACCTTCGTGCAGATCGCCGCTGACGAGCTCGGCCTCGCCGCCGACCGCTTCGACATGTCGCCCCACGACACCGCCCTCGTCCCCGACTCTGGGCCCACCGTGGCTTCCCGCACCTGCATGGTGGTGGGGCACGTGATCCAGGAGGCCGCTCGAAAGCTGCGGGCCGCCCTTCAGGCCGAGACGGGCCTCGCCGACGAGCGCGACTTCGACCGCCTCCTCGCCGCGCGGCGCTCCGCCGCCCCGCTGCGGGTCGAGCACACCTACGAGGACGACGGCTCGATGCGGTGGGACGCCGACCTCTACCAGGGGGACGCCTACCCCACCTTCGGCTGGGCCGCCTGCGTGGTCGACCTCGACGTGGACATCGACACTGGCGAGGTGATCTACCGCCGCCTCGTCAGCGCCACCGACGTCGGGCGGGCGATCAACCCCGTCATCGTGACGGGTCAGATCGAGGGCGGCTCCGTTCAGGGTCTCGGCTACGCGACCTCGGAGGAGGTGGTGCTCGACGATCAGGGCGGGATGCGAAACAACCGATTGACGAACTACATCATCCCCACCACGATCGACGCGCCGGAGATGATCACCCGCCTCGTCGAGATCCCCTACCGCCGCGGCCCCTTCGGCGCGAAGGGGGTGGGAGAGATCCCGGTCGACGGTCCGGCCCCCGCGGTGGCCCAGGCCATCGAGGCCGCGGTGGGCGTGACGCTCGACCGCCTCCCCATGACCCCCGAGCGGGTGCTCGCGGCCCTCTCCCTGGCCCCCGCCTCCCACCCGGCCGGACCGGCCGCGCAGGTGAAGTCGTGAAGCTCGATCTGCTGGTGAACGGTGAGGCTCGGACGGTCGAGGCCCCGCCAATGGCGCGCCTCCTCGACGTCCTCCGGGAGGACCTCCGGCTGACCGGGGCCAAGGAGGGGTGCGGCGAGGGAGAGTGTGGAGCCTGCAGCGTGCTGCTCGACGGTCGGGTGGTCAATTCCTGCCTCGTCCCCGTCGTCCAGGCGGTGGGCGCCCGGGTGACCACGGTCGAGGGCCTCTCGGAGAGCGATCGGGTCCTGCACCCCGTCCAGGCGGCCCTGCTCGCCCATGGCGGAGCCCAGTGTGGCATCTGCACGCCCGGCTTCGTGGTAGCCGCGGCTGCCTTGCTCGAGCGCAACCCCCACCCGACCCGAGAGGAGGTCCGGGTCGGCTTGGCGGGTAACCTCTGCCGCTGCACCGGCTACCAGAAGATCGTAGACGCCGTCGCGGTGGCCCTGTCCGCAGAGAGCGCCCGATGAAGACGAGCACCGCACCGGTCTTTCGCGCGGGGAGCCTGCAGGAGGCCCTCTCGCTGCGCTCCACCCACCCCCAGGCCACGGTGCTGGCGGGCGGCACGGACGTGATGGTGTACATCGAGTCCGACAGCCTGAGCCCGACCGCGATCCTCGACCTCTGGCCCTGTGACGAGCTCCGCGGCGTCTCGGTCGAGGCGGACGGCGCGGTCGCGATCGGCGCCCTCACCACCTGGACCGACGTCGCCCTCCACCCCTCCCTCCCCGCGGCCCTGCGGGACTGCGCCCTCACCGTGGGGGCGCTGGCGATCCAGAACCGCGGCACCGTGGGCGGCAACATCGTCAACGCCTCTCCCGCCGGCGACTCGCTGCCCCTCTGGCTCGCGATGGAGGCCGTCTTCGAGCTCGGGAGCCTGCGCGGTCGTCGTCTTGTGCCCGCCGCCGCCTTCTTCCGGGGCTACAAGTTGATCGACCTCGCCCCGGATGAGCTCCTCCTCCGCGTCCACATCCCCGTCGGCGCAGGTGCGGGGCTGACCTACCGCAAGGTGGGCACCCGCCTCGCCCAGGCCATCTCCAAGGTGGTGCTCGGCGGTCGGATCGTGCTCGCGGGCGGCGTGGTGGTGCGAGCCCGCGTGGCCCTCGGCTCGGTGGGGCCGGTGCCGCTGCGCTGCCGCTCGGTCGAGACCGCGCTGCTCGGCCGGGCCATCGACCCCGGGGCCGCCGACTTCGTGCTCGACGACATCCGCCCGATCGACGACGTGCGCAGCACCGCGGACTATCGAGCCCGCGTGTCCCGCAACATCGTGCACGCCTGGCTGACCTCCCTCGCGGGAGACCTTGCCAGCGACCCCGGCGGGGCTAGATAAGCCTCCCTACCTGGAGGTCTGTATGTCTTTCCCGAGCGTGTCTCGCCCCCTCTCCCGCGCCGCGGAGAGTGAGCGGGTCGGCTACCTCAAGCGCGTGCTGCTGTGGACGGTCGGCGGGCTCACCCTGTCCGGCGTCACGGGGGTGCTCTCTGCCGGGGGCCTCGCGCTGGCGGCCTCGTCGGGGATGACCTTCCTCTTCAACAAGTGGGTGTCGATGGGCCTCATCCTCGGCGCCTTCGCCGTGGCCCAGATGGTCGCCCCCAAGCTGGTCTTCGGAGAGCAGAAGCTGCTCGGCTTCGGCCTCGGCGCCGTGGCCCAGGGCTTCGCGATGGGCTTCCTCCTCCTCGCCGCGGCGGCGATGGGCGCCGCGACGGGCAGCCCCTTCGGCCTGATCGGCATGGCGATGGCGATGACCGTGCTCACCGGCGTGGGCCTTACGAGCTACGTCTGGACGGGCCCAAAGGAATTTTCGATGCTCGGCGCGGCCCTCTCGGCCCTGTCCATCCCGATGCTCGTCCTGATGGGCGTCGGCCTCGTCTTTCCCGCGCTGTTCGGCGGGACCTTCGGCCTCATCATCTCGCTCGTCTTCGTGGGCGTGAGCGTGGGCGGGCTGCTCTATCAGATCAATCAGGTGATGCACCGCCTGAACACAGACCAGCACATCGAGGGCGCCTACACGATCATGATGGGCATCCTGGTCCTGTTCTGGAACATCCTGTCGCTCTTGATGCGCATGAACCGTCGCTGAGCGCGCCTCAGTAGGGGCTGCGGGAGGGGTCGCCGAACCACCCCGTCAGCCCCAGGCGATAGACGAAGGCCCCGTGGCGCTCGACGAGCCCGTGCTCCCACCCCGCGGTCTTCCCGTGTCCACCCCACCACAGGGTGATGTGGTCGTCCCAGGGGTAGAGCATGCGAAGCTCCAAGGAGCCGCCGGGCGTCGGCCTCGCCCCCCGGCGGAGGGCCTCGGGCTGGGTCCAGAGGGCGAGGGCCGAGCCGAGCTGGACGGGCCCGACCGGCAGGCTGAGCAGCTCGGCGCGGACCCCGGGATAGACCCGATCATCGCTCAGGCCGAGGCTCAGGCGACCGAGCAGGGCCGGTGGGGTCCAGTCCCAGCGCCCCTCGGCGTCGGCGACCCAGCCATAGGGCGTGCGCCCGCTGTCGAAGCCGGTCACGGCGAAGCGCTCCCCCAGGCGCAGCCCATGGACGGTGAAGCTCAGCGGCTCGTCGTGGCGAAGGAGGTGGAGGGGGATGTGTCGATGAAGCAGGGTCTCCACCTCGGGATCGAGGCCGGAGAAGGCCAGCGCGGTCGGGCCGCGGCGTCGACCGAAGGGGGTGCCCCAGCCACGAGGGCGGGAGGTGGCCACCACCCGCTTGGCGCGCTTGGGGGGGATGGCGGCGGCGCGGATCCCCGTCGCCTTGCCGGTGGTCTGGTTAAATGTAAGGACCTTACTTCGTTTTCGCGGTGTACCGACCGCGGAGGTGCAGGCCCAGGCGGGGTGGAGGCCCCAGGGGTCGCCGCTCGGCCGCTCCAGCTGGGAACGGACGGCGGGCTCTGTGGGGGAGGCGACCACCGCGGCCAGGGAGGGGAACGACACGCACCAGGTGAGGGAGATCCATCCGCAGAGCGGCAGATACGGCCGGGACCGCGCTGCGCGCTCCGTCAATTCGCCCGCTGGGATCGGCTCCACATCTCGGGGTGGCTCGTCCGGGGCTCATGCTGGGGTCCGTTGGCGCTTACGCGGGCCTCCGGATGTAGCCGTGCGATTCCACTTGGGTATCCCGCGAAATCCAATCCAGCGACGCTGCTTTACGGGGATTCAGACCCTACCGATCCGGTTCGCGAACCGGCGCCTGCCCCGCCGACCGCCGCTCCCGGCTGCGCAGGTAGTCCGGCCAGAGGGCCTCGCAGAGGCGGGTCAGCGCAGCGTCTACGGCCTGTGTGGCGGCCCAGACGCCGTCGGGGAGGGTCTCTTCGAGGAGTCGGTTGGTCTCCAGCGCCTTGGCGGCGAGGGCCTCGGGGCTGGGAGGGTCGTCGAGGGAGCCCACGCGGGTCTTGCCGAGGAGCTCCGACAGGGAGCCCGACAGGCCCACATTGGAGGGGTGGATGCTGCGATCGGCGTCGACGACGAGGCCGGTGTTGAAGAAGGGGGTGGGCGCGACGGTGAAGAGGTTGCGGAGGTAGAGGCGCTGCCCGTTCTCCCAGGCCTGTCGGATCTCGCTCTCGATCCCCTGGAAGCCCTCCCGCAGCGCCAGGAGCTGCTCGGGCTTCCAGGGGATGTAGTAGCCGGGGAGCAGGTTGAAACGCCAGAAGCCGAGGCTCCGCAGGTGGCGGAAGTTCTCGAGGGCCCGCGCGGCGGTGGAGGGGGCGAAGGTCTGGGTGATGACCACCCGCGGGGTCCGCAGCAGGGCCTCTCGCAAGCCGAGCACGTGGTCGTAGGTGTCGGGCACCCCGGGGAGCGCGCGGCGGAGCCGGCGGTGGTCCTCGGGGGCGCCGTCCATGGACAGGGTCAGGATGCCCTTCGGATAGGCGCGCAGGTAGTCGAGCCACTCGGCGTCGAGGCCGAGGCCGTTCGTCGACAGATACACACTCCGGACGCGGGGCTCCTCCCGCGCGGCCTCCATCGCGGCCCGGACCACGCCGGGGACGAGCAGGGGCTCGCCGCCGAAGAGCTTGAGGTCACCGCCGCCGTATCGCTCGGCGAAGAGGCGCACCGCGCGTCGGGCGTCGTCCTCGGAGAGCGAGGGCCAGCCGTCCTTGGCGGTGGGGCAATAGGCGCAGCGGAGGTTGCAGGCCCGCGTGACCGTGAGGATGAGGCTCATGGGGCCCGCTCAGGGCGGCGGCGCCGGGCCCGGCCGAGCCCTCACCACTGGCCGTGAGAGCCGTGGGAGCCGTGGGAGCCGTGGCTGCCGTGCGACCCATGGGACCCATGCGAGCCGTGGCTACCGTGGCTGCCGTGCGACCCATGGCTGCCGTGGGAGCCGTGGGAGCCGTGGGAGCCGTGGGAGCCGTGGCTGCCGTGCGAGCAGTGGGTGACGTAGACCAGCCCCGCGTTGTCGGGGTCGGCGAGCAGCTCGTCGGCCTTGATCGCCGCCTCGTCGGCGCGGATCACCGGGTTGACCTGCTGGAGCTCCTGGAGCTGCAGGAAGTCTACCGGTCGCCGCTCCAGCTTGGGGAGTTCGGCGGCGGAGTCAGCTTGAAACTTACCATTCTGCAGGGTGGCCATGTGCTCTCCTAGACCGTCGCGGCGTCGCCCGCGGTGACGAGGTCACCGGGCGCGGGCATACGGGGACGGTCTACCGTCCAGCGTCGGAAGATGGTCTCGGCAAGGGGATCGTTCAACAGCCGCTCAAAGAGGATGTGGAGGATGCCCAGGTGCTGTTGGTGCTTGAGGGTGAGCGGGCGTTGTCCGAAGAGGTCGCCGCTCAGCATATAGTTGTGGTCGGGACGGACGCCGCACCAGGGGGCGGCGAAGCAGCTCTCACACTGGGGCAGCGCGTCGAGGAAGCTCGAGGCTGCGAGGGCTCGCACCGTGGGGTGGCGGGTGGCCTCCTCGAAGCTGGTCTGGTCGACGTGGCCGATGAGGAAGAAGGGGTCCCCCATCGCGTGGACCATTCTGCCCTCGTCAGAGGGGAGGATCGCGCCATCGTAATTGTAGCAGATCTGCCCGGTCCCGGCCCCGAGGGGGGAGCGGATGTCGACGAAGTTGGGGTCGTCGGGCGTGAGCAGCTTCTTCAGGAAGGTCGCCGCGGTGCCCTCCATGATCTGGACGCCCTTCTTGTTCAGCTCGATGATGTAGTCGAGGATGTCCCGGTAATAGTCCAGGAACTCCTCCATCGAGTAGCCGATGGTCTTCCAGGTCTTGGTGGCGAAGCCGAAGGGGTTGAGCGGCCGGATGTGGATGTTACGGAGGCCGAGCTCCACGTAGAGATCGACGATCTCCCGCCCCTTCCCGAGCGAGGCGCGGGTGGTGGTGGTGAGCGCGTCTACATGCCAGAGCTCGGGGTCGCGGCCCATGTCCACGTAGCGCTGGTTGATCTTCTTCATCCAGCCGATGACGGTGTCGAAGGCGGCGCCCTTCTGGCCGGTCCAGGGCCGGTTTGTGTCATGGAGCTCGCGGGGGCCGTCGAGGCTCGTGCAGAGCAGGACGCCGTTCTTCACCAGCCAGTCCGCCGTCTCGTCGGTCATGTACGTCATGTTCGTGACGACGGAGTGGTCCAGCGTCTTCCGCTCGTAGCGGTTCTTCTCGCGGCTGTACTCGACGCAGAACTTGATGACGTCGAGGTTCACGGTGGGCTCGCCGCCCTGGTACTCGAAGCAGAGGTAGGGCGAGGGCGTGCGCATCGCGTGGTCCACCACCTTCTTCGCCGTCTCCAGGGACATGTCGGTGTCGACACGGTCCATGTCGGTGCGGGAGGCGTGGCAGTAGCGGCAGCTCTGGTTGCAGCGCAGCGTGGAGATGACCACCGCGAGGTGGGGGCCCTGGCCGAGGTACCGGCGCTTGCGGCGCACCTTTCGGGCGAGCTCCTCGAGGTCGAGGTCTGCGCGGAGGAAGGACTTGGCGCGGAGGGCCTCGTAGTCGGCGTGGCCGGGCTCGATCTTCCCGCCGAGGAGGTCCGTGAAGCCCTCGTCGGAGAGGGCGTGCCACTCGCCCGCGTCATTGGAGAGCACCACCCGCCCGGCGACGCGGCCCCAGCGGAAGAAGCCGAGCTTGCTGGCGTCGAGGGCTTGGGGCTGCAGGCGGAGGGTGCCGCTCCGCTTCTCCTGAGCGGGCCCGCTCATGGGCTCACCCGGGAGAGGCGCACGGTCTCGAAGAGCACGTGGTTCGAGAAGTGATCGGGCAGCGAGCCCAGGCGCCCTTCGGCGATCGTCACCCGCAGGCTGTGGTCGGTGGGCTCGACGGTGAAGGACGCCAGCGCGGAGTACGCGGCCACCGCGGCGCGCACGGCCTCCTCCCGGTAGAGGGAGCGCGAGAACTCCAAGACCTCAGCCCCCATTCTTGTCGTCGCTCCCGCTCGTGTCTGGGGTGGCGTCTGGGGTGGCGCTGGGGGTGGTGACGCCGGTCTGCGCGGCGCTCTGCCACGGGACCTCGATGTCGAGCTTGTCCTCGGCCAGCTCCTCGGCGTCGAGCTCGGCCAGGAGGGCGTCGATGCTCGAGCTCTGGGGCGTCGAGAAGAAGGCCCGCGCCATCACATACTCGCGGATCTTCCCCGTCCGCTCGGAGACCCGGGTGCGGAGGAGCTGATTGAGCAGCTCGTTGCCAAACTCCCCGGCCAGATCTTCGAGGGCCTCGGGGGTGGAGGGCCCCTTGGGACGGATGCGCACGGAGACCTGACGGTCCGCGGGGCGGCTGAGGAAGAGGAAGCAGCGGTCGACGAACAGATAGGCCGCGCCATAGACCGCGTCTCGCGGATAGACCTCCTCGTCTACGAGCAGGTTGATCTCGCGGCCGTCGGTCTCCCAGTGGAGATCTGTGCTCACGTCAAGGTCTCCGCGCCGTAGAGCGCCACCCGCTGGCCGTGGGGCAGCAGGCGGCCGAGGTCCTTGAGCTCGGCGTTGGACTCGAGCTCATTCTTGCGCACGCGGTCGGCGAGGCCGAGCAGAACACGCCCGAGCCGCTCGTCGGTGGGCTTCTCACCCTGTCCGCCGTCCATGAGCACGAGGTCAAAGAGCTCGCTGTGCGCCAGCCCCCTGGCCTTCCCCTCTCGGGCGCAGATGTGGACGCGGGCCACGCGGACCCCCTCGGTGTCGCCGCCGTCCCGGTGCAGCTCAAGCACCACGGCCCCCCGCTCGACCGGGGACAGGCTGCCCATGCGCCAGCCGAGGCCGAGCGAGCTGCCGGGGCGGACGGGCGAGAAGAGCCACCAGGGCGGGGTGGGATCGCTCCCTCCCTCGGCCAGGGCCTTGAGCGCGCTGCTGCGGGCGGTGGCGGCGGCGGCGGCCGGAGCGCTGGCTCCGAGGAGGGCCGCCGCGGCGCCGAAGCCGAGGCCCATGTTCTTCAGGAGTTCACGGCGGGAGCTCATCACCACACCCCGTTGGTGATTTCGAGGTCGTAGGCCTGACACGAGGTCACCGCGCTGCTCAGCCGGACCACGCGGATGTAGTAAGTCGAGCTCATGTCCTCGCACTCATTGCGGGTGGAAGACCCGTAGCCGCAGGAGCGGGTGTCAGAGGGGGCGGCGTGGACCGACTCGCCCTTGTCTTGTACGTAGTCGTTGTACTCCGAGTAGCCGCCCGTGGTGGCCGGGCACTCGACGTCGACCGAGTCGTAGCCGTCCTTGTAGACGTAGACCGCGTAGGCCGTCCCGCCGTCGTACATGGTCACGGCGAAGTTGTAGTAGTTGATGCCGAGCGAACGATCGCTGGCGACGTCGTCGGAGGTGGAGACGACGTACCAGTCTTCGCTGTCCCCATCGAGGATGTTGCCCTCGATGGTGATGGTGCTGGTGCCCGAGTCGTTGAGCGTCGACCAGGCGTTGATCGCCGCGGCGCCGGCGTCGCCGGTGCCGGAGCTGTCCTCGTAGATGTCGTAGGGGTCACAGACCTCGGTGGTCACCGTGTTGGAGACGGGCGAGGTGTTGCCGGCGGAGTCGGTACACTCGGCGTAGCAGGAGGTGGTGTTCCCCCGCGTCAGCGTGTCGCTGTAGCTGAAGGTGTTGTCGCCGTCGCAGACATCGGTGCCGACCCAGGAGGTGGAGTCGTCGGCGCAATAGACGGTGAGGTCGCAGCCCGCCTCGCAGGTGCCGGAGAGGGTCCAGGAGGTCTCGTTGCGGTAGCTGGTGGGCGTGTTGATGATCGGCGCGTCGGGGGCCGAGACGTCGTAGACGGAGGTGGTGGCCGAGGCGCTGGTGCCGTCGTCTTCACCGTCGTTCGGGGTCACCACACACTGCCAGGTGTCGCCGTCGCCCAATTTGTCGGAGGTCACGACGCTCGAGGTCTCCGTGGTGAGCGCCCCGTTCTTGTACCAGGTGTAGATGTAGGTGATGGGGTCACCATCGGCGTCGTAGGCCGGGTTGGTGACCGCGCAGTAGAGATTGTCGGTGGGCTCGGGGGCGGAGGGCTGCAGCTCGACCGTGGGGGCGTCGGGCGGCGTGTTCTCGATCTCGATCGTCGAGGAGCGGACCGGGTCACCGTCGCCGTAGTCGTTGTAGGGCGTGACCTCGACCTGGATGAGGTCGTGCTTGACGGTCTTGCCGGAGGGGTAGGTCTCGGTGGCCTCGGCGAAGTCTTCGGCCATGGTGCTGCCGTCGAACTTGAACCAGCGGAAGCGATACTTCTCGGGGGCGTCGTCGAGGTCTTCCCAGCCCTGGGGATCGGCGACGAGCTCGTCGTCGGTGTAGGCGGGGGAGGGGTCGATGCCCACCAGCTCCACGCTCGGGGGGCCGTGCTCGTAGATGATGACGGTCGTGGTGGCCTGGTCGGTCTCGCCGGTGGCGTCCTCGACCCGGAACGTGAGGAGGTGCGTGCCGACGGTGAGGTAGCCGCCCGTCTCGTAGGCGCCCGACGAGGTGGGCGCGGCGCCGAGGCCGAGGTCTCCATCGATCGAGGAGGTGACGGTGACGACGAGGTCTTGGGGGTCCTCCTCGGCGTCGGAGACCGTGGCGGAGAAGATGATCAGCTCTTCGGCCGCGTAGTAGGAGTCTGCGACGGGGCTCACGATGTCGATCGTGGGCGCCGTGTTGGCCGAGATCGTGATGTCGGTGCTGGCCTTGGCGCGGTCCCCGCGGTCGTTGACGACCGTGACCTCGACCGTCCGCAGGCCGGCACCCTCGAAGGCGGCGGAGCAGTAGGTGTAGCCGCTCGCGTCGGTGGTCTCCTCTTCGCAGAGGACCTCGCTGCCGCTCACCCAGCGGCTGGTGATGCCGGTGGGGTCGGAGTCCCCGTAGGTCTCGACCAGCGCCTCGAAGTCGATGGCCTCACCCTCGAAGAAGGTGCTGCCCGATGAGGGGTTGGTGATGGTGACCGCAGGCGGCTGCTTCAGCACCGTGACCGTCTTGTCGGAGCAGGCCGCGACGAGGGGCAGGGCGAGCAGGAGCCAAGCGACCCGGGGAGTCGGGCCGGCCAACGAGGACTGCAACGAGGTCGGGAAGAGAGATGGGGGCATCGGCAAGCTCGACGTCCTGGGGGGCGACGTGGGGTCCGTCGTTCGGGTCGTGGGCGTTCGGGTCTGGATCATGCTGTTCCGCGCCTTGCCCTCCCGGGAGGGGAAGTCAAGGGGCAGTATGCGGTCGAAGAGCGGCGCGGCGCAAGCGCCCCGCGCGACTTTTCCGAGAACCGCGCTGGCGTACCTTGTCCCCGTGGCTCTCCTGTGAGTACTCTCGCCGTTCGGAGGCGGAATGATCCCTGTCATGCTGAGCGTGTTGCTCTCCCCACCGGCTGAGGCCGGCGATCTCGCGACCTTCGTGGGAGGAGCGGCCCATGTGAGCGCCGACGCCACGGCCGCAGGCGACACCCTGGGCGCGGAGGCGGAGGTTGACCTGCGGGCCGAGCAGGGCCCCCTCTACATCCGGGTCGATCTCGACTATCAGAGCTCCCTGACTGACCCCGCGACCGACGGTGACACCGTGCTGGCCGAGGTCATGCCGGAGTGGGCGATGGTGAAGGCCACCATCGGGCCCGGCTATGTCAAGGCGGGTGTGGTCACCGCCGGCATCGGCCTCGAAGACTGGGACCCCTGGAACAACTATCTGCCCACCTACTCCTTGTGGTTCGCGGGAGGCAGCCCCGGCCGGCTCATCGGCGGACAGGCGGGCCTGACGGTGGGCGACGGCGGAGACCTCTTCGCCTTCGGCGGCTACGACGTAGACTATGGCGCGGTCGCGGCGGGGGCCGGCATCAACGTCGAGCAGGACGCCTGGGGCACCTACTCCGGCCTCGCGGTCTACCCCTCCCTCGACTACGACGGCGACGGCACCGCCGGGGCCTTCCTGGAGGTGGTCTCGGCCACCGAGCTCTACCCGAGCGAGAAGCTGACGCTCACCCTCGATGGCGGCGTCGGACTGAACGAGGGCCACCTCGTGGGCGCGGCGCAGCTCCTCGGCGTGCTGCTGCCGGAGGGGATCGTGAGCCCGACGCTGCGGGTGGAGGGCCGCCTCGACCCCGACGCCTTCTCCGGCCTCCCCGCGGGCACCGCGAGCGCGGGGGCGAAGTCCACCCTCTTCGATCACCTCGTGCTGATGGGTGAAGCCAAGGAGACCTTCTTTGGCGATGGCGTCAACGACTTCGGCCTCTATGTCTCTGTCACGGGGCTCATCGCCCCGCCCGACGGCGACACCGCCCGCTTCGAAGACTGAGCGCGCTTCGAAGACGGAGCTCGCCCCTCCGTGGGCTCCCCGCTTCTGTTCATGTTGGTCCTACCGCTGCTCCTTTGTTGTTTGGAGGCGAGTTGATCCCATCCCCCTTCGCGCGGACGATCGCGCTGTTTGTGGCCCTGCTGGCGCTCTTGGGTCAGCCTGCCCTCGCGCAGGACACCCTCGACTCGGCGAAGAAGGCCGGCCAGCTCATCTGGGGCGCCGACCAGGAGGGTGGAGCGCCCTTCATCTTCCCCTCCGAGCAGGACCAGGAGGTGCTCATCGGCTTCGAGGTCGAGATGGCCGAGAAGATGAGCGCCCTCATCGGCACGAAGATCACCTTCCAGCAGTCCCAGTGGGACGCCCTGCCGAGCATGCTGCAGGCCCGGAAGGTCGACTTCATCATGAACGGCTACGAGTGGATGCCGGACCGTGTCGCCGACATGGAGACCTCCATCCCTTACTACGTCTATGCGCTCCAGCTCGAGGTGCGCGACGAGGGGCCGATCACCACCTGGGAACAGCTCAAGGCGCTGAAGCCCGATGGCAGCAAGTGGAAGGCCGGCGTGCTCAGCGGCTCGGCGGCCGAGGAGTACCTGAAGGAGAAGGACTTCGCCGACACGGTGGAGCTCGCCTCCTACGACGGCGTCACCGACTCCATGCGCGAGGTCGAGACCGGCAAGATCGACCTCACGCTCCAAGACACGCCGATCGCCAACTACTACGCCAAGGACTTCAAGCACCTCCGCTTCGTCGAGGCGCCGGTTGCGCCCGGCTACTACGTCATCTACGCCCGGAAGGGTGACAAGGCGCTGATCGAGGCGATTAATTCGGCGATCATCACGATGTACCGCAACCGTGACCTCGAGCGGATCTACTCGAAGTATGGGATGTGGGATGACAACCAGCGCGTGCTCGGTGACATCATCGACCACGGCAAGTTCTTCGGCAACGCAGACTCCCTCGCCGCTCCCACCGCAGAGGAGGCCGCCGCCACCGCCGCGGAGGCCGGTCCGGAGGCGCCGCCCACCCCGGAGGCCGAGCTCGACTTCTGGGGCAAGTTCTTTGACTACGCGGGCCTGCTCGGCGCCTCGGCGGGGATGACGGTCGCGCTGTCCTTCCTGTCCTTCCCGCTGGCCGTGATGCTCGGCATGCTCATCGGCCTCGGGCGGCTCTACGGGCCCTCGTGGGTCCGCCTGCCGCTCACCGCCTATGTGGAGTTCCTCCGCGGCACACCGCTGATGCTGCAGCTCTACTTCATCTTCTACTTCCTGCCGGAGCTCGGCGTCTCCATCCCGGCCTTTCCCACGGCCATCATCGGCCTCGCGGTGAACTACTCGGCCTATGAGTCGGAGATCTACCGCGCCGGCCTCCAGGCCATCCCGCCGGGCCAGATGGAGGCGGCGATGTCCCTCGGCATGTCCAAGATGATGGCGCTCCGCCGCATCATCGTGCCGCAGGCCTTCCGCATCGTGATCCCGCCGGTGGTCAACGACTTCATCGCCATGTTCAAGGACACCTCCGTCTGTTCGGTGGTGACCATCGTGGAGCTCACCAAGCGCTTCAGCGTCCTCTCGCGAAACAACGTCTCTGATCTCGTGGTGCTCATGTTCCTCACCGGTCTCCTCTACCTGCTCATGAGCTACCCCATGAGCCTCCTGGCCCGGCGGATCGAGAAGCAGCTCGGCAATGAGGTGCGCGCATGATCGTCGTGAAAGATCTCATCAAGCGGCACGGCACCCTCGAGGTCATCAAGGGGATCTCGCTCACCGTCGAGAAGGGCGATGTGGCCGCGATCATCGGGCCCTCCGGCGGAGGCAAGAGCACCTTCCTCCGCTGCATCAACGGGCTCGAGCCCTTTCAGGGCGGCACCGTCGAGGTGGGCAAGCACACGCTCAGCCCCGCCACCCACCCCAGCCGGGACGCGCAGACCCTCCAGGAGGTGAGGAAGAAGGTGGGCTTCGTCTTCCAGCAGTTCAACCTCTTCCCCCACTTGAACGTGCTCGAGAACCTGATCGAGGCCCCCACGAACGTCAACGGGGAGCCGCGCGGTCAGGCCGAGGCGCGGGCGATGGTGCTGCTCCGCCGGGTGGGCCTCGACATGAAGGCCCGCTCCTACCCGCGGGACCTCTCGGGCGGGCAGCAGCAGCGGGTGGCGATCGCCCGCACGCTCTGTATGCAGCCGGAGTGCATCCTCTTCGACGAGCCGACGAGCGCCCTCGACCCTGTCATGGCCGGCGAGGTGCTCAAGGTGATCCAGGACCTCGCGGAGGCCCACCAGACCATGATCGTCGTCACGCACTCGATGAGCTTCGCGCGGAACGTCTGCGACCACGTGCATGTCTTCGCGGGGGGCTACGACGTCGAGTTCGGGCCGCCGGCGAAGGTCTTCGGGGACCCGCAGCACGCCACCACGCGCTCCTTCTTGAAGGACGCCGGGCGGGACTGAGCGGGCGCGCGCGGGGCCCCACCGGGTGGGATAGAGGCGGGGTTCCCGGCGTTCAGCCGGCCGGGAGAGGAGCGAGGATGGGCAAGGGAGGCCGCCGCGGCGGAGAGCCGCCCTGGGAGGGCGTGTTGGAAGAGGTGCGCCGCGCGCTGGTGGAGGCGAAGATCGAGGATGACGGAGTCCAGGACGCGCTCATCGAGGGCCTCCGCCACGCGTTGGGCGAGCTGGACGAGCTGGACGAGCTGGGCGGAGGCGACGCGGATGACGACGGCGTCACCCGCCTCCCCGGTCGCCCGGACGTGACGGTGGTGGAGGGCGGGCGCGCCGAGGACGACGCGCCCCTGGCCCCCGGCCCGCGCCCGGACCTCCGGGTGGCGGCCCCGCTGGGGACGGTCGAGGGTCGATCGCGCAGAGACGAAGGGGACGACGAGGACCACGAAGACGACGACGACGGCCCCGAGGGAGGCTTCGACGGTCCGCGGGTGGTGGCGCATATCCGCGTGCTCCGCCGCGGCGCGGACCCGCTGGCCGACCTCGACGACCTCGACGCGGGCGCTCCCCGCTCGCTGGAGGGGCAGCTCCGGGTCGTCCCGGGCGAAGGGCAGTCGGTCTTCCGCGGGGCGAGCCCCCACTGTTACCGTATCCACTGCGATCTGGGTGCCATCGACGTCATCGCCGACGAGCTGTACATCCAACGGGTCCGGGTGGGGCAGTCCATCGACGTGGAGGGGCGCGACGTCCGGGTGGAGGGGGCCGGCCCCGACGAGAGCGCGGGTCGTTACCATCGAATTGGAGAGTCGGGATGAGCTTCGTCCTCAGCACGGTCAACGTCAACGGCCTCCGGGCGGCGGTGCGGAAGGGCTTTCGGTCTTGGGTGGCGGAGCTTCAGCCCGACGTGCTGTGCTTGCAGGAGGTGCGCATGGAGGCCGCCCAGGCCACCGACGATCACCGCGCTCCCCAGGGCCACACGGGCTTCCAGGTGGACGCCGAGAAGAAGGGCTACTCCGGCGTCGCCGTGTGGACCCGCCTCCCCGTGCTGGGCAGCCGTGTGGGCCTCGGCCTCGAGGCCGCCGACCGGGAGGGCCGCGCGGTGCGGGTCGACACCCCGGAGGGCACCTTCGTGAGCCTGTACGTGCCGAGCGGCTCGTCGGGCGAGGCCCGTCAGGCGGCGAAGGACCAATTTATGATCGACTTCCTCCCGATCGCGCAGGGCTGGCTCGACGAGGGCCGCCCCTTCGCGATCTGCGGCGACTGGAACGTCGCCCGGGAGGACATCGACATCCACAACCCGAAGTCGAACGTGAAGTCCTCGGGCTTCCTCCCGCATGAGAAGGCCTGGATGACGGAGCTGCTCCGTCAGGGTTGGGTCGATCTCTTCCGGCACACGCACCCCGGTGAGAAGACCTGGACCTGGTGGTCGCAGCGGGGGCAGGCGCGGGCCCTCGATCGAGGGTGGCGCATCGACTACATCCTCTGCTCCCCCTCCCTCGCCGAGCGGGCGGAGGACTGCTGGATCACGGGGAGGGAGCCGGCGTTTTCAGACCACTGCGCCGTCAACGCCCGCTTCCGTAGCCTCGGCTGACCTGCGCAGGGCGCATCAGAGGCAGTCCCAGGGGCCCAGCGCGCGCTCGGCCCAGGCGGCCCGCTGCGCCTCGAAGCCGCGGTCGTCCGGGAAGGGGGCGGGGTGTGCCTGGATCCATGCGGCCCGCTCGGAGACCGTGTCGCCGTTGATCGACCAGCTCCGCGGCGCCGGCAACATCGAGGCGAGGCGGGCGGCTTGGTCGGGGCTGAGCGAGCGGGCGGGCTTGCGGAAGTAGCGCAGGGCGCCGGCCTCCATCCCGAAGGTCATCTTCCCGGTCTCGGCGATGTTGAGGTAGACCTCGAGGATGCGGTCCTTCGGGAGCAGGAGCTCGAGCCAGACGGTGTACCAGGTCTCGAGCCCCTTTCGCAGCCAGCTCCGCTCCTGCCAGAGGAAGACGTTGCGGGCCACCTGCTGGGTGATGGTGCTGCCCCCGCGGATGCGGTGGCCGGCCTCGTTGTTGTCGAGGGCCTTGCAGACGCCCTCCCAGTCGAAGCCGGAGTGGAAGAAGAAGCGGGCGTCCTCGGAGGAGACGGCGGCGCGGGCCACGGCCTCGCCGAGCTCGTCGCGGTCGAGGCTCTCGTGGCGGGGCCAGCTCGGGCGGTTGGAGGCCCGGGTGGCCTCGACGGCGCGGTCGAGCATCGTGAGCGTGAGCGGGGGATCGACGAAGCGCAGCAGCAGGACCTGCGAGATCGAGCCCACGACCAAGGCCAGCAGCAGGGCGCCGAGGCCCCGCGTGACGCGGGACAGGGCGCCGGTTCGCCGCCCGCCGCGGCCCCCGGCCGGGCTCACATCGCGACCAGTCGGCCGTTCGTTTCGCGGTGACCGCGGCGCTCGGGGGTGATGACCACCTCCATCGAGGTAGAGAGGCCGGCGCCGGAGACGGTGATCGTGGCGCGGCCGGTGCGCATCCCGACGAGCTGCCCGTCGCGCACCGCCGCGACCGCGGGGGCCGAGGAGGACCAGCGCAGGGGGACGCGGTCGACCGTGCGGCCGGCCTCGACCGCGAGCGCGGTGAGCAGCAGCGTCCGACCGACGGGCAGGGTCTGCGGGGACGCGGCGCCGACGAGCTCGATGCGGTCGGGCATCACGACGGAGAGGGCCGCTCGGTCGTGGAGGGAGCCGATGGAGGCGACGAGCTGCCCCTCTCCGCCTCGGAGGGGGACCAGCCGCCCGTGCCCGTCGAGGGCGGCGAGGTCAGCCGGCTCGACGGACCACCGCAGGGCGGCGGGCGTGGGCATGGGCTCCCCCGCCGCGTCGCGCACGGTGACGCTGGGGAGCGGCAGCGGCTCGACTCCGTAGGCGATGAGGGCGGGGCCCTCCACCGAGACCCGGGAGGGCGCTGCGCCGCCGCAGCCGCCAACGCCGAGGCCGACGCCGATACCCCCGGCCAGGGCCAGGGCCAGCCCCACGAGGCCCTTGCGGGCGGGGAGGGAGGCGCGCAGGGGCCGCGGGGAGCTGGTGCGACGAGCGCTCATGGGCAGATCTCTACGCGAAGACCCGCGCATCGTCAAGAGCCGGCCTGACCCAACACTTCAGCTCCCTTGAGCGGCCCGCTTGATTCGGCGGAGCGCGGGCTCGGGGAAGGAGAGGTCGAGCACCAGCATGTTCTCGACGCTGCCGCGCACCTGGGCGGGCACGGCGAGGGCCGCGCCGTCGGGGAGGGTCATGCGCAGGGTGAGGGCGTAGCCCCCCGGCGGATGGGGGGCCGGCAGCGGGGCGACGAAGCGGCTCTGGGAGAGGGAGATCTCCCAGTCGAGGTGGAGGTCGGCCCAGGTGTTCCAGACGGCGTGCAGGGTCGCACCGTCACGAGAGAGGGAGATCTCGGCCCGCGGCCGGAGCTCCTCCTCGGTGAGGGGCTCGATCTTCAGGTCATCATAGAGCAGCCCGTCGTCGAGCCCGATCAGCGCTGGCCCGGGGGCCGTCGGGTGAGGCGGCGCGACCCGGCTCGACCGCTCGAGGCGCTTGGCGAGGCCCTTTCGGAGCGCCTCGCGGATGGCGGTCCGACCGCTCCGGCCCTCCGCGGGGAGGTTGGAGGCCTCACCGTCGGCCGAGCCCTGGGAGCCCTCGGTGGCACCGCCGGAGGAGTGGGACACCTCCGAGATCTGCGAGATCTGCGAGGCGGGTGAGGCGGACAAGGGGGTGCTGTGGTGGGCTTGATTCACCCGCACGCGCTCCTCCGCCCAGTGGAAGAGCTTGCGGCGCTCCACCTCGGGGAGGAAGCAGAGCTCGGCCACGTAGATGGTGGGCCCGCCGCCGTCCCGCCGCGCCTCGACCACCACGACCTCGGCTGAGGCGCTGTCGTAGGCGTGGGTGAGCTCGAGGCGGAGCTCGAGCCGCTCGCCCACCAGGAGCTCGCCATAGGAGAAGAAGGCGATTCGCTCACCCTCGAGCCAGCTCGCCGTGCCAAAGACGCGGCGGTCCCGGTTGCGGAGGGCGACGGCGGAGTCAATGTCGACCCGGCCGAGGCGCTCGAAGTCGATCAAGCTGAGGTGCGGGAGGGTGGCGGCGTTGTCGAGGGGTTCTTGCACGGTTGCACCGGTGGTGAGCGGCGTCCGCGTCGGGAGTGCCCGGGCGGAGAGAGCCGACCTGTCCTGTCTTCACAATCACCGCGCGGCTGTGGAGCGTCGAGGGCGGCTCGGTGACAAGCGGGGAAACTGTCCGCGGCGGTGATCCCGGCGGGTGTCGCTTCACCGACCGGAGGTTGCCCGCTTGACATCGCCATCGCATCGACCATTGTGAAGGTCAGGTGTGAAGCGCGGGTGACCTCCATGTCGATCGGATCCTCCTTCATCCCCCGCTTCGCCCTGGCCCTCTTGGCGCTCGCCGGGTGCGCGGGGAGTGACGGCGACGGGAAGGCCCCGGGCGCCGACGACGGCTCGGGCAGCGTCGTCATCGACCTCGACGGCGACGGTGTGGCCGAGGATGACGACTGCGACGACGGCGACGCCACCGTCTCCCCCGCGGCCGACGAACGTTGCGACGGCCGGGACAACGACTGCGACGGGCTCAAGGACGAGGAGGACGCCGTCGACACGTCCCCCTACTTCCGCGACGCGGACGGTGACGGGTACGGCGACACCGACCGGGTCACTCAGGCCTGCTCGGCGCCGGTCGGCAGCGTGCCGGTGAGCGGGGACTGTGATGACGCCAATGACGCCGTCTACCCCGACGCGCCCGAGCGCTGCGACGGCCTCGACCAGGACTGCGACGACCTCATCGACGAGGCGGTGACCGAGCTCTGGTTCGAAGACCAGGACGGTGACGGCTACGGCGACCCCACCACCGGCCTCTCCTCCTGCGACCCGGGGGAGGGCTATGTCGCCGACGGCTCCGACTGTGACGACGCCGAGCCCGCCGCCTTCCCCGGCAACCCCGAGCGCTGCGACGGCCTCGACAACGACTGCGACGGGGCCCTCGATGAGGCCGGCGCGCTCGACGCCCCGGCCTGGTACACCGACGCCGACCTCGACGGCTACGGCGACCCTGCCACCGAGCGGCCGGCCTGCGCGGCCCCCGAGGGCGCCGTCGCGGCGGCGGGCGACTGTGACGACCTCGACCCCGACATCTCGCCCGCCGCCCTTGAGCGCTGTGACCTCGAGGACAACGACTGTGACAGTGTCATCGACGAGGACGACGCCACCGACGCCCCCCTCTGGTACCTCGACCTCGACGGGGACCTGTATGGCGACCCCGCCACCGCGGCCCCCGCCTGCAGCCCGCCCTTGGGCGCGGTCGCCGATGACCAGGACTGTGACGACCTCGACCCCGACATCTCGCCCGCCGCCCTCGAGCGCTGTGACCTCGAGGACAACGACTGCGACGACACCATCGACGAGGCGGACGCGATCGACGCCGCAGACTTCTACCTCGACCTCGACCTCGACGGCTACGGCGGGAGCACGGTCACCGTCGGCTGCTCCGCCCCCGAGGGCAGCGTCGCCGAGGGCGGCGACTGTGACGATTCGGACCCCACGGTCTCCCCGGGCCTCGTCGAGGTCTGCGACGACGGCAAGGACAACACCTGTGACGGCACCGACGACGGCTGCCGCCTCGACGGCGCGCGGGCGGTGGCCTCCGCCGCCGCCACCCTCGAGGGTCAGGGCAGCTTCGACCGCCTCTCCTCGGCCCTCCTCCTCGCCGACCTCGACGGCGACGGGCAGGGGGACGCCGTGGCTGGCAGCCGCACCGATGACGACGGCGGGTCGGGCTCGGGGGCGGCCTTCTTCTTCGCCGGGCCGCTCTCGGGCAGCCGCCCGGCCACGGGCGCGGTGGCCTACGCCGGGGAGGCCGCCGGCGACGCGGCGGGCACGGCCCTCGGCGCGGGAGATGTAGACGGGGACGGCTTCCTCGACCTGCTCGTGGGCGCCCCCGACGCCGACACCGCCGGCTCCCAAGCGGGCGCCGCCTACCTCCTCTTCGGCCCGCTGTCGGCCGACCTGTCCCTCAGCCTCGCCGACAGCCGGCTCCGCGGAGAGGACGGCGGCGATCAGGCCGGCAGCGCCCTCGGCCTCGCCGGAGACCTCGACGGCGACGGCCTCTCCGAGCTCGTGATCGGCGCCCCCTTCGAGGAGGAGGCCGGGGCCAGCGGCGGCGCGGTCTACCTCTTCAGCGCCCCGGCCGCGGGGGAGCTCGGCCTGGCGGGGGCGGACAGCAAGCTCGTGGCCGAGAGCGCCGGGGACGAGGCCGGCGCCGCCCTCGACAGCCGCGGCGACCTCGACGGGGACGGGCTCCAAGACCTCGTGATCGGCGCCCCCTCCGAGGACTCCGCCGCCGCCAACGCGGGCGCGGTCTACCTCTTCTACCAGCCCGGCTCGGGCACGCTGAGCCTCTCGGTGGCCGACAGCAAGCTCCAGGGCACGGTGAAGGACGACACCTTCGGCGCGGCGGTGGCCACCGTCGGCGACGTGGACGGGGACGGCACCGACGACCTGCTCGTGGGCGCCCCCGGGGAGGACAGCGCCGGGAGCGCGGCCGGCGCGGCCTACCTCTTCACCGGGCCGCTGTCGGGCACCCTCTCGGTCGCCTCCGCCGAGGCCACCGTCCACGGCGGGGCGGCCGGCGACGAGGCCGGCGGCGCCGTCGCGGGGGCGGGAGACGTCGACGGGGACGGCGGGGTGGACCTCCTCCTCGGCGGCCCAGGCGCCTCGGGCGGGGCGGGGCGGGTCTGGCTCCTCTACGGCCCCGTGAGCGGGGTCCTCTCCCTGTCGCTCTCCCTCTCCGGCGTGGGGGCCACCGTCGAAGGGGAGGCGGGCAGCGAGCTCGGCGTCTCGCTCGCCCCCGGCGAGGACGCAGACGGAGACGGCTTCTCCGATCTGCTGCTCGGCGCAGAGTCCGCCTCCACCTTGAGCGGGCGGGCCTACCTCTTCGGGGGCTCCGGCGGCTGGTGAGGTCGCGCGTCGGGCCCCGCAGGCGCGCCGACCGCCCTCGGCGCGTTCACGCCGAACGCATGAGCCGGCGCCCGTGCCCCTCCCGAAGGTCTTCGGCGACCGGTATCGCCTGACCGAGCGCCTTGGTTCGGGGGCCTTCGGAGAGGTCTACGCGGCCCCCGTCGGAGGGCCCGCCCTTCAGTCGACGAGGGCGCTGAGGTCGACCATCGGCTCGGGGTGGTCCCCGTTGGCCCCCTCGAGGCCGCCTTCGCCGTTGTTCACCAGGGCCGTCCGCACCTGGGAGGCCGACTTGTCGGGGTTGAGCGCCATGTAGACCGCGGCCACTCCGGCCACGTGGGGGGTGGCCATCGAGGTGCCGTCGAGGGCCTCGTAGCCGCCGTCGGGCCAGGTCGAGTAGATGCTCACGCCGGGGGCGGTGACATCGACGGCGTCGCCAAAGTTGGAGAAGTCGGCGAAGCCGCGGTCGGTGCCGCCGCGGGTGTTGTAGGCGCTGACGACCACGCCGCGGTCGAGGCCGGCGGGCACGACGTTGCGGGTGTTCTGGGCCTCGTTGCCGGCGGCGATGCAGACGACCACGCCGAGCTCGGCCAGCTTGTCGAGGGCGTCGGCCATGTCGTCGTCGAAGCTCGAGCCGCTCGGGCCGCCGAGCGACATGTTGACGACCCGGATCTCGGGGTGATCGGCCACATACTCGAGCCCGGCGATGATGTCGGACATGTAGCCGCTGCCGTCCGAGCCGAGCACGCGCACGTCGTGGATCGCGACCCCGGGGGCCACGCCCACCACGCCCGTCCCGTTGGCGATGGCGCCGATGGTGCCCGAGACGTGGGTGCCGTGGCCGACGGGGTCGGTGCCGTCCGCCTCGTCGCCGGTGTGGCGCCCGACGATGTCCTCGTGGGCGACGACGTTGAGGTCTGGGTGGTCACCCTGGACGCCGGTGTCGATCACCGCCACCTCGGTCCCGTCGAGGAAGGAGGGGGAGGCAAAGGGGCCGCCGATGCGGGTGATGCCCACCGGGGTCTCGTCGGGGCCCACCTCGAAGTCCTCGTCGGGATCGACGGGGTCGGTGAAGTCGTCGGGATCGTCGAGGCGGATCTCTTTCACCACCGTCACCTTCTCGAGCTCCGGCACCACCACGTCGGGGAGCACCATCGAGAAGCCGTTGCCCACCGAGTCATAGACGTTGATCAGGTCAAAGCCGAACTCGTCGGAGAGGGCAGCGGCGGTGTCGGCGACGTCGGCGGCCGGGGTGGTCAAGGTCACGAAGTAGGTGGAGAAGAACGGGTCGCCGTCCTTCCCGACTGTGCAGCCGAGCGTGAGGAGGAGGGGCAACACGAGGGGCGAGGAGCGGAGGGGTTGGCGCATGGGGCCTCGAGGTCAACGGGGGGCGAAGGGGGGGCGAGAGGGGGGGCGAAGGGGGGGCGAGAGGGGGAGCAAAGGGTGGGCGAAGGGTGGGCGGGCCGGAGGGGAGGCTCGACGGTGGCTTCGCTCCTGGGCGCGACGCTCCACCTGAGCTGCCATTCAAGGACGGATATCCCTTCAAGGGGGGCTCCGTCGTGGAAGGGGAGGCATCTCGGGTGACGCCACGGGTTGACGAGCGAGGAGCTGCCCGGGTACGGGGCTGGCTCCGCGGAGGGTCCCATGCGCCAGCTCCTGTTCGCCGTCCTCATGCTCACGACCACGCTGTCTGCCTGCGGGTGGAAGCACCGTGTCAAGGATATGTCTAACGAGGAGTATGGGCGGTACACCTCGCTCAAGGTCTACATGACCGAAGAGCAGGAGAAGGCCTGCCTGAAGAAGAAGACCGAAGAGGAGCGCAGCGCCTACCTGAAGGAGCTCGGCCTCTGGGATCGCTTCTACAAGTACGATGAGGCCCAGCGAAAGCAGATCGTAGACGGCAAGGTCGAGGTGGGCTGGACCTCGGACATGGTCTTGATGAGCTGGGGCCTGCCTTATGACAAGCGGATGCTCCCCGGGCGGAAGGCAGAGCGCTCCTGGATGTGGGTCTACCGCTTCGAGCAGCAGCCCGACGGCTCGGTGATGGTGTGGGAGAAGGGCAGCAAGACCGCCTACTCCGCCGTCAAGTTCTTCCAGCGTGAGGTGATCCTCGACGACGACCACGTCGCCGAGCTCCGGGACAAGAACGCGAGCTGGTAGGCCGCGCCCCGACGAGGACGCGCGCCCTTAAGAGGCCGCCGGATCGGGCCGCCCCCGGATGGGCAGGACGCCGAGCTCCCGCAGGCGATCGGCGGCGCGGCGGCTCCCGGTCTGCTGCCACTCCTCGTAGAGCCGGAGGACGCCGGCGTCGGTGGTGTCGTCGGACTGGGCGCGCACCGCGTCCCGGACGTCGTGGAGCACCTCGCTCGCGGCGTCGAAGCAGTCGGCCAGCTCGGAGAAGACCGCGTCGAGAGAGCGGGTGCCGGACGGGCCGTCGGCCGCAGCGGCGCCGCTGAGGCTGCGGAGCAGCCGGGAGACCCGCTCGTAGGCGGACGCCCCCATGACCCGGTAGTAGTCGAGGCCGACCTGCTGCCGCTCGACGTGCCCGCGGAAGAAGCCCGAGGTGTACAGCGCCTCGTCGCCGAGCTCCCGCCAGGCGGTGACGGCCTCGGCGCGGGTGGCGGACTGCGCGGCGAGGCGGCGCTCGACGAGCGTGTGAGGCGCGTTCGCCGTCTCGGCGTGGCCCTTCTCGACGAGGAGGTTCGTGAGGTACCACACCCCCTCCCGGCTGACGACGGTGCCCCGCTCTTCGACCGCGCGCCCCACTTCGGCGTGGAAGAAGTCGAACAGGTTCGGGCTCGTGACCAGGTGGGCGCTTCGGCTCATCTCCCTTCTCCTCGGGTGGTAGGGTGTCGGGCCTCCTCTCAGACGCAGCATCGAAAGAATTTCATGCCAACCGTTGACGCGGGGGCGCGGGTGCCTAAGGTTTGCGGCGCTCTGAGGACCCCGAAGGGACCCTCGCTTCGCTGGCGTCGCGCAATCTGCGCGACTCGGCGGGGCAGCTTCCTTGGGAATCGGCTCGACAAGAGCCTGGGTTCCTGGCTTCGTCCCCCAATCCCCACCGCGCTGGCTTCGGGCGCTCCTTCGCTCCGAAGCTGAGCCATCCCTGAAACCCCCGACTCCCCCCTGGAATCCGGAGGCATGATCTCATGACCACTGTTCGCCCCCTCTTCGACCGGGTGTTGGTCAAGCGTAACGATGAGCCCACCAAGACCAAGTCTGGGCTCTTTCTCCCCGAGACCGCCAAGGAGAAGCCCATCGAGGGCACCATCCTCGCGGTGGGCTCCGGCCGCGTCGGTGACGACGGCAAGGTGACCGCGCTCTCCGTGAGCGTCGGCGACCGCATCATCTTCGGCAAGTACTCGGGCACCGAGATCAAGGTGGACGGCGAAGAGCGCCTGATCCTCCGCGAGGAAGACATCCTCGGCGTCATCCTCGGCTGATGTTCGGCGCGGGGCCCCTCGCGGGGTCCCGGTGCCTGGAGCCGGCTCGTCCTTTTGCATCCTGGGCTCGACTGTAGTCGAGCCGCCGACGAATTCAACAGCCTTTCGGAGCGCCCACCATGGCTGCCAAAGAAATTCTCTTCGACATCGACGCCCGCAACAAGATCCTCCAGGGCGTGGACATCCTCGCCAACGCCGTCAAGGTCACGCTCGGCCCCAAGGGTCGTAACGTGGTCATCGAGAAGTCCTGGGGCGCCCCCGTCGTCACCAAGGACGGCGTGACGGTCGCCAAGGAGATCGAGCTCGACGACAAGTTCGCCAACATGGGCGCCCAGATGGTGAAGGAGGTCGCCTCCAAGACCTCCGACAACGCCGGCGACGGCACCACCACCGCCACGCTGCTCGCCCAGTGCATCTTCCGCACCGGCCTCAAGCTCGTGACCGCGGGCCACAACCCGATGGAGCTCAAGCGCGGGATCGACCTCGCGGTCGACGCCGTCACCACCGAGCTCCACGCGCTGTCCCGCCCCGTGGCCGACAACAAGGAGATCGCCCAGGTCGGCACCGTCTCCGCCAACGGCGACGAGACGATCGGCCACATGATCGCCGACGCCATGGACAAGGTCGGCCGTGAGGGCGTGATCTCCGTCGAGGAGAACAAGGGCCTCGAGACCGAGCTCAAGACCGTGGACGGCATGCAGTTCGACCGCGGCTACCTCTCGCCCTACTTCGTGACGGACGCCGAGCGGATGGAGGTGGTCATGGAAGACCCCTACATCCTCATCCACGAGAAGAAGATCTCCACCATGCGCGAGCTGATGAAGCTGCTCGAGCAGGTGCACGGCACCCGCAAGCCGCTGCTCGTCATCGCCGAGGACATCGAAGGCGAGGCGCTCGCCACCCTCGTGGTGAACAAGCTCCGTGGCACGCTCCAGGTGGTCGCGGTCAAGGCCCCGGGCTTCGGCGATCGCCGCAAGCAGATGCTCGGCGACATCGCCGTCCTCACTGGCGGCAAGCTCATCGCCGAAGAGCTTGGCATCAAGCTCGACAACCTCGCGCTCACCGACCTCGGTCGTGCCAAGCGCATCGTCATCACCAAGGACAACTGCACGATCGTGGACGGTGAAGGCGCCCGCGCCGACATCGAGGCCCGCATCAAGCAGCTCCGCGCGCAGATCGAGGAGACCACCTCGGACTACGACAAGGAGAAGCTCCAGGAGCGCCTCGCCAAGCTGGCGGGCGGCGTGGCGCTCATCCGCGTCGGTGCGGCCACCGAAGTGGAGATGAAGGAGAAGAAGGCCCGCGTGGAAGACGCCCTCCACGCCACCCGCGCCGCCGTGCAGGAGGGCATCCTCGCCGGTGGTGGTGTCGCCTTCATCCGCGCCCAGCGCGTGCTCGACACCCTCCGCCTCTCCCTCGAGGGGGAGCAGCGCTTCGGGGTGGACATCATCCGCCGCGCCATCGAGGAGCCCCTCCGCCAGATCGCGCTCAACGCGGGCGCCGAGCCCAGCATCGTGCTCGAGAAGGTCCGCAAGGGTGAGGGCGCCTACGGCTACAACGCCCGCTACGACCGCTACGAGGACCTCATCAACACCGGCGTCATCGACCCCACCAAGGTCACCCGCTCTGCCCTGCAGAACGCGGCCTCGGTCGCCGGCCTCCTCCTCACCACCGAGGCCCTCGTGGCCGAGCGGAAGGCGGATGATGAGGGCGGCGACGAGGGCGGCGGCCACAGCCACGCGCACTGAGCGCGGCGGTCGCGCGCGGGGGCACAGACC
>JBIJDH010000046.1:0-28303 GCA_044344255.1 Myxococcota bacterium
CGCGCCGAGCGGGGGCCCCGAGGAGCGCGAGCTCTTCGGGGCCTTCTGCATGGGGCGTCGATCACCGGAGGTCATTGGCGACAATACTGCGTCCCCCTCCGGCGCTCTGAGCGCCACCTCCCCCATAAGATGGGGGAGGATAATGACGGTAGGACCTGCCTATAGTGGGATGGCTCGTGACAAAGAACATCCTCCCCCATCCGATGGGGGAGGTGGTGCCGCTTCGGCACCGGAGGGGGACGGCCGGCGACACTTCTTAGGAGGGGCGCGGCGGTTCAGGCCTTCGGCCGCCGGGTGACCGTCTTCTTCGCGGGGGCCTCGGCCGCCGCCTCCGCCGCCCCTTCGGTCGCGGCCTTCTTGGCCGCGGGGGTCTTCTTGGCCGCGGGGGTCTTCTTGGCCGCGGGGGTCTTCTTGGCCGCGGGGGCCTTCTTTGCCGCGGGGGCCGCCTTCGCGGCGGGCTTGGCGACAGGGGCCTTCCGAGCGGGCTTCTTGCCGGGCTTCTTCGGCATGCCCTCGCGGGCGCGGATGAGCTCGAGGGCGGAGGCGAGGTCGAGCCCGGCGGGGTCCGTGCCCTTGGGGAGGGTGGCGTTCGTCTCGCCGTCGGTCACGTAGGGGCCGAAGCGGCCGTCCTTGAGCTGCACGTTCCGACCCGTGGTGGGGTCGGGGCCGAGGGCCCGGGTCGAGCCGCCGCCGGGGGCGCCGCGGCGGCGGGGCGGCTGCTTCAAGAGCTCGAGGGCCTCTTCAAGGCTGATGGTGAGCACCGAGGCGGAGTCTGGGATGCTGCGGGTGGCCTCGGCGCACTTGATGTAGGGGCCGAAGCGACCGTTGGAGGCGACGATCGGCTCACCGCTCTCCGGGTGGGGCCCGAGGTCGCGGGGGAGGCTGAGGAGCTGGAGCGCGAGGTCGAGGTCGAGCTCCTCGGGGGACATCCCCTTGAGGAGGCCGGCGCGAGGCGGCTTCTCCATCTTCTTGGGGTCTGACTTCTTGGGCTTCTTGGGGTCTGTGATCTCTCCCAACTGTACATAGGGGCCGAAACGACCGTTCATCAGGAAGACGGTCTTCTCGGTCTCGGGGTCGCTCCCGAGCACCTTCGGGCCCTCCTGCCGCGTGCGGAGGAGCTCGGTGGCCCGCTCGAGGGTGAGCTCGTCGGGGGCGAGGTCACCGGGCACGTCGGCCTTGGACTCGCCGGCGGAGAGGAAGGGGCCCCAGCGGCCGACACGGAGGTCGACCGGCGTGCCGTCTTCGAGCTTGCCCACCGGCAGCGTGCAGACGGTGCGGGGGTCGATGGTGCCCTCGGCGGCCTGGAGCCGGTCCCGGAGGCCCTCCCCGCCGAGGAAGAAGCGGGAGAGGTATCGCTCGGAGTCGTCCTTGCCGAGCGCGATCTCGTCGAGCTGCTCCTCCATCCGCGCCGTGAAGTCGTAGTCCACGAGGTAGGAGAGGTGGGTCTCGAGCAGCCCGGTCACCGCGAAGGCGGTGAAGGTGGGCACGAGGGCGGTGCCCTTCTTGAAGACGTAGCCGCGGTTGAGGATGGTCTCGATGATCGCGGCGTAGGTCGAGGGCCGGCCGATGCCGCGGGCCTCCAGCTCCTTGACGAGGCTCGCCTCGGTGAGGCGGGCGGGGGGCTGCGTCTCGTGGCCGCGGGGCTGGAGGGCGGTGGTGGTGAGCGTGTCGCCCTTGCGGAGGGGCGGCAGGATGCGCTCCTGGTCGGCGAGCTCGGCCTCCGGGTTGTCGGAGCCCTCCACGTAGGCGCGGCGGTAGCCGGGGAATTCGATGGTCTTGCCGCGGGCCTGGAACTCCCCCTCGCCTGCGCTCACGAAGACGCTGACCAGCTTGCCGGTGGCGTCGGCCATCTGCGAGGCGACCGTGCGCTTCCAGATGAGGGCGTAGAGGCGGGCCTCGTCGACGTCGAGCTCCGCCTCGGCGGCCTCCATGCTGCGGAAGCTCGTGCCGGCGGGCCGGATCGCCTCGTGGGCCTCCTGGGCGTTCTTCACCTTGCTCGCGTAGACACGGGGCTTGTTCGGCAGGTAGGCCGAGCCGTATTGGTCTTGGATGAGCCGCCGCGCCGCCGCGAGGGCCTCGTCGGAGAGGGTGGTGGAGTCCGTACGCATGTACGTGATCCAGCCGGTCTCGTAGAGCTTTTGGGCCACCTGCATCGCGCGG
Organism: Myxococcota bacterium; assembly: GCA_044344255.1. Taxonomy (GTDB): domain Bacteria; phylum Myxococcota_A; class UBA796; order UBA796; family UBA2385; genus JBIJDH01. Next base: position 2,161 of record JBIJDH010000046.1, read on the forward strand.
CGGGCCGTCCAGCGGAGCTTACGGTTGGCCTCCTGCTGGAGGGTGCTCGTGGTGAAGGGCGCCGCGGGCCGATCGGTGTAGGGCTTCTCTTCGACCGAGGAGACCCGCGCCGGGCCGCCCTCGAGGCGGGTGACGACGGCGCGCGCCGTGGCCTCGTCGAGGACGAGCTTGGTGTCTTTGTCCTTGAGGTCCTTGAGGCGGCCCTGATCGTCGAAGTCCTTGCCGGTCGCGACGCGGGCGCCCTGCCAGCTCACGAGGTTGGCCTCGACCTCACCGCGTTCGCCCGAGAACTGACCGCTGACATCCCACCAGCCGGCCGAACGGAAGGCCATGCGGGCCCGCTCCCGCTCGACCACGAGGCGGACGGCCACCGACTGCACCCGCCCGGCGGAGAGCTGGGGCTTGATCTTCTTCCACAGCAGCGGGGAGACCTCGTAGCCGAAGAGGCGATCCACGATCCGGCGCGTCTCTTGGGCGCGGACGAGGTGGAGGTCGACCGCCCGCGGGTTCGCCAGGGCCTTCTTGATCGCCTCGCGGGTGATCTCGTGGAAGACCAGCCGGTAGACGGGCACCTTGGGCTTCAGCACCTCGAGGAGGTGCCAGGAGATGCTCTCTCCCTCACGATCCTCGTCCGTCGCGAGGTAGAGGGCGGAGGCGTCTTCGAGGGCCTCCTTCAGCATCTTGACCTGGGCCTTCTTCTCGTTCGGCACGATGTAGAGCGGCTCGAAGCCCGCATCGACGTTGACGCCGAGGCGAGCCCAAGGCTCCTTCTTCTTGTTGAGGGGGATCTCCGCGGCGTTTCGCGGGAGGTCGCGCACGTGCCCGACGGAGGCCTCGACGCGGTATTGCCCACCGAGGAACTTCGCGATGGTGCGAGCCTTGGCCGGGGACTCGACGATGACGAGCGGAGTTGCCATGCAGCCAGCCTCGGGGGCGGTCCGCCGGGAGGGCGGGGAGGGGGCCTTTGCTACACCGGGAGGGCGCCCACTGCAAGCGGCGTGCTAGACCGTCGGATGGACCCGGACCTCCAGCGCTGGCTTGATCACCTCCGCGCCGAGCAGGGCGCCTCCCCGCACACGCTCCGCGCGTATGGCCATGATCTCGGCGCCCTCGTGGAGTGGCTGGGCGCGCGGGGAGGGGATCTTCGAGGCTGCAGCCGCCGCGATCTCCGCGCCTGGCTCGCCGCCCGGCCCCCGCAGAGCCGAGACGGCCAGGGGCGCGCCGCCCCCGCGACGGTGAGCCGACGGATCTCCGCCCTCCGCTCCTTCTTCGGCTGGATGCTCGGAGCGGAGCTGCGGCCGGAAGACCCCACCCTCGGCCTCAAGGCCCCGAAGGTCCCCCGCACCACGCCCGACTTCCTCGACGTCGACGAGGCGGCGGCGGTGGTCGAGGCGCCGGCCCAGGAGGGCTGGTACCTGCTCCGCAACCGGGCCCTGCTCGAGCTCCTCTACGGGGCCGGCCTCCGGGTGAGCGAGGCCGTGGGCCTCGACCTCGCCGCGGTCGACCTCGAGGAGCGCCTCGTGCGGGTGCTCGGCAAGGGCAAGAAGACGCGCATCGTCCCCTTCGGCCCGCCCTGCGCCGAGGCCCTCGCCGCTTGGATGGAGGCCTTGCGGCCGCACCCAGGCCCCGGCGGCGGCCCGCTGTTCCGAAACCGGGTGGGCGGGCGCCTGAGCGCGCGCGGGGCCTGGCAGATCGTCGCCGACGCGGGGGCCAACAACGGCGTGGCGGGCCTCCATCCCCACGCGCTCCGCCACTCCGCCGCGACCCACATGCTCGGCGCCGGGGCCGACCTGCGCAGCATCCAGGAGCAGCTCGGCCACAGCTCGCTCTCCACCACCCAGCGCTACACCCACGTAGACGCCGCCCAGCTCCTCGCGGTCTACCGGTCGGCCCACCCGCGGGCCCGCCGCGTCCGCTCCATGCCCGACGAGCCGTGATTGAAGCGGGGGCGCCGCTGCGGTACAACCGGCCCTGAGGCAAAGATGGCCACTCAGAACGAAGTCGAGAACGAAGTCGAGAGCGAAGTCGAGAACGAGACAGGGCTGGAGGCGGAGGCCGGAGACGAGAGCGGCGATCTGACCGCCGTGGAGCGAGAGGGCATCGATCGCCTCGGCCGGCTCGCGGAGTCCGCGACCCACTACGAGCTGCTCGGCGTGTCGCTCGCCGCCGATCGAAAGGCCGTACAGGCTGCCTTCTATGAGCTGTCGCGGTCCTGGCACCCAGACCGCTTCTTTCGGCGGGAGATCGGCGAGTACGGAGACAAGCTGGAGTCTGCCTTTGTCGCCGTCACCGAGGCCTACCGGGTGCTCTCCGACGACAGTCGGCGCGCGATCTATGACGCCGAGCTCCGGTCTCGGCCCCCTGCGCCCATGGCCGCCTCCGCCGGTCGAAGCGGCGCCCCCAGCGGCTTCCCCAGCGCCGCCTCCTTCCCGGGCGGGCTCAGCGGCGGGGCCTCGCTCACCGGAGGGCCCTCGCTCAGCGGTGGGGCCTCGCTCAGCGGCGGTGCCTCCATGCGGGGCGAACGCTCGCTCCCGGGCGTGCACATCCTGCCCAATGAGCCCTCCCTGCCCGGGCACGAGGCGACGCTGCGCGGCCGGGGCCTCCCGCCCCGCGCCCCGGTCGCCGAGGCGCCCCGCTCCAGCCGGCCCACGATGGCCCGCCCCGAGTCCCCGGCGATGGTCGCCATGCGGGAGCAGGTCGCGGCGCAGCTCCGAAAGGCCCGCGCGCACTTCGAGCAGGGCAAGCAGGAGTTCGAGGCGGGCAACATCGTGAAGGCCTCGAGCGCCGTCGCGCTCGCCATCAGCTTTGACCCCAAGAACACGGAGTTCCAGGCGCTCCACGAGAAGGTGCAGCGCGCGGCGCGAAAGACCCAGGCCTCCCACTTCGTGGCCCAGGCGGAGTCTGCGGAGGGCTTCGCCAACCTTCGTGAGGCGCTGGCGATGTACCGCAAGGCCATCGACTACGGCACCGAGTCGGGGAAGGCCTACTACCGCGCTGTGATCCTGGCGCGGAAGCTCGAGGAGGGCGAAGACAAGCGCGCGAGCCTGGACATGCTGCGGAAGGCCTCCCGCTTCGAGCCGGACAACGCCGACGTCCGCTTCGCCCTCGGCCTGCTCTACATCGAGCTCGATCTCAAGCTCAACGCGCGGCGGGAGCTCGAGCACGTGCTCAAGGTGAAGAAGGACCACCCCGAGGCCAAAGAGGCGCTCAAGCGCGTGAAGTAGGGCGAGCCTAGTGCTTTCCCTCGCCGCTCTGCCACAATAGGGGAGGAGGGAGGGCGACCGATCCGGGTCCACGATCGCCTGGTGAGAGCCCCCTGCGCGCCCCGCGCCCTGTTCGATCCGCCTGACCCCCACCCCGAGGCGACCATGGATTTCGCGAGCAAAGGCCACAAGCAGCGTAAGGGCGGGCCGCCGAAGCCGGGGGGCAGCCGCGGGGGCAACGGGAAGCCCGAAGAGCAGGAGCTCCAGCGCGGCAACAGCGCCGCCGTGGCGCAGAAGGCCGAGCGGGAGGTCGAAGGCTCGAGCCAGGAAGACCTCGCCCTCTACGGCAACAAGGCGATGGTCGACTCCCTCGCCAAGACGGCCCCCGAGGCCGTCAAGTCGGCGGCCCACTCCACCTTCTCTGCCGCGATCGCCGCCTCGCCGATGGCCGCCTTCCTCAAGAGCTCCACCGAGAAGTCGACCACCGCCGATCAGGCCCAGGCCGTCGCCCAGGTCGCCCCCGCCAAGGGTGTCGAGAAGGACCCCGCCGCCCTCGCCGCGGGCGAGAAGGCGCCCGTCGGGAAGGACGGTAAGGAGTCCGAGGCGGTGAAGTCGGGCAAGGAGGCCATCGACGACAAGGCCGCGAAGGCGGCGGAGGTCGCTTCGCCGGAGAAGGCGGCGGTGGCCAAGGGCAAGGAGGCCGAGGGGGCCGGCCAGCAGGACAAGCGGAAGGCCGCCGAGGAGGCCACCCAGAAGGGCAAGTCGGCCGAGAAGGAAGACGAGCACGAGGCGAAGGCGGCCGCCGCGGTGGCGCCCACCGCCCACGAGCGGGCCACCACGGCCCACGACAAGCGCGAGGCCGACTCCATCCTCACCGAGAAGAAGGAGCTCGAGCTCGCCGCCAAGGAGGGCCAGGAGAAGCTGATCCACGCCCGCGACGAGAAGCAGAAGGCCGTGGCGGCCGCCGACACCGAGCTCACCAAGTCGAAGGCCGCCATGTACGGGGCCCGACAGGCCGAGCTCAACGCCCAGAGCGACCTCGGCCTCGCCCAGTCGAAGGCCCGCTCCGGCGACCAGGCCGACGTGGCGAAGTACCAGGCGGCCGCGGACAAGGCCGCCGAGGCGCGGAAGGCCGCCGAGGCCCTGATGGCGGAGAAGAAGAAGATCGCCGAGACTCTCCACAAGGAGCTCGCGGCCGCCAAGCTCGCCCTCCGCGGCAAAGACGGCGCCCTCCAGGACGCCGCGATCGACCGCAAGATGGCCGAGAAGAAGGTCTCCGACATGAACGCCGCCCCGGCCGGGGCCGCCTGAGCCCTCGGTCGCTCAGTCCGCCTCGCCGCGCTGGACCTCGGCCCACCGCACGGGGCGCACCACCTCGACCGCCCGCTCGGGGTACTCGAGCAGGGGGTGGTCGTCGGTGATCGGCCGGTCGGCCACCACCCGCGTGCGCGCGTCGCCCTCATAGAGGCCCCAGAGGCCCTCCGTCGAACCCTCCTCCTGGAGGGCGGCGTCGAAGGTGCGGAGCTCGGCGGCGAAGCGGTCGCCCTTGGCCATTCGGGCGGCGAGTCCCTCGGGCGTCAGCGTGAGCGGGCGGTCGGAGGCGACGGTGACCATCCCGTCATTCCAGGTCACTCGATAATCGAAGCGCTCGGCGAGGGTGCGCTGCACGAGCAGGGCCTGGGCGGCGATGCCCTCGTTGGCATAGACCACCACGACGCCCCCGGGCTCGAGGCGGGCCTCGATGAGGTCGAGGTACTCAAGCGACAGGAGCAGGCTCGAGCCTGCGGCCCGCAGGTGGAGGGGGGCCGACAGGATGAGGTCATATCGCTGCTCATTCAGGGCGAGGCCGGCCCGGGCGTCCATCCACATCCAGGCGATGGCGGGGTCGGTGAGCGAGCGGAGGGTGCCGGCCGGGCGGGCGGCGTGAAGGCGCTGGAGCGTGTGGTTGATCTCATAGGTGTCGACCTGCAGCCCCTCGACGCCGGCCAGCGTGACGCTCGAGATCCCGACGCCGCCCCCCACCACGAGGGCCCGCCGGAGCGGGGCCTCTCCCCGGCCGAGGACCGCGCCGGCCGCCATCAGCCAGGCATAAGGCTCGCCGATGTGGTCGGCGCCGTCCGACAGGCGGGTGTGCCAGAGGCCGTCGAGGTAGACCTGCCCGTCCTCCCCGAGCTCCACCACCCCGTCGCGGCCCCACCAGGCGAGCTCGCCGGCGTGCTCGGTGTGGTCGATGGTGAGCCCGTGGCCGAGCACGGCGACCGACAGGAGCGCGCCGGGCAGGGCCAGCCGCGGGCGCCAGGCCCCCGCCGCCACCGCGAGCACCCCCACGGCCAACGCCACCGCCCCGGAGGCCAGCGGCGCCTCGAAGCCGACCAGCGTGAAGCCGAGCACGCCGAGGCAGGAGCCGAGCGTGTTGGCCGCGCCGTATCGGCCGAGGTCTCTCCCCCAGTCCTCCGACAGGCTGCGGGCGAGGCCCCCATAGAGCGCGCCGAAGCCGAGGCAGGGCAGCGAGAAGAGCAGCGCCACAGGGGTGAGCCCGTAGCCGCCGCTGTCGCGGATGAACAGGAAGGCACCCGGCAGGAGGGCGACCGACAGGCCAGTCAAGGCCGCGACTGGGGGCACAGGCACCCGGAGCCGCCCCGACAGGGCCACCCCGACCGTCCAGGTGCCGAGGTAGGCGGAGAGGGCGACCGCGAAGGTGACGGGCAGCGGCTCGAAGCAGAGGGTGAGGGCCCGCAGGAGCAGCATCTCATAGGACAGGGAGAGGAGCCCCAGCGCCGCGCCCAGCGCCTCCTCGCGGCGCAGCGGTCGGCGGCCCTGGGCAGGCCGCGCCTCAAGGGCAGTCGCGGGGGAGCCAGGGTCGGACAGGCCGGCGAGCAGCGCCGCACCGAGGTTCCCGGCCACCGCCACGAGCAGGGCCGCCCGCTGGCCCCAGTGCGGGAGGAGCACCGCCGTCGACAGCCAGGCCCCGAGCGCGGCCCCCACGGTGTTCAGGACGAGCAGCGCCGAGACCAGCGCCCCCGTGTGCGCGCCGAGCTGACGCTGGCAGCCTGCGGCGGCGAGCGGCACCGTGGCCCCCATCAAGAGGGTGGGCGGGAGCAGGATGAGGGCGGCGCCCAGCCCGTAGACGAGCCGCAGCGGCAGCCCCACCGACAGGGCGAGCCGCCAGGCCCCGTACACGCTCTCGCGGAGGTCCTGGCCGAGGAGGCCCGCCACGCCGAGGTTCAAGAGGGCGAGCGCGCACTCCACCGCCGCGAGGGCGAGGAGCGGCCGCCGGAGGCCCGTGCTCCAGCGACCGGCGAGGGCCGAGCCGAGCCCGAGGCCGCCGAGGAAGACCACCACCACGGTCATCGCCGAGAGGGACTCGCTGCCCCCGAGGTAGAGCTTGAGCGCCCGCTGCCAGACCACCTGGTTGAGGATGCTCGCCACCCCGGAGAGGAGCAGCCCGGTGAGCAAGGCGGCGAGGCGGGGTCGAGGCATCAAGGGTCCGGGTCGGGCGGCGCCGGGCGGCTAACCCACAGGGCGGGCGCGGGCGCGCGCTTGCCGGGCCCCCCCACCTGGGCGATACTGCCCCCATGTCCGCCCTCCCCGCCCTGCCGCCGCTCACGGAGGCCGAGTACCTCGCCCCAGCCCTGTCTCTCCTCTTCGCCCAGCGAGACGCGTGGAATCGGGCTGACCTCGAGGGTTACCTCGATCGCTGCGCCGAGGACATCGTCTATCGCTCGATCCGCGGCACCGTCCGCGGCCGCGACGCGCTGCGGGCCTCGATGCGCGCGGCCTATCCAGACGCCGCCGCCATGGGCTCCCTCTCCCTCCGCGTGGTCCAGGTCGAGCCCGCGCCCGCTGCGGGGGTCGCCGAGCTCCGCGCGACGCTCTGCTGGGAGGTGGCGCAGGCGGGCGGGGCCGTCGTGGGCGGCTTCGCGCTCGTCACCCTGCGGGAGCAGGCCGGCCGCTGGTGGCTCTGCGAGGACAGCACCCTCTCCGTCCCCCGGCCGGAGCCCCGCTCCGCGCGCGGCGGAGGCGAGCCATGAGGGCCGCGCGCTGGCTCGGGGTCTGCGCCCTCGGCCTCTCGCTCTCTCTCTCGCTCACCGCCGCCGCGCGGCCCGCCCGGAGCCGCGGCCTCGACGACCCCGTCGGCCTCACCACCCGCGCCGCCGACATCCCTGTCCTCGCCGCTCTCCTCGCCCAGGCGCAGTGGGAGCCCACCCCCGAGCTCTCCGGGGTCTTTCGGGCCGGCTCGATCTACGAGGTGACCGCCACCGGCCACCGCCCGCTGGCCACCGGCTGCTTCGCGGCGACGCCCACGATCAGCACCTACACCTCGACGGAGCTCGTCACCTCGCTGCAGGCCGGCGTCTCGGTGCGGGCGGGCCTCGGGAGCGGAGAGGCGAGCGGCAGCTTCGTCAAGAAGGTCCGCTTCGCGACGCCCACCCAGCAGAGCCTGTCGACGATTGACCTCGAGCTGAGCGAGGACTGCCTCGGGCGCCTCCGCCGACAGCGGCCGGAGACCCTGGCCGGCGCCTATGTCGTCCAGGAGGTCCTGGTCGCCCAGATCTCCGAGCAGACCTGCGGTCGGGTGGACAGCGCAGGCCGCTTCGTGGGCTTCGGCGCCGCGGAGGCCGAGTACGCGGCCGCCTGCGCCATGGAGTCCCTCGAGCCCGTGGCGGTGGGCTATCGCACGGTGCCCCTCTCTCGCCTGATGGACGGCGCCCTGCCTTCGCTCTCCCCGCCGGCCGTCGCGGCCCCGGGCCGCCCCGCCGCGCCGCGCCGCGAGCGCCTCGTCCGCCGTGGCGGGGCCACCTTCTGCCTGGAGGGAGGTGGGGCCCTCGCCGACTGCTTCGAGGTCCACTCCAAGGACGGCTTCGCGGGCCTCGCGGTGCTCGATCAGGCCCTGCGGGTGATCGGCTGTGAGGAGCAGGATCGGATCCTCTCCCTGATGATGGACTGGCGGCGGCACCGCACCAACACCCTCGCCTGCGCCTTTAGCTTCTATGGCGCGCCCTTCGCCGGCATCCCGGGCGGCAAGGCGCGCCGCGCCCTCGAGGACCTCAGCCGGGCCTGGCAGCGCTGCGTCGCCCCGAGCGGCGGCCTCAGCCCTGGATCGGCAGCGCCCGCCCCAGGCGGTCTGTCGCTGTGACCGAATAGGCCGCGGCCGCGGAGGCGGCGAGCTGATCCCGATAGAGCGCCCAGACCATGCAGGGCCGCAGGCCGCCCTGTCCGTCGGGCAGGCGGCGCGGGAGGGTGGCCTCGAGGGTGAAGCCGAGGCGGGCGGGCACGGCGGCGGAGCGGTGGTTGTCGGGGTCGCAGCGGATCTCCAGCCGGTCCTGGCCCATTGGGCCGAGGCCCACCCGACAGAGCGCGGCCACCGCCTCGGTGATGTAACCCTTGCCCTCATGGGCCTGGGAGATCCAGTAGCCGATCTCCAGGGCCTGGGCGCCGATCCGCGGGTGGAGGCCGCAGCCGCCGATGGGGGTGCCGTCGGGGAGGAAGAGGCCGAAGATGGCCTCCTCCTGTCGGGCGCTGGCGGCCGCCCACTCGGCGAAGCGGCGAGAATAGGCGGCCTCACCCTCGAGGTCGGCGGCCCAGGGCATCCAGGCGGCGAGGCGGGCCTGGCCCTCCCGCACGAGGGCGAGGAAGGCGGGGGCCTCCTCGGGGCGCCAGAGGCGGAGGCGCAGGCGGGCGGTGCGCAGGGCGTGGGGCCAGGGGAGGGCGGGCTGCCAGTCTCCCCATTGACGGTGGGGCCGCCGCGCCGCGCGCCACTCCTCGAGGTCGGGGTCCTCTGGATAGAGCCCCCGGTCGGCGGGGTCTCGCTCGCCCATGACGAGGAGCTCTGCCTCGTCGGGGCCCGGGTTGACCACGGTGTGGGCGAGGCCAGTCCCCGCGGGGAAGGACACGAAGGAGCCCGCCCGCAGCGGGGTCTCGGTGAATTCCCCGCCGAGCGGCGCCCAGCGGAGGACAGGGGCCCCCGAGAGCACGTAGACGGCCTCCTCCTCGCGGCTGTGGGCGTGGGCGCGGCTGGTGCGGCGCCCGGGGGGCAGGCGCTCCCGCCAGACGCCGAGGCGCTCGCTCCCGGCGGCGCGGCCGAGGTCGCGGCCGGCGGAGAGGGCCTCGGCGTCAAAGGGGGCGGGGTACCGGCCCACCTCCTCCGAGACCTCGTCGGCGTGAATGACAAAGGGAGGCTTCATGGGGTCAAGACCTCGATGGAGAGGGTGGCGGCCTCGACCTCGGCGGCGTCGAAGGGCAGGCTGACGAATTCCCCCTCCACCCAGCGCTCGAGGTCGCCGTCATTCGACAGGGGGGCGTCATAGACCATCTCGGGCCGCCCGGCCTCGGTGAAGCGCGTGACCTGACGGAGGATGGGGCCCTGGTGCGAGACGCAGGCGTCGGGGATCTCGGCGTCCTCCCACATCGGGCACTCGGCGGAATTCACCGTGTCATTGCCGCCGTCGGTGGGCACCTCGAAGGTCGAGCCGTCGGGCGCGGTGAAGCGGGAGCGGTGGACGGTGCCCCAGGTGACGGGCGCCCCGCTCGCGGCCTCGAGGGCGGCCACCTTCTCGAGGGCATCCGAAAGGGCGGCGAGGCGCAGCCAGTCCCCGCCCTGGTCGAGGGCGACCTCACTCTCCTGCTCGTGACAGAGCAGGGTGACCTTGGCGAGGTAGGGCGGCTTGCCCTGCTCGATCGAGTCATAGACGAGGTTGACCTCGTCGCCGATGGTGCGCCGCGTGAGGTAGGAGAGCCAGAACTGGAAGAGGGCGGCCTCCTCGGAGCCCCGGACCATCTGGAGATCCCAGTCCGCGAGCCGCGCGGCGGCGAGGGGGAGGTCTCCCCGCCCGCGGAACTCGGCCAAGGCCTCGTCGGTGTCGATGCGCGAGAGGGTGTCGGTGAGCAGGGGAATGAAGCGCTCGGCGACCCCGCTGTGGGTGTCCCGCTGGAGGGCCTGCATGTCGGCCACGGTCAAAGGCGCGGTGGCGGCCTCGAGCACCGTCGTGATGCGGTCGGCCCGCCAGCCCGGGTCGTAGAAGCTCCCGTAATAGAAGGCGTCATTCGTGGGGTCGTTGTCGGCCGTGTGGCCCCAGGGGTCGTTGTTGGCGGTGACGAGCAGGTCGCGGCCCTCGAGGGAGGGGAAGTCGCCGTCGGCCATGAAGGTGGTCCAGGCGGTGGCGGGGTCGGCCCCGTCGAGCACCTGGTTCGGCTTCGTGGCGGGGTCACGCACAGGGAGGCGGCCGTGGGTGCGATAGGACAGGCCCTCGGCGGTGGCCCCGATCCAATTCATCATCCCGGCGTCCTGCTGGTCCACCGCGGCGTTAAAGTCGGCGAGGGACTGGGCGCGGTCAAAGTCGAGGAAGAGGCTGAGGTCGTCATTCGCCCGCATGCCGGTCCACTGGCCGAGCACGGCGCCCTCGCCGAGCAGCGCGGTGGGGACGCCGAGGATGTCGTCGGTGAGCAGCACCCCGCTGCCGTCGGCGAGGGACTGGACCACGTAGTCTTCGGTGTGGCTGCTGCCGTCGGCGTCGCGCACCGTGATCGACTCGGTCACCGTGTCGAGCGGCAGGGTCTCTCCCCAGGCGAGCACGCTGTCCTCGGTGGTGCCGACCAGCCAGAGGTCGACGGCGTCGGCCCAGTGGGTGGTGGCCGTCCAGGAGAGGTGCGCGTTGTGGCCGAGGTGGACGCCGGGCACCCCCACGAAGGAGAAGCCGGCGACGTCAAAGCCCGGCGACTGGAGGTGGGACATCCACATCGTGTTCGGGTCGCCGAGCGAGGAGTGGGTGTCGTTGGCGACGAGCGGGAGCCCGTTGTCGGTGCGGGCCCCGGACACGGCCCAGGAGTTGGACCCCGGCCCCATCGACCAGCGGCGCAGGGACTGGAGGCCCGCCTCGAAGTGGGCCATGTCCTCGGCGCTCACCGACAGGGAGGGCGGGGCCTCGGCCGCGGGGGGGCCGGCGGGCGGCGCCGCGCCGAGGATGAAGCGGTCCACCCCCGGCTGCAGGATGGGGAGCTCGGTGGCGTGGGGCACGGCGCGGGCCACCACCGTGTAGAGCAGGTCGAATTCCAGCGAGGAGGAGAAGCCGTAGAGGATGGCGTTGCCGATCGCCACGAACTCCTCGGGGGCCATCGCCTCGGGCGTCACGCCGAGGGCGGCGAGCTCGGGGGGGAGCAGGGAGGGGTCCCCCTGCACCTCGGTGATGCGCCGGTTCACGCCGGCGAGCCAGGCGAGGGCGAGCCGGAGGTCCTCCGGGCGGCGCTCGGCCATCGCCGCGAGGCTCTCACAGCCGAGCCGGGTGAAGCCGAAGGCGCGGGCCTGGAGGTCAGACCGGGTGTAGTCGGCGCCGAGCAGCTCGGCGCGGCGGCCCTGCACCCGCCGGCGCATGAGCTCGAGCGGGTAGAGCCGCTCCCGCGCCATCAGGTAGCCGCTGGCGAAGAAGGCGTCCTCGTCGGTCTCGGCGGAGATGTGCGGCACCGCGTTGCCGTCCAGGCGCACCTCGACCTCCGCCGACAGGCCGGCCCCGCCGTACGCGTCCTCGAGCGCGGCCAGGTCACAGGCCGAGGGGGCCTGCGCGGCGGGCTCGGGGGCATCGCCCTTGTCCCGGCAGCCGAGGGTGAGCGAGAGGAGGCCGATGCCTGCGAGGCGGGGCGCGGTCGAGCGGGGGGGCACCAGACACCACATGTGCGCTTCCAGGCGTGCGGGGCTACGTTCTGCCTCCCCCGCTTAGCCCGGCTGGTGTCGGCCGGCGCCACCTGGAGCTGCCCCGATGTCCCCTCCCCACCTCCGCTCGCTGAGCTGGCTGTTCGCCGCCGGGTGTCTCGGCGCTGTGCTCGCAGCCTGCGGCAGCAAGTTCGCCGCCGACACCGCCGCCGGGGGTGACTCGGGGCTCCCGGGTGGTGAAGAGGGGGACGCCGACGCCGACGCCGACGCCGATGGGGACGCCGACGCTGACGCCGATGGGGACGCCGACGCTGACGGGGACGCCGACAGCGACGCCGACAGCGACGCCGACGCTGACGCCGATCCGGTCGGCCCCGACGTCGACCTCCGCTGGTACACCGATCGGGTGGAGATCGACATCGGCGGCGGTGGCCCCTGGACCTTCGGGATGGCCGAGACGGGCATGGGCTTCGATGGGTGGTTCGGAGAGGACTGTATTGACGGTTACGACGACGGTGGCTTCGAGTACTGTCACCCCCTCGAACCGACGGGCGGCGTGCTCTACAGCGTGGAGGATGGCGCCAGCGCCGTCGAAGAGGGCTACACCACGCTGTTTCGACAGACGAATGAGATCTACATCACCTATGCCCTCTTTGACGAGGCGGGCGACTGCTGGGCCTGGGGCCAGGACTACAGCTATTACGCCATGTGCGAGCCCCTCTGACCGCCCGGTGCGAGCCCCTCTGACCGCTCGGCGGACCGCGCCCCGCGAGCGGCGCTGAGCGGTCTCCCCCGGAGCCTCGGCCTCACTCTCCGAGCAGCAGCCAGGCCTTGGCGGCGCCGTACCCGCCGATGAGCAGGTCGTCATAGCCGTCGTTGTTCGTGTCTCCGGCGCCGCCCACCGCTCCGGCATAGGCCCCCGACGAGGGGCCGTGCCAGGTGAAGCCGGTCTCGAAGGTGGTGTCGGGCCCGTAGAGCACCCGCACGGTCCCGGCGTCGGTGAACTCGCGGTCGCTGTAGATGGAGCCCACGGCGAAGTCGGCGTAGGTGTCTCCGTTCAAGTCTCCGGCCCCATCCACAAACATGCCGACGCCCTCTCCGGTCTCGGTCCCATTGAGGATGCCGTCGGCAGAGCTGAGGGAGATCGTGCCCGAGACAGAGCCGAGGAAGAGATAGGCCGATCCCGAGCCCGTCCCGACAGGGTCGGCGGAGGGGGCACCCACCACGAGGTCGTCCTTACCATCCTTGTCGTAGTCGCCGACGATCGCGACAGAGTAGCCCGCCTGGTCCCCGGTCGTCACGCCTTCAAGGACAGCGTCGGCCCCGGTTGTTGTGAACGTGCCGTTTGCCCCTCCAAAGTAGACGAAGGCGGCCCCCGCATTGGAGGAGGGGCTGTCCCAGCCGATAGACCCGATGATGACATCGGCATACCCATCGCCGTCGATGTCGCCGTCACCGTCCACCGAGTAGGCGAAAATAACGCCCGAGGAGGAGCTCGTAAAGGTGCTGTCGGCATAGGTGGTGATGAGCCCCGCCTGCCCGGTGTAGGGCCCACAGACCAGCCAGGCCCGCCCGGTGCTGCTGCTGTAGCCGTAGGCGCCGCCGATGAAGTCGTCGATGCCGTCGCCGTCCCAGTCGTCCACCACCGATACGGCGTACCCGAAATAGTCCGACGCCGCCGTTCCCTGGTACTGGGCGAAGGCCGAGGTGCTGGCCGCATAGGAGATGGGGGTCGAGCGGCCGGTGATGATGTAGACCTCGCCCGCGCTGGTCGCCGTCTGGTCGTTCAGGTAGGCGCCGACCACAGAGTCTGCGTAAGCGTCCGTGTTGAAGCGGGCGCCGCCGTCAATGGCGTAGCCGAAGCCATCCGAGGCGGCGTCTCCCGAGAGGGTGGCGTCACCTCCTTCCGTGGCGCCGAGGGGGCCGAGCACGAGGGTCGCGTAGCCGAGCGAGGTGGCGCTGCTGGCCCAGACGTCGTCGTAGCCATCGTTGTTGAAGTCCCCGGCGGTGCTCACCCGATAGCCCGTGTTGGTCGTATAGGTGGTGACGGAGCTCGCGGCGTTGACGAGCCCGTCGTTGAGGTTGCCCGGGACGAGGTAGACGAGCCCACTGTTGCTCGTCTGCACATACTCATCTACGTAGGCCCCGACATAGAGGTCGGGCACGCCGTCGTCGTCAAAGTCGCCCGCGGGGCCGACCGTGTAGCCGCCATAGTCGGTGCTTGATCCGCCGTAAAAGACCGCGTCGGCGTCCAGCGCATCGAGGGCGCCCACAGCCCCGCTGTAGAAGAGGAGCCCGGCCCCGGACGCGGACGTCCCCGCATAGTCATAGGCATAACAGCCGACGAGCAGCTCTCCGCCTCCATCACCATCCATATCCTCGACACCCCCCACGGAGAAACCACAGTAGTCGCTGGAGGCGACCCCCGACACCGTGATGTCGGCGTCCGCGAGGCTCACGGTGCCGCTCAGCGGCCCGAAGAAGACATAGACCTTCCCCGCGTTGGTGGCGGCGTCATCATTGGCATAGGCTCCCACCGCGATCTCGTCGTAACCATCACCGTTCATGTCCGGGATCACGGCGAGACCGCTGGAGTGGCCGAAGTAGTCGGAGGTGGTCTTGCCGGTGATCACCGCGGTCGCCGTCGTGGACCCCGCCGTGATGGCCCCGCTCGCGAAGGGCCCCTCATAGATGTAGACCCGGCCCGTGCTGCTGCTGTAGCTCGGCGCCGAGAAGAGCATGTCCTCGTCGCCGTCATTGTTGAGGTCGACATCTCCGACCACCACGATCCCCGCGTAGCTGGCGCTCGACTCGCCGGTCCAGGTGGTGGAGGCATAGGTGGAGACCGCGCGGCTCCCCACCGCGAAGGGGCCCTCCAGGAGGTAGATCTTGCCGTGGGTGGAGGAGCCGGCCCCGGTGGCCGAGACGAAGAAGTCGTCATAACCATCGTCGTTGGTGTCACCGGCTGGGGCCACCCCTTGGCCGAGGTTTCCGCTGGCCACCGACTCCCCGGTGAACATCGGATAGGTGGAGCTGGCCGTCGTCGCTCCAGTGAGCCTTCCGGAGAAGATGTAGACGGCGCCCGCGTTGACATAGGAGGAGCTGGACTCATAGCCCGGGTTGCCGACCGCAAAGTCCTCGTACCCATCCCCGTCCTGGTCGCCGATCCGATTGACCGTCGTGAGCCCGTCCGCAGAGGTGGAGGCGGAGACGTAGAGGGTGGACCCACCGGAGCTGGCGGTGGTAGATCCATCGAAGGGCCCGGTCAGGAGGGCGGCGCTCCCCCCGGTGGCGCCGATCTGCAGGATCAGGAGGTCATCCACCCCGTCGCCGTTGAAGTCAGCGGGAACGCTCGGGCGCTGCCCCAGATAATAGGAGGAGGAGGCCCCTTCGATCCGGGTGGAGATCCAGTCGAGGTTGTAGTCCCCGCTCGGGGTGTATAACGAGGAGACGGTCGGACAGGTCGTGTCGGCGCCGCTGCAGTCCTGGTCGATGCCGTCTCCGCAGACCTCGGTGGCGCCCGGATAGGCCGTGGAGACGGCGTCGTCGCAGTCGCTGCTGCTGCTCACCGAGTAGGTGGAGGTGGCCTCACAGTAGCAGGCCGCCGTGCCGGCCCCGTAGGTGTCGTGGTCGGTGTCCTTGTAGAAGCTCGTGCAGGCGGAGGCGCCGAGGTCATTCGTGTCGCCGTCGCAGTCATCGTCGGCGGTGGTGGAGCAGCTCTCGGCGCCGCCCGGGTTGACGCTCGTGCTCGTGTCGTCGCAGTCCCCCGACAGGGAGCTGTAGCCCACCCCCGCCGAGCAGCGGGTGGCGGTGCTGCTGGTGACGCCGTATCCGTCGCTGTCGGCGTCGAGGTAGAAGGTGTATCCGCCCGACACGGGGCTGTCGGCGTCGTCGGCGAGGCCGTCGCAGTCTTCGTCCTTGTCGGCGGCGTCACAGACCTCGGTGCCCGCCGGGTTGATCGTGTAGGCCGTGTCGTCGCAGTCGGCGGCGCGGCTCACGTAGGTCGAGGGCTGGTCGCAGGCCGAGCTGGTGGTGGCGGCCGCCCCGTAGGTGTCGCCGTCGGCGTCCTTGTACCAGGTGCTCTTGCCGCTGGCGGAGCTGTCGAGGTCATCGGCGAGGCCGTCGCAGTCCTCGTCCTTGTTGGCGCTGTCACAGAGCTCGGTGGCCGCCGGGTTGATGGCGGTGGAGGTCTCGTCGCAGTCGCCGCCCGTGGCGACGTAGGTGGAGGGCTGGTCACAGGCGCTCGACGTGGTGCCGGTGGCGCCGTAGCTGTCCCCGTCGGTGTCCTTGTACCAGGTGGTCTTCCCGGTGGCGGAGCTGTCGGCGTCGTCAGCGAGATAGTCGCAGTCCTCATCGAGGTTCGCGCTGTCGCAGAGCTCCGTCTTGGCCGGGCTCTGGGCCGAGGAGCCGTCGTTACAGTCGCCGGAGACGGCGGCGTAGCCGGAGGGCTGGTTGCAGGCAGCGGTGGTGGTGGTGGACAGACCGTACCCATCGCTGTCCCCGTCGATATACCAGGTGCTCTTGCCGGAGACCGAGCTGTCGGCGTCGTCAGCGA
Source organism: Myxococcota bacterium (assembly GCA_044344255.1). Taxonomy (GTDB): domain Bacteria; phylum Myxococcota_A; class UBA796; order UBA796; family UBA2385; genus JBIJDH01. The sequence continues at coordinate 18,563 of JBIJDH010000046.1, forward strand.
GGCCGTCACAGTCCTCGTCGGCGTCGGCGCTGTCGCAGATCTCGGAGCCCACCGGGCTCACGCTCGAGCTGCCGTCGTTACAGTCGCTGGCGTTCGAGACATAGCCCGAGGGCTGGTCACAGGCGGCGCTGGAGGTGGCGCTGGTGCCGTAGGTGTCGCTGTCGGCGTCGCGGTACCAGGTGGTCTTGCCGGTGGCGGAGCTGTCGAGGTCGTCGGCGAGGCTGTCGCAGTCCTCGTCCTTGTTGGCGCTGTCGCAGAGCTCGGTGGCGGCCGGGCTCACGGCGGTGTTGGCGTCGTCGCAGTCACCGGACCGGGAGGCGTAGGCCGAGGGCTGGTCACAGGCCGAGGTGGTGCTGGTCGAGAGGCCGTAGGTGTCGCCGTCAGTGTCTTTGTACCAGGTCGACTTGCCGCTGGCGGCGCTGTCGAGGTCATCGGCGAGGCCGTCACAGTCCTCGTCCTTGTTCGAGGCGTCACAGAGCTCGGTGCCCGCCGGGCTGACGCTGGCGCTCGTGTCGTCGCAGTCGGAAGAATTGGAGACGTAGCCCGTGGGCTTCTCACAGGCGACCTTCACGGTGGTCGAGAGGCCGTAGGTGTCGCCGTCGGCGTCGGCGTACCAGGTGCTCGTGCCGCTGGCCGAGGTGTCGCTGTCGTCGGAGAGGCCGTCGCAGTCCTCGTCCTTGTCGGCGGCGTCGCAGACCTCGGTCTCGCCGGGGTTGCGGTCGGCGTCGGTGTCGTCGCAGTCGGTGCTGTTGGCGACATAGTTCGCCGGCGCGTCACACTGGGCGATGGTGCGACTGCTGTCGCCGTAGGTGTCGGCGTCGCTGTCGCGGTAGTAGGTGACCCAGGTGGCGGCGTCGACGCTGACGTCGGCGTCGTCGGCGAGGCTGTCACAGTCTTCGTCGGTGTTGGTGGCGTCGCAGACCTCCGTCTCGCCCGGGCTGCGGCCGCTGTCGTAGTCGTCGCAGTCGCCGGTGAGGTCGGTGTAGCCGGTGGGCTGCTCACACTGCACCAGGGCGGCGCCCGTGCCGGTGGCGTAGCCATCGGCGTCGACGTCGCGGTACCAGGCGCTCATCGAGGCGCTGTCGGTGCCCGCGTCGTCGTCGTCGGCCGCCCCGGAGCAGTCCTCGTCGGTGTCCGCCTCGTCGCAGACCTCGGTGAGGGTGGGGGCGCGGGCCTCGTCGGCGTCGTCGCAGTCCTCGCAGGCGGGAGAGCCGTCGCCGTCCGCGTCGGCGAAGCCCACCGAGCCGTCGCAGTTGTAGTCGGTGGCGTCGGCGCAGTCGTCCTCGACGGCGTCGGGGTGGATGGCGGCGTTGGTGTCGTCGCAGTCGTCGCCCAGGGCGACGTAGCCCTCGGGGGCGTCACAGGCCTCGACGGAGACCGCGGGGTCTCCGTAGCCGTCCTCGTCGGCGTCCATGTACCAGAGGGTGGGGTCGCTGGCGCCGTCGTCGATGGTGCCGTCGCAGTCGTTGTCTACGCCGTCGCAGAGCTCGGCGGCGCCGGGAAAGGCGGTGAGGTCAGCGTCGTCGCAGTCGCCCGCCGTGGTGACCTCGTGGTCACCCGCCTCGCAGGCGGTGGCCTCGGTGGCGGGGTCTCCGTAGGTGTCGCCGTCGAGGTCGGTGTAGACGGTGATGGCGTCGATGGCCTCGTTGTCCACCACGTCGTCGCAGTCCTCGTCCACGCCGTCGCAGTGCTCGGCGGCGTCGGGGTTGACGTCGGCGTGTGTGTCATCGCAGTCCACGTCGGCGGTGAAGCCGTCGCTGTCGTTGTCGATGCGGGACTTGACGATGCCGACGTCGCCACCGCCCCCGGTGCAAGCTGCGAGCGCCAGGAGGGGGAGGACAGAGAGCAGGTGACGGAGCATGGGACCCTCGCGATCGGCATTTATCGCCTGATCCCTGCCCGCTGTCAACGCTCTCCGGGGGCGCCCCCGCTCAGGTGTCCCGGAAGCCCTGGCGCAGGCGGTGGGCGACCTGGGCCAGGGTGTCGGTCACGCACATGGCCGCGTTCGGGAAGTCCCGAGACTCGGTCTGTTCAGGTTGGTCGTGCTGCCCCTGGCGGATGATCTGGCGGGCCCCGCTCATCGAGACGGCCCACCGCTCGCCGGTGGCGGCCCGCGCCAGGCAGCGCCACTCGAGCGGGGCCGCGGTCCGGGTGGCCGCCGCGGGGACTGTCGCGGGGACCGGCGCGGGGACCGGCGCCGCCGGGGCGGGCCCCCGCATCGGCGCGTCGCCCCCGACCTCGGCGCGGAGGCCGAGGAAGCTCGGGAAGCGGGGCACGCCGCCGTCCGAGAGCTCCTGGTAGCGGAAGGAGACCACCGCGCCCACGGGGGGAGGTGCGTTTCGTTCGGCGTCGGAGAGGCCCGTGCCGATGGCGAAGCGCCGCCCGTCGGAGAGCTCGACCAACAGGGCCCCGAGGCGGCCCTCGTGCTTGCCGGCGCCGCCCTGGTGGCCGATCACGCGGGCCTCGGCGTCGAAGAAGCGCTTGGCCTTGAGCAGGGTGAAGGACCGCCCGGCCTCGTAGCGGGAGCCGGGCCGCCGCAGCATCAAGCCCTCGGCCCCCTCGGCCGACAGGCGGTCGAGCTCGGCCTCGAGGTGGGACAGGCCCTCGCAGCGACGGTGGTCGTGAGCCGCGGCGTAGGGGAGCGTGGGGCCGCGCAGGGTCTCGCGGACGGCGTCCAGGCGCTGCTCGAAGGGGAGCTCCACCCGCGGCGCGTCGAAGACGGCGAAGCGCACCTCCCGCCAGAGATCGGACGCGTCTTGCCGGCGGACGATGCTCACGGCCCGTTGGAACTGTTTACGCCCGACCCAGAGCTCGCCGTCGAGCACCATGTCGGGGAGGCCGGCGGTGAACCAGGCGGGGGCGAAGTAGCGGTTCCCGAGGCGGGAGACGAAGGCCTGCCCATCCCACCAGGCCCGCACCCCGTCGAGCTTCTCGCTCATCCACCAGCCGGCGGGGTCTTGGTCGGGGGTCCAGGTGTGGGCGAGGAGCAGGGGCGGGGCCCGCACCACCCCCTCGGTCGGGCCGGGCTCGACGCCTCCCGCCACCGCGGGGGCGGCCGGACGAGCGGCGGCTGGCGCGGCGGGCGCGCCGATCCGCGCGGCTTCGGCCTCGGCGCCACGGAGGCCCTTGATGTGCTTGCAGGTGCGCCGCTCGATCGGCACCGACTGGTTCCTCCAGGCCGGACAGGAGCAAGAGTAGAGCCCGCCCACGTTCCGGACCTGATACGGGGCCGCCGCCGAGCCCTTGACCTCTCGAACCTCACCGTCAGCAAGCTCCGCCATGCGCACCCCCGGGGCCGAGGCCCCGCTCCCCCTAATTCGACGCCGGTGCCCCTCACGTCCCGACCGCCGCCCGACCCCGCGCTCCCCTCCGACCCCGCCCTCGGCGGCGGCTCGACGATCGCCGACGCGCCGGAGCCAGGCGGCACGCCGCCCGACTGGGGGCAGAGCGGGGTCGGCTGGAGCGGCGCCGAGCTGGGCCCCGCGTCTGGGCCCGCACCCGAGGGCAACCCGGCCAGCCGGAGCAGCGAGAGTCAACGTTACACACCGGGTAACCTCGTCGGTCGCGGCGGGATGGGGCGGGTCCGGGTGGCCCATGACCGGCGCCTCAGCCGAGAGGTGGCGCTCAAGGAGCTCGACCCGAGGCTCGCGCACGTAGGCTCGGCCGTGATCCGCATGGAGCGGGAGGCCCTGCTCACCGCCGCGCTCGACCACCCCGGCATCGTCGCCGTGCACGACGCCGGCCGCCTCCCGGACGGTCGCCCCTTCTACACCATGCGCCTCGTTCGGGGCCGCAGCTTGCAGGCGGCGATCCGAGAGGCCCCCTCGCTCCAGGCGCGCCTCGGGCTCACCCGCCACCTCCTCGCCGCCGCCGAGGCCGTGGCCGCCGCCCACGAGGCCGGGGTGGTTCACCGCGACCTCAAGCCCGCCAACATCCTCCTCGGCGGCTTCGGGGAGACCCAGGTGATCGACTGGGGGCTCGCCGTCCCCCGCGCGGGGGCGGAGGGGCGCTTCCCCGCCCTCGCCGAGCTGCCGCCCGTCCGCGAGGGGGTGGTGGGCACCCCCGACTACATGAGCCCCGAGCAGGCTCTGGGGGCCGCCCCCGAGCCCACCGCGGACGTCTGGAGCCTCGGGAAGGTGCTCCAGGCCTTGCTCGTCGGCGGGAGACCGCTGCCGGGGGCGCCGCAGGGGGCCCCGCCCGAGCTCCTCGCGGTGGTGGAGCGGGCCGGCGCCGCCGACCCGGCCGACCGCTACCCCGACGCCGGCGCCCTGGCGCTCGAGCTGCTCCGCTGGTTCGAGGGGCGGCGGGTCCTGGCTTATCGTTACACCCCCCTCGAGCTCCTCGGGCGGCTCCTCCAGGCCTGGCGGGTGCCCCTGCTCGTCGCCTCTGTGGGCCTCGCCCTCGTGATCGTGGCCTTGGGGGTGGGCTGGCAGCAGAGCCGACGGGAGCGGGACCGCGCCCAGGCGGCGGAGGTGGCGACGGGGCTGCAGCTCGCCCGCACCCAGGTGGAGCAGGCGGTGGTGGCCCTCGCCGAGGACGCCCGCCCCCGCGCCGAGCGCCTCGCCGCCAGCGCCCTCCGCCGGGGGGACGACCCCCTCGCCCGCGGCGTGCTGGCCGCCTTCGGGGTGACGGCGCGGCCCGAGCGGCTGGAGCGGTCCGCCGGCTGGGACTGCCGCTGGTCTTCCTGGTCGGCCGACGGCGCGCTCCTCCTCTGCGGCCTCGAGTCGAGCGTCGAGCTCTGGGAAGTGGCAGAGCGGCAGCGCCGCTGGTCGGCGCCGGTGGGCGCCTGGCAGGGCTGGCTCCGCGAGGAAGTGGACGAGGTCCACCTGATCGGAGCTACGCCCGACCTCCTCCGCCTCCGCCGCTCCGACGGCGCCGCGCTGCCGAGCCTGCCCCGCCCCGCCGACCGGCTCGCCTGGCTCCCCCGCTCGGGCCGCCGCCACGTCTGGCGGGCGGGGGCGATCTGGCCGGGCCCCCAGCCCCTCGCCGACCACCCCTGCGAGGCCGGGCTCGAGCTCGCCGTGCCCGCGTCGACGGGCGATCGGCTCGCCCTCGTGTGCGGAGAGGGCACCGTCTGGCTCGGCACCTTCGACGAGCCCCTCGGCCGCGCCGTGCCCACCCCCCTCACCGGCGACCTGCAGGCCTCCGCCGCCGCCTGGTCTCCCGACGGGGCCTCCGTGCTCCTGGGCGGGCTCCGCGGCCTGCTCGTGCGGGTCGACGTCGCCCAGGCTCGGGTCGCCGCCACCTACCGCAGCGCCCTCGGGGCCATCGAGGCCCTCGAGGTCTCGGCTGACGGCCGCCTCGCCGCGGTCACCGGGGAGCGAGGCGGGGTGGGCCTGTGGAACCTCGAGACCGGGGTCTGGCTTGGTGAGCTGCCGGCCGAGCGCCCCTTCAGCCTGCGCTTCCTGCCCGACGGGCGCACGCTGCTCGTGCACGACGGTCGGCTCTGGCGCTGGCGGGTGCCGGGCGAGGGCAGCCCCTACCGCCTCGGCTTCTCGAGCGGCGTCGCCGACCTCGCCCTCTCCCCCGATGACGCCCGTCTCGCCGTGGCGACCGGCGACGGCGGGGTCCATGTCCTCGATCGGCGGAGCGGGCGCGCGGAGGCGCCGCGGCGGCTCGGGGAGGCCGTGGTCAAGGCCGTGGCCTGGTCGCCCGACCGTGAGGCCCTCTTCGCGACCGGCATGGGCGGCGCGGAGCTCGCCCGATTCACCACAGTGGGGGAGCGCGCCCTGTCCGGGGCCCGGCCGCTGCGCCGCCTCGTGGTCTCCCCCGGCGGCGCGCTGCTCGGCCTCGACCTCACCCGCGGCCTCGCCCGTTGGAGCGGGGCCGGCGAGGGGCCGGTCTGGTCCGAGCCGGCGCGGTCCTTCAGCGATCTGGAGCCCGACGGCGCCGGCGCGGTGGCCCTCGACGGAGACGGCGGGCTGTTCCATGTGGAACAGGCGGGGCAGATCGAGGCCGTCGGCCTGCACCCCGGGGCGCTCGCCGCGGCCGCCTCCCCCGCGCTCTGGGGGCTCGCCTATGCCGACCGGGTCGAGCTCTGGCGCCGCGCCGGCCCTGGTCCGGGTCAGCGCCTCCACAGCCTGCCCGCCCCCCAGGCCGACCTCCGCGACCTCGCCTTCTCCCCGGACGGCCGCCTCGTCGCCGCCGGGGGCCTCGACGGCCGGGCGCGGGTCTGGTCGGTCTCGGACGGCGCCCTGCGGCTCGTGCTCCCCGGCCACGTCGAGCGCATCGCCGCCCTCACCTTCAGCGCCGACAGCGAGCGGCTCGTGACCGGGAGCTGGGACCACAGCGTCCGCCTCTGGGACCTCTCGCGCCTGGACTGGACCGCGGAGGCGCTCGCCGACGAGGTCCTGGCCGTGTGGGGGACGGAGTAGGGCGGTGTGCGGGATAGAGCCGGCTCCGGATAGGCTCAGCCTCCTCTTGCCGTCGGCGGTGCGCGTGCCCCTCCCGAGCGCCTTCTACGACCGCCCCACCCTCGAGGTCGCCCGCGGGCTGCTCGGCTGTGAGGTGGGGATGGGCCCGGTGGTGCTGCGCATCGTGGAGACCGAGGCCTACCTGCCCGGAGACAGCGCGGCGCACGCCTCCCGAGGGCGGACGCCGCGAAACGCGCCGATGTTCGGGCCGCCGGGCCACGCCTACGTCTACCTCTGCTACGGCCTGCACCAGATGCTGAATTTCGTGACCGAGGCGGAGGGGCGACCGGCGGCCGTGCTCCTGCGCGGCGCGGTCGTGGTCGCAGGCGAGGCGCTCGTGCGGGAGCGCCGAGGTGGCCGCCTCGACTGCATCGGTCCGGGCAAGCTCGGCGCCGCGCTCGGTATCGACACGCGCTGGTCTGGCGCGCCGCTCGATGGCAGCCGCGGCCTCACCGTGGAGCCGGGCCCGCCGCCCGACACGGTGAGGGCGGGGCCGCGGGTGGGCATCGACTACGCCCTGCCGGAGCACCGGGACGCGCCCTGGCGCTTTCGGGGCGCCTGGACCCGCCCTTGAGGCAGCCCCCGAGCCCGGTCACCGTTCACTCCCGCACCCTGAGCACCACCGGCGCGGCCGACTCGGCGGGCCACGCTCCCTCAAGGGAGCCAGCGGGCGCATTCCCGACGCGCTCCAGGTCCCCCGCGTCCCAGGCCTCCTGCACCTGCTGGTGAAGGGGGAGGTCCACGGCGCTGGGGTCAGGCCACACCACGGAGGTGGCGTGTCGGGCGAGCAGCCAGCCCCGCAGCTCGCCGGGGGAGAGGGAGGGCACGTCGGCGTCACACCAGACGCGGTCGCGGGGGAGGCGGGCGTACGCGAGGACGGTGGCGCAGGCGCTGGGGATGCCGCCTGGGTATCGCTCGGCGCCGGGATCGAGCACCAGCACGGCGGCTCCCTCTCTCATCGGGGGGAGCATCCCCGCGGCGGCGTGCGCGCGACGGACGAGCGGGTCGGGCTCAGACTCCAACCAGCCTCGGAGGGGCGGGCCGGAGAGGGCGACCGCCACGAGCGCGGCGGCGGCCCACCTCCATCGACCCTCGGGGGCCACGACCACGACCCGGGCGGCGAGCCGCAGCAGCACGAGCACCGGCAGGTGGAGCTGGCGGTTGTTGTCCGGCGGAGAGAAGGGCCGGAGGATGGTCAGGAAGGCGAGGTCCGCCGCGCCGAGGAGGAGCAGGCAGCCGGTCGCGACCCCTGGCGGTCGGCCCCCTCGGGCGTCGCGGAGGAGGAGGCCCGCGCCGACCGCGGCGAGCGCCACCGTCGGCCAGCCCACCCAGTAGGGCAGGAGCCGGCCCCAGAGGTGGGCCTGCTCCAGCCAGCGGTCCGGCGCGATCGAGGGCTCGAGCCAGCTCCCGAGGGGCGGCCCCGAGCCCCAGGTGCGCCAGGCCAGCCACGCCGCCGGGGCCGCCATCAGCGCCAGCGCCGCGCCGCGCGCGCGCCGCGCCGGTCGGGGGGCCCACCACAGATAGAGCCCGCCGATCGCCGCGAGCAGCCAGCCCTCGTAGCGGGTGAGCGAGGCCGCGGCGATCAGCGTCACCGCGAGGGCGGGACGGTGGGCCAGGGTGACGAGCGCGCCGCAGACGAGGAGCACGAACAGGGGCTCCTGATAGAGCCCGGTGGCCGTGAGCCCGTGCACGGGGCTCAACGCCACCCCGAGCCCCGCGGCGAGCCCCGCGGCGGCCCCGAGCTCGGCCGTGACGAGGAGGGAGAAGAGGGCGGCCGCGAGCGCCCCGAGGGCGGCGTTCCCGCCCCGGAGCCAGTCGGGGGCGCGGCTGACGAGCGCGAGGGCGTCGAGCAGCGCCTGGTACGCCGGGAGCCAGTCGTGCACCACGAGGCGGTCGGTGTGGGCGAGGCGGTCGTAGCCGTCCCCCGAGGGCATCGGCGTGAGCCGCTGGATCGTCAGCCAGCGCGCCGTGAAGGCCACCCCGAAGGACGCGGCGGCGACGCGGGCGGGGGTGGAGGTCGCGAGGCGGGAGGCGGTGCGCAAGGGGGGAGTCTACCCCCGCGGGTCCTGCCCCAAAGGTCTTGGTGGAGGGCGTCCCGCCGGCGACGCGGGGTTAGCCCACCGAATGAGCCCCATCACCACTGGCGTCCTCCTCGCCCTCGCCGCCGCGGCGACCTTCGGCGTCACCACGCCGCTCATCCAGCGCTTCGGGCTCGGGCTCGGCCCCTTCACCACCGCCGGCCTCCTCTACGCGGGGGCCGCGGGGCTGGCCCTGCTGGTGGGGCGGGGCGCCGGCGAGGCCCCCCTCCGCCGCGCCCACCTGCCTCGCCTCGGCCTCGTGGCGCTCTTCGGGGCCTTCATCGCGCCGGTGCTGCTGGCCCTCGGACTGCGGGCGACGAGCGGGACCAGCGCCTCGCTGCTGCTCAACCTGGAGGCCGTCTTCACGGTGGTGCTCGGGGCCCTGGTCTATCGGGAGCCAGTCGGCCGGCGGGTGATGGCGGCCGTGGTGGTCATCGCCGGGGGCGGAGCGGTCGTGAGCCTCTCTCCCGGCTCGGTCAGCTCCTCCTTGCTGGGCTCGCTCCTCGTGGCCGGCGCCACCCTCGGCTGGGCGCTCGACAACACCCTGTCCCGCCCCCTCTCCGAGCTCGATCCCGGGCAGGTCGTGGCCGGCAAAGGCGCCATCGGCGCGGCCCTCTCCGTCCTGGTCGCCCTCGGCCTGCAGGAGCCGCTCCCCGCGGCCTCCTCGGCCCTCGGCCTGCTCGCCTGTGGGGCCCTCGGCTACGGCGGCAGCCTGCGGCTCTATCTGCGGGCCCAGCGCGTCCTCGGCTCGGCGCGCACGGGCTCGGTCTTCGCGGTGGCCCCCTTCCTCGGCGCGCTCGTGGCGCTGCTCCTCGGAGAGCCCTTCGGCGGCGCGGCGACGGCGCTCGGCGGGGCGCTGATGGCCCTCGGGGTCTATCTGCACCTCACCGAGTCCCATGACCACGCGCACGAGCACCCCGCCCTCGAGCACGAGCACCCGCACCGCCACGACGACGGCCACCACGACGACCACCACCATGAGGGCCTCGCCCCCGGCACCGTCCACAGCCACCCCCACGCGCACGAGGGCCGGCAGCACAGCCACGCGCACGGGGAGGACATCCACCACCAGCACCACGGCTGACGGGCGGGGAGGGCCTTGGGCCCCGAAGGGCAGTGGCATGGCCCCGAAGGGCAGTGGCATGGCCCCGAAGGGCAGTGGCATGGCCCCGAAGGGCAGTGGCATGGCCCCGAAGGGCAGTGGCATGGCCCCGAAGGGCAGTGGCATGGCCCCGAAGGGCAGTGGCATG
>JBIJDH010000047.1:0-26137 GCA_044344255.1 Myxococcota bacterium
GCCCCGAAGGGCACGCGCACGGGGAGGACATCCACCATCAGCACCACGGCTGACGGGCGGGGCGGGGACCCGCGCCGTGCTTATGTGATCGAAACCACGCGGCTCGATCGATGAAACGGGCTCGCTCGCCCGTCCCTCGTAGGCCTCGTACGGCTAGCCCGCTCCTTGGAGGTCCCTTGACCCGCGCCACTTCTCTCTTTCTTCTCTCCCTCTGCGGGCTCGCCTGGGCCGGCCCGGGTGACACGGAGCTGAGCCGCGCCGCGGAGCTGCCCTTTGTCGCGCAGGAGCTGCGCGCGGGCGGCCTGCCGGAGGGGGAGGTTCGTGTCGCGTTGAAGGCGTTCCGCGAGGCGAAGCTCAGCGCCGGAGACGCAGAGCAGGCCCTGACCGCCGCAGAACAAGGCGTCAAGCGGAGCGGCCCCATCGACAACTTCGGCGCGTTCGTCCAAAGCCAGCTCGACAGTGGGCTCCGCGGTCGGCAGCTCGCCGAGGCGATTCGCGCCGAGCATGAGGCCCGAGGCAAGGGGGGAGGCCGAGGCAAGTCGGGCGAAGAGCACGGCAAGTCGGGCGAAGAGCACGGCAAGTCGGGGGAGGACCACGGCAAGTCGGGCGAAGACCACGGCAAGTCGGGGGAGGACCGTGGCAAGTCGGGCGAAGAGCATGGCAAGTCGGGCGAAGACCACGGCAAGTCGGGCGAAGACCACGGCAAGTCGGGGGAGGACCGTGGCAAGTCGGGTGGGAAACAGGGCAAGGGTCAGGGAAAGGGAGGTGGACGATGAAGCGCTCAGCGGGACGATTCGCCCTCGTGGGGCTCATCCTCGTCGGGGGCCTCTTCGCCCTCGGATGTGGGGCGGGGGTGGCGCCTCCGATGCCGAGGTCATCGCGGCGACGAAGGAGCTCCGCGGGGACCCCGCCGACGCGGAGGCGGTCCTGGAGCGGCACGGCCTCGACCGAGCGTCTTACGAGCAGGCGCTCTTTGACATCGCCGCCGACCCCGCTCGCAGCGAGGCCTACACGGAGGGGGTGGGCCGGCGCTGATCGATCGGTGCGATGAGCGAAATGGACAAACCCTCAAAGCTCGGCAAGGGTGGAGCTCGGGGTCAACCCGCCGAGGACCTCTCCATGCGACCGCCGAGCCTCCAAGCGCTCCATCCCCTCCACCGCCGATCGTTCGTGTCAGCGGTCCTCCTGGGGTTGGCCTGTGGCGCCCCCGCGCCCAGCAAGGAGGGCGGAGGTGGTGCGTCCGACGCGCAGGACGCTGTCACGCCCGTCCTGGTGGACACCGGCATGCCGGTCCCGGTGGACACCGCCACGTCGGTCGCCGACAGCGGTTCGGACAGCGGCTCGGGCAGCGGTTCGGACAGCGGTTCGGACAGCGGCGGCTCGACCTTGGGGGACTGCCCCGATGCCCTCGACGACCGCGCGGAGCTGATCCCCAGCCAGACCTTCGAGATGGGCTGTACGGCCGCGCAAGAGCCCGACTGTGACCCTGTCGCCGACCCGCCTCGCTCGGTGACGCTCACCCACTGCTGGTTCATCGAACGCACCGAGGTGGTCCAGGCGGAGTTCGAGCGCGTGATGGGCTACGCGCCATCGGTGTTCTCGGGCTGTGGAGAGGACTGCCCCGTCGAGAGCGTCACCTGGCACGAGGCGGCGGCCTACGCCAACGCCCGGTCTTTGGAGAGCGGCCTCGACCTTTGTTATGACTGCGTGGGCGACGGCGCCGAGACGGAGTGCCTGTCCCCGGCGGACCCCTACGCCTGTGAGGGCTGGCGCCTCCCCACCGAGGCAGAGTGGGAGGCCGCGGCCCGCTGCGGCACCGACACCCGGTTTGCGGGCTCCGACACGCTCGACGCCGTCGCGTGGACCATCACCACGGCCGGCGCGCAGACCCACCCGGTGGGCGGGCTCGCTCCAAACGACTGCGGTCTGGTCGACATGACCGGGAATGTCTGGGAGTGGACCCAGGACTGGTTCGGCGGCGACGCGGGCACGCTCGACGATCCGGCCGGCGGAGAGACCGGGTCAGCGAAGGTCTATCGCGGCGGCTCCTGGGGCAGCGGCGCGGGGAACGCGCGGGTCGCCTACCGCACCCGCATCAGCCCGGCCTATCGCGACAGCCACCTCGGCTTCCGCCTCGCGCGCATCGCCGCTCCCTGAGGCGGCGGTCGGGGGGGGGGCGTGCTGGCGGGGTCGTCGGGGTGGGGGCGGGCCTTGCGCCGCTCGCCGGCTGGAGTAGACGGCCCGGATGATCCACGTCCTCTACGAGAACCCCGCCTGGCTCCCCCCGCTCGCCGCCGCCCTGGAGGCCCGTGGCCTCCCCTGGGAGGCCCGCGACGTGAGCGAGGGAGACTTCCACGTCGAAGGCGACATCCCTCCGGGTGTCTGGCTCAACCGGATGAGCCCCTCGGCCCACACCCGCGGCCACGCCGGCGGCATCCACTTTGTCCGCGAGTGGCTGGGGGTGCTCGAAGAGCGCGGCGCCCGCGTGATCAACGGCAGCGGCTCCTTCGCCCTCGAGGTGAGCAAGGTGCGCCAGCACGCCGCCCTGCACGCGATGGGCATCCTCACGCCGCGCACCATCGCGGTCATCGGCCGGAGCCGGCTCCGGGAGGCCGCCCGGCAGATGAGCCTGCCCTTCATCACCAAGCACAACCAGGGCGGCAAGGGCCTCGGGGTCCAGCTCTTCCGCGACCTCGCCGCCTTCGACCGCTTCGTGGAGGGGGAGGACTGGGAGGAGCCGATGGACAGCGTGATGCTGCTCCAGGAGTACATCGAGCCCCCCTCGCGGAGCATCACCCGGGTGGAGATCGTGGACGGGCGCCTCCTCTTCGCGATGCGCTCGGCGACCGACGGCGGCTTCGAGCTCTGCCCCGCCGACTCCTGTCAGATCGGAGAGGCCTTCTGTCCGGTGGGCGAGGAGCCTGCGAGCCGCTTCGACGTGCAGGACCTCGCCGCCGCCGATCCGCTGGTGGCGGACTACCTCCGCTTCTGCAAGCGGCACCACATCGACGTCGCTGGCATCGAGTACGTCACCGGGGCCGACGGCCGACGGTACACCTACGACATCAACATGAACACCAACTACAACAGCGCGGTGGAGCGGGCGGCCGGAGTAGACGGGATGGGCGCCGTGGCTGCGCTCTGCGAGCGGGAGCTCGGTCGGCTCGGGCGCTCGTAGGCGGATGAGCTCCTGATCAGCCGCCCATCGCCCATCGCCAGGCGGAGGGTCTCGGTGTCCAGTGGGGAGAGCTCCCCGAGCGTGGCCGGTACGGCCCCTCGGAGCTGCGCCTCGATCCGCGTCGCTTCGGGATCGGAGCTGGCGACGAAGTCGGGCGGATCGCCATCCTCACGCCGTCGGAGGACCCGCTTGCGGGCGGTCCGACAGGCGTTCGAGGCGAAGGCCAGAGCCCAGGGCTCCGCGGTCCCCGTCCGCGACCCGGGCGAGGAGGGCCATGCGTGACCGCCCTCGACACCGCCGCAACAAGATGTCCAGACCCCAGCGTGGTGCTATCTTCAAGCCATGCACCTCCGCCTCTCCGAGCCTCTGGGCATCGACCCCTGCGTGGACATCGTGATCCACAAGCTCTTCGGCGACCCCAAGCACGAGCCCGTGCTCATCAACTTCCTGAACGCCGTCCTGGCCTGGCCCATCCCCATCGTGAAAGCCACGGTGCTGAACCCGTTCACCCCGGACATCTACCAGGGCCAGCGTGGTCTGATCCTCGACATCCGCGCTGAGGATGAGCTTGGTCGGATTTATCAAATCGAGATGCAGCGCCGGAACGACACGGCCCTCCCCCAGCGCATGTTGTGGAGCTGGTCCCGGGTCTACGGCGCCGAGCTGGGCAAGAGCGAGGACCACGCCGAGCTCAAGCCGGTGATCGCGGTCTGGATCTGTGAGACTGACCTCTTCCCCTCCTCCAAGCAGGCCCATCTCCGCTTTCAGATGCGGGAGGAGCGGGAGGGCTTCCTCTTGCACGGCGACGCCCAGATCGACGTGCTCCAGCTCCGTCGGTGGTGGAAGGCCCGCGCGGACATCCTCGCCTCGTCCGTCGGCGCCTGGTTCTGGTTCTTCAACGAGGCCGAGGATTGGACCGAGGTCCCTGCCGAGATCGACAGCCCCACGATGGAGCAAGCCATGGAGATCCTCCACGAATTTCGAAGAGACACCTTCCTCAACGATCTCTACCGCGGGCGGGCGGAGGCCGAGCGGGTGGAGCGCGGCGCACAGAAGGCCTTGGAGAGGGCCCAACGTGGCGAGAAAGAGGAGCGCAGGCAGAAGGAGGAGGAGCGCAGGCAGAAGGAGGCCGCGCTGGTGGCGAAGGAGGCCGCGCTGGTGGCGAAGGAGGAGGAGCGCGTAGCGAAGGAGGCTGCTCTGGCCCAAGCGGAGCGACTGCGGAGCCTACTGATCGCGGCTGGGATCAGCCTGCCACAGGATGGCTGACACAGGGCGGGCGGTACCTTTTCACCGGCATCATACCAGAGTATTCTCGGTGTTCGAACGGCGATGGACGGAGGTGGCCTGGGATGACCGCTGTGAACAAGGAGGAACGAGGATGACTTCGGAGCGTCCTCCGCGAGTGATGAGGCGCAGTTGGGCCTTGGTACCTCGCGGAGGCCGAGCGTGGAGCCTCCCAGAGGCCGATCGTCTTGAGCGGTTGACCCTCGGGTTCAGGGCGGGTGGGGCTTCGATTCGGATGATGGTCTCCCTCTCTCCCGCCTTTCGATTCCTGGTCCTGTGTTCGATCCTCTTCGGCTGTCGTGCGGCGGCGGGGCATCGTCACGATACGTTGTCTACTGTTTCGAGTGATGTCAGTGGTCCCGGGGCGTTGGCTCTGTCGCTCGGTTTCAAGGGTAGCCTTCCACCTCCTGGCTCTTCCGTGGCGCTGTATCCCCTGTATGTGGAAGGCCCGTCAGACGCCGTGAGTGGAGAGATGCTCGCCGCGTCGGTGGTGTGCTTACAGAATAGACTCGCGGAGGTAGGTGTTCGAGTCGTTGGGCCACAGGCAGTGGCGAGCTCGCCGAAATATCTTGAGTTGACCGAATCGATTGAATGTACTTCTCAGTGGTCCTTTGAAGGACAAGCAACCAGTGCGTTCGCGGGCCGGTCGGCGAATGAGTTGGATTTGTTTGGGTGGATGTGCAGGGCACCATTACCAGCGTCCGCCAAGGTGAACGCGGAGCGCCAGGTGGCAGATGCTTTAGGGATAGACTACTTCGTGTCTGGACAGGTGTACTTCAGGGCGTGTCCTTCTGAATCGGGACTCGAGGCAGAACCATGCATCGGGCAGGATAACCATAGGCTGGACGACGTATGGATTGTGCTTGGTGGTGTGCCGTCGTTTGTGTTTGACGGGAGGAGTCCCCGCCAGAGTGGACAGGTCGCCCGAACTCCCGCTGAGTACCGTGCGTCGCTGAAGTTCAGGCTGACGCGAGAATGGGCGACACCATCGGACCCCGCCTACATGCCCTTTGCTGTTCAGTCATCCATTCCGGCACGTTGTGAGGAGCAGGTCGCATTGGTCTCGACCGAGAAGGAGAAGGCGGCCATTCGCCTCATCGACCAGGCCATGACGCTCAGCTTCGCCGCGGCGGGCGTCTGGCCCACCCCTGACGCCCGATGAACTTCGGTTCGGACCCGGTCGCCTGGAGCGCGGCGCCTCTCGGTGAGCGGCCGGAGGCGGAGGGGGCGGCGCTCCCGGGCGGCCGCTGGCGAGGATAGAGCGCGAGCTTGGAGGTCCCGGTGCAGATCGCCCTTTGGTTCCTGCTCCTCGGCTGTTCGGCCGAGCCCGTGACCCGCTACGGGCGCCCGGCGCGGCGGCCGCTCGTCGCTCCGGGCGCGGGTGGGGGAGACAGCGCGGCGCCGGCCGACACCGCGGGTGGGCAGCCAGGAGACAGCGGCGGCGACACGGCTGAGGACACCGCTGCGGACACGGGTGAGGCGGAGACGGGCGAGCCCGGAGACACCGCGGGCCCAGGGGCGGCGGAGGTGTGCTACCTCGGCCCCGACCGGGACGGCGCTGTCTGTTTCCCGCTCGTCCCCTATGACGAGGGCTGGGGGGAGGACTACGACTATCCGGAGCCCTATGGTGGATCGGCGCAGTACGCGGCGCCTGCCCGGTATGTAGACCTCGACGCCGCCGACGCCTCGACCGCGCTCGCGCCCAACTTCGTCCTCGAGGAGTTCATGGCCGCCTGGAAGGGGCGGTGGGGGGTGATGCAGCCGCACGCGGTGGCCCGCGCCCAGGCGCTCCGGGATGAGCTCGGCGCCCCCCTCCCGGTGAACAGCGCCTACCGGAGCCCGGCCTACAACGCCTCGGTGGGCGGCGTCAGCTCCTCCCGGCACCAGTACGGGGACGCCGTTGACCTCGACGTCGCGGGCATGTCCGCCGACGAGCTCGCGGACCTCTGCGCGGCCCACGGCGCCGACTATGTGGCGACCTACGACACCGGCCACACCCACTGCGACTGGCGGGACGAGCCCCTCGACCCCGCCTTCTACGATGTCATGGACGGGCCCCCCGCTCCCCGTCGGCCCCGCCCCGCCCACTCCGCCACGATCCTCCGGGACGGCGCTGGGTGGACCGCGCCAGCGCTCGGCTTCGATGAGGGGGAGCCGACCCGCCGGTGGAGCGCCTTCGACGGTGAGGGCGATCTGCTGGCTACCGGCGCCGGCCCCCGATTCAGGCCTCCCGCAGGTGCGCGCCGGGTGCGGGTGGAGGTCGGGCGGCAGGTCGAGGTCGAGGTCCGGCTGGCCCCGGATGGCTCTCTGCTGCCCCTTCGCCCTGCTGGCCCGATCCCGGTGCCGATCGGCCTGTAGTCCGCCGCCGCGACTTCACGCATCTCTTCGCCCTGTTGGAGCAACCATGCTGATCCTCCTCTTCGCCCTCGCCTGCTCGACCCCGTCCCCCGAAGTGTCCCCCGAAGTGTCCCCCGGAGCGCCCCCCGTCGCCGCTCCCGCCGCCGCCAGCGCCCCCGCGCCCGCCGAGGCCGCCGTGGCCGCGGTGGTGCCCGGCTCCCATGAGGACTGGTGCCCCGAGCACGCCGTCCCCGAGTCGCAGTGCACGCGGTGTAACGCCGCCTTGATCCCCGCCTTCAAGGCCACCGCCGACTGGTGTGAGGAGCACGCCCTCCCCGAGTCACAGTGCCTGAAGTGCAACCCGGAGCTGAAGATCGAGCGACCCCCCAAGCAGGGGGGGTAGGCCATGCGAAGCCTGATCTTTGCCAGCGCCCTGCTGGCGGGCTGGAGCTGCGCCCGCGGCCCCGAGGCGCCGGTCGGAGCGCCGAAGGAGCCCGCTGGGACAGCGACGGCCGCCGCTGCCGCCGCCGACGGCCTCTGCGCCGAGCACAGCGTGCTCCAGGTGGTCTGCCCGAAGTGTAACGTGGCGCTCGCCGCGGTCTTCCAAGCCAAGGGGGACTGGTGCGCCGAGCACGGCTTCCCCGAGTCCTTCTGCCCCCTTTGCCACCCCGAGCGGGGCGGCCGGCCGGCCGCTGACCTCAGCGCCAAGCCCTCCGACGGCGCCCCCGCCGACGGCTTGAAGGTCCGCTTCAAGACCCGTGAGGCGGCCCGGCTGGCCGGCATCGAGACCGCGCTCGCCGTCGAGGCGGCCGGGGCGGACACCGTCACCGCGGTGGCTCGCCTCGTCTACGACGCCACGAAGGTGGCCCTCGTGAGCGCCCCGATGCCCGGGGTGGTGTCTCAGATCCGCGCCGACGTCGGCGCCACCGTGCGGCGGGGCGGGGCCCTGGCGATCATCGAGAGCCCGGTCATCGGCGCCGGTCGTTCGCAGGAGGCCGCGGCGCGCTCCCGGCTGGCCTTCGCGGAGTCCACCCTGAAGCGACGGCGGGAGCTCCTCACCGCCGGGGCCGCCTCCCCCCGCGAGGTCCAGGAGGCCGAGCAGGAGCAGGTGAGCGCGAGCGCCGAGCTCGCCGCCCTGGAGTCACAGCTCGGCCTCGTCGGTGGCGGCGGTGGCGGCGGTGGCGGCGGTGGCGGCGGCGGCGGCGGCGGCGGCGGCGGCGCCTACACCCTCGTGGCCCCCCTCGCCGGCGAGGTCACCCGCCGCGAGGTCACCATCGGGATGGGGGTCGAAGGCGGGGCCCCGCTCTTCGAGATCGTAGATGCCTCCACCCTCTGGGCGGAGCTCGACGTGGCGGAGCTCGACCTCGTCCACCTCCAGGTCGGGGCCCGGGCCGCGATCACGCTCGACACGCTGCCGGAGCGCGTCTTCGAGGGGAGCGTCTCCTACATCGCGCCCACGGTCTCCCTCTCCACCCGAACCGCGCTCGTGCGGGTCCCCCTCGACAACGCCGACCGCGCCTTGCGCGGGAACATGTACGGGAGCGGGGAGATCACTGTGTCCGACGCTCTCCCCTCGGTGACGGTCCCCGCCTCCGCGGTGCAGCGGGCCAAGGGGGTGGACCTCGTCTTCGTGCGCTTCGCCGAGGATGAGTACGAGGCCCGCCGCGTGAAGCTGCGGTCGCGACAGGGAGACCTCGTGCGGCTCTCGGGCGGGGTGAAGCCCGGGGAGGCCGTGGTCACCCTCGGGAGCTTCCTCCTCAAGACGGAGACGCTCAAGGACAGCATCGGCGCCGGCTGCTGCGATGTGGAGTAGCCCTTGACGCGCCTGTTGAACGCCGTCATCCGGGCCTCGCTCGAACACCGGGGGGCGGTGCTCGTCGCCTGGCTGGCGGTCGCCCTCGTGGGCGTGTTGTCGCTCCAGCGCCTCCCGATGGACGCCTTCCCCGACACCACGCCGGTGCAGGTGCAGGTCAACGCCGCCGCCCCCGCCCTCTCCCCCTTGGAGGTGGAGCGGCAGATCACGGCGCCGGTCGAGGCCGCCCTGTCGGGGCTCCCCGACCTCGAGGAGGTGCGCTCCGTCTCCAAGTTCGGCTTCTCGCAGGTCACCCTCGCCTTCGCCGAGGGGGCCGACCTCTGGCGGGCCCGACAGACCGTGGCTGAGCGGCTCGGTGGGGTGGAGCTACCCGACGGCATCGACCGGCCCCAGCTCGGCCCGGTGGCCACCGGCCAGGGCGAGGTCTTTCACTACCTCGTGCAGGGGGAGGGCAAGTCCCTCGCCGACCTGCGGGGGGTGCAGGACTGGATCGTCAAGCCGCAGCTCCGCGCCGTGCCCGGGGTGGCCGAGGTGAACAGCTGGGGCGGCGACGAGCGGCGCGTCGAGGTCGTGGTCGATCCCCACGATCTCCAGCGCTACGGGCTCTCCCTCGACGCGGTGCTGGAGGCCCTCGAGCAGAACAACGAGAACGTGGGCGGCGGCTCCTTTGACCTCGCCGGTGAGGCCACCCTCGTGCAGGGGGTGGGCGTGATCGAGACGCTCGCCGACGTCGAGCGGGTGGTGATCCGCGCCCCCGGCGGCGTGCCCGTGCGGGTGGGCGACGTGGCGCAGGTGAGGGAGGGGCGGGAGCTCCGGCGCGGCGCGGTCACCGCCGATGGTCGCGGGGAGGCCGTGCTCGGGCTCGGCTTTATGTTGATGGGCGAGAACAGCCACGACGTGACCACGCGCCTCGCGCTCCGCCTCGACGAGGTGCGGCGGACCCTCCCCGCGGGGGTGCACGTCGACACCGTCTACGCGCGCACCACGCTCGTGGACCAGGTGCTGCACACCGTCGAGAAGAACCTCTTCGAGGGGGCGCTGCTCGTCATCGCGATCATCCTCATCTTCCTCGGTGACCTGCGGGCCGGGCTGATCGTGGCCGCCGTCATCCCGCTCTCCATGCTCTTCGCCTCCAGCCTGATGCTCCAGGCGGGCATCAGCGGGAGCCTGATGAGCCTCGGGGCCCTCGACTTCGGGCTCCTCGTCGACAGCGCGATCATCCAGGTGGAGAACGCCGTGCGGCGGCTCGGCCTCGCCGAGGGCCGGCGCCGGGTCGACGTCGTGCGGGAGGCGGCGGTGGAGGTGCTCGCCCCCACGATGTTCGGCCAGCTCATCCTCATCGTGGTCTACCTCCCCATCCTCACGCTCGAGGGCGTCGAGGGCCGGCTCTTCCAGCCGATGGCCCTCACCGTGGTCTTCGCCCTCGTGGGCGCCTCCCTGGCCTCGATCACCCTCATCCCCGTGCTCTCCAGCCTCTTCCTGCCGCAAGGCCGAGGCGACCACGACAACGCGCTCGTGCGCGGCCTCCGGGCGCTCTATCGACCGCTGCTGCACCGAGCCCTCGGGGCGCCGGGCACCGTCCTCGGCCTCGCGCTGCTCCTGCTCGTGAACGGGGGCCTCCTCGCGAGCCGCCTGGGCTCGGAGTTCATCCCCCGCCTCAGCGAGGGGACGGTGGTCATCAACACGATCCGGGCGGCCAGCGTCTCCCTCGACGAGTCGGTGCGCTACGGCACGCAGATCGAGCGGGCCATCCTGGAGAAGTTCCCCGACGAGGTGGGGCGGGTCTGGACGCGCACCGGGAGCGCCGAGGTGGCGACCGACCCGATGGGCACGGAGCTCTCGGACGTCTTCGTCACGCTGCGGCCCCGCGAGCGGTGGACCCGCGCGGGGAGCCAGGCCGAGCTCGTCACCGCGATGCAGGCCGAGCTCTCGGTGCTCCCGGGGATGCGCATGGTCTTCACCCAGCCCATCGAGATGCGGGTCAACGAGATGATCGCCGGCATCCGCGCCGACGTGGGCGTCAAGCTCTTCGGCGATGACCTCGAGCTCTTGCGCCAGAAGGCCAAGGAGATCGAGGCCCTCGTCAAGGCCACCCCCGGCGCCGCCGACGTCGTCACTGAGCAGATGACGGGCCTGCCGCTGCTCCGGGTGGAGGTGGATCGGGCGGCCATCGCCCGCCAGGGCCTGTCGGCCCACACGGTGCTCGAGGTGGTCGAGGCCCTCGGCGGCCGCGAGGTGGGCGAGCTCCAGGAGGGGGAGCGGCGCGTCCCCATCGCCGTGCGCATCGACCCCCGCTACGAGGAGCCCGGCGCCCTCGGCCGCCTGCTGGTGACCACCCCCGCCGGCCAAGAGCTCCCCCTCCAGAGCCTCACGCGCCTCGTCCAGACCGAGGGCCCCTCGACGATCCAGCGGGAGTGGGCCCGGCGGCGGGTCGTCGTGCAGGCCAACGTGCGCGGTCGAGACGTGGGGAGCTTCGTCCGGGACCTCGATCAGGCCCTCGAGGCCGTGGAGCTGCCCCCCGGCTACTTCATCCGCTTCGGCGGCCAGTTCGAGAACCTGGAGCGGGCCCGGAGCCGGCTCTTCATCGTCGTCCCCTTAGCCCTCGGGCTGATCTTCGCCCTGCTCTACGCGACCTATGGGCGGATGGTCGACGCCCTGCGGGTCTTCACGGGCGTGCCCTTCGCGGCCGTGGGCGGCGTGCTGGCCCTATGGCTGCGCGACATGCCGATGAGCGTGTCCGCGGCCGTGGGCTTCGTGGCCCTCTCCGGCGTGGCGGTGCTCGGCGACATGGTGCTCGTCTCGACCATCCGGCGCAACCTCGCCGCCGGTGAGCCGCTGCGCGAGGCCGTCGAGCGGGCTGCGCTCGAGCGGCTGAGGCCGGTGCTGATGACGGCGCTCGTGGCGAGCTGCGGCTTCATCCCGATGGCGCTCAACACGGGGGTGGGCGCCGAGGTGCAGCGGCCCCTGGCGACCGTGGTGATCGGCGGGCTCCTCTCCAGCACGGCGCTGACGCTCGTGGTGCTGCCGGTGCTCTACACGGTCCTGCGGCGACGGTCTTGAGGCGGGGCCTGCTCTTCGTGGGCCTGCAGCTCTTGCTCGTGGCGCTGTGGTTCATCGTCGAGCGGGGTCGGGCGCCCGAGGCCCCCTTCGCCGTGGAGCGCCTCGACCTCGCGGCCCCGGCGCTGCGGGTGGAGGGCGCGGCGGGCGCCGTGGAGCTGGCCGCCCTCGGCGAGGGGCCCGCGCTCGTCCACTTCTGGGCCACCTGGTGCGCCCCCTGTCGCGAGGAGCTGCCCGGCCTGATCGCGGCGGCGCGCGCGGCCGATGTGCGCCTGCTCGCCGTCACCGACGAGCACGATGAGGTCGTGGCCGCCTTCTTCGGGGGACAGACCCCGCCCGAGGTGGTGCGAGACCCGAGCGGAGAGGCGGCGCGGCGCTTCGGGGTGTCTGGCCTGCCCGACACCTTCGTGGTGGTGGGCGGGGAGCGTATCGTCGCCCGCATGGGCGGGCCGCGGGACTGGAACACCGAGGGGGCGGAGGCCTTTCTGGAGTCTGTCGGGGGGGAGTGAGGGGGCCTGTCCGGAAGCTGCGTGAGACCACCCTGCTGTGTGGGAACAAACATGTGGTGTGGGAACAAACATGTGGTCTGGGAAGTGTGAGGGATGGCAGCGGGCCCCGCCAGGCCTACGTGTGAGGTGTACCCCCGGCCTCCATGGCTGATCACTTAGCGCTCGCCGCCGCCTTTGCGGCCGCGGTGGTCGAGCGACGAGGTCGGCCTGGAGCGGCGACCCGGCCTTTGACCCTGTCCAGGACGCTGGGATTCCTCCGCCAGTTGGGGTCGAGAGAGAGATGACGGATGGCACTGACGAGGCTGGCCCAAGGCCGAGGCGGTGTCTCGGGATTGGCCATCATCGCGGCGAGGGCGTGGGCACTGGAGGCGATGGCCTTGGCGACGAGCATCGGATGGAGGGGAGCTTCGGTCAGACGCGGGGTCTTGTCGCCCACGTAGCCGCGTTCGAGATGGTCCTGGTGGGCATAGGCGTTGGCGATGATAGAGACGATGAGGGCGGCGTGGACGAGGATACGAACGGAGACGGGGGATTGCGCCGTGACCTGGTCGAGATTGGAGGGGTACGCGTCGGGCGAGCATCTCTGCCTTCACGGCACACTTTGTTTGAGAGAGTCCGCACCTCATATTCGCGGAGGGGTCCAGTCCCCTCTCTCAAGCGCGCAGTCCAGGAGGCCGAGGCTCGGCGCGGCCTCTGCCAGGGCGTATCGGCTGACTCGCTCGTCCACCTCCTCTCGTTCGGCCGGGGTCAGTAGACGCCACAGCTCGTCGGACTCTTCCAGGAGCTCGTCCTCGTGGGCCTCGCTGAGCGTACACCGGGCGCGGCCGACCATGATCAGCCGCTCGATCTGGTAATATCGATCCGCGGCGCTCAACAGGCCCTCCATTTCAGGCGCTTGGCCGCAAGCAAAGCTTGATACTCCGCGGACCCCGGCGACCCCTCGTCGGCGCCGGGCGGCGTACCTGGATCCCCAGGCTCCCTGGATCCAGCGTCAATGGGCCTGGATCCAGCGTCAATGCGCGTGCCCGCCGCCCCCATGCTCGCCCTACCCCGGCGCGCCCGCGGCGCCGGCCGCCGTCGGCTGGAAGGGCAGCGAGAAGGTGGTCTCCCCCGCCTTGACCTCGATGGTCACGGGGCGGGACCCCGCGCCCTCGGCCTTCGCGGAGAGGGCGCCGGTCTGGGGGTCGAGGGTGAGGGGCAGGGTGGTCTCTCCGTCCTTCATCGTCGCCGTGAAGCCGTCTTTCAGGGTCAGGCGGTTGGCGTCGGTGATCCAGAAGCGGTGCTCGGCCCCGGTCCCGACGTACTCGACGTGGTAGTTCGCCCACATCCCCACCTCCCCGCCGTGGAGCGAGGTGTGGTCGTGGCTCTCGAGGCCGACCTTCGGCACCTCGAAGGTGGCGCTCTGGGCCTTGCCGTCGCGGGTGAGCGTCACGACGATGGTGGCCGGCTGGCCCTGGACGAGCTTGGCGGGGGCGTGGAGGTGGTCGCCCATCGCCATTAGGGGGACCTGCTCGACCCCGGCGGGCCCCTTGATGGTGGCGTTGCCGCTGAAGCCCTCGAGCGGCAGCGGCCGGGCGTCGCCGTCGGTGGGCCAGAACATCACGCCGTCCGGCATGGCCAGGCCCTCGACGTGCATGCCGTCGAGCTCCTTCTGGATGCCGCCGTGGGCGGCGCCGTGGCCGTGGTCGGCGCCGGCGTGGTCGTGCTCGGCGCCGGGGGAAGGCGCCGGGGTCGCGGCGGGCGCGGCGGGCGGGGCCTCGGGGGCGCCGCCGCAGGCGACGAGGGCGAGGAGGGCGGCGACCGCGAGGAGGGAGGGGGGACGCATCGGTGCTCCAGGTCAGGAGAGCCCGTCGGGCTCGGCCTGCGAAGGGGTGAGGGCCTCGAGCGCCGAGCGCCCGAAGCGGAGGAAGACGGTAGGCGTGACGAGCATGTCGAGCAGGGTCGAGGAGAGGAGGCCGCCGAGGATGACCTGGGCCACCGGGGTCAAGATCTCCTTGCCCGGCGCTCCGCCTGCGAAGGCCAGCGGGATGAGGCCGAGGCCGGCGCAGAGCGCGGTCATCGACACGGGGACGAGGCGCTCGAGCGAGCCGCGAATGACCATCGCGGGGCCAAAGGTCTCGCCCTCCTCCCGCACGAGGTGGATGTAGTGCGAGATCATCAGGATGGTGTTTCGACTGGCGATGCCGCAGAGGGTCACGAAGCCCACGAGCGTCGCCACGGAGAGGGGCTGGCCGGAGATCCAGATCGCGGCGACGGCGCCGATCAGCGCCATCGGGATGTTCAGGAGCACCTGGACGGTGAGCGTGTGGCTCCGAAAGTGGGCGTAGAGGACCGTGTACATACCGAGCAGCGAGAGGAGCGAGAGGAGCCCGATCGAGCGGGAGGCCTCCCGTTGGCTCTCGAACTGTCCGCCCACCGAGGCATAAGCCCCCTCGGGGAGCGGCACCGTCGATAGGGCCGCCCGCAGGTCCGTGACGACGCTCCCGATGTCGCGCCCTGCGGCGTTCGCCGAGATGACGACGCGGCGCTGCGAATTCTCGTGGAAGATCTGGTTGGGCCCCGTGCCGGTGTGGAGCGCCGCGAGGTTTCGCAGGGGGATGGCCCGGCCGTCGGGCAGCACGATGGGGGCGCCCTCCAGGCGGAGCGGGTCTTCGCGCCAGGGGGCGGCGTAGCGGACGACGAGGTCGAGGCTGCGTACGCCCTCGAGCACCTCGGCGACCACGACCCCCGCCATCGCGCCCTCCAGGGTCTCGGTGAGCTGCCCGGGCGCGACGCCGAAGCGGCGGGCCTCGTCGCGGTCGACGACGACCTGGAGCTGCGGCACGAGCACCTGGGGCTCGACCGAGACGTCGACGAGGCCGGGGACGTCGCGGATGCGCTCGGCGACGCGGCCGGCGGCCGCTCGCAGCGCGGCGAGGTCTTCGCCGAAGAGCTTGACGGCGATCGCCGCGCGCACGCCGGAGAGGAGGTGGTCGAGGCGGTGGGAGATCGGCTGCCCGAGGTTGACGGTCAGCCCGGGGAGGACCGCGAGGCGCGCGCGGATGTCGGCCAGCACCTGCTCCCGGGGCCGGCCCTCGTCTTCGAAGTCGACGTCGATCTCGGTGTAGTGCACGCCCTCGGCGTGCTCGTCGGCCTCGGCCCGCCCGGTGCGGCGGCCCACGCTGCCCACCTCGGGCACCGCCATGAGCTGCTCCTCGGCCAGGCGGCCCAGGCGGTCGGACTCGCCGAGGCTGGTGCCGGGGGCGGCGACGAGGTTGATGGTGGCGGTGCCCTCGTTGAAGGGCGGCAGGAAGCTCGTGCCGAGGAAGGGGACAGAGCCCATGGCGAGGAGGACCAGGAGCAGCGTGCCCCCGATCACGAGGCCGGGCCGGGGCAAGGCGTAGGCCAGCGCGCGGCGGTCGAGGCGCTTGAGGAGCCGCACCAGCGCGCCGTCCACCTCCTCCCGGGCGTGGATCGCCCGCGGCAGCAGCCAGACACAGAGGGCCGGCGTGACGGTGAGCGAGACCACCATCGAGGCGAGGATCGAGGTGATGTAGGCCACGCCCAAGGGGGCGAAGAGCCGGCCCTCGATGCCGGAGAGCGAGAAGAGCGGCACGAAGACGAGCACCACGAGGATGGTCGAGAAGACGATCGAGCTCCGCACCTCGCGGCTGGCCTCGAAGACCACCCGGGCGACGCTGCGCGGGCTCGGGGAGCGGGCGTTCTCCTGGAGGCGGCGGAGCACGTTCTCCACGTCTACGATCGCGTCGTCGACCAGCTCACCGATGGCCACGGCGAGGCCGCCGAGCGTCATGGTGTTGATCGACATCCCCATCGCGTGCAGCACGAGCGCGCTCACCACGAAGGAGAGGGGGATGGCGGTGAGCGTGATGGCGGTCGTGCGGGTGTTGAGCAGGAAGGCGATGAGCACGATGACCACGAGGATCACGCCGTCGCGCAGGGCCTCCTCGACGTTGCCGATCGAGGCGGAGATGAAGTCGGCCTGGCGGAAGAGGGTGGTGACCTCGACCCCCTTCGGGAGCGCCGTCCCCACCTCGCTGAGCGCGCCCTCGATCGCGCGGGTCAGCGACAGGGTGTCGGCGCCGGGCTGCTTCTGCACGGAGAGGATGACGGCGGGGTGGCCGTTGACGCCCGCGTCGCCGCGCATCGTGCCGCGCCCCCGCTCGACCGTGGCGAGCTGACCGAGCGTGATCGACACGCCCTCGCGGGTCCCGACGACGGTGTCGGCGATGCGCGCCGGGTCGGCGGTGCGGGCGAGGTGGCGGAGCGCGTACTCCTGGGACTTACGCTCGACGAAGCCGCCGGTGCTGCTGCCCTGCGCCCCGGCGGCGGCGGCGTGCACGGCGTCGAGGGTGAAGCCGAAGCGGGCGAGGAGCGTGGGGTCGACCTCGACGTGGAGCTGCTCGACCCCGCCGCCGATGCTCGTGACCTGGCTCACCCCGGGGATCGAGAGCAGGCGGGGCCGCAGCGTCCAGTCCGCCAGGGTCCGCAGCGCCGGGCCTTGCACCTCGCCCGCGGGTGACGAGAGGCCGACCAGCAGGATCTCGCCCATGATCGAGCTCACCGGCCCCATCGCGGGCGTCACCCCGGCGGGGAGGTCGCCCCCGAGCTGCGCGATGCGCTCGGCGACCTGCTGGCGGGCGCGGTAGATCTCTGTCTCCCAGCCGAACTCGACCCACACCACCGACAGCCCGGGCGCCGACTGCGAGCGCACCCGCTCCACCCCCGGCGCCCCGTTCATCGCCGCCTCGACGGGGCGCGTGACCAGGACCTCCACCTCCTCGGGCGAGAGGCCGCCGGACTCGGTCATCAGGGTGACGGTCGGGCGGTTGAGGTCGGGGAAGACATCGACCGGGAGCTGGACCGCGGTGTAGCCCCCCCAGGCGAGCAGGAAGGCGGCGATGACGATCGCGAAGAGGCGATGGCGGATCGAGGCGCGGATGAGGGCGTCAAACATCGTCTAGCGCCCCGCCAGGCTCTTGAGCGCGTAGGTGCCGGCCACGACGACCCGCTCGGCGGGCTGGAGGCCGGCGTGGACCTCCCAGGTCTGACCGCTGCGGGCGCCCAGCGCGACCTCGCGGGCCTCGAAGCGCTCGGGGCCGGTCTTCACGAAGACGAGCATCGTGCCGTTGCTCTCCACCACGGCGTCGTCGGGGACGGTGATGACGTCCTCGCTGGCGCCGACCGCGATCCAGGCCGAGGCGGAGAGGCCGGGGCGGAGCGCCGGGTCGGGCTCGAGGGCGAGGGTGACCTGGACGGTGCCGGTGGCGGGGTCGGAGGCGACACCGCCGTCGAGCACGATCGCCGGGAAGCTGCGCCCGGGCACCGCTGGGAGCGTGACCTCGGCGCGGGCACCGGCGACGATGGTCCCGGCCTCGGCCTCGGGCACGCGGGCGCTCACCCAGAGGGCGCGGTCGCTCACGACGTGGAAGAGCTCGTCGCCGGGGGAGACCTGGTCTCCGGGCCCGACCGCGCCGAGGGCCAGCCGCCCGGACAGGGGGGCCGTGATGGCGACGAGGCCGTCGCGGGCCCCGGCGCGGCGCTCGGCCTCCCGCACCGCCACGCGGGCCACGTCGACGGCGGCCTGCCGCGCGAGGCGCTCCCGCTCGGACAGGGCCTCGCCGAGGGCGCCCACCTGGGCGAGGTCGCGCTCGGCGAGGGTGAGGGCCGCTCGTCGCTCGGCGAGCTGGGCCCCGGCGTCGGCGCGCTCGACGCCGATCGCCGCCCGATCGGCGGTGGAGGGGGTCTCGCGGAGGAGGGCCAGCACCGCCCCGGCGCGGACGAGGCTGCCGGGGGCTGGGAAGCCGCTGGCGGTGGCCTCGAGGGTGCCGCCGACGGGCGCCCGCAGCGTGGCCGAGCCGCCGGGCGCGGCGGTCAGCGCACCGAGGCCGAGGGTGTGCGGCGCGAAGGGCGTGAGCGAGACCCGCAGCGTGCGGAGCCCGAGCAGGAGCTGGCTCTCCATGGGGAGCGAGAGGCCGGCGCCGGACGTTGGGGTCGCGGCCGCCGGCGCGCCGTGATCCTCCCCGCCGTGGGCCGAGACGCGGGAGGTGGACAGCGCCAGGAGCCCGATCAGGGCGGCCCCCGCGCCCCGCTGCCAGCGCCCGAGCCCGAAGCCGGCGCCGAAGACGAAGCCGAGGGCGAGCAGGGCCGCGGCCCCTCCGAGCAGCCACCCCGCCAGCCGGCCGACCCCCGACGCGGTCAGAGCCGGGCGATCGGCGATCTGCAGGCCGCTGACCCCGAAGAGGTCGGTCACTCCGTCGGCTTGGACGATGAGGGAGCCTGCATAGGCGCCGGGCTTCGGGAAGGTGATCGCCCCCTCGTGCACGCCGCCTTGGCCGGTGAAGGTCGCCTGGACCACGCCCGGGCCCGACAGCTCGAGGGTGGCCGACGAGAGGGAGACCGGCGCGCTGGTGTCGGCGTCGGCGATGAGGAGGCGGGCCGGCGCGGGTGAGGCGGACGGCGCCTGGGGGAGCACGAGCACGGCGTCGAAGGCGGCCGAGGTGAGCGGCAGCCGCAGTCCGTCGAGGGTGGCCGTGGGGGTGGGCGCGGGCGCGCCGTGGTCTTCCCCCCCGTGCGCGAAGGCGAGCTGGCAGAGCAGGAGCAGGATCACGGGCGGACCTCCTCGGGGATTCGGGCGGCGAGCTCCCAGAGGGCGAGCCGGGCACGCTCCAGGCGCCAGCGGGCGTCGATGGCCTCTCCCGCGAGGGCGGCGGCGCGGTCGCGGGCCGAGAGGCTCTCGGTGAGGCTGATCTCCCCCGCCAGCAGGCGGGCCTTCGGGGCCTCGAGGGTGGCGCGCAGGTCGATCGGCGCCCATGCGGCGGCCACCCGCTCGGCCACCCGGAGCTCCTCGCGGGCCCCGGCGGCGAGGGCGGCGGCCTCGTCGACCGTGGAGCGCCGGAGCGCTTGGGCGAGGTCGGCCCGCGCGGCGGCCCCCCGCGCCGCCGCGGCTCGGGGGGCGAAGAGGGGGAGCTCGAGCGAGAGGCCGAGGGTGGGCCCCGGCGTGCCGTGGTGGCCCTCGGCCGCCTCGAAGACGTAGCCCCCCTCGAGGTCGAGGTGGGGGAGGCGGTCGAAGGCGGCCGCCCGCGCGAGCGCGATGGCCGCCCGCGCGTCGAGGTCGGCGACGAGGGCCGCGGGGAGCGCGGCGGGCTCCACCGACGGCGGGGGAGCGAGGACCGGCCAGGCCGCGAGCGCGGGCAGGGGCTCGACGGGCTCGCCGAGCAGGGCCATGAGGTGGCGCAGGGCCCCTTTCGCTTCGAGCTCGGCGCGCAGGGACCGCTCGAGGAGGCTGGCGGCGTCGGCCTCGGCGAGGGCGAGGTCGCTCGACGTCCACTCCCCCGCCGAACGCCGGGCCCGGGCGCCCACGAGCAGCGCCTCGGCCTGACCTTGCAGCGAGCCCCAGAGGACCGCTCGGTCTTCTCCCCGGCGGGCCTCGAGCCAGGCCGCGGCCACGACGGCGGCGACGGCGGCCTCCCCGATCTCCGCGCGGCGCGCGGCGGCCTCCGCGCCCTCCCGCGCCGCCGCCCAGCGGGCGGGGGCCGCCAGATCCAGCGGCAGGCTCAGCGAGAGCGCGTCCTCGTCGGGGCGTCGCTCGGCGGAGAGGGTCGGGTTCTCCCGCCAGGCCGCCGCCGCGCGGCCCTCCTCGACGGTCGCCGCCGCGCCCGCGCGCACCGCCGCCGCGGCCGGCGAGGTCTTCGCGCGCTCGAGCGCCGCCGAGAAGCTCAGCTCGGCGCCCAGGGCGGTCTGTAGCAGCAGCAAGAGTATGAACAGCATCGGCTCCCTCGTGTCTCCCCTCGTGTACTCATCTTTGGCCAGCGTTCGTTCCAACTCAGGACCGGAACTGGCTCGGGTCCACCTCATAGCGGCGCAGGAGGCGGTGCAGCGTCTCCCGCTCCATCCCCGCCTCCACCGCGGCCTTCGTGACGTTGCCCCCGAGGTGCTTCATCAGGGTGTGGAAGTAACGCCGGGCCGCAGCGTCGACGGCCCGCTCCTGGGCGGCGCGCCAGGTGCCGGCCGGCGCCTCCGTGGGCGCCCCGGCGACGGCGCGCGGGAAGAGGGAGGCGTCGATGGTGTCGCCGTCGCAGAGCACCGCCGCCTCCTCGAGCAGGTGGCGCAGCTCGCGCACGTTGCCCCGCCAGGGGGCGGCCTCGAGGATGGAGAGGGCGTCGGGGGAGAGGCGCCGCGCGGCCGTCCCGTAGCGGGCCATGGCCAGGTAGAGGGGCGGCGAGCAGGGGGAGGTCGGCCTGGCGCTCGCGGAGGGGGGGCACGGCGATGCTCGCGATGCGCAGCCGGAAGTAGAGGTCTTGCCTAAACTTCCCCGCCTCGATCATCGCCTCGAGGTCGCGGTGGGTGGCGGAGAGCACGCGGGTGTCGACCGGCCGCAGCTTGGGGTCGCCGACGCGGCGGAATTCGCGCTCCTCGAGGACCCGGTTGAGCTTGACCTGCACGCTGAGCGGCAGATCGCCGATCTCGTCGAGGAAGAGGGTGCCGCCCGCGGCGAGGTCGATGAGGCCGGGGCGGTCGGCGCCAGCACCGGTGTAAGCCCCCCGCGCCACGCCGAAGAGCTCGGCCTCGAGCAGGTTCTCGGGGATGGCGCCGCAGTTGACGGCGATGAGCTCGCCGCGCCCCTGCTTGCGGTGGAGCTCGCGGGCCACCACCTCCTTGCCGGTGCCGGTCTCGCCGGTGATCAGGACCGGCACCGGCATCGGGCCGAGCCGCTCGATGAGGCGCCGCACCTGCTGGGCGGCCGGGGAGACGCCGATGAAGCCCTCGTCGGAGGAGCCGAGGGCGTCCCCGAGGTCGCGCGCCCGGTTCACGAGGCGGTGGCGCTCGGCGGCACGCTGCACGACGCGCACGAGGTCATCGGGCTCGAAGGGCTTGGCGAGGTAGTCGTAGGCGCCGGCCTTCAGCGCGGCGACCGCGGAGGAGACATCGGCGTAGGCGGTCATCATCACGACCTCGGGCGGCCGGTCCATGCCCCGCGTGGCGGTGAGGACGTCGGTCCCGAGGGCGCCGGGCATCCGGACGTTGGTGACGACCACCGACCAGCCGCCCTCTGCGAGGCGGTCGAGGGCCTGGGCCCCGTCGGAGACCGCCTCGACGTCGAAGCTCCGGCGGAGCGCGCGCACCAGCACCTCGCGGAGGTTCTCCCGGTCTTCCGCGATCAGGATGCGGTCAGCCACAGGTGGGCTCCCAGCGGGCGACGGTCCCGCCGCCCTCGCGGTCGAGGTGGACGATGCGCCCGCCGAGGGCGCGCGCGATGCGCTGGGAGACGGCCAGCCCGAGGCCGGTGCCCTCGGGGCGCCCGGTGACGAAGGGCTCGTAGAGGCGGGCGCGCACCGTTTCCGGGAGGCCCCCCCCGCGGTCGCGCACCTCCACCGCGCCGCCGCGGGCCTGCACCTCGACCTCACCGTCGGTGGAGGCCTCGATCGCGTTGCGGATCAGGTTGTCGAGCACCTGACGGACCGCGGAGGGCGCGGCCAGGAGCGGGATGGGCTCGCCGCCCTTCCAGGAGACGGTGCTGCCGCGCATGTCGGCGAAGGGGATGGCCCGCTCGACGGCGGCGGCGGCGAGCTCGTCTACGCGCAGCAGGACGGGCTCGGCCTCGCCGGGGCGGGCGTAGCCGAGGAGGCCCTGGATGACGCGGCGCGCGTGATCGGCCTCGGCGCGGATGCGGGCGCCGTCGATGGGGTCGGCGCGGGTCTCGCCGAGGATGGCGCCGATGGGGCTCATGAGCTCATGGGCGACCGCGCCTGCGATCTCACCCAGGGCTTGCACCCGCTCCCGCTCCACCCGGCGGGCCTCGGCGGCCTGCACCCGCCCGACCATCTCGTTGAAGGCGGCCCCGAGCTCGACCAGCTCGTCATCACCGCCCTTCGGAGCCTCGGGCGACTCCCCGCGGGAGAAGGCGCGGACGGCGGTGCGCAGGGCGTCGATGGGCGCGAGGAGGCTCGCCGCGAGGCGGCCCGTCACGACGGCGGCCAGCGCGAGGCCCGTGAGCACCACCGTGGCCACCCCGATCCAGGCGCGCTGGGTCTCCCGGCTCACCCGCTCCACCTCGGCGGCCTCGGCCCGGGAGAGCTGGTCGAGCGCCTGGTCGATGCTCTCCTGCACCCGCGCAGCGTGGGCCTCCGCCTCCTGGTTGAGCTCGGCGGCGGCTGCGCGGTCGAGGGTGCCGGCCTCGGCCCGCGGCGCCACCACGGTGTCGAACCACTCGTTCGAGCGGGTGACGGCGAGGCGGATCGGCGCCGTGTCGAGCGCGAAGGGGCTCTGTGCCGCCTCGGCGGCGGACAGGGTCCGCTCCACGTTGTCGACGCCCTCGTGGAGGTGGTGGAGGTGACCGGCGCCGCCCTCGATGAAGGTGTGGGCCTGGTGGACATAGAGCTCGCGGGCCGCGCGCGCGAGCTCCAGCAGGTCCTCTCGCTCGTCTCCGAGGCGCTGCTGGAGGAGGCAGGCCTCGTGCACCCGCCACCAGGAGACGAAGCCGAGCGAGGTCCCGGCCACCTGGAGGGCCAAGAGCGCCCCGGTGGCCAGGCTCAGCCGGCGGCGAAGCGAGGCCAAGGGCCTACTCCATCACGGTCATGAGGCCGGCCATCCCGCCGTCGGCGTGCTCCAAGATGTGGCAGTGGTACATCCACTCCCCCGGGTTGTCGAGGGCGGAGACGAGCTTCACCGTGGTGCGCGGCGGGATGTCGAAGGTGTCCTTCCACCCTTGCTCTTCGGCCGGGGCCACCCCGCCGATCTCCACCACCTGGAAGCGGTTTCCGTGGATGTGGAAGGGGTGGTGCATCTCCGAGGCGTTCTCCACCTCGAAGGTGGTGTCGGTGTTCATCATGACGTCGACCATCGGCACGTCGGGCCAGGTCTCACCGTCGATGCTGACGGTGCCCCCCGCCATGTCCTCCTCGAGGAGCCAGTGGTGCCCCACGTTCTCGACCGGCCCGCTCCAGCCGGGGACGTCGGGGGTGGGCTGGGTCCAGCCGGAGCCGGCGACCGTCCCCTCCCCGTAGACGAAGCTCATCACGGGGTTCTCGCCGTCCCCCATGGGATCGTACTCGATCATGTCACCGTCTTCTTCGTGGAGCTGGAAGCGCTTGTTCATCAGGCGGTACTCCGCCCCCGGCTCGCCGGTGGCCTCGACCACCACCATCGCCCGCTCGCCTGGGGCCAGGACGAGGTGGTCGACGGCGTAGGGGGTGGTGAGGAAGCCGCCGTCGCTGCCCACGACCCTCATCTCGTGGCCCTCGAGGGAGAGGTCCCAATACCGGGCGTTGCTGGCGTTGACGAGCCGGAGGAGCGTCGTCTGCCCCTTCGTCCAGGCCACGCGCCGGTCGCTCCGGCCGTTGGCCATGAGCACGTTGCCGAGCCGGCCCATGAGCTGCATCATCGAGGTGTCGGGCGGGGCGATCTGGAGCGTGTCCTCGTCGAGGAGCACGTCATCGAGCACGAGCGGCAGGTCACAGTCGGGGGTCACCTCGTCGGGCACATGCAGGATGATGGGCGCGTAGAGGCCCGCCTCGATGGTGACGGCGGTGTCCATGTGGGTGTGGAACCAGTAGAAACCACCGTCCACGATCGTGTATTCATAATCGAAGCTCTCGCCCGGGCCGATGGGGTCGCCCATCATCTGCATGATGCCGTCCATCTCGGGCGTGACGCGCAGGCCGTGCCAGTGGAGGCTCATCTCCATGTCGGTGTCGTTGGTGAAGTGGACCTTCACGCGGTCGCCGAGCCGGGCCTCCAGCACGGGGCCGGGCACGGACTCGTTGAAGGCCATGCCTGCGTCGAGGGGCACGCCGGTGCCAGGGTCCCAGGCGAAGTGGGAGGCCGAGAGGGTGAGCTCGACCACCCCCTCCGCAGGGTCCTCGTCGGGCATGGCCGTATAGCCGCAGGCCTCCGGCGCGGTCGGGGTGGCGGTGTCGCCGGTGTCCGCCGTGTCGGGGGCGGCGCTGTCCTTCGGGCCGGCCCCGTCGCCTCCCTTGTCGCTGTCGCCGGAGCAGGCCGCGAGGGAGCCGGCCGCGAGGGAGCCGGCCGCGAGAAGGAGAAGGGTAGAGATTTGGCTTCGCATCGGGATATTCCTCGGAGGCTACCCGCGGAGGGTCTTCGGCTTCGTGGTCCACCACCATAGCCGGCTGGCGGTGCGGGCAGGAGCGAAGGGGCGCTGTGATGTCCCGCGTCACGGGTGACGCCCGGTGTCACCGATGCGACGGCCGGCCTCCGTCGGTAAGGTGGGGCCACTGGAGCGCCTGATGTCCCTCTCCTCTCGGTCCTCGACACCCCTCTTCTCCCTGCTGCTCGCCCTCAGCCCCCTCGCCCTCTCGGCCTGCGGGGGGAAGGCGAGCGACGACTCCGGCGGCGCGGCGGAGTCCGACGCCGACACCGACGCGGACGCCGACAGCGACACGGACGCCGACTCCGACGCCGACGCCGACGCCGACGCGGACTGCGCGACGGTCAATTCGGGCACGGACTGGCGTTGGAACGGCGAGTGCCCGCAGATGCCGACGCCCTGCGACATCGTGGTCGACGCCTGCACCCTGACCATCGACTACACCGCCGACGGCGGCATGACGATGGACATGCCCACCGGCGGCACCATCGCCGGTGACACGATCACCTTCAACGCAGAGAACGGCATCAGCGGCTGCGTCGGCATCGTCGAGGACGCTGACACCATCTCCGGCGGCTGCGACGGCGGCTGCACCTTCACCCTGAAGCGCTGAGGCCGCGGGGTGGCGCTGGTGCCAGGCACGCTGGTGCCAGGCACGCTGGTGCGAGGCGTGGAGGCGCAGGCACCGAGGCTGCTCAGTGGACAGCCCCGACCATCGGCGCGTCCGGATACCAGGCCTCTCGCCACGCCTGCATCTGTGCGATCTCCTTGTCCTGGTCGCGCATGATGTCCGCCGCGAGGGCTTTGACCTCGGCGTGCGCCGCCTGCTCGGCACAGGAATTCGCCATCATGACGGCGCCCTGGTGATGCGGGATCATGGCGTCCAGGAAGGCGAGGTCGAAGGGTGTTGCGGTCTTCAGCGCCTCGATAGCCTTTGGCATGTCCACGGGTGCGGGCATCGCGTGCCGATCGGGCGCTTCGGGGGGAGCGCCGCCGCAGGCGATGAGGAGCAGGCTCAAGAGCAGCATGATTTCGCCCGCGTGTCCAGGGACCGGCAGGCCGCTTCACACTCGCGACAGGCCTCCGCGCACAGACGGCAGTGCTCCATCATCTGGGCGTGGTGCTCGCACTCCCCGGCGCAGGCTGCACAGGCGGTCGCACAGGCGTTGAGCAGCGCCGTCACCACCTTCCAGTCCGGCTCGGAGGTGCGGGCCAGCACCTGGGCGGTCGCGTCACAGACCGCCGCACAGTCCATATTGAGGCGGACACAGCGAATGAGCATCTCCCCCTTCGCCTCCACAACGCAGGCATCGGCGCAGCTCCGACAGACCTGGGCGCACTCCTGACAGGCGGTCAGACAGGCCAGCCAGCCGGGGTGCTTGAGCTCTGCATGGGTCGGGTGGCTCTTCAACATAGACGAGAGTTGATTCATGACTTCCCCTGGCAGCGGATCGTGAACGGACATCGTCCAAGGTCAGCAGGCCCTCGAAGGAGGCATATGCAAGCCACGAGCCAGGGGGAGAGTCTCGTGAATCCAGCCGCTTACGGCCGCGACCGGACAAAGGGAGTGTCGCATTTTCTCAAATTGAAGGGTTCGCCTTGTCAGTTCGATGTGGCAATAATAGTATTTTGACCAACCACATTGTGATGAATTCCGTCACGTCGGCGTCGGGGGATGACAGCATCGCTGGCCCCCGGAGGAAGGGGAGGTTCGGCGCCCCTAAGTTGAAGTTGGCATAGGTCGAATAGCAAGAATGGCCATCAACACGGAATTTGAGACGCAGGTGGGCGTTCGCGTTCTGGCTACGCCAGGACGGGTTTGGTCCGGCGGTGCGCGATC
Organism: Myxococcota bacterium; assembly: GCA_044344255.1. Taxonomy (GTDB): domain Bacteria; phylum Myxococcota_A; class UBA796; order UBA796; family UBA2385; genus JBIJDH01. The sequence continues at coordinate 26,125 of JBIJDH010000047.1, forward strand.
CGGCCCGAAGCTC
>JBIJDH010000058.1:0-9774 GCA_044344255.1 Myxococcota bacterium
AAGGCGCCCTCGCTGCCCACCGCGGCATGGATCAACAAGCCCAAGCCTCCTGCCGTCGTGACCGACAGTTCGCTTGCGCTCGCAGAACTTTCTGACTCTGTGTCTCAATCATGTTGACACGTTCCGGATCGAGCGGTTCTCTTCGAGATCCTCGTACTTGATGAAGCTCCGTCTCTTTCACCTCGGCATAGGCGCGATCGAGGATCTCGCCCTTCCGGCTCGGGATGTGCATAGCTGGATCTCCGCTCCGACGGGCGCCCGGCGGGTTTGCTCATTGAGGCCGAGACCAACGGGCTCGGGGAGGCCCGACGCCTGAGCCTCCGGTGCGACGGACGGGGGGCCGACCTCGTCCTGGGAGAGGGTGGCATCTCACCCATCGAGGTGGGGTCTTTCGCACTGCCGTGGCGCCGAGGCCCATCGTTGGCACCATCCGGGGTGACTTTCGGGGGCTGAATGCTGGCATGAGTCATGCTTGGGGTCGGGGGTCCAGAAGGAGCTCCGATGGCCGAGAAACATGAGATCATCTCGAAGGACCTGGGTGGCCTCCGCGCCCCCCCCGTCCTGCTCGACTATGACCGAGCGCGGCACGAATTCACCTGGGCGGCGGCCCGCGCTCGGCTGGACGGCCTGCCGGGAGGAGCGGGCCTCAACATCGCCCACGAGGCGGTGGACCGGCACCTCCAGGGCGCCGCCGACCGCGTCGCCCTCCGCTGGCTCGGGAAGGGCGGCACCCGCAGGGAGATCTCCTACCGGCTGCTCTCCGAGCAGAGCTCCCGCTTCGCCCATGTGCTGGAGCGTCTGGGCGTCGGGGCCGGGGAGCGGGTCTTCCTCCTGCTCAGTCGGGTGCCCGAGCTCCCCATCGCCCTGCTCGGGGCCCTCAAGAACCGCTCGGTGGTCTGCCCCTTGTTCAGCGCCTTCGGACCAGAGCCCATCCGTCAGCGAATGAGCATCGGCGAGGGGGTGGTGATCGTAACGACCCGGGCCTTCTACGAGAAGAAGGTGGCGCCGATCCGCGACCAGCTCCCGGCGCTGCGGCACATCCTCTTCGTCGATCCGGTGGGCGCCTCGCCGGAGGCCTCGCTGCCCCCGGGCGCCCGGCACCTCGGCCCGCTGCTCGAGGAGGCCCCCACGAGCTGGGTCATCCCACCGACAGATCCCGAGGATCCGGCGCTGCTGCACTTCACGAGCGGCACCACGGGGAAACCGAAGGGGGCGCTCCATGTACACGGGGCGATGGTCCACCACCACCTGAGCGGCGCTTATGCCCTCGACCTCCGCCCCGGGGATGTCTACTGGTGTACCGCCGATCCCGGCTGGGTGACCGGCACCTCCTACGGCATCCTCTCCCCCCTGAGCCACGGGGCCACCCTCGTCGTCTACGAGGATGAGTTCGACCCCGTCGGCTGGTACGGCGTGCTCGAGAAAGAGGGGGTGGACATCTGGTACACCGCCCCCACCGCGGTCCGTATGATGATGAAGGCGGGTCTCGAGCTCGCCCATGGCTTCCGCCCGCCGAGGCTCCGCTTCATCGCGAGCGTGGGCGAGCCGCTCAACCCGGAGGGGGTGCGCTGGGGGCTCCAGGCCTTCGGGCTGCCCATTCACGACAACTGGTGGCAGACCGAGACGGGCGGCATCATGATCGCCAACTACGCCTGCGCGGAGATCCGTCCGGGCTCGATGGGGCGACCGCTCCCCGGCATCGAGGCGGCCATCGTCCGGCGCCTCCCTTCGGGGGGTGTGGAGCTGCTCGGCCCCGACGAGCAGGGGGAGCTCGCGCTGCGGCGGGGCTGGCCCTCGATGTTCCGGACCTACCTCGGTGAGGAGGAGCGGTACCGGGCCTGCTTCTCGGGGGAGTGGTACCTCTCGGGCGACCTCGCCCGCCGCGATCCGGAGGGCTGGTACTGGTTCATCGGCCGGGCCGACGATGTCATCAAGACCGCCGGCCACCTGGTCGGGCCCTTCGAGGTCGAGAGCGTGCTGATGGAGCACCCGGCCGTCGCCGAGGCCGGCGTCATCGGCAAGCCCGACCCCTTGATCATGGAGGTGATCAAGGCCTTCGTCTCCCTCAAGGCGGGCTTCGAGCCGAGCGACGCCTTACGCCGCGAGCTCCAGGGTCACTGCCGGAAGCGGCTCGGCGCCGTGGTGGCCCCGAAGGAGATCGCCTTCCTCCCCAGCCTGCCGAAGACCCGCAGCGGGAAGATCATGCGCCGCCTGCTCAAGGCGATGGAGCTCGGCCAGCCCCTCGGTGACACCTCGACCCTGGAGGCCGAGCCCGCGGCCCTGGTCGGGAGCACCCCATGAGCGCCCATCCGCCCCCAACCGAGAGCCCCGCCGCCCCGGTGCCGGTGACCGCCGAGCAGGCCCACCGCCTGCTGCGCGGCATGCTGCTCATCCGGCGCTTCGAGGAGCGCTGCGCCGAGCTCTACTCGGCGGAGAAGATCCGCGGCTTCCTCCACCTCTGCGTCGGCGAAGAGGCCATCGCGGTCGGCGCCATGGCGGCGCTGCAGCCCGAAGACGCCGTGCTCTCCACCTATCGCGACCATGGCCACGCCCTCGCCCGAGGGGTGTCGGCGGCGCGGGTGATGGCCGAGATGTACGGCAAGGTGGAGGGCTGCAGCCGCGGCCGGGGCGGCTCCATGCACCTCTTCGACGCCGCCACCCGTTTTTACGGCGGCAACGCCATCGTGGGCGGGCACCTGCCGCTCTCGCTGGGCTTCGGGCTCGCGATGCGGACCCGCCAGGAGCCGCGGGTAGCCGTATGTTTCTTCGGCGAGGGGGCGGCGGCGGAGGGGGAGTTTCACGAGTCCCTCAACCTCGCCGCGCTGTGGTCCCTGCCGGTGATCTTCTGCTGCGAGAACAACTTCTATGCCATGGGCACCGCGATGGAGCGCAGCCAGGCCGGTCTCTCCGTGGCTGCCCATGCCCGGGGCTATGGCCTCAGCGCCGAGACCGTAGACGGAATGGACGTGCTCGCCGTCCAGGGCGCCATGAAACGGGCGGTCGCGGAGGCCCGGATGGGCGGAGGCCCCCGTCTGCTGGAGTTCCGCACCTATCGTTTCCGCGCCCACTCGATGTTCGACGCCCAGCTCTACCGGGACAAGGCGGAGGTGGAGGCCTGGAAGGCCAACCGGGACCCCATCACCCTCTTCTCGACGGCGCTCGAGCAGGACGGGCTGCTCGACCCCGACCTCCGGCGCAGCCTCGAGGCCGAGGTGGAGGCCGAGGTGGAGGCCGCCGTGGCCTTCGCCGAGGCGGGGAGCTTCGAGCCCGAGGCCGAGCTCTGCCGTCATGTGGTGGCCGAGCCCCGGAGCACTCCACCGCCCACGCCTTCGAAGCCCATCCTGCATGAGAGCAGCCGGCGCACCAGCTTCCGCGAGGTCATCGGCGAGGCCATCCGGGAGGCGCTCGACAGCGACCCTCGGGTGCTCCTGCTCGGCGAGGATGTCGGCCGTTACGGCGGCTGTTTCGCGGTGAGCAAGGGCCTGCTCGACCGTTTCGGTGAGGAGCGGGTCCGCGACACCCCGCTCTCCGAGTCGGCCTTCACTGGCGCCGGCATCGGCGCGGCCATGGACGGCCTCCGCCCCATCGTCGAGCTCATGACGGTCAACTTCTCGATGCTGGCCCTCGACCAGATCCTCAACAACGCCGCCACCCTCCGCCACATGTCCGGCGGGCAGGTGGGGGTCCCCCTCGTCATCCGCATGGCGACCGGGGCGGGTCGCCAGCTCGCGGCCCAGCACTCGCATAGCCTGGAGGGCTGGTACGCCCATATCCCCGGCCTCCGCGTGCTCGCCCCGGCTACCCTGGAGGACGCCCGCGGCATGTTGTGGACGGCCCTCCAGGAGTCCGATCCGGTGCTCATCTTCGAGAGCATCAGCCTCTACCCGGTGGAGGGTGAGCTCCCGGCCGACCCCCATCCCTGGAGGGACATCCATCGGGCGGCCATCCGCCGACCGGGCCGCGACCTCACGCTGATCGCCCACGGGGCCGCGCTCCCGAAGGCGATGGCCGCCGCTGCGGAGCTGGCCACCGCGGGCATCGAGGCCGAGGTCATCGACCTCCGCGTCCTCCGCCCCCTCGACGAGGCGACGATCGTGGAGTCCGTCTGCCGGACGGGGCGGGTGCTGCTGGTGGACGAGGGCTGGCGCTCGGGCTCCCTGTCGGCCGAGGTGGCGGCCCGCATCGCCGAGGCGGCCTTCTGGCACCTCGACGCCCCCATCCGCCGGGTCTGCGGGGTCGAGGTGCCCATCCCCTACCCGCGTCACCTCGAGCTCGCCGCCCTCCCCGAGGTGGCGACCATCGTCTCCGTCGCCCGGGCGCTCGTGGAGGGCGACCATGGCTGAGTTCCGTATGCCCTCCCTCGGCGCCGACATGGAGGAGGGCACCCTGGTCGAGTGGCTGGTGAAGCCCGGCGACCGCCTGAAGCGCGGCGACATCATCGCGGTGGTCGAGACCCGTAAGGGGGCCATCGAGGTGGAGATCCACGAAGCGGGGCGAGTGGAGCGCCTGCTCGTCCCGGAGGGCACGAAGGTCCCCGTGGGGACGCTGCTCGCCCTCCTCGGCGAGGCCGAGGTGAGCATCCCGCCTCCACCCGAGCCCCTCCCCTCACCCGCCCCGGCGCCCCCTCTGCCGCTGGTCCCGGCCTCAGCTCCGCTGGCGCCGCCCTCATCGCCGCCGGTGGCCCTGAGGCCTGAGCCTGCCTCCGTCCTCCCGACGGCGTCGGCCCCTCCTCCGGCCGCCGAGCCCCGCGCCGGGTGGATCCGCTCCTCTCCCGCCGCCCGCCACCGCGCCCGGGAGCTCGACGTCGAGCTCGGGACGGTGGAGGGCACCGGTCCCCACGGCGCCATTCGCCGCGGCGATGTCGAGCGAGCCGCCGCGGCGAGACCACCGATCCCTCGGCCGCCCCCCATCACCACCCCTCCTCCGGCCCCCGAGGCGGTCGCCCCGGCCCACCGACCCGGGCGGGCCGACCCGACCGAGATGCGCGCCGCCATCGCAGAGGCGATGAGCCGGTCGAACCGTGAGATCCCGCACTACTACCTCGGACAGTCCATCGACCTGCACCGAGCCACGACCTGGCTCAGCGAGCACAACCGCGACCGACCGCCCACCCGGCGGGTGCTGCCGGCCGCCCTGCTCATCAAGGCCACCGCCCTCGCGATCCGCGCCTTCCCGGAGCTCAACGGCTTCTGTGTAGACGGGCGTTACACCGCCTCAAAAGGGGTCCACCCGGGCATCGCCATCTCGCTGCGCACGGGCGGCCTCGTCACCCCCGCCATCCACGACGCCGACACCCTCGACCTCGACAGCCTGATGGCCGCCCTTTTCGACCTCGTCCAACGCGCCCGCGCGGGCCGCCTGCGCGCCTCCGAGCTCTCCGACCCCACGCTCACCATCACCAACCTCGGCGAGGGGGGCGTGGAGACCGTCTTCGGGGTCATCCTCCCCCCCCAGGTGGCCCTGGTGGGCTTCGGGCGGGTGACGGACCGACCCTGGGCGGTGGACGGCATGCTCACCATCCGCCCCATCGTGGCGGCCACCCTCGCCGCCGATCACCGCGTGAGCGACGGGCACCGCGGCGCCCTCTTCCTCACCGCCCTCGATCACCTCCTTCAGGAGCCTGGACGCCTATGACCCTCGATGAAGCCCGGAACCATGTGACCGCCGCGATGGCGGAGATCGCCCCCGAGGTCGACCCCTGGGCGGTGGATGCGACCGCGCCGATCCGCGAGGCCTTCGACATCGACTCCGTCGACTTCCTGAGCCTGCTCGCCCGCCTGGAGCAGTCCGCCGGCGTCTCCATACCCGAGGCCGACTACCCCCGTGTGGGTACGCTGCAGGGGCTGCTGGTCTACCTCCAGGCCCATTGAGGGCCGCTCGCGACGGGCTTCGTCCGGCGCGATCGATCTCTGATCAGAGCTCGCTACCGATGTGGGTGCTGATCGTGGAGATGGAGCCGACCGAGGCGACCGAGAGATCGAAGAGCACCGACTCCTGCTGGTACATCCAGGACAGGGTCGGGAACAGGCTGTTGAGCCCCAGTCGCAGCTGGTTGTGGCTGTCGGCGGTGCAGCTCAAGCCGGCGTTCGACAGGATGACCGAGCCCGCCCAGGGCGGCAGGACCACGAACTTGCCGCCGGGCTCATAGACCGTGGCGAAGGCGCTGAGGTTGAGGTCGAAGCGGAGCCGGGTGCCGCCGGTCTCGAGCGCCAGCCCCGTTGTGCCGAACAGGAGCCCCCCAGGCGGCGCGTCGATCGCTCCTTCCCCGTTCGCTCCGAAGAGGTCGCTGGTGGTCCCGAGCCGGCCGAGGAGCACCGTGGGGGCGAGGCGCAGCGCGGGCCGCTCCAGCACCAACATGCGGGCCCCGATGGTGGGCGCGTGGATGGTCCCCACCCCGTCCTGGTGGAAGGAGCCGACGACGAGGAGGGGCGCCTGAGCCTCGATGTCCAGCCCATCCGTCGGCGCCCAGTCCACCAGCACCTGGGGTCCGGCTCCGGTCCAATCCGGGCCGTGGTCGAAGGTGAAGACACCGGCGATGCCCCCACGGAGCTCAAGGGTACCCGCGGGCTCAACCTCCGCACCGGGGAGGGTGCGTCCGGGCTCCGCAGCCGCGATCGAGGAGGCGGCGAGGAAGAGCCATATCATCGCTCCAACCCGCGCAACCAGGGGTCCGACCAAGCAGGGGCTGGATGGGGAGGTGGAAGAGAGATGGGACATTCTGGAACCCTCATCGGGGTTTCTAAGCACAAACCATGCCGCGCTCGGCGACGGGGGGCCCGCCCGAACCCACAGGGACGCCGTGGCGAATATTGTGGTAGTAAGATAATAGTTTCAGGCCGACTCCCCCCCCAGAGAGAGCGGTTGCAGCGCATGGGTCTTCATGCACATCGATGGTGCGAAATACTCCGACACCACTTCGACCACGGTCGGCGGCGCTCAGCCAGGTACCGCCGCCGGGCAGCCTGCCCGCGGCCTCTTGAGCTCCAAGGAGTGGGCCAGCCCGCCCCACAACCAACCCATCTTCGCCGCACTCCCGGGTCACTGATCTCAGCCTCTCCCGGATGGTGCAAGCTGTCCATCTCTGACACCGCATCCCCTCCAACCCCACCGCGCGGCGAGCGCTGTGTAGTCTTTCTTATCTGCAGGGAGGTACCTCCACCGATAAACATCAACCTTCACGGCCGATTCGGGCAGAGGACGGGGAAGATGAGTTATGATATCTTCCCAGTCATCCTCTCCGCACACCACAAAGCGGTCGTCCACGGACGGTTCTATTTCGGGTGACTGGAAGACTGCCTCGGGCTCGAAATCCAGGACAGGAAGTCCCTTGGTCCTCAGTCGAAGGAGGAAGGGATCGCTGCCCAACGAGCCAGGGTCGGCACTGATCATGGTGGGCTCAACCCACTCAAGATACAAATCACTAATCAATTTGGTCGCTTCGCAAATTATTTGCGGCGTGTAATATTCGGCGCCCACCGTTTCAGAGTAAGCCGATGACTGGCTCAGCCCGATCGGGTTGGCGTGAGCGATCGCCTTATCGGCGATTGTGCATAGGTGCTTGATATTACGATTACCGCGGAGACCATCTGCTATTGGTTTGCGTGTTTCCCACAAGGCCTTCTCGGGGCCATTGGAATCTTCAATGTGGCGTTGCACGAAGGTTACAAGGGACACATCGTCCGCAAGCTTTTTCCGTGATTCCTTTGGAGGCGCAGTGAGACGCCTGATCCGCATCAGAATGGCGCTGAGCTGACCGCTCAAAGTGATGGCTTTCAGGTGCTCCGAGCCGCCGAACCATCGAGACGCCGAGGAGCCCGAGATCGCGAACCATAGGCGGACGTCGAGGCGAAGATTCACAACTTCATCCATCAGAAGCCGCTCAGCCTCGACTTTCCACGACTGGAAGTCCTGATGGGGAATGGAGGACGCGGACTTCATGGCACACCACCAATAGACTGGGATTGATGGTGGAACGACATTCTGTCCACTCGCTATGCCGAAAACAAAGAAGCCCCGCTCTTTCGAGCGGGGCCCCTCATCTCAGCCTGTAGGTCTACTTCGCGGAGAGGTAGGCGAGGTCGGGATCGGCCGCCTCGCCGGCCATCGACTCGTCGTCCACCACCATCCCGAGCTTCTGGTAGGCGGCTGGTCCGGTACCGGCGGGGATGAGGCGGCCCATGAGGATGTTCTCCTTCAGGCTGCGGAGATGGTCCACCTTGCCGTTGATGGCGGCCTCGGTGAGCACCCGGGTCGTCTCCTGGAAGGAGGCGGCCGAGAGGAAGGAGTCGGTCGAGAGGCTCGCACCCGTGATGCCGAGCAGGAGGGGCTCAGCTGTCGCCGAGCGACCGTTCTGCGAAGCAACCCGACGGTTCTCCTCGTCGTAACGCCACTTCTCCACATGCTCGTCGGTGAGGAACTCGGTGTCGCCGACATCCTTCACCTTCACGCGCCGCAGCATCTGCCGGCAGATGACCTCGATGTGCTTGTCGTTGATCTTCACGCCCTGAAGGCGGTAGCGCTCGGGATCGCCGGGACGTATCCCTTCGGGGGCGTCGACTCAAACCCGCGGATGCACCTCGCTTTTCACACATGGCCGCATCCAATAGAGGTAACGCACCTCGTCCTCACAGCGCGAACAGTTGGTCGCCCTTGACATGCACCGTGCCGCGGGCAGACTCCACCGTCGCCCAGGTCCGGTAGCAGCGCTTGTCGGCGTCGTCGCCATAAAGGATCTCGCGGGCTCGGAACGTGAACCCGAAGTTGACGAGCCATCCCGCCCCGTCGCGGCTGAACGCGAACTCGCTCCACGCCTTGATATCGTCGACGTTTGCCGCGGAAGAACCCGGGTGACTCAGATTCCGGAGCAGCGGACCAGCGGGGTGCATCACCGCAGCCCATTCGTCCTCGCCCCCGTCGACCTCGATGAGCCAAAGCCAAACACGACGGGGTTCGTCCGTGTCCGAGAGCCAGATTTTTCCGGACACATGGTCGTCGTCGCTCCGCGCGGCGCTGTCATCCTTGCGATCGACGTTGAATCGGCGGGAGAAATGCGTCTCACCGTTGGTTACCTTCATACGCACCTCAACTCCCTCCTAACCGCATGGACGTCCGGGTGCAAGGGTTGCGACTCGTGATTGCGACAAACCCCGCCAAACCTTGACGCCGTGGGCCGCCTCACAGAAGACGCTCCTATGAACGACATGGAGGCAAGCACTCTCCTGCAGGGTACCCCCTCTCCGCCGCCCAGCCCCCGGCCCTGACCACACCCATGCGCAGTCACCCCGGGCGGATAGGAAAGATGAACGCTCTCGGGCGGCCCCGAGCATGGGCTCCGGGGCGGCGCGGGGCTCCCCGACTCGCGGCTTTCGGGCTCGGTGGGGCATGAAATCCGAGGTTTTCCGGTCAAATTCTACCCATCGAGCGAAGCTCCGCCCGCCGGCCCCGTGCGCTCCCCGCACCACCCGGTCATCGAGCCCTCCGCCGCCGCTATGGGGGCGCGGTCCCTTTCGCGAGGCTCCGCAGGATCTTCGTCGTCGCGGGCGGCACCTGAACGAGGCAGCGGAGGACCATCGGGCCCCCGCAGCGCGGGCAACGGAACCCATCTGAGCTCAGATCAGAGTACCAGCTTGCAGAGCGAGGTTGTTGAAAGGGTGATCATCACCTTGCCGATTCACCCGCTGGTAGGCCGATCGCTGCCATTCTTACGTGAAGTCCGGGATCGCGAGGGCCGGCGTTCCGTGGTGGTCGAGCACCCGGCCGGGTGGGCCCTCCGCG
>JBIJDH010000027.1:0-88629 GCA_044344255.1 Myxococcota bacterium
CGGAGGCAAGACCCGCCTCCGCTCGAGCGACCGGCGCTCAGGACTGCGCGCGGGCCTTGGCGGCGCCTTCCAGCGCGAGCGAGGTGAGGATCCCATATGCCTCCGCCCACTGCGCCTCGATCTCCGGCGTCCAAGCCTGCCCGGAGAGCTCCTTCATGGCGGCGATCAAGGACTCCCCGACCCAGCCGTACATGTGGTCCTCGACGCCATAGGCCACGTGGCCGGCGCCGAGCGCATGCAGCTGAGTCGTGAGCCAGGCGCTGTCATCGAGGTGATCGAGCACGGCGAGCAGCGTCTGCTGCAACATCTGCTGCTGCTTCTCGGGCGCGTTGCGCGAAAACATCGGCACCACGACCGGATACCGGCTGAAGAAGATCTCGTAGAAGCGGTGGGTGAGCGCGACCTCTTGAGAGATGGCGACCTCGAAAGACGAACGGAGCAGATCAGGATTGAGCGCCATGGCTACCTCCACAAAGGCCGTGCACCATAACAGACACGCCAGTCGCCTGAAACGGGGGTCCATCGTGTTTCGGAGCGGCGCGCCTCCAAAGCGCGGGGCGCCCCCAAGCAGGAGGGGCCGAGCGAGACAGACGGGCGCACCTCAACGTTCTGCCTCGCGGGGGCGGCCAGCGCCGAGGCAGCTCCCTATCGGTGCGCTCAGCTCACCAGCCCGAGCTCCCGCAAGCGCTCGGTGAGGAAGGCGTAGCCGGTGATGTCAGGCAGCGGCTCGGGGAAGCCCGGGCCGCGGCAGCTGTCGAGCACCCGCAGCACGGAGTCTGGCCGGGGGTGCACGAAGAAGGGGAGGCTGTACCGGGCCTCATTGCCGTCGCCCGGGTTGGTGACCCGGTGCGTGGTGGCGGGGATGAAGCCGTTGGTGATGCGGGAGAGCATGTCACCGGCGTCGGCGATGATCTCGCCGGGCTCGGCATTGACGGGCAACCAGTCCCCCTCGCGGGTCAAGATCTCGAGGCCGCTCGCCGTCGAGGTGATGAGGAGCGTGATGAAGTTGATGTCCTCGTGGGCGGCCGCCCGCACCGCGCCGGGGATGTTCTCCACCTCGCGGAGCGCCGGGTAGTGCAGGGCCCGCAAGATGGTGTTGCCGTTGTCGGTGAGATCGGTGAGCAGGGACGGGGACTCACCGAGCCACGTGGCGATGGCCCGCAGCAGCACCCGCGCGCTGGTCTCGAGAGAGCCGTAGAGGTCAAGCATCGCCGCCTGGAAGGCGGGGACCTCGGCCGGCCACAGGTTGGGCGGGTAGAGGTGCGCCAGCGGGTGCCCGGGCGGGAGCTCGCGGCCGGTGTGCCAGAATTCCTTGAGATCGGGCGTCGGCGCGTCTTTGGCGTGCTCGGCGCCAAAGGGGGTGTAGCCGCGCTCACCCCCGCCGCCGCGCACGAAGTAGCGCCGCTTCAGCGACACAGGCTGCGCGAAGAAGGCCTGCGCTGCATCGTAGGCGGGCTGCGTGAGCGCGGACGTGACCCGGTGGCCCGTCACCCGCACGAAGCCGAGCTCCTTGAAGGCCGCCCCCAAGGCCGCTACGAAGGCCGTGCGGCGCGCCTCATCGCCGTCCGTGTAGTCCCGCAGGTCTACGAGGGGCACTTGTCGTGATTGAGCCGGCTTCGCCTCGCCGGTCCCGGACCCTGCGGTCATGACTGCTCCCGGGAAGGCCGCGCGCATAACCAGCGCCTCCGGTAAGGGCCAGCCGACCCCACAGCAGGTCCCGAGGCCCTCGATCGGCGGATAGGCCGACCCCGAACCCGCCCAGACCGGAGGAGCGCCGTTGCCCAAGCCCGCCGACCAGCCCATCCCTCCCCTCGCCTTCCCCCGGCACGCCCGCCTGTGGCCCGCGGTCGCCGCCGCCGCCGCCACGGCGGACATCGCCCACGACGCCGAGCACGTGCTCCGCGTCTACCGAGCCGCGATGCGCATCGCCGCCGCCGAGGGGGCCGATGTCGATCTCTGCGGCGCCGCGGCGCTGCTGCACGATCTGGTGCCGATCCCCAAGGACAGCCCCGAACGCGCCGCCGGCGGCGAGCGCTCCGCGGCGGCCGGCGAGGGGCCGCTCCGGGAGGCCGGCTACGCCGATGCGGAGGTCGACCTCGTCGTCGGTGCCATCGCGCGCTCGAGCTGGTCCCGCGGGCTCGCGCCCGACAGCCTCGTGGGCGCGGTGCTCCAGGACGCGGATCGGCTCGACGCCATCGGGATCATCGGCCTCATGCGCAACATGGCGACCGCGCAGGCAATGGCCACGCGCAGCGGCCGCGGTCGTTTCTATGACCCGGTCGACCCCTTCGCCGACGCCGGCCGCGCCCTCGACGACCGGGAGAACGCCCTCGACCACCTGCCGCGGAAGCTGCTGCGCCTCGCCCAGGGCATGCACACGGCGACCGGCCGGGCGGAGGCGGCGGAGCGGCACGAGACCCTGCTTCGGCTGATCGAGACCCTGCGCCGAGAGCTCGCCTTCGGAGGCTGAGCCCGCGCCGCCGAGCGCCGAGCGCCACCGCCGGCCTCAGTCAGGGGCGTTCGCGAGCTGCCAGGCGAGCGCCGCCACGGCTGCGGTGCCCTCGGCCAGGGCCACAGGATCGACCTTGTCCACGGTGTCGGCCCAGGTGTGATGGACGTCAAAGTAGTGGGAGTCGTCGGGCCGCAGCCCGATCACGAGCGCGCCCTTGGCCTCGAAGGGGGAGATGTCGGCCCCGCCGCCCCCCGCCTCGACCGGCAGGCCGATCGGGGCAGCCACCCTGCGCAGCCACTCGAGCTGGGCCGGGCTGCCGCCCGCAGACCAGGACAGAGGCCACCCCCCACCCAGATCGCTCTCCAGGAGCGCCGTGTGCGGCTCGTCGCCGTGAGCCACGGCGTAGGCGCCGCCGCCCCGGAGGCCGTTCTCTTCGTTGGTGAAGAGGACCACCCGGATGGTGCGCCTCGGGGTGACGCCGAGGGAGCGCAGCACGCGCAGCGCCTCGACCACCTCGACGACGCCGGCGCCGTCGTCGTGAGCGCCCTGCCCAACGTCCCAGGAGTCGAGGTGGGCGCCGATGACCACGATCTCCTTGGCCTGCTTGCCGCCGCGGAGCTCGCCCAGCACGTTGTGGCTCTGCACGTCGGGCGCGGTGGTGGCGCCGAGGGCGAGCCGCACCCGGGGGGCCTGGCCGCGACGCCCCATCCGGTCCATCCAGTCGGCGTCCTCCGAGGTGATGGCGGCGGCGGGGATCTGCGGCTGGGCTGGATCGTAGCGGAGAGAGCCTGTGTGAGGGGTGTAGAGCGAGCGGGTGGTGACCGAGCGCACCAACACCGCCACCGCGCCGAAGGCCGCCGCCCGCGAGGCCCCCTGGCCGCGGAAGGCCACGGCGTCGCCGTATTGAGCGATGGCGGGGAGGTCGGTGCGCATCGGTGAATTGAAGACGACGATCTTGCCCTTCACCGCAGGGCTCAGCTCCGCGAAGGAGCGGAGGACCACCACCTCGGCCTCCAACCCCGGCGTGCCGACCGTGCCGCCGAGGCCGAGCAGCGCGAGGTCACGGGGCTCCGGTGCGATGACGCTCAGGGACTCCACGCCTCGCCGCCAGACCGGCACCAGGACGGGCTCGGTGGTGACGTTCTCCTGTTGATCTTCGCGGAGCCAGCCGGCGGTCATCTCGACGGCCCGATCGAGGGCGGCCGATCCGGCGAGGCGGTGGCCGACGAGGTCACACAGGTCGGCGAGCCGGCCCCAGGCGCGGAGGTCCGAGCGGGAGATCTGCACGATGCGCTGGAGCTGCTCGCCCTTGGGGGAGAGGGGCGGGTGTTCAGGCTCCGCCACAGGTGCCGCGCCCGCGACGCCGAACAGGGCCAGTAGGAGGCTGAGCCGAAGCCCACGACCGAGGGCCCGGGCGAGGGCCGGGGCGATGGCACGTTCGCCCGACCGTCGAGCGGCGCTCACGAACGCCGCTCGAGCACCTGCTTCATCACCCGCGCCATCAGCGCGACGTCGCGGACGCCGGCCTGCTCCCGGATCGAGTGCATCGACAACATCGGGTTGCCGACGTCGACCGTGCGGATGCCGAGCTCGGCGGCGGCGATCGGACCGATGGTGGTGCCGCAGGCGAGGTCAGAGCGGGTGACGAAGTGCTGCACCGGCACCTCCACCTCGGCGGCGGCGACGAGGAAGCGGGCCATCGACTCGGCGTCGGTGGCGTAGCGCCCCTCGACGTGCGTCTTGATCGTGGGCCCGCCGTTGACCCGCGGCTTGTGCTCGGGCTCGTGCTTGTCGGCGTAGTTGGGGTGCACGCCGTGGGCCATGTCGGCGCTGACGAGCAGAGAATTCGCCGTCGCCCGCTCGAGGCCGCCGCGGGCCTGAAGGGCGTGGTCGCGCACGATCCGCCCCAGCACGTCGCGGAGCAGCGGGCCCATCGCCCCGCGCCAGCTGCGGCTCCCCACCTCCTCATGATCGAAGAGCACCGTCACCTGGGTGGCGGGGGCGGCCGCGGCCTCAATGAGGGCCCGCAGCGCCGGATAGCAGCTCCCCTGGTTGTCGAGCCGCGGGGCGAAGATGAGCTCGTCATCGAGGCCGCCGATCGTGGCCGGCTGCAGGTCGTGGAGCCCGAGCTCGGTGGAGAGCACCTCCTCGACGTTGAGCTCGGCCTTGAGCCAGGTCTCGAAGCGCTGCCCGCCGGCGAGGCCGATGACCGGCGGCAGGTGCCGCTGGGCGTTGAGCTGGAGACCGGCGCTGTTGACCTCTCGGTTGAGGTGGACCGCGAGGTTCGCGATGCGGGCGATCGGACGATCACAGCGGAAGAGGCGCGGCTCGACCCCCGAGGGGCCGCGCACCACCACCCGGCCCGAGAGGCCGAGGTCTCGATCGGTCCAGGTGGCCTGGATCAGGCCGCCGTAGGGCTCGACCGCGAGCTGCCGCCAGCCCTCGGCCCCGCAGTCGGGGCGCGGCTTCAGGCGGAGGTTGGGGGAGTCCGTGTGGGCGCCGAGGATGCGGAAGCCCGCGACACCCGGGGCGTCGGTCCCAGGGCGAAAGGCGAGGATCGAACCCTCCCGCACCACGAACCGGCCCTCACCGGGGTGGAGGGCCTCGGGCTCTGCCCCCTCGTCAATCGACCGGAAGCCGGCGGCCTCGAGCTGACGGACCGCCTCGGCCACGCAGTGGAAGGGAGAGGGGCTCGCCTGAATGAAGTCCACCAGGCCCTGGGCGCTCACCACTTCCATTGGTCAACCTCCGCACAGCCCGCTAACCAGCCGTTCCCCGGCCCACACCCGATCCCCCCCTCCCTCGATCTCCCGCCCGACGGCCGCTGAAGCCGCCGCACGAGGTCCCCTTGTTGGAACAGCTCGCCCAGCCTGACACCTGGATCTCCCTCCTCTCGTTGACCCTGCTCGAGATCGTGCTCGGCATCGACAACATCGTGTTCATCGCCATCCTCTCCGGTCGCCTCCCGAAGGACCAGCAGGGCCTCGCCTACCGTCTCGGCATGGCGGCGGCGCTGATCACCCGCCTGATGCTGCTCGGCACGGTGAGCTGGGTGATGGGCCTCACGGAGCCCTGGTTCACCCTGCCGATCATCGACCACGCGGTCAGCGGGCGTGATCTCATCCTCCTCGGCGGCGGTATCTTCCTGATCGGGAAGAGCTCCCACGAGATCTACGAGAAGGTGGAGGCCCACGAGGAGGCCGACGATGAGGCCCGGGCCACGAAGAAGCGAGGATTGACCGGAACTATCGTTCAGATCATGATCCTCGACATCGTGTTCTCGCTCGACTCCGTCATCACCGCGGTCGGCATGGCCAAACACTTTTGGATCATGGCGACGGCGATGATCATCGCGGTGTGCGTGATGCTCATCTTCGCCCAGAAGGTCGGTGACTTCGTCAACGAGCACCCCTCGATGAAGGTGCTCGCCCTCTCCTTCCTGTTGCTCATCGGCGTCCTGCTCACGGCCGAGGGCCTGGGCGAGCACGTCAACAAGGGCACCATCTACTTCGCGATGGGCTTCTCGCTGATCGTCGAGCTCGTCAACATGCGGGTGCGGAAGAAGGACACGAAGACGGCGAACTGACGGCCGGCTCAGAGGAGGTCGCGCAGCCCCTTGGAGAAGGGGCGGGGCGTGAAGCCGACCACCGCCGCCAGGGCGGTGGGGTCGGCCACCTCGTCTTCGCCGGCGGCGGCGATGAGATCGGGGTCAAAGTCGGCGCTGAGGCGGGCGAGCTGAGCGAACAGCGACGCAGGCAGGTGGAGCTTGTGGGGCTTGGTGTGCAGCGCCGCCGCGAGCTGATCGATGATCTCGTCAAAGCGGAGGGCCTCGGCCCCGCCTGCGTCCCAGGCCTGGCTGGGCAAGGGCCGCTCGAGGAGGGCGAGGATCGCGCGGCTGAGGTCGGCGACGTGGATGGGCTGCCGGCGGTACTGGCCGTCTCCGATGACCGGCACGATGGGCGAGCGGCGCACCAGCTCGACGAGGGTGTGGAAGCTCTCCCGGTGCCGAGGGCTGTGGTTGGCGAGGCGCGGGCCGTAGGGGGCGCTGGGGCGGAGGATCGCGTAGGGCAGCCCACTCTCGCGGAGGCGCTGCTCGTCCTCGCGGCGGACGGCGGCGTAGGGGGTCTGGCCGGTCCAGTGCACGACCGTGCTCGACGCGTAGATCACGGGGCGCCCGAGCTCCAGCACGGCGTCCATCATCTGCCGGTTCAAGGCGGCGGCGGCCTCACTGCCGCTCTGGTGGGCGGTCGGCCGGGCCTTGATCTTACACGCGACGTGGATGACCGCGTCCGGCTCGATCGCGGCGAGGCGGCGCTGATCCCGGGCCCGCCGGAGATCGACCTTGACCGGGGTGACCCCGTTCAGGCGCAGCGGAGTGCTGTGGTGGGCGGCGAAGACCTCGTGAGAGGCCACCGCCATCTGGCAGAAGTGGGCGCCGACGAAGCTGGAGCCACCGGTGACGAGGAGACGCATGCGGGCCGCTCGGGGGAATCGGGGGAGAGGGGCGAAAGGGGCCGGGGGCCTCGCCTGACGCGAGCTCCGCTCCGGACTATGGAGGCCATCCAACGGGGATGAACCATGGCGAGCCGGCTCTATCGCGACGATGTCCTCCGGGGAAAGGTGTGCGTGGTGACGGGCGGCGGCACGGGAATCGGGTTGGCCATCGCTCGTGAGCTCGCCCACCAAGGCGCCGACGTCGTCATCGCCTCTCGGAAGGTGGAGCACATCGGGCCCGCCGCCGAGGGCCTCAGCCAGGAGTTCGGTCGCCACATCGCCGGCTACACGGTCGACATCCGCGACCGGGCCAGCGTCTCCGACTTCGTCGGCCTCGTGATGGAGTCCGCCGGGCGCATCGACGTGCTCGTCAACAACGGCGGCGGCCAGTTCCTCGCCCCCGCCGAGACCATCCGCGCC
The DNA here is from genome assembly GCA_044344255.1 of Myxococcota bacterium. Taxonomy (GTDB): domain Bacteria; phylum Myxococcota_A; class UBA796; order UBA796; family UBA2385; genus JBIJDH01. The sequence goes on from JBIJDH010000027.1 coordinate 7,367, forward strand.
AAGGGCTGGGACGCCGTCATCGAGACCAACCTCACCGGCACCTGGAACCTGACCCGCCGGGTGGCCGACGCCCACATGCTCGAGCACGGCGGGCGGGTGATCAACATCACCATGCTGACCGGGCGCGGCTTCCCGGGCATGGCGCACTCCGTCGCCGCGCGGGCGGGGGTGGAGGCGATGAGCCGCACCCTCGCCGTCGAGTGGTCCCGCGCGGGCATCAACGTCAACTGTGTGGCCCCGGGGCTCATCGCCAGCAACGGGCTCCGTAACTACCCGGACTGGCAGAACATGACCCGCCAGCTCCAGGCTGAGGTGCCCATCCCCCGCTTCGGGAGCTGTGAGGAGGTCGCCTGGGCCGTGGCCCTGCTCGCGGGCCCCGGCGGGGCCTACATCACCGGCCAGACCTTGACCGTAGACGGCGGGCGCTCGCTCTGGGGCAACACCTGGCCCTTGCCGGAGGCCGAGACCTCGCCCATCGTGCTGCCGCGAGAGCCCTGGGAAGACGAAGAGGACGAAGGCTGACCGCCCGCCGAGGGTCAGTACCAGGAGCGGGAGAGGCGCCCCGGCGGCTCGGGCACGTCGAGGGGCGTCGCCGTCGGGATGGGGGGCGGCGTGCTCACCTCGACCAGCACCATCGTGGCGTCGTCATCGACACCGCCACGAGCGACCTCGTCGAGCACGAGGTCGAGGGCGATCTCGGGGTCCCGAGTGCGGGACCAGATGCGGGCGATGTTGTCCGGGTGCATCGCCTCGAGCACGCCGTCGGAGCAGAGCACGATCACGTCGCCCGGCAGGAGCTCCCAGCGCTCGGTGACGAGCTGCTCGGAGACCGCGGGGCCCATCCCCAGGTAGGCCTGGAGCTTGTTGAAGGTGCCCGTGCGGTCGGTGCCCGCCTGCCGCATCCGCCCGTCGCGGAGGCGAAAGATGGGGGAGTCCCCGAGCGTGAAGGCGTACGCGACCGTGCTCTCCACCCAAGCCAGGGCCAAGGTGCAGGCCGCGCGGCGGTTGTTGCCCCTCAGCTCCCAGTCGATCTCGCTCACGAGCTGGATGAGCTCCCCGGGCTGCCGGGTGACCTTGGGGTCGCAGAACTGCTCCAGCCGGTCGGTGGCGAGCTGCGCGGCGTAGGCCCCCGCCCCGCTGGTGCTCACCCCGTCGCAGACCATGAACAGCCCGCCGATGCCGTTCGGGATGGCGCAGATCCGCCAGCGATCTTCATTCTCGCGATGAGAGGGCCCCTGGCGACTGGCCGCCGCGGCCCGCAGCTCCACCCGGGGTTTGCGGTTCACGCCCTAGGCCCGGCGGCGACGGAGGAGCAGCGCGCCCGCCGCGACGAGGCCGACCAGCCCGCCTCGGAGCCCGGCGCGCGCTGGGGTCGCGCAGCCGCAGCCGCCCTTGACCTCGGAGCTGATGATCTCGGTGGTGCCGCCGTCGTCATCGGTGGCCGTATCGCCCGCCTCGGCCGGGGGCAGGACGCCCGTGCCGGTCAGGGTGACCTCCACCGAGGGGCGCGCGGGGTCGTTGCTCTCCAGGAGGATGGTGGCGGAGACCGCGCCCACGCCGCTCGGCGCGAAGGTGACCACCATGCCGTCCTCGTGGCCCGGACCGGCGAGGAAGTACTCCGGATACGAGGAGAACCAGGTCGAGCCGAGGGTGCCGGCGGTGCCCTCGAGGTCGAGCTCGCCGACGTTGCGGATGGGCAGCTCGAGGTTGACCACGTCTCCGACCTCGACCTCACCGAAGTCGTAGCTCGTGACGTCGGTCTCGAGGATCGGCAGCGGGAAGGACATCAGCGTGTCGGGGAAGGCCTGCTCAAAGCTCGACGCCGCCAAGGGGATGGGGAGGTCGAGCTCAACGAGATCCCAGCAGCCGAAGATCACCACACAGACCGAGAAGGTGGGCGTGAGCACCAGATCGAGGTTGGCCGAGTAGGCGCCGAGGAAGGTGGCGGCGACGTCGCGGTGGCCCTCTCCGTTCGGCTCGAGCGTGGCGACGTCGGGGCTCATCAACAGGAGGTCGTCCTCCACGGTCCAGGAGACCCCCTCAAAGGCCGCCGTCGCCGTGGGCGCGAGCGGCATCGTGAAGGAGGCGGTGACGCCGGTGAAGACGGTGTAGTCGAAGTTCACCGTCTCGGTGCTGGCGCCCGTGTAGTCGATGTGCGCGACGGAGGGCTCGGCGTCTTGCAGGAGGAAGGGCTCGAAGGCCGTCTCTCCATAGATGGCCAGGTTCCGACGGTCGATCTCGGAGCTCCACACATAGCCGGCGACGTCGAACTGGATGCTCGTGACCGCGGCCAGGGCAGTGTCGACCGCGAAGAAGCCCGAGCCCGGCGTGGGCGTGAAGGCGAGGGTGAGGGCGTCGGGCCAGGAGAGGTCACCCTGGCCCTCCATCGTCACGGCGCCGCCGCCCAAGGAGAGCACCTGGAATCGAAGCTGGAGCGGGCTCCCCGACGGCAGCCAGCCAGTGTCGACCTCGGAGCCCGCATAGAGATCCGCGAGGTCTTCGAGGACGAAGGGGTTGGGCTCGGACTCGTAGGCCAGCGCGGACGCTGGCGCGCAGACCGCGCAGACCAGCAGGAGCCCGGCCGCAGAGGCGCGCCTCGCTCGCCCGGCATGGGCCCCGAACCTGCTCGACTCGGAGATGGAAGCGGGGGCGGTGAACGTTGGCATGGTGACCTCCGGGCCGACCCATCGTAACGCACGCGATCGCCCTCCGGTGGGCTCGGCGCGCCGCGGTCGCCGCCGGCCCCTCTCCGCGCGCCACGCTCACCGTGCAGCGCGGCGCCCCGCCACGAGCCGCCGCCGATCCCAGCGGGCGTCCGGGGCGAGGCCGGCCGCCTCGAGCAGCGGCTCGACGACCTCGGCGTCCCCGACGATAACCACGATGGGCTCGGCTCCCTCGGCAGAGAGGCGCCGCGCCGCGGCCACCACCTCGGCGTCCGTCGTCGCGGCGAGGGCGGCGTAGCGGGCCCCCACGGCCTCGGGCGCGTCCCCCCAGGTCTGCGCGCGCCCGAAGGGATAGCCGAGGCCGGCGAGCGTGGTCAGCGCGTCGTTCCCGGAGAGCAGGAGCGCGTTTCGGGCGGCGCGGAGCTCCACGGCGTCCGGCGGGTGGCTGCCCATCCGGGCGAGCTCGGACAGGAGCTCGGCCACGGCGAGGGCGGCGAACTTCGCCTCCACCGAGGTGCTGATCTGGCAGCGGGCGTGGCCCGGCCAGCCGTTGATCTCGCTGTAGACGCCGTAGGTGTAGCCCTTCTCCTCTCGCAGGTTGCGGTTGAGTCGGCTCGTGAACGTGCCGCCGAGCACGGTGTTGGCCAGGGTGAAGGCCACCTCGTCCGCGCTGCCGGGGACCGGGGCCGGCAGGCTCAGCGTGATCAAGGTCTGGCTGGTGCCAGGCTGATCGACCAGGATGAGCCGCCGCCCGTGCTTCGGCGGCGGCGCCAGCGGCGGGGCGACCGCCTCGCCCGGGAGCCGCCCCGCCCAGGCCCGCTCGAGCTCGGGGAGGATGGCGGCGGCGGTGGTGTCGCCCACGACCAGGAACATCGGCTGGGCGCTCTCGAGCTCGGTCGCCCAGGCCGCCCGGACGGCCCGGAGCCGCAGGCCGCGGTAGTCCCGCGCTCCATAGACGATCCCGAGCGGGTGCTCGGCCGGGTAGACCGCCTCGGTGAGCGCGGCGCTCAGGACCGCGTCGCCGGAGCGCCAGGCCTCGCGGCGCTCCCGGATCCAGGCGCGGCGGGTGCGCCGGAGCTCATCGCGGGGGAGGCGGGGCTCGAGAAGGGCCTCTCGCTGCAAGGCCAGCGCCTCGGCCTCGGTGCCCCGGATGAGGGAGAGGTCGGCCCAGGCTCGGAGCGCCCCCAGGCCGAGATCCAGCTCGGCGCCGAGGTCGGAGAGGGCGTCGTCGAGCTCGGTGGCCTCGCGGTGGGTCGTCCCCTCACCGAGCAGGGCCTCGGCCATCAGCGCGGGAAGTGGATCGTCGAGGTCAAGCGAGCCTCGGCGGAGGCTCACCTCGACCCGGATGAGCGGGAGCTCATGGCGCTCGATCAACCACACCGGCGTGCCGTCCGAGAGCGCGAGGACCTGCACCGGCGGGAAGGGAGGTGGGCTGGGGTCGAGCACTGGCGGCGGCGCCGAGCGGTCCGGGGGGATCACTTGAGCGGACGCGGCGGGCGATCCGCTGAGCGCGCCGAAACAGAGGACCAGCCCCACCCCGACGCCGAGCCCCGAGCCGGTCATCGCAGCGCCACCGGCAGCGAGCCTTGGAGGGCGCGCCGGCCGTGCTCCGGGGCGACGACGCTCAAGAGGAGCCGCCGCCCATTGGGGAGCCAGCGCTCGAGCACACGCGAGACGTCGGCGGGGGTCACGGCCTCGTGCAGCGCCAGATCCTGCGCGTGGCAGGCGGGCCCGCCGGTGGTGACGAGGCAGGTGTCGAGCTGCTCGGCCCGATCGGCGAGGTCTTCGCCGGCCCTGAAGAACCAGGAGCGCCAGCGGGTCTTCTGCCGCTCGAGCTCCGAAGGGGCAGGAGCGCTGCGACGCAGCGCGTCGAGAACCCGGTCGAGGTCGCGGAGCAGGTCATCGAGGTCGCGCCGAGCGGACTGGAGCTCGATGGTGAAGGCGCCGCTCACCCGCCCGTTGGTGGTCCAGGCGGAGACGGCGTCGGCGCGTCGCCGATCGAAGTAGAGCGCGTCGTCGAGCCGGCTGCCGGGGCCCGAAGAGAGGAGGTCCGCCAGCATGTCGAGGGGGGCCTCGTCGGGGTGCCCCTCGGGCACGGTGGGCCAGACCACGTAGAGCGAGGACCGCTCGACGTCATCCTCGTGTTTCACCCGCCGCTCCTGGGAGAGCTCGACCAGCGGCGGCAGGGCCCGCGGCGGCGGCGCCGGGCGAGTGGGGAGGTCACCGAACCAGCGCCGGACCTCCGCCTCCGCCGCGTCGCTGTCGAAGTCCCCCACCAGCACCAGCGACGCGTTGGCCGGCGCGTACCAGCGGGCGTGGAACTCGGCGAGCTCAGCCCGCGTGACGGAGGCGAGCTCGTCCTCGAAGCCAATGACCGGACGACCGTAGGGGTGGCCAGCCGGGTAGAGCGCTCGATCGATGAGGTCTCCGTCCTGGCCACCGGGGGCGTCCTCGCCGATGCCGCGCTCCCCCGCGACCACCAGCAGCTGGTTCTCGATCTCCTCGTCGGAGAGCCCCTCCACGAGCCATCCCATGCGGTCGGACTCGAGGAAGAGCAGCAGCCCCAAGGCCCCCCGCGGTACGACGGCGTGGTACGCGGTGTAGTCCTCGTCCGTCCAGGCGTTGTTGTCCCCGCCGACCTCGGCCAACAGCCGATCGTAGGCAGAGTCGGGGGCGTGTTTCGAGCCGCCGAACATCAGGTGCTCGAAGAGGTGCGCGAGGCCGGACCGCCCCGGCGGGTCTTCACTGGCGCCCACGCGGTAGAAGATGTGGCTGGCCACGAGGGGGGCGCGGTGGTCCTCGTGGAGCACGACCTCGAGACCGTTGTCGAGCACGAAGCGCCGCGTCGTAAAATTTGGCGGAGACAAGACAGGGAGCGCGGCGAGGGCAATTGGGGCGAGCAGGAGCGGCAACATGGCGGCGAGCATAGCCCCAGCCCAGACTGCCGGGAGGGTCGGCGCTGAGATACCGGGTAGGGTGGGCTACCGAGCACGGCGAAGCCCGCGGCTCCCACGGCCTCCCGCGCCAACCCCCTGGGCGACTACCGCCTCGGCGATAACCACCTCGGCGACCACCGCCTCCGCCGTGTCTGTGACACGCTCCGCGCCACCTTCAGCGGCGCTCCTCTTGGGTCGGCGAGCCGCGCCTGACGCGCGACCCCCAGCTCCCCGCCGCCCCCCGACTGCCTCACCGATCCGGACGTGTTCGCGGATCGAAACGGAGATCCCATGGAACTGCTCGACCTCCTCGTGAACGGAAAGGTCGAAGAATTCAATGCCAAACGGAGTCGTCGGGGCACGCTCGACCTCTTCGGGGCCGATCTCGCGGGCGCGAGGCTGCCGGGCGTGGATCTCTCCGGGACCAACCTCGAGAAGGCCGACCTCAGCGGTGCGGATCTCACGGACGCCATCTTCGCTCGCTCGAACCTCTCCGGCGCCGACCTCACGGGCGCCACGCTCGTCGGCGTGATGGCGATCAAGTCGGTTTGGCGCGAGGCCTTCATGGGCAGCGTCGACATGCACGACTCCGACTTCACCGGGGCTGACCTCTCCGACGCCGAGATCACCGGGGCCAACCTCTCGAACATCGTGATGGGCGGCGCAAAGGCGAAGCGCACCGACTTCTCCGGCTCCAACCTCTCCGGGGGTGACTTCGCCGAGGCCCGGTTCAGCAACGCCAAGCTCGGCGGCTGCAACCTGTCGAACGCCATCCTGCGCGAGGCCAGCCTCGTCTCCGCGGAGCTCAGCTCCGCCTCGCTCGTCGAGGCCGACCTCACCCGCGCCAAGCTCAACCACGCCGTGCTGAGCGAGGCCGATCTCACCAAGGCTCGCCTGCCGGGCGCCGATCTTACGTCGGCGAACCTCACGAACGCCCGGGTCACCGGCGCCGATCTCACCCGCGCCGACCTCTCCGAGGCCGTGCTCTCCGGCGTGCGCCTCCAAGAGGCCGTCACCCTCGAGGCGGTGGTCGACAGCGGCGTGTTGGGGCCGAGCGCCGCCGAGTCGGAGCCGCCGGAGGCCATCCTCATCGAAGAGCCGATCATCGCCGTGGGCGCCGCCCGCGCGGCTGTGCTCTGGGACAACCCCGAGGGCGAAGACAAGAACGCGATCCGCGTCGCGGTGGGCCCCCTCGGACGAACCTACGCCGGAAACCCCGTCCTGCTGCCCGTCCCCGCCGACCTCGTCATCGCCCGCGCGATGGTGGCGGTGGGGGATGGTTTCGGCGTGCTGCTGCTCGTCGAACGACCGGGCGGGGTCACGGGCAACTGGTTCCTGCTCGGCCCCGACGGCGCCATCCGCGCCTCGCGCAGGCTGAAGATCCCCTACACCCCCGCCGCGCGACCGATCCTCAAGAGCACCGACGCCGGCGTGGTTCTCTACGGCATCTCCCGCGAGGGCCCCGGGCTCCACGTGCACCGCATCGACGCCGAGGCCCTGACGCCGCTGCACGGCAGCGCCATGCCCACCCTGCGGGGCTTCGTCAGCGACCACCACCCGATCGTGCTCAGCAAGGGCGGCGTGGTGGTCGAGCTCGGTCCGAAGGGCCCGGCCAGCCCGCTGCGCACCCCGGCGAACTTCCCGGGCCGCCGCTGCGGGGCCTGCCCGACCACCGAGGGCATGTCGGTGGGCTGGCTCACCACCGCCCCCGGCATCTTCTTCGCTCGGGTGAGCGCGAAGGGGGTGTCCGATGAGGTGCACCTGCTCAAGAAGAACGCGATCGGACTGCTCGATCTGGGCTCGGCGGCTGGCCGGGGCTTCGCGGCCTTCACCAAGTCCCCCCGCCGTGAGGTCGACGCCTCCTCCGCCTGGGCGATGCGGCTCCCCGAGGGGGAGCCCTACGCCCTCGTCGATGACCCCGACCGCGACGTAACGGAGGTCAAGATCGTCCCCAGCGGCGATGTCTGCTACTGCGCCGTGGCCGACAGCGAAGGCGGCGTCGAGCTCTTCGAGCTCGGCGACAGCGCCGCGGTGAGCCGCTGGCGCATCGGCTCGACGGTCTGACCGGTGATCCGCTTCCACCGAATCCTCGTCCCGGTCGACTACTCCGACGTGTCCCGCGCCGCGGTCTCCGCCGCCCTCCAGGTAGCCGAGCACCACGGGGCCGAGCTCTACCTGCTCCACGCTCGGCGCGGCCTGCAGCGGGCCCGTGACGATCGGGATCACCGCGACGCCGACAGGGAGCCCGCCCCGCACTCCCCCGAAGAGAAGACCGCCGCGCACAGCCTCGCCGCCGACCAGCAGGCCCTCCGCGACGTGGTCGAGCTCGAGCTCGCCCGAGCGAAGAGTGCTGGGCGCGCCATCGAGGCCGTGCCGGTCCACACCCGGCTGTCGGGCGACGACTGGATCGAAGCCGCCTTGCGGATCATCGAGGAGGAGCAGATCGACCTCGTCGTCTCGGGCACCCTGGGGCCACGCGGCCTGAAGGGCCTCCTGCGCGGATCGGACACAGAGAAGCTCGTCTCCCGGGCCCCCTGCTCGGTCTTCGTGATCAAGCCCGCCGGCCCACCCTACTCTCCGGCCTGAGCCGCGCGCTCACCGGCGTTCGAGGCCTGTCCGGTCGACGACGACCGTCAGGCGCCGAGGCGGTCAGTCGCCGATAAGTCCTTAAAATCACGGTGGCACACTCCCTGCAACGCCCCGCGCAGGAGGTGCCTCATGGCCCCGTTGAATGGACCCAAGTGGATGAAGCAGCTGAGCCCCGACCGGGTCGATCGGGGGCCAGACTACTGGACGCTGCTGCTCAGCGACGCCGTCACCGGCCGCAGCCTGTCGGTGCTCACCCTCGCGCGACAGCTCGAGGGCTGCACCCCCGAGTCGGAGCGTGGGGCGCTCTTCGCCGTCGCGGCGCGGGCCTTCGTGGCGCTCGACATGCACAGCGCGGCCGAGCGTTACCTCGACCGCGCCCTCGAGGAGCGCGGCTTGGAGGGCGCCGCCGTGGCCACCTTTCAACAAAGTGACGGCGTGCGCTGGGCCAAGCGAAGAATGGAGCAGGGGCGGCCCGGGGAGCAGGCCGACGCCGCCTGCGATCTCGCGGTGCTCCACCTCGAGCGCGAGGACGACCGGGCGGCCCGGGAGGCCGTCCACGAGGCCCTTCAGCGGTGCCCGGAGCACGCGGAGGCCTCCCGATGGTACCGCTTCTTCGCCGAGGCGGGCCCTCGGCTCCACAGCTTCTGGGTGGGCCGGGGTCCGCCCGCCCACCCCGCGGCCCGCGACGCCGCCGAGCTTCGCCCCTGCCCCGGCTACGGCTGGCTCAGCGCCGAGCGGTGGAGCCGCCGCATCACCAGCGGGGCCTGGGTCGCCCCCGCCCGGCCCGGGAGCGCCCTCGATCGCCTGCAGATCGCCGGCGTCGTCGGTCGGCGCTTCGCCCTCCCCGCCGAGTACGACGCGCGGCCCGCCACGCTGCCCCTCACCACCTGCGAGCTCGCCCTCGATCACGCCGAGAGCCTCGTGCGCGAAGGGCGGCCCGCTGGCGCCGCCGCCGCGCAGGTCTGGACGAGCGCCGGCCGGATCGACCCGACGGCCTGCGCCGACGCGGCCCAACACCTCGTCGCGCTCGGGGTGCGGTGCCCCGCGGCCGCCTCCACCGGCCTCCGCGCCGTCGATCACCTCCTCCAGCGCTGCCCGGTCCAGCCTCTCTGGCTCGCGTACCGGTCCTGCCTGCTCGCCACCGTCGGCCAGCACCGCGAGGCCATCGATCGGGCCCGGGCGGTCGGGGCGATGGGGCAGCTCGCCCCCCTCACCCTCTCGCTGCTCGTCGTGGCCAGCCGTCGGGCGGGCAACCGCGTCCTCGCCGACGCCCTGCTCGAGCGGCGCGCGCAGAGCCCGACCCTCAGCGCCACCGTCCGCGTCCTCCGCCAGGAGCCCTTCAAGGACGAGCTCCCGGTGGTGGTGAGCGATCGACGGATCCCGCGCTTCGCCGAACGCAGCCCCACCCTGCCCTCCGAGTCGGCCCTCGCGGCCGACTGCGCTCCGGGGTAACGGTCGAGATGGAACGCAGCTCCTCCCCGCTCCCCGGCTTTCGCTCCGTGCCCCGAACCGGCGTCATCTACGTGATGAACCAGGCGGCCCGCATGGGCTACTCGCCGGATCACCCCGACTGGGCCAACCTCGGCCAAGGCGCGCCCGAGACCGGCCCGCTCGACGGCGCCCCCGAGCGGGTCCACACGATCCACATCACCGACGAAGACCACGAGTACGCGCCCGTCGACGGCCTCCCCGAGCTGCGAGACGCCGTCGCCGCGCTCTACAACGCCCGGTATCGGGTCGGGAAGGCGAGCCAGTACACACGCGAGAACGTCTGCATCGCCGCCGGTGGTCGGGTGGGGCTCACCCGGATCGTCTCCACGCTCGGCCGCATCAACATCGGGCACTTTCTCCCCGACTACACCGCCTACGAGGAGCTGCTCGGCAGCTTCGGCACCTTCGCGCCCATCCCCATCCTCCTCGATCCCGACCAGCGCTACGCCTACAGCGCGGCGCAGCTGCATGACGAGGTCTTGGGCCGCGGGCTCGGCGCGGTGCTGCTCAGCAACCCGGGCAACCCAACGGGCAAGCTGCTCTACGGCCAGGGCCTGCGCGACTGGGTTGCGGTCGCTCGAGAGCTCGAGTGCACGTTGATCCTCGATGAGTTCTACAGCCACTACACCTTCACCGGTGACCGGCTCACGGTGTCCGCCGCGGAGTTCGTGGAGGACGTCGATCGGGATCCCGTCGTCATCATCGACGGGCTCACCAAGAACTGGCGCTATCCGGGCTGGCGGGTGGCCTGGGTGGTGGCGCCGAGGCCGGTCATCGAGTCGATTGGATCGGCGGCGAGCTTCCTCGACGGGGGCTGCGCGCACCCAATGCAGAAGGCGGCGGTGCCCCTCGTCCAGATGGAGGTCGCCGACCGCGAGGCGCGGGCCCTCCAGCGCGCCTTCCGGGCCAAGCGGGAGCGGATGCTCGAGGGCCTGGAGTCGCTGGGCATTCGAGTCGACCTCCCGCCGCAAGGTGGCTTCTACTGCTGGGGAGACACGAGCCGCCTGAAGGGGGGCCTCGACCGCAGCACCGAGCTCTTCCGGGCGGGGCTGGAAGAGGGGGTGATCGTCGTGCCGGGCACCTTCTTCGACATCAACCCCGCCCACCGCCGGCCGGGGCGGGCGGGCCGCTTCGATCGCCACGCCCGCTTCTCCTTCGGACCCTCGATGAACGTGGTCGAGCGGGGCCTCGCCGGGCTGGCCCGCGCGATCCAGCGGCGGAGCTGAGCGGCGTGGCGGAGCTCAGCCACTCCGAGCTCGAGGCCCTGCTCGCCGACCAGCACCACGGCCGCCTCGCCGTCCAGGACGAAGGGGGTCTCTATGTGGTGCCGGTCGGCTTCGTAGCGGTCGAAGGCGACATCTGGTTCCACTCCGCCGAGGGTCGGAAGACCCGAGCGCTGCGCGCCGATCCCCGATGCTGCTTCGAGGTCGATCGATACGACCGCGAGACGGCCGAGTGGGCCTCCTTGATCTGCTGGGGGGAGGCCGCGCCCGCCTCGAGCCCCGCGGCATGGGCCGCGATGAAGGCCCGCTTTGGCCACGTGCTCGGGCGCGTGATGCGGCAGGGGCTCAGCGAGGGCTCGAGCGGCGGCCTCTGGCGCCTCGCCGTCACCCGCCGCACGGCCCGGCGCGGCCCTGGCGGATGACCCGGCCGGAGCGTCGATCAGGCCAACAAGGCCCGAGGTTCGCTCACGGTCGGCCGATTGGCCACCACCTCGGGCAGCACGAAGGCGGAGTGTGGGACGCTCCCCAGCGCACGCGAGAGCCCCGAGCGGCTGGGCGCGGCGCCGCCGGCGAAGTGGTGCGCGCCCAGCAGGTTCTGAGCGTGCTGACAGGCCGCCAGCAGGCGGTGCGCGATGCCCGAGACCTCGGGCGCGCCGGAGGTCTCCGAGAGGGTCTCGACGAGGGCCCGCTCGAGGCCAGCGACGGCGGCGGCGGGGAGATCGGAGGCGGCGAGGACGCGGTTGAGATCGGCGAGATCGCGCTGCTCGAGGCCCGCAAAGCCGAGCTCGGAGGCGGGGTGGTGGACCGAGCAGCCGAGGGGCGGGCGGCCGGTGAGGCACTCGAAGACGAGGCGCCCCAGCATGTCGAGGTGCTCACAGGCATTGAAGGGCAACGGGCGCGCCTCGCTCGCCGGGACGCTGATGCGCAGCACGGGCCCGCAGGCCCCCTGGATCGCCACGATGCACCCTGCGTCGAGGGGCAAGTGGGGTAGGCGGGCCGCGGAAGCCGCCACGGCCCGGTGCAGCCGAACGATGAGCTGGCAGAGCTCGACCGCGAGGGCGACGCGCTCCGGGAGGGCGGCGCCGCCGGCGGTCGGGAGCCGGGAGAGGCCGACGCGGAGGTCGTGCTCGACGCTCGGGTAAACCAGGAAGGTGCGGCCGCGGTCGTCGGTGCCGTGGTCGAGCAGCGGCAGCACGACGCTGCGGAGCTCTGCGTGCTGGTCGATCAGGGTCTCCACGATCGCTCGCTCCCGCGCCAGCAGTCGATCCTCACCGACGGTGTGGGCACGCCGCAGTGTGCGGGCGTTTCCCTGCTCGTCCCGGACCTGGGCGACCTCGGGCTCACCCCGGCTCCGCCACCAGCCACCGGCCCGTATGTAGTTCCGACCGTTCTTCGAGACGAACACGTGACCTCCACCGATTGAGCGCCGAGCCGATGGCACTCTTGTATCGGCGGAGGTCGAGCGGGGGAGGCCTCCAAAAGGTGTCGAAAGCCGAGCCCAGCGTCGGGAGCGGCGCCGGTCGCTCAGAGGACGAGACCGCCGTCGACGTCCACGCAGCGCCCCGTGAAGTAGTCACACTCGATGATGAACTTCAGCGCGAGGTAGATCTCCTCCGGCTTTCCGACGCGGCCGAGCGGAACAGGCTTGATCATCGCCTCGAGCACCTCGGGGCGCATCCCGCTGAGGATCGGGGTCTCAATGAAGCCGGGGGCGATGGCGCCGGTGCGGATGCCGTACCGAGCGAGCTCACCGGCCCAGAGCTTGGTGTCCGCGATGAGGCCGGCCTTGGCGGCCGAGTAGTTCGACTGGCCCTGGTTGCCGTGTCGGGAGATCGACGAGATCGCCACCACCACGGAGCTCGGGTTGTTGTTCTCGATCGCGGACTTAGCGAATTCGCGCGTGCAGAGGAAGGGGCCGGTCAGGTCGACGTCGATCACCGACTGCCACTGCGGCAGCGACATGCCCACGATGGCCCCCGTGCGCTTGTCCTTCTTGACCAGCAGGCCGTCACGGAAGATTCCAGCGTTGTTCACGAGCGCGTTGAGCCCGCCGAGCGCCGCGCGGGCGTCCGCGATGAGGCGGATGACCTCTTCTTCAACGGCGACGTTGGCCCGAAAGCCGACCACGCGGCCGGGGAGGGAGGCCCCCTCGGCCTCCACCGCGGCGATCGCCTCCTCGTTCAAGTCGCAGAAGGCGACGTCGGCGCCGTCCCGCGCGAGGCTGAGGGTGAAGGTGCGGCCCATGCCGCTGGCTCCGCCGGTGACGAGCACCTTGGTGTTCTTGAGATCCATGACGAGCTCCTTGGCGTTGGCCCCCTCGGAGAGGGCGGTGTGTGGGGCCTACGGCCCCTCGATCGGGCCCGCCGATAACATGGGGCCCCGACGTCTTGCAGCACTCCGGGCCCAGCCGCCAGAGCTAAATTCTCAATCTACAAAGGAATTACGCCTATAATGCAATCTTGCTGCATCGCAAGATAAATGCTGCAAACGCGCGAACCGCGGATCGTACGAGGGGGCCGGCCTCCCCCGCTCCCTCACTTCGCCTTGATCACGTTTGCCATGCCGCCGTCGGTGACCACGGTGTCCCCCCCCTTGGGCTTGCTGTACACCACGGCGTTGCTCATCCCGCCGACCGTCAACGTCTTGACGCTGCCGATGTTCACCTTCATCGTCGTCCCGTTCACGAGCACTTCTCCGCAGTCGCCGGTCAAGCTGACCGTGCTGTTCATGCCGTTCACCACGACGTCAGGTGAGCCGTTGGAACCACAGACGTGGGAGACGGTCTGGTTCATTCCATTGATGATGAATGCCTGACCTTGCACAGAAACGGTCTGGCTGGTGGTGCTCTTCCCATCGGTCTGGGTGGTCATCTCCATTCCGGGCAGCGAAGGCATGTCCTCCGCCTGCGCGACCGAGAGCAGGGACAGGGGAGCGAACAGGAGGCAGAGGCACGGGAGCAGGCGCATGAGGTCTCCGAAAGGAGGGAGGAGAGCGGACCGACGATTGTGTACCCCAGGGCGGACCCGACCGTCGAGCACGGGCCTTCCCTCCAGGGAAAATTCCGTGGGGACCCCTTGAGTCCCGGTGCGGCGAGCCGCCGGGCAGCCCCCGCGCTACAGCCGAGCCCCGAGGGTCGACCCGCCATGCAGAACGCCTCCCTCACCCGCCTGACCGGGCTGAGCTCCTTTCGACGCATCGCCGCGGTGGTCTGGCCCGAGCCCAGCGATCCACACATGTACGGATCGATGGAGATCCGCAGCGAACGCCTGGAGGCCTGGGTGGCCGCGCTCCGGGCGCGCAGCGGTGAGCGGGTGACCGTCACACACGCGGTGACTCGGGCCCTGGCGATGGTGCTCGATCGCCACCGAGACCTGAACGGCGTCGTCCGACTCGGCACCATCTATCTGCGAGAGGACGTCGACATCTTCGTGCAGGTCGCCATCGAGCCGGACCCCGCCGCACCGTCGGGAGGCGATCCGAGCGACCGCGCCGCGATCAGCAAGACCGATCTCTCCGGCGTGAAGATCCGCCGCGCCGACCGCCTCGGCGTGGTGGAGATCGCTCGTGAGCTCCGAGAGCGGGCCGCCCGCATCCGCGCCCGCCAAGACGCCGACTTCGAACGGACAAAGTCCACCCTCGACGCCCTGCCCGGCCTGCTGCTCCGCCCGCTGCTCCGTTTCGTGGACTGGCTCAGCTGGACCGCCAACATCAGCCCATCCTTCCTTGGTAGTCCGGCAGACCCCTTCGGCTCGGCCTTCGTGACCAACGTGGGCGTCTTCGGCCTCACGAAGGCCTGGGCGCCCTTCTTTCCGCTGGGTCGGGCCTCGATGATCATCACCCTCGGCGCCATCGAGACTCGCCCCGTGGTGGAGGACGGCGTACTGGCGATCGGGCGGGTCCTCCACGTCAACGGTACCTTTGACCACCGCCTCGTCGATGGTCTCCACGCCGGCCGGGTCGCGAAGGAGCTGCGAGAGCTCCTCGAAGAGCCGGAGCGCCTCGAGCTCCCCTCCGACAAGGGGCCCGCGTCCTGAGCCCGCAGCCGCCCCCGCAGCCGCCCCCGGAGCGCCCGCTCACCGGTCCCCTCCCCCCCGTACGCGCGCCCGAGAACAAGCTGCGCCCGCGGGACCTCTGGAACCTCTCCGGCGCCCTGACGATGGCGCGCCTCCCAATCGCCGTCATCTACCCGTTCTTCGCCGCAGATCGGCGCTATGCCGTCGCGCTCTTCCTCCTCGCCGAGGTCACCGACATCCTCGACGGTGTGGTCGCGCGCCGCCGAGGCACGGTGAGCCACACCGGCGCATTCGCCGACGGTTGGCTCGACAAGGTCTTCCACGTCAACGCCGCTTGGTCGATGATCCTCTACGAGGACATCCCGGCCTGGTGGCTGCTCTGCTGGTTCTCCCGCGAGATCGTACAGGCCGCGATGATCCCCTTCGTGGTGGGCCCCTTCCTCCACGGACAGGTGCGGCCCCACAACGCGACCGCCCTCGGCAAGGTCACCACCGGGCTGCTGGTGGCCGCCTTCGCGGCGGTCTTCCTCCGCTGGACGGCGCTCGCCGAGGGGCTGACGCCGCTCATCGGCCTCCTCGGCGTCGCGACCTCGCTCCAATATTTACGCCGAGAGCTCGCCGAGGCGGCGGAGCTGGGCTCGGCCCTGGCTCCGCCCGACAAGCGACGACCGCCGACAGCGGATTAAGAGGGCTCACCGGCGCCGCCCGCCCTGCGGTCGCCCGAGGAGCCCGATGTCCCCTGCCCGCGCCGCCGTCCTCCCGGCCCTCCTGCTCTTCGGCTGCCTCGACAAGAGCGCCGATGACTCCGGCGGCTCCACCGACTCCGCCACGATCGAGGCCTGGCTCGCCGCCCACAACGAGGCCCGCGACGCTGCTGCGCCTACCCCCGATCCGGCGCTGCCCGACCTCTCGTGGGACGAGGGGCTCGCGCGGGTCGCCCTGGACTGGTCGGCCGGCTGTCGCTTCGAGCACAGCATGGGAGAGACCGGAGAGAACCTCGCCGTCGCCAACTTCGACATGCCCCCTGCCGACGTGGTCGACGCCTGGTTCTCCGAGATCAGCGACTACGATTACGCGAGCAACACCTGCGCCGACGGCAAGCAGTGCGGTCATTACACCCAGCTCGTCTGGCGGGACACCACGAAGGTGGGCTGCGCGGTCACCGAGTGTGCGGACGTCGAGGGCTTCGGCGCTGGCCGCCTCTGGGTCTGCGAGTACGATCCCCCGGGGAACTGGGTGGGCGAGCAGCCCTACTAGGCCGCAACGCGACACGACGAGGGGAGGTAACGCGTCGGGCGGGCGCCTCAGTCGAGCGCCTTCTGGAACTTCTTGTCGGCGGCGAGGCGCTCGAGCAGGGGCTTCGTGATGTCCTCCCCCGAGCAACCCCCGAAGGCCGGCGGGTTCGGGCAGAGCGCGACGTCAGCGGGGCCGCCGTCCTTCGCGTAGC
The DNA here is from genome assembly GCA_044344255.1 of Myxococcota bacterium. Classification (GTDB taxonomy): domain Bacteria; phylum Myxococcota_A; class UBA796; order UBA796; family UBA2385; genus JBIJDH01. Next base: position 23,729 of record JBIJDH010000027.1, read on the forward strand.
GGCCCAGCGCGGGCACCAGCGCCTCCCGCAGCGCCTGCCCCTCCTTCAGCAGGGCCGCCTCGTAGGCCGTGCGGGCCGCGGGGGCGTCTTCCGCCTTGCCCTCCTCGAGGGCCTGGTTCAGCGCGGCGCGGTGCACCTTCACGCGGTCCTTCCAGAGGGCACGCGTCAGCGCGCCGAGGTCGACGGTGTGACCGGCGCCGGTGAGGGGCGCTGGCGCCCACTGCTCGACCTTGGGCGAGACCCGCGGCCAAGGCTGGGCGTTGATGTCGGCGATGGCCTTGTCGAGGACGGGGTCCTGGTCGATGCGCTTGGCCAGGGCGGCGCTGATGTCCTTGCCCTCGCAGCCCTTCTTGCCCATCATCGCCTCGACCTTGCTCATGCGGCACTCCGAGACCGGCCGGGCGCGCACCTCGATGGCGACGGCGCGATCGACCGCCGACGAGAAGGCCTCCACGTAACGGTCCTGGATGCCATCGATGTCGCGCTGCAGCACGAGGAACTGCCCGTTGATCCAGCGGCGGTTGCCGGTAGACCAGTCGAGGAAGCCGGAGGGCGCGATGTCCTGGACCATGTAGGTGCTGGTCTCGAGGTCCTCGAGGGCGCGGGAGACGACGCGGAGGTCGTCCTGGGTGGTCTCGAAGGCGGGGCCGGTGCGCTGGGCGACCCGGCCGAAGAGCGTGGAGGCCTGGGCGACGGCGTCCGGGGAGTACCAGGCGGGCTCGGCCGCAGCGGCGAGGCCGGAGGGGAGGCCGATGACGACCAAGAGAGCGAAGAGGGCCGGGAGGCGGGCGGGCGAGGGCATCGGGGCTCCGGGGTCGAGGCAGCCTAGCACCGGGCAACCCGAGGGGGAAGGTCCGGCACGACGAGGGGGGCGGAGATAGGAGGCGCCATGGCCGCCGCATCGTCCAAGACCAAGGCCCCCGCGCCCTCCCCCGCTCCCGCGGCCGCGCCGCAGCCGCTGGAGCTGCTCCCCGGCAACGAGGCCGTGCGCGCGCGCCTCGCTGGCCTGGTCACCTCCGATCGCCTGCACCCCTGCCTGCTCTTCGAGGGCCCAGAGGGGCTCGGGAAGGGCCGGGTCGCCGAGTGGCTCGCCCAGCTCCTCAATTGCGAGGTCGAGACAGAGGCCCGCCCCTGCGGCGGTTGTTGGTCCTGCAAGTCCATCCGCAAGGGGCATCACCCCGACGTCATCAAGATCGGCCTCGACCCCGAGAAGACAGCGCCCATCATCTCCGTCAAACAGGCCCGCGAGCTCCTCGCCCAGCTCCAGATGCGGCCCTACCAGGCCCGTCAGCGCCTCGTGATCATCGATCCCGCCGACGCCATGAACGCCGAGAGCGCCAACGCGCTGCTCAAGACCTTCGAAGAGCCGCCCGCCGCCACCGGCTTCGTGTTGGTCACCAGCCAGGCCACTCGCCTGTTGCCGACGGTCCGATCGCGCAGCCAACGGGTTCGCTTCGGGCCGATGGAGGTGAGCGCCTTGTCCGCATGGCTCCAGGCCCGCGGCGTGGAAGAGCCGGACCGCCTCGCCCGCCTCGCCGACGGCTGCCCCGGACGGGCGCTGCGCCTCGCCGAGGGCGAGGCCGAGGCCTGGATCGCGGCCCGCGACGCCGTGCTGGTCGCCCTCGGCGGGCCGATCGACGGCGTGTTCACCTTCAACGAGCGCCTCGTGAAGGGTGATCGATCGGACTGGGGCCCGCGGGTCGACCGCACCTTCGACGGGCTCGGGAGCCTGGCCCGCGACGCCCTGCTCCTCTGCGCGGGCCCGAGTCCGGTGGCTGTAGAACGCCTCCTCAACCCGGATCGGGTCGAGCTGCTCGAGGCCTGGGCGGACGCCCTCGGCCCCGCCGGGATCACTCGCTTCGTGCGCGCCCTCGAGGTCGCCCGCGCCGACGTCGCCGCCTTCGTCAACCCCCGCCTCCTCCTTGACACGCTGCTGGTCCGCCTCGCCACGGAGCTCGGCCGGGCCCGCAGCGCCGCGTGAACCATGGCCCCACCGCCGAGCCCCAGCCCCTTCGTCCCCTTCGCTGACCCCGGCCACCCCCTCTTCGACAGCCACTGCCACTTGGAGTCCCGCACCTTCGGCGACGATGAGGGCGTGGACGAGGCCGTCCTCCGAGCCCGCACCGCCGGCGTGGGTCGGATGCTCACCATCGGCTCCGGCTTCGGTGTCGAAGCCGCCCGCAGGGGCGTCGCAGTGGCCGAGCGCCACGACGACGTCTGGGCGGCGATCGGCGTCCACCCGCACGACGCCCGCGAGTGGGACGCGGCGAGCGGAGACCTCCTCCGGTCCCTCGCCCAACACCCGCGGGTCGTGGCCTTGGGAGAGATGGGCCTCGACTTCCACTACGACAACTCGCCCCGCGATCAGCAGCGCGCCGCATTCCGCGAACAGCTGCGCCTCGCTGCCGCGCTGCGGCTGCCGGTGATCATCCACGACCGAGACAGCGGCGATGAGTGCCTGGAGATCCTGCTCGAGGAGGGCGCCTTCGAAGGAAGGGGCCTCGTCTACCACTGCTACTCGGGCTCCGTGGCCTCGATGGAGCGCATCGTGCAGGCGGGGGGCCACATCTCGATCCCCGGCATCATCACCTTCAAGAAGGCCGATGAGCTGCGCGCCGTCGCCGCAGCCTGCCCCCTCAACCGCCTCTTCATCGAGACCGACACCCCCTTTCTCACGCCGGCCCCCTACCGCGGCCGCCGAAACGAGCCCGCCCTCGTGGGATACACGGCCGCCGCCGTGGCCGCCGCACGGGGGGTCTCCGTGGCGCAGGTGGCGAAGGCGACCTGGGAGAACGCCAGCGCCTTCTTCGCGATCGAGGGGGCCCAAACGACGGAGCCCCGGGCGTGACCCAGGGCTGCCGGTTCGAACCGTCGGCCGGCGAGGGGCGCTGCCGCAGCAGGGCGCCTCGCGACCGCCTGGAGCTCAGCTCCGGGGGGCGGAGCCCTTGGCCATCGCGGGGGCGTTGGCGTCCGCCTCGGCGGTGTGGATCGGGAACGAAGGCGTGGTGCCCTTGTTCTCGAGGTCGTGCTTGCGGTCCTTGCCCATGTTCTTGTGGCGACGGTGGCGGCGGAACTCGGTCTCGGCGGTGGCGCTGGCCATGGGATCACTCCGGAATCGCTGAAATGGAGATGTCGGGTACGCTGGGCGGCGCTCTTAGCGCCCTGGTGAAAGGGTGTCAAAGCCGTTCACCCCACCCATGCCCCGGTTCGGTGATACCTTGATCCCCATGGAGCGTCTGCACACATGTCAACTGTACTCGGACCCCAAGGGTCAAGCTCACCGTCTTCCCTCTCCGCTGCATGGCCATCCCGCGCCGCGATCTTGGCCTCTGTCTTCGCATTGTCCGGCTGCAAGCTCATCGACCGGCTCCGAGACAAGGTCAGTGACCTGACGAACCGCGTCGCCGCCGCCGGCTCCGTGCTCGGGGTCGAGCCGCCCGAGAACGAGAACATCTCCGCATTGCTGGAGAACACTCAGTTCTCGGCCGGGGCGCAGGCGAGCATCTTCTTCGCCGATGCGGCGAGCGGCGGCGGCTTCGCGGAGGCCCCTCTCTCTGACGAGGAGGTCACCTACGACTCCGAGAGCAACGACGGGCTGCCGATGCCCCTCGTCAGCCCTGGGCAATATGCGATCACCGAGATGGACGGCCTCGTGTTCACTCCAGGCGAGACCGCCACGCTCCGGGCCCTCGACGACGACGACCAGCGAGAGCTCTCCGTCCGCATCCCGTTCCCCGCTGACGTCAACATCCCCGACTCCCTCAGCCCCAACACCTCGCTGGATCTCGACGTGAGCGACCAGGACTTCGACGGCCTGATCGTCGTGGTGATCAACACCGCCGACGGCACGTCCACCTTCTCGACGCTCCCCACCTCGCCCACCGACCTCTACAACATCACGCATGGGGACGGGCTCGTCACCAGCGTCGAGGTGCCCGGCGCCGCGTTCCCGAGCGAGGGCTACTTCGTGCTCGGCGTCGCCGGCGTCTATGCGGCGGACGAGGCCTCGTTCGAGGGGGTCAACACGGCGATCTCCACGCTCATCGCGGGAAACTTCACGTTCCACCCCATTTGCACCTACAACAACCAGGCCCTCTGCGTGCTCTGAGCTCGGCTGCGAGCTCTGAGCTCGCCCGCGTGCTCTGAGCTCGCCCGCGCGCTCTGAGCTCGGCTGGGCCGCTGGGCGGCGGGCCCGTCGACCCGCTCAGCGGATCTGAAGCTCACCGGGCAGCATCGCCGCTACGCCGTTACCCGCGAGCACCCGGTCCAGCATCTCGACCTGCCCGAGGGCCTGCTGGAGCTCTGGCGGCAGGAGGCGGACTTGGGCGCCCACAGCCTGGGCTTGGGCGTTACCGCCCGGGTTCTCCAGGTCGTCGAGGAGCTGGTCAAGGAAGCCCTTGCGCTCGGGGACCCGCTGGATGCCGTAGCCCCCGGCGGTCAGCCCCCCGAGCTCCGCGGCCTTGGCGACGGCCTGATCGAGGCCTCCGAGCTCATCGACGAGGTGACGCTCGAGGGCCTGCTCGCCGGTCCACACCCGCCCTTGCGCGACCGCGTGCATTTCTTCGAAGCTCATGCCACGCCCTTCGGCGGCCTTGGTGACGAAGATCGAGTAGAAACTCTCGAGGAAGCGACGGAACTTGACCTTCTCCAGCTCGCTGAAGTCCGAGGTGGAGCTGAGAAGGCCGGCGTAGGCGCCTCGCTGGCTCGTGTGCAGGGTCATCCCCGCGTAGGCATAGAGGCCGGCGAGGTTCATCTTTCCGCCGAAGACGCCGATGGAGCCGGTGAGGGTGCCAGGCTCGGCGAAGATGTAGTTATTGCCCATCGAGATGTAGTAGCCGCCGCTGGCCGCGTAGTCGGACATGCTGACCACCACCGGCTTCTTCTCGCGCGTGATCTGGAGCTCGCGCCACATGTTGTCGCTGGCCGAGCCGCTCCCCCCCGGGGAGTTGACGCGGAGGACGATGGCTTTGACGTCTTCGTCTTCGCGCAGGCTCTCGAGCTGCTTCTGGACGGTTCGATCACCGATCGACCGCCCGCCGAACATGCTCTCTTCGCTGGTCCCATCGACAATTGTGCCCTCCAGGTAGAGGACCGCCACCTTGGCCGCGCCGTGGCCCCAGGAAGATCGCTGATCGTGCAGGTAGTCGGTCATCTTGACCAAGTCTCCCTTCACGGTGTCGGTGGTCACTTCGTCCACATAGGAGAGCTTGTCGATCATGCCGGCCGCGAGGGCGTCCTCGGGGGTGATCGGCGGATCGTCGAGCCAACCGCGAGCCTTGGCCTCGTCGACCCCGCGTCCGGCGGCGATGCCGCGGGCGAGCTGGCCGTAGAGAGAGTCGAGGAGGGCGTCGGTCGCCGCTTGAGCGGCCTCCGAGGGGCCTGTGCGCTGGAAGGGCTCGACCGCGCTCTTGAAGTCACCGACATGCTCGAAGTTCGCCGTCACGCCAAACTTCTCGAAGGTACCCTTGAAGTAGGTCTGGGTGATCTCCAGCCCGTTCACCAACGTGAGCCCCGCGGGGGCCAGGCGAATGTCTCCGCAGGCTGACGCGAGGTAGTACTCCTTGTTGGTGAGCGCGCTGCTCCAGGCCACACAGGGTTTGCCGGAGGCCCGGAAGTCCACCACGGCGTCGCGGAGCTCTTGGGTCTGAGACCAGCCGAGGTCCACCCCGATGACCTGCAGGAAGAGTCCGGTGATGTCAGGGTCTTCGCCGGCGGCTCGAATTGCGGCGGCCACCTCGGTGGTGAGCGGCGGGAGGTCGAGGGGGTCGTCGAAGGGGGAGCCGGCGGTGGGAGCGTCGCTCAAGCCCGGCGCCACCTTCCACTGGAGCCAGCCCTCATGGGCGGAGAGGGGTGAGCCGCCGCCGGAGCCGACCAGCAGGGCGGTGCCCACGCCGAGCCCCACGAGGGCGAGGAGCCCGAAGACCGCCAGCCAAAGGAGCAGGCGGAAGCTGCCGGAGGGCCGCGGGGGGGATGGACGGCGCCGTACGGTCGGCGAGGTCGGCGCGGTCGTGGCGGGGGCCGCGGACTCAGAGGGGTCGTGCTGGTCGCTCACGCAGACGCTCGGCGGGTCGGGAGGGAGGCCCCCTATATCCCGCCGCGTCCATGACGCCGGACCAAGGCCGCCCTCCAGCCCCGGGGCGTGCGGGGCGGCTCAACGCGCGGTGCTCCAGCATCGTCCGCGGTGCGCGTCCAGGAAGGCGATCAGCTCCGGAAAGACGACCGCGGCGGCCTGGCGGCCGACGAGGGGGTCCTGGTGACCCCACTCCGGTCCGAGCACCCTCCAAACGCGCCGATCGGCCTGAAACTGCGCCACGGCAGGCTCGGCGGCGGAGGGTGGGCAGACGGTGTCACCCTCGGCGGCGAGGACGAAGAGGGGCACCGGGCTGCCCTCCAGGGCCGCGAGATAGTCGAGCCGGTCGTGCCGGTCGCAGAGGGAGCCGGAGCTCAGCCAACGGCTCATCTGCCTCAGCAAGCCGACGGGGGTGTCCTCCATGCCGTGGAGCTGGAGGCCACGGCGGACCGGCCCATCGGTGTCTGGGCTGAGCCGGTTGCTGAGCTCTGAGCCGCCGAAGGGCGCGAGGACCTGAGAGAGGGCCCGCGTGGGGACGATCCACTCCGAGGGCAAGAGGCGAGCGACCATCGCGGCGAGGCGAGCGTGGCTCTTCGGGGGTTCGAACTGAACCGCGGCGCAGAGGGCCGCGCCCGCCGCCACCTCCGCGGCCCCGCCGAGGGCGAGGTGGGCGTAGAGCAGCTGCCCGCCGAGCGAATGCCCCACCCAGAGCACACGCTCGGCGCCCGTGAGGGAGCGCACGCGCTCGATCGCCGCGGGGACATCACCCACGACGATGTCGTCAAAGTCAAAGCCCGCGCCGGCCGGATCGTCGGGGGGGACCGCGTGCCGGTCTCCCCGGTGCTCCATCAGGTAGACATCGAAGCCGGCGCCTTGGAGGGCGCGGGCCAACGACAGGCCCAACACCAGATCGAAGGTGACCACGTTGGCGGCCAGATCGTGGAGCAGCAGCACCGGCTCTCCCGACGCCCCGGGCAGCGGCGGATAACGCCAGAGCGGGGCCTCCCAGCCGTCCGCCGCCCGGTAATAGACCCGGTCCGGGGGCACCTGATCGGGCGAGAGCGCGAAGGGCTCGCGAGGGTGCCCGGTCGCCCAGACCATGCTCATCGCCGCCCGCGCGAGGGTGGTGCTGATCGGTCGGAGTCGGTCCGCCTTGAGCGGGGGTGCGGGGGCCGCGGGGAGCGCGGCCGGTTCACGGCTCATCAGCGCCTCTGGCCGAACCGCGGGAGCCCGGCTCGAGCCGGGGGAGCGGGGAGAGAGGATCGGAGAAATGGACAGGTCGCGCCGCGGGCGATCAGCAACAGCGGGACCCGCGTGGCACATCGCCCAAGCCGGTACGGGTCCAGAACAGCATCAGCTTCAATGAATTGGGAATCAGCAGCGGGGCTCAGCACAACGTGCGGCGCGACCAGCCAGTACCTCCGACCAGCGAGCCCCCATCGGCCTGCGCGCACTCCCAGGGGAACCAGGGAGATGCTCGACAGATTCGAGCAAGGGGGGTTGGCATGTCAACACCAGTGGTCTACCACGCGCCCCCCGGAAGGTAAAGGCCCCACCCCGGGTTTGCGTCAAAGATCTCATGCATGATCGACACCATATATTGACGCGTCAATAGTCATGGCCCCAAAACAACACCGCGGGCCCTTCAAGGACCCGCAGCGTCGGAGCTTAGCGTTGGAGCTAAGCTCGGCGATGGCTCATGATCAGCTCGGGTAGACGACCTTGGCGCGCTTGACCAGATCGGCCTTCCAACGATCCGTGAAGGCCTCCCGCTCGACATACTGGAGGCGGGCACGGATCATGCTGCGCTGTCCTTCGAACAGCGTGGGATCGGCTGGGGTGTAACTGCTGATCTCCACCAGCACGCGGGCGCCGTCTGCCACGAAGACCTGGTTGACCACGCCGACCGCCCGAGCCTTACCCAGGGCCGCCGTCAGGCCCGGCACCTCCCCGAGGCCGCGCAGGGTGGGGCGCGCCGGAGAGGAAGGAGGGGAGGTCTCCACGGCGAGCGCGTAGGGGGCGAGCAGATCTTCAGGGACGCGGGCGTCGGCCTTCCACCGCTCGAGCACCTTGGTCGAGAAGTCAGCGGCGAAGCTGGCGAGGCCGTCTCGGGCGACGAGCTCCCGCGCGATCTCCGTCTTGGCGGTGTCGAAGGGCACAACCTCGGCGGGGGTGACGGACTGGACGAGGGCGATCTGCAGGCCACGCGCGGTCTGGAAGATGTCGGTCACCTTTCCTGACCCCGCCGAGAAGACCGCCGAGGCCATCGCCGGCTCCATCTGCGGCTCGGCGAGCAGGCCCTGCACGCCGCCGTTGACCGCGGTCAGGTCCTCACTGTGTCGGCGGGCGAGCTGCGCGAAGTCGGCGCCAGCGCGGGCCTCCGCCAGGATCTTCTCCAGGCGGGCGCGGAGCAGCGCCTCGTCCTCTTTGCCTTGATCCAGATCGGTGCGAAGCAGGATGGTCGAGACCTCCGCCTTCTGGGGCTTGTGGTACCGACCGAGGGGGTCGGTGTCGTAGGCCTTCTGGATGTCGCTGGCCCGCCCGGCCACCACAGCCTCCGCCGCGGCGGGGTCAACGGGGACGCCGGTGATCAGCGACTCGTCGGGGATCCGCACCCAGCGGACCACAACCTCGGAGCTCTCCGCTTCGAAGGCCGCCTTGAGCGCCCCCTCCGGAGTCTGCACCGCGGCCTCCACGACGTTCATCAGCTTCGAGAGAAGCAGCTGCTGCTCGATGTCCACCTGGAACTTGCCGCTGTTGGAGCCCATGCGGAGGAGGGCTCGCTTGTAGATCTCCTCGCTGAAGCGACCCTGCTCATCTTGAAACTCGGGGATGTCGGCGATGTACCGCAGCACCTCGGTGTCCGAGACCGTGAGCCCGAGGCGCTCGGCCTCCGAGAGCAGCACCTGCTTCTCGATCAGGCGGTCGGACACCTCCTTGCGGAGCTTCTTCTGACCGGCCTCATCGAGCTCCTGGTCTCGCATCGCTGACCGCATCGCCCGGGTGAGCTCGCTGCCGCGGATCTGGGTGCCGTTGACCTCCGCGACCAGCCCGTCTTCGGTGCCAGTGCTGCCGGAATTGACGCCCCAAAAGATGAAGAGGAAGGTGATGAGGCCAAAGAAGGCCTTCATCAACGTGTTGTCCGTTCCCTTCCGGATGCTGTCCATCAACGACATATGAACCTCGGCCGCCGCACATATGACGGCACGGCCACCCTGCAAAGCCGCTGGCCCCAGGATGGCTGCCTCCCGCCGCACTTCGGGCGGATGCTACAGATGTTTCCTGAAGCGTGGCCCGCGCACGGGGCCTGGAGCCCGACGCCTATTTTATTTCCAGAGCGTGCCCTGCGCCCCCGAAATCGGGCCGCTGCGCTGATAGCGCTTCTTGGCGCGGCCCATCCAGTCCTTCAGGTTGGCCTGGCGGGTGTCGTTCGAAGGGTGGGTCGAGAGGAAGGCGGGCAGGCTGCTCCCGCCGGTCTCCTTCTCCATCCGGTCCCAGAGCGCGATGGACTCCTCGGGTGGGTATCCGGCGCGGGCCATGTACATCAGGCCGATGATGTCGGCCTCGGTCTCCTGCTTTCGGGAGAATGGCAGGATGATACCCACCTCTGCGCCAGCCCCCAACGCGCCGATGACGATCTGCTTCTGCTGGGCGCTGAGCTCTGTCTTGCGGTCCACATACAGGTACATCGCCGCGAGGCCGCCGAGCAGCGTGAGCTGCTGACTCAGGCGCTCGCCGCCATGATGGGCGACCGCGTGGCCCACCTCGTGCCCCATCACGAAGGCCATGCCCGCCTCATTGCGGAGCACCGGCAATATTCCAGAATAGAAGGCAATCTTTCCGCCCGGCAGACACCAGGCATTGACGGTCTTGTCATCCTCGATGAGGGAGTACTTCCACTTGTAGCTGGGCTCGTCGGCCACCTTCGAGATGCGCTTTCCGACCCGGCTGAGCACATCGTAGCTCGATGAGCCCTTGTCCAGCTTCGCGCTCGCCAAGGTCTCCTTGTAGGTGCGCTTGCCCATCGGCAACATCACCGAGTCCGGGATCAGGTTGTACTGCGCGCGCCCGGTCACCGGCGCGTGGGCGCAGCCGATGAGGGAAGCCAGCACGCCGACGAACAGCGCGGGGCGAGGCGCCCCCCGGCCGAGCAGCGCTCGGCCAACGGCACGGATTCCAGCAATCGAGTCGAAAGGGAACATTCTTCCTCGCTTGGCAGGCACCAGGGCTCGCCTCGAAACAAGATGAGGGTCTCTATCGCCCGGTCCACGCCGACGGGCTACATCTACCGCCCACCCTGGTCCTATCAACCCTCGAGCGGTCCCCCACCCTCCGGTTGAGTCAACGGACCTCCGCCGCGCTCCCCGCCGGCTCCGCCCACCCCTTTCATCACCTCCCCCTCACCTCCCCCCTCCCGCCTGGGCGACCCATGTTCAATTCCGTGCTCGGCGCGATCACCTCCGATCTGGCCGTCGATCTCGGCACCAGCACGACGCGCATCGCGGTCGCCGGCCGCGGCGTCGTCTCTGCCGAGCCCTCTGTCGTCGCCATCGTGGAGGACCGCCAGGGCCGCCGCCGCATCCTCGCGGTCGGCGCCGCCGCCGCACGGATGGAGGGGCGGGCCCCTCGAGACGTCCGGGTCGTGCGCCCGATCCACGACGGGTCGATCGCCGACTTCGAGGTCGTCGAGGCCATGCTCCGGCACCTCGTGGTCATCGTCCAGGGTCGGCGCCTGTGGGTGGGCCCGCGGGTGACCATCGCGGTGCCGTACGGCATCACGGACATGGAGCGCAGGGCGATGCGGGAGTCCGCTGAGGCCTCCGGCGCGCGCGAGGTGATCCTCGTTGATCAACCGCTGGCTGCCGCGGTCGGCGTCGGGCTGCCCATCCACGAGGCCCGCGGGCACATGATCGTGGACGTCGGCGCCGGTAGCACGTCGGTGAGCGTCATCTCGCTCGGCGGGGTCGTCTACTCCCGGTCCGTGAAGGTGGGCGGCGACCATATGGATCTCGCCATCATCCACCACGTCCACGAGCAGCACGGGATCGTGATCGGGCGGGCGATGGCGGAGGAGGCCCGGCGCGCGATTGGCAGCGCCATGCCCGGCGCCCCCCGCGCGCAGTTCCTGGTGAGAGGACGACAGGCCGAGAGCGGCTACCCGCGCGCCGTCGAGATCGACTCGGACGAGGTGCGCGCCGCCCTGCAGGAGCCGGTGGGCCTCATCGCGGAGTCTATCCTCGCCTCCCTGGAGCGGACCCCCCCGGATCTGGCCGCCGACGTCTCCGAGACCGGCATCGTGCTCACCGGTGGTGTCGCCCAGATGAACGGCCTCGACCGGGTCGTGAGCCACTCCGCCGGCCTACCGGTGATCGTCGCCGAGGAGCCGACCCTCTCAGTGGTCCTGGGGGCGTCGCGGGTGCACCAAGTTGCCGAGCCCATCCGCCGCGCGAGCTGAGCCGGGGCGGATGAGCGGCTCACCTTCGGGTCAGGCCACGCCCGCCTTCCCGATGAGCTCGTTCAGCTTGGCCTGATTGAGCGTGCCGACGTGCTGCCCCACCACCTTGCCCTCATTGAAGACGAGCAGGGTGGGGATGCTGCGCACCTGGTACTTCATCGCGACCTTCTGGTTCTTGTCGACATCGACCTTGGCGACCTTGAGGCGCCCGGCGAAGCTGTCGGCGGCGGAGTCGACGAGGGGCGCGATGACCTTGCAGGGGCCGCACCAGATGGCCCAGAAGTCTACGAGGACCGGCCCTCCGGCAGCGACGAGCTGGTCAAAGTCAGTGTCGGTCGCGGTGATCACGTTCGGGCTGGCCATCTTGACTCCTGGGAGGCCTCGGCGAGGCTCCAACCTGCAAGGGAGTTGGGTACGGAGAGTCGCCGACCCCGGGGGCCGCGCGGCTCGCCCCGCTCATGTAGGATCGGGCGCGCGCCGCGACAAGCCCGCATCCACGGAGACACCGCTCCATCGTAAGAGGATCCTGTTGTATGGCCGAGAACTGGGCTGACGATGCGTGGTCGGGGCGCGACTTCCTCGACGTCGTGGAGGGGCCGATCGATCGGTTCCGGCCGATCCGCGTGCTCTTCCTCGTCCACCGCACGAGCGCCAGCGGCACCCTGTTCGTCACCGGAGACTGGGCCTTCTCCATCCGGAGCTACAATGGCCAGATCGTCTCTGCGGAGGGGGCACGGGGCCTGATGTCCGCCCTCGGCATCGAGGCCGAAGAGACCGATCTCCTCTCCCAGCTCAGCGCGGCGATCCGGGCCGGCATCAGCGCTGATCGGGCGATCGAGGCCGCAGGGGACGCGCTCGGCGACATGCTCGCCCACACCAGCCAGTGGACCGACGGCCTCGTTCGCTTCGAGTCTGGCGGCGGGCGGGGTCAAGTCTCGATCCCGGTGTCGATCCCCCGCGTGATCGCCGGCGGGCTCCGCCGGGTCCGGCCCGCGGAGGTCGTCCGCCGGGAGCTTGGGCGGCACCGCCACGCCCCGCTGCGCCTGCAGGTCCCCAACGACGCCCCCGACTCCCAGTGGGGCCTCCCTCCCGTCGCCTTTCGCCTCGTCCGCGACGCGGTGCGCGTGAGCAGCCTGGGCGAGCTCCTTGGCGCCGCTCGCGGTGGAGAGACCGATGAGGGCTGGCTCGCCGTCGATCTGGCCGTACAGCTCGGCCTGCTGCAGATCCGCACGGAGTCCGTGCGTGGCGTCGCAGAGGTCGAGCTGAGCGCCGAGGACCGGACCCTTCAAGCCGAGCTGCGCGGCGTCGCCCTCCACTTCGTCCGCGCCTCCGCCACCGAGGTGCTCCAGATCACCACCTCCGCCCAGGCCACCGACGCAGGGATCGACCGCGCCTTCCGCGACGCCTCGAGCCGCTTTCACCCTGACCGCTTCATGCGCCACCACAAGGCCGTCCAGCAGGCCGCGGCCGAGTGTTTCGCGTTGGTGAGCGATGCCCGCTCCGCCATCCACGACAATCCCGAGGCCCGGGCCGAGCTCGAGGCCCGCCTCCGCGCCAAGGAGGAGGGCCGGACCTTCATCTCCGCTCGGGAGAAGGGCAGCATCGAGAAGGCAAGGAGCGCGGCAGACTTCGCCATCCGGAAGCGCGACTGGCAGGACGCCTGGACCCAAGCCTCCTTCGTGCTCGCCCTCGACCCCGCCGACTGCCGCTCGTTGTACGCGGCCGCCCTCGCCGGCTGGCGGCTCGGCAAGCTCAGCTCCACGGACGCGGTCGAGCGGATCCGTGGGCTCTCCTGGTCCAACCAGCGAGAGAAGGCTGAGGCCCTTTTTCAAGCCGGCGAGATCCTGGTCTCGGCGACCCCCATCACTCCGACGCAGGAGGCCGAGGCCCTCGGCCTCTTCCACCTCTCCGTGGCGGCCGACCCCGAACACGTCGGGGCGCGCCGCCGAATCCGCCTCCACGAGAAGCGCACGGCGCCCCCTCCTGAGCCGCCTTCCACCGGCGGCTTCTCCCTGAAGGGGCTCTTTTCGTGGCGAAAGAACGGCGGCACCGACGAGAGCGCGACCCCGCCGACCGAAGCCCAGAAGGACCGCTCGCCCGCCCCAGCCAAGGCCAACCCTGCGCCCGCCGGGCCCCCGAAGCCAGCTCCGAAGCGCTGACCCCTCGCCCGTCACGCGGTGGTGCCGGCCGCCGCCCCGCGCTACACCGCGCCGGTCATGGAGCGCGCACTCTTCATCCTCGCACTGCTGGCCTGGCTCCCACCGATCCTGCAGCGGTGGTCGGGCCGGGATCGTCTCCTGTTGCCGAACGGGCTCTGGCTCGGACTCGGGGTCCTGATGCAGATCGGGGCGCTCTCCGCGGAGGCCGTCGACCTGGGTCGCGTCCCCCTCGACTCCATGCGCTGGGGCCTCGCGCTCTTGTCCTTGTGGGTGGTCGCCGCCGCGCTCTACCTCCGCCGCCAACCGAGGATGGACATCGTCGGGAGCCTCCTCGCCGGGCTGTCGATCCTGCTGCTGGGCGGCGCGATCCTCGCCCCGGACGCCGGCGAGGCCGATCCCTTCACCTCCTTCTGGTTCCTGCTCCACGTCGCCCTGATCCTCCTCGGAGTGCTCGGCCTCGCGTTGTCCTTCACGCTGTCTGTGCTCTTCCTCTGGCTGCGATGGCGGCTGAAGCAGCGGCAGCTCCAGGGCATCGCCCGCATGCCGTCGCTGGACACCCTGGACCGCTTGAACGCCCAGACGATGGCCCTCGGCTTCGTCTCCCTCACCGCCGGCATGGGCGTCGGCTACCTCAGCATCGCCGCGCACCCCGAAGATCGACTGGTGCCCGATGTCACCATCTACACCACCCTCGCGATCTGGATCTGGTACGCGGCCGGACTGCACATGCGGCTCGTCGCCGGCTGGCGCGGGCGCCTCGCCGCGATCTTCGGCGTCGTCGGCTTCTCCGCCCTCGGCTTCCTGGTCGGCCTCGCGATGCTCATGCTGAACGGTTGGCACGGGTTCGGTGACTGAGATGCGCCTCATCGCCGTCGGAATCAGCCATCACACCGCCCCGGTCGAGCTGCGAGAGAAGCTCGCCGTCGGGGCGGATCGTGTCCCCGAGCTGCTCACCCAGCTCCGGACCGACCAGCTCGGCACGGAGGCGGTGATCCTCTCCACCTGCAATCGGGTCGAGCTCTACGCCGTGCCCACCGGGGGCACCGGGCTCGATGAGCTCGCCGGATGGTTGGCCGAGCGAGGCGGCCTCCGCAGCCGGGTGGCGATCCCCCACATGTACCGCTTCGCCGAGCGGGACGCCCTCGAGCACCTCTTCCGGGTCACCTCCAGCCTCGACTCCCTCATCGTCGGTGAGCCGCAGATCATCGGCCAGGTCCGCGAGGCCTATCGGCTGAGCGTGACCCACCACTCGGCGGGTCCGATCCTGCGCCGGGTGATGGATCGAGCGTTGTCCGTGGCCAAGCGGGTCCGCAACGAGACGGACATCGGCAAGGAGGCGGTCTCGGTGGGGGCTGCGGGGGTGGAGCTGGCTCGCCAGGTCCTCGGGGACCTCGATCAGGCCTCTGCGCTGCTGATCGGGGCCGGGGCCCACGGCAAGCTCGTCGCCCGCACAATGCTGAACCAGCGCCTGGGCGAGCTCATCGTCGCCAACCGCACCTTTGAGCGGGCGGTGGAGCTCGCCCGCTTGCTGGGGGCCAGCGCCACTCACCTCGATGACATCGGCCGGTACCTCGAGCGGGTGGACGTCGTGATGTCGAGCGCCGGCGGCGGGCGCGCGCTGATCACCGCGGAGATGCTCGCGCCGATCATGCGCCGCAGGCGATACCGCCCCCTCGTCCTCATCGATCTCTCGGTGCCGCGCACCATCGCCGCCGACGTCAACGACATCGAAGGCGTGTACCGCTTCGACGTAGACGACCTCACGCAGGTCGCCGAGACCGGCATTGAGAAGCGTCGGGTGGCGGCACAGAGCGCCCATCGCATCGTCACCGAGGAGGTGGACGGTTGCTGGCGCCTCCTCGTCGATCATCAGGCTCACGAGCGCATCGGCGGCGTCGTCCGAAAGGCGGAGGCCTTGCGCCGAGCCGAGCTGGAGCGCGCGCTCTCCAGCCTCCCGCCGCTCGACCCCGCCCAGCAGGCCGTCCTCGACGCCATGACCCGGGCGATCGTCAAGAAGGTGCTCCACATCCCGCTCTCGAAGGCCCGCGCCCTCGCGGCCGGAGGCGAGCTCGAGCGCCTCGATGTCCTGTTGGCCCAGCTCGGAGAAGAAGGAGACGACAATGGCGCCCCCTGAGCGGACGGTTGAACAGTCCGTCGAACGATTGATCCTCGGGACCCGCGGCTCGAAGCTCGCGCTGACCCAGAGCGGGCAGGTGGCCGCCGAGATCACCCGACGCACCGGTGTGCCGGTCGAGCTCCGTGTCATCACGACCCGCGGAGATCGGATCCAAGACCGCCCGCTCCCCGAGGTGGGCGGGAAGGGTCTGTTCACGGCGGAGCTCGAGGCTGGCCTCCAGGACGGCAGCATCGATCTCGCGGTTCACTCCCTCAAGGACCTGCCCACCGAGAACCCGCCGGGGCTGTGTATCGCCGCCTTCCCTGAGCGCGCCGACCCGCGGGATGTCCTCATCGGCGGCCCGCTCGCCGCCCTGCCCCTTGGGGCCCGCGTGGGCACTGGCTCCCTCCGGCGAGAGCTGCAGCTGCGCGCCCTCCGCCCCGACGCGGCGATCGCTGGGATTCGCGGCAACGTCGACACTCGCCTCGCCAAGAAGGACGATGGCAGCTACGACGCCGTCATCCTGGCCCTCGCCGGCCTCGGCCGACTCGGCATCGCTCGCCACGACCTCCACCCCTTCTCCCTCGAGGAGATGGTGCCTGCGGTGGGCCAGGGTGTGCTCGCCGTGCAGGCTCGCGCCGATGATCCGACGGTGCTGGCGCTGCTCTCGCAGATCGACCACGCCCAGACTCGGCGCTGCGCCCTCGAAGAGCGCGCCTTCCTCGCCGCCTTCGGGGGGGGATGTCACGTGCCTGTAGCGGCGTACGCTTGGTTCGAGGGCGCCGGTCGCTTGCGTATGGTCGCCGTCGGCCCTGGCGCCGACGGGGCCCTGCAGAGGGTCACGCTCGACCAGGGGCTGGGCGAGTCCGAGACGAGCGAGTCGGAGGTGGGTGAGTCGGAGGTCGGCGCCCTCGGCGCGGCGCTGGCCCGCAGGCTGCGCGCTCAGTCGCCAGCGCAGGCCTCATCGCAAGAGGCCGGCCAAGCTTCCGCGTAGAGGTCATCGCAAGACATCGCCTCGAGGTCTTGGATACACTGCTCCGCCTTCTCCTTGTCGTAGGCGTCGCAGTTGCCGCCGCCCTCATCCTTCTCCTCGACGACGGCGGCCTCACAGTCCTCCACCGTCTCGTAGACCTGTGAGACGCCGAGGATCTCGCAGTCCACGTATAGATCACAGACCGCAGTGGCGTAGTCCGGCGCGAAGTCCTCCTGCTTGTACCCGCAGGCGACCAGCAGCCCGACGAGCAGCAGCCCCGGCTTCAGCCCAGGGGAAGGAGCAGGCCAGGATGAGCGTCGAGAGAGGGGGCGAACAGGGGCGGCGACGCGCATGGGGACCTCCGAGGTCGGTCGCTGTAGTCCGCAGCCCAGGCCCTCGCAAGCCGTGGGTGGCGTCGCCCGGGAGGCGAGGTTGACCCGGCGGCGCGTGCTCGTGACACGGGAGGAGGCCGAGCCGCTGGCGGGCTTTCTTCGCGCGCTCGACCTCGAGCCGCTTCACCTGCCGCTGTTCACCCTCGAGGCCACGGGCGCCCCACCGCCGACCGGCCGCCCCGGGCTCCTGCTCGTCAGCTCAGCCGCCGCCCTGCGCTTCCGGCCCGACCTCGCCGCGTACACCGCGGGGGCCCCGGCGGTCGCGGTCGGCGCGGCGACCGCCGAGGCGCTCCGGGCAGCGGGGATCGAGGTCCTCGCCGTCGGGCGCGCGGGCGGCGCCGAGGCCCTCCGCCTCCTCCCGGCCATCGCGGAGCGCGGCCCCGGGGCCTCGCGCTGGGCTGGAGCCTCGCTTTGGTACGTGGGCGCGGAGGAGCCTTCCGCCCCCCTCCGGGAGGCGCTCGCCGAGATCCCCCACGTTCACTGGTCGGTCTACCGGCAGCGCGGCGCCTCGCCCGCCGCGCTCCACACCCTCCGCCCCTTCGAGGCCGTCACGTTCGCCAGCCCCTCCGCGGTGGAGGCCTTCGCCGAAGATCCCCACCCCGCGGCGGTCATCACCATCGGTGAGACCACGGCTGCCGCCGCCCGAGCGCGAGGCTGGAGCGTCCACGCCATGGCAGAGGCCCCCTCCCTCCGCGCCCTCGCCGAGGCATCCGCCCGCCTCCTCCACCCCGCGGCAGGACACGCGGACGCCGAGGAGGCGCTGGACACGAGAGGCACGAAGGACGCCGACAGCCCACGTCGCTGAATAACAGACCCCTCAGCTGAACAGTCGCGCGAGGTCGCGGGCCATGTTCTTCTGGTGGCTCTCCAGCGTCCCACCGCCAATCTCGATGAGCTTGGCGTCTCGGAACAGTCGCTCCACCTTGTACTCGTCGCAGTATCCGTATCCACCGAGCACCTGCATCGCGGCGTCCGCGACCCACTTCGCGGTGGGGGCCGCGAAGAGCTTGGCGGCATCGGAGCCGATGCGGTTGCGCTTGTCCGGCCCGATGTCGTGCGCCACGCGGTACACGAGGCAGCGGGCCGCCTCCGTCCGCGCATAACTCTCCGAAATGTATCGCTGGATCTGCCCAAACTCGTGGAGCGGCTTCCCGAAGGCCTGCCGCTCTCCGGCATAGCGCACCATGATGTCGATGCAGCGATCGGCGATGCCGAGGCTGATCGCCGCCAAGGTGAGCCGCTCGATCTCCAGGTTTCGCATCATGTGGGTGACGCCCTGCCCTTCGGCGCCGAGCAGGTTGGTCACCGGGATGACGGCGTCCTCAAAGACGAGCTCGCTCATCGTGCTGGCCCGCATCCCCATCTTGTGCAGCACCTGGCCGGTGGAGAAGCCAGGCGCACCCTTCTCGATGAGGAACGCGGAGATCCGCCCGTTCGTCTTCGCATAGACCATCACCACGTCGGCCTCGGGGCCGTTGGTGATGAAGATCTTACGACCGTTCAAGACGTAGGTGTCTCCGCGGCGCTCCGCGACGGTGGACATTCCCAACACATCCGTGCCGACCGACGGCTCGGTCATCGCCATCGCGCCGATCTTTTCACCGCTCAGGACGCCGGGGAGGATCCTCGACTTCTGCTCATCATTCGAACAATGGTAAAAATTGTTCACGAAGAGCATCGCGTGCGCGAGGTAGGCCAACGCGAAGCCGGGGTCAGACTTGGACAGCTCGTGGTGGACGATCACGGCGGCCACGGTGTCGAGGCCGGCGCCCCCCTCCTCCGCAGGGATGGTCACGCCGAGGACGCCGAGCTCCCCCAGCTTGCGGAAGAGCGGGACGTTGAGCACCCCGATGCGGTCCTGCGCGTCCGCCTGCGGCTCCACCTCATTCCGCGTGAAGTCAGCGACCAGCTCCCGGAGCATCCGGTGTTCATCGGTGGGGTGAAATAGCAGCTCGGGGATCGCGGTCATGAGCCCTCCGGCGGTCGGGACGTGGACCTAGCCGCGCGAGAGGGGCCCGTCCAGCCGCCAGCGCCGGGACGCCGTCGTGCGCCCGGGTTAACGCGACCAGTCCTCAATTCGGGCGCTCTCGGCGCCACATCCTGTCGCTACCGCCCCCCTCCATCAGCGACGCCCTCACCTCGCGGCCCTCGGCGGAGCGCCGCGCCCCCCGCACCCCGCTCACGCGCGCAGGGCCCCCGAATGCCGAAGAAGCTGTTCCTGGTCGATGGCTCCAACCAAGCCTTCCGCGCCTACTTCGCCATCATGGGCGACATGCGCTCCGCCGACGGCTTCCCGACGAAGGCCCTCTTCGGCTTCGCCTCCATGATCCAGCGCATCAGTCGAGAGCTGAAGCCGGACTACCTGATCGTGGTCTTCGATCGCGGGCTCTCCTTCCGGAACGAGCTGTACCCCGACTACAAGGGGCAGCGCCCCGACATGCCCGAAGATCTGCGCCTTCAATGGCCAGAATTCGAGCCTTTCTGCGAAGAATGGGGTATCAAGGCCAGCTCCATCGTGGGCTTCGAGGCCGACGACATCATCGGCACCCTCGCGGTCCGCTACGCCAGCCCCGAGGTCCACGTCCGCATCGTGAGCAGCGACAAGGACTTCTGTCAGCTCGTCAACGAGCACATCCACGTCCTCGATCTCGCGAAGGACGAGGTGCTCGACCCCGCGAAGGTGGTCGAGAAGTGGGGCGTGCCCGCCGACAAGATCATCGACCTCCTCTCCCTCATGGGCGACAGCTCCGACAACGTGCCCGGCGTCGCCGGGGTCGGCGAGAAGAAGGCGGCCAAGTTCATCCAGACCTACGGCTCGGCGGAGGCGGTGCTCGACAACGCGTCGAAGATCGGGGGCAAGACCGGAGAGACCCTCGCGGCCTCCCGCGAGATCGTCGCCCTCGCGCGCCAGCTCGTGACCATCCACAAGGACGTCCCGCTCTCCTTCGGCCTCGAAGACCTCGCCCCCCGAAGGCCCGACTATCCCGCCCTCGAAGCGCGCTTGAAACGATACAATTTCAAGCGCATGCTCACGGCTGTCCAAGCAGAGCTCGGCGCGGACGCGGTGGTCTCTGCGGGCCTCGATCGGTCGAAGTACCGGAGCATCACCTCCCCGGAGGCCCTGGCCGAGCTCGTCTCCACCTTGAGGGCCGCGGGGCGCTTCGCCTACGACAGCGAGACCACCTCGCTCGATCCTCAGAAGGCCGAGATCGTCGGGATGAGCTTCTCGTGGAGCGCGGACTTCGGCGTCTACGTGCCGATCGGCCACCTCCCCGGCCCCAGCGGGGCCCCGCCGAACTGCCCCGGCGCCCTCGAGGCCCTCGCCCCGCTCCTCGCGGATCCCACCCTCAAGAAGACCGGTCAGAACCTAAAGTATGACCTCTCGGTCCTCAGGGCCCGTGGCCTCGAGCTCGCAGGGATCGACGGCGACACCATGATCGCCGACTACCTGCTCGACGTGGACCGCAAGCACGGCCTGGACGAGCTCGCCCTGCGCTACCTCGACCACAAGATGATCGCCTTCAAGGACGTCACCGCCCTCTTCGACGGCGAGTTCTGCCGGGTGAGCGTCGACCGCGCCACGGAGTACGCGGCGGAGGACGCCCACGTCGCCTGGCTGCTCGACGAGAAGCTCGTGCTCGGCCCGTTGGACACCCTCTACCGCACCATTGAGCTGCCGCTGATCCCCGTCCTCGCCGACATGGAGCTGAAGGGGATCCGGGTGGACGTGCCGGCGCTGCAGGCCCTCTCGAAGGAGCTCGAGGGGCGGCTGCAGATCGCGATCGAGGCGGTCTACGCCGAGGCAGGCGAGACCTTCAACCTCAACTCGACGCAGCAGCTCGCGGTCATCCTCTTCGAGAAGCGCGGCCTCGCCGCCGGGAAAAAGACGAAGACGGGCTACTCCACTGACGCCGACACCCTCGACAAGCTTGCCGCCGAGGGGGACAAGCTCTGCCAGCTCATGCTCGACTACCGGGAGCTCGCCAAGCTCAAGAGCACCTACGTCGACGCCCTGCCGAAGACGGTCTCCACGCTCGATCAGCGCATCCACTCCTCCTTCCACCAGGCCGTGGCGGCCACGGGTCGCTTGAGCTCGAACGAGCCGAACCTCCAGAACATCCCCATCCGGACCCCGGAGGGCCGCCGAATCAGAGCCTGCTTCATCCCCGATCCCGGCTACCGCTTCGTCTCCGCCGACTACTCCCAGATCGAGCTCCGCGTCCTCGCCCACTTCTGCGGGGAGGGGCCGCTGGTGGAGGCCTTCAAGACCGGCCAGGACATCCACCGCCGCACCGCCGCCGAGATCTTCGGGGTCGCGCCGGCCCTCGTGAGCGCCGAGCAGAGGCGAGCCGCCAAGGCGATCAATTTCGGGATCGTCTACGGGATGAGCGCCTTCCGCCTCGGCAATGACCTCCGCATCTCCCGCAAGGTCGCCCAGGAGTATATCGACGGCTACTTCGCTCGTTATCCGCAGGTGAAGGCCTACATGGAACGCGCGATCGAGCAGGCCAAGTCGCGGGGGTACGCCGAGACCCTCTTCGGGCGACGGCGGCCGGTGCGTGGCCTCGACGCCCGCAGCCCCGTCGATCGAGGAGCCGCCGAGCGGATCGCCATCAACACCCCCGTGCAGGGCACCGCCGCCGACCTCATCAAGCTCGCGATGATCCGCGTCCACGAGCGCCTCCGCGCCGACTTCCCGCAGAGCCGCTTGTTGCTGCAGGTCCACGACGAGCTCGTGCTCGAGGTGCCGGAGGCCGACGTGTCGGCCGTACGCGAGGCGGTCGCCGCGGAGATGGCCGCGGTGGCCGAGCTCATCGTGCCCCTCGTCGCCGACACCGGCGTGGGAGACACCTGGGACGCCGCCCACTGAGCTGGGGGCTGCAGGCCGAGCCCGGCTCTGTCCGACGCGCTCCAGCAGCCGCAGCCCACCCCTTCCGCGCTATGCTTGCCCTCCCCTCCCGGGAGGCACCCCGCAGGTGGTCCCCGCCTCGAAGGGCGGGCGGCCGCAGGAGTCTGGTTGATGTCCTCGATCGTCGCGATGCTCCCCGCCTGGACCGGTCCTTGGGTCGACCTCTGGCCCGCGCTCGCCCTCCTCCCGCTCTTCGGCGCCGCTCAGCAGGACGACGACCCGCTCGATCTCGAGGGCGACCTCAAGGGCGAGCCCGGGGGCCCCGACGCGCCCGAGCCCGTCGGCGACTGGAAGCACGATCCCGACCACGAGATCGTGCGGGCGGTCCTCGACGGCGACGCTGCGGCCTACCGCGGCCTCGTCGAGCGGTATCAGAATCGAATTTATGGCGTCTGTTTCGGCATGACCCGAAATCGAGAAGACGCGCGCGACATGGCGCAGGAGGCCTTCGTCAAGGCCTACCGCAACCTCAACCGGTTCCGCTTCGGCTCGAGCTTCTACACCTGGCTCTGCCGCATCGCGATGAACGTCTCGATCGACCACCTCCGCCGCATGCGCGTCCGCCGCACCGAGGCCCTCGAAGAGAACGACGACGGCGGAGACGGGGACGGCGTGATCCACGTCGCCCACCACCGCGGCGACCCCGGCAAGAACCTGGAGCGGAAGCGCCTGCACGGGCGCATCCTCGACGCCCTCGGCGAGCTGCCGGAGGAGCAGCGTCAGGCGGTGGTGCTCCGCGAGATGGAGGGCCTCTCTTATAAGGAAATTGCAGAGGTCATGGGCATCCCCGAGGGCACGGTGATGAGCCGCCTGTTCTACGCGAGGAAGAAGCTCCAGGCCGCGCTCGCTGAGGAGCGATGAGAGATGGCGCCGATCCCCGCTCAGGTGTTGAATGAGCCCATTCGGACGGCGTCCGAGGATCGGGCGACCCCCTCGCCGCCCCCATCTCCCTTGAGCCCCGGGTGCTCCCCGTGACCCTCGACCCCACCGCGCTCCTGCGCACCCGCGCCGCCGATGGCCTCGCCTCCGCCGAAGAGCGCTCGCGGCTGCTCGACCTGGGCTACGACCCCGATGAGTGGGCCGCCGGCCGGGCCCTCACCCGCACGCTCCTCCTCGCCGACGACAGCCCCGAGCTCGCCGACGACGTCCTGAAGGCGCTCGGCATCGAGGAGACACGCCCCTCCCTTCGGGAGCTCCTCCGCGCCCTCTCTCCGGAGGCCGAGGCGCCGGAGCTCGCCCCCGATGTGCTGCTCGCCCTCGGCGTACCCCCGCCCCCCGTCTCCGTCGCGCTCGCCCTCCGCCACGCCGCCGCGGGCGCCCCGGAGCTCGCCGACGACGTGCTGGTCGCGCTCGGCATCGCCGAAGCCGCCCTCCCCGTCGAGGCGGCGATCCGGGCCCGCGCCGGCGCCGCGCCGGATCTCACCCTCTCGATCTCGGCGGCGCTTGGCTTGGACAACCCCGGGGCCCTGGTCGCCCAGGCCCTCCGCGCCGAGCAGGGTGCCCCGCCCGCCCTCTGGGGGGCCGTCGCGCAGGGGCTCGGCCTTGAGGCCCCCTCGCAGGTGGTCACGGTCTCCGAGGCGGTCACCGCGCCCGCCGGCCCGCTCCGCCTGGTGCACTCCACCCGCGCTGTCGCCCCTCTCCCATCGCAGCCCGCGGGCCAACCCGCCCGCGCCGCCCGTCGGGAGGGGTGGTCCCTGCCGATGGCAGGTATGCTCGCCGCCGCGATGCTCCTCTTCTTCTTCACCGGCAACCCGCTGGTCCCCGTCGCGGAGGGCCCGGTCGCCTTCCACATCTCTGCGGTGAACGACGTGGACATCGAAGAGCTCTCCACGGGCTCAGGAACCGAGGTCGTCGTGCTCAAGTTTGACGCAGATGCGCCCACCATCATCTTCATCGAGACCGCCGACGAGGGCAGCACCCCGTCTGACGAAGGAGGGGCCACGCTGTGACCCACCACCTCTTCAAGCTCATGCTCGCCGCCCTCCTCCTCGGGGGCATCGTCCACACGCCAGCCGCGCAGGCCGAGGAGCGCTCTGGCAGCACCGCCCGCGCAGGCAAGGTGAACCTCCAGGTGATGGTGATCTACGCCACCACCGCGCACAAGAAGGTCGACGCCAAGCTCTCGCAGGTGACGCGCTACCTCAATCACCTGAAGTACACCGGCTACGAGCTGCTCCAGAGCGAGAGCATGCAGATCGGCCTCAACGGGAGCGAGAGCTTCACATTGGCCAACGGCCAGCAGGCGAAGGTCACGGTCCTGTCCAAGGACGAAAAGCGGGTCAACGTCCGGATGGAGATCACCAACGGCAAGTCCAAGGTGCTCGACACCACCCTCTCCGTGAACCGCGACGGCAGCTTCATCGTCGCCGGCCCTCGGTTCAAGGATGGCATCCTCGTGCTCCCGGTCACCGCCAAGTACTGAGGGGGCCTGCGCTCGTATGACCATCTTCGACCGCATCATCCGTCGGGAGATCCCCGCGACCATCGTCTACGAAACAGAAGACGTCCTCGCCTTCCGAGACGTCAACCCCGTCGCGCCTGTCCACGTCCTGGTCATCCCAAAGAAGCCCATCGTGAACCTCGCCGGCGCGGAGGCCTCCGATCTAGAAGTCCTCGGCAAGCTGATGCTCGCCGCCGCCGAAGTCGCCCGACAAGAGGGCCTCGAGGCGGGCGGCTTCCGTGTCGTCACCAATTCCGGCGCCGGAGCCGGGCAGAGCGTGTTTCACCTGCACCTCCACGTCATCGGCGGGCGCCCGCTGCGGTGGCCGCCGGGCTGAGCGCCGAGCCCCTGCGCGCGGAACGTCGAGGGAGCCCGGGCGGCGGCGGTATTCCCTGCTAAGGTGACCTCCCGGTGGAGGCCGCCATGTCCGTATCTCGCCCCGTCCTGCTCCTACTCACCCTGCTGGGCGCCTGCTCGGACTACGAGCTGAACCCCAAGGAGGACGCCCTCCCAGGGCGGGACACGAACACGCCCGACGACGAGGACACCGGCCCCGACTCCGTGATCGTCGACGCTTGCAATGGCGTCGACGAGCCGCCGGTGGGTGATGTGTCGCTGAACACCGAGTGCGAGGTCGAGCTCAGCACAGGCACCTTCACCCCGCAAGTGGAGTGGACTTACGGTTCGAGCGCGTACTGCGGGCCGGCCGGCGTCGCCCAGACGATGGACACGAACGGCAGCGGCGGCATCGACGACGACGACCTCCCCCTCGTCTTCATCTACCAGAACCAGCGGGTGGTGGCCCTCTACGGAGACTCCGGCAGCGTCGCCTGGACCACGTCTGGCGCCTACGGTCAGGACGGCGGCTTCGCGATCGGCGACGTCGACGACGACGGGTGGCCCGACGTCGTCACCGCCGATGGCAGCAAGGTCTGTGCCCTCGAGGGCGACACGGGCTCCGAGAAGTGGTGCCGGAACGGCCTCTCCGACAGCCTTGACCCGCTCGGGTACAGCTACCCCTCGATCGCCGACATGGACGGTGACGGCAAGCCCGAGGTGACCGCCGGCCGCACCATCCTGAACGGACTGGACGGGACGGTGCGCGGGCAGGGCGACTACGGCATCGGCGCCGCCCCCTACGGCGGCTCTCCGGGCTCTTTCTACGGAGCGGTGAGCGTGCCCATCGACCTCGATGGCGACGGACAGCTCGAGCTCGTGACCGGCAACGCCGCCTATGACGTGGACGGCAACACCATCTGGGCCAACGGCGGCCTGGATGGCCTCGTCGCGATCGCAGACTTCGACGGCGACGGTCAGGGCGAGATCGTGAAGACCACGGGGATCTATGTTTACGGCATGGAGACCGACGGGACCGAGGTCTGGGGGCCGATCACCTTCTCCGGGAACCTCGGCGCGCCGGCCGCTGACGACATGGACGGAGACGGCCTCCCTGAGTTTGTCTTCGCGGCCCAGAACAAGCTCATCGCGATGCACTGGGACCAGACCCTCCTCTGGCGCGCCGACATCTCGGACGCCTCCGGCGCCGCCGGCCCGACCCTCTTTGACTTCGAGATGGACGGATACCCCGAGGTGCTCTACGCCGACGAGACGAGCGTGCGCTTCTTCTCCGGCCTCGACGGGTCCGTGAAGTACCAGAGCAACGAGCACGGCAGCTACACCATCCTCGAGACGCCGGTGGTCGCCGATGTAGACGGCGACGACCAGGTAGAGATCGTAGTCGGTCACTGCGACGCCTTCTCCAGCTACACCGGCGTGACCGTCTACGGTGACGCAGACCAGACCTGGCCGCCCGGCCGGAAGATCTGGAACCAGCACGCCTACTACATCACCAACGTCGGTGACCACGGCGAGATCCCCTCACCCACCGCCAACAACTACAGCCTCTACAACAGCTTCCGATCGGGCGACGTGGGCCGCCCGCCCTCCGAGTATTGGGATCTCACCACCGAGATCCTCGATGTGTGCGAGGACGAGTGTGACGACGGAAAGGTCTACGTCGCGGCGCGCGTGGCCAACAACGGCAACATCGAGGCCCCCGCCGGCCTGCCGGTGAGCCTGCGGGCGGGGGCGGGCGGGCCCATCCTCGACAGCGTGCTCACCACCGCCGTCATCCCCTCTGGGAAGACGGGCGAGCTCCTCCGCTTCGAGGTGGACGCCGGGTCGATCGGCGGGACGGTGCCCATCGTCACCGCAGACGAGGACCTGACCGGCGGCAGCGCCATCTTCGAGTGTGACGAGGGCAACAACGCGGGCGCCTGGAGCGACACCGTCTGCAACTGAGCCCTCGGGCTCCGCAGGCGCGCTTACAGGCCGGCGCCGAAGAAGACCTCGACGGAGCCGGCATCATCACCGCGATCGGAGTTTCCGGGCGCGCCGATCAAGAGGTCGCGGTAGCCGTCCCCGCCGAGGTCAGCGCCGAGCGAGAGGGCGGCGCCGGACTCCTCGTGGCGCTCGGTGCCCTCGAAGAAGGCGTCGGCGAACTTGAGCTCCACCGCCCCGGCCACCGGCCCGTAGAGGAGGTAGGTCATCCCGGAGGCGGTGCCGGCCTGATCCATGCCGGGCGCGCCAAATGCGAAGTCGAGCGCCCCGTCGGCGTTCACGTCGCCGCCGCCCGCCACGGCCGCGCCGGCCATGTCGTTGGTGAACTCACCGGCGAAGGTGACCGCGGCGACGCTGGCGTCGGTCACGCCGCTGAGCGGGCCGTAGAAGAGGTAGGCGCCGCCGACGTCGGAGCCGGCCTGATCGAGGCCGGGCGCGCCGGCGAGGAGGTCGGGCAGGCCGTCTCCGTTACAGTCACCCACGGCCGCCAGGGAGGCGCCGAGCTCGCTCTCGGCCTCAACCGCGTTGATCTCCGCATCGGCGTCGGAGAGGGAGGAGAGTGCGGTGCCGGGGCCATAGACCACCCACAGCCGCCCCTCCGAGCTGCGCTGCGGGGAGCCGAAGGCGAGGTCGTCGAGCCCATCCCCGTCGATGTCGCCGAGCGAGACAACAGCGGCGAGGTCGCCCGAGGCACCGCGGACCTCATGCCCGATCGCCTCCACCGAGCCGCCGCCGCCGAGCGGGCCCGAGATGAGGTAGACCGCGTCCTTCTCCGGCGCACCCACGACGAGGTCTGCGGCGCCGTCGCCGTTCAGGTCGCCCGCGGCCGCGGCGAGGTCAGCCCCCCCGGCGAGCGGCCCCACGAGCTTCCAGGGCAGGTCGAGCAGCGCGCCTCCCTCCTGGGGGCCGGTCCACAGCCAGACCGCGCCGGCCCCGCCCTCCGCGCCGGCCGAGCCGAGGGCCACGTCGCCGTAGCCGTCCCCGTCGATGTCACCTACGACAGCGAGGTCGGTGAGCGGGGCCTCGGCGGCGCCGATCCGGAGGGCATCCACGGAGGAGAGGTCGAGCTCCCCGCCGATCGCCCCCTCCACCAGCGCCGCCGCGCCCACCCCGGCGTGGCCAGGGGCCAAGAGCACGAGGTCGCCCCGCCCGTCTCCGCCGAGGTCGCCTCGGCTGTCCAGGCGCTCACCGGCCCGATCGCTGTTCGCCACGCCGACGACGCGGGCGTCGGCAGCCTCGAGGGAGAGCGTCCCCTCGTAGAGGCAGCCCGCAGCGGTGCCGTCGCAGTCATCGTCGACGCCGTTCCCACACAGCTCCTCGGCGTCGGGGTGGACCGTCGCGACCGCGTCATCACAGTCCTCTGCGGAGAGCTCGGTGTAGGGCGCCTCGGCGAGGCAGAGGCAGAGCGTCTGCTCTCCGCCGTATCCGTCGGCGTCGAGGTCACCGTAGAAGGCGATGCAGCCGTCTGAGCCCTCGCCGTTGGCCTCCCCGTCACAGTCATCGTCGGCGAGGGTGGTGCAAGCCTCGGTGGCGCCCGGGTGAACGTCGGCGTCCACGTCGTCGCAGTCGGTGGTGTCTCCCACGAGCCCGGCGTCGTCTCCGCAGCTCAGCTCCGGGTGGTCGGGGTCGCCGAACCCATCCCCGTCCGCGTCTCGGTACAGGAGCTCCCCATCGGTGAGGCCGTCGTCCGCGGTGTCGACGAACCCATCACAGTCGTCGTCCTTGCCGTTACAGATCTCGGTCGCGCCGGGGAGCACTGCGCCGTCCGTGTCATCACAGTCCTCAGACGCCGGGACACCGTCCTGGTCTTCGTCGAGGGTGGGCAAGGTGGCCGCCTTGGATCCCTGGACCCCGCCCCCACAGCCCGTCAGGGAGGGAGCGGCCACGAGGAGCGCCACAGCGGAGACGACGGTGAAGGCAAGGCGGGGGGTGCTCACGGGGCGCTCCGAGGGACCCTCATTCTACAGGAGACCGCCGCTCCCCGCCCGCCCGGTCGCTCGGCGCGGGGGGCTCCGCCTCGAAGAGGGCTCGGGCATCCTCGATCGCCGCGCGGGTGTCCTCGACCGCCGCCTGGATCTGGGCGCGGTGCGTGCGGAAAGAGAGCACGCAGACGCGCAGAAGGAAGGCCTCCCCCCAAGGCACCCCGGAGAGGAAGACCCTCGCGCGGGCGTTGATGCGGCTGAGGACCGCGCGGTTGAAGGCCGCGGCGTTCAACCCGTCGGGCGGCGCGACCCGGAAGGTGAACAGGCTCAGGACGGGCTCGCTCACCAGCTCCACACCGGGGATCTGTCGGAATTCCCGCGCGGCCTCCCGCGCGAGATCGAGCTTCTCGTCGAGGGCGGACCGAAAGGCCCCCGCGCCGTGCATCTGGAAGGGCAACCAGATCCGGAGCCCTCGGGCGCCCCGCGAGAGCTCGGGGCCGTGATCGGCGAAGTCCCACCGATCGCCCTCCTCATCGCTGGACGGCAAATAGCCAGCCGAGACCGCGTGGGCGCGCCGCAGGGCCTCACGCTCGCGAACGAGGAGGCAGCCCGTCCCATAGGGCAGGAACAAGCCCTTGTGCGGATCGAGGGCGATGGAGTCAGCCCGGGAGATCCCCGCGAAGGCCGCTCGCCCCCGCTCGGTGAGGAGGAAGAAGCCTCCGTACGCGGCGTCGACATGAAACCAGAGCCCCTGCGCCTCGCAGAGGGCCGCCAGGGCATCGAGGGGATCGACGGCCCCCGTCGCCGTGGTGCCGGCCGAGCCGCAGACGAAGAAGGGGCGCCAGCCCGCCGCGCGGTCGGCCTCGATGGCCTGAGCGAGGGCAGCGACGTCGATCCGGAAGCGCTCGTCTACCGCGACGACCCTCACGTTTTCGACCGGGAACCCGGCGATCACCGCGGCCTTCTTCACAGAATGGTGCGTCTGTTCACTCGTGTACAGGGTGCCACGGAGGAAGTCGGGGGGCAGCCGCTCGCGGCGGGCGGTGACGAGGGCCGCGAGGTTGGCCAGCGAGCCGCCGGTGGTGAGGATGCCCCCCGAGCCCTCGGGGAGCCCAGCGAGCTCACAGAACCAGCGGAGCACCGTCTGCTCGAGCTGGGCGAGGCCGGGGGAGGCGATCCACAGGTTGACGAACCGATTGGTCACCCCGGTGATGAGGTCGGCGACCGCGGTCTCGACGAGCCCTCCTCCGGGGATGTAAGCGAGGTATCCGGGGTGGGCGGTGTTGAGGCTGATCGGCAACACTCGCTCGAAGAGCTGCGTGAGGATCGGCCCCACGGGGCCCCCCACCTCGGGCATCGGCACGCGGAGCTCCGCGACCATCCGCTCCCGACCGCGGGAGCGGTTCGAGGGCTGGCTCGGCAGTCCGTCCAGCCAGGGGACGAGGCGCCGCAAGACCTGGTCCAGCAGGGCGCGCAGCCCCGCGCCGTCCATCTCCAACGGCGTAGACGAAGCAGCGGGCAAGGGGGAAGGAGCCGAGGAGGGGGGCGGCGTCTCGTTCATCGGGGAGCTCCCCGCCGCTCGTGGAGGGGCTCCACGGGGATGTACGGCGTGTGGGCGGTGGGCGGTGGCGAGTCGGTGACGATTGTGGCGTCCGCCCTCGACCCGGCGTAACAGAGGGGTGCGTATCGCGTTTCGCACCCCGCCTGGAGCTGCCCATGCGCTCGCCCCGCCTCTCCTTCCTCGGCTTCGTCCTCCTCGCACCGCTCGCGGCCTGCGGCGCCGATCCCCGAGGGAAGGTCCATCACACGCCGGAGGGCGACAGCGGGGCCGAGCCAGACGACAACTTCGGAGATGACGGCACGGTGCGCATCACGGCGCCGGCCAACGGCGCCGTGGTCACCCCCACCTTCGTCGTCTCCTTCACGGCCGGCGCTGACATCGTGGCGGTCACCCTCAGCACCACGACGGGCATCGCGCTCGCCTCCCTCGAGGACGTCGATGGCTCGGGAGACATCACCGTCACCCTCGAGGAGGGCAACGACACGCTCTCCCTCTACGGCATCGACGCCAGCGGCACGATCCGCAGCCACCACAACGTGCGGGTGGTCGTCTCGGAGGAGGGTGGCACCTACGTCGCCATCACCAGCCCGACCGACGGCGCGAGCGTGCCGAACCCGGTCTACTTCACCCTCGCTGGCTCGGACGACATCGACAACATCGAGCTTTACGCCGACGACTTCCTCCTCGGCTCGGTCGAGCCCGGTGAGCTCCTGAGCTACTCCTTCGAGGGCACCGGCTTCGTGCGCCAGATCGAGGCGCGCGGCTACCAGGGCGCCGACGTCGTCGCGACCGATCAGCTCGAGATCACCGTCGAGCCCGCCACCGCGCCCCTGTCCTCCGAGTTCAACGCCCTCGTGCTCGAGCAGATCGACCGCTTCCCCACCGACGGCTCGTACGCCTACTACTGGCCCCCCGACGGCGACTGGTACGGCAACCCCGACGACGTGTGGTACCGGGGCGAGCTCTTCGAGCAGGGCGACCCCGAGAACCGCAGCTACTGCGTCGGTCTCACGCTCCAGCTCCTCCTCCACGGCTACCAGTCCGTGGAGGGCGTGGACGCGGCGCTCAACGACATCGCCTTCGCCGACCTCGACGAGTTCCGCACCGTATGGTTCGTCGAGGAGCTCTACGGGGCGGGCTCGGTCGACGCGCTCGAGGCCTACGGGATCGGCGAGCGCGTCACGGACTGGGAGGACATCGAGCCCGGCGACGTGCTCCAGTTCTGGCGCCAGTCCGGGAGCGGGCACAACAACTTCTTCATCGACTGGGTCCGCGACGACGGCGGGGAGATCATCGGCCTCACCTATTGGTCCACCCAGGGCTCCACCGACGGCATCGGCTACAACACCGAGTACTTCGGCAGCACCGGATCGAAGATCGACCCCAACTACTTCTTCGCCGGCCGCATCTACATGCCGGAAGACTGGGTCCGTTGAACATCTTCCTTTGGGCCAGCGGCGCCCTGCTCTTCAGCTGCGGGTCCGCCGCCGGGGGCCCGGGTGGCGACGTCGGCGGCGAGGGAGCCCCCGCCACGATCACCCCGACGACACCGACGACACCGACGACACCGACGACACCGACGACACCGACGTCCGCCCCCCTCACCGCTCCGGAGTCCAAGATGGTCGCCGCCGACGTCGACGCCGTGCCCGCCGCCCTGTTTCGCGTGGTCTGGCTCGAAGGCGCCTGGGTGATCCCGCCCGCCTCCGGGGAGCTCGCCGACATCGAGATCACCGGCACCGCCGAGGAGCCCATGCTCGTCCGCCGCTCCGGGGCCGGCGAGGAGGTCTGGCTCATCACCGGCCGTCACGGCGACGGCGCCGGGGGCCTCACGGCCACCCTCCGCCAGCCCCGCGGCAAGTCCTCCGTCCTGCGGATCACCCCCTACGAGGCGCCCCCCGCCGGGGTGCCCGCGC
The DNA here is from genome assembly GCA_044344255.1 of Myxococcota bacterium. Taxonomy (GTDB): domain Bacteria; phylum Myxococcota_A; class UBA796; order UBA796; family UBA2385; genus JBIJDH01. The sequence goes on from JBIJDH010000027.1 coordinate 55,982, forward strand.
CGCCGGCCGGCTCCTGGGTCGTCCGCATCGGCGGCGCCCCGACCGACGCCCACCTCGCGTGGGTCGATACGGCCACCCGCTCCCGCTTGCGCAGCCCCTGACCCTCAGGGCAAGCTCTTCCCGCGTCCGACGAGCCCCGCCGCGGGAGAGGGCGACGCTCGGGTGACGGAGGGGCGATGCGCTTCGACGCGGTTCAGATCCTCGGAAAGGAGCTCCGCCGGGACCCCGAGCGGGCGCTCCGAGAGCTCCGCGCCCGCTCCGCCGCGGCCTCCGTGGCGCTTCGCCGGGGCGCGCGCTTCGCCCTCTCCCTCGAGGCCCCCCTTCGCGGGCAGCGAGAGGCGGGGAGCCAGATCGTGGCGCGCCTGCTCGCCGAGCTCGGCGTGCCGGAGCAGGCGATCTTGCTCGATGAGTCCACCCGATCGACGCGGGAGGAGGCCCTCCACGGCTGCCGCTGGGCAGAGCAGCGCGGCTGGGGGCGGGTGCTGGTCGTCACGACGGCCTACCACGTGCCCCGCGCTCGGCGTCAGTTCGAAGAGGCCTTCGGGCCCGGTCGGGTGGCCGTGCACGCCCCGGAGGCCCTGCTGCGGGGCGCCACGCCCCTGGAGCGCCGCTGGATCGAGGCCGGCAGCCCCACCGCGGACGCCTTTCGAGCGGAGCTCGCGATCGAGGCCCTGCTCGCCAACCTCGCCCGCGGCGTCTCACTCTTGCCCTCACGGCTCCGTTGGGAGCTCGAGGTGCGGGCCGGGGCCGCCCTCCGCGGCATCGACGACCGCCGGGCAGCCAAGGCGGGCGCCGCCAGAGAACACGCAGCCAAGGGCGACGCAGCCAAAAACGAAGAAACCCGGAGATCGGGCTGATCTCCGGGCTGCAGCGGTGCGGGCCTCGCGGCCGGTCGCCCTGGGCGGGCTACCAGTTGCTGGCGCGGTGAACGGGCTTCATACGCCCGCCGGCCTTGCGGACCTTGAGGTGGCCAGTCTTCCGAAGGCGGACCTTCTTGTGCTTGGCTTTGAGCTTCGCGCGGTGACGCGCGGACTTGTGAGAGCGGACGGAGCTGGCCATGGATATCTCCAGAATCTGGGCCCGGCGGCCTAATGCGATCGGGCCATTGGATCAAGGTCAGAAGTGAGCGCACGTCGAAATGGAGTCCGGCGCGCGGACGCCCGGGTTAACCCGGGAGCCATGAGACGCGCTGGCATTCTCCTTCACCCCACGAGCCTCCCGGGCGCAGGCCCCTGCGGAGATCTCGGCGACGGCGCGCTGCGCTTCCTCGACTGGCTGCACGCCGCAGGCTGCGGCTTGTGGCAGGTCCTCCCGCTGAACCCGCCCGGGGCCGGCTTCTCCCCCTACGACAGCCCAGGGGCGATGGCCGCTGGCACGCACCTCCTCAGCGTCCACCGCCTCGTGCGGGACGGCCTGCTCAAGGCGGACGAGCTCGGCCAGCCCTCTCGCGGGGCCGGCTTGCCCGATCGGGTGGACGTCGATCGCCTCAAGGCCTGGCACGAGCCGCTGGTGGACACCGCCGCCGCGCGCCTCGCCGAGGGCGATCCCGGCGCCGTCGAGGCCTTCACCCAGTCCCAGCCCTGGGTGGCCGACTGGGCCCTCTACCGAGCCCTCCTCCGGTACCGCGGGGCCACGAGCTGGGCCGAGCTGTCCCCTGCCCTCCGCGACCGCGAGCCCGAGGCCCTCCAGCGGGCCCGTGAACAGTTCGACGCCGTGATCCGCCGAGAGGTAGCCGCCCAGCTCCTCTTCCGCCGTCAGTGGGGGGAGCTCCGCGCCGCCGCCGCAGAGCGGGGTGTCGCGATCATCGGCGACCTCCCGATCTTCGTCTCCGGGGGCGGCTGCGACGTCTGGGCCAACCGCTCGCTCTTCCGCGGCGCGCAGGGAGAGGGCGGCGCCTGGTCCGCAGACCCCGTCACCGGCGTCCCGCCCGACTACTTCTCGCCGATGGGCCAGCGCTGGGGCAACCCCCACTACGCCTGGGAGGCCCACGAAGCTACCCGATACGCTTGGTGGAGTCAGCGCTTCCGGACCCTCTTTGACCTCTGTGACGAGGTGCGCGTCGACCACTTCCGCGGCTTCGCCGCCGCCTGGGAGATCCGCGCCCACAGCGACGACGCCCGCACCGGCGCCTGGGCTCCCGGTCCGGGCATCCGCCTCTTCGAGGCTGTCCGCGCCGCGATCGGCAAGCTGCCCCTCATCGCCGAAGATCTCGGGGTCATCACGCCCGACGTCGAGGCCCTGCGCGACGGCCTCGGCCTCCCCGGCATGAAGATCCTCCAGTTTGCCTGGGGCGGCGGGGCAGATCACCCCTTCCGCCCCCACAACTGGCCGCACCCGCGCTGGGTCGCCTACACCGCCACTCACGACAATGACACTTGCCGCGGCTGGTACGCCTCCGCCCCCGCCGTCGAGCAGCACCGCTACCGCGTCTACTGCGGCCGAGACGGCGCCGAGCCCCACTGGGACCTCATCCGCCTCGCCTGGGCGAGCGTCGCCGAGCAGGCCATCGCGCCGCTGCAAGACGTGCTCGGCCTCGACAGCGACGCCCGCATGAACACCCCCGGCACGCTCACCGGCAACTGGACGTGGAGGGCCCCGTCTCTCCCCGACTGGGCGGCGACCCGGCTGCGTGACCTCGGTGACAGTTATGGACGCTCTCTCCCAGCCTGAACCCGACACCCGTGGCTATGGATCGCGCATGCTCAAAGGGCTCATCAACCTCCCCTTCAAGGTGCTCGGCCGGGTCTCCCGGGCGGTCCAGGAGCGCCAGGACTCCGTCACCCAGGCGAAGTACGGTCGGGGTGATGAGCGGGACGACTGGGAAAAAGACGCGAACATCCCCGAGTTCGACACGCCGGCCGACTACGCGACCTCCTCCTTCCCCGCCAGCACAGCCGCCGTCCGCGGCTGGCTCAGCCTCCAGGATCCGCCCACGGTGCTGGTCGATGTGCGGCCGAGCGGGGTGCGCCGCACCGGGCGCGTCCGCGACACCGACCACATCCCCTTCGCCGCCATCCCGCTGCGCCTCTCCGAGCTCCCGCCCGAGGGCACCCGCATCGTCCTCTACTGCGACGACGGCGGCTTCAGCCGAGAGGCCACCCGCTTCATCCGCTTTCGTGGGATCGACGACGTCTGGTACCTCGAAGGTGGCCTCCAGGCCTGGAAGGCCGCCGGGGCCCCCGTGGTGGCCCTATGACCTCCGCCTCCACCCGGTCGCCTCGGCGCCTGCTGGGCGCTGCCCTGCTGGTGGTCCCGGTAGTGCTGGCCTGCAGCGGCAACTCCTGCAGCCGCCAGGCGGCGAAGGTGGTGCCCGCCCTCGAGAAGATGAACCCCGAGCTTGCCCTTGACCCCGTCGAGTGCGACAAGCCCATCACGACGCCGGCCCCCCGCGGCTGCGCGATGCAGACCATCACCTGCGGTGACGAGCTCACGGGTAACAACAGCTACGGTCGGTACAACTTCGACGACGACTTTTACAACTCGAAGTTCTGTACGCCGGAGCGGCACGACTATGACCAGTCCCCCGAGGCGATCTACCAGCTCAAGCTGCCCGCAAACGTCGAGGCCGACGTCTACCTCGTGAGCGACTGCGAAGAGCTGGACCTCGCCTCTGTCCAGTGGACGAGCGAGCAGCGCTGTCCGACGATCGATCACACAACTGGCCCCTGCGAGATGAACGCGAAGAAGGCCGGCGGCTCGATCCGCATCACCACCGTGGACAAGCCCGAGACGCACCTCGTCATCGTCGATGGGAAGCGAGGCGCCACCGGTAACTTCCGCATCAAGGTGAGCTGCGGCACCTACCGCTGAGCAGCGGCAGACAGGAGCAGGGCCTCGGCCATGGAACGCGCTCTCCAGCCCCTCGGCCGCGCCGCCGTGCCCGCGCTGCTCGGCGCCGCGATGCTTCCCTTGGGCCTCGGCCTCGCGCTCGGCCTCGGCTGGGGTGCGTGGCCCTTGCTGGTTGAGCTCGGCCTCGTCGGGGCCGGGCTCGGGGCCCTCCTCGGCGCCGGGGTCACCCGCCTGCGGCGGCGCACGACCCCCTCGGTGGCCCTCGCCCTGCCCTTGCTGGCGGCCGCGGCCGGCGTGACGAGCAACGCCCTCGCCCCCTCCGGCCCCGCCGTCATCCTGATCGTCGTCGACTGCCTGCGGGCCGACCGCCTCGACGACGATCGCCTGCCGCGGATGAGCGCCCTGGCGGCCGAGTCTTACACCTTCACCGAGGCGATCGCCCAGTCTTCGTGGACCCGCTCCTCGGTGCCCTCCCTGCTGAGCGGGCTGATGCCGACCCAGCACCGCCTGTACCGGATCCGCCCCCGGCCCGACCGCCTCCCCGACGAGGTCCGCCTCCTCTCTCAAGACCTCCAGGCCTCCGGCTACCTGACCGCCGGCTTCATCGAGCAGGCGCAGCTCGACCCCGCCTTCGGCTTTGACCGCGGCTTCGATCGGTACGGCGCCTCCGACGGCTTCGCCCGAAAGCTCACCCAGCGCTTCCTCCTGTGGAACCAGCTCACCCGCCGCCTCCCCCGCTTCGCCCACCTGCACCTGCTCGACGCCCACGGGCCCTACACCACCGGGAGGCGCCTCCGCGCGCCCAACCTCCCCCCCTCTGACCTGCCGACCCAGCCCGCCGGCGCCTGGCGCAAGACCACCAAGGACATCCGGCGGGGTCGGATCGAGCCCAGCGCCGACGACTGGGCGCGCTTCTCCGGCCTCTACGACGGCGAGCTGCGGATGCTGGACCGCCGCCTCGGCGAGACCCTCGACCGCCTCGAGGCCGACGGCACCCTCGACGCGGCCTGGCTCGTCTTCACCGCCGACCACGGCGAGGCCTTCGGCGAGCACGGCCGCGGCGAGCACATGGGCCCTCCCTACGAGGAGGTGCTCCGTGTCCCGCTGTTCATCCGGCCGCCTGGCGGGCTCCCCGCGGCCCGCGTGATCGAGGCGCCCGTGCAGCACGTCGACGTCCTCCCCACCCTCCTCGGGGCCCTCTCGCTGCCGGCCCGCCCCGGCCTCGCCGGCCGCGACCTCCGCCCCCTCTTCTCGGGCGGCGCCGTGCCGCCGGTGCCCCTCATCGCCGAGGAGTGGGCCGCGAAGAAGCACCGCGTCTCGCTGCGATGGGGGGACTGGAAGCTGATCTTCCAGGGTGACGAGGCCGAGCTCTACGATCTCTCCCGTGATCCGCGAGAGCAGGTCGACCTCGCCGCCGAGGCGCCCGAGCGGCGCGCCGCCCTCGAGTCCATGCTCGCCACCTGGTTCGAGGCCGCCGCGTCCGGGCAGGCCCTGGCCGACGTCGACTGGGAGGCCGCCGCCGCCGCCGGCCGGCGCTGGCGGGGCGCGAAGGCCCGCTCGATCGACGCCGAGGTCTCCCCCGACATCCTCGAGCAGCTCGAGGCCATGGGCTACGTGGAGTAGGGACCTCGCTGCGGCCCTCCGCCTCCGGTGTGCCGATACCGGCGACCGCCTTCACCCCATCGCCGTCCGGTCGAGCGCAAAGGGACCGTCCGGGCCCCAAGAGAGGCCCCAGGGCAGGCGCTCGGCGGTGGGCCCCCCCGGAGAGCCGCTGCAGCCCATCACCCGGCCCTTCCCGTCTACGACGAGGAGCCGGTGGGCCTCATCGACCTCCGGCACCTGAAAGGCCTGGAGCTGATCGTGAAGCACCCGCTCCGGCACGGGGTGGGGTCGGCTGCGGTTGCGTCGACGGAGCTCCGCCTCGGGCACCAGCAGCAGGACGAGCGTGACGAGCGCGCCATAATCGCGGCCGAGGGTGATGAGGGGCGCCCGCAGCTCCTCCCGGGTGTTGGTCGCGTCCCAGACCACCCGCTTGCCGGCCCGCAGCCCCACCCGGAGCTGCTCCCGGGCCGCCTGTCGGGCCTGTCCGCTGGCCGACTGGTCTCCCCGATGGGCGCCGAGCGCCTCGCGGAGGGCGTCGAGGGAGACGATGTGGCTCCCCGGGCCCTCGAGGTGGCGCTCGATGAAGGACGACTTTCCGCTCCCCGACGGGCCGACGAGCAGCACGAGCTCGGCGGGAGCGTCCGGCAGGGCGTGGGCGAGGTGCTGGTGGGCGAGGGGGTCCGGGATGCGCCCCGCGTGGTGGGCGAGGAGGGTCTCTCCCAGCATGAGCTCGGCCACGGCCGGCGGTCGGCCGGCGCAGAGGGCGCGGACGCGGTCGGTCCACTCCGCGAGCCAGCCCGGGGCGGCCTGCTCTTCGGAGAGGGCCGCGAACCACTCGATGTGGGCGACCTGCTCGGCCCGGTCCACGCAGCGCCGGCCCCGCATGTCGGCGAGCTCCACCGCCGCGAGGCCCGCCATGTCGGCCCGCCGACTGACCCGCCGCCAGTCCCCGGTCGGGCGGTCCTTGATGACGAGGAATTTCGGCTCGTGGTGGGAGCCCACGAGGCCCATGAGCCTCCACAGGGCGGGGAAAGGGAGCTCCGTCAGCAGGCGGTTCGCGAGGTAGGAGCGCCCGATCGCCTCGTGATGACGCGCGACCACCCGCGGTCGATCGCGGACGACCTCTGTGCGGGTGGTGACGGGCTTACCGATGTCATGCAGCGCAGCCCCGAGGATATACAGCGCCTGCGTCTCGACGGGGAGATCGGAGGGCAGATGCGCGTAGAGCGCGTCGAGCACCATCGCCGTATGAGTCGCGACGTCCCCCTCCGCGTGCCATTCGGGGTCCTGGGGGGTCTCGGCGAAGCGCTCCATCCACGGGAGGCGCAGCGCCGCGGTCATGGTGGCGAGATCAGGGCGGGCGCCGCCGAGGAGCGCGGTCCAGAGCTTCATCGCGCACCCCCGCTCGGGTCTATCAGGGCCAGTCGATTGGGGATCACGGCGCGCTGCATCCAGTGCTGGTCGGTCTGGACGTGGCCGGGGCGCACCCACTTGGCGACGTGCTGGTCGAAGTCCTCATAGGCGAACCCTGCGGTGGTGCGCACGACCAGCCCCTCCTCCCGCCCGAGATCGAGAGACTGGCACAGCGCTCTCAGTCCCGCCTCGGTCCAGGGGCCCCGATAGAGCTCCCGCACCAGGTGCAGGCCGAGCAGCGCCGCCCACTCCCGGGTGTCATCCCAGGCGAGGCAGCGGTTCTGTGCGTCCCAGACGCTGAAGAGGAGAAAGTAGCTCGGCAGCGCATCATAGCCCAGCGAGTGCCGCGCGAAGAGGTTTTCGCCGCAGAGCCGCCAGCCCGGCGGGATGTCGGGGCCAAGCTGCGCGGCCAGGGCCTTCACCCAGGCGCGGCTCGGGTGGTGGGCGGAGTCCACCGAGCGGGCGTGGACACCGTCGGGGTGGATGGTGGTGTTCTCACCATCCATCTTCTCGGTGACCACCACCTCGCCTCCCTGGAGGGCGCGCGAGGGCGTGGTGACGAGGTCATCCGCCGCGCGGCCGGGCGACCAGGGCAGGTGCGGCGTGCGCGGGTACTTGGGGCGGGTCATGGGAGAGGCCATCGGCGCCTTCGGGGCGCGGCACGGGGCGAAGGATGGAACACATACTATCGCCCATTCTCGAGCCCCGACCCACCGGCCGCGGCTCCCTGTCGGTGCGCCCTGTCAGTGCTCTCTGTCAGTGCGCCGCGACGTAGGCGCGCACCTGCGCCGGGCGGTCGAGGAGCCACTGCTCGAAGCAGGCCGACTTCTTGTCGAAGGTCTCGACGCCCCAGGGCCAGCGGGGGTCGGCCTCCACGGAGGGCCGGAGGCGGGCGGCGGTCTCGGCCGCGTACGCAGCGAGGCCCTCCGCCTCGATGAGGTCGGCCAGGAGGCTCATCTCGGCGCGGACGTCGGCCCAACAGGCGGCGTTGCCGCGGCACCAGACCGCGAGGTAGGCGCCCGGATCCCGCGTGAGGTTGTCAAAGTACCCGGGCTCGCAGGGGCGGTCTTCGTCGGGGGGGTAGCTGTAGCTGAACGTGGAGTCTGCCCCCCAGGGGGACAGGCTCACCTGGTCCGTCGTCGGGTCGTGATAGACGTAGTAGTTATTCCGGTTGTATCCGTAGCTGTCGGAGTGGTTGACCACCCGCTCGAGGGCGAAATATCGGGTGAGCCGCTCCCAGTCGAAGTGCGCGCGGATCTCCGCCTCCGAGCCCGAGGCCGCGGCCGCGCAGGCTCGGCTGAGGCCGCTCGGATCTGCCGCCGCGCCCTCTTCTTGCAGGGGGTACATCGAGCAGTCGAGCTGAAAGTCACAGGAGCGGCACATCTCCCACAGGGTCCCCTCTGTGTCGGGGTAGGCGGAGTCGATGAAGCCATCGTCCATCGCCTCGACGATCGTGTACAGACCGTATAGCTCCCCGTTGAAGGAGACGTTGGCGTAGCCCGTGCGGGGCGCCGGGTTGCCCGAGAGCCGCCAGGCCCGGTAGGCCAAGGTCTCGGCCATCATCGAGCCGTCCCAGTAGTTGCTGTCGAGCGTGAGGCGCTCGAGGCCGTAGAAGCGCAGCTCCGGCTCGTACTCGTTGAAGCGCACCTTCCAGGCGGGTCGCCCGTCGAGCCACTGATAGGTGGAATTGCCCTTGAGGCGCACCCCGACCGGCTCGTACCGGCGCCCGTTGTAGACGAAGGCCCCCGAGACGTACTCGGTGGGGGCCAGCGCCAAGGCGTCGATGGCCGCGGCGTCGAGCTCGATGCCGAATTCGAAGACCTCGGCGTCGGTGAACACCGTGGGGCCCTCGCCGAGGGCGCTCAGCGGCTCGTCTTCGGGCGGCGGGCCGCCGTCGGCGCCCCCACCATCTCCATCGCCGCCGTCATCGCCGTCGCCGCCGTCTTCGCCGTCGCCGCCGTCCGCCAGACCGGGCTCGACGCCGGGGACGCGGCCCGCGACGCTCGGAGCGGGGGAGCAGGCGACGAGCCCGAGGCCGGCGAAGCCGACGCCGAAGAGACAGGGCGCCCGCAGGCCGAAGAGGCTCACGGGGCGGCCACCGCCGCCGCGCGGACCGACACGAGCGGCCCACCATCGACGGAGAAGGGCTGGTCTCCGAGCACGTAGCGGCCAAGCGGCAGGAGGCCGCGGTACTCCCCCTCGGCCTTGATCCCGACGCGGGCGGCCTCGATGGTGTTCCGCCACTCGGGCTCCATCGGCATGTCGAGCGCGACCAGCTCGACAACCCCGCCGCCCTCCACCTTCAGAGAGACCTCCCCGGCGTAGGCGAGGATGCGGGCGGACCAGTCCAGCACCGCGTCCGTCGGGTCGATCGCGGCGGCGCGCTGCAGGCGCAGCCAGGCCTCGGAGGGGCGACCGAGGGCCTCGGCGGCCAGGGCGCCGGTCCAGTGGTCCTGAAAGGTAGGGGCCCCGCCGGGGAGGGCGACGAGGCGCCGATAGGTGCCGTCCACCCCGGCCCAGTGATTGCGGACCAGCAGGTCACGGAGCTCCCGCTCCAGGCGCTCTTGCTCCGCCGCCACGGGCGCGTGCGGGACGCAGCCCACGGGGGACATGGCCATCACGGCGACGAGCAGCCCGCCGAGGGCGAAGCGCCACAGGGATCGGTCGCCGGCGCGCGAGATCGGGTCGGAGGTCATGCGCGAGAGGTTAACCGGAGCCCGCCGGGGCCGGCGCGCTGAGCGCCCCTCCCCGCGGACCACCTGAACGGGCCCGGAGCCCCCATGCGCCTCTACGCGGTCGATCCCGAGCAGCTCCACGTCATCTTCGGCTGCGGAGATGCAGACCTCACCGATGACCTCGACGCCTGGATCGGCGAGGCCCTCACGCCGGAGGCCCTCGAGACGCTCCGCCCGCTCGTCCACAAGCTGGTGGATGGCGAGCCCGTCCAGAGCGCCGCCCCCGACGACCTCCTCGGCGCCGTCGAGCTGCTCGTCCACCACATCGGCGACGACCTCGAGATGGAGCCCTTCGTCGATCGGGACGCCACCTGGCTGGACCGCCTCGACGCCGCCCTCCCCGAGGTCGGCCTCCGGCTGGCCAGCCTCACGGCCTGGTCGCCCGTCCTGCCCGCCACCATCCCCGGGCTCGGCGGATGGTCCGCAGAGCAGATCGATCGCGCCGCCCGGGTCTGGCCGAAGCGAAGGAAGAAGGCAGAAGACCCTGAGATCGAGGCCGCCATCGAGCAGCTCCACGAGTGGCTGCTCGACGCCGCCGAGAACGGTGACTGCATCGTCGCCTTCCCCTGAGCGGGGGCCTCAGCGCATGACCTCGATGGACTCGACGGGCTCGACGGGCTCGGGCTTGTCGCCGTTCGGACAGCGCTCCCAGGGCGGCGTGGGCGTGAAGCGCTCGACCGCGAGGTCGACGAAGGCGCGCACCTTGGCCGGCGGGTGGGTGGTCGGCGGGTACACCGCGTAGACCCCGCCCGACGGCTCGACGTGCTCAACCAGCAGCGACTCCAGCCGCCCCGCGTTTAAGTCGGGCCCGCAGATGAAGAGCGGGAGGTAGGCCACGCCGAGCCCCAGCACGGCCGCCGACCGCAGCGTGTCACCGTTGTTCGAGGACAGGCGCCCCGACAGCGTCACGACGTGGTTCCCCTTCAGTCGCCAGCCCGCCCCGGTGGCCTCGTAGGTGTAGAGCAGGCCGTCCATGCGCTCGAGCTCGGCGAGGGAGGAGGGCCGCCCGACCCGATCGAGGTAGGCCGGGGCCGCGACCAGGGCTCGCCGGAGGGCGCCGAGCTTGCGGGCGACGAGGGAGGAGTCCGCGAGCCGGCCGACGCGGATGGCGACGTCGAAGCCGTCCTCGACGAGATCGACGAGGCGATCCGAGAGCGCGAGATCGACCCGCACGTCGGGGTAGCGGGCGAGGTAGGCCGCGACGAGATCGCCCACGAAGAGCTGGCCAAAGGTGAGCGGCGCGCTGACGCGGAGGGTGCCCCGCGGCGCCTCGTGCAGGTGAGTGACCGCCCGCTCCGCCTCCTCCAGGTCGGAGATCACCCGCGCGCAGCGGGAGTGAAAGGCCGCGCCCGCCTCGGTGAGGTGGATGCTCCGCGTGGTGCGGTGCAGGAGCCGCGCCCCCAGTCGCTCTTCCAGGGCCGAGACCTGGCGGCTGACGGTTGACTTGGGGAGGCCGAGCGAGCGGGCGGCGCTCGTGAAGCTCCCCTCCTCCACCACCTTCACGAAGGCGATCATCCCGGAGAGCTGGTCCATCGGTCCACCTGCCTCAAAGGCCCCGCCCTTAGCGCGACGGTGGGGGCTGTCCCAGCCGCGCGGTCGCGGCGGCGATCTCTCTCCCGAGCTCGGAGTCGGGCCCGAGCCCCTTCTCGGCGGCCTGCGCCACCGCGCGCGCGAGGGCCTCCTCCGCCGCCTCGACCTGCCCGAGGGCGAGGCGCACCTCCGCCAGCGCGGCCTCCGAGCGGGCGGCCTCGACCGGATCACCGAGCTCCTCGTGCACCGCGATCGAGTCCTGCAGGATGAGGGCGGCGGTCGCCGGATCCCCGAGCCGGGCCTCGAGGCGGGCGAGGTCGCGCCGCGTCGAGGCCGCCCCGCGCCGGTTGCCGATGCCAGCGAGCACGGCGCAGCCCTCCCGGAGCAGGGCGCGCGCCACCTCGAGCTCCCCCTCCTCGGCGCGAAAGGTGCCGAGGTTGGCGAGGGCGATGCCGGTGAGGCGCCGATCCCCGATGCGGCGGGCGAGGGCCAGGGCCTGCGCGGTGGCCTCCGCGCCCTGCTTCACGGCGCCCTCATGAAAGCGCAGCACCCCGAGGTTGAGCAGCGCGTAGCCCTCATCGCGGAGGTTCCCCACGGACCGGTGGAGGTCGGTGGCCAGGGCGAGGTGCTCGGCGGCCAGCGCGTGCCGCCCCTCGGCGATGTCGATGACCGCGAGGTTGCCGAGCAGCAGCCCCAGGAGCTCCTGATCGCCCAGCGCCTGACAGCGGCGGAGCGCGCCCTCGGCCCGCCGGCGGGCGGCCTCAGCCTCCCCGCGGTCGCCCAGGATCTTGACCAGCGAGACCTCGACGATCGCGATCAGGCGGGCCTCCCCGACCGCGTCCGCCAAGGCCTCGGCCCGCTCGGCCTGGAGGGAGGCCTCCTCGAGCGCGCCCCGCTGCTGGGCCACCGCCGAGGCGGCGTAGCGCATCCAGGCCTCGAGCCTGCGATCGCCGAGGCCGATCGCGATCTCCAGGCCGGCCTCGGCCCGCGCTTCGGCGAGGGCGAGCTCGCCGTGCTCGCGGGCGACGATGCTCTCCACGCGCAGCAGCCAGGCCCGGTCGCGATCTTCGACGGTAGACAGCGCGCCGACAGCAGCGGCGAGCCTGCCCACCGGCGGTCGCGGGCCCCGGAGCTCCGCCACGGTCCAGGCGGCGCGCACCGCCCCCACCGCCACCGCGGCGTCTCCGCGCTCCAGCGCGCGCTCGGCGGCCAGCACCATGTCGGCGAACCACTCGACGAGGGAGCGGCGGCGAGCCTGCTCCGCGGCGTCGTGGGGCACCGAGGACGAGCGGCCCATCGCCGCGAACCAGCGCCCGTGCCGCTCCTCCAGCGCCCGCCGCACCCCCTCCCCGCTCCAGCCCGGCAGCGAGGCCGGATCGACGAGGCGGCGCCGCGCGAGGCCGGCCACGGGCGCGGGGAGCCCGAAGCGGAGCGCGTCCTCCGCGGGGCGCTCGACGCTGGTGACGAGGCTGTGGCGCAGCAGATCGTCGAGGAGGGCCCAGACCTGTCGCCCACCGAGCACCGCGTCATCGGCGAGCACCCGCTCGAGCGCCACGAGCGGCACCGGCGCGGCGAAGGTCGACAGAGCCATCAGCGCCGCCCGCTGCGGAGGCTGGAGCAGGCTCCACGTCCAGTCGAGGGCCGCCTCCATCGGGTCCTGCTCGGCGGCGGCCTCGAGGCGGCGACAGAGCTCCGCCGCCGAGGCCTCGGCCACCCGCGCGGCGGCGAGCTCGACAGCCTGCGGCAGGCCGTGGAGCCGCGCCACCAGCGCCTCGACCGCCTCGGGGTCGAGGGAGACCCCCGGCGCGCAGGCGAGGGCCCGGCTCTCATAGAGCGCCCGCGCCTCGCTCTGCGCACCGGGCTCCACCCCGCCGACAGACAGCGGGGGCACCGCGACGACCTGCTCTCCGGGGAGCCCCGTCGCGACGCGCGAGGTGAGCAGGAAGCGCGCCTCGGGGGCGAGCGGCAGCCAGGTCGCGAGGCTGGCTGACGCGGAGGGCGCCGCCGCCTCAAAGCCGTCGAGGAGCAGCAAGGAGGGGCCCATCGCCTGCAGCGCGAAGCCGATCTGGGTGACGTTGTCCCGCCCGGAGAGCGGCAGGTCGAGCACCCGCGCGATGGCGCCGGCCACCCCCTCCGGGCCGGCGGCGCCTCGACAGGGCACGAGCCAGACCCCGCCGGGGTACTCCCGCTGACGGACCCAGGCGAGGCGCCGCGCGAAGCGGGACTTGCCCACGCCCCCTGGGCCGACGAGGCTGAGGCAGGCGGCGCCCTGATCGAGCAAGGCCTCGGCGCGGAGGAGCAGCTCCTCCCGACCGAAGAAGGGGTCGAGCTCGGGCGGGAGGTTGTTCGGGACGCGCTCGACCGGGATCCAGAGCGCGCCGCGGCGGACCACCGGCCAGGCGCGGGCCGAGGGCGGGAGGCCCCGCGGCAGCCCCCCCTCCAGGGTGAGCTCGAAGAGCTCGACCGGGGCGGCGAGCCCTCGGAGGCGGTGCGGCCCGAGGGCGTGGACCGCCGCGGCCGCCGGGAGGGTGCCCACCCCGGCGGGCCCGCCGGGCGCCCGGGGGTCGACCGTGGAGAGGGTCTGGCCGCCTCGTCCGAGGGCGAGCAGCGCGCCGGCCAGCTCCTTCCCGGGCCCCTCGACGCGGATCGGCTTCGCGGTCGAGCCGGGCTCCTCGCGCACCCGGACCGCGCCGCGGTGCAGGACCACCCGGGCGGCGAAGGGCACCCCCTCCTGCGCCGCCAGCCGAGAGAGGCCGTCGTGGAGGTCGGCGGCGAAGCCCGCGGCCGAGGCGGCAGCGGGGAAGAGCAACACGAAGCCGTCGGTGCGATCGACCTCGCGGCCACCCCATCGCTCGAGGAGCCGGCGCGCCAGCCGATCGTGCTCGACCCAGAGCGCGGCCATCCGGGCGTCGCCGAGCCGGGTGGTGAGCGAGGTGCTCTCGACCACGTCCGTCAGCAGCAGCACCGCCTCGCGGGTCACCATGGGGCCGCCGCGGCCGCCGGAGGGCCGAGTCGCTCCAGCATCTCGCGGGGCGAGAGGACGAGGATCCGCCGCGCGGCCTCTTCGATGGCGCGAGGAGCGCCGCCGAGGTGCCGCAAGAGCAAGACCAGGGCGTCGGGATCCGCCGGGCGCCAGCCGGGGCGCCGCGCCCGGGCCCGCTCGAGGAAGAGCCGCCCGGCGGGCGCCTCGGCGAGGTCACCCGCCGACCCGGGCAGCAGCAGCGGGCCGATCGGGAGCCGCAGCGGAGCCTGCCAGGGGCCGGGACCGCGCCCCAGCCAGACCGCGGGCTCCCCGTCGGGCCCCTCGACCTCGGACAGCCCGAGCCCCCCGACGGGGGCCGGACCGAGCCAGAGGCCGCCGGGGAAGGCTCCGCGCCACCGCCAACCAAAGTGTAAGGCGAGGCGGCGCTTCCCCACCCCGGCGGGGCCGACGAGCACGGCGGCTCCCCCCTCTTCGCGGAGGGCAGCCTCCAGCCGATCAAGCTCCTCGGCCCGCCCGAAGAAGGCGTCCGTCTCGGCCGGCCAACGAGAGGGGATCTCCCGAACCGGCCGCCACAGGTCGCCGGTCCACACCACCTGGTGGGCCTTCTCGACGTCCACCATCGGCCCGCTCGCCGCATCGCCCTGGGGAGTGAAGAGCTCGAGCGGCTCGGGGAGGCCCTTCAAGGCCCACCAGCCGCGAGAGCGGAGCGCGTCCCCTTCGCCCGAGGCGGCGGCGGCGGCGGCGGCGGCGGCGGCGGCGCTGAGCAGGGTCGTGCCCGGAGGGGCCACGGTCATGATCCGGGCCGCGGCCGGCTTGACGAGGCCCTCCACCTCGACCGCCTTGGCGCCGCGGGCGCGATCGGCGAGGTCGATGTCGATGAGGAAGGCCTCTCCGCGGTGGATGCCCACCCGGGCCGCGATCGGCAGCCCCAGGCGGCCGCTCAAGGCCCGCAGGGCGGCGTGGGTGTCGGCGGCCCAGCCGAGCGCCGCCTCCACCCCTGCGAAGAGCAGGAGGTAACCATCGGTGCGATCGGCCTCTCGACCGCCCCACCGCTCGAGCAGCTCCGCCTCGACGCTGTCCACCTGCCGCAAGGCCTCACCCACCAAGGCCGCGCCGAAGCGCTCTCGCAGCTCCCCGAGCCGCGCGAGCTCCACGACCAGCAAGACCAGGATCTCCGAACGCAGCATCGTCCCCGTGGCGCGGCTCTCGCCGACGATCTCATTGAGGAGGTTCTCATAGAGACGGAGGCGATCCTACCGCGTTCGCGGCCGGAACAGACGACCGATCAACTTAGCCAGCTCCAGCAAGGTGACCGGCACGAGGCCGAGGCCGAAGCAGGCCAGGATCGCCAGCGGGCTGAGCTCGGCGAGCCCGAAGAGGACACGCGCGGGCGGGAAGAGCAGCAGGCCCACCTGCACGACGCAGGATCCGACGACCACCCCGAGCAGGCGCTTGTTCGAGAAGATGCCCACCTCCCAGAGCACACGGTCAGGATCGCGGGCTGCGAAAGAACGGAACACCTCGCTCCACACGAGCGTACTGAAGGCGAGCGTCCGGGCGACGACCTCCCCTTCGCGGGACAAGGCCCACCCGAAGACGCTGAGCACGACCGCGGCCTCGACGACGCCGATGCGGAGGATCAGGAGCCAGGCCGCCCGATCGAGCATCGGCCGAACCGGATCGCGAGGGGGCCGGTCGAGCACGGAGGCGCTGGGCGGATCGACCACCAGCGCGAGGGCGGGGAGGCCGTCTGTCACGAGGTTGATCCAGAGCAGATGAAGCGGCAAGAGCGGCGCCGGCAGGCCGAAGATCGCCGCCGACAGCATGATGATGAGCTCACCGGCGTTCCCGGAGAGCAGGTAGATCACCGTCTTTCGGATGTTGTCGTAGATCGCACGACCCTCTCGGATCGCCGCCACGATGCTGGCGAAGTTGTCGTCGGTGAGGATGAGGTCCGCCGCCTCTCGGGTGACCTCGGCCCCCGTGCGCCCCATCGCGATGCCGATGTGCGCCTCTCGCAGCGCCGGGGCGTCATTGACCCCATCGCCGGTCATCGCCACCACGGCGCCGCGCTCCTTCCAGCCGCGCACGATGGCCAGCTTCTCTTCGGGGGTGACGCGGGCGTGCACCCGCTCCGCCGCAGGCTCCCCCTCACGGAGGATGCCGATCTCGCGAGCGATCGCGGCGGCGGTCACGGGGTGGTCGCCGGTGATCATCACGGTGGTGATCCCGGCGGAGCGGGCCTCGGCCACGGCGCGCACCGCCTCAGGGCGCGGCGGATCGGCCAGCCCGAGCAGGCCGACGAGCGTGAGCCCGCGCTCCTCCCCACCCTGGCCGCGGGCGAGGCCGAGCACGCGCAGGCCCCGCTCGGCCATGCCGAGGTGCGCCTCGTGGACCCCTGCGGGAGGATCGACGCAGAGCGGGAGGAGCAGGTCGAGGGCGCCCTTCACGTAGAGCTGCCCGTCGGCCCGCAGCACGCTCATCCGCTTGCGGGTGGAGTCGAAGGGCAGCACCTGGACCCGCGGGTTCTCCGCCTCGACCTCGGCGCGGGCCAGCCCCTCCTCCGCCCCCGCCTTGAGGAGGGCGAGCTCGGTGGGATCTCCGCTCTGGCCGGCCAGATCGGCGTCGTTGCAGGCCACGCCTACGTAGAGGAGCGCGCGGAGGTCAGGCCCCCACTGCTCCCGGACAACCATCCGCCCCGTGGTGAGGGTGCCCGTCTTGTCGGTGCAGATGACGGTGGCCGAGCCGAGGGTCTCGACGGCGGGCAGGCGGCGCACCAGCACGTGCCGCTCGGCCATCCGGCGGACCCCGAGCGCCAGCGCGAGGGTGACCACCGCCGGGAGCCCCTCGGGGACGGCGGCCACCGCCAGCGAGACCGCCGAGAGCAGCACCTCGAGCCAGCCCTGACCGCGGAGCAGCCCGAGGGCCCCCACCGCGGCGACGATGCCGAGGCAGATCTTGAGCAGGGTCGTGCTGGTCGCGGCCAGCTGCTTTTGGAGGGGCGTGCCATCATCCTGAGCGGAGGCCAGCAGGTGGGCGATGCGGCCGAGCTCGGTGCCCATCCCGGTCGCGCGCACCCGGGCGCTCCCCTGGCCGTTGGCCACCACGGTGCCCGCGAAGACCGTGTCCGTGCGCTCAGCGAGGGGGGCGTCCGCGGGGCAGGGCTCGGCGCTCTTGTCGACGGGCTGGCTCTCCCCGGTGAGCATCGCCTCCTGGGTGCGGAGCGCGTGAGCCTCGACCACCTGCGCGTCCGCGGCGACCACGTCGCCGGCCTCGAGGAGGAGGAGGTCGCCCGGCACCACCTCGCGGGCCGCGATCTGCACGGCGTGGCCGTCCCGCACCACCCTCGCTCGGGGCGCGGTCATGGCGCGGAGGGCGGTCACCGCCTGCTCGGCCCGGTACTCTTGAAAGAAGCCGACGAGCCCGTTCACCACCACGATCGTCGAGATCGCGATCGCGTCCACCACCTCCCCGAGGGCGAGCGCGACGGCGCAGGCCACACCGAGCAGCGCGATGAGGGGGCTCGCGAATTGTCGGACCAGCATCCGGAGGGGGCCCGGGCCCACCTCCCGCTGAATCTCATTGACACCCTCGGTCACCAGGAGGCGGGCCGCCTCCGCGCCCGACAGGCCGGTGACCCGCACGCCCGCGGGGGCGGGAGCGAGGGCGGCGGCGGCGACGGCGGCGGGAGCGGCGCCAGGAGCGGCGCCAGAAGGAGGAGCGGTGCTGCGCTCGGATCGGTCCGTAGGGTCAGTCATGAGACAATCCTTAGCAAGAACCGTTCCGACCTCGCCACCGCCCCGGCGACGGGGTTTGGCGGTGCGAGCGATGGCGTTAGGGGGCACGACCGAGGTCCGAGCCCCCCATGTCCGACACATCCCAGACGCCCCCCAGCAGCCGCTCCTCCGTCGGCGACGCCGCAATGCAAGCCGACGCCATCCTCGAGCCCGCGGCCTCACGTGTGCGCGATCCGGCCAGCGGTCGCAGCCTCTGGCTGGCCGGCTTGCTCTCGAAGGGGCGCATCGAGGGCGACACCCTCTCCTTCACGCTCAACCTGAGCCGCGCCCACTCTGTGGACGATCAGGCCCGTTTGCGCGAGGCGCTGCTCCGAAACATCGAGGGGGTGGGCTGGAAGGGGAAGGTCGTCTGCGACGTCGCCGTCGGCCCCGCCGCGGCCGAGCGCGGCCACAGCCATGATCACGGTCACGGTCATGACCACGGCCCCGGCGGCGAGCCCGCCCGCCCCGCCGCCCCCAAGGCCGACGCCGTCAAGGGCATGAGCGGCCCCGGGATGCAGCCGCACGGCGGCCCGATCGAGAAGAAGCCGCTCGACGGCGTCCGCCACGTCATCGCCGTCGCCTCCGGCAAGGGCGGGGTGGGCAAGTCCACGGTGGCCACCAACCTCGCCGTCGCGCTGCGCCGCCAGGGCTGGAGCGTCGGGCTGATGGACGCCGATATCTACGGCCCCAGCCTGCCGATGATGATGAACGTGCGCGGCAAGCCCTTCGCGAACAAACACAAGCGCATCATCCCGCTCGAGTCCTACGGCGTGAAGTGTATGTCCATCGGCTTCCTCGTCGATGACCGCGAGCCCGTGATCTGGCGCGGCCCGATGGTGATGGGGGTCGTGCGACAGTTCCTCCAAGACGTCGACTGGTCGGGCACCGACGTGCTCGTCATCGATCTCCCCCCGGGCACCGGCGACGCCCAGCTCACCATGATCCAGGCAGTACAGCTCTCGGGTGCGGTCATCGTCACCACCCCGCAAGACGTCGCCGTGCTCGACGCCGTGCGCGGGGTGGAGATGTTCAAGAAGCTCGACGTCCCCATCCTCGGCATCGTCGAGAACATGTCCTGGCTCGACGTCCCGGGCTCCCCTCGGCTCTTCCCCTTCGGCAGCGGCGGCGGGCAGCGCACCGCCAACGAGTATGGCGTCCCCCTGCTCGCCCAAGTGCCGCTGAACGCGACGATCCGCGAGGGCGGCGACAAGGGCACCCCGGCGGCCCTGAACGACGATCCCGCAGGATCGGCCTTCTTCGCCGTCGCCTCCGCGGTGGCCAAGGTGCTGGCCCTCTGATGCAGGCGCGGAGCGCCCAGGTAATCGAGGGGCGGATCGCCCACGGACCGCTCACCGACCGCCTCGGGCGCGTGCACACCTACCTGCGGGTCAGCGTCACGGACCGCTGCAACTACCGCTGTGTCTACTGCATGCCCGAAGAAGGCATGAACTGGGTCCCGCGGGAGCAGCTGCTCCGCTATGAGGAGATCGCACGCATCGTGGGCGTTTTCGCCCAGCTCGGCGTGACGAAGATCCGCATCACCGGTGGCGAGCCGACGATTCGGAGCGACATCGAGTCGCTGGTGGCGGCGATCGCCGAGACGCCCGGCATCACCGACGTCGCGCTCACCACCAACGGCCACACCCTGGCCCGGCAGGCCGAGCGCCTGCACGCCGCCGGCCTGCGCCGCATCAACGTCTCCCTCGACACGCTCCGCCCCGACCGTTTCACCGCGCTCACCCGCGGCGGCGACCTCGGGAGGGTGCTCGCCGGCATCGCCGCGGCCCGCGCAGCGGGGATGGTGCCCGTCAAGATCAACGCGGTCCTCCTCCAGGGCGAGAACGACGACGAGGTCTTCGATCTGGTCGATTTTTTCGGCCAAGACGCCGCCACGACCGAGCTCCGCTTCATCGAGTACATGCCCTTCGAGGCCCGCTGGCACCGCTGCGTTCCCTCCGCCGACGTGCGGCGGCAGATCGCCTCGCGCTACACCCTGCTCCCCGAGCCGCGCGAGGGGGCCGCCGCCGGGCCGGCCCGCACCTGGCGGGTCGCCGAGAGCGGGCTCCGGGTGGGCTTCATCTCCCCGCTCTCCGAGCACTTCTGCGCCGGCTGCAACCGCCTCCGCTTGATGGTCGACGGTCACCTCCGCACCTGCCTCGCCCACGAGGACACGCCGAGCCTGCGCGACCTGCTGCGCGCTGGGGCCTCCGATCAGGCCCTGGCCGACAGCATCCGCGAGATGGTGATGGGCAAGCCCGACGGCCACGACTGCACCGTGGATGGGGGTGAGGTCTTCCAGGGCGTGATGACCGGGATCGGCGGCTGAGGGCCCGCGGCTCCTCGGCTTTGATCAGCGGATGCGCCCCGTGGGCTTGAGCAGGTGCCCCTCGGACGGTTACGATGCCCCTCGCACCAGAGGCCGGATGACGACCGTGATGAAGCACAGCCCGTACCGCTCCCCGCTCCCGTCCGTCCGTCGTGTCGCCGGCCAAGTGGCCGCCGCGCTCCTCATCCTCGGGGCCAGCGCCCGGGTCGAGGCCGCCGCCTACCCTGACGACGTCTCCCTCTCGGGCCTCGGCACCTGGGACGGCATGCCGATCCAGAACCCGAACATCTCGGCTGAGGCCTACGAGACCGTCGTGCGCGAGCTCGGCACCGCGATCTCCAACAAGCCGATGGCCCCCGCCGAGACGCTGGGCATCCACGGCTTCGACGTCTCGCTGTCGCACACGGTCGCCTTCATCAGCTCGAAGCCCACCTCGGACACCCCCTCCGCCTGGGCCCGCGCCGCCGAGGACGGCTCCCCCACCCCCGCGCTCTGGATCCCCCAGATCAACGTGCGCAAGGGCCTTCCCCTCTCGCTCGAGGTGGGCGCGAACGCCGGCTACGTGGCCTTCACCCGCCAGTCGGTCTTCGGGGCCTACGGCCGCTGGGGCCTCATCGAGGGCTACCGAAAGTACCCCGACGTCACGATGCAGCTCGGCTACGCCGCCTACGTGGGCAACGACGAGCTCGACCTCGGCACGATGGATGCCCGGATCGACATCGGCTACACCGTGCCCTTCGGCAATCAGGTGGGCATCAACCACGCCACCTTCTCCCCCCATGTGGGCGTCGCCTGGCTGCGCATCAAGGCGGACCCCCTGATGCCTCTGGCCGACCAGGAGGCCCTCGGCATCGCCTCGGTGAGCGGCTTCAAGTCGTCCGACGATTACACCGAGGGCTTCGCGCCCGCCGACATCGATCTCGGCTTCCGCATCCAGACCGGCGACTTCCAGATCCTGCTGCTCGGCACGGCGGCCCCCAACAGCATCGCGACGGTCAACGTCGGCCTCGGTTACGTCTACTGAGCCCCGCTTCGGCCTCGGGGTGCTGCTGATCTGGCTCATCTTCGCGCTGCTCCCGGCCTGGGGCGCGAAGGTCAGCCTCGTCGCGCGCCTGCGGCCCGATCTCCAGACCGTCGAGGGGGAGCTCACCCTCACCGACGGCGACGGGCTGCACTTCGTCGACGCGCTCAGCCTGCTGCCGGTCCCCACCGACGACGTCCTCTCCCGGCGCACCTTCCCGAGGGCCGCGGAGTCCGGCTGGCTGCGGCTCTCCCCGCGCGGGCCCGACCGGATGAGCTTCACGGCGGTGCTGCCCCGCAGGTACGACGCCGCCGGCTATGTCCCCGGGCACGGCCTCTTCATGAACGGGCTCTGGCACCCGATGGTGATGGAGGGCGACCACCTCGCCGTGGTCGACTGGGAGGTCCGCCTCACGCTCCCGCCCGGCACCACCGGCGTCCTCAACGGCTCGGTGAGCACGGGCGAGGTCATCTGGGGTGGGCGCGCCGATCGCCTCTCCCTCGCGGTGCTGGAGGACGCGGAGGTCTCCACCCTCGAGCAGAGCGCCGGCTCCGTCACCCTCGTCCAGCGGGGGCGTGCGCGTGAGCGGCGCGATCTGCGGCTCTCGGAGCTCATCGAGGTGGGCTGGCCCGGCCCCGGCGCGCCCCACGTCGTGATCGTCGAGGCACCGCTGCGGCGGCGGCTCAGCCGGGCCGGGCCGGGGATGCTCTTCCTGTCCGACCGCGCCCTCCGGCTCAGCGGCCCGCTCTGGCGATACCACAGCGCGGCGACCCTCGAGGGCGTGATCCAGGCTGGCCTCCCCCTCTCCGACCCCTGGTGGCGGGCCTTCGCCGCCGCGGCGCTCCTCCCCGCTGACGACAAGTCGGTTCGGGAGCTCCTCGGCTGGGTTCGCTGGATCCCCGAGGTGGACGCCCTCCTCTACGACGGGCGCCTCCCCTTCTACAGCGACGTCATGGGGGAGACCTGGCCCGGAGACCCCGTCCACGACGACCCCGCCGAGCTCTTCGCCCCCTCCACCCCCGCCCGCGCCGCCGCCCGCAACCTCGACCTGCGGCACGGGCCCGGCACGGCCGCCCGCCTCGCCGGGCTCCTGCTCCAAGGGGCGAGCCCCGGCGTGGCCGCCACCGGCGCGGGCCTCTCGATCGAGGAGGTCTCGGCGATGCGCCAGCCCACCCCCGCCTCCGACCTCGCGCTGCGCGTGGAGGAGCGGCCCGAGGGAGGCTGGCAGGTGGCGGTCGACCGCCCCGGCGCGATCGGCGCCCCGGCCACCCCGGTCGAGCTCGAGGTGAACGGCCAGCGCCAGCGGATCGAGCTCGGCGTCGGGACCCCCGCCTACGTGCGGGTCGAGCCGGCGCGCCCCGCGTCGGTCGCCGTCGATCCCCGCCAGCTCAGCCCTGACCCCAACCCCTCGAACAACCGCTGGCCGCGCCCGTGGACGGTGGTGGCCGCGATCTTCCCCTACGAGCTCTCGCTCAACTCGGGGCGCATCTCCGCGGAGGCCAACCTCGTCTTCCGACGCCGCTACGCCACCCGCTGGTCGCTCTGGACCTCGCTCTCGACCGATCCCGAGGACCTCCTCGGCCTCGACGTCGGCGCCACCTACGCCTTCGGGCCCCTGAAGGACCGCCGCAGCCGCCCCTTCCACCTCTGGTTCGGCGGCGGCCCCTCCCTGCTCGACCCCGCCTTCCGCCCCACCGACGACGGCGCCATCGCGATCGGCGCCTACACCGGCGCCTCTTGGGACACGCGGGTCGACGACGAATTCCCCCGCCACGGCCACCGACTGTCCCTGTCCTTCGGCGGCGGCGCCGTGCCGGGCGGCGACGAGTGGGGCAGCGCGCACCTCAACGCCGTGCAGCTCCTCCCCCTGGGCGGCCGCGCCGCCCTCGCCCTCCGCGCCGGCGCCGGGGTGGCCGAGGGTGGGGTCGAGCACCGCCTCCTCAGCCTCGGCGGCTCCTCGAACCTCCAAGGGGTGCCCGTCGACGCCGTGCTCGGCGACACCCGCCTGATCGGCGCCGCCGAGCTGCGCTACCAGGTCTTTCGCGGGCTCTCCGTGCCGCTGCCGCTGGTCTGGCTGGCCGACGTACAGCTCCTCGGCGGGGCCGAGGCGGGCTACCTCGGCGCCCACGTCGCCGGCTGCCCCACCGAGCCCTGCGCGGTCGAGGCCCTGGGCTGGACCGCCGGCGCGCTCTTCACCGGCGACGTGCTCGGCGCCCGCCCGACGATGCTCGGCCTGTGGGCGGCGCACCCCCTGTGGAGCGACGACGCCGCGCTCACCGCGTCGAGCACCCCCACCTTCTATGTGCGCGGGACCCAGGCCTTCTGAGCGCCCGGGCCGCCGCGCCCTGAAGGCGGCGCCTACTCGAGGTAGGTGTAGCCCTCGAGGCCGCGCTGGAAGCTCGCGAGCAGCTTCGCCGACTCCTCGATCGTCATCTGCCCGCTCTTCACGGCGGCCTCGCAGCTCCGGCGCACCAGGGTGACGAGCTCCTTCCGACTGTACTGGACGTAGTTCAGCACCTCGGTGACCGTGTCGCCCTCGACGACGCTGTCGAGGTGGTAGAGCCCCTCGCCCTGGATGGAGACCTGCACCGCGTTCGTGTCACCGAAGAGGTTGTGCAGATCGCCCAGGATCTCCTGATAGGCGCCGACCAGGAAGACGCCCAACAGATAGGGCTCCCCGTTCGGGGCGTGGAGCTCGAGGGTGTCCTTCACGTCGTGCAGGTCGATGAAGTGATCGACCTTGCCGTCAGAGTCGCAGGTGATGTCGGCGAGCACGGCCTGGCGGGTGGGGCGCTCGTCGAGGCGGTGGATCGGCACCACGGGGAAGAGCTGATCGACGGCCCAGGAGTCGGGGATGGACTGGAAGACCGAGAAATTGCAGAAGTACGTGTCAGCCAGGGCCCGATAGAGGCCGTTGAGCTCGTCGGGCACGTAAGACAGACCGCGGATGATCTTGGAGATGCGCCCGGCGCACTGCCAGAACATCCGCTCGCCCTTGGCCCGCTGCCGGAGGTCGATGAGGCCGAGCGTGAACATGCTCAGGAGCTGCTCGCGCGCCTCGACGGCGTCGTGCCAGGCCGCCTGGTAGCTCTTCTTGTTGACGTTCTGCAGCGCCTCGTGGAGCTCGAACATCACCTCGGGATCGTTCTCCGCAGGCTCGATCGGCTCGTTGTTCGAGGGGTGCTCGCTCACGCCCAGCACGTTGACCACCAGCATGGCGTGGTGGGCGACCATCGCACGGCCGGACTCGGTGACGATGTCGGGGTGGGGAACCCCCGCTTCGGCGCAGGCGTTGGCGACCGCGGCCACCACGTCGTAGGCGTACTCCTGGACGGTGTAGTTGACGGAGCTCGCGAAGTTCGAGCTCGAACCGTCATAGTCCACGCCGAGACCGCCGCCCACATCGAAGAAGCCGAGCGGACAGCCGAGCTTGTGCAGCTCCACGTAGATGCGGGCGCCCTCCTTGAGGGCGTCCTTGAAGGAGCGGATGGCGCTGACCTGGCTGCCGATGTGGAAGTGCTGGAGCCGCATGCAGTCGAGCATGTCGGCGGCGCGCAGCTTCTCGACGCTGTCCACCATCTCCTCGATGGTGAGGCCGAACTTGGCGCGGTCGCCGGTGCTGGCCTCCCAGCGCCCCGCCCCGCGCGAGGCGAGCTTGGCCCGCATGCCCAGCATGGGGCGGATGCCGCTCTTCCGGCTGAGCTCGATGCAGAGGTCAAGCTCGGTGGCCTTCTCGATGACGATGATGGGCCGCCGACCGAGCTTCTGGGCCATCATGGCCGTCTCGATGTACTCCTCGTCCTTGTAGCCGTTGCAGATGATCAGCGCCTCGGGGTCGTCGAGCATCGCGAGGACCACGAGCAGCTCGGGCTTGGAGCCGGCCTCGAGGCCGATGTGGTAGGGCGCGCCGAAGCGCACGACGTCCTCCACCACGTGGCGCTGCTGGTTGACCTTGATCGGGAAGACGCCGCGATAGTTGGCCTTGTACTCGTACTCCGCGATGGCCGTGCGGAAGGCCTCGGCCAGGGTGCGGATGCGGGCTTCGAGGAGGTCGGTGAAGCGGATGAGGATCGGCATGCCGATCTCGCGCCGCGTGAGGTCATCGACCAGCTCCTTGAGGTCGATCGAGGGCCCAGCGTCACCATGGGGGGCGATGCCGAGGTTTCCGTTCGGGCGGATGCGCACAAAGTCGCGGCCCCAGTTCTTGATGCCGTAGAGCTCGGCGCTGTCGTCGATGGTCCAGCCGCGCATTCTTGATGACCTCCACCTGTTCGGGGCGGCGCTCTAACGTGAACCGGGGAACGCGGACGGCTCCCTTCAGCGGCGGGGGTCGAAGGTGCTGCTCCTAGGCCGCCCGCCGATCAGCGGCCGGGTGGGGCCGCCTCGCTCCACCCCCTCCGGCCAGGTGAAGCCCGGCTCGAGGGGGAGCTCGGCTCGGCCCGTCCACTGCCGCATGTCCCAGATGCCAAAGCCCCTCCCCTGATAGACGGGCAGGCCGAAGAGCGCGTCCCAGAGTCGATCCTCGGTCTTGTGCAAGGGGGCGAGGTCATAGGTGAAGAGCGAGCGATCGAGCACGACCCAGCGGAGGCCCCCCTCGCGGAGCGCCGTGAGCGAGGCGGGGTCAAACCGAAACTCCCCGACCACCTCCCCGCGCTCCAGGGCTTGGAGGGCTGACAGGAAGCTGTTGGCGCCCACGAAGCGGTCCCACTCTGGCGGGCGCACCCGGTCCACCCACTGGGCGTGCCCGCCGAGGAGCCGCTTGCGGTGAACCATCTGGAAGAAGAGCACCTCCTCGCCCGCGGTGGCCTCGGGGGCGAGCGGGGTCTGCAAGACCACCCCGTCCGGCAGCGCCGCGAGCCTCAGGTAGTCGGCCGGGGGCCAGTCGATCGGCCGCACGGCGGCGGCGGTGTCGAGGCCTTGCAGCGCGAGGGCGGGCAGGGCCAAGGCGGCGCCGAGGGGGCCGAGCCTGCGGAGGGCGCGCCCGGGCAGCCGATCGAGCAGCAGGGCCCCGAGCACGCCGAGGATCGCGTGCACAACCACGATGTGGCGGATCGGCCACCAGAAGCGGCGGAGGGGCGCCGCGAGGCCATAGAGCGCCGTGTACAGACCCCCGTCTGGCCCAAGGGACAGGGCGAAGAAGAGCAGCCCCACGAGCAAAAGGCCGCGCGGCCGGGGGTCTCGAACAGAGCGCCACAAAAAATAGGACAGGCCGAGCAGGGAGAGCAGGAGGAGCGGGGCCGGCTCAATCGCCCCCACGTGCAGCCCGGCGCCCGGGAGCAGGGGCATGGTCCAGCCGAGGGAGAGGGCGTCCACCCGCGCCTCCTCGGGCGGGAAGGCCGAGAGCTCGTCGGTACCGGGGATGCTCGCCCAGCGTTGGGCGAAGGCGGCGGCCCAGGGGCCGATCAGCGCCAGGAAGGCCGCCGAGAACAAGGCGAGGCGCGCAGGCGGCGGCCGCGGCGACGCGGCCCAGAGCACCGCGCCGGCCATCACGCCGAACCAGGCGTAGTACCAATAGAAGACCGCCGTCACCGCGAGGAGGGCGGCGCTCGCCAGCGCCCAGCCGCGGCTCGGCCGCGCCAGAAAGCGCAGCCAGGCGGCGAGGAAGAGCAGCAGCCAGCCGGCGTCGACCTGGCTGAAGCGCCCGGAGCCGAGCTCCTGCAGGAAGTAGGGGCTGGCGCCGCAGAGCCCGAGCGCCACCCAGGCGGCGGCGGGTGAGGCCCCCGCGGCCCGCGCCAGCGCCCAGCCGCCGAGGCCGTTCAGGCTGAGCACGAGCAGCGCCCAGCCCGCAAAGCCCGCCGGCCAGCCGAAGAGCAGGTGGAAGGGCAGGTAGAGCGCCCCCTCCATGCCGTTTCCCGCCAGCACCGGGGCGTCGCCCACCGGCCAATAGTAGGCGTCGGTGTGGAGCAGGCCGCGGCCGGCGGCGAGGCGCTCCGCCACCCACACGAGCAGCCAGTGGTTTCCCAGGTTGTCGGGGTGGTAAGGGTTGCCCGGCAGCAGCGGGACCGTGCCGCCGAGGAGGCTGCGGAGCTGCGCCAGGGCCAGCCCGAAGGCGCCCAAGCAGGCGAGCAGCAGCGGCAGGGGGCGGCGCACGGCGGCAGGCTACCGCGCCCCGCCGATCGCGGGGCGGCCGTCACCCTGCAAAGCCTTCGTCATCGCCCAGCGGGGATGGGGACAGGGCTCCGTCGGTCGGGCAAGATCCCCGGATGCACACCGCCCTCCGCTCCCCTCCCCTGCTCTCTCTCTGGCTCCCCCTCTCCGGCCTCGCGCTGCTGCTCGCCTGCGGCGGCGACAAGGCCGATCCCGCCGCGGATGGCGGGGAGGAGGGAGACGCCGACACCGACGCGGACAGCGACGCCGACGCCGACAGCGACGCGGACTCCGACGCCGACAGCGACGCCGACTCCGACGCGGACAGCGACGCCGACTCCGACGCCGACGCCGACACGGACCCTCCGGCCGACGACGGCTGGCCGGCCCACTTCTTCGCGCCCTATGTCGACGCCACCGGCTATCCCACGGTGAAGGTCGGCGAGATCCCAGCGGAGAACGCCACGGATTACTACACCCTCGCCTTCATCGTCGCCGGCAGCCCGACGAGCTGCGACGCCACCTGGGGCACCTATTATTCGATAGAGGTGGGGCCGAGCGCCTGGGAGGGCGGGGCCGAATACACCCTCTATGACCAGATCGCCCTCCTCCGCAGCGGCGGCGGAGACGTCATGGTCTCCTTCGGCGGCGCCGCCAACACCCCCATCGAGGCCGCCTGCGGCTCGGTGGCCGAGGTGGTGGCCGAGTACGAGCGGGTCATCGATCAGCTCGCCCTCACCCGCATTGACTTCGACATCGAGGGGAGCTGGGTCGCGGACCCCACCTCCATCACTCGCCGCTCCCTGGCCATCGCGGAGCTGCAGGCCAAGAAGGCCGACGCCGGCGAGGCCCTCTTCGTCTGGTACACGCTGCCCGTCCTGCCCTCGGGCCTCACGGCGGAGGGGGTGGCCGTCCTCCAGGACGCCATTGACCACGGGGTCCGCCTCGACGGCGTCAACGTGATGACGATGGACTACGGCGACGGCGCCGCTCCCGATCCCGAGGGCAAGATGGGCCAGTACGGCATCGACGCCATCACGGCCCTCCACGGCCAGCTCGCCACCCTCTACGGCGGCAGCAAGACCGACGAGGAGCTCTGGGCGATGGTGGGCTCCACGCCGATGATCGGCCAGAACGACGTCGCCTCCGAGGTCTTCACCGTCGAGGACGCCGCCCTCACGCTGGCCTTCGCCGAGGAGAAGGGCATCGGCATGCTCGGCACCTGGTCGATCAACCGCGACCACCCCTGCGCCGAGGAGGTCGAGTGGGCCCAGCCCACTTGCAACGGCCTCACCGACGTCGATGACTGGGCCTACGCCCTCGCCTTCGCGCCCTTCAACGACTGAGGCCGCTCAGCGGAGGCCTCTCAACGGAGGCCTCTCAACGGAGGCCGCTCAGAGGAGGCCGATCCAGGCCCGGAGCAGGGCGTCGATGGCCGGCCCCTGCGAGAGGAGGGCCGACTCATCGGCGATCTTCAGGATCGCGCGGTCTCGGGCCAGCCAGGTCAAGAGGCCCGCGGGATCCTCCACCTCCACGCCGCTCACGGCCGTGTCTCGGACCTTGGCGCCGAGGTGGAGGATCAGGCTCACCGGGCCGCCCCGCAGGTGCGTAGTGGCGAACCACTCGGCCTTGCCGCCCCGGATCACGTAGAAGCTCGGCGTGTTCCACTTGACGCCCTCGCCGATATCGGGGCTGACCGCGAGCACCCGCGCGCGCAGGGCCCCAACGAGGGGGCTCAATGGGGGCCCGAGCCCCTCCAGGAAGACCGCCACCGCTGGATCATCGCGGAGCGGCGTCAGGACCGCGGCCGTGCCCGACTTGGGCGTCTTCTGCTTGGGCTGCGCTGGATCGGGCTTCACTGGATTAGATTTCACTGGATTAGATTTCACTGTGGCTCCGAGGCCGGTGGACAGACCCGGGAGGATATCCGACGTCGCCGAAGCAGAGAGAGGCACGAGAGCAGCCCGAGCCAGGCCTCCGGTGGGCCGCCGCCGGTCGCGCAGCCGCCCTTTCCCCCACCGCCGCCGCCGTTCTCCGCGGATGGGGGATCGGTGTCCGCGGGCGCGCAGGCCTCGGCGTCATCGATGGCGCCATCGCAGTCCTGATCAACCCCGTCGCAGCGCTCGGCCGCATCGGGGTTCACGCCGGCGTCGTCGTCGTCGCAGTCGAGGTCATTCGTCACCGCCCCCTCCGGCAGCTCACAGGCCGGCTCACCGGTGCTGGGGGCGCCGTACCCGTCGCCGTCCGCGTCGTCGTAGGCGGCGATGGCGTCCACCGCCTCCTCGTCTACGCCCCCGTCGCAGTCGTTGTCGAGGCCGTCGCAGGTCTCCTCGAAGCCTGGCCCCACCTCCGCACGTGCGTCGTCGCAGTCTTCGTCTTCCCGCACGCCGTCGGCGTCTTGATCGAGCCGGCAGGTGACCGCGACGGGGACCGCGCCCTCCCAGGACTGCCCGGCGTCGTCGGCGAAGGTCACCCCGAGCGCGAGGTCAAAGTCCTCCGTGCAGCTCCCGTCGAGGCGCAGCGTGAGCGGCTCGGCCACCGCGAGCTCGCCGTCGCCGGGCACGGTCCCCACGACGACGGCCCCGCTCGTGACGAGGGCGCGCGGATCCTCGACGTGGAGGGTGGCGGTGACCCCGGTGACGTCGGCGTGGCCGGTGCCGGTCGCCACGAGCCACAGCGAGAGGGTCTCGTGCCCCTCGGGGAGGCCGTCTCCGTCGCTGTCCTCGAGGGTGGTCTCGCCCAGGCCCACCCCCTCCGTCTCCGCCCAGGCCTGGGCCCGCGCGAAGGCCTCCGGCAGGCTGAGCCGACCGCCGGTGCGCACACAGCGGGCGGAGGCGGCGCAGTCGAGGGCGGGGATGGCATCGACCCCCTCGGCGACGGCGTCTACCACCTCATCGGCGCGGAGCATCGGCCAGCCCGCGCTCACCAGGGCCACCGCCCCCGCCACCACGGGCGCGGCGAAGGAGGTGCCGCTGGCCCAGGCGTAGGCCGAGTCGCCGGTGCAGGTCGTGGAGTAGATGTCCTGCCCAGGGGCCGCGAGATCGACCTTCGTGGCACCATAGTTGCTGAAGGAGGCCAGCGTGTCCTGGTTCGTCGAGGCGGCCACCGCGATGGCCCGCGAGAGGCCGAACTGGATGGGCCAGGTGTAGGTGCCCCCCTCGAGGTCGAGGCTGTCATTACCGGCGGCGATGACGGTGATCACCCCGGCGTCGTTGGCGTCGGTCATCGCGCGGCGGAGGGTGAGGCTGTAGCCCACGGTCCAGGAGGCGTTGATCGCCGTCGAGCCCGCGTCCATCGCGTAGTACACCGCCTCGGCGAGGCTCACCTCGCTCACCGCGCAGTCGGCGTCGGCCTGGATCTTCAGCGGCAGGAGGCGGAGGTCCCAGGCCACCCCGGCGACGCCCAGCCCGTTGTCGGTCGCGGCGCCGATCACCCCGGAGATGAAGGTGCCGTGCGGGTACCAGGTGCAGCCCCACTCGCTTGAGCCGGGGTCAGGGTCGGGGTCACCGTCGCCGAAGTCCCAGCCGGCGCAGTCATCGACGTAGCCGTTGCCGTCGTCGTCGAGCCCGTCGTCGCAGTCGAGCTCGCCCGTGTTGACCCAGAGCTGCCCCTGCAGGTCCTCGTGGCTGGCGCGCACGCCGGTGTCGAGGACGGCGACGACCACGGAGCTCGCGCCGGTGCTGAGGTCCCAGGCTCCCACCGCGCCGATGTCGGCGCCGGCCACCCCCACCGAGCTCCCGATGGTCTGACCGGTGTTCTCGAGCTGCCAGAGGGGCCACCAGAGGTCGTCTGGCACCGCGAGGAGGCGGCCCTCGAAGACCCCCTCCGCCACCTCCACGCCGGGGAGCCCCTGCCAGCGCGCCAGCGCCGCCCGCGTGTCGCCCGGGCACAACACGACGTGGATCGGCCGGCGGGGGAAGCTGTGGTGGAGCGCGCAGCCGGTGGCCTCGAGCCCGGGCCCGACGTCGTCCGCGTGCACCACGAGCTGACCGGGCACGGGGCGCCAGCCCTCGCGCACCCGGTCGTCCCAGCGCTGGAGCGGATCATCGGAGACACCGGCGGCCGCGGCGGCCGGCGCGGCCCATGCGACTGCGACCAAGCCTGCGAACACGGAGCGGAGCGAGAGGGAGCGGAGCACGGCGCCTCCAGGCGGCCTCGATGGTGTCCTCCTGCGGGCGGTCGCGCAACTCTCCTTCGTCTATCCCTCGCCCCATGCCGTGGCTCATCCGGGCGCGGGTGAGCGGTCAACCCGGGTTGATCCCCGCTCGAAGCAAGAGCGCCCGGAGCTCGGCCGCCTCCGCCAGCGCAGCGTCGGCGCGCGCCAGGGCCTGCTCCTTCTCAAGCCGTTCCCGCTCGGCCTCCTGCTTCGCCTCTTCGAGCTCGCTCTGGTGCTCCTCCTCGATGGTGGCGTGGAGCATCTGAAACGCCAGGCGGGCGCGATAGGCGTGATTCCACTCCTGGTTGTCGCGAAAGGTCTGTAGGACCATCATGGCATCCTCTATCAGCGTCTTCTATGATGGGGCTCTGCAAGGGAGCGGGGACCTCGGACCACTGCTCGGCTTCGGAGAAGAACGCCATCCAGCGACCGATCGCCGGAGAGACCGCCCAGGCCTCGCCTTGTCGCCAGCGCTCGAGCTCCAGCACGTGGAGGTCGAGGTGGTTCGTGAGGACGATGCCCTCGTTCGGCGACATCACGGCGAAGCGGTGGTGGAAGTCACTCGCTCCGCGAAAACAATTCTCGTCTACCCGCCAGATGGAGACCACCGGTCGTAGGGCTCCATACCCTCGACCCGCCCCCGACTGTCGCTGATAGAGCCCCGCCCAGCCAAAGAGCATTCGCTCCTTCAGCCCGGCGTGGCCCCGGCTCTGCATCTCCACCTGGAAGCGGGCCCCGCGAGCGTCCACCGCCAGCACGTCCACCACCACCTCCTTATCTCCCAGAAAGTCCAGGATCTTCACAGGGTTCGTGATGGTCGCGGTTGAATGGAGGTGGGGCGGGGTGTCATGGGTGGGTGCCCAACCTGGCCGCGATGGCGCGGATGTGACCCCCACCGCCGAGGCGATGAGGGCCGAGCGGGGTCTTCGGCGCGACCGGTCTCTCGACGGGCTGCGCGCGCGGGCATCCGTAGCTGGACAGGACCCTGGCGCGGGTGCCGCTCCACCTCCCCCATCGGATGGGGGAGGCAGGTGGACCCGGGAGAGAAGGGTTGGGGCAACCACAGCAGTCCCCCTACGTCGCGGGTGCAGCGCCGATGCGGCGACACCTCCCCCATCGGATGGGGGAGGCAGGAGGACCGGCGAGAGAAGGGTTGGGGCAAACACAGCAGTCCCCCTCCGTCGCCGATGCGGCGACACCTCCCCCATCGGATGGGGGAGGCAGGAG
>JBIJDH010000045.1:0-31120 GCA_044344255.1 Myxococcota bacterium
GAGCCTGACTCATGGATCGTTCCACGAACCGGCCAATTGCGTCCCCTGGGGGAGGGACAGGGTGGGGGGAGTGAGAGGACCGCGCCGCTGGAGAGCTCGGGGAGGCGCCGGGCTGAGGTGGGGCAGATTCGAGGTGTGGTGGCCGGGTCCCCCCACCCCAGCCCTCCCCCGCGAGGGGGGAGGGAGCCTGACTCGTGGATCGTTCCACGAACCGGCCAATTGCGTCTCCTCCCCCCTTGTGGGGGAGGGACAGGGTGGGGGGGGGGTGACAGGACCGTCGGCCGCCCTCCCCTACGTCCTGGCGAGAGCTCTACACGGCCCGCCCCCCTACGGCGCCTGCAGCGCAGGCAGGATCGACTCATCCCCGTAGACGGTGATCAGCCGCTTGAGCACGGGGCCGAGGGCGGGGTCGCGGCTGAAGGCGCGCCAGCTCGGGTCGGCGACGAGCATGCGGGTGTCAAGGCCCTGGCGCATCGCCTCGATGAGGTGGGCCTCGAAGGCCGCGGCGTCTCCTCGGGCCCCCGCGACCTGGCTGAGGCGGAACCAGGCCGCCCAGTGGTCGGGGCGGAGCTCGCTCGCGACCTGGAAGTCGGCGGCGGCGAGGTCGAGCTTGCCGGAGGCGAGGAGGAGCTCGCCGCGGTCGTAGCGGGCGGCGGGGTCGTTGGGATCGACCTCGATGGCCATGCCGTACCAGCGCAGGGCGGAGGAGAGGTGGCCGAGGTGGTTCTCGGCGAAGCCGAGCTCGTAGGCGACCGGCGCCGAGGGGCCGAGGGCCTCGATGTAGGCCTCCCCTTTTTCGACCACCTGCTCCCAGGCGTCGCCCCCGTTGAGGGCGGAGAGCTCGGCGGCCATCTTCTGGTCGAGCTCGGCCCGGTAGTCCGGCGGGGGCAGGAGCGCCGCCGCCGGAGGGGCGCCGAGCGCCGCGAGGAGCAGGAGCGCGGGGAGGGGCCGCACCGGGCCGCGCCCGCTCAGGCCCGCTCGCTCGGGCGACGGCGGCGGAGGAGGAGGGCCGCGGCGCCGAGCACGAGGCCCGCGCTGCCGGTCGCGCCGCCCGCGCCGCTGCTCGACGAGCAGCCGCAGACCGTGAAGCCGCCCTTGCCAGCGCCGCCGCCGACGAGGTCGGAGGCCCCACCGTCGCCCTCGCCGCCCGGCCCGTCGCCCGCGCCGCCGGTGTCACCGTCGGGGGTGCCGGAGTCTTCGGGGTCGCCGGAGTCGATGGGCTCAACGGGCGCGACATAGCCGTAGACGCAGACGTCATCGAGGGTCCAGCCGCCGAAGTTCAGCCCGGCGTCGCTCTCGATCTCCCAGCCCAGCGCCGTGCTGTCGGCCGCGGGGAGCTCGAGGGTGTGGAGCGCCCACTGGTCGTCGGCGGTGTGCTCGTCGCCCACCGAGCGGCTGCTCTCGTGGTTCTGCCAGACGACCGCATCGTTGGCGTAGATGCTGGCCTTGTCGAAGTAGCCGTCCTCGACCTGCAGCCAGCGGCGATACTGGAGGAAGACGCGCTCGTAGCCGCTCGTGTCGATCGCGGGGCTGGTCAGCCGGTTGGTCTTGTTCTCCTGGTACTGGCCGTTGAAGTTGCCGCCGCCGAGGTCGTTGCCCCACACCTTGGTGCCGCTCACGGCCTCGGAGGGGTCACCGCCGGC
Source organism: Myxococcota bacterium (assembly GCA_044344255.1). GTDB lineage: Bacteria > Myxococcota_A > UBA796 > UBA796 > UBA2385 > JBIJDH01. The sequence goes on from JBIJDH010000045.1 coordinate 1,644, forward strand.
GCCGCGGGGGCGACTCCAGACCCAGTCGTCGGCGCCCTCGCCGTCCGAGCCGGAGAGCAGCTCGTGGGTGAAGCCGCCGTCGTCATCCTCGAAGTCGAAGCAGGAGATCGCGACGAGCTCGCCCACGAAGAAGGAGAAGGGGTTGATCTCGCCGCCGGTGGGCGCGGTGACCGCGGCGCCGTCCGAGCTCTGCGCTTCGATGTAGTAGGTGACCACGGTGCCGGGGGCCACCGCGGGGATGGCGCCCGTGACGCCCGTCGCCGAGGCGGTGAGCGGCGCCTCCGACCAGGTCGCGCCGCCGTCGATGCTGTAGCGGACCACGGCGTCGGAGAGCGTGCTCTCGACGCAGCCGGGCGCGTAGTTCAGCAGCTCGGCGTCGAGGGGGTAGCTCGTGGCGGTGGGGGGCTGGTTCTCCACCGGCGGGTGGTAGAGGCCGAGCAGGGCGCCGGTGCCGCCGGTGGGGCCGAGGCCGTGGGGCCCGAAGGCCTCGATGATGTCACACTGATTGGGGGTGCCGTTGCTGAGGTCGGCGTCGTCGTCGTCGGCGGCCACGAGCTCGTCGTAGGTGACCTCGATCGTGGGGTTCGCCTTGAGCGTCTCCTTGAAGAGGGTGACGGAGGTGGCGTAGCCGTCCTCGGCGCCCAGCGAGCCGTCGAGCAGGCCCCAGAGGTCCCAGATGGCGCCGGCGAAGATGAGGCCGTCCTCGTGGACCTCGCCGACGATGTCGTCGGGGTAGGCGCGGTTTGGCCCGGCGTCACGGATCGAGTCGCCCGAGGTCATGAAGTAGGGCGCGATCTCGGAGTCGCCGGTGTTGAAGAAGGAGACCGCGTCGCCTGCGCCCTCGCCCACCGAGCCGTCCACCGACCAGGTGTCGGCGCAGTAGGCGTGGAAGCCGTGGCCCCACTCGTGGTAGCTCACGTCGGCCATCTGGCCGGTGTTGTTACAGCCGCTGCCCGACTTGTAGAAGTTGACGTTGCCGTCGTAGTAGGCGTTGCAGACGTCGTTGATGTTGACCAGCGCGGCCATCTGCTGGTTCGAGATGTCGAGCTCAGGGGCCCAGGTCACTCCCCAGACGTGGATCTGGTTCTGGAAGAGGAAGGTGTCGATCTCGGCCTGGGTCGCCGCGGTGGTGGTCCAGGTGGCGCTGCCGGAGCTCCAGGTCAGCGAGCCCTCGCCGCCCGAGCTGTTCTCGACCGTCACCCAGTCACCCTCGAGGGTGGCGGTGAAGCTGCTGCCGCTCAGCGACCACTTGCCGTCCTCGTCGGTGGTCGTGCTGCCGCCGCTGGAGGTGATGTCCATCCAGGGGAAGGCGCTCGTGCTCATGTCGCCGTTGGGCACGCGGGTGTCGTGGGTGCCGTAGACGGTGCCGGAGGCGTAGCGGACCTCGTTGTACTGGGCGAGCAGCTCGCCGGTCTGGGCGTCTACGAGGCTGCGCCAGATGCCCACCGGGGCCGCGGCGGCGAGGAGGCCGGTGCGGCTGCGCACCATCCAGCTCAGGCGGTACTCCAGGCCCGCGTCGGTCTCGAGGGGGAGCACGACCAGCACGGCGCCCTCGACGAGGTGCTCGGCCTCGGGGGCGAGGCCCTCGGAGATGGCGAGCTGGATGGCGGCGTCGGCGGAGATGGCCGGGAGCGGGGCGACGGTGTCAGCGGCGGGGTGGGTGTCGATCCCCAGCATGACGAGGCGGCCCTGCTGGAGGCGGACCTCGACGCCGCCCTTCCAGACCACGGGCTCCCCGGCGGCGGCGAGCTCACCGAGCGCGCTCGGCAGATCGGCGTTGGCGGCGGGGAGGCGCACGAGGTCGAGCGCGGCGTCCCGGCCCACCACGCGGCCCTTCTCGGCGGCGGGGGACACGCGGACGACACGGTCAAAGCGGACGATCCAGCGGTCACCGCTCTGCTGGGCGCGGCCGAGGTGGAGGTCGTCGGGGCTCACTCCGCCGAGGAGGGCGGGGTTGCGGAGGAAGAAGGCGCGCATCCCGGCCTCGACCTGCGCGGCGGTCTGGGTGGGGCCGATGGGGATGCCGGCCCCCCAGGCGCGGTGGGCGGTGCCCGTCGCCTCATCAAAGCGTGCCTGCCAACCCTTACCTTCACCCTGGACAAAGCTCTGCCAGGCCGGGCCGCGCCGCAAGCGGGCCTGACCATCTCTCTGGGTGATCAACACCCGCGTGGGCTCCTGTCCCGTGAGGGATGGGGCTGGCGCGAAGGCGCTGGCGGTGTGCAAGAGGGGGCTCAGGCCAAGCAGGAGGAGGAGGTGAACCATCTTGCGATCTCCAGCAGAGAGAGATTTCGGCACAACATGTAGTGTGAGGGAGGGGAGGGTCAACAAGATGGAGGCGCGTGGACAGGATGTTGACAGCGGCCGCGGGGCCCTGGCCGGCGGGCTCGGCAGGCGGATCGGCCTCGCGGCGCTCGTCGGGTGCGGGGGGCCCGCCGCGCCGGAGCCCCAGACGGTCTCCGGGCTGCCGCCGCTCGCCGAGGTGGCGGCGGGGGAGGCGCCGCGCGGGCCCGAGCGCCCGGCGCGCACCCTCTCGATCACCTTCGTGGGGGAGGTGCGCGGCGAGCTCGAGCCCTGCGGCTGCCCCACGCTGCCCTTCGGCGGCTTCTCGCGGCGGGAGCGGCTGCTCGAGCGCCTCCGCGCGGAGGGGCCGCTCCTCCACCTTGACGCCGGGGAGCTGCTGCTCAAGGGAGACACGACCACCCGCTCCGAGGACCGGGCGCGGCGGGCCGAGGCCCTGCTGCGCCTCAGCCACGACGTCGGGGTGGACGCCTGGGTGCCGGGGCCCACCGATCTCCTCGCCCTCGGCCTCGACGGCCTGCTCGGCCTCGATCCGGCCACCTCGCCGCCGGCGATCTCGGCCACGTGGCGGCGGGGCGGGGCGGCGCTCCTGCCCCCGACGCGCGTGATCGAGCGGGACGGCCTGCGCGTCGGCCTGATCGGCCTCTCCGGGGCCCCGGCCGACCGCCGCGCCGCCCCCGACCTCGAATTGTTCGACCCCGTGGCCGCCACCCGGGCCGCCCTCGAGGCCCTGCCCGCAGACCTCGACTTGATCGTCGCCATCGGCTCTCTCGGCGACGAGGCGGCCGAGCGCGTGGCCCGCCTCGAGCCCGGCCCCGGCCTCGTGCTCAGCACCCGCGGCCTCGCCGTGGACGACCCCAAGCGCCCCCTCCGCGCCGACGGGCGGCCCGGGGCCCTCATCGTCGAGAGCCCCGATCGGGGCCGCTACGTGCAGGAGATCCAGCTCCGGCTCGGCTCCACGGCCGGTGAGCCGGTCGTGCTCACCCAGGATCCCCAGCGCTGGCGCGACTGGCAGACCGCTCGACACAGCGCCGAGCCCGGGGCGGCCGCCGACGCCCGCGCGCAGGCCCTCCAGACCGCCGTCGAGGCGGAGGGCCGCGGCCGCAACCTCGCCCTCGTCTCCACCATCCCCCTCTCTGAAGACCTCGACGGCGGCGGCGGTGTCGCGGCCGCGGCCCTCGCCGAGTGGCGGCAGGACGCCGTCGCCCTCGCCACCGCCCGCGCCGCCGCCCCGACGAGCCCCCTCGCGCCCGGCTACGCCGCGGCCTCGGCCTGCGTGAACTGCCACGCCCCCCAGTTCGCCCGCTGGAGCTTCTCGGACCACGCCAAGGCCTGGGAGGCCTTGCTCAAGCGGAAGGCCGTCGGAGACCCGGACTGCGTCGCCTGTCACAGCACCGGCTTCGGCCAGCCGGGCGGCTTCGGCGACGTGACCAGCTCAGACGTCTTCCGCTTCAAGGCGGTGCAGTGTGAGGCCTGCCACGGCCCGCTGCGCGACCACCCCGACGACCCCCGCGTGAAGGCGCGCCCGATCACCGAGGCCACCTGCACGGGCTGCCACGACCCCGCCAACAGCCCGCAGTTCGACTTCGCGACCTACCTCCCGCGGGCGAGCTGCCAGCCATGAGCGGGCCAGAGCCCCCCGCGGCCGATCCCGACACCTTCACCGAGGCCGCTCGCGCCGCGCTCTCGGCGCAGGGGCTCCCGGTGAGCGTGGTGCGGACGCTCGTGCTCCGGGTCGGGTCCGCGGGCGCGGCGTCGGGCGCGGCGTCGGGCGAGCGAGAGGCGGTGATCCAGCTCGCCAGCCTCTGGATGGCCCGCCGCGCCGGCGCCCTCGAGGCCCCGCTGCTCGAGCGCCTCTGCGGGTTGGTCCTCGCCCGCTTGGGCGACCGCGGCGCCGAGCCCGCCCCCCTCGATCGGCGCCGCCTCGTCCCCCTCCTCCGCCGGGCCGACCAGCGCGACACCCTCTTCCAGGCGCTGGGCCCCGCCGAGCGCCCCCCGGTCTGGCCGCTCCCGGGTGAGCTCTGGTGGACCCTCGCCCTCGACCAAGGCGACCAGCTCGCCCTCGCGCGGCGGGTCGACCTCGACCGCCTGGGGCTCCGGGACGAGCCCGCCCGAGCCCTGGCCCTCCGGAACCTCGATCGGCAGGCCCTCTCCCTCGAGCCCGTGCACGGCCCCTGGTGGCGGCTGCGGGGCGAGGGGGGCCGGGACGCCGCCCTGCTGCTCCGCCCAGACCGCTGGCCCCTCCCGGCCGCGCGCTTCGCGGTGGTCCCGGCGCAAGACCTGCTGCTGCTCAGCGCCGCCCCGCTGGCGGAGTCGGCCCTGGCCCTGCGGGAGCTCCAGGCCGAGTGGGAGGGGCGGCTCAGCCACCCGCTCTCTTTCACCGCCCTCGCCGTGGGGGAGGGGACCGCCCTCTGCCCGACAGCCTTCTGCCCTACAGGCGGCCCCCCTGGATGATGCGCAGCGACTCGGCGAGCGCCATGCAGCGGTGGATGGTGTCGCGGTCGCCGGTGGACTCGGCGAGGCGCAGGGCGGTGGTGGCCTGATCGGCGGCCGCCACGGGGTCGCCGGTGTGAAAGAGGGCCTGGGCCAGCAGGGCCCGCGCGAGGGCCTCCACGGCGGCGAGGCCGCTATCTCCGGCTTCGCTGACCACGCCGAAGAGCAGGGACATGCCCTCAGACCAGCGTTCCCCTTCGAGGAGCTCGGCGGCGGCGCCGAAGCGCTGCTCGAGCAGGTGGAGTTCGTGCGCGTCCGCCGTCATTCGGGCCCCCGATCTGGCCTCTCCCGCCTATCTCGGTCTCCGGCGGGGGCGCCCCTCCCGGCCGAGGCTCCGTGATAGGCCTCGACCATCGCGGGCCCTCCCCCCGTGACTGGACGCTCCGCGCGCATGGCCCGCATCCTCCTCATCGACGATGATCCAGCCCTGCTGGACATGCTCTCCCTCCTGCTCGAGGAGGCGGGTCATGAGGTGGTGGCGGCCCCGGACGGCCTCCAGGGCTGGGAGCGGCTGCGGGCGGCCGCGGGGGGCGCCGGGCCCGAGCTCGTCGTGAGCGACGTCAACATGCCCCGCCTCGACGGCTTCGCGCTGCTGCGGCGCATCCGCGAGCGCGACGCCGCCCTGCCGGTCATCCTGCTCACCTCGCGGGACTCGGAGATCGACGAGGCCCTCGGGCTCGAGCTCGGCGCCGATGACTACATCCAGAAGCCCTTCAGCTCGCGGGTGCTGCTCGCGCGTATCGGCGCCTTGCTGCGCCGGCAGGTGGCCCGACAGGAGGCCGAGGTCGAGCTGCGCGCGGTGGGCCACCTGAGCCTCGACGCCGAGCGGGTGCTCGTGCGCTGGAAGGGCGACGCCATCGAGGTCACCGTCTCCGAGTTCCGCCTGCTCGACACGCTCACCCGCCGGCCTGGGGTGGTGCTCTCGCGGGCCCGGCTGATGGAGGGGATGCGGGGCGACGACTCGGTGGTGGATGAGCGCATCATCGACACCTACGTGCGGCGGCTCCGGCGTAAGTTCGAAGCCATCTCGGCAGACTTCGACCGAATCGACACCGTGATCGGCGCCGGCTATCGCTGGAAGGACGGCGGTGGGGCTCGCTGAGGCGCCGCGGCGCTCCCTCCGCATCCGCGCCCTCGGCGTGGTGTTGCTGATGGTGCTCTTCCCGCTGGCCGTCGTCTGGCTCAGCGCCGTGGGCGACGCGATGGAGGGCCGCGTCCTCCGCCGTCGGGTGGAGGCCGTCGCCGCCGAGGCCGCCGGCGAGGTGGGAGAGCCCGACGTCGCCGCCCGCCTCGAGGACATCGCCCGCGACCGCGGGGTGCGCCTGCGGTGGATCGATCCCGCGGGCACGGTGGTGGTCGACCGCGATCACAGCGACCCTGTCGGCCTCGCCGCCTGGAGCGCCGACTTCTTCTTCGGCCCCGGCGGCGCCCCCTCGCTCGGCGAGTGGGAGCGGGGCCAGGGGCCGGTGATCGAGCGCCCCGAGGTGCTCGAGGCCCGGGGCGGCGGCCCGCTCGGCGGCTCCGGCGACGGCACGGTCGGCGGCCAGGGCACTCACTGCCGCGTCGTGCTCGAGCAGCGGATGCAGGTCTGCGCGGCGGCCCTCGCCCTGCCCGGCGGGCTCGTGCACGTCGAGGACGACTCCCTCCGCGCCATCCGGTCTTTACACGATCAGCGGTACCCCCTGCTCAAGCTCACGCTGGTCTCGCTCGTCGCCGGCGTGCTGCTCGGCACCTGGCTGAGCTGGCGCCTGATCCGCCCGATCGAGCAGCTCGTCCTCCAGGTGCGGGCCCGGGCCGCCCGCGGCGGCGCCGAGGCGCTCGAGCTCGACCGTCAAGACGAATTCGGCGAGCTGGCGCGGGCCTTCAACGAGCTGCTCTGCGCGCTCCGCGCCCGCGGGGAGGCCAACGAGGCCTTCGCCGCCGACCTCGCCCACGAGATCAAGAACCCCGTCGCCGCCGTGCGGGCCGCCGCCGAGCGCCTCCAGAGCGGCGCCGCGCTCGACTCCGAGCGGGCGGCCCGCCTCGGCCGCATCCTCCGCGACTCGAGCGACCGGCTCGAGCTCCTCGCCCGCCGCTTCCTCGAGCTGGCCCGGGCGGAGGGCGGCCTGCGCGACCAGCCCCGCGAGCCCCTCGACCTCGGTCGACTCGCGCTGGCCCGGGTGGAGCAGGCCGCCGCCGACCCCCGGAACGAGGGCCTCCGCTTCTCCTTCGTTTCTTCGTTGGCGCGCGACCCCGAGGGGGTGGACGGGGCCTCGGTGTTGGGCGTCCCCGAGCGGCTGGAGACCGTGCTCCAGAACCTGCTCGACAACGCCGCCTCCTTCGCGCGGGAGGCGGCGGGGCCGGAGGGCGGGCGGGTCGAGGTGACGGTGGAGGTGGATGGGGACGAGCTGCGCCTCACCGTGCGCGACAACGGGCCGGGCGTCCCGGAGGCCGACCGCCCCCGCGTCTTCGAGCGCTTCTTCTCGCGGCGGGCCGGCGGCACCGGGCTCGGCCTCGCGCTCAGCCGCGCCATCGCCGAGGCCCACGGCGGGCGCCTCCGCCTCCTCGAGCCCTCCCCCGGGCGCCCCGGCGCCGCCTTCGCCCTCGAGCTGCCCCGTCACCGCCCGGTTGGCGGGAGCGCCTCGCCGGAGGGCCCGACGATCACCACTGCTGCTGCCAGATCGGATCGGGCTTGCTGAACATCACGTCGACCCGCTCGCCGCGGGGCACCGCCTTGAATGTGGTGCGGTCGATCGAGCTCCCGAGGGCGCCGGTGACGAGCAGGTGCCGCGGCGCGCTGCCCTCGGGGCAGTCCTTGAACACGATCGCGAGGCGGGGCGGCGCCGGCTGACTGGCGATGAAGGTGCCGAGGGTGGTCACGGCGCGCTTCGCCTTCTCCGGGGTGGCCCCCTGGATGGTGAGCAGGAAGGGCACGCCCACCTCAGCGTCGATGCTGAGGAAGATCCCAGCCTCGAAGCTGAGCGAGTGCGCCAGCTTCACCACGTTGTCGCGCCAGCCGCGAGGGTTGATCGGCGCCGCGCCGAGGGGGCTCCGCGCAGGGTGGGCGCCCCGACCCTCGGCGGGGCGGGGGCTGGCCCGACCACCGCCGCTGCGCCCGCCGCTGCCGCCGCTGCCGCCGCTGCCGGCTCCGCTCCCGCCGGTGAGGAAGGAGGCGGCCGTCAGCAGCACGCCGAGGGCGCCGGCCATCGCGTAGAGCGGCAGGGGGAGCTGCCCCTCGATCTCGACGACCGCGAGGGCGGGCTCGGACTGCCGGTCGACCGCCGAGAGGTAGCCGAGGACGCCGCTGGCGATCAGGAGGAGGAGGCCGAGGCTGCGCATGGGGGCTCCAGAGCGCGGGGAGGCTACCGCTTCTCGGGCCCGGGCGGGGCGGGCGGCGGCAGGAATCCGAAGGGGCTCTCGAAACCACCGCCGCAGCGGCTATGCTGTCGCCCATCCAGCGGAGCCTCCATGCGCCTCATGTCCTCGGTCCTCTCCTTCACCCTGGCTGGCACCCTCGCCGGATCGCTCCTCGTCTCGCTCGCCGCGTGCGGTGACAAGGCCGAAGGTGACGATGGCGGCGCCCAGCCCGGCCGCGGAGACGGCGCCGACGGGACGGACGGCACCGACGGGACGGACGGCGCCGACGGCGCCGACGGTGCAGACGGCGGCGATGGCACCGACGGCACCGATGGTTCGGACGGTGCAGACGGAACCGACGGCGGCGGCACCTTCGCCCCCTCGGAGGGCCACTGGACCTACACCGGCGCCGGCTCGCTGATCAGCGACACCTGCAACTACTCGGGCGATCCCCCGGGCGGCACCTCGGACCCCGGCTTCGGCCTCTCGATGAACGGCGCCGCCGCCTTTGATCTCACCCCCGACGGCTCCGCCGACCCCTTCGACTGCGACCTCACCGACAAGTCCTTCGCCTGCGCCGCCATCACCGGCGCCGAGCCCATCGACGGGGTGAGCGCGACGTTGCAGGTCTCGATCGGCGTCCAGGGCACCTTCAGCGACGCCTCGAGCTCCAACCTCCGCTACGATCTGCACATCGACTGCACCGGCGGCGACTGCGGCCTCGTCGAGTTCGGGGCCGACATCAGCTTCCCCTGCGACGTCGCCTTCAACGCCGACGCCACCGCGGACTGATCGAGCGGCCCCCCGCGCTCAGTTCGGGGGCACGGGCGGGGTCGGCTGCTCGGGCAGGGTCGGGTCACAGAAGACGACGATCCAGTCTCCGCGCGTATACTTGCTGTCCTCGGGCAGCCGCTCGGCGAAGGCCGGCACCTCGGCACCGGCGCTGAGCTCGCGGAGCTCCGGCGTGGCCTGCCCCCGATCGACGCAGCCCTTGTAGCGGGGCTCGAAGGCGGCGAGGGCGGCGGTGACCGCCTCGTGGCAGCGGGCGTGGCGGCGGCGGGTGCCGCGGTCACAGAGGGCGAGCTGGGTCTCGGCGGTGAAGGCCTGCCAGCCGTTCCCGCTGGCCCGGGCCCGCTGGAGCTCGGCCTCGGCCTCGGCCTTCTCGGTGGCGGCCACGGCGACGTCGAGGCGCTCCAGGGCCGTCTCGAGCTCGGCGCGGGCGGCGTCACGCTCCCCCTCGGCGGAGCTCATCTGGGACTGGAGGTCGGCGAGCTGCGCGGTCAGCTCCTTCTTCTTGCGCTCGTTGGCCTCGTCCCGCTTCGTGGCGACCTTGGAGTCGGCCTCGAGCCGGGTGAGGGCCTCGTTGGCCTGCTCCATCGCCGCGCGCAGCTTGTCGACCCTCCCTTGGGCCTCGTCTGCGCGCTTCACGGCGTCTTGGGTGGTGGGGGCGGCCTCGCAGAGGCGGGCGAGGTCTGCGGCGGAGGGGGCCGGGCACTCGGCCGGCTTCGGGGGAGGGCCCTCCCCGCCGAGGCAGCCGAGGAGCGAGAGCAGGCCGAGGAGCGCGGCCGAGTTGAACAAAGAGAGGACGCGCATCGGCGCTCCAGTTCGAGGGTGACGGGTGGTATCTTGGCGGACCCAAGACACCCCTCGCGGGCAGCTACTCTAAGGCACCTACGGGGCGCCGAGATCGTTCATGCTCCTCTCGCTGATCCTTTGCGGTTCTGGGTTCGCCGCCGACCTCCTGATCGAAGGCGGGATGCTCTGGGACGGCACGGGCGCCCCGCGGCGCGGGCCGGTCGATGTCCTCGTGCAGGGGGACCGCGTCGTGGCCGTGGGGGAGGGCCTCACCGCCCCGGCGGGCGCGCGTGTGCTCGACGCGCGCGGCGCCACCGTGCTCCCCGGCCTCATCGACAGCCACGTCCACCTCTCGATGGACCCCGGCGCCGCCTGGCGGAGCCCCCCGGACGCCGAGGCCGCCCACCAGCGCGCGCTCGAGGCGCACTTACAGGCGCTGCTCGAGGCGGGGGTCACCACGGTGCTCGATCCCGCCGTGCTCCCGGCTGAGCTCGCCCGCATCCGCGCCACCCTGGCCCGCGGAGCGCCGGGGCCGCGCTACCTCACGCTCGGCACGCCCTTCTCGCCGGAGGGGGGCTACGTCTCGGCGGTGATCGAGGGCTTCCCGGGCGTCTCGACGGTCGGGGAGGTGGACGCCCAGCTCAACCTCGTGGCGACGCAGGGCACCGAGGGGCTGAAGGTCACGGTCGAGCCCGGCATGGTCACCCGCGTCTGGCCGCTGCTCGCCCCCGAGCTGCGCCTCGCCCTCCGCGACGGCGCCCGCGCCCGCGGCCTCGCGGTCTACGCCCACGCGATGACCGAGGCGACGCAGGCCCTCGCCCTCGACGAGCTGGGCGCGACCGTGATGGTGCACCCCCCCGAGGAGGCCGACGCCGCCTTCATCGCGCGCCTCGCGCGGGAGGGCATCTACGAGATGACCACCCTCGCGCCCACCGACGCCTTCCTCACCCCCTTCGAGCCCGCCCGCCTCTTTGACCCCCTCATCCAGGCCCTCGTGCCGGCCGACGAGCGGATCTCGGCCCGCGACCCCGACGTCCAGGAGGACTTCGTCCGCGCCGCCACGCACCAGTTCATGCCCCGGCTGCCCTTCCCCGAGCGCCTCGGGCAGACCCGCATGGCGCGCCGCATCGCGCTCGCCCGCGTCCGCCAGACCGGGGAGACCCTGCGGGCCCTGCAGGCGGCCGGGGTGCCGCTCGTGCTCGGCTCGGACTCCGGGAACTGGCCGATCATCCCGCACCTCTTCCACGGCTGGGCCACGCTGCGGGAGATCGAGCTCTTGGGCGAGGCGGGGCTCCGCCCGGAGGAGGTCTTGCTCGCCGCCACCCGCACCCCGGCGAAGATGTTGCACCGAGCGGGCGAGCTCGGCGCCGTGCTCCCCGGCGCCGCGGCCGACCTCCTCATCGTCGAGGGAGATCCCCTGCGAGACCTCTCCGCCCTCCGCCGCCGCCGGTGGACGGTCTACGGTGGGGTCCCGCTCGCGGCGAACAGAGAGGGGCTCGCCAGCCGCGACCCCCTGCGGTAGTTTTTGGCCATGGCCATCCGCACCATCACAGACTCTGTCTCGACCGCGCCCGGTCACCCCGCTGACCTCGCCCGGCTGGAGGGCGCCCTCGACACCCTCCGCGGGCGCTTCCCCGGGGCCATCTTCGCGCGCTACCGCGAGCACGTCCCCGACGTGGGCAACGACACCTTCATCGCCGCCGGCGCGGCCATCGTCGGCGCCGTCCAGCTCGCCGAGGGGGTGAGCGTCTGGTACGGCTGCGTGCTGCGCGGCGACGTCGCCGCCATCACCATCGGCGCCCGCTCCAACATTCAAGACGGCACGGTCATCCACCTCGGCGATCACGACCCCACCGTGGTGGGGGAGGACGTCGTCGTGGGCCACCGCGCCGTGCTCCACGGCTGCACCATCGAAGACGGCTGCCTCATCGGCATCCAGGCCACCATCCTCGACGGTGCGGTGATCGGCCACGGCTCGGTGGTGGGCGCGGGCGCGGTGGTGCCGGCGGGGATGGTGGTCCCGCCCCGCTCGCTCGTGCTCGGCCTGCCGGCCAAGGTGGTCAAGCCGCTCGGCGAGGAGGCCGAGGCCTTCCATCGCCGCCTCGCCGCCAAGTACCTGCGCCTGCAGCACAACCACCGCCTGGGCTGAAGCCCGCCCGCTTCGGGGCCCCGAGCCGCTCATGTTCCTGCGCGTGCTCATCACCACCCGCACCCGCGACGAGGCGCTGGCCCTCGGCCGCGCGCTCGTGGAGGCGCGCCTCGCCGCCTCCGCCCAGGTGCGCCCCCTCGACACCGTCTACCGCTGGCAGGGGGCGGTGCAGGCCCACGCGGAGGCCGAGCTCGCCTTGCTCAGCACCGAGGCCCGCTGGCCGGCGCTGGTGGCCGCGGTGCAGGCCCGCCACACCTACACCCTGCCTCAGATCTTGTCCCAGCCGGTGGAGGGCACGCCGGAGCTCCTCGCCTGGATCGCGGAGTGCACCCGATGAAGTCCATCCCCCTCGGCGAGAGCGGCCTCTCCGTCTCCGCGATCGCCTTCGGCGGCTGGCAGGCCGGCCGGGAGTACTGGCCGGGCGCAGCCGACGCCGACAGCGAGGCCGCCGTGCGGGCCGCCGTCGAGGCGGGCATCACCACCTTCGACACCGCCGAGGCTTACGGGGCGGGCCACTCCGAGGCCCTGCTCGGCCGCGCGCTGCGGCCGGTGCGGCACGAGGTGGTGCTGGCCACCAAGGTCTCCTGGGACCACCTCGACGCCGCCGCGGTGACCGCCGCCTGCGAGGGCTCGCTCCGGCGGCTGCAGACCGACGTCATCGACCTCTACCAGGTCCACTGGCCGGCCGGCGCCTTCGGCAGCGCCCGGGTGCCGATCGAGGAGACCATGGGGGCGCTCCTCCGCCTCCGCGAGGCCGGGAAGATCCGGGCCATCGGCGTCTCGAACTTCAGCGCGGACGAGCTCCGGGCGGCCCTCGCCTGTGGGCCCGTAGACACGATCCAGCCCTGCTGGTCGCTCTTCTGGCGGGCCTTCGAGGTGGAGACGCTCGCCCTCTGCCAGGCGCGGGGCGTCACCGTGCTCGCCTACTCGCCCCTGGCCCAGGGCCTGCTCACCGGGCGCTTCTCGCCCGGTCATGTCTTCGCCGAGGGGGACAACCGCGCCGACAACCGCCTCTTCCAGCGCCCCCACGCCGAGCGGGCCGCGCAGGCCTTGGACACGATGCGCCCGATCGCCCTCCGCCACGGCCGGCCGCTCAGCCACGTCGCCCTGGCCTGGCTGCACGGACAGGCAGGCGTGGCCGCGATCGTCGGCGCCCGCACCCCCGAGCAGGCCCGGGACAACGCCCTCGCCGGCTCGCTCACCCTCGACCCCGACGAGCGGGCCACCCTCGACGCCCTCGGCGCGGCGGTCTACGCGCCCCTCGCAGAGGCGCCCATCCTCTGGACCTGGTAGGGCGGCCTTGGGTCCCGGCCCGATGTTCAGGCCACGGGCTTCGGGCCGGGCTTGCCGTCGTCGACGCGGAAGGCGGCCAGCGCCTCGCGGGGGCTGTCCTTCCGCTTCTCGTCCACGCCGACCACCGTGGCGTGGAGGGAGGCGCCCTCGACCTCCACGAGCAGGTAGCCGCGCTTGCGGCCCGAGGCGTAGCGGAAGTGGGGGTTGATCGCCTGGCGGGCCTCCCATTCGCCCTCGTCCTTGCCCTTGGAGGAGGACTGCGAGGTGAGGGAGGTGCCGCAGAGCTCGGAGGCGAGCACGGGGGAGCCGGGGTCGTCTGGGCGAGCGCGGAGGTCGGCGATGACGGTGGCGTGGATGTCTCCGCCGACGATGACCGGGTTTGAGGTGCGGCTGCGGGCGAGGCTCCGCAGCAGGCGATCGCGCGCGGCGGGGTAGCCGTCCCAGCCGTCGGTCCAGAAGCGGCGCTCGCCCGCCTCGTCGGACACGCTCGGGCTCACGAGGGTCTGCTGGGCGACGATGTTCCAGCGCTGGCGCGACTCCTTGAGGCGCTGATCGAGCCAGCGCTCCTGCACGTCTCCGAGCAGGGTGCGGTCGGGGGCCAGGAGCTCGGGGCAGCTCCCCACCGCGCGGGTGGTCGAGCCGGCGCCCTTCTCGGGGTCGGGGCAGGGCTGGGGGCTGCGGTGCTGGCGGTCGTCGAGGATCGAGAAGCGCAGCAGATCTCCGTACGCGAAGCTGTCGTAGATGGTGGCCGAGGGGCCGGTGGGCCGCATGCGGGCCGGCACCGGCATGTGCTCGTACCAGGCCTGAAAGGCGGCGGCGCGGCGGGCCTGGAAGGAGGGCTCGAAGTGTTCGCCCTGCCCGTCGGCCCAGTCGTTGTCGACCTCGTGGTCATCCCAGCAGATGATCCAGGGCACGACGGCGTGGAGGCGCTGGAGGTCAAGGTCGGTGCGGTACTGGGCGTAGCGCACCCGGTACTCATCGAGGGTGGCGACCTCGCCGTAGCGGTGCTGGCGCACCGGGTTCTGCCCCCAGCTCTTCTCGTAGATGTAGTCGCCGAGGAAGACCATCAGGTCGAGCGACTCGGCGGCGAGGTGGCGCTGGGCCACGTACCAGCCGTGCTCGAAGTGCTGGCAGGAGCCCACCCCGAAGCGCAGCTTGCCCACCGCCTGGCCCGGGGCCTCGGCGGTGCGGGTGCGGCCGACGGGGCTCAGCTCATCGCCGGCGATGAAGCGGTAGAAGTACCAGCGGCCGGGCTGGAGGCCTACCACGTCGACATGCACGGCGTGCGCCCACTCGGGCACCGCGAGCGCGGCGCCGCGCTGCACGACCGTCTTGAAGGCCTCGTCTTCGGCGACCTCGTAGGCCACGCGCACGTTCTCGGGGTCCATCCCGCCGTCGGGCAAGAGGGGCGCCGGGGCGAGGCGGGTCCAGAGGGTGACGCCGGTGGGGGTCGGGTATCCGGAGGCCACCCCGAGGGCGAAGGGGTAGCCCACGAAGCGCACGTCCCGCGCCGCGAAGGCCCGGCGGGGCAGCAGCGCGGTGGTGGCGAGGGCCAGGGAGCCTTGGAGCAGGGTGCGGCGAGAGCGCGGTTGCATGGCGCATCGTAGCAGGCGGGCGGGCTCCTTTCACCGCGCGCCGGGGGCTCCGGCGGCCCGCTACCCGTTGGCGCGACAGAGCACGAAGTAGTGGTCGAGCGCCGACTCGACCTTGTAGGCGGCGCCGATGCTCACGTGCTCGGAGACCCCGCGCATGAAGTCGCGGGTCTTGTTGTAGACGAAGAACTGGAGGCCGCGGGTGTTGGGCACCACCTTGGGCCAGGCGGGGACGACCGGGCCGTCGGGGACCTGGAAATAGTCCACCACGAGCGGGCCGCGGGGCTCCCAGGCGGTGACCCCGGCGGTGGGGATGAGGACGAAGTAGCCCGGGCCGATGAGACCGCGGGTGGGCGACTCGTTGTAGCCGAACAGGCGGTCTCCGCTGGCGGCGGGGCGGCAGAAGCGCTTCTCGAAGCGCTTCCAGGGGCGGGGGAGGGGGAGGGTGTTCTGGCCGTGGTGGATCACCTCCACCTCGGCGGGGATGTGGGCGGGCACAAAGTGATCGGCGCGGAGAGGGGCTGAGCGGGCCGCCTTCTGGTAGAGGCGCCGCTGGAGCGCGCGGTCGAGCGAGCGGGTGGCGGCGAGGCGCACCGGCGGGCTGAGGCGATCGAAGAGGGCCCCGATCTCGGCGATGTTCTCTGCCGGGGCCTCGATGAGCGCGCGCAGGGCCGGCGCGGCGCTGTCCTCGGTGTGGGCGAGGGCGCGGCTCGTGGCTTCGGGGGGCGTGGCGCTCGACATGTTTCGCTCCGCCCGGCGGCGCTGCGCGGGCAAGGGGGGTAGGGGATCCTCCATCGCACGGCGGGGGAAGTTCGGCACGGCGCGGAGAAGATCGGCGCTGGGCGCGGCGGGCGGATCGGTCGACCGATCCGCGGGCTCGCGGTAACCGTACTCCTCCCGACGTGTACCGATGGGGAGCGCTGCGGCGGGGCCGTCGCGCTGCGCCGGTCCGGTCACCCATCGGAGAACAGGAGCCTCGGAGATGACCTCGGAGATGAGATTGACAACCCCGGCACGCCGCGCGGGCCCCCCCGCTCCCCCCCTCGCCGCGGCGGCCTTGGCCCTCGCGGCGCTCGGCCTCCCCTTGCCCGCGGTGGCGGGCAGCGGGCCCTGGGTGGTGTCGCCCCAGCAGTGGAGCCTCTACGCCGGCGTCGAGTCCCAGCGCATCACCGAGCTCGCCCTCGCCGATGGCCTCGGCGACCCCTCGGTGATCGAGGTCGATGATGGGATCGAGACCACCTCGGTCACCGGCATCGTCAGCTACGGCCTCCGCAAGCGGGTCGAGCTCGAGCTCACCGTGCCCTGGAAGCGGGTGGAGGCCAACCGCCCCGGCGGCGCCGCCTGCGCCTCCCTCGGCCCCGAGACTTGCGCCACCACCGACGGCTTCGCCATCTTCGCCGGCCGCGGGAAGGTGCTGGTGCTCGACGAGCTCAAGGGCTCGCCCGTCTCACTCGCCGCCGGCGGCGAGCTCCGCCTGGGCCAGCACACGAGCCCCACCCGCGACCGCGTGACCAACCTCGGCGAGGGCACCAATGACGTCGGGGCCTTCGTCGCGGTCGGGCGCGGCGGTGGCCTCGGTGAGGGCTCCTGGAGCGCCCACCTCGACGCGCTCGGCCGCTATCGCGACTCCAACCGCGCCGCCGACGCCGACCCTGTCCCCGGCGCCGAGCTCGCGGCGGAGGCCGAGGTCTTCGCGGGCACCCGCCCCTGGTGGAGCCTCGGGGCCTACGTCTCCTATTGGGAGCGGCCCGCGGGCGTGGACTTCGGCGAGGGAGACCTCGCGGACATCGACCGTTTCGGTGCCTTGAACGCCAACTCGGTCCGGGTGGGCGGCAAGGTCTTGCTGCGAGCCGCGGATCGCAGCACCCTCGTGCTCAGCGGTGGCCAGACCCTCGCGGCCCGAAACAACCCGCGGGTCCGCAGCGCCGGGGTGGGCCTCGTCGTCTACCCGGAGCGCCGCCGGCCGGGACAGGGGGGCTGAGCGTGCTCTCACCCGGTGACATCGTCGATCGTTTCGAGGTCGAGGCGCTGCTCGGGGAGGGCGGCCTCGCCCGCGTGTACCTCGTGCGGCACCGGTCGCTCGGCCAGCGGCTCGCCCTCAAGGTGCTCTCTGTGCGCGGCTCGGCGATCGGCCGCCGCCTGCTCCGCGAGGGGCGCATCCAGGCCTCGCTCTCCCACCCCCACATCGTGGCGGTGAGCGACGTCCTCGAGCACGAGGGCCACGCGGCGCTGGTGATGGAGTATGTCGAGGGCATCACGCTCGCCGACCACCTGATGGAGCACGGCGCCCTCCCCGAGGCCGAGGCGCTGGCCCTCTTCGGTCAGGTCCTGTCGGGGGTCGTGGCCGCCCACGACATCGGCGTCCTGCACCGTGACCTCAAGCCCGCCAACATCCTGCTCGCCAGCACCCCCCGCGGCCTGCTGGCGAAGGTGACCGACTTCGGCATCGCCCGGTACGGGAGCGGCGAGGCCGGGGACACCGTCCAGGGCGACCTCATCGGCACCCCCGGCTACATGGCCCCCGAGCAGGTCTCCGACCCCACCGACGTCGATGGCCGGGCTGACCTCTACTCCCTGGGCGCCCTGCTCTACTGCATGGTGGCGGGGCGGCCGCCCTTCCTCCCCGCGCGGCGGATGAGCGACACCCTCGCCGCGGCGCAGCGGGGCGACTTCCCGCCGCTCTCCGAGGTCGCCCCCTCGCTCAGCCCCGGCGTGGCCGAGGCCATCACCCGCTGTCTCTCTCCCCGCCGCGAGGAGCGGCCCGCGGATGGGCGCGCGCTGGCCGCGCTGCTCTACGGGGAGGAGCCGGCGGTGAACGTCGTCTTGGGGCTGCAGCCGGCGAGCCTCTCCTTCGTTCGTGTGGACGACCCCCCCCGGCCGACCCTCGCCCCGGCCGCGACCTCGGTGCCGATCCCCGCCACGCCCGCGCCCGCGCCCGCGCCCGCGCCCGCGCCCGCGCCCGCGCCCGCGCCTCCTTTGGCGGAGGAGCCCCTCTCCCTCGCCCCGCCCACGCCGGCCCCGCGGCAGATCGTCGGCGCCTTCACGCTCTTGGGCGGGATGGCGCCCTTCTTCGTCCTGTTCGTCCTCATCGGCCTCGCGGTGGGGGCGGGGCTGGTCTGGCGCGGCTCGAGCGTGTCGCAGGAGGGAGCCGGGTCCGAGGCCCCGCCGCCGGAGCCGACCGCGGCGGCGGCGGGCGCGCCTGCGCCGACATCGTCGCCCCTTGTCGGGTCGACCCCGCCGAGCCCGACCGACCCGGCCGCGCCAACCGCGAGCTCCTCGACCTCCTCGACGCCCCCGGCCCCGCCGAGCGCCACCACCTCCGCGACCTCGCCTACGCCTACGCCTACGCCTCCGCCGGGCGTGTCGGCTTCCCCGTCGAGCCCCCCGCCCGAGGCCCCGCCGGCCCCCGCGGAGGCCGCGCCGGAGCCCGAGGCCGTGGCGGTGGCCGCGGTCGAGTCCGCGGCGGTGGCCTCGGCCGATGGCGCCGCGGAGGTCCCTCCGCCCGAGGCCTCGCCTGCGGCCTACCCCAGCGTGGGCGGGCGGTACGCAGGGAAGTGGCAGGGGCGACCCGTCGCGATCGTGCTGACCGACCGCGGGAACGGCAAGGTGAGCGGCACCGTCGAGCTCAACCAGGGGGTCGGCCTGCGCATCATCACCCTCGAGGGCTCGGTCTCGCCGGAGGGCCAGCTCCGCCTCACCGAGCGGGAGGAGGGGTGGGTCCTCACCGGGCAGCTCCGAGACGGGCAGCTCAGCGGGATGATGAGCACCGCCGACATGAAGAAGCCCGCCACCCTCTCCGCGCGCCGCGGATGACCGCTCCCGCCCGTGGCTGGGGGCTCTGCCTCGCCGCCACGCTCGGCTGCAGCCCCGCGCGCGAGGGAGACAAGGCGGGCGAACGCGACACCGACGACGGGGCTTGGGCCGACGACTCCGGCGGGCCCGCGCCCTGCGCCGGCCACACGGCGACGATGTGGCGCTACCAGTCCACCGACCAGGGGGAGAGCTGGACCTCCGGCGAGGCCACGGTCCACTGCGCGAGCGGCCAGGGGCCGGTCGACCCCGAGCTCATCGCGCTCGACGGCGGCGATCTGCTCGTCTACTACCTCGCCAACGACAATGCGAAGGGCGAGGACCCGCTCGCCTCCCAGCCCGACGGCACCTGGCGCTTCGCCGTGGCCCGCTCCGTGGACGGCGGGCTCCACTTCACGGAGGAGGCGGTGCTCATCGAGGGGCCCACCCCGATCGCCGATCCCGCGCTGGTGCGGGTCTCCGACGGCGGCTGGCGCATGTACTACTCGGAGGGGGCCGACATCGTGAGCGCCTTCGCCGTCGACCCCCTGGGGCCCTTCGTGCGCGAGGCGGGGGCGCGGCTCTCGGGGCAAGGGGGCTCTCCGGGCGTCCTCCAGATCGGCGGCATCACCCACCTCTTCACCTGCCCAGCCGGGATCGCCCGCTCCGAGTCCCCGGACGGCCTCGCCTTCACGCCCGGAGAGACCGCACTCTCCCTCCCTCCCGGCTACGACGTCCTCTGCGATCCGAGCCCCACCCGAACGGACGCGGGCTTCGTGATGGCCGTCAAGCTCCTCCCGGCCGGCGGGGCGGGCCCCTTCGACGACGTGGTCGCCCTCGCCCGCAGCGCCGACGGGCTCACCTGGGCGCTTGACCCGGTGGACATCGGCCCGGGGAGCGTCCCGGGGCTGGTCGAGCGAGCCGACGGGGCCTGGCTCATCTACGCCATCGACCCTTGAGCCGGGCTCCCCGGGATCGGGCCGGCTGAGCGCCGCGGTCGGCGGTCGGCGTGCTACTCCACGGCGTGCTGACGCGGGAGCACCCATGACCGCTCCGTTCACCGGCCCCCTCGCCGAGCTCCCCGAGCACCTCCCAGGCGAGCCGCCCACCCGACGGCGGTCGGGCGCCGCCCTCTGGCCCCCCGCGATCGTCGGCCTCGCCCTCTCTTTCACCCTGCTCGTCGCCCTTGGCCCGCTCTGGCTCCCCTATGCGCTCCTCTCGCGGGTCTACGGCCGCCCGCCGAGCGTCCCGCGCGCGTGGCAGGTCAACCGGTACCTGCGCCTCATCTGGACTGCCCAGGCCCCGCACCCCGGGATCTCCCTCGCGCGGCGCGTCCACCTCACCGGCGCGCTCCTCCGCAAGCTCGCGATGAGCCCGCTCTGGGGCCTCGCCTGGCTCCTCGACGAGGTGCTCTACGGTCGCGCCTTGTCCGCCGTCTCTGTCCACAAGCCCCTGTTCGAGATCAGCGCCGGCCGCAGCGGGAGCACCCAGCTCGCCCACCACCTCGAGGACGACCCCACGCTGGTGGCACCCAACCTGCTCCAGTCGCTGTTCCCCTATCTGTGGCTCTGGAAGCTCGTGCCGGTCACGATCGGCCGGCTGGTGTCCGAAGACACCGTGCGGTCCAAGCTGGTTGGCATGCTCTCCCCCGCCTTCGTCGAGCGCCACGAGCTCGATCCTTTCCGCACGGACACCTTTGACGGTGCGTTGTTCACCGCCCACCTGAACGAGCTCGCCATCCAGCTCGGCCCGGACGTCGCCGCCGACGACCTCGCGATGGGGCACGTCGCCCCCCACAACCGCCCGCTCTGGGGCCACGACTTCCCCGCGATGATCGGGCGCATCGGCCGAAAGGTGCTGTTGTTTCACGGGGCCGGGCGTCGCCTGTTCATCAAGGGCCACTTCCTCGCCGCCGCCCCTGCGCTGGCCCTCCAGTTCCCGGACGCCCGCTTCCTCACCGTCATCCGTACGCCGAGCAAGCGGCTCCAGAGCGCCATCAACTACATGCGTGTGAACCCGGCGGATCCCGTGCTCGGCCCCCCTCCTTGGTCTTGGCTGGTTGAGGCGATCGTGCGCACCGAGCAGCGTTACAACGCCGAGGAGCTCGCCTGGTACACCGCCCCCGGGCCCACCGCCCGGTGTGTCATTCGTTTCGATGACTACGTGCGCGACCTCGGGGGTACGCTCGATACGGTCTATTCGCAGTGTATGGACGGGCCGCCGCCGCCCTCCCTCCCGCGGGAGCACCCCCCTCGCCGGCGCACGAATTACCAGGTCGACCGCTCCTTGGAGGCGCTGCGTGTCGACGGCGCGGCCTTCGACGCGGCGCAAGGGGAGTACCTGCGGTGGTGCCGCGGGTGAGCCCGGCCTGGCGTGCGGCTACGGCCCCACCTCGGTCGAGTCCCCGAATTATCGGGAGGCCGCGCCCCAGGAGGCGCCGCCGATCACCCGCTCGACCGAGGTGCCGACCATGCTCGAAGGACGCTGCCTCTGTGGCTCGGTGGGCTGGACCCTCCGCGAGCTCCCCCGGTCTGCCACGGCCTGCAGCTGCACCGCCTGCCGGCGCTACGGCACCCTCTGGGCGTACGGCTGGGAGGGCGAGGACATCACGTTCTTCGGCGAGACCGCCTCGTACGCGCGCGGCGAGGCGCTGAGCTTCCACTTCTGCCCTCGCTGCGGCAACGTGAGCCACTGGTGGGGCTTCACGGTCGACGAGCAGGGCCGGCGCCGGGTGGCGGTCAACCTCCGCCTCACCGAGCCCGGCCCGATCGAAGAGGTCCCCGTACGTCACTTCGATGGGCTGGACTCCTGGGAAGCCCGCCCCCAGCCGGGGCGCTGCGTGAAGGACCTCTGGTTTTGACGGGCGGTCTCCGGCGCGCGCCCGCGATGGGCGACCCACGCCCCCGCGCCCTCCGCCCCTCGCCCGACGCGCCATGGCCAACGTGCTCGTTGTCGGTGGAGGCTCCTTCAAGAGCGCGGACCTGCCCGCCTTGCGTGCCTGGTACAAGCGGGTCCTCGGCCTCGAGGTGAGCGACTGGGGCGTCTCCTTCACCCCCAATAGGGTGGCCGATGTGCCCGGCGCACGCTCTTCCCATCGATGGAGATGACGTCACCGCCGATCTGCTCCCGAATCGACCCGACTCCAGAGAGGTCCCGAACCAAGCCTCCTTCGCTCGGCCGAACTCGACGACCTCAATGATGTTCTCTGCGCCGCCGATCACAGCCAGGATGGTGAGGGCGATGACCTCGCGGAGGTGATGTCGCTTGGTGCGGTCCACCTGGGGGTCTGGCAGGGTCTCGAAGTGCTCCAGGAGCGTCGCCATGGCGACCTCCGAGGCCGCGGCAGATGCCCGGCGGTAAGAGATCAACCCATGCTAACCTCTTGCCCTGTCAGGATGCGATTGCCCTTCAGAGGGAGGCTCTTCGCATTGAAGGTCGGCCTCCCTAAAGTCGAACGGAGATGCCTGTACAAGCCTGGACGCTGCGAACCGACAGGCTGACGCCCGGCTGCGTCTCCCCACCGTAATAATACTCACCGGACCCGCCTCTGTACTGAATGGCGAGGTTCGAGGACCACCGCTGTCCGAAGTCATAACGGCCCAGGGCACCGATCACAGGGAGCGTCCAGATGACTACGTTTGTCTTGTCTTTCTGCTCGTAATCATAGTACCGCCCAAGGCCCGCCTGTGCTCCAAGCTCCATCCGGCTTCCCACCCGGTGGACATAAGCGAGCCCACCGTCGAACCAGGTCTCGTTCCAGCCATTACCCAGTATGCCCCCGAGGAGATTTGGATTTGCGGAATATCCAACACCGACAAAAGGCTCGAAGCCCAGCTTTGTCGTGTAGGCTGCCTTGAGAGTCCCTCCTGCCGACCCCAAGGTCGAGGTGGTAACCGGGGTATCCAAGGGCCCGCCCCCCTCCTCCGTGGCGGTCACTTCGTCCCGCTGGTACGCGGGAAGATCGAGCGACAGGCGAAAGACCGACCTCGTTTCGACACCGGCTGCATGGGGCTTTACCTTGGTGGCGGCTTTGGGACGGGCGGGAGACGCCTTCGCGCGTGTAGTGGTGGGGCGGGCGGATGCCGACCGCCCTTTCGACACGCTCAGGGCCTCGCCGCGAAACAGTTCTGCCGGAGGCGCCCTCTCAAGGCGACCTTTGACCAGGGTGAGGCTCCCGGCTGGTGCCCCCAGCAAGGTGGGCTGCTGGCTGTCCGCCTGCGCCACCCGGAGCATGCGTGACACATAGGCCTGGGCCTCTTCCACCGTGACTGTGCCGTTCTTCCGTCCGTCGACCTCTCCGTCTGCCCACCCCCGCATCGCCCCGACGAGGAAGTAGGTGAAGGCTCCGTGCGAGACCGCCGGTAAGGGTCCTGCCATCTCGTTCGGACCGGCCGCGACCCACTCCGTCACCTTCTTGGACGCCTGTTGCAGGGCATAGACTGGAACGACCGGACGTTTTCCCTTCAGAAGGGATTGGCCGTCCCGACCGACTCCGGTGTAACAGGCGTCCGTGATCAGGATGACGTGGGCACCCCCCACCTGCCCGGCCGCTTCGAGCTCCTCCAGCCGAACCGCACGAGCGGCGAAGGCCACGGGATCGGTCGGCGTGTCGTCGCCGAGCACCATTCGTGCCCCGTCATCGGGCGAAGCCGCGCCATGTCCCGAGAAGTAGATCCACACAATCCCATGGGGGCCGGTTCGTTTCCCGGCGTCTTCCACCGCCGCCAGCATGGTCTCGCGCGAGACCTCCTTCGTGAGCAGCCGGACCCGCTCGAGAGGGATCCCCCGGCTGTAGACGAACACGTCGGCCATCGTGGCGGCGTCGGCTCGGGCGAAGGGAACGTCGGGAACACGAAGATAGTCCTCGATTCCAATGACCACGGCGGACTCACCCCCGGCGGAGGCACCCGTTCGGAGAGGCTCACTGAAGGCCGGTAGCGCATCATCCTGCGCCCACGCCTGCATTGGGCCGATGAGCAGTACGATAGAAAAG
Source organism: Myxococcota bacterium (assembly GCA_044344255.1). GTDB lineage: Bacteria > Myxococcota_A > UBA796 > UBA796 > UBA2385 > JBIJDH01. The sequence continues at coordinate 25,162 of JBIJDH010000045.1, forward strand.
AGCAGGGTCCTGACGGGCATCCGGATATTTCCTTGTAGCGGGGTTCAGGACGGGGTGAGCCGTTCTGCTTCCCACCATGTTCGGAGCATACACCCTGAATTGCCCCGGGTCACGTAACCTGCCCCGTGCCAACGGCGAAACCAGAGCTGGGGGCCCCAGCACCGCCGCCGGCCGCTCCCCCATCAGCGCCGATCACTCAGGCCCGCAAGCACCGCCGCAGCCCTGTGTTGGCGGGTTCGGGGAAGCCGCGGGCCATGAGGCCACTACCTTGCCAACGCCAACGCGAAGGGCGGAAGACCCGCTCCTCTCCCGTCCCGACGGCACATCGCGCTTCGCCGTGGCCCGCTCCCAGGACGGCGGCGCCCGCTTCACAGAGGAGGTTTTGCTCAGCGAGGAGCCCTCCCCCATCGCCGACCCCGCGCTGGTGCGGGTCTCCGACGGAGGCTGGCGTATGTATTTCTCAGAGGGGGCCGATATCGTGAGCGCCTTCGCGGTTGCCCCCCTCGGCCCCTTCGTGCGCGAGGCGGGAGCGCGGCTCACGGGGCAGGGCGGCTCGCCGGGCGCGCTCCGGGTCGGCGGCATCACCCACCTCTTGACCTGCGTGGGCGGCGTCCTCCGCGCCGACTGCCCCGACGGGCTCTCCTTCACCCCCGGTGAGACGCCCGTCTCCCCTCCGCCCGGCTACGATCTCCGCCGCGCCTTCTTCCCCCGGGCGGGCGGCGGCGGGCGTAGAGCGGCTGGCCACAGCCCCTCGAGCAGCTCCCGGGCGGGCTCGGCCACCTCGGGGGCGTAGCGGCGGACGAGCTCGGAGTCCCCCCCCACGATGGCCTCCATCGCCGCCTTGAGCGGGAGGGCCCGCTCGGCGAGGGGGGCGACCGGGGCGGCGGCCTCGGCGATGTGGCCGTGGCGGATGAGGCCGGCGACGAGCGGGAGAAGCTGAGGGAGGGGGTCGAGGGGCTGGAGCGCATCGCGAAGCGGACGCTCGGCCACCCTCATCGACAGGGCCGCTGCGAGGTCGGGCTGGACACGGATCACTCCACCGCTGTTGTACTTCCGCCATGCTGTACAACAGCGGTGTTGTGGAAAGGACCCCTCAGTCGTCGAGCTTCCAGTCGTCGATGATGGGCTCGGACCAGGGCGGCAGGTCGCCGTTCGGCACGAGCGGGTTCTCCGGCCAGCGGCGGATGTGCAGCGCCCGGGTGAGGCGCTCGGCGTAGGCGGCGTTGAGCGCGGCGGTGGGGTGCATTTCGTCGAGGAAGCCCGCGTCTTCGAGCAGGCCCCCCTCCGCCGCGGCGTCGCAGCCGTGCACGATCGGCACGCCCCGCCGCTCGGCCACGGCCTTCATCGTGTGGAAGTAGACCCCCCAGGAGGTCTCTCGGTCCTCGGTCATCGCGGCCAGGATGCGGTTGCAGGGGGAGATGAAGACCGCCCCGATGCCACGGGCGCTCGCCTGCTGCAGCATCCAGTCGAGGTTCTCGGCGTACTGCTCGATCGGCACGCGGCGGACCCCCTTCTGGTTCGGGTCCTTCACCCAGGTCACCGGGAGGCTTCCGCCAGGCATGGCGGTGGGCACCTCGTCGCCCGTCTCCCCGGCGGCGATCTGTTTGATCTTCGTCCCGATCATCGCCCAGAGCACGCTCTTGCGCAGCAGCCACTGGACCTTGAAGCCGGGAGAGTGGAGCTCGGCGATCCACTCCCGATCCTGGAAGCCGCGGGCCATGGTGTCACTCCAGAGGTTGCCGATCACCAGCAGGTTCGGGCGGAGGTCCCAGCCCACCTCCTCGAGCAGGACCCGGGACTGCTCCGAGCTGTAGCCGGGGATGCCGCCGTCGAAGACGTCGACGTCGAGGCCGGCCTCCGCCAGGGAGCGGCGCAGCGAGGCGTGGAGGGTGCCGTTGTCGGCGAGGCCGTGGCCGAAGATGCTGGAGTCGCCGAGCGTGAGGGCGCGGAGGGGCGCGCCGGTGTCGGCCACTACGCGGAGGCCGTCGGCGCCGACGTCGAAGGTGGCGTCAAAGGCGGTCTGCGAGCCCTCCCGCAGCCCCCAGATGCGGGTCTCATGGGGAGGGAGGTCTTGCCCCTTCTCGGTGATGTGCGCCGTGGCGATCTTGTCCATCACCCGCGCGACCACCTCTCCGATCGCCAGGAGGATGGAGCAGGAGGCGAGGGTGAACAGCAGCTTCTTGGCGGTGGACAGGGCCCGGGGGGGCGGTGGGGTCACGAGACACTCGGCCGGAGGAGGGGGCTACAGCGATGGGGGGAGCGCTCGTGGACGCTCAGGGGGCGACGGGGACCTCGAGCGGGGGCGCGCCGAGGATGATGTTGAAGGTCACCCGCGCGGTCTCGGCGTCCAGGTGCTCGACGGTGAGCTCGCGGTCATCCGGTTTGTCCTCCATCGTGCCCTCGCCGATGTCGGCCTCACCGGGGAAGGCGAGCTGCGTGCACAGCAGCTCCTCGCCGTCGAGGCGGACCTTCACGTGGATGTGGGGCACGTTGTAGTGCAGCGTCTCGGGGTTGTTCAGGATCGCGGGCGGCATGATCGTGGAGAAGCAGTAGCCGCCCGCGCTGTCGGTGATCACGCGGCCCCGCCAGTCGAAGTCTTCGGTCTCGTTGTCGTATTTGCCGTCGGGGCCGGCCTGCCAGAGGTCCAGCTCGGCGCCGATCACGGGCGTACAGTCGGGGGTGAGCACCCGCCCGGAGACCCAGAGGGTGACGCCCGCGACCCCCTTCCCGTTGAGGTCGGCGCGGAGCGGGGCGCCGGCGCGGTAATTCGGGCCCTCCCCGTCCGCCGTGGTGGAGGCGGGGCAGGTCTCCGGGAGCGACTCCTCAAGGCCCTCACAGTGCTCAGCGGGGGCGGCGCCGCTGTCCCCAGCGCCGCTGTCCCCGGTACCGCCGTCACCGCCCCCGCTGTCGGTGGCTGTGCCGTCGGCGCCTTCGCCGCCGAGACCGCTGTCGGCGGGAGCGTCGCCGCCGTCGGGCTTCCCGGCGTCACCGTCCCCTCCGCAGGCCGCGAGGGTCGCGCTCAAGAGAGAGGGGGCGAGGGCGCCGCTGGCGGTGAGCCCAGCGAGGAGGTCGCGGCGGTTGAGGGTGCTCATGGCCGGAGCCTACCCCCGACAAAAGGGAGAGACAACGACGCTGTGCGACATACGATGGCAGAGACAAACTCGGCGGCTCGGCTTTGCCCTGGTCTCGCTCGTGCTCGTGCTGGGCGCGGTCGAGCTCACCTGCTCCTTCCTCCCGGCCGAGTCCCTCGACACCCGCTCGCTCCGCCTGCGGGCGCAGACGATGGACGACAACCTCATGGGGACGCTCGATCTCCTTGTTCAGCTCGGCCTGCTCGTGGGGCAGGAGGGGGCCTTCGCCGCGGTGTAAGCGGAGCCGCGGGCGATGACCAGGGCCCGATCAGCCCTCTGTCGGCAGGCGGATCCCCGCTGCGATGAGCAGGCCCCGCAGTCGTTCCGTTTCCGCCAGGGCGGTCTCCTTCGCGGCGCGTTCGACCTCCTTCGCGGCGAGGGCGGTCTCCTTCGCCTCACGCTCGACCTCCTTCGCCACCAGCGCAGCCTCCTTCTGTCTGCGCTCCTCCTCCTTCTGTCTGCGCTCCTCCTCTTTCTGCCTGCGCTCCTCTTCCTGGCCACGCTGCGCCCTCTCCAAGGCCTTTTGCGCGCCGCGCTCCACACGCCGCGCCTCCTCACGCCCGCGGTAGAGATCATTCAGGAAGGTGTCTTTTCGAAAGTCGTGGAGGATCTCCATGGCTTGCTCCATTGTGGGGCTGTCGATCTCCGCGGGGACCTCGGTCCAATCCTCTGCCTCGTTGAAGAACCAGAACCAGGCGCCGACCGAGGAGGCGAGGATGTCCGCGCGGGCCTTCCACCACCGACGGAGCTGGAGCACGTCGATCTGCGCGTCGCCGTGTAGGAGGAAGCCCTCCCGCTCCTCACGCATCTGGAAGCGGAGATGGGCCTGCTTGGAGGAGGGGAAGAGGTCCGTCTTGTTCTGCACAAGCCGGATCTTGACTCTCCCCACAGCCGCGTAATGAACGGCAGTGAGTACGCGGGAGCGCGCCCGAGCAGGTCATTGGATACCAAAAGAACTGTGTCATGCCGTACGGGGCTCGCGCCGAAAAGGCTGACCGGGCCGCTGCCATCATCGCGCGGCTGGTGAATCACCTCGCGTAGGAGACGCTGAACGCGCCCGGCGGGACGCCGCTCCACCGCCGTCCGTCCCCGGCTCCCACCCCGCGCCGACAGGCCCGCCCCGCCTCAGTCTTCGAGCTTCCACTTGTCTTCGATCGGCTCCGACCAGGGCGGCAGGTCGCCGTTCGGCAGGAGCGGGTTGTCGGGCCAACGGCGGATGCGCAGCGCGCGGGTGAGGTGCTCGGCGTAGGCGGCGTTGAGCGCGGCGGTGGGGTGCATGTTGTCGAGGAAGCCCGCGTCTTCGAGCAGCCCGGCCTCGGTCGCGGCGTCGCAGCCGTGGACCAGAGGCACGCCGCGGCGGTCGGCCACGGCCTTCATCGTGTGGAAATAGATCCCCCAGGAGGTCGGGACGTCCTCCTCCATGCTCGACAGGATCCGATTGCAGGGAGAGAGGAGGATGACCCCGATGCCGCGGGCGTTGGCCTGCTGCAGCATCCAGTCGAGGTTCTCGGCGTACTGTTCGATGGGGACCCGGCGCACCCCCTTCTGGTTCGGGTCTTTCACCCAGGTCACCGGGAGGGTTCCGCCGGGCACGGCGGTGGGCCCCTCGTCGCCCGTCTCCCCGGCGACGATCTGTTTGATCTTCGTCCCGATCATCGACCAGAGCACGCTCTTGCGCAGCAGCCACTGCACCTTGAAGCCGGGAGAGTGGAGCTCGGCGATCCACTCCCGATCTTGGAAGCCGCGGGCCCCGGTGTCACTCCAGAGGTTGCCGATGACCAGCAGGTTCGGGCGGAGGTCCCAGCCCACCTCCTCGAGCAGCGCCCGCGACTGCTCCGAGCTGTAGCCGGGGATGCCGCCGTCGAAGACGTCGACGTCGAGGCCGACCCCTGTAAGGGCGCGGCGCAGCGAGGCGTGGAGGGTGCCGTCGTCGGCGAGGCCGTGGCCGAAGATGCTGGAGTCGCCGAGCGTGAGGGCGCGGAGCGGCGCGCCGGTGTCGGCCACCACGCGGAGGCCGTTGGCGCCGACGTCAAAGGTGGCGTCAAACGCGGTCTGCGTGCCCTCCCGCAGGCCCCAGATGCGCGTCTCATGGGGAGGGAGGTCTTGCCCCGGCTCGGTGGTGTTCGTCGTGGCGATCTTGTCCATCACCCGCGCGACCCCCTCTCCGGTCACCAGGAGGATGGAGCAGGAGATGAGGGTGAACAACAGCTTCTTGGCGGTGGACAGGGCCCGGGGGGGCGGTGGGGTCACGAGACACTCGGCCGGAGGAGGGGGCTACAGCGATGGGGGGAGCGCTCGTGGACGCTCAGGGGGCGACCGGGACCTCGAGCGGCGGCGCGCCGAGGATGATGTTGAAGGTCACCCGCGCGGTCTCGGCGTCGATGTGTTCGACGGTGAGCTCGCGATCGTCGGGCTTGTCCTCCATCGTGCCCTCGCCGATGTCAGCCTCCCCGGGGAAGGCGAGCTGGGTACAGAGCAGCTCCGCGCCGTCCAGGCGGACCTTCACGTGGATGTGAGGCACGTTGTAGTGCAGCGTCTCGGGGTTGTTCAGGATCGCGGGCGGCATGATCGTGGAGAAGCAGTAGCCGCCGGTGCTGTCGGTGACGACGCGCCCTCGCCAGTCGAAGTCTTCGGTCTCGTTGTCGTACTTGCCGTCGGGGCCGGCCTGCCAGAGGTCCAGCTCGGCGCCGATCACGGGCGCACAGTCGGGGGTGAGCACCCGCCCGGAGACCCAGAGGGTGACGCCCGCGACCCCCTTCCCGTTGAGGTCGGCGCGGAGCGGGGCGCCGGCGCGGTAATTCGGGCCCTCCCCGTCCGCCGTGGTGGAG
>JBIJDH010000007.1:0-278081 GCA_044344255.1 Myxococcota bacterium
GTCAAATGTGGAGGCGGAGGCCGAGGGCGAGCCCCCAGAGCTCGGTGTCGGGGGTGTCGCGGAGCTCCCCCGAGAGGCGGAGGTCGATGGCGCGCAGGGGGACGTCGAGGCCGCCCTCCCAGGTCTGCTCGTCGAGCCCGACGAGGTCAGTGCGGGGGCCGGCCAGCACCCAGGCTGGGGTCCAAGAGGCCCAGGGGCGCAGGGGGCCGAGCCGGAGCGCCACCCGCGGCTGGGGGCCGAGCGTGAGGCCGGCTTCGAGGGGGGGGGCCGAGCCGTCGTCGGCGGAGAGGCGATCGTAGCGGAGCGACCCGCCGGCGAGGAGGCCGACGGGGCCGAGCCAGACGCCGTGGGAGGTGGTGAGGCGGAGGTCGGGGCCGCCGACGGCGCCGAGGCGGCCGACGGCGTCGAGGTGGGTCTCGCCGGCGGGGCGCACCGGGCGGTCCGAGAGCATCCACCACTGGTGGCTGACGGTGCCGCCGAGGGCGACGCCCCAGGGCCCGTCCTGGAAGCCGGCGGCGGCGAGGCGAGGGCGCAGGCCGAAACGACCGCGGGCCAGGGCGCGCTCGGGCTCGGGGAGGGTGGCGGAGGGCGCCGTGGTGATCGACGCCGAGGCCTCCGCCGGCGGCGCCGCGGGGGGCACCCGCAGGGCCTCGTCGAGCGGCGCCAGGGCGGAGCCGAAGTCCCGCGCGGCGTCGGGGAGGGCGACCCAGGGGACCTCTTCTTCGGCGGCGGTCGCAGGCTCGGCGGTCGCAGGCTCGGTAGTCGCTGGCTCGGCGGCCTGGATGGCGCCCTGGAGCAGGAGGATCAGGGGGGACATCTGGACTCCGTCCGTCGGTTCAGCGGGCTCGCCGTAGCGTACGGCCCGAGCAGCGGCCAACCCTCGGCCCCGGGCGCCCCATCCCGACGGCGGAACCCCACCGCCTCTTCGGTCCGCCGCTTCGCTGAAACGAGGCGGTGACCTTCTCGGGACCGCCTTGCTGGCCTCGGGGGCGTGGAGTACCGGTCGACTCCCCGAACAGGAGCCCACCATGTCCTCGTCCGAGACGAATTCGTCCATGACGGCCGCTGAAGAGATGAAGGCTGAGCTCGAACGCTTGAAGGCGGAGAACGAGCGCCTCAAGAAGCGCAGCACCCGCGACTTCTCCCTCAAGGTCTCCGAGAAGGGCGCGGTCTCTGTCTACGGCCTCGGCCGTTTCCCGGTCACGCTCTACAAGGAGCAGTGGAAGCGCCTCCTCGATCAGGCGGACTCCATCCGCGAATTCATGGTCGAGAACGACGCCCGCTTGAAGACCAAGGGCGAGGACTGAGCTCACCGCTCGAGGATGGGCTCATTCGCCGTCTGCGGCGCGCTCCCGGAACAGGCGCTGCTGGCGGGTCTCTGGCTTGTAGGCGGCGACCCAGCCGCCGCGGCCCCGCGCCTCCTCTTCCACCTCGGGGCAGCGCGCGCCGCCGCTGAGGTGGACGAGGCTGCCCGGCGTGACCCGGCTGAGCTCGGAGGGGTCCCGGATCAAGAGCATCGGACGCACTGAGAGCTCTTCGAGGCGCCACTCCACCCGCCGATCGAAGGTCCATCGGGCGTACCCTTTGGGCTCCTCTCGTTCGTTGGTGGCGGTGCGCTCGGTGGAGCCGGGGTGCACGATCTCGGAGTCTCCCAGCCAGAAGGCCTGGCGCGTGTGGATGTGCCCGCAGGCGATCCAGGGGGCGCGGGGGAGCTGGCGGGCGTTGACCACCTCGGGCTTTGACCCGTAGCGGAAGGTGTGGCCGGGCACGCGTGCGCCGTGGAAGGTCTGGTGGGCGATGAGGATGTCGCACTCGGGCGCGAGGCTGGCCCAGCGCCCCGCCTCGCGGATGTAGGGGATGAGCCCGACCCGCACGTCGTCGTGATCGAGGGTGGTGGCCTCATCGACGAGGCGGACGCCGGGGATGCCGTCGGGGAAGTGGTGGATCACGCCGTGGCCGTCGTGGTTCCCGGCGAGCACGATCACGGGCACCACCGCGCCGAGCTCGGTGAGGGTGTGGCGGGCCTCGGCCACCGCCCGGGCCGGCGGATGGGAGCGGTCAAAGAGGTCCCCCGAGTGGATGACGAGGTCGATCTCGCCTTGAAAGGCCGGCAGCAGGGCCGCGCGGAGGGCCGCGAGGTGATCGTCGGCCCGCCGCCAATGTTCGGGAGCGCCGCGGTAGCCGGCCTCCAGGCCGAGGTGGGTGTCGGTGACGTGGAGCAGGCGCAGACCAGACCTCGCGGGGAGGAGGCGCCATAACATCGGCGCGGCCTGCCCTGACCGGTCGCGCGCCGAGGTTGACGAGGAGGAGCTCCTGTTCCCGGTCCACGCGATGAGCCCGTTCTACCCCCTGCTCGCCGGGCGGGCGTCCTCGGAGGAGGACATCGAGGAGATCGTGTTCAACGACGCGCGTCGGATTCAGAACGGCTCGTGATCCGCGGTCGAATACCAGACGTCCCCGTCCACGCTCATCGCTTCGTCCCAGTCACCGCCGAGCGGATAGCTGATGTGGTCAGCCTCGCCACATCCGTAACAGGTGTACCAGTCGCCCGCTGGATCGTTTACGATCCACGCGTCGTCGGAGTACCCGACGATCACGGTGACGTGGCCGGCGCTGGTCCACCAGCCATGCACCACCACGGGGCGTCCAGCGTCGAGGTGGGCGCGAATCTCGGCGCGTGTGCCGGTGTAGGTCCAGTCCGCGGCCAGCCCCTCGTCCTTGTAGAGCGCGGCCAAGCCGTCGGGGGACTGTCCCTGCGCCTTGCCGTAGGTGACGTACAGAGAGTCGGGAGTGACGCTGCCGGGTTCGAAGGTGTCGACAAGCATGGCCGCCGAAGTGATCCCGCAGGTGCTCCCCGGCTCGTACACGTTGTCGTACTGGTAAAAGTATGGGACGTCGAGGGAGACCTCGTCGGGCTGTACCTCGATCGACACCTCGTCCCGCGCGGCCTGCGCGCCGGCTGGATCGTAGCCGGTCAGCGTGATCACCCGCGGGTAGCCGGTTCCGGAGAACGTGTACGTAAGCTCAGACTCTCCCTCCGACTCGATACGACCCAGGCTGTAGCCGTCGGCCTCGAGCTCGGCCCAGGCCACGTCCGCCAGCGCCACCCTGAACGTGACGGGGTTTTCGAGCACCGCGCCGTCAGAAGGCGACACGATGGCGACCGTCGGCTCGAGCGCTGGCCCGGTGTCCGCGGAGGTGTCCGCCTCGAGGGGGGGGGCGGTGTCCGCGGGGGGCGTTTCGCCAGACCCGGTGTCGGCGCCGGCGTCGACCGACGGCTGGGCACGCCTGGACGCCGGCGCGTCGATCTCGGCGGCACATCCCAACATCAACCAGAGCATCTCCCCTCCGCGCCCCTCGTTTCGCGAACGCCGAACCCCCGGCGACGCGGGTAGGCTACCCCCATATTCAGTCGCCGCTGCGCTTGCGCATCCGCCAGAAGGTGGTGCGGCTGACGCCGAGGAGGGCGGCGGCGCGCTCGAGATCACCGTCGGCCTCGGCGATGGCCGCCCGCACCCGGTCCGCCTCTCCGCCTGCGCCGACGGTGTCGAGCTCGCGGCGGGCGGGACGCGGGGGCTCCCTCACTGCGAGATCGGGGGCGCGGTGGCCGCGCTGGGGCTCGCGGAGCTCTGGGGGGAGCTCCTCTTGGCCGATGGTCGGGCCTCGCCCGACGGCGAAGGCGTACTCGACCACGTTGCGCAGCTCCCGCACGTTGCCCGGCCAGCTGTAGTCGAGGAGGGAGCGCATCGCGGCCGGCGAGAAGTCGACCACCACCCGGGGCCCCCGTCGATTGAACTCCGCGGTGAAGTGGCGGAGCAGGAGGTCGATGTCGAGGGGCCGGCGGCGGAGGGGCGGGAGGAAGATGGGCACCACGCGCAGGCGAAACATGAGGTCTTCGCGGAAGCGCCCGGCGCGCACCTCCTCGCGGAGGGCCCGGTGCGTGGCGGCGACGATGCGCACATCGACCTCGACGGGCTCATTGCCGCCCACCGGCACGAAGACCCGCTCCTGGAGCACCCGGAGGAGCTTCGCCTGCAGATCGAGCGGCAGCTCGGCCACCTCGTCGAGGAGCAGCGTGCCGCCGTTGGCCTGGGCGAAGATGCCCTTTCGCGCCGAGACCGCGCCGGTGAAGGCGCCCTTGACGTGCCCGAAGAGCTCGCTCTCCAACAGGGAAGGTGTGAAGGCGGCGCAGTTGACGGCGATGAAGGGGCCGAGCCGCCGCCGGCTCTCGAGGTGGATCGCGCGGGCCACGAGCTCCTTGCCGCTCCCGCTCTCGCCGCGGACGAGCACGCTGGCGTCCGTCTCGGCGACGTTGCGGATCACCTGGATGACCTGCAGCAGGCCCGGATCGCGGGTGACGAGGCCGTGGAATTCGGTGACCTCGGGGGCGAGCACGCCGAGCGGGCTCGGCCGGGCGGCGACGGGGGCCTCGTGCCCGCTCGCGTCGAGCACGAGGAGGTGGATGGCCCCATGCAGGCCGGTCTTGTCGGCGAAGAGCCGGGTGTAGTGGCGGATGTGTACGGCGCTCCCGTCGGCGCGGGTCACGCTGACCGCGGCGCCAAAGGGGCGGGGACCGCGGTCATCACAGACGACGCCGTCGGGGCAGGGGTCACCGATCACGGCCTCGGCGGCGTGCCCGAAGAGGCGCGTGGCCTCCATCGACCAGTAGAGCACCCGCCGCTCGGCGTCGGTGACCACCACGGCGGCGCCGGGCATGAGCTCGGCGAGGGCGCGGAAGGTGGCGCTCACCCCGTTTCGGCGGAGCCAGCCCTCGAGATCGGCGTCGTGTTCCATGTGTGAAACGTAACCGAGCGCGGACATCTCGGTGATGACCTCGACGGGGACAGCCTCGGCGGGCCTGGGCCAGGATTCGTCCCCCTCCGTTCAGGGGCCTTCGCCGAGCTCGAGCACCACCACCTCGGGCGGCACGTTCCAGCGCGCGGGGAGGATGCTCGTACCCACCCCGCTGGTCACGTAGACAGACCGGCCGCCTTCGGTGACGAGGCCCCGCGCGAAGCGCGCGCCGTAGCGGCTCGGCACCACCGTGGGCGCGAAGCCGGGGAGCCGCACCTGACCGCCGTGGGTGTGCCCGGCGAGCAGCAGGGGGACCCGCGCGGGCAGCCGGTCAAAGAGGTCGGGGCCGTGGGTCATCGCGAGGATGGTGGCAGCGGCGGGGACGTCGGCGAGAGCCTCGTCGATGCGGTCATGACCGGTCATCTCGTCGCCGATGCCGACGAGCCAGAGCTCGTCACCGCCCACGATGAGCCGCTCGGCCTCGTTCTCGAGGGTGCGCACCCCGGCGGTGGCGAGGGAGGCGCGGACGGCGGCGGCGTCGTTCCACCAGTCGTGGTTGCCCAGCACCGCGAAGGAGCCGAGGCGGGGCCGCAGCGCGCGGAGCTCGGCCGCCCAGACCGCGGGCTCGACCGGCGCGCCGCCGACGATCCCGTTGATCGAGAAGTCGCCGAGGAGGAGCACGAGGTCGGGCTCGGCTTCGTTGAGCGCGTCCACCACCCGCCCGACCGCTTCCGGGCCCACCCCGGGCGCGCCGACGTGGAGGTCGGAGACGAGGCCCACCCGCAGCCGCGGCGTCGCCGGCCAGACGGGCGCGCCGAGGCGCACATCGACCCGCACCAGACGCCGGGGCTCGATGACGAAGGCCCAGAGGGCGAGCGCCAACGCGAGGGTGGTGAGGGTGAGGAGGGCGATGGCGGCGCGCGCGCGGCGGGGGGACAGGTGGGCCTCGGGGGCGGCGGAGCGCGACGGTGGGGGTCGGGTGCCCGGGGCGAACGCCCGGCCCTGCGTGTATCCGTCTGCCCTGCCACCATCCCATGCGGCGGGCCGGCCCCCGGCCCCGCTGCGGTCAGCGGATTAGGGGAGAGGGCGCGGGGATCGGGTCCATTCGGACGCGGCGGCTCCGCTGGAGGTCCCCTTGTCGTCGATCGATCCGTTGGATGCGCTGTTGGCCGAGCTCAGCGGAGGTGAAGCCGAGGCCGCGCCGGCGCCGGCGTCTGCGGAGCCCGCGGTGGCGATGGACGATCTCGACGCGCTGCTGGCCGAGCTCGGCGGCGTCGATGAGGCGGAGGCCGCGCCGGCGTCTGCGGAGCCCGCGGCGGCGATGGACGATCTCGACGCGCTGCTGGCCGAGCTCGGCGGCGGCGATGAGGCGGTGGCCGCGCCTGCCGCCGCGGCGCCGATGGACGATCTCGACGCGCTGCTGGCCGAGCTCGGCGGTGGGGAGGCCGAGGCCGCTCCGGCGCCTGCCCCCGTGCGCGCGGCGCCTCCCCGGCCTGCCCCTGTCGTTGCGCCTGTCGTTGCGCCTGTCGTTGCGCCTGTCGTTGCGCCTGTCGTTGCGCCTGTCGCAGCCGCAGCCCCTCCCCCTGCTGCGGTGCATGTCCCACCCACGCCGGCGGCACGCCCGGTCGACCTGCCCGCCGCCGAGGTCGCGGCCTGGGACTCGCTCGACGGCCTGCTCGCCGAGAGCTGGCGGCTCGCGCAGGCCGGTCAAGGCAAGCTCTGGTTCACCCTCGTCGGTCGCCAGGGCGAGCCGGTCGTGCTGATCTCCCCGCTCGACACCGAGCCGAACCGCTGGCTGGCGCGGCCCGCGGGGGACGCTGGCAAGCGGGCGGCCTCGCAGTCGGGGGCGGCGATGTACTTCCGCAACCCCGAGGCGGGCGTCGTCAAGCTGATGATCAGCTCGGGGATCGGCACGCCCGAGGCCCGACGGCGCCTCGCCGCCACGCTCGACAGCCTCGGCTACTTTCGAGGCCTGACCGTCAAGGTCTGAGGCGCGGGGCGCTCGCTCAGTCGGCGTCGATGGGGAGCGCGTCGCCGTAGGTGATCCGGAAGATCGCCTCTTCGATCGCGCGCATGTCCTGGGCGTGCAGGTTTCGGACGTCGTCCAGGGTGACGTTCGCCTTTTCGCCGAGGCGGACGATGCAGCGGGCCATCAGCAGCGTCTTGTAGACGAGGTCGTTCGGGTGCCGCTGGTACTCGAGGTTGGTGCCGATCGCGTACTCGTCTCCGCCGACCACGGGCCGCAGCTCGGCGACAGCGGACACCGCGCCCGTCTTTGGGTCCTGGTGACCGACAGGGAGGACGAGCACTTCACGGTACGAGGGGAGGCGCGGGCTGTTCATCGGGGGCTCCACAAGGTGTTGGGCTTAACCGGGGGCGCGGGGGCCTACCCGGCCGCTCCGATCGACGCGCAGGCCGGGCTCGGTCGGCCTCTGGCGCCACCCTACCGCACGACCTCGACCTTGAAGCCGGGGAAGAGCGAGAGCTTGGCGAGCAGCACGGTGAGCGGACGTTGGAGGCCGGGCTTCCCGTTGGCGCCGGGGAAGGTGAAGAGGACCCGCTTGCCCTTGAGGTCCTTCTCCCAGGTCCCCTCGCTGGCGAGGTTCTTGGCGCCGGGGTCGTCGTCGAGCAGGGTCCACACCCGCGGCGGGAGCGGCGGGGCCTCGTAGAGCACCAGCGCCGGGGTCTTGTTGGCGGTCGAGGCGGCGAACCAGAAGTAGGCCTTCTGCTTGCCCGCGGCGCAGCTCCGGTTGTGGGTCGTGATCTGAGCGAGGAAGGCCTGCATGGCCTTGTCGTCGGCCCCTTCGCTCGGGAAGCTGGCCTTGGGCGCGAGGAGGCTCACCGGGTGACCATCGAAGAGGCGCTTTGCCTTGAGGTGGGCGACCAGCCCACGGCTGAGCGCCGCCCCGCCGCCGGGGTCGCGCTTGAGGCGGAGGTGGGCCCGCCGATCGGTCCGGTCCCATCGGAATTCACCGCTCAGGTTGGGCTGGCCCGCGCAGAGCCGGTCGTAGTCGGGCTGGTGCGCGCCGGAGAGCAGCAGCACGGGCTCGGCGGGGAGGAGCCCCGCAGGCACCCACCAGAACCAGCCCTTCCCGGTGGCCTGGATCGCGGTGTGGCTGCGCTGGTTGGTGCGCAGCCGCTCGATCAGGCGCGGATCGACCACCTTGGCGGGGGCGGGTTCGGTGGTGGCGGTGAGGCCGAGGGCTTGGGCGGCCGCGAGCGCGATCTGCGCCGTGCCGGAGCTCACCTCGAGGTGCAGGGTCGTCCCCACGCGCTTCCAGCTCCCCCGTTGCTCGTCGGGCTGGTCATCCCCTTCTCCCAGGCACAGGCTGATGAGGTTGGGGGAGGGCCGGGTGGTCGGGCTCGAGGAGAAGAGCAGCATCGGCTTGCCGTCAACGGCCTGGGCGCAGGCCCAAAACGTGCCCGCGGCGGCCTTGCCGAAGATGTCGATCTGACGGCGCCGCTGCTCGCCCACCTTGATGCGGGCGAGCTGGAGCTTCTTCGCCTCGCCGGCCATCCGCGCGGCCGCCTCTTCCTTGGTGAGCGGCCGCTCCTTGAGGTAGTCGGCGTAGAGCTCCAGGAGCACGGGCTCCAAGCGGCCCTTGATCTCGGAGCGGAGCGCGTGGGGGATGTCGCGCTTGCCGCTTTCGCCCTCCTCGTCGTCCTCCCCCTTGGTGCGGCTCGACTGGGTGCGCCGGCTCACCGCCTCGGCGAGCTGCTGCACCCGCGAGCGGTAGTTCGTGTGTGTGACCTTCGGCAGATCGAGGATGAACTGAATCTTGTCGTCGGCGCGCGCGAGCCCCATCTGGCCGCGCACCCGCGTCGAGTCGGTCGCGTAGAGCCAGGCCTCGAGCAGCCCCGAGTGATCGAGGTTCGAGGACCCGGAGTCCGCGAGCCAGGAATGGAAGTCCTCGATGCGGACGGTGGGGATCTGCAGGCTCGGCATCTCACTTCTCCGGAGCGGCGGGCTCGGTGCCCCCGGCGGGCGGCGCTGCGGCGGCGGCGCGGGTGGCGGCGCGGAGGGCGGTCTCGGCGCCGACGCGCAGCGCCCCCTCGGTCCAGGGGCAGGCGGCCGTCGGCGGGGCGGTGAGCTCGACCTCGCCGCTGGCCACGCGGGCGAGGGGCGGCAGGACCGGCTCGGCGGGGCCGCTCGTGCGCTGGGCGGCGGCGAGGTGGTCGACCACCTGGGCGACGCAGGTCGCGATCGGCGCGAGGTCGGCGCCCGGCGCGGGCTGCGGCATGCGGTTGGCCGCTGAGAACAGGGCGAGCGACCAGAGGTTGGCCTCCGAGGGGGCGAAGACCGGCCGGGGCCCGCGCTCGGCGGCCAGCAAGGCCGATCGGACCGCGCGGATCCCGGCGGCGAGCACGTTCGCCGAGAGCCGGTCCACGTCTCGGGGGTCAAAGCCGGGGACGGCCTCCAGCGCGGCGTCCTGCTGGAGGCCGGCCTCGGCGGAGAGCTCGAGCCCCACTCGATCGGAGAGGCCCCAGCTCCCTCGCAGCTCGGCGGTGCCCACCACGGCCCGGTAGGCGATGGGGCACCAGAGCGAGGGGTCGGCGTGGAACTCGAGGAGGAAGAGGGGGAGGTCTTGACCGAGGGCCGCCGACTCGTCGCGGCAGCGGGCGGCGGCCTCGACCCCCGGGCGGGTGGCGGCGAGCCCCGCGAGGACGGCGCGGGTGTCGAGCTCCCGGGCCTCGGCGTCTACCGAGAGGATGTCCGGGTTCGCGTAGGCGGCGCCGCCGCGCTCGAGGGCGAGGGCCCGGGCAGGGGTCGCGGCGAGGGCGAGCTCGGTGGCGGCGCGGTCGGCGGCGTCGCGCGCGCCCAGGGCCTCGGCGAGCCCCCGCCGATCGACGAGGCACTGGGCCTCGGCCACGAGCGCGGACTGTTGGCTGGCCTGGGCGGCGGCGAGGTCGCCCTGGGTAGCGGCGAGCGCGGCCTTCGCCTCCTGGGCCTCGAAATATTGGAAGACGCCGAGGCCGCCCGTCGCCAGCAGGGTCAGGCCCCCGAAGAGGATGGCGGAGAAGGTGCGCGCCGAGATCCCGCTCTTGGCGATCCACTCGATACTGCCGTCGATGACGTCGTCGAGCGGATCGCGGATGAGCTGGACGATGTTCGGGACGAGCCAGAGCAGGGTCGTCTGGGCGGCCATCGCCGCGCTCGCCCGGGAGCCCCCCCCGCCCACCGCCGCCCGCGCGCCCGCGCCGGTCGAGCCCGAGAAGAGGAGGCCGAGGCCGATGGAGCGGCGCCCGGGGTCGGTGACCTCGAGGCGGGCCCCGGAGCGGAGCTCTGTGCCCTGGCGGAGGCGGGTGCGGCCCTCGGGGCGGTGCAGATCGACGGCGGCCGGCCCCACCCGGCGGACGCGGAGGGCGGGGTACCGGCCCCCCTCCACGAGCTCCGCCTCGAAGAGCAGGCTGCAGCCCGCAGGGAGGAGGGCCTCCGCGGGCCGGAGCAGGGTCTGGCGGAGACCATCGGGGCCGGCCGGATCCTCGTCGAGGAGGGCGACCACGAGGGCTTGACCGGCGTCGAGCGAGAGGGAGACGCGGCGGGGGAGCGCCTGGGCCTCGGTGGCGGTGATGACCTGGCTCACGGGCTCCCCCCGCGCGCCGCCCGCCCCAGGGCTGGCCGTGCCGATTGGGCCTCCGTCATTCGGCCTCCCCGCGCTTGTGCGCCCGCGAGCGGAGGTTGGGCTGCCCCGACGGGGCGAAGTGGAGCTCGGGGCCGGCGAGGAGCTGGATCGCCGGGGTGAGGTAGGGGAAGGCGGCCGCGCCGAAGTGGTTCATGACCCGCGCGATCTCGGGGGTGGAGAGGTCGGAGGCGAAGCCCAGGGCCACCCGCAGCGGGGGCGGGGCGAGCGCGGCGTCGAGGGTGGCGCGCAGGGCGGCCGCCTCGGGCTCGAGGGCGGAGGCGGCCAGCGCCTCGACAAACTCGGCCAGCGGCCCGTCGAGGCTCACCGGCGTGCCGTCGATCTCGATGCCGCCGGCGTGGATCAGGGCGGTGGACAGCACGCCCATGCAGGGGACCAGCTCTTCAGGGGGGGCCTGTACGGCGAGCAGGTAGTCGACCCGCAGCGTGGTCCCGGCGGACCAGGAGAGCGTGGGCGGCCGCACGCGGTGGAGCGGGGCGTCCCCGCACCAGCCCGGGGGCGCCGCCCGGTACCAGTCGGCGAGGGGCCGCGGGAGGTCGGCGGCGGGGGGCGCGGCGACGGGGCGCTGCGTGCGAGGGTCGAGGCGCGGGATGAGGGGGTCGACCGCCGCTTGGATGAGGCGGGCGAGGTCAGCCCAGGCGGGCGGCATGTGCCGTGGCCCGTCTCGGTTCGACTCGGGCGGGCTGAGGAGGGGGGTCCCGCCGCCGTCGAGCGAGCGGCCGGGGGTGCCGATGCGCAGAGGGAGCAGGAGCACCCAGGTGCCGGTCGCGGGGGCGGCGCCGATGGAGAGGCCCAGGACGGGCACCCCGGCGCTGCGGAGGGCCTCGACCGCCCACTCACCGAGGCGCCGCTGGGCGACGGAGAGGGCGGCGCGGGTGGCGGTCATCACCGCGATCGGGGGCGGCGGCAGGTCGTTGCTCATTCGGGCTTCGGCGCCTCCGGCAGCTTGCCCTGGATGTCCCAGCTCCCACGGACGCCGATGAGGAGCTGGCGGCTGCGCTCGAGCACGTAGCGCTCCGTGCGGTCGGCCGTGTCGGCGAAGGGGAAGGTGAAGGAGGGTCGGATGAAGATGCCGTAGGTCTGGCGCGGGTTGTAGGGGGTGATGTTGGCGTAGCGGGAGCGGTTGGAGCGGGCCGAGAGCGCGAGCCAGAGCTCGAGGCTGGCGGTCCCCTCCGCGCCGTTGAAGCCGGGCCCGACGAGGAAGGCGCCGCGCAGCCCGAGCTCGGGGCGACGCAGGCGGCTCGATCCGTCCTGCTGCTCGGCCCCCCAGAGGATGGAGCCCCGCGGGGTGTGCAGCGGCCAGGCCCTGGGCGCGAGGCGGAGCCCTGCCATCAGGCCTCCAGCGGGGCGGTAGAGGAAGGTGAAGTCGGGGCTCTCGTCGATCCAGGAGGGGCCTTCCTCGCTGTAGGGAGGGCCGGCGTGGCTGGCCTCGAGATTCACGACGAGCCCGCCGTCCAGGCCGAGGCGGGGGTGGTCGAAGAACCACCAGGTGGTGAGCGCGGCGATGTCGAGCGAGAGCCCCTCGGTGCGGGTGTGGTCCGGCGCGGGATCGACCGAGCAGTCGGCGACGTAGGAGGAGGCGACGATGGCCTCGTTGCAGGCGTACTCGGCGTCTCGGTAGGGGAAGACCCCGAGCCCGCTCGTAAAGCCGACGTTGGCCGTCGTGTTGCGGAACCAGCGCGGGTGCGCGCTGCGCGTGTCGACGGACTCGCCGGGGCGCCAGCCAGGGAAGACCACCACCGACTGGTCCGGAGGGGCCTCCGGCGAGAAAGACCGGGCCCAGAGCGCGGCGCGGGTCGCCCCCTCGCCGAGCCCTCGCCGCGCCCGGGCGTAGGGGCTGCGAGGGAAGAGCCAGGTCACGCCGCGGCCGCGCTCGCCGGGGGCGAGGTCGCCGACCACCACGAGCAGGCCGCCGTCCTTTGTGGCGCGCTGCTCGAGCGGCGCGAGCAGGCGCTCCCGGAGCCAGGTCACCTCGGCGGCCTCGGGGCCAGCGGTCGGCTCCTTCGGCGCGCCGAACAGCGGGACCGCCTCGGTGCCGCGGAGCGTGCCGTCGAGCAGGGAGGCGCGCAGCAGGGTGGGGACGATGCCGGGGGGCGCGAGCAGCGTGTCGTCGCAGATGGCGCCCGTCCGGAGGGCGAGGCGAGGCGGCCCGTCGGGCGTGGGCTCGGTCGTCCAGAGCATGTGCCAGCCGGTCCAGATCCGCCAGCGCACCCGGTAGAGCGCGTCCTCGCCGCCGGGGAGCGCGACGAGCCGCGTAATGGCGGGCGGGTTGTAGCTCGGGCGGTCGATCGCCACGAAGGGGAGCTGGCTGCGGGCGTACCAGAGCGCCTCGGCGGCGCTGAGCTCGGGCTTGTCGGGGGCCACGAACACGAGGTCGAGGGAGACCGCGCCCACCGACGGCTCCTCGAGCGCGGCGACCCCGTCCTTCGTGGTGCAGATCGAGAGCGGGTCGATGGCGCCGAGGCCCTGGGGCATGGGCTGGGGGGTGACCCCGTGGCGCCCGAGCACCGAGGCCCACTGCCCGGTCACGGAGGCGGCGATCGTGCCGGGCGGGCTGAGGAGGCCCTCGGTGGCGTCAAAGGCGCGGGCGGCGGCGGACCACACCTGGAGGAGCAGCAGGTCGGTCTCGGCCTGGGCGATGGCGTCCTTCCCCGTGGCCGTGGCCTCGAGGAGCTGCCGATCGAGGACGAGCCGCTCGGAGCGATCGAAGAGCAGGTCGAGGTCTGAGCCGGGCCGGGCCTCGGTGGCGGTCCAGGAGCGGAGGCTCAGGCTGTCGAGGCTCGCCGGGGGCGTCGCTTCGTCGCGAAGGAGGGGACGCAGCTCGTTCAAGAGGTCCTGAACCAGCTCCTCGCGGGCCCGCCCGCCGAAGGGGTGCGTGGAGAGCCGCTCGGTCACCCACTCCTCGACCACCGGGAGGGGGATGGCGGCGGTGTTGAGGTGGAAGCCGCCCTGCAGCGTGAAGGCGGGCCCCTCGATGCGGCTCGCCTGCTCGGAGATGAGGTCGGTCTCGCCGAGGGCGGCGGCGACGATGCCACGCCCGCGGTGGAGCCCGGCCGCGCCCCAGCCGGGCGGGTAGATCATCCCGGTGAGCGCGCCCATCACGCGCATGTGGTTGAGCGTGTAGTCTTGGATCGCGTACTGGGCGATCTGCACGGAGAGCCGTGTGGCGAACTGGCGAAAGCGGAGCTCGCCGGCCCGGCTGAGCGCCTCGTAGCTGTCTTCGGGCAGCACGAGGGCGGGGACGGAGAGCGGTCCGGGATGATCGGGGTCGCCGGAGGGGAGGTCGAAGGCGGCCAGCGGGTGGAGCGCCCCGCTCGCGGCGTGGGATTGGTAGGGGTAGAGCTGCTCGTTGAAGGGGCGCGAGTCGGTGGGATCGGCGTCCATCAGCTCATAGTTGAAGGGCTCACCGTCCGCGCCGAGGCGGATCGCGAAGCGGCCGGCGAGCAGGGAGAGGGGCGGCAGGTGCTGGCCCTGGGAGACGCGGTAGCGCAGCAGGGGGAAGGCGGGGTCGCCCTCGTCGGGCATGCCGAGCCAGCGGGGCTCGGGGAGCCAGGCGGCGGTGTCGGCGAGGCTGTCGACGCCGCGCTGGCCCTTCCAGCGGTCCCAGGTGGCGGCCGGGCCGGGCAGCGTCTCGGCGCCGTTGGCCTGCAATGTGGTGGCCACGAGGTCGCCGTCGCGGGCCCAGCGGTAGGCGAGGTCGACCCAGAGCCGCTCTTGGAGTCGGCTCAGGCTGACCCGGCCGGCTTGTGTGCTGCGGGCCCGGTCTTCGGCGCTCAGCTCGGCGAAGCGCACCCGCTCGACACAGGCGCCGCGCAGCGCGGCTTCGGGGGCGCAGTCGGGGCTCTCCGGCGGATCTTCGAAGGCGAGGAAGACCCACGAGACCGGCTTTTGCGCCGGCACCTCTTCTCGCCGAGGGAGGTCGGGGAGGTCGGCGGCCTGCGCCAGGGCGGCGAGGAGGGGGAGCACGGAGGGGGTCACAGGCGCCTCTTCCGTTCGAGGGCGTCTTGCGCCTCGACCTCACGACGAACCTCGTGCAAGAGGCGGCGGGCCTCGGGGTCTCTTCGGGCCAGGCCGCGGAGGAGCTGCAACAAGTCGGCCTCGGAGGCGGGTGCGGGTGCGGGGGCGCGGGGGGGGGGCCGCGAGGGGAGGGCCGTGGGCGCGCGGTCTCCAGCGGTCCAGCGGGTGCGCGCGGGGCGGGCGCCGGTAGAGCGGGGCGCCTCGGGCTCGGCCGAGGTGGGCGGAGGCTGGGCCTCGGCGGCGGGCGGTGGCGGGGGCGCGGCGCCCAGCGCGGGGGCGTGGGCCTCGGCGGCGCGCCGCCGCAGCAGGAGGGGCCGGGCGGCGCTGGGCGCGGCCTGCGGCGCGGCGGAGCGGGAGGGCCGGCCGTTGGGGACGCCCGACGGGCGCGGCGGCTGCGGGTCGCCGTGGCGCGGCGGGGCGACGGTGACCTGGAGAGGAGAGGCCTGGCGCTCGGCGGCGGGCGAGGCCCCCGGCGAGGGCTCCGCGCGGCGGAGGCGTCGGAGCGTGGGGAGGGGCAGGGAGAGCAGGCGAAGCGCGCGGGCGGAGGCCCCGCGGAGCACGACGGGGCGCGGGCCCCCCGCGGCGGGGCGCGCGGCGGCGAGGAGGCGCGTCGCGATGGCGCGGGCGCGAGCGGAGGGCGGCACGCCGGGGCCCTCGGCCGGGGCGCGGGATGAGGAGGGCGAGGAGGCGGGCGAGGAGGCGGGCGAAGAGGCGGGCGAGGAGGCGGGGAACGTCGCGCCCGGGGGCTGCATACCGCGATCCTCGGTCGGGGTGCCGCGGCGGAGGTCGATCGCGGGCGCGCGGGGGCCTGGCGCGGAGCGTGTCACCACGCGGCGCGGGCCAGGTGGGGTGGGCGCGCCGTTCGGCGCCGATCCGCCGGGGGGAGGCGCGGCAGCGGCGCTACCTGCGGTCGGCCCATCGACGCGGGGCGCGGGAGGGGGCCGGCGGAGCCGGGTGAGCCGGGGTGTGAGCCGGGCGAAGGCGGCGGGGCCCGCGCCGCTGGGGGGCGGGCCGGCGACCACGCCCTCTCCGAGGAGCGTCACGGTCCGGCGGAGGGCGCGGCTCACGGAGCGGGGGCTTGCGGACGACCCCTCCCCGGTGGGCAGGCGCGACCCCGAGGGCCCGGAGGCGGCGGCGGGGAGGAGCGGGTCGCCGGTCGGGCGGAGCCCCGCCGGCGGGGTGAGGGCGGCGGAGCGCTCCGGCGACCGTGGGGGTGCCGCGCGCAGGCTGCCCCCGGCGGCCGGGGCGGTGGGGCCGGCGGCTCCTCGGCCCGCGGTGGGGCGTTGCCTGGCCGGATGGGGTGCCGCGGCGGGGCGATCGTCGGTCGCGCGCGCCTCCGTGGGGCGACCGTCGGCCGCTCGGCCCCGAGAGGCTGTCGGCGGGTCGCGGCGCAGCCAGAGGGGCCGCGGCCCCGCTCCGCTCGGCCGCGGTGGGCCGCCGTTCCCGAGCGATGCCTTCCGATGCGCGGGGCTGGGGTCGGCGCCCGCCGGTCGCGAGGAAATGTCAGAGGCGAGGCCCCCGAGGGCCCGGTCGCGCGGCGGCGGCGGCGGGCGGAGGGCAGGGGCGCGGGCGGTCGCGTGGCCGTGGCGGTCGTACGCGTGGCCGTGGCGGTCGTACGCGTGGCCGCGAATGCCGGTCGGGTGGCCCTCTTCGTGGGTCGCCAGACCTCGCGCGGAGCGGACCGGGACCGCAGCCGGGGTGGGTGAGGTGGGGGCCCAGGCGGGGAGGTTGGTGCCCCGGGCGGGGAGGTTGGGGCCCCGGGCGGGGAGGGTGTGGGCCCGGGCGATATCGGGGGTGGGACCTCGGGCTTCGGGGGACACGTCCGCGGGAACGGCCCCGCGGGCGCCTCGCCGGTGCAGCGGGACCAGGGCGGCCAGCGGCACCCGGGCCGCGCCCGACCGCTGGGCGGCCTCCGGCCCGCGGGGGGAGCTCCGCGTTGGGGGGGCCAGCGGCGCCGCGCCCGGGCTCCAGCCAGGCGCTGGGCGGAGGAGCGACCGCGGCGCCCAGCGGCGAGCTCCCCGCTCGCCGCCGCTGGGGGCCCCTGTCAGCCCCCCGGATGGGGTGCTCGTCGCCGGGCGGTCGGTGGCGTGGGCGTGGGCGTGGGCGTGGGCGGGCGAGGTCGGGCCCGGGACGATGAAGGTGTCGTTCCCGTCGGCGGGGTCACGCCTTCGGGCCATCGCGGTGCGGGCGCGGAGGTCCACCCGGGTGGCGCCGAGGCGGCCGGAGGGCGGAGGCGCTGGCGCCAGCGGCGACCGGGTGGCGGCCGGAGCCGGCCCGTGCCGGGGCGTGTCCACCGGTGCGCCCCGAGGGCGTGCCGGCGGCGAGGCCCCGCCGGCGGTGGGCCAGCGGGGCGGCGGCGCGCGGAGGGCGGAGGCCCCAGCCCCGGGAGCGACGGCGACAGGGGCGACGGCAGCGCCGGCGGGGGCGCCGGCGGGGGCGCCGGCGGGGGGGAGGGTGTCTGGGGGAGGCGCGGTCCCGCGGCGCGCCGATCGCGGCGCGCCGGGGGGGGCACCGCCGCCTGACGGAGGGCGCGCGCCGGAGCGCGGCCATGGCCAGCGAGGGTTGGCGGCCGGCGTGAACGGCGGGCGCTGCGGGGAGGTGGCCGGGGTGCCCCGCGGTGCGGGGTCTGCCGAGGCGGCCGGCGTGCGCTGCGGGACCGGCGAGACCGGCGAGACCTTCGAGACCTGCGAGACCGGCGATCGGGCGCCCTCCGACGGCCCCGCGCCGGGGCGGTGCGCGGCGGTGCGGGTCGGCGGGCCGGCCCCCCTCGTCGGTTCGGCGGGCTTCCCCTGCCCGGCGGCGGCGCCGCCGCGGGGCAGCGTCGGGGCGGAGGCGGCGCCGGCCGCGGCGACACGTGACCCGGGCGTCGCGGCCGGGCCCGCGGGTCCGCGCGTCCTCCCTGCCAAGAAGACCAGCGGGGCGGCGCCGGTGGGCCGGGGTCGGGGCGCCGCGGTGGGCGCGGGGGCGCCGCCCGCAGCGGGGAGGGTCGGCTTCGCCCAGCGACCGGGAGGCCGAGGCGCGGCGAGCGTCGAGCCCGCCTGTGGCGCGCTCCCGCGCGGCGTCGAGCCCGGCTGCGGCGCGCTCCCGCGCGGCGTCGAGCCCGGCTGCGGCGCGCTCCCACGCGGCGCCGATCCCGGCTGTGGCACGCTCCAGCGCGACAGCGGGCGCTGTCCTTGGCGCGCGCTGGGCGTCGGCGCGGCGGCGATCCCGCGCTGTGTCGGCGGCCGGGGTGGCCCGGTGGTTGGGCGCGTGTCCGCGGCGCTCCTGGACCGGGGCGTCGCGCCGAGCACCGGCGGGGGGCGCTCCCCCGCGCGCGGCGGGGCGGCGAGCCCCGAAGGGGCCCTCATCGTCGCCGCGGGGCTCGTCGCGCCTCGGCTCTGCAGGTGCACCGGCGCGGGGGCCCCGCTGGCGCTCGCCGGGGCGTGCCAGCCGCCGCCGGGCTGGCGGAGGCCTGCGAACCGCGGGGGGGTGCTCGTCGTGATGACCTGCACCACGGGGCTCGGGTGGAGGGCGGCCGAGAGGTCCAGCCAGACGAGCCAGGGCAGGCGGCTCCAGGCGATGGACCGCCCGCCGGACCAGCCGCTCCTCGCCGCCGCGGCGAGGGGGCTCGGCGCAGGGCGCAGGCGGGTGGGGGAGGCCGCGCCGCGCCGCGCCGCGGCGAGCGGGCTCGGCGCGGGACGGAGCAGGTTTGGGGAGCGGGGCTTCATCGTGGGCCGAGCCCACGCAGGCGGTCGAGCTGCTGGGCGGCGTCCCGCTCCTCGCGGATCGCCCGTGCCAGCGCCCGCACGAGCCGCGGCCGCGCGGCGGCCGACAGGCCGGCGAGCGGGTGCGCGCTCGGGGCGACCTCGCCGGGCTCGCCCTCGGGCAGGCGCGGTGGTGGGCTCACTCTCCCCCCTCGCCGACGGCGCCGAGCGGCTCGGCGAGGTCGGGCCCCGCGCCGCTCTTGGGCGCCGGCGCCCCCGGCCAATAGTGGACCCGCTCCACTGGGGTCGCCACGAAGAGGTCACGCAGGCGAGGCAGGGCGGCCATCAGCCCGACGATCAGCACCGCGAGACCGCCGAGGAAGGTGGCCTGACGGGTGGCTCCCTGGGCCACGGCCTGCTCGTCCTCCGAGGGGCGGCGACCACCGGGCAACAGGATGGGGCTGCGGCCGGCGTTGGCCCCGGCGAGGTAGCCCCAGCGCAGGAAGCGGGGCGCGTCGAGGCGGCTGGCGAGGTTGGGGAGGTCTCCTTCGCGGTCGGCGATCTGCACGAACAGGCGCCAGGGCTCGGCGAGCAGCCAGCCCACCCCGTCGCTGACGCCCCGCTCGGCCGACCAGGGGCGGAGCGAGAGCCGATCGGCGGCCTCGACGAGCTGCCAATTGGGGATGATCAGGGCGATGTACCGCTCGGGATCGTCCTTGTCGCCCCAGGTCGGGTAGCGGATCGGCAGGCGCGCCGCGAGGTCGAGCAGGCCCGTCTGGCCGTTCGGGAGGTCCTCCTCGAGCGGGGTCGCCTCGAAGACCGTCTCGCTGTTCAGGCGGGCCGCGATGGTGGTGCCGCCTGGGGTGTCCGCGAGCTCTACCGAGAGCGTGGACCAGCGCGGCAGCGGGCCGTCGGCCGAGGCTCCGTCGCTCGAGAGCAGCGGCACCCGGCCCGGGGCCGGGCTCAGCGGTCCGAGCTGCTCCTTCGGCGGGCAGGTGCGCAGGCTGGCGGCCCAGACATCGGAGGGGACGAGGCGGAGGCTGCTCGTGGGGTTGGCGGCGAGCCCGCCTTCGTCCTGGTTCAGCAGGCAGGCGTCGGGCGGGCCGAGGAAGGCCGGCACGGGATCACGCTGGCCTCGGTAGTGCAGTCGATGGGCGCCGTCCGCCTTGGGGGAGCGCAGCAGCAGGGCCTCGCGGAGCTGGGCCGCTGAGCCCCCCCGCCATGCCCGGCCCGTCTTGTGCTCCATGCACAGCTCCATCTCGAGCTGCGTGCGGATGAGCTGCTTGTGCGCCGCCGCCGCGTCGCCGACGATCTCGATCGCGAGGTAGCGAGGCTCGACGTAAGGGGCCAGGGTGAGCCGGGTGGCTTCGTCGCCCACCGAGACGAGCAGGGTGTCGTGATCGGGGGGCGGTGTGTCCTTGGTCGTGCGCCGCAGGATCACGGCCAGCGCGGGGGCGGAGGCGTTGGCCAGGGTCTGGGCCTCCATCACGCCCAGGCCGTCGGGCGCCTTCGGGGGGCCGCAGCTCGTCGACATGCCCTCCGGGGCGGACCACACCCAGCTGGACGGGGGCGCCGCCGCCTCTCCGGCGTCGCCGAAGCCGAGGGCGCTCGCGTCGTAGATGCCGGCGAGCTCCCACTTTCCGGCGTGAGCGACGCCGGCCATCAGGAGGGCGATGCCGAGCGCGCTCATCCCGCCTCCGCGTAGTCTTGGAGCTGGGGCGGCCGCGGCGAGAGCCCGAGGGCCGTGCGCTGCGGCGCCCCCACCTCGAGCTCGTAGGCCCGGGCCACACCCTCGGCGCTGACGACGATGACGTCGCCTTGGATGAGCTCGACCCGGTCGGCGGTGGCGTCGATGACCTGCACGCCCTCCGGGTGAACGCGCCCGTCCCAGCGGTAGGTGTCCGGGGCCCCGTCGCCGCGTCGGCCGAGCCGGGGGAAGGGGCGCAGGATCACCATCCGGCGGGCCTGGGCGTCCTCCTCGGTGAGCACGTTGGTGTCGGCGCGCGCGCCGAGGTGGATGGTGAGCACGGTGGTCTGGACGGCGCCGGTGAGGGGGTCGGGGTCGAAGGAGGCGGCCCCGAGCACGTGCGCGGCGGGCACGGGCACGGGCGGCGGCCAGAGCGGGCGGATGGGGTCGTCGAGGGCCTCGATGCGGGCGGAGCGCACGGGGACCAGCCAGGGGTGGACGCTGCGGGCCCGCTTGAGGCGGAGCGGATCGAAGCGAAGGGCGCCCTCGGGGGGGCGCTCGAAGCCCACCGCGCTGGCGTCGGGCACGTCGTCGGTGCCGCCCTCGGGCAGCACCTCATGGAGGAGGCAGGTCACGGCCACCGGGGGCGGGGAGCGCCAGAGGATCCCCGCCCAGGCGGCCACGAAGAGGGCGCCGACCCAGGCCTCGGCGAAGCCCACCGTCTGGTCGGAGAGCGCGGCGTAGGTGAGCAGCACGCCGAAGTAGCCGAGCGAGGGCCCGAAGAGCGCCAGAACGGCGTCGAAGGGGATGACGTTCGGGCGCTTGCCGTCCCGTCGGCCGGCGGCGAGCCGCTGGCGAGCGTGGGCGGGCACGCTGCCGGCGAGGCCCACCGAGTAGAATTGCAGTCCGAGCAGCAGCGGAACGACGAACTGCGGCCGCACCCAGCCCCGGAGCTGCAGGCTGAGCAGGCCGAGGATCGCGGCGCAGACCATCGAGAGCAGGAGCCCGCCGATCCAGATCGCGGCGCCGCTCGCCCCCGGCGGGTCCCAGGCCGTCTCCCCCTCGTGCCGGGCGAGCCAGCGGGTGACCGCCGCGCCCAGGATGAGGCCGCCGAGCAGGGGCAGGTGCTCCTGGTCGAAGCCGCGCATGGCATCGAAGATCAGCAAGAGGATCCAGGGCACCACCGCCATCGACAGGCGCAGCGTCAGCACCCCGATCAGGCTCGAGCGCGGGCGGAGGGCGGGGTGGCGCCCGGGGTCGAGGCCGCGGCCGCGGAGCAGGGCCGCCAGCGACATCGACAGGGCGAGCCAAGGCCCGAGGTCGGGGCGTGCGAAGACCGAGCCCGGTGGCACCAGCGGCTGGAGCACCGCGAGGATCACGACCAGCACGACCAGATCGAGGACCTCGGTGAAGCGGTCCTCGAGGCGACGGAGGAGGCCCCTCATGGCTCCTCCCCTGCGGTCGCGATGGTGTGGATGCTGGCGCCGAGCCGCTGGCGAGCCTCCTCGACCCCCTTCGCGCAGGGGTAGTCGAACTGGCCCTCCGGCAAGACGCCGTCGGGCTTGAGGTAGGGCAGGATCTCCTTACACCAGGGGCTGATCGGCCTGCGCCCCTGGGTTTGAGGATCGAGCAGGCGTGAGACCGAGGCGCTCCAGGTCTGGGGCCAGAGGTAGGGGTCGAGGGGTGGGCGCTGCTCGGTCAAGTCGAGCAGCAGGCCGGTGAAGCACTGGGTGGCCACGTGTCCGCAGGACTCCCGGCTCCGGCTCCTCCCGTAGGTCGCGAGGTTCTCGGCGGCGATCACGGCGGCGCCCTCCTTACCGCCGGCGATGCGGCTGCCGAGGCTGGTCTCACCCGCCCAGGCGACGCCGGTGAGGGCGCCCGGCAGCAGCCCCCCCTCGGGCGGCGGCAGCAGGCCCTGGGCGAGCAGGTTGTAGGCGCAGACGTCGGAGCGCTCGGGCCTCCTTTGCCCCTCGGCGCCGAACCAGGGGATCCAGAGCCGGTCGCGGATCCCCACGCCGTCTACCGGGGGGCGCTTGAGGGCCGGCGAGCTCTGGTCGACACACTCGTCGAGGTCGGACTGAGGGGTGATCCAGCCCGGCGCGCCGGGGGTGACGCGGTAAGCCGCGGCGCAGACCTGCCCGCAGATCTGCTGCTCTTCGGACCAGGCGCTGTCCGTCTGCACATCGCCCTGCAAGGGGTGGACGGGGGTGTAGGCCTGGAGGCGCCGGGTGATGACCGCCCAGCAGGGGTCGTCGGTCGCGGAGGCCCGCGAGGCGCCAAGGAGGGCGTCGAGGGCGAGCTGGCGGGTGATGGCCCCGGAGTCGACGCTGTAGCCGCTCGGGTCCTCGATCACGACGTCCCACAGGGCGCGGGTGGCGCCGCGGTCTCGGGCCTCGCGCAGCTCCAGGTGGCAGCGCCAGAGGGGGTCGGAGGGGGGCGCGCGGAGGCCGGGAGGGAAGCGGGAGTCGGCGTAGGCGTCGACGGCGGAGGGGCCGGGGTCGGGGTCGGCGGGGGTGGGATCGGCCACGGCCATCCAGTCCTCGGCGGCGCGCTCCGGGGGGAGGAGCGGCACCTCCCCGCAGAGGGGGGCGAAGCCGACGGTGTCCGGGCCGAACGCGGCCCCCTCGCGGAAGCAGCGGGCCTCGAGCTCCCCCTCCTCGGCGAGGCCGACCTCCAGCAGGCGCTCCCGCAGCGGGCCCGACTCGGGGCCGTCGCCGCCGATGTGGGTGGCGAAGATGGCCCCCTCGACGCGGGCCTCGAGGGGCGCCCGCATCGCCTCGCAGCTCGCGTCGAGGTTCATCACGAGCTCGCTCAGCGGCTGGATGCGCAGCTCGGCGTCGTCGAGGAAGCTCTCCGGGTTTCCGATGGCGCGCAGCGCCTGGCCGGGGGCGCCGTCGAGCAGGTAGGGCTCGGGCTGGCCGAGCACGTTGAAGCAGGCCTGCGTCGCGGCGAAGGTGGACCAGGAGACGAGGTGGTCCACCCGGTTGCGGCGGGCGTTGAGCTCGTTGCCGTCCCGGCTGCGGTCGAGCAGGCCGCACCAGGCGGGCTGGAGGTCGCGGGTGGCCAGCGGCTCGAAGGCGCGGGCGTTCGGCTCGCCGCAGACCGGCACCTCGGGGTCGACGCCCGCGGCGAGGGCCTCGATCTGGCAGCGGAGCTGCTCGACGTAGCGGGCGTGGTGGGTCGAGCAGACGGAGATCGCCGGCTGGGGGTCGATGGTCTTGGCCTCCGGGGCGGAGGTCTCGCGCGGGCTGCCGACGGCCCGCACGGTGAGGGCCAGGGCCAGCGTCGGGAGCGAGACGAGCAGCGTCAGCAGCATCGACTGGGCGATTCGGGTGAGCACCTCCGAGCGCACGTCGCGGGGGGGCAGGGCGCCCGGCTGGACGTCGCGGGCGCGCAGCGGCCAGGGCTCGAGGTCGCGGAGCAGCCAACCGCTGATCGGGTAGCCGACGCCCCCGCGGGGGAGCTCGAGGGGGGGGCCGAGGCGGTCATCGGAGGGGGGGAGGGCCGACCCTTCGGGTAAGGAGGCCCCCCACTCGCTCATCGGGATCGGCAGGCCATCTGGGACGAGGCGCTCGGGCGGGAGGAGGGCGTAGGAGCCCGTGTGCGCGCTGCCCCGCTGCTCGAGCCGCCCGCGGACGAGGCAGAGTAACGATCGGCGCGGAGAGAGCGCGTCATCCTCGGTGACCCGCGCCGGGCGGGGCCGGAGCGCGGTGTCGGGCCCGCCGCCGAGCTCGAGCCACTGCCCGTCCTCTTCTTCGTCGCGGTGCTGGCCGCCCTCCACGGCGGCGACCCCGGGGGGTGGCAGGGCGCTGCGGACGGCGAGGCGGGGGGACCACTCGATCACGATCAGCGGCCGCCAGACGTTGGCGCGCCGGGCCGCCACGTCGAGCTCCCGCCACCAGAGGCCCTCGACCAGGATCTCGAGCAGGGCTGCTGCCAGCGGGGGCAGGCGGTCGGGGGTGGGGCCCGGCCCCTCCGTCAGCCAGTCGGTGCCGGCGACGACCCAGAAGCCCAGGAGCTGCCAGCGGGCCGAGGCTTCGACGTGGATCAGGTAGAGGCCCGGGGCGCGGCCGTCCCCCTCCGGCGGCGCCGCGCCGCGGGGTGTGGCCCGGCAGGCCGCGAGGGCGGCGCGGGCGCCGACCTCGGGCACCTGGAGGTCGAAGGCGAAGGGACCGGTGAGGCGCACGGCTCAGCGCCTCCTGCGGCGGAGGCCGGCGGCGAAGAGGCTCAGCCCGAGCACCGCCGCGCCCGTCGGCAGCAGGGGGCCGCGAGGGGTGGCGGCGCAGCCGGCTTGGGCGCAGGGTGAGTCCGCGTCCGCGCAACCCCGACCCTGCCCGACGAAGCAGGAGGCGCAGGTGGGGTCGGCGCAGTCGAGGGTCCCGTCGCAGTTGTTGTCGATCCCGTCGAGGCAGCGGTCGCAGGAGGCCAGCTCGGCGAGCTCGGGGCTGTAGAGGGCCATCAGGTCGCCGGGGCCCTCGGGCTGCTCGCGGTTGGCGCCGTCCTGGCTGTCCGAACAGTCGCCGCCCACGGTCTGCCCCTCGCGGGCGTCGACCTCGACCGGGTCCCAGCAGCCGTAGAGGATGCCCGTCGAGACCGCGGCCGGGGAGAAGCGCCCGAGCTCGGTCCACCACTCGGGATCGACGAGGAGCTCGTCGGGGACGCGGTGGTTGAAGGCGCCGCCCGGTGTGGGGCCGTCGGCGTCGACCCAGCCGACGGGGGCCTTGAGGTCTCCGCAGCCGAAGGTGCCGGCCGAGCGGTAACACTCCCACTCCTGGACCAGGCGGCGGGAGGCGAGGACCCGCTCGCGTGACCAGACCGTGCGCCAGGTCTGCTGCTCGGGGTGCTGTCCGCATTCGGCCTGCCCGAGGGCCTCGAGGGTCTCTTCGTCGAGCAGCGCGTCGTCGGCGGTGTCGGTCAGGCTGAGGCGCACGACGCCGCAGCGGCCGGCGGCGCGGGCCCGATCGTCCTGCTGGGCCTCGATGCAGAGCGCGAGCAGGGGCTCGACCGCGTCGGCCAGCTCGCCCTTCACCAGGGCCTCCTGGGCGGCGAGGAGCGCGTCCTGGCCGATCTTCTCGGTGAGGGCGGCGTCGAGGGGGGCGTCGCAGAGGGCCGCTTCGGGCCGGGGGAGGAGCAAGGGGATGATCTCGCCTTCGCCGCCGGGCGGGTCGGACTGGATGGGCCCCCCGTCGATGATCAGCTCCTCGAGCGTCTTGTCGCTGCCCTCGAGCCCGAAGGCCACCCCCTCGGTGTACCAGACGAGGGCGTAGACGTCCTCGGCGAGGGCGCTCCCCTCTTCGGTCCCGCCGAGGCCGCAGGTGCCGTGGCCGTCCTCGTCCTGGTCGCTCCCCTCGGGGGCGCCGTCGCAGATGTCGAGGAAGCCGTCGCAGCGCTCCTCCTCGGCGACGGGGCTCGAGAGGGCGCAGAGGTCGTTGCAGTCGGCGAACAGCGCGTTGTCGAGCACGGTGGTGGAGCAGGAGGCGTAGGTCACCACCGTCTGGTCCTCGGTCGGCACGCTGGCGCAGGAGACGTAGCCGTCCCCGTCGAGATCGAGCTCCTCGGGGGAGATGCGACCGGGGCGGTCCGCGTCGACCTCGATCTGGTTGATCAGGCCGTCGCCGTCGTCGTCGACCACCCGTGAGCCCATGTCGCAGTCGTTGTCGCGGCCGTCGCAGGTCTCGGTGGCCCAGGGGCGGCGGGCCGCGCACTGGTCGTCGCAGTCCCCGGCGGTGAAGGTGCTGCGGCCCGAGGCGTAGACGCGGCTGCCACCGCTGAAGCGGTCGATCACGCCCTCGTCGTTGCGGTTGGCCGACCACAGCTCGTCGGTGTTGCAGGTGAGGCGCACAGGCAGCCCCCAGCACTCGAGCTCGATCTCGGCCCCCTCCACGCAGGCCCCGGTGAGGCCGAGGCTCTCGCGGGTCACCGCGTCTTCGTCACCGAGGCCGATCTCGGAGGCGCGAAGGGGCAGGCTGCCGTCGTCGTCGCAGTCGAGCTCGACCGAGGCGATGAGGCCGTCACAGTTGTTGTCGTCGCCGTCCATGCGCTCGACGGCGCCCTCGTAGATGTGCGCGTCGTAGTCGTAGCAGTCGCCGGCGTGGTCGGTGTAGCAGGTGCCGTCGGCGGTGAGCTCGTAGTCGCCCTCTGGGCAGGCGTCGGACTCGGTGGGCACGCCGTCGAAGCAGAGGCAGAGCTGATCCTCGGCGAGGTCGGAGCCGTAGCCGTCGAGGTCGTGGTCGCTGTAGGAGAGGGCGCAGCCGCTGGTCTCGCCGAGGTCTTCGGGCTCGTCTGCGATGTCGTCGCAGTCCTCGTCGAGGCCGTTACAGACCTCGTCGGCCCCCGGGTAGACGTAGGCGTTCTCGTCGTCGCAGTCGCCGCTGGAGGGCACGTAGGCGATGACGCCCGCCTCCTTCTCGGCGTCGGTGAGCGCCGTGGGGGGCTCGCAGGGGAAGATGGGCTCGGCGTCTTCGTCGCCGAAGCCGTCGTAGTCCTTGTCCTCGTAGAAGGGGAAGGCGTCAGTGGTGACGGCCTCGGTCACGTAGACGTCGTCGCTCAAGTCGGTGGGGGTGCCCGCGTCGTCCCAGCGGCTCACGGTGTTGGCGTCGCCGTCGCAGTCGGTGTCGATCTGCGTGGTGCCATAGTCCTCGCAGGCGTCGCCGGCCTCGGGGTGGATGGCGGGGTCCGTGTCGTCGCAGTCGCTCGGGAGGTCGACCGACACGCCGTCGGTGCTGGTGCCGTAGTCGAGCACGCCGTCGGCGTCGCGGTCCTGTCCGAGGTCGGCGTCGCCGTCGCCATCGACGTCCCCGGCTCGCGCCTCGCCGAGGTCGTCTCCGCAGATGGTGTTGGGGGAGGCGACCGTCTCGGCCTCGACGTAGTAGCCGTCCCCGTCGGCGTCGACGTAGCAGACATCGCCGCCGTCGCAGTCCTGGTCGATGCCGTCGACGATGACCTCGGTGGCCCCGGGGTAGATGGTGGGGTCGAGGCGGCCGCAGTCCGAGGCCTTGAAGCCGTCGTCGTCGTCGTCGGGGTCGAGGTAGTCGACGAGCCCGTCGCCGTCGGTGTCGAGGGTGGGGTCCTCGTCGGCGGTGGGCGCGCTGTCGGCGTCGTCGTTGTCGTCGACCATGTCGTCGAGCCCGTCGGCGTCAGTGTCGAGCGGAGCGGTGAGGAGGCCGTCGGCGTCGTCGCCCGTCGGCGTGCGGGGCCCCACCGCGACCTCGAGGCCGTCGGCGAGCCCGTCGTCGTCGGCGTCGGTGTCGAGGGCGTTGATGTCGCCGTCGCCGTCGGTGTCCTGGTCCCAGTCGGTCTCCTCTCCGTCGGGGACGAGGTCGCCGTCGGTGTCGGCGAGGCCGGGGTCCGGCTCGTCGGCGTCGACCGCGCCGTCACCGTCCGCGTCCTCGACGCCCTCTTCGAGGCTGTCGTCGTCGCTGTCGCTGTCGAGGGGGTCGGTGCGTGTGGCGGTGTCTTGGTCAGACTGGAAGCAGGCGCTGCTGGTCAAGGTGTCGGCCGGGGCGGTCGTCAGGCTCACCCCCCGCTCGAGGCCGTCGGTGAGGCCGTCGCCGTCCGTGTCGCAGCCGAGGGGGTCGGTGCCGAGGCTGCGGGCCTCCGCCCCGTCGGTGAGCCCGTCCTCGTCGCTGTCAGCGTCGCGGCCGTCGGTGCCGAGCGTGCGCTCCTGGTCGTCGTCGAGGCTGTCGGCGTCGGTGTCGGGGAGGAGGGGGTCGGTCTCGGTGGGGTCGAGCTCGCCGTCCTGGTCGCTGTCTTCGTCGCCGTCGTCGAGGTTGTCGCCGTCGGTGTCGGCCAGGAGGGGGTCGGAGGTCTGGCTCGGGTCGCTGTCGGCGGTGAAGCAGGCGGCGCCGAGGTCCGTGTCGGCGTCGGGGGCGGCGAGGCCCTCCTCGAGACCGTCGGCGAGGCCGTCGCCGTCGGTGTCGCAGGCCGTGGGGACGGTGGAGAGGCTGATCTCGACGTCGTCGGTGAGCCCGTCGTCGTCCATGTCGCCGTCGGTGGGGTCGAGGCCGAGGGCGAGCTCGGCGGCGTCGTCGAGGCCGTCGGAGTCCGAGAAGCGGTCCCGCGGATCGGTGCCGTAGAGGTCGACCTCCTCGAGATCGGTGAGCGTGTCGCCGTCGGAGTCGCTCAGGGTGGGGTCGGTGCCGAGGCTCAGCTCCTCGGCGTCGGAGAGGCCGTCACCGTCGGTGTCGACGTAGGAGACGGTGAGGGTCCAGCTCAAGCTGTCGGCGCCGCCGTCGTCATCCTGCACGCCGAGCGTGACGGAGTAGGTGCCGGCGTCGGCGTAGGTCGGGGACCAGCTGACCACCCCGGCGCTGCTCACGGTGGCGGCGGCGGGCAGGCCGGTGAGCGTAAAGCTCTGGGTGTCGGCGGTGCCGGGATCGGTGACCGTGGGGGTGAAGGAGTAGGCGGCGGCGTCGCTGGCCGCGGCGCCGGGGGTGCCGCTCAGGGTGGGGTCGACGTTGGAGATGGTGGCGGTGCGGGTCCCGCTGCCGGCGCCGCCGTCGTCGTCGGTGATGGTGCAGGTGACGGTGTAGCTGCCGTTGTCGGCGTAGGCGTGGCTGGCCGAGGCGCCAGTGGCGGTGGCGCCGTCGCCGAAGGTCCAGGCGTAGGTGAAGGTGTCGGCGGTGCCGGGGTCGTTGCCCGTGCAGGTGAGCGAGACCGCCGTGCCCTCGGCCGCGCTGGCCCCGGTCGTGATGGTGGCGGTCGGGGCGACGTTGCCGACGGTGAGGCTGCGGGACTGGGTGACGGAGAGGCCGTCGGAGTCGGTGGCCGTGACCTGGACGGTGTAGGTGGCGTTGTCGACGTAGGTGTGGCTGGCCGCGGCGGTGGTGGCGGTGCCTCCGTCGCCGAAGCTCCAGGCGTAGCTGAAGGACTCGGTGGGGTCGGAGCCCACGGCGGTGGCCGAGAAGGAGAGGCCGCCGCCCTCGAAGCCCGTGGTGGGCACCGTGAGGGCCGAGATGGTGGGCGCCACCGCGCTGATGACGGTGGTGACGGAGCCTGTGCCGGAGCTGCCGTCATCGTCGGTGACGGTGCAGGTGGCGGTCTTCGTGCCAGCGGTGGCCCAGGTGTGGCTGGCGGTGGCGGTGGCGGCGGTCGTGCCGTCCGAGAAGGTCCAGCGGTAGGTGAGGGTGTCGGCGCTGCCGGGGTCGGAGCCCACGCAGGTGTACGTGATCGCCACGCCCTCGCTGCCGGTGGAGGCGCCGCTCGCGGTGACCGCGGGGGCGGCGTTGGAGATGGTGACGGTGCCCGAGTCGGTGTCGGTGGCGCTCGCGTCGTCGGTGACGGTCAGGCGGATGGTGTAGGTGCCATTGTCGGCGTAGGCGTGGGTGGCGGCGGCGGTGGTGGCGGTGGCGCCGTCGCCGAAGGTCCAGGCGTAGGTGAGAGGGTCACCGCCGGGGTCGGCGGCCGTGACGCTGACCGAGACCGCGGTGCCCTCGACGCCGGTGCTCGGGATGGTGGCGGCGGAGATCACCGGCGCGCCGTTGCTCACCACCGTGGTGACGGCGTCGGTGTCGGTGCCGCCGTCCCCGTCCGACGTTGTGCAGGTGGCCGTCTTTGTCCCCTGGCTGGCCCAGGTGTGGGCGAGGGGGCTGCCGGTGCCGGTCCCGCCGTCGCTGAAGGCCCAGGAGTAGCTGAGGGTGTCGGAGCCGGGGTCGGAGCCTACGCAGGTGTAGGTGACCGAGCCGCCCTCGGTCGCGGTGCCAGCGCCGCTGGCGGTGGCGGTGGGGGCGAGGTTGCTGATGACGACGCTGCCCGACGTGGTCACCGTGCCGCCGTCGTCGTCGGTGACGGTCAGGCCGATCGTGTAGGTGCCCTCGTCGGTGTAGGCGTGGGTCGGGGACTGGGTGGTGGCGCTGGAGCTGTCCCCGAAGGCCCAGAGGTAGGTGAAGGTGTCGGCGACGCCGACGTCGGCGGCGGTGACCGTGAAGGCGAGGCTGCTGCCCTCGTCGCCGGTGGTGGGCAGCGTGGTGGAGGAGAGGGTGGGCGCGACATTGGAGATGGTGGAGGTGGCCGTGCCCGAGTCTGAGCCGCCGTCGCCGTCCGTCACGGTGCACTGGGCGGTCTGGGTCCCGTTGTCGCGCCAGGCGTGGGTGGTGGTGGCGCCGGTCGCGGTGCTCGAGGTGTCGGAGAAGGTCCAGACGTAAGAGAGCGTGTCGGAGGCGCCGGGGTCGGTGGCGACGCAGGCGTAGCTGAGCGTCGCCCCCTCGGCCCCGCTGGCGGTGCCCGTGGTGCTCGAGATGATGGGGTCGGCGTTGGTCACGGTGACCGTGGCGGCGGGGCTGAGCACCGCTGATCCGCCGTCGCTGTCGGACACGGTGAGGTTGACGGTGTAGGTGCCCTCATCGGCGTAGCTGTGCGTGGTCGAGGCGCCGGTGCCCGTGCCAGCGTCGCCGAAGGTCCAGGCGTAGCTCAAGGGGTCGAGGGTCCCCTCGGGGTCGGTCGCCGTGGCGCTGTAGGTGCCGGTCTGGCCCTCGGTGAGCGCGCTCGGCACGGTGGAGGCCGTGAGCACCGGCGCGACGTTGGTGATGGTGATGGTGATCGTGGCGGTCGCGGCGGCGGCGCAGGGGGTGGAGGCGGTGTCGGCGACCTGGACCCGGATGGTGTCGGTGGCCGGGCCGTCGGCGCCCGCCGCCGAGTAGGTGACGCTGGCGCCGCTCCCCTCGAAGACGCCGTCGAGGTCGGTGTCCCAGGTGTAAGCGAGGGTGGCCGTGTTGCAGGTGCCTGTGGTGGTGGCCGCCCCCGTGATGGTCAGGCTTCCGCCGGCCGCCACGGTCTGCGTGGTGATCGCGGTGCTCACCGAGAGCCCGCCCGCGCCGTAGGCGATCCCCACACCGAAGAGCAGCACGGCCAACGCCGCGCTCGTGGCGGCCCGCCTTTCGGTGTCGCGCCGCATCATCGGGACCCTCCGTTGTCGACCAGCACGAGGCACTCCCTCCGCAGGAGCTCGACCTGCTCGGCCTCCATCCACTTCCACTCGCTGATCGAGGTGCCGGGCCAGGGGCTGGCCTCCAGCTCGCCCGTCTCCTCGATGATGGGCCTGCGGACGAAGTCCATCGGCCCGGAGGGGGGCGCGCCCAGGCGGGTGTCGCCGGCGCCGCGGTGGGGGAGCGGCGTGGTGCTCCCCGGTCGATCCTTGGCGCGCCGCTGCTCGGTCGACAGCCAGGTGCGGAGGGCGTCCCCCTCGAGCCGAGGCACCCAAAGCCCCTCCCGATCGGGGGCCAGGCGTGGGGGCGCCACGGGGATCCAGAGGTTCTGGCGCGTGTTCTGGACGACCGGCGCGCGGGTGGGGTCGAGGAAGCTGCGGCGGAAGCCGAGGCGGAGCTCCAGCGGCAAGAGCCCGATGTCGAGCTGAAGCCAGAGCTCCTCGCCGGGATCGAGGCCCAGGTCGCGGAGGCGGGTGGGGCCGATGCCCAGGCGGGTGCGCAGGGTCGGCCGGGCGTAGGTGAGGCGGTGGGCGAGGGAGCCCGACCAGATCCAGGCGTGGATGCGGCTGGCGCGGGCCTTCGCCAGCACAAAGGGTGCCTTCTGCTCGTCGGTGACCTCGCCCGACCAGGTGTCGAGCTCGCCGTGCACGAAGGAGAGGAGCTGGGCCACGCTGACCGTGTCCGGCATCGTGATGGTGCCGAGCTGCGCCCAGCGCTCTTGCCCGCTCAGCCGAGCGTCGGCGGGCATCGGCTCGCCCTGAGGCCAGGAGACGGTGTCCATGCGCTCGAGCCCGTTCAGCACGTCGATGTCGGCGCTGAAGAGGCTGACGACCTTGAAGGTGACCTCTCGATCGATCGGGCGGAAGACCTGGCAGCAGCGCAGGCACCACTCGCCGGGCAAGAAGGCCTTGTCGGCCGAGTAGAGCTGCCCGCAGAGCTCCCCCCAGAGGGTGAGGTTCGCGCAGGCCACGACGCGGGCGCCGGTCACACCGGGGGTGCCGAGGGCGCCCGAGGCACCCGCGGCGGCGGCGAGGGGGAGGTCGTTGAAGACCATCGCCGGGACACGGGTGCGGAGCAGGCGCCGGTCGCGCAGACCGACGGCCCCGACGCCGGCCGCGAGGAGGAGGGCGGCCCACTCGGCGGGGGTGAGCCCCCCGTCCCAGGCGGGGCGGAGCAGGCGGCCGGGGAGGTAGGCGTTGCCGGGCACCGCGCCCACCTGACAGGCGAGCTCGACGCGGGGAGGAGGATCCTTCTCGGTGGGGGCGACGTCGGCGAGCACGCCGCCCTGATCGGAGCAGTCCCCCTCGAGCTGGCCGGCGGTCACCTTGCTGGCGGTGAGGAGGGCGGCCGCCGAGAAGGCGATCGACAGGCCCACGGTGGAGCGCGGGGCCCGCCGCCCGTAGAGGACGAGCTGCCGCGCCACGGCCCAGCCGGTCAACACCATGGTCGCGGCGAGCAAGCAGAGGCGCTCCTCGTCGGTGAAGGGGGCGCCGGGGACGAGCTCGCCGAGCTGGTCGTGCACGAGGTACCAGCCGAGCCCGGCGGCGAGCAGAGGCACACAGACCTCCACCACCGCCTCACGCGACTGTTGACCTCCGACGGCCTGGAGCGGGCTCGAGCTCACGCGCTCTCCTCCAGGCGGCGGGCCACCTCGGCGTAGGGGCCGGCGGCGTCCGGGCGGCCGATGCCCTGGAGGAGCTCGTTGGCCGCCCGCTGGACCGATCCATGAAGCTGGTCGAAGAGGGCGCCCACCAGCCGCACCCGCTCGCGGGTGGTGAGGGCCTGGGTGCGGAGCGTCATCCGCGCCGCCTGGAGCGCCGCGGCGGCGACCGTCTGGTAGCGCACCCAGTTCCGGCCGAGCACCTGGCGGTCCCAGACGGAGCCCTCGGGCTCAGCGCGCCAGATCGTCTGGTCGAGGAGGTCCAGGCGCTTGAGCAGGAGCTCGATCGCGGGGTGCTCGGGCTCGAAGACCCGGGCGAGGTCGAGGATCCAGTCGCGGCTGTTGCCGACGGGCTGGGCGACCGGGAGCAGCCAGGGGACCTCGGCCTGCTCCTGGCGTACGAAGCCGACCTCGATGTTCACCTTTTGGCGGGCCACGCGCAGGCCGGAGCCGGACGTCGCGGCGGTGGGCCGGGCGACGAGCACGAGCACACCACGGCCCGCGGGGCCCGAGGAGGTGGGCCAGGGGATGCGCATCGGCTGCCGCACTTCGACGGGCAGGGAGCGGCCGTCCTCGGTGCGCACGAGGGCGGTGCCCGGTGAGAGCACGGCCTCCGTGGAGCGCGCTTCGGGGCGCACGGTGCCAGGGGGCCCGGCGGGGGCCCAGTCCCCCTCGAGCTCGAGGCCCTCGAGGATGAGGCTGCGGTGCTGGGTCCGCCGCAGCGTGATGTCCCAGACGCGGCCGATCATGCCCGAGAGCGCGCTCAGGCTCTCGAGATCGAGCACGGCCCCCTCGACGGGGTGGAAGATGTCGGCGGCGATCACGGTGAGGCCTCAGCGGGGAGGGTGGGGCGGAGGACCGCCCAGGGAGGGGTGAGTCGGGAGAGGAGGCCGGCGGCGGCGGTGGCGATGGGCAGGGCCACGTCTTCCTTGCGCAGCGGCCACCCCCCGGACGGGGGCTGGAAGAGCACGAGGCCGGCCTGGATGCGCAGGGCAGGGCGGGCCCCCTTGGCGGCGCGGGCCTCCCACCAGGCGGCGCTGTGGCAGCAGAGGATCTCGCCCCGAAGGTCGGGCGCCTCTGCTGCGTGGGCCGCGCCTTCGGCCTCGAGCCGGGCGGCCTCGAGCACCTGTCGGGCGGCGGGCAGGCTGCCGCGGCGGGGGAACCAGCTCGGCAGCAAGGCGACGAGGCGGAGCAGGACCTCAGGGTCGGCCCGGTGCAGCTCGGGCGCGACGCCGTAGGCCGCGCAGAGGCGGATGAGCACGGCCGGGATGGGCGTGGTCGGCGTCCATAAGCGGCCGCGGTTGGCGATGATCCACTCGGGGCGGGCGTAGAGGAGGAGCAGGGCCTCCTGGAGCGTGGCCCGCCCGGCCGTCTGGGCCTCCGCCGCCGCCTCGGTCATCAGCGGGGGCGCGAAGAGGGAGTAGGGGATGGACTGGAAGCGCAGCGGCGCGTCCTCACCCGCCACCGCGCGGTACAGGCTGCGATGGACCTCGACGGTGGCGTCTACCCAGCCGAGGTCCGGGAGCTCCCCGCGGGCGGAGCGGTGGCTCCACTCGAGCTGCGGCGCGCGGGTCAGCGTGGTCATCGATGCTCCACGGCGACGACGGTGGCGTTGAGCAGCAGCCCCCGCGGCGGGGCCGCCTGCCGCCCATCGACGTCGGTGAGCCTCCCGCGCAGGCCCTCCACGGCCCAGCAGGGGGTGCTCGGGGCGGCCTCGTCCGGCCCGCGGCGGGCGTAGCGGAGGGGGTAGCAGCGGCCCACCAGCGCGTCGCGCACGGTGGGGATGCGGTCGGCCACTCGCGCGCAGGCCCCGCGGATGGCGTGGCGGGCCCAGTCCAGCTCGGCGGCGCTGAGGTGGCCCTCGGTCGGGCCGACCACCACGAGCAGGATCTCGGGGCCGGCGGCCTCGAGGTCGACGCGGAGGGCCAGCACCTCGGCGTCGTCGGGCTGGCCGAGCGGGGGGATCGGCCAGAGGGCCGTCTCTTGCAGGCTGCGCTCGGCGTAGGTCCAGACCCGCAGGATCCAGCCGGCGGCGCGCGGGCCAAGCTCGGCGCGGAAGAGGCGCTCGAAGTCGGCGGGCAGGACAGGCACGCCGTCCGGGGGGCCGAAGAGGCGCGCCATCACGGCGCTGTCGGACTCGCGGTCGACCCCGAACCAGGTCGCGAGGGGGTTCGTGGCGCGGCCGACGAGGGGCCCGGCGCTGAGCTCGATCTCGGCGTTACGCAGCGCGCCTGCGGGGATGTTGCCGCGTGCGCCGTCGGTCCTCCGGTACCAGTCGAGGGTGACCGCGTCGCCTTGCCGCAGCTCGCGCTGCTGGCCGGCCCCGTCCCGACCGTTGAGGAGGAGCTCGCCCTGGGTGGAGTCGAGGCTGACGCCCGCGAAGTCGAGGATCGGCGGCCCGCTGCTGTGGGTGAAGCGGGCGATGGGGAAGGCCGAAACCAGGGCCCGCGTCTCGGCGGGGAGGCGTTGGGCCGCGAGGGCCGCTCGCACCGCAGGGCCGATGACGTCGGGGTGGAGGAGGGTCATCGCCTCGGGCACGGTGCGGGCGATGCGCGCGGTGCGCCCGTCGCGCACCGCGGGGGCTTGGATGACCAGCAGCGGGTTCTGCACCACGGCGGCCGCGTGGCCAGCCAGCACGACGAGCAGGCCGGCGGTCGTCGGGGGGGCCTCGACGTCGAGGGCGACGAGGAGGTCGAGCCCACGGGCGGCGTCGGGGGATGGGCAGGGGAGCCGGAAGGCCGTGCGGGCCGGGAGGGGATCCGCGCTGAGCTGCCCGCTGCGGTCTTCGGCGTAGACCTTGATGTCGAGGACGGCGTCGGCGTCGGTGCCTTGGAGGATGACGCCCACGCGGCTTTGGTTCGCGCCGGTGTCCCCGAAGCGGAGGTGGGCGAGGGTGGCCTCGGCGGGGAGGTGGGCCCAGAGCTCACCGTCGATGGCGGCGCCCACCCAGACGGGCTCCGCGGGCTCGGCGGCCGCATAGCGGCGCTGGAGGGTGGGCCGGTACTCGAGGAGGCGGGTCTCGAGGCGGGTGAGGGTGGTCCAGATCGCGAGGCAGACGGCGGTGGGGGCGGGGGCCGCCCGGGTGGCGAAGAGGGCCTCGAAGGGGAGCCCCGGGGGGAGCGGCGGGAGGACGAGGGTCGACTCCTCGAAGCCCGGCAGGGGCCGTCGGCCCCGGAGGCGGAGGGGGAGGGCCGGGTGGTCGTTGAGGCGGAGGGGCGGGGTCCAGGTGCTGTCGTCGAGCGGTCCCCAGGAGACGGACATCTCGGTCGCCTGGCTGCGGCCGGTCGGGCTGCTGGCCGTCAGCGCGCCGATGGGGTCGATCCGCGCCGCCAGGGTGAGGGTGCGGGCGCCCACCTCCTCCACCTGGAGCTGCAGCCAGCCGACCCGCTGGCGCTGCAGGGCGGCGATGGCGGTCTCGAGCAGGGCGCGGAGGGCGGCGGGGTCGGCGGCGACGAAGCGCAGCAGCACTCGCTCGTCGCGGAAGAGGGTGCTCGGCTCGGGGCTGCGGGCCCAGAGGCAGACGGTGTCCGGCTCCGCAGGCGGGGCGTGGCGGAAGAGCTCGCCGCCGCGCAGGTTCGACAGCGAGAGCAGGCGCATTCGGCGGAGAGAGACCCCGCGCTCGACGGGGGCGAACTCGAGCTGGTCGCGGTCCTCGGTCTGTGGCGCGAAGAGGCGGAGCGGGCTCGGCCGATCGGCGGCCGCGTCGAGCACCCCGCCGCGCTCGGCGGAGACGCAGGCGACCCCGAGGGCCGGCAGGGCGGGGCGGAGCTCCGCCCCCATGATGTGGAGGAGCTGCTGGACGACGGCCATCGGGTAGTCGTCGAGGCTGGCGCTGAGCTGCTCGACCATCCAGGCGGCTTGCTCCAGGAGCAGCCAGCCGGGGTCGGTGGGGTCCGCCGCCTGCCCGGGCAGACGCGTGGCGAGGCGCGCGAGGACATCGGCGAGCAGGGCGTCGGCGCGAAGGCGGAGGCTCGGAGGGGGCGAGACGCGCAACGGGGGCCTCAGGGCTGCAGAGCGGTGGAGACGTGGAGGGCGCCCTGGGGGGAGACGAGGTCGAGCTCCACCCGCAGCTCGGCGTGGACGCCGAGCGAGAGCAGCGCACCCTCGCCGGGCGGGGTGGAGGGGTCGCGGGCGTGGGGTGACGGCAGGAGCTCGCTCGTCACCTGGCAGCGCAGCACCCGCACGTCGGGGAGCCAGCGTTGGAGCGCCTGCTCGACGACGAAGGAGGCCCGCGAGAGGTTGGCGGTGGTGGCGGGCTCCCCCTGAAGGCTGGCGAGGTCACAGCCAAACTCCGGGCGCCAGGGGAGCTGCCCCGGGCGGGTCTCCAGCACGAGGCGCAGGCGCGTCTCAAGGGCCTCCAGGCCCGACTGTCGGGGACGCGGGACGCCGATGGGGCAGGCCGGGTGCAGGATGGAGGAGCTCACGGGCGCGGTCTCGTCGGCTGGTCGAACTACGGGGTGGGCAGCGAGTCGGAGAGGAGGTCGATCTCGGTGGCGCAGCCGTCCGGATCGATGAGGTGGCGCACCTGGCGCATCAGGAAGGGGCCGGTGACGGGCCAGGGCGCGTCGGTGATCTCGAAGAGGGCGCCGCTGACGGCGTCGAGGCGGCCCATGGCCCGCACCCGACCGGTCACGAGGGTCTCGGCCGCCTCTTGGAGGCGCGCGACCGCGAGGGCCTCGGCCAGGGAGACGGTGGTGGCCATCCCGTTATGGATCACCTCGGCCCGGGCCCCGAAGGCCTTCGTCCGGAGCGTGGCGGCGTCGTCGCCCCCCGAGATCTTCTTGAGCTTCACCTTCTCGGCGCTCGACTGGACGAGCTCACCCTTGGTGGGGTCGTCGGCGCTGACGGTCACCTTCGTGAGGGTGTCGTAGAGCGAGGTGTCGAGCCGGAGCCCTTGAACGTCGTGCATCGTGAGGCTGAGCTTGGTGCCGGCCGCGACATGGCGGCGCGCGAACACCAGCTTCCCGCCCTTGACCCGGGCGCTGTAATTCCAGGCGAGGCCGAGGCGCTTGACGAAGTGCGCGTCGTCCTCGTCGGCCTGCAGCACCTGCTCGGGGTAGGCGTCGACGCCCTGGATGTCCGCGCCGAGGCTGTGCCGGCGCGCGATGGTGCCGAGGTAGCTCGTGGGCGCGCCGGTCCAGACGGCGGGGGTCTGAGCGCCGCGCAGGCGGTGCAGACCCTCGAGCCCGCGGAGCTGGACGGACCACCAGCCGCTGGCCTCGAAGCTCAGCCCGGCCTCGAGGATGTCTCCGGCGGCGGTGAGCGTGCCGTGCTCCCCCTCGATGGTGATGTCGAAGGTCTTGCCGGGGGCGACGAGGTCGAGGAGGTCGGCGCCGCTCGAGGCCGGGAGGTCGAAGCGCAGCGAGAGCGCGTCGAGCTCGTCGATGGACTCGACGTAGTCGAGCAGGGACAAGCGGCTGAGCAGCGTGTCCGCGAGGGCGGCACCGCCGAGCTTGATCCCCACGTCGCAGCCCGCGAAGATCATTCAGACGAGCCGAAGCGCGACGCGGAGGGCGGTGGCGCGGAGCTTCGTCGAGAGCCCGTACTTGGTGTCGCCGGCGAAGGCGCCCGTGCCGGCGAAGGCCTCGGCGTCTTCGCTGGCGTCGAGGAAGGCGTCGGGATCGTTCGTGGCGTAGAAGGCGCGGCCCTCCATCGTGATGTCGACGCTCGCCCGCCGCGGGGCGCCGAGGGCGTCGAAGAGCTTCACGTCCATGCTCAGCGACTGGATGATGCCGGTGAACTTGAATTCCTCCCAGAGGAAGAGCAGCACCGGGGGGCGCACCAGCCCGGCGGGGGTGGAGTCGGGGACCTCGCGGGGGATCGAGAGCGCGTGAAGCGCCTTCATGTCTTTGAGGATGGAGGCCTTCTGCCCGATGACGTTGGCCGTGTACGGGTTCAGCGACACGGCGAGCATCACCGCCGCCGGGGGCTGGGAGGCGTCGAGCCAGGTGGAGAAGGTGAGGGTGTCGTTCGCGCCGGCGCGGCCGGTCTCGAAGGACTTGTAGACGTCGCCCGGGTTGTTCGTCATGTGGCTCGCGCGGTCGAGGCGGAGCGATGAGGGGTTGAACTTGAGGTCGACCGTGAGGTCGGGGTCGTCCACGCAGTAGAGCTGCGCCTTGACCGGGCCCACGAGGTGGGCGGCGATGAAGCCGGCGGACTGGACGGCGCTGAGCGCGACCTCGATGGGATCAGCCATGGCGGCGGCTCCGGCAGCGGGGGGGCGTCAAGACGGGGAGCGCGTTCATGTCTCACCCCCGAGGGTGAGCGGTTCCCACTCGGTGGGCTCGAGGAAGACGCCGGCGGAGAGCTTCACGGACCGGGCCTCGTGGGTGTAGAAGTTGCCAGAAGAGAAGGCGATGGTGGGGAAGGTCGCGCGGCCGACCTGGGCATCACCGT
Organism: Myxococcota bacterium; assembly: GCA_044344255.1. GTDB lineage: Bacteria > Myxococcota_A > UBA796 > UBA796 > UBA2385 > JBIJDH01. Next base: position 38,802 of record JBIJDH010000007.1, read on the forward strand.
AGTCGGGGCTCGCGGTGGCCGCGGGTGCGGGTGCGGCGGCGGCCTCCGCGGCGCGGCTCGCGGCGGGGGCCCGAGGATCCTCGGGATCGGTGGACTCCCACACGGCCTCCGTGGGCTCCTCGGCCTCTCGGCTGGAGATCGGGTCGCGGGCCTCGTCGGGCTCGCTCTCTTCCCACTCCTTCTCCACGTAGGCCTCGGCGTCCCGTGTGGCCTGCTCATGCTCGAATTCCACCGCCTCCGACTCCGTCGGCGGGGGCGTGGCGACGAAGAGGATCGTGGAGTCGGGAATGGGGAGGGTCCAGCTCACCTCGGTGGGGACGGGGATGAGCGTGACCGCCTCGTAAGCGAGGGTGATCTCCTCGGTGTCGATGGCGTTGTCGTTCGCGTTGAGCCGAGCGCCCTCCCAGGACAGGGGCCAAGCGTCCCAGAGCATGTAGATGCGCAGCGGCGTGAACGTCCGGTCGAACTGGACGACCGTGACCTGCCGCTTGTAGGCGTAGCCGGCCTCCACGGCGTGGATCCAGTCGTAGAGGGCGGAGCTGTAGCTGAGGCCCCACTCGATCTTGCACTCCTGGTACTTCGCGTGCCCGACCCGCATGTGGGGCGAGTGGTTGCGCCCTCCCTCTCGGATCTCCTCGGCGTCCACCCGACGGCCGATTCCGCTCACCGAGCGGAAGACCCCGAAGGGGTTCACGCCGATCATCACGTGAAAGAGGAAGCCCACCTGGGCCTCGGTCTCGATCGAGCTCAGCAGGGGTCCGAACATCAGGCCTCCACCAGCGACGGCTTCTCACCCTCGCGCACCATCACCCGCATGGAGACCCGCTGCATCCAGGGGCGAAGGTAGCCGCTGATGGTCGCGCCGAGCCCGGGCGCCGTGCTGTCCCGGAGCACCGCCCCCTCGATGTGGGGCGAGCCCACACCGCGCTCGCCCACGAGGAGGCCGCGCTCCATGAAGGGCCGGAGCGCGATGTGCAGGCCGCTCGTCAGGTTGAGGGCCTCTTGGGTGGTCACCGAACGGAAGACGAAGCGGTCGGCCGCCTCGGCCACCCGCCGGTGCACCTGTTTCACGGTGAGCAGGGCGGGGAGAGGCCACTCGCCGCGGGGGCGCCGGAGGCTGTGCTCTGAGCGCACCACCCCGACGTTGTCGACGGGATCGATGAGGAGGTCGACCAGCCCGTCCGTCTCGCCGGGGGATGGCTCCTCGAAGTCGCCGCGGCGGTAGGGGTTGAGCTGGGCCTTCCGGTCGAGGGCCCCTGCCCGCGGCGGCCGGAGCGGCGCGCGCCGGTGGGTCAGGGAGCGCGCCTGTCCGCGGTCGGTGCTGAGGAGCCCGGCGATCACGGCGGCCGCGGAGCGCCAGGCGTGTCCGAGCATGGCGTCGGGGTCTCCGCGCCAGCGGCAGAGGGCGAGGTCAGCCCCGGTGAGCGCGGCGACCAGGGCCTCGGGCCGCTCGTCCGGGGCGTCCAGGCAGACGATCTGGCAGGACTCGGCGATCTGGCGCGCGATGAGCACCAGGAGGCGTTGGCTCTGCGCGGCCGGGGCGAGCTTGAGGTCGGGGAAGAGCAGGATGGCGCCGCGATGATCGGCGAGGAAGGAGGGAAGCTGCTCTGTGATGGCGGGGTGGAGGAGGTCAGGCCGGGGGTTCCCGGCCGCCCGCCAGAGCACGAGGTCGACCTCGGAGGCCCCTGCCCGCAGGACCGATGCCACCGCGTCGGCGAGGAGCGAAGGGGGGCCGCTGGACAGGTTCGGCAGGAGGTCGAGCCGCGAGCCTCCGGTCAGGCGGGTGTGCTCGAAGGCGCAGCTCTGATGGTGGAGGCGCCCGGCCCGAATGACCGTGGCGGGGGCCTGATCGCCGATCCAAGGGCTGTCCGGGGGCACCGCGCCCAGCACCATGACCCGCGGGTGATCCTCCACTCCGCCGCCTCGCCGCTCGTGGGCGAATTGGATGCGGACGGGGGAACGGGCCGCGCTCATGTCTCAGACTCCAGGATGCGCTTGTTGATCGCGCTGATCTGGTTGACCCACTCGATGCGCTCCCGGTGCGGCAGCTCCTCGATCTCCCGCAAGCTCCAGTGGAGGTGGTAGGCGATGAAGACCACCTCCGAGCGGAGCTGGGCGAGGGGGTAGGCGAGCGTCACCCCCCGGGCCCTGGAGTCTCCGGGACCACACCCTCACCGTAGGTGATGCGGTACACGGAGAGCTCCAGAGCCCGGATATCCAAGACGTGGAGGCGCTTGATGTCCTCCACGGTGACGTTGGTCTTCGGTCCGAGGCGCGTGACCGTCCGGGACAGGAGGAGGGTCTTGTAGACGAGGTCGTTCGGGAACTTGTTGTAGTCCGGGAAGGTGCCGATGTAGAGCTCGTCACCCGCGGTCACGGCCCGCACCTCCGCCTCGCGGTGGATGAGGTTGGCCTTGCTGTCCTCAACCCCCACCGGGAGCGTGACCTGCTCGCGGTGGGCGGTGCTTCGAACCTCAGTCATCCGTCTCCCCTCTTGTGCTGCTCTGTCCCAGGCTCGGACTCCGCTCACCCTGGCTTACCCAGATGTGATGACGCTCTCGACGGCCACGGTGATGCGCTCCATCGCCCCGGAGCTCCCCGACGCGTCCAGACCTGGCAGCTCCCACCGGACGGGGAAGCACTGGTTGAGGATGTAGGTCTTCTTTGTCCCGGCGGAGTTGTCCTGGAACTCAATCGTGATGGTGCGCCGGTCGGCGCTGCCCTGCACGATCTGCTCCCGCCACTGCGCGAAGGCGTCGTCTGCGCAGTAGACGCGCTCGAGCGTGATGTCTTCCCAGGAGATGCGCCCGGCGGCCTTGCGGACCCAGGGGTCCATGCCGTGCTTGAAGGTGATGGTCTCTGTCACCGAGATGATGGGGGAGACCGTGGTGAAGCCGTCGGCGGGCGCGCTGCTGTCGAGGGCGACGTAGAACCGATGTGAGCCTAAATACTGATCGGTTTCGGGCATGTTGTACGCTCCTGCAATCCGAGAGGTGATTCAAGGGAGAGGGGGAGGCGCGGCGCCCCCGGAGGGAGCGCCACGCCCAGCGGGGAGGGCTAACCCTCCATCACTTCAGACTGCATGGGGCTCTGCCGGAAGCGGACCCGCACGAACTCGGCCGGGTAGAGCGGCCGGATGGAGACGTCAACGGTGAGGATGCCGTTCCGGACGTCGACGTCGGGGTTGTTCTCCCGGTTACACTGCACCGTGAAGGAGTCCTTCCAGGTGGCGCCGTCCAACATGCCTTGATTGTACATGGAGTACAAAAACCCGGCGATGGTGTTGCGGAGGTCGGCGCGAGTGCGGTCAGAATTCGGGAGGAAGACCGCCCATTGAATCGCGCTGCGCACCGAGCGCTCGACGAAGAGGAAGGTCCGACGAACGTTGACATAACGCCACAGAGCGTCGCTCGCGGTGGTGCGGGCCCCCCACACCCGCAGACCGGCGGCGGGGCGGTGGCGGATGATGTTGACGTTCTTGACGTTCAGCGCCTCCTGCTCACGGTCGCTGATCGCGGTGACGACATCGGCGACCCCGGCGACGAGCTCATTGGCGGGCGCCTTGTGCACGCCACCGCCGCCCTTGAGGTCAGTGGCGGCGATCACGCCGGCGACGTGGCCGGAGGGCGGGCAGATCACGAAGCGGTCATGGGGGCCCGTCGACAGCGGGTTGTCGACCACCAGCCAGGGGCCGTAGGCGGCGCCGAAGCCCGTGTCGTCGCGGGGGATGGTGCGATCGAGCACCTCGTCGGACGAGTAGCCGGCGAAGCGCAGCTCGGCCTGCTGAGCGGTGGCGGCGGTCTCGAGCTGGGCCAGCTCGTAGGGGCTGTCACCCTGGGTCCAACGGAAGGGGTCGAGCTTGAGGTTCCGCGGGGCCTTGGTGAGCAGGTAGCGGGCGGTGTCGAGCACGGCGAAGAGGTCACCGCGGCCCTTCGGGCCCGCGTACTCGAGGATGGCCTGCTGCCAGGCGAACTCGAGCCCGGGGGCCGCGACCATCGCCATCGCGCTGATGCCGTCGAAGGAGTCTTCGAGGAACTTGCGCTTGTTCGGGCCGGCTGAGCCATGGGCCATCACGCCGCAGGCGATGAAGGCGGTCTTGCCGCCGTTCTCGAAGAAGCCGCGGACCGAGAGCTCGAGGCGGCGCACGCCGGGGTGGGCGCGGAGCCACTGGTCCCAAGCGCGGCGCGCCTCATAGGAGAGGCCCTCCCACGCGACGTCGGCGCGGGGCGCCGTCATGTTGGGGTCAGCCTCGATGAGGAGGTTCACGAAGAGGTCGTGGCCGAAGTCGACGCGCCACTTCTCGTAAGCGTCCATCGAAGAGAGGGCGGGGGCGGTCTTCTGGAGCCGCTCCTGGATGGCCTGCACATCGACGGTGGTGGGCTTCCGCGCTTCGTCCACGCAGCGCAGCGTGCCGGTGTGGCCGACGCCCTGGAGCAGCGCGTAGCCGGCGATGGTCTGCAGCACGACCTGCTCATCGGCGGAGAAGGAGAGGTCCCAGCCCACGCGGCCCCGCTCGTCGGGCGAGAGGGCGAGGAGGGTGCGCGGCAGGGGCACCTTGATCTGGATGCCCTTGTCGTTGCTGAGGAACAGCGCGCTGTCCCCGTTGGGGGCGCCGATCGTCCAGGTGCCGGGCAGGACCTCGTTGACGAGGCGCTGAAGGCGGTTGGCGACGGGCGCGCGCGGCGCGGGGGCCGCTGCGGGCGCGCCCTCGGCGGGGGCCTTCCCTTCAGCCCCGGCCTTGGCGGGCGCCTCCGGCTTGGCGGCGGGCGGCGCGGCGTCCACCTCGAGCGCCAGCGGGCGGAAGGCGAGGGCGCGGGTCCAGGTGAGGGGCGCCTGCTCCTCCGGCGCGGGCAGCAGGAGCCCGGCGGCCTTGCCGCGACCCATGCTGAACTGCGCGGGCAGGGTGACGAACGCGACGAATCCAGTCTCAGTGGTGGAGGAGGCCTGGATCGGGCGCGGACCGCTCGAGATCTCCTCGATGTAGACACCTGGTGTGCGGTAGTCGGGCATGAACGGGAGTCATCCTTGTGTCGGCTGGGCGCGGCGTCAGGGCGTCGAACGGCGACGTCGGGGCCTCACCGCCCCTCGGCGTTGCGTAACAAGACGGCTGAGCTGCGTCAGGGGGCGATGAGCAAAGCCTGCAACAGGGTCAGCCGTCGCTCGAAGGCTCCCCATCGAATCGGAAGAGCGTCCGTCTCTCCACCCGGTTGACCTTTCCGTCCGGCCGCGGCAGCTCGCGCACCTCGGTGGCGCCGTCCACCCGCTGCCAGGCTGGAGCCTTGGCGACGGGCGGCGCGGCAGGCGGTCGTGCGGCGATGGGCGGCGCGCGGGGGGGCGTCGGCGGCGGTGCCTCCGGTGGGGCGGCGACCGGCGGCGGTGTGAAGGTCAGCACGCGCGGCCCGAGGTCGGCGGGGGCGATCGGCGGGCGGTCGGCCCGCAGCGGCGGGTGGACGACCATCGTGCCGGCCACCACCATCTGGGAGAGCGCGTGGCGGGCGGGGCCGAGGTCCTTCTTGGTCGCCACGGCGATGAGGGGCCGCCGCGTGCCCCGGCCTCCGTGGAGGAGGTCGCGTTGGAAGGGGAGGTGACAGCGCGCCTCGGCGAGCTCGCCGGAGGCCTGGGACGCCTCCCAGGTGGGTGAGGTCGACGGACGCAGCGCCCGCAGGGGACGGTCGTCGCTCATCCGAGGTTGATCGCCGGGGCGCTGACCGCGACCTTCGACTTGCCCGTGACCGCCACCTCTCCCCCGCCGAGGTCGAGGTTCCCGTCGGCCAGCTTGACCGAGGCCGCGCCGGCGGTGACCTCAACCGAGGAGGAACCGGTGACCTTGATGTCCTTGGCGTCGAAGGTCATGCTGGTGACGGCCTTCACGATGACCTTGTCGGCGCCCTCGATGGTCACGGTGCCGTCGCTCGCGTTGGCCATCGAGATCGTGATCTTGGCGCCCGCGGTGGAGATGGTGATCACCTCTTCGCCTGCGGTGTCGGTGAAGGTGAGGCAGTTGCCCGCCTTGGTGCGGAGCTCCTTCGTGATGTTGTCACCGTCTGCGTTGCTGTACAGCGGCTTGGCCTTGCCGTTGTAGACCGCGCCGAGGATGAGCATCCCCTCCAGCGTGTCTCCGGCGCCGCGCAGGATGGCCACCTCGTCGCCCACCTCCGGCAGCCAGTTGAAGCCCGTGCTGGCGGAGGCGGCCGGGGAGAGCATTCGCAGCCAGACGTCGGTGAGGGCGACGTCGGCGGGGAAGCCCTTCAGCGTCACCTGGACCCGCCCGAGCGCGAGCGGGTCCTTGGTGTCGACGACGGAGGCGAAGTAGACGAGGGGAGCCATCGGTGGAGCCTCCGTCGCGGTCCCTGGGCTGGGTCGGCCCTATCCCGCCGGCGGGAGCCGCGGCTACGCGTAGTCCTCGATCGGCAGCTCGATGAACTGACGGCAGGGGATGGTGGAGTCCGGCTCGCAGCCGCCAAGGGCCTTGACATTCTTCCAGGTGGCGTCTGTCGTGAAGTACAGCCGCTCTACGTCGGAGCGCGGGTTGAGCAGCGCCACGTAGAGCCCGCCGGGCGCCGCGCCCTGGACGTAGGTGTAGCCCTCGCGCGCCAGCGGCATGGTGCAGCTCTGGTTCTTGACCAGCTTCTGGTAGTGACCGTTGCGGCTCACCGGATCGTCGATGTAAACCGCGTCGAAGGCGTCGAGCTCCTTGTCCAGGTAGGAGTCGGCCTCGCCGGCCCGCGCGCGGGTGACAAAGGCGGCCGCGCCGGTGGTCGCGTTGTTCGGGAGGTCGGCGTCGAGGTCGAAGACCGGCGTTGCTTCTCCATTCCCGAGCGGGGTGGTGTAGGCTTGATCGCGGAGCTCTTCGTTGTGCCCGGCGGAGTCGGTGTAGAGGCTGTAGACGATCTTGCCGTCCTCAACCACGATGATCTGCCGCGCCAGGGCCTCGATCTTCTTGCCGTGTGCGTCCTTGACCACGTGCCGGAATTCGAGGGTGCGCTTCGAGTAGCGGTTGGCGCGGATCAGGATCCCCGGCTTGTCCTCGATGGTGATGGTCATCATCTTTGGCAGCTTGCCCTCGCGGGCGAGGTTCACGGCTTTCGCCCACCCTTCATAGGTCTTGCTGTCAGGGAAGCTCGGCAGGAGGTCGGCCCAGGCCTTGGTCCAGCCGCCCACCCCCTGGCGCTGATTGTCCAAGATCCCCTGAGCGTCGAGGTTCGTTGCGTCGAAGTCCCAGTGCACAACGATCCGCTCCCACCACTCGAGGCGGATCCCGTTGACGGTCTGGTAGAAGCTCCACCCGAGCTCGCCGGGTGCATACTCCTCGCCCTCGGGCTGGTCGGCGTTCTCGAAGTGGATCTCGAAGTGCATCTCGTGGCCGATCGCGGTGCGCTTCGCCGTGCCGAGGGTGGTCGAGAGGAGCACGGACGCGTCGGCTTTCCGGGGGCGGTGGGAGCGGGCGTCCGGCTCCTCGGTCGCCAGGGAGAGCGCGCCGTCCTTTACGTTCACCGCCGGGATCTTCTGGAGCTGGCTGAGCCCCGGGATCCCCTCCGAGCCGCCGCGGTGGGTGTTGTTGTGGGCCTGACCGGCCAGGACGATGTACTTCCCTTTTCGCCCCTGATCGTTGGTGATGACATCGTCTGCGAGCGCGTTCATGCGCGCGACCCGCTGCTCCGTCCACGTCGTCTTGTCGACAGTGTCCCGCACCTCGGGGTCTGCCTTGGCGTCCATGGAGTCGATGCCCCGCACCCGGAGGCCGAGCTCCTGGGCCTTCTCGAGCAGGCCGCGGAGGTCGTCTGGGAAGGGGACCCCGTGCTTGTCCTCCTGGAACTTCAGGTATTGCGCGAGCGCCTCGGGCATCTTCCCGGTCTTGAAGTAGGCGTCGAGGTCGTCCTGGTGTTCGTCGACGCGGAACTGCTCGATATAGAGCGTGTCTACGCCGGCGTCCTTGAAAGACTCGAGATTATCAACGATGAACTTCTTAGAGTCCGGCGAATTGTGGACCTCTCCGATCGTGACCCCGGGGAAGTCATTGTCTTCGAGCATCGACTTGACGGCGTCGCCCGGAGACTTGTTCTGAATGTGGCCCTTGAGTGTGTTCACCTTGGTGGGGGTGAACAGGGTGTCGTAGCCCCTGAAGTTGGGGCGCTGAACGAGCTTGTGTCCGGCGTCGGCGCGTCGCTGGCGCCGGAGCACGACCTGCTCGCGCGCGACGGGCTCGCCGAAGGCGTCTTCGATCTTCTCGTAGTCGCTGTACTCGGGGGTGGCGGTCCGGGGCGGGCTCTGGTTGGAGACACCCGGGGCCAGCCTACAGAGCAGGCGGAAGACGGTGAAGTTGGCCTCTCGGAGCTGCTGCAGCGTGTACCCGACGTCGAGGAGCTGTCGGGCGTCATCGGCGCGGAGCCGGTCGCCCTTGTTGATCGCCTGTTTGGCGGCCTTGAAGAGCTCGTCTTCCAATCCCTCCGCGGTCTTGTTGGGGGGGACGGTGAGCCCCACGCGGGCGACGGCGCCCTTGAATTCCACTCGGAGGACGGGCTTCCACTCAAGCCCCTTCTCGCGCGACGCCGGGCACTTGAACATCTTGGCCAGGAGGTCGGCTCGCGCGGCCTGGGGGCGCAGCCCGTGGCGCAGGGCCATGTCCGCGAGGCGCTTGCATTCGGCGAGGAAGGTAGATACTCCCTTGATCTTCTCCCGCTCAGCGAGGTCGGCCTCGGCGACGTAGAGGTCGAGGGTCTTGTCGAGCTCATCGAGGGCGGCGTCGAGGAGCGTCGGATCGGCCACCTCGTCGGGGACCTCGTCGGGGAGGGCGTCGATGGCCCGTTGGGTCTGCTCGTGCAGGGCAGTGAGCTCGAGGACGGCGGCGCGATCGGTCTGGGTGCGGGCCATCTTCAGCCACTGCTCGAGCTCGGCGCGGAGCTGGAGGAGGGCCTGGAGCGGCTTGTCCACGGGATCGGTGGGGATCTTCTGGATCTCGGCGAGCTCGCGGGCGAACTCCCGCCCCGCCACCCGCAGCTCCTTGCGGCTCGTCGCCCCGACGCCGTCCTGGGAGAGCTTGAGGGAGAGCCAGGCCTCCTCTCGCTTGTCGGCGTCGGCAGGGTGTTCGCGCTTCGCGTTCTTGTCGAGCCAGTCGCCCGCCGCGGTGCGGATCACCTCGGCTGTGCGATCTCGGTCCGGCCCCGACACCTGACCCTTGAGGAGGCCGGCCGCGCGGCTGAGCTTCGTGAAGGTGCTGTTGTGTGCGGCGAGGGTCTCAGACGGCGCGGTCTGGATGACGGAGCCGGTGTTCATGCCCTCGATCGTCACCTCGACCTTGGTGAGCACGCTCATGCTCACGGCGCGGTTGAGCGCGCGGTTCCCGGCGATGCGCAGGAGCTGCGTGCGGGCGTCCGAGATGTTCGGCTGGCCTACCGAGCTGTCGGGGTGGATCTCGAAGATGAGCCCCGCTCCGCCCTTCCTGACCTTGCCGACGTACAGGAGCGACGGGTCGAAGGTGACGTCAGCGTTCTTGAGCTGCTCTCGGGCCTTGCCGCCGTCGAGCTCGGCCCGCTGGAGCCAGAGCACGGGCTTGCCGCGGCTCGGGGCGATGGCGAACCAGTGGTCAGCAGTGTGCAAGGAGGGCACGGTCTGGGCGAGCTGGCGCACCAGCGCCTCCGAGAAGCCCGGCGTGCCCTGCACGACCACGGGCGCGTCGTCGAGGGCGCGGACGAGGCGGTCGCGCTCTCGGGCGACCTGGATGGCCAGCTCCTGCACCTCCGACATGCGAGAGGAGCTGCCCTCCTTGCTGTCGAGCCAGTCCTGGATGGCGCGGGACAGGACGGTGAGGGCGGTGATCCGCTCTTCTTCGTCGGCCTTCGGGTCGTACGCGCCGAAGGCGCGGTCGATGGCCTTGAGGGCGGCGGAGCGCCGCGAGAACATGCGGCTCGACTTCTTCTTCCAGTCGTCGTAGTTGAGCGTGAGCTGCGTGGCGCCTTCGTCCTCGTCGTCGCCTTCATCGCCCCCGCCCCCATCCTTGGCGGGGCCGATCTGGTAGAGCGCGCCCTTGGTCGCGGCGGCGAGGTCGGTCATGCCCGCCGCGATGAGCTCCTTGGCCAAGATGACGAGCGACTTCGTGACCGCGTTGACGGGCGCCTGCGCGCTCTTGGCGGCGATGGCGCTCAACACCAGCCCGTGGTCCACCATCTCGATGGTGCCGACGGCGACGGCGGTGGGCCGGAAGGTGGCATCCGCCTTCTGGAGCGCCGGGGTGACCTTGGCCCGCTCGGCCTCGGCACCCGTCTTGAACAGCATGAAGACGGGGCTCGGAGTCAGCGCAAGGTAGAAGTGGGCGGCCGTGCCTGACTTCACCAGCGGCCAGACCTTCTTGAGCTGGATCGTCATCAAACCCTGAAGCTTCGAGTTGTACGCCATCGTTGTGCTGTCCTCCGTTAGCCCGCGATTGCCGATCGCGCGGGATCTAACGTACCCAGACCCGGTCGCAATGGCGTTGCCACCTCGACGAGTGAGAGGGCTGGCGGAACGGGCGACCTACAGGCTGTTCATCACAGTTTGTGATTGCGCCCTGAAGGCGCAGAAGCGCCGGCTGTTCCCGCGGCTGTTCCCACTCTCCCACCCGGCGACTTTTCGCCACTGGTCGATGAAGGCCTTCGGGATCATCCGTCCGCCTCAATGTCGGTGTTCACCACCACGCTCCACCGTCGGTCTCTCGGCCCATCGGAGCCTGGCGCCGCCACGTCCAGTACACAAGGAGGCGCTCGACTGACTCGGATCGCCTCTGCGAGTGGACCGGTCTTGTCGGCAGCCCCCACGTGGTCGAGCAGCCAGCCAAGTCGCTGCGACCAGGGCTGAGGGGACAGGGCGGCCACGGCGGCGAGGCGCTCCCCGTCGAGCTCCTCGGCCAGCTCCCGGAGCACGGTAGCGGCGTTGTCCAGGCCGCCCGACCGGCCGGCGTAACCCACGAGGTCGAAGGCGGTGGCCTCCGGGCTCGCGACCCGCACCGACCCTTTGGGGGTGTTCCGCAGCATGATCGGAACCCGGTCGAGGTTCGCACGCATGAAGAAGTCGATCTGGACGCCGCCACAGCGGAGGGGGCCATGCGGTCGGGGGAGCATCACCTGGAAGGTCTGGGGTCGCTGGTGCGCCGCACCATGCAGCTCCGAGGCAGAGAGCAGCGCGACATAGTAGGGCTGCCGCAGGAACCGGGCGAGGTCGTCTACAAACCACAGGGGTGGGAGGCAGCCGAGTCGCCGGTACTCGGGCGGGAGGACGAGGTGAAAGCCCCGGAGAGGGCTCGCGATCTCCTGCTTCGTACGGAGCCGACGGAGCACGGCCTCCAGGGCCTTCGTGGACCCCCCATGGGCGGACCTCGCCTCTTCCGTGGTGAAGCTCGAGCGGCCATGGGCAACAAGGTCGTCGATCCAGCGAAGGCCGACGGGAGTGCGGGCTTGGTCAGGTTTCACTCGTGGAAGGTAACGGCGCCCGTAACCTTCCGCGAGTGCATTGAGGGATGGCAACCCGCCCTACCCGCCCATCATCGCCCCCTAAGTCGTCGATGGGAGGCACGTCCTGGCCCTCTGGGCCCCTGGCGGCCCGCCGCGGCCTCACCGAGCGCGCACCTCGCTCGCCAAAGACAAGCACGAGCTGCTGGACCTCGCCCCTTCGCTGCCGGGCTGGGGTGGAGCTGGCGGGTCATCTCCGAGGCCACGGGCGTCCAGCGGGGACGCTCGCAGCCTGACTCGGGTGGACGACGAACCCCGTGATGGAGGCGGCGGGGAGGCTGGCGCCCTCGGACAAGCCCCCGGATGCGGGGCGTCGAAGAGGGACTATGATGCCGTTGGAGGTGCCCATGAGCAGCGCGGTGCAGACCTCGTTCAGCGTGACGGAGGTTGAGAATGCGCCGGCTGCCGCGCTCCGCATCGCCCGAACCGGTCAGGTCGTGGACATCACCTCCCGCGGCCGTGCGGTCGTGCAAATGGTGCCGCTCTCGGAGCCGCAGCCCTCGCGCCGCGCGGGCCTCCTGCCGCTTCGCGAGGCGCTGGCCAAGCTGAGGGCGAAGTACGCCCAAGACCTCCCCGGTGACCCCTTCGAGGGCCTTGAGCTCCGCGCGAAGGGGAAGCCCCATCAGGTTGAGTGGTGAGCCTGACCGACCGGGCGGCCACCGCACCGCCCGCGCGCCGCCCCTACCTCGCTGACTTCGTGGACGACATCCTGCGAAGGTTCGCCATCCTGCCCTACACCGAGCCAGCGGCCTTGCGGGTCGCCCAGGCTCGGGCCTCCTTTGGGAGGAAGTCGAAGGCGCTCTCTCGGCCGAGGCAGACCCGCACTCTGGGGAGACCCTGCGTGAGCTGGTCGACCCCACCGGCCTGCTCGAAGAGGACCCGAGCGACCCCGCCGAGGTGGCCCTCCAATTCCCCCACCGCAGCCTCCGCGAGCTCCTCGCCGGACGGGCTCTGGCGTCTCGACTGCGGCGGGGCGGGGAGCAGGGAGATGCCGTCCAGACCGTGCTCGCCGAGGCGGCCGGGGACCCTGGCGGCTGGTCGCAGGTGGTCGTCCACGCCGTGGCGGTGCTCAGCGGGCACACCCTCATCGCCGTGCGGGGCGTGTCAGCCGAACAGGGCCGCTGGGAGGAGCGGGCCAAGGTCTTCGAGCGCCTGCCGAAGCGCGTAGGGGACGCGGGCAAGCTCGTGCGGGTCTGTGTCCAGTACCGACAGAGCCTCAAGCCGACCCACGGCGCGGACCTCTTCTGGCTCGGCTGGCTCCTCGACCCCAATCGCCGCTGGACGGCCGAGGGCGGCGTCTGGTGCCCGATCCCGCCCTTCGAGGGTGTGGTGGGCGCTCGGCCCGACGAGTAGTACGGCCAGGACTACAAGGACGAAAAACCACAGACCGCCCTGCGCCGGGAGGCTGCGGCCGGCGGCCACATCGCCATGCTCCTCGCCCGAGACCCCGTCCAGAACGAGCTCTTCGAGATCTTCGACCCGGCGCACGAGCGCCGCCCCACATGGAAGACGGCCACGGATGACCTCGGGCGACATCCGGTGGTGGAGCTGAGATGGTGGGAGGCGACCGCCTTTGGTTGGCTGGTCGACCACCTGCTCAGTGACACGGACTGGTACTGCCGCCTGCCCCGGGCCGCGGGAGTCGAGTGCAGCTCCCATGGCCATTGATCCTCCTCCCGCGAAAGCAGGGGGAGGTGGCGCCGCATCGGCGACGGAGGGGGGGCCTCGCGTCGGCAAGAGCTTTCGGCCGACCGCGGCGGCTGCTTTCATCCGCCCGGACGGGGCCTACAGGGGCGGGCCGTCCCCTTGAGAGGAGTGCCAAATCGCTACGACCTCCACCCGACGTTCCGACTCGAACACCCGATAGTACAGGTGATACTTTGAGCGTCTGAGGAAAAGGCGACGAGTCTCTCCGGGGAGGCCGGGGAGCACCATCCCTGTCAAGGGCGCCGCTGCCAGAAACGAGAGCCCCTGGGCAAGCTCACTGTCGAAGAGCCCAGGCGCCTTCTGGCGATGGAGAGACCACCAGTCGCTGATGGTCCAGCCCTGTTCCTGCGCCGGGAGGGTGAGGGCGACTCGGTAGCTCAACGGCTACGGCGGCGGCGAAGCGACTCCAGGAAGACGCTGGCCTCCACGAGCTCACCACGGTCAGCGGCGGCGATCGAGTGGTCGAGGAAGGCCACCAGGCGGGCTTGATCGTCGGCTTCGAGCTCACCGCCCTCGTCCTCGACGACGAGTCGAAGCGGCGGCAAGCCGCTGCCCTCCGGAGCATCGACGACAAAGCGGCCATCGAGAATGTGTGCGGTCAGCTCCGTCATGCTGGGAGGCTACCATGGCCTGCGAGCCATCGGCAACCCGGCGATCGGCCCAGGGCCTACGACCGCGGCCGGGGGGCGAGGGCGAGACGAAGGCCCTGCGTGTCGACTCGAACGGCGGGTACCCACCAACCGCGGTAGGCAGCGCGGGCGACGTCGGGGTCGCCACCAAAGGAGCCACCGCGGATCACGCGCCCGGCGGAAGGGGCGGCCGCAGCGGCCGGCAGGGGAAGGGGGCTGCCCGACACGGCACCGCCGGCGACCCGTTTCCGCCAAGCCTCGGCGTCCCAGGGGTCGGAGCACCACTCCCAGACGTTGCCGAGGACGTCGCGGAGGCCGAAGGCGTTTGGCGCCTTCTGCCCCACGGGCTGGGCGCCGCGCTCTCCGTTCGGGAGGTTCTTGTGAGTCCAGCCCACTCGCAGCAAATCCGCCTCCTCATTCCCCGACCAGTACGCCGTGGCCGTGCCGCCTCGGGCCCCGATCTCCCACTCGGTCTCCGTGGGCAGCCGGCAGCCCGCGAGGTCGGGGCGGAGGGTGGCGACCCAGGCGGCAATGAGGGCCGCGTCATACCAGTCCACCTTGACCACGGGTCGATCGTCGGCCCCCTGGGCCCTCGCCGGGTCGAAGCAGCTGTACAAGCGGTTGGTCACCAGCACGGTCATCAGGCAGAAAGGCTCGGTCACCCGGATGCGGTGCTGGGGTCGCTCGGCTTCGTTGCCCATCCCTTCGGGGCTCCCGACCCAGTGGAGTCCTACCGGCACGGTGCCCCAGCCCCACCGGTCGATCTCCTTGAGCGCCGCCCCTCGCCGCTCGGCGGGGATGTCGTCGAACACTTGGGAGACCACCCGCTGGCACCACTCCAGGAGAGTGGGGTCGGACACCCCAAGGCCTGCGGAGAGGTTCTTCAGGGCTTCGAGGCACCAGAAACGCTCGCTGCTGTTCTTCGCCCCAGTCAGCCACTCGGCGAGGAGGGCCACGACGTCCGCGGGGCGCTCCACGAGCTCGGCGAGGCGGCTGGTGAGGGTGTGGACGTCGACATAGCGCTCGTCGGTGTCCTCTCGGCGCAGCGCCCAGAGCTTTCGGGCGGTCTCGGGTTCGATGGCCTTCGCTTCGCGGAGGGCTCGCCAGGCCTCCTCCACCTGCGCGGTCTCCACCACCCACCGAAGCGGGATGGCCGAGCGGGCCTCCTCGACCCGCGCGGCTTCGCCCACCATCAAGGCGAAGAGCTCGGCGTACCGCTCCGGGCTCCCCTTCGCGGCCTTCAGCGCCCGGGCTACCCCGGGGGTTGGGCCTGTGGCCAGCCGCTCGCGCGCAGCTCCGCCACCATGCCGCGCGCGGCGAGGTACTCCCGGAGCGTCCGATGGGGGGCCTCCCAGGTCTCTTCGCCGTCCCCGCTGACGAGCAGGCCCACCTGGAGGCTCTGCCGGGCGAGGAAGGTGGACAGGTCGCCCCAGGTCGCCTCCAGCCGGGTGTTCAGGGCGAGGCGGACGGGGTCCGGGGCTCGAAAGACCTCCTGGACGTCCTATGCCGGCCAGGGGTCGCGCTCCGCGGCGTGGAGGCGCCCGCAGATGTGCTCCAGGAGCTCGCGGACGAGCCCGAGGCGGTTGATCATGGAGCCCTCTGCCTCCTCCGGCGAGAAGCGCCGATGGAGGAGGTGCTCCACCGCGCTGTTGTAGATGTCCGCGCGAGAGGTGGGAAGCGTCGGCTTCTTCTTCAGGACCGAAGCCAACAGGGTGAGCAGGAGCGGGATCTCGGCGAGGGAGCGGCGCCCCGGATCGGCACGCAGCTCCTTCACGACCGCCTCCGGGGCCGGCGTCTTCAGGCCCAGCTTGCCGAGGAGGGCCACCGCGTCCTTCTCCTCAACGGGCAGCACCCGCACCAGCGGGATGCACAGGGCCTCGGGCTTCGCCTCGAGGCGGCTGGCGACCAGCACGCGGCAGCCCCGGTGATCGGCGAGGAAGGCGCGGACGGCGGCGCGGACCGCGACTCCGCCGAGGAGCGCCGACGCCTCATCGAGGCCATCCAGCAGGAGGACGAGCCTACCCCCGTCCTGAGCGGCGGAGACGGCGGGCCACACCTCGTCCCCGTGCTCCGCGCCACCTGCGCCGACTGGACTGCCACCTCCACCTCCACGTCCGCCGCCACCTCGGCGAGGGAGACGCCGCTCCCGAGGAGGACGCTCAGCCAGTGTAGGCGATCGGTGCGCTAGCGGACCTGCCTCCGGATGTGGGCGAGGTCCACCACCGGGCTCGCCGCGGGGCTGCTCTTGGCAGGAGCCTCCCCGAGGAACCGCAGCGCGTCAAGCAAGCTGCCGTCGCCGAGGTCAAGGACCGGCAGACCGCACCCTTGGAGCTCGTGGCGCTCGTCGTCATCGTCGTCGTCGGCGCAGGTGCCGGGCGGGCTGGAGGGCGCCACCGGCTATCGCCACAGCGTGCCATAGGGGAGGCGGAGGCGGGCAGCATGGGACAGGGCGCGCCCCGCGGCATCCAGCTCGGGCACGTCGAGCAGCTCCGGGATGCTGTTCCCGCTGTTCCCGTTGTTCCCGCCGGCTGGGAACAAGCGGGGTTCGGTCGTTCCCTGCGGGGAACCCCCCTTCTGGCACCACCGAATAGAACCCGTGGTTGCCGCTGCCTTTACGGCTGGGCGACCAGAATCAGAGGCTGTACATCATGTACTGAAGGATGAGCAGCATGTCGTCGGAGCCATTTCGGGCGACGCGGAAAGTGGAGAACACCACGCGCCCCTCTCCGCTCGTGAACGAGACGAGCACCGGCACCTGGGCGAGGTTGTAGGACTCGGTGCCCTGGCGGTAGCTCACGTTCGCTTCGAGGTGGGTGGTGACCGACTCGGCGGCGGAGGCGATGGGGGGCCAGACCGGGAGATCGTACTGCACGGAGATGGTGCTCGAGCCCAACCAGTCGGCCATCGCCTCGTCTTTCACGGTGGCGGAGACGGTGGTGTACTCGCCCATCTGGGCGTCATTGGGGATGGTGTCGTCGCCCACCCAGGTCATGCGGTCGGGCCAGCCCTGCTCGATGACGTCGTAGGCCCAGTCCGAGGCGTAGACGGAGCCGCCGGCGGAGACGTAGTCGCGGATGTTCTGGACGACGGTGCTGTGGACGCCCGCGGTGTCGGAGGCGTCGGTGTCGTAGATGACGTCCTCCTCCTGGTGGCCGCCGTTGAAGAAGATGATGTCGTACTGCGACATCGCGGCGGTGTCCGAGAGGAAGTCGGTCAGCTCGGTCGGGTTCGTACCGTCTACGAGGAAGAAGTTCGCGAAGCCCATGCTGGAGAGCACGGTGTCGAAGTTGTCGTAGTCGCCCGCCACGATGGCGACGTCGACCTGGAGGGGGTCGAAACACTCGGGCTCGTCGAGCTGCACGAAGTCGCCGTCGCCGACGTAGACCGTGCGCTGCTCGAGGATGACGTCGCCCGCCTGGACGTAGAAGGTGTACTCGTTGTCCGGCGGCAGGTTGTCGATCGTCCAGTAGCCGTCGCGATCGGAGTAGGCCTCTCGAGTCTCGTAGAGGGTGCCGCCGGCGTCGAAGAGGTGCACGTAGACGAGGGCGTCGGCCAGCCAGGTGCGGCCGGAGGGGTCACAGACGCGGCCCTGGACCGAGGCGGGCTCGGGGGCGGGCGCGGGGTCGCCCTTGTCTACGAAGAAGCTGGTGTCGTTACAGCCCACCGCGATCATCGTCAGCAGCGCCACCGCGCAGAGCGAGGATCGACCTTGAAGGAGGCGGTTCGGAACGAAAGCAGGCATGACGGACTCCGGGGCCGCAGGCGGCGACGCTCTGACAGTACCCGCACAAGGGCCGTGGGATCAAGTCCCCCCTGCAGGTGAACCGTCGGCGACCCAGCTCCCCGAGCGGCCGCCCGTCTTCGAGAGGAGGCGTACACCCTCGATGATCATGCCGCGATCGATGGCCTTCACCATGTCGTAGAGCGTGAGGGCCGCGGCGCTGACGGCGGTGAGGGCCTCCATCTCGACGCCGGTGCGCCATCGGGTGCGCACGGTGGCGACGATGTGCAAGCGACCGGCCTCGGGGGCGATGTGGACCTGCACGCCGTCGAGCGGGAGCGGGTGACAGAGGGGGATGAGGTCGCTCGTGCGCTTGGCGCCCTGGACCCCCGCGAGCTCGGCGATCAACAGCACGTCGCCCTTCTTGACGCGGCCCTCCGTGATCGCCTGCAGCGCCTCGGCGGAGAGGCGGAGGTATCCCTCCGCGCGGGCCTCGCGGTCGGTGTCCTGCTTCTCGCTCACGTCGACCATGCGCGGGTTCCCGGCGGCGTCGACGTGGGTGAGGCCCACGCCGCCGCTCATGGCGCGCCCACCGCGAAGGCGTAGTGCTTGAGGTAGCAGGTCTCGGGGATCGAGGGGTGGATCGGGTGATCGGGGGCCTGGCCGCCGCGGCGCACGAGGCGGAGGGGCCGGCCGGCTCGGCGGGCGGCGTCGGTGACGGCCTCGTAGAAGCGCTCCTCTTCCACCACGTGGCTGCAGGAGGAGGTGAACAGCAAGCCGCCCGGGCGCAGCAGGCGGAGGGCCTGCTGGTTGACGTCTCGGTAGGCCTTGAGCGCGACGCCCGCCGACTTTCGGCTCTTCGCGAAGGCGGGGGGGTCGAGGTAGACGGTGTCGAAGCGCCGACCGGCCCGGTGGAGCTGGTCCATCGCCTCGCGGGCGTCGTCGGTGATGACCTCGATCTGGTCAGCGACCCCGTTGCGGGCTGCGTTCTCGCGGAGGACCTCGCAGGTGGGCGCGCTCACTTCGATGAAGGTGGCGGACCGGGCGCCGTGGCGGAGGGCGCCCACGCCCCAGGCGCCGGTGTTGGCGTAGACGTCGAGGACCTCGGCGGCCGCGCAGCGGAAGGCGAAGGCGCGGTTGTCGGCCTGATCGAAGAAGAAGCCCGTCTTCTGGCCCCGCAGCACGTCGGCCTCGAGGGAGAGGCCGTTCTCCTCGAAGGGGACGCGGTCGGGGACCTCGCCGAACCAGAGGGTCGTGGGCTCGCTCTGCAGCCCCTCGAGCTTCCGCATCGTGGCTGAGCCGCGCAGGGCGGCGCCGCGGGGCTGGAGCACGGCGGCGACGGCGGCCTGGAGTTGGGGCTTGCGCACCTCCATGCCCAGCGTGCCGATCTGCACGGCGAGCACGTCGTCGTAGCGGTCGATCACGAGGCCGGCGAGCAGGTCGGCCTCGGCGGCGACGAGGCGGAGCGAGCGACGGGCGGGCAGCACGCGCCGGCGGTAGTCCACCGCCGCGGTGAGTCGACGGGTGAAGAACTCGACGCTGTCGATGTCGTCGCCTGGGTCACGGCTGAGGATGCGCACCGTGATGAGCGAGGCGGGGTTGCTGTACCCCCAGCCGATGAAGCGGCCGCGGCCGTCCTGGACCTCGACCTTCCCGCCCATGGGCAGGCCCTTGACGTCGGCGTCGAGCTCGTTGCTGAAGACCCAGTCATGGCCGCCGAGCACGCGGCGGTCGTGCCCGGCGCGCAGGCGGACCGCGGTGGGGGGGGCGGGGCTCGGCGGAGGGGCGGACATCGACTCAGTCTCGGACGAGGGGGAGGGTGAGGCAGCGGGGCCCGCCGCGGCCGCGGCTGAGCTCGGAGCCGGCGATGTGGATGGCGTAGCGGCGCCCGCTGGCGAAGAGGCGATCGGGGTCCTCCCGGAAGTCGCGCTTGAACTCGGCGAGGAAGGCGTTGGGGTCGACCACGCGGAAGCCACTGGCGCTGAGCTCGCGGGCGGTGTGCTCGTTTCGACCGTACCCGACCACCACGCCGGGGCCGAGCGCGACGTAGTTGGCGCCGTCGGTCCACTGCTCCCGCCGCGCGTAGACGGGGTGCCCGCCCCCGCAGAGCACCGGCCGGCAGGGGTGGCCCTCGAAGGCGAGGGCGTCCATGAGGTCTCCACGCATCTCCTCGACGACCGTGCCGCCGCCCTGGCGGCGGAGGCGGATGATGGTGGCCTCCTCTGGGTCACCGGGCTTGAGCAGGGGCCCGTAGACCACGCAGCGGTCCCAGTCGACCATGGTGAAGACGGTGTCGAGGTGCATGGAGCTGCGCTGCTTCGGCATCTCCACCACCAGGACCCGCGTGAAGCCCGCCGCCATGATCTCGTCGGCGAGGTGGACGATCATCGACCAGGTGGTCCGCTCGGAGGCGCCGATGCAGACGAGCGAGGAGGAGACGACGAGGACGTCTCCCCCCTCGATCGTCATCGGCGCCGTGCGGCGGGCGTTGCGGACGGCGCGGCTGGTCTCGGAGACGTTGGCGTCCTTAAAGAGCGGGTGATGGTCGGCGAGCAGCCAGGTCAGCAGGCTCTCGCGGCGTCGGGCGCGCTTGCTCGCGTTGCCGACCACGACGAGACCGCCCACCACCGCGGCGAGGTCGCGCGTGAAGATGAGGTTCGGCGTCGGGGGGAAGAGGTCCGCCCCCTCGAGGGTGCCGCCGAGGGTGCCGACGATGAGCGTCTGTGTGAGCTCGACGGGGTCGAGGTCACCCAAGCGGCGGGCGTCGGCCTCGTCGAGGTTGTGGAGCAGGGCCACCTGGTCGATGACCCAGCTCCGCGGCTCGGGGGCGACCAGCACCTCGGCCACGAGATCTTCGATGAGGTGGACATCGGCCACGCTCTCGAGGACACGTCGGAGGTTGTCGTGCTCGGCCCTGCATTGGGGCACGTGCACGAGATCGTCGAAGAGCACGTAGTCCGGGCTGCTGGGGTCGATGTGGGCCGGGAGCATGCGCTCGAGCGCGGTGCCGGGAGCGTGGACGATGACGCTCCTCAGCCGGCCGACTTCGCTCGTGACGGAGACCATGGGGCACCAGGGGGAGGGTGGCGGGGCCTGTGGCGGGGCCCCGCGCACACGGGGCCTCCGCCCAGTGTCACCCGTTTGCCGACCGGGCGCACCGGACGATAGCCTCGGACCGGGGGTTCGCGCGGGGGCGGCTCAACCCTTCCGTGTGCGGCAGAGTGTGGTATACCGAGGGCTCACCCGGAGCCCCCCATGACCCCCTTCGGAATCCGCAGCCGCCTCAAGGCAGGCTTCGACCGACTCCTCGGCGAGAAGCCCACCGACACCTCCCCGCCGAACTGGCAGAGCCGCCCCGCGGAGGCGCCGGCCACGGAGGTCCGAACGGCGGCGCGGCCGGCTGAGGCGCGGCCGGCTGAGGCCCGGCCGGCTGAGACCCGGCCCGTTGAGGCCCCCTTCGCCGAGCCGAGCGCGGTCGCGGAGGCCCCCGCGCCTGCCGCGCTCAGCCCCGAGCCGCCGGCCCCCGAAGCATCCGCTGCGAGCGGCGTGGTGGTCGAGATCCCGGCCGAGGTCGCGCGCGCCCCGATGGCCGCTGACGCCGACACCGCCGGCCCCGCCGCCTTCTCCTACGACCAGGTGCAGGCCCTCCTCGACGACATGGTGCGCCCGGCCCTCCAGGGTGACGGCGGCGACATCACCTTGATCAAGGTGGAGGACAACAACATCTACGTGAAGCTCGTCGGCTCCTGCTCCTCCTGCCCCTCGTCGATCATGACGATGAAGATGGGCGTGGAGGCCCTCCTCAAGGAGGAGTTCCCGATGATGAACGAGCTCGTTCAGGTCTGAGCGGGGCCCGCAGGCTCAGCCGGCGTAGAAGTAGGCGGGGACCTCGGCGAGATCGAGCAGCACCGCGCCGCGGGGGTGGTCGCGGAGGTAGGCCCGCTCCCAGGCGGGGGTGTGGGCGTTGGCCAGGAGGCCCACGCGCGCGCCGGCCGCCAGGGGGAGCGCCAGGTCGAGCTCGAAGATGTCGCCCACCACGGTGATGTCGGCCCACTCGGCCCCGGCGGCGAGGCGGAGCCGGTCGAGGACCTCGTAGTACGCGCGTCGGCGGAGGAGGACGGGGCGGGCGAGCCCCGGCAGCGACATCGACTCCGGCACATCGACCCAGGAATCGTCGAGCATGTACTTCCGCGCCCGGCCGATCACCCGCTCGGAGAGGGGCAGCAGGTCGTTGCCGCCGTCGGGCCGTACACCGAGGGCGCGGATCTTGGCCTGCACGGCTTCGGTGTGAGAGTTGGTCACGACCCACAGCGGCTCGGGTTGGAGGGCGAGTAGAACGTCGCGCGCCGCGGGGCGGAAGGCGATGTGGGTCTTCTGGTAGTTGTACTTGTAGAGGATGCCATCGAGCAGGCGGGTGCGATCGGCCTCGTTGAGGAAGGCGCCAGCGTAGTCGAGGATACGGCGAGCGACCGGCATCATCCGCAGGTAGGGATCGACGGTCGCGGGGGCCACCACCCGACCGAGGAAGACCCAGCCCTCCCGGTCGGCGGCGGCGTCGACCTCGGCGGCGAACCGGACCGCGAGGGCCTCCACGAGGCCGAAGTCGAGGCCGGTGAGCGTCGCGAGGTCTTCGAGGTAACCGGCGCGGAAGGGGGCCCCCTCCGCCTCGGCGTCGGTGACCGTCCCATCAAAGTCGAGCACGAGCAATCGGGCCAAGGCTGCCTCCCGATCCCGCGCTATCCCCTCATCCCGTCCGCCGCGAGTGCCCTTGCTCGCGGGTCGAGGGCGTCCTATTCTGCGCGACCCGGCGCCACCTCGCGCCCCTCGGATGGCCCTTGCGCACCGACCCCGTCGAATCGGCCCGCTTCTACCTCCTCGGCCTCGCCAGCCTGCACGCGCGTCGCCTCGTGGCCGAAGAGGAGGTCATCTGGGTGCTGCGCCGCTCTCCTCCGGTCGAGCTCGCGGCCGGTCAAGTCGTCTTTCACCAGGGGGACCGCGCCGATGCCGCGCTGCTCGTCGTCCACGGGGAGCTCGTGGTGAGCGTGTCGGCCCCGGAGGGTGAGCAGGTGGTGGGCACGGTCGGCGCCTGGGACGTCGTCGGAGAGACCGGCCTCTACGCACCCGACCACCCGCGCAACGCCTCCGTTCGGGCGAGCCGCGACACCACAGGCCTCCTCGTGACCCACCAGCTCCTCGCCGAGGGCCGCCACAACCCGGTCGTCGCTGCCATCGAGTACCACTTGCTGCACACCCTGGCGCAGCGGATCCGGGTGACCACGCACGCGATCCAGGCCTGCTCGATGCCGACCGAGCTGGTCTCCCGTCGCGCGGGGGCAGGAGCCACCGATGGGCGCTGACGGCAAGGGGCGGCTGCCGCGCTCCATCTTTGAGCAGGCCACGGAGGAGACGCCGATCCGTGCGGTGCCCTCGATCGTCGAGCTGGGCGCTCCCCACGCGCTCCGCTCCGAGGCGGAGCAGCTCCTCGCGGCCCACCCCTACGTGGACGCAGACGCCGACCACCTGACCGCCATCTTGCTCCAGTGCCAGCTCCGTCCGCTCGCCGTCGGGGACCTTGTCTGTCGAGAGGGGGAGTCTGCACAAGAGTTGTATTTTCTGCTCGCTGGGACCGTCCTGGTGGTCAAGCAGGACCCCGGGGGGACAGAACAGCCCATCGGCGAGGTGACCGCGCCGACGTTGATCGGGCAGATGGCGATCATCGATCGCACCCGCCGCACCGCGACCTGCATCGCCGCTACGCCGGTTCGGGTGGCCGTGCTCGCCTGGCCAACCTTCCACTCCATCATTCAGAACACCGAGCCCCATGGTGTGGTGCTGCGACGCTTGCTGCTCAGCAGCTTGACCCGCCAGCTCATCGCCTCCAACGGGCGGCTCCGGCTGGTGCTGGCGGCCCGCGCTGACCCCACCACCGAGGCTGCAAAGACGTTGAGCGAGGAGGCGAACCGCGCGAGCGAGCTCCTCGAGGGCTGGACCGAGGAGATCCGCCAGGTGCTGCCGTCCGTCGTCGAGCAGGCCGGGGTGGAGATCCGCGACCTTGTTCGGAGGGGCCCGATGGGCTAATGCCCGACCCCTTCGAGCGCTCTCTTGATCGCCCCGATCGGACCTCGGCCCGATCCGTCCCTTCTCCGAGCGGACCCCTCCCCGAGCGGCCCCTGCCCCCGAGCAGACCATGAACTGGCTGAAACGATTCTTGACATCCCCCATCGGCATGAAGATGGTGATGGCCGCGAGCGGGCTGATGCTCGTGGGCTTCGTCCTCATTCACATGCTCGGGAACCTCCAGGTCTTCATCGGCAAGGAGGCCATCACCTACTACGCCGAGCACGTCATCCGATTCTGGCCGGAGGCGCTGTGGCTGGCCCGCTTCGCCCTGCTGGGCGCGGTGGTGGCGCACATCGCCTCGGCGGTGGCCCTGGTCAAGCGCAGCGGCGCGGCGCGGCCGATCGCCTATGGCAAATACAAGTGGCTCAATGAACGATACGCCGTGCGCACCATGCGGTGGGGCGGCGTGATCGTGTTGGCGTTCATCGCCTTCCACATCGCCCACCTCACGCTCGGGCGCGCCCACCCCTCCTTCGTGGAGGGTGACCCCTTCCACAACGTGGTGGCGGGCTTCAAGGTCTGGTACGTCTCTTTGTTCTACATCATCGCGCAGGCTGCGCTCGGCATGCACCTCGCGCACGGCGTGTGGAGCGCCTTCCGCACGCTCGGCCTCAACACCCCGCGGTGGGATGGCCTCGCTCGGCGCACGGCCATCGCGATCGGCGGCCTTGTCGCCGCTGGCAACATCAGCATCCCGCTCAGTGTGCTCCTCGGCGTGGTCCACGAGTAGGCGAGGAGGAACATCATGGAACTCAAGAGCAACGCGCCGGACATCGGCAACGACACAATCTCCTCCGCCTGGGACCGCCACCGCTTCGGCATGAAGGTGGTGAACCCAGCGAACAAGCGGAAGTACACCGTCATCGTGGTCGGTACGGGCCTCGCCGGAGCCTCCGCCGCCGCCAGCCTCGCCGAGCTCGGCTACAAGGTCCTGGCCTTCAGCTTTCATGACTCCCCTCGGCGCGCGCACTCTATCGCCGCCCAGGGTGGCATCAACGCGGCCAAGAACTACGCCAACGACGGCGACAGCGTCTACCGGCTCTTCTACGACACGGTCAAGGGCGGAGACTTCCGAGCCCGAGAGGCCAACGTCTACCGCCTCGCTCAGGCCTCGGTGAGCATCATCGACCAGGCCGTGGCCCAGGGTGTGCCCTTCGCCCGAGAGTACGGAGGCCTGCTCGACAACCGATCCTTCGGAGGCTCGCTGGTCAGCCGCACGTTCTACGCGCGCGGCCAGACGGGCCAGCAGCTCCTCCTCGGCGCCTATCAGGCCCTCGAGAAGAACATCGCCGACGGCGGCGTCAAGATGTTCCCGCGCACCGAGATGCTCGATCTCGTCGTGGTGGACGGTCACGCGCGCGGCATCGTGGTGCGTGACCTCGTGTCCGGTGAGATCAAGAGCTACGCCGCGGACGCCGTCTGTCTTGCCACCGGTGGATACGCCAACGTCTTCTTCCTCAGCACGAACGCGATAAACTGCAACGTCACCGCCACCTGGCGGGCGAGCAAGCGGGGCGCGCTCTTCGCGAACCCCTGCTACACGCAGATCCACCCCACCTGCATCCCCGTCTCCGGCGACTATCAGAGCAAGCTCACGCTGATGAGCGAGTCGCTGCGTAACGACGGCCGCGTGTGGGCCCCCAAGGCCACCGGGGATGCCTGGGACGCCAAGGCGGGAAAGACGGGTCGCCGCCCCCAGGACATCCCCGAGGCCGACCGCGACTACTTCCTCGAGCGGCGGTACCCCACCTTCGGCAACCTCGTCCCCCGCGACATCGCCAGCCGCGCCGCCAAGTCGGCCTGCGACGATGGGCAGGGTGTGGCCTTCGCCGGCCGTGGGGTCTACCTCGACTTCGCCGACTCCATCAAGCGCCTCGGCAAGAGCAAGGTGGAGGAGAAGTATGGCAACCTCTTCGAGATGTACGAGCGCATCACGGGGGAGAGCCCCTATGAAGTGCCGATGCGCATCTACCCGGCCCCTCACTACACGATGGGCGGCCTCTGGGTAGACTACAACCTCCAGAGCACCGTGCCCGGGCTCTTCGTCCTCGGTGAGGCCAACTTCTCGGACCACGGCGCCAATCGGCTCGGCGCCTCGGCCCTGATGCAGGGGCTCGCCGATGGTTACTTCGTCATCCCCTACACGATCGGCAATTACCTCGCCGGCGTGAAGGAGCCCGGGAAGCTCACGACGGGCCATTCGGCCTTCAAGGAGAGCGAGGGGGTCGCGGGCGACCGCCTCAAGCAGCTCCTCGGCGTCAAGGGCAAGCGCTCCGCCGACAGCTTCCACCGGGAGCTCGGCCTCATCATGTGGGACAAGTGTGGGATGGGCCGCACCCGCGCTGGCCTCGAGGAGGCCCTCGGGCGGGTCAACGAGCTGCGCGAGCGCTTCTGGTCGGAGGTCAGCGTCCCTGGCTCCGAGAAGGGGCTCAACCAGAGCCTCGAGCGGGCCGGGCGCGTCGCCGACTTCCTCGAATTCGCCCCCACCATGCTGCGGGACGCCATCGATCGAGAAGAGAGCTGCGGTGGGCATTTCCGGGAAGAACATCAGGATGAAGAGGGCGAGGCCAAGCGGAACGACGAGCAGTTCAGCTACGTCGCGGCCTGGGAGTTCACCGGCGTCGGCAACGAGCCCCGGTTGCACAAAGAGCCGCTGAAGTTCGAGTACGTCAAGCCCTCCAGCCGGAGCTACAAATGAACCTGAAGCTGCACGTCTGGCGTCAGAAGGACAAGGCCTCCCCTGGACAGTTCGTCACGTACGATGCGAAGGACGTGAACGAACACATGTCCTTCCTCGAGATGCTCGACGTCGTCAACGAGGGCCTCGAAGCTCGGAACGAAGAGCCCATCGCCTTCGAGAGCGACTGCCGTGAAGGCATCTGTGGCACCTGTGGCTTCGTGGTCAGCGGGCACGCGCACGGCCACAAGGCCCGAACCACGGTCTGCCAGCTCCACATGCGGGAGTTCAAGGACGGCGACGAGCTCACGATCGAGCCCTGGCGGGCCAAGGCCTTCCCCGTGGTGAAGGACCTCGTGGTGGATCGGTCGGCCTTTGACCGTATCGTCCAGGCCGGCGGCTACATCTCGGTGAAGACGGGCCAGGCCCAAGACGCGAACGCGACGCCCATCAACAAGGACGCCGCGGACCGCGCCTTCGACGCCGCCACCTGCATCGGCTGCGGGGCCTGTGTGGCCGCATGCCCGAACGCGGCGGCGATGCTCTTCACCGGCGCCAAGGTCACCCACCTCGGGCTGCTGCCCCAGGGGCAGACCGAGCGCTACGAGCGGGTCGACAAGATGGTCACCCAGATGGAGAAGGAGGACTTCGGTCACTGCTCCAACTTTGGTGACTGCACCGTGGCCTGCCCAAAGGGCATCTCGCTCGACGTCATCGCCACGATGAACCGCGACTTCCTCACCGCGCAGTTCACCCTTCGGCACGACTGAGGTCTCCGGCCTCCGCCGGGCCGCGGGAGCGGGGCCTGGCTGCGCGGCGCGCGCGGCGTCGATATACTGGCTGCCATCGCTGTCCGCTGGGAGCCCGTATGCGCAGGTCCGGTCCGAGATCAAGTGAGTTGTCGGTGGGCTCTTCCCCCTTCGTGGATGAGCTCGCCGAGCGCGCGATGGCCGCGCTCCGCGACGGAGACCCCAAGAAGGCCGCTGTGGCGCTGCGGGACGCCCTCCGCCAGGATCCCTCGCGCATCGATCTGCTCCACGCCCTCGCCGTCACCGAGCTGCGGCGCGGAGAGGCCCTGGACGCTTACGATCTGACGGTGCAGGGTCAGCAGCTCGCCGCGGAGCGCCAGGACGAGGCCTCCGAGATGCTGATGCCCCAGCTCCTGCTGGTGCGGGCTGCGGCCTGTGAGGAGCTCGCAGACCCCCGCGGCGCCGAGGTCGCGTACCGCGAGATCCTCACCCATGAGCCGCAGAACCCGAGGGCCCGTCAGGGCTTCGGTCACCTGCTCCTGGCCTCCGGGCGCCGGGAGGAGGGGGTGGCTCAGCTCCAAGCCTACCTCGACGACGCGGTCGACCAGCCCGAGTTCCTCGGGGGCACCGCCGAGCTCCTCGGCACGATTCGACGGCTGCTCGCCGACGACGTGCACCCCCGCATGTTCATCGAGGCCCACCGGGAGTCCTACGTCGAGTTCTTTGACCACCACGCGGCCCGCCAGGCGGCCCTGGGCTGGATCGCGGAGGCCGCGCGGATGAAGCGGGCACCCGACGGTCGTGTGGTGCCGATCATCCCCGACGGCGCGCGGCCCTACGCCGGCGTGCGCATCGATCTCGTGGATCCGTCGAATGGCCAGCCCGGGCAAGTGGGCGATCAGCCCATGGTCGTCGCCCTCTCGGGCTACGAGGCCCTCGCTCAGGCGCCCGTGCTGCTCGACTGGCCGGCCGGCGACTATCCGTTCCCGATCTGGATCAGCACCCAGTGCCCATGGGACCAGCTCCCGGTGCAGGTGCGTTTTCGCGACGCGGGCGCCGACGCCGCGGCTGCCCTCGACTCTGTCCTCGGGGATTGGTACACCGCGGGCTTTGACGGCAAGTTCGGCACCGCCGACCGCGGCCGCTTCCACTACGTGAGCGACCCGGAGGAGCAAGGGGAGGGGCGGGTGCTCTACCACGTCGACCTCGGCCGGGCCGAGCTCTCTGCGATCCCCGACCTGCTCTTGCGGCTGGCGGTCCTCCACGAGCGCCACGCGATCGCCCACGTGCTGCTGGGCCGCGGTCAGCTCCCCGCCTAGCCGGCGGCGGGCGCCGCCCTCCCAGCCGCTTTGGCCGCGTGGCTCCCCACCCCGCTCGCCTGTGCTTGAGGTCCCCATGCTCCACCTCGGACTGCTCCTGCTCGCCGCCGCTTTTGGGGCGGCTGACCCCGATGATGATGACGGCGACGGCTTCGGAGAGGCCGCGGGGGACTGCGACGACTCAGACTCCGGCGTCTACCCGGGCGCCGCGGAGGTCTGTGACGGCAAGGACAACGACTGCGACGCGGTCCTCGATGAGGGCACCGAGTGCTCGGACGATGACCTGGACGGAGCGAGCGAGGACGACGGGGACTGTGACGACGCCGACGCCCTGATCTCACCCAGCGCGGCGGAGGACTACGACGGCGTCGACAACGACTGCGACGGCGTGGTCGATGAGGGCACCGTGGCCTACGATGACGACCTGGACGGCTACAGCGAGCTCGAAGGCGACTGTTCCGACGAAGACCCCACCTTCAATCCGGGTGAGCTCGATGTCTGTCGCGACGGGATCGATCAAGACTGCTCGGGGCTGGCCGACGATGACTGTGTCGAGAGTGACACCGATGGCTGTGACCCCGACCTCGCGGTCACGCTGAGCCTGAGCCGCTTCACGACCCCGGCCGGCGGCACGGTGGAGGTCACGGCCGCGCCCTTCACCGTCGATCGGGCGCTCAGCCCCTCGCTCGAGTGGACGGTCAGCGGCGGCACCCTCAGCGGGGAGGGTGTCACCCGCTCCTGGACCCTGCCCGGCGCGAGCGGCGCCTATGAGGTGCTCGTCACGGTCGCCGATCCCTGCGGCTACGGCACCGCCGCCACCGGGACGGTCGAGGTCGTGGCCGAGCCTGCCGAGGGTGCCGACGAAGGCGGCGGCACAGAGGACGGTTGTGCCGGGAAGGCGGCGGGGCTCGGGCTGCTCCTCGGCCTCGGGGGGCTCCGTCGGCGGTCCAGGCTCGCGGTCTGAGCGGCCGCCGCGGTCAGTTGTCTTCGGCCCCGGCGTCGATCCAGCTGGCGAGGCGCTCGAGGCGGTCAGCCTCGAGGCCGCTGCTGGCGTCCGGCATCGGGCCCTCGACGATGTCGTCGGTGGGGGCGCACTTCATCCAGAGGTAGCTCCTGCTGTGGTCGCCGGGCTCCACCAAGGAGAGCTCGGGCACCTGCGCCGAGGGCACGCCGACCAGCGCGGCGTAGGCCTCGCCCTCCGCCACCGAGAGGCCCTCTGCGCCACCGCCGCTGCCGTGGCACGTGGAGAAGGCGCAGGAGGGGGTGAGGATGTCCGCCTGGACCTCGGTGAAGGTGGCGGCGGGCTGGACGCCCGTGTCTCCCTCCTTGCCGCAGGCGAGCAGGAGGAGGGCGGGCGCGAGGGCGATCGGGGCGGAGAGGAGCGTCAGTCGCATCGTCGGGGGATCCTCAGTCGGAGCAGATGTCGGCGGTGAGGGCGGGGTAGACCATCGAGACCGCGGCGCACATCTCGCCGGGGAAGGTCAGCGGCTCGTCGGTGTCGTTGAACCACTCACAGGTGGTGCGCCAGGTGCTGCCCGCCTCGGCGAGGAAGGGCGCGGCGGTGTAGTCCTCGATCGGCGGGGTGTCGCGATACTGGGGGTCCCAGACCTGCTCGTAGAAGGTTCGGCTGCTGCCGTCGGATTCGATCTTCTCGAGCTTGAAGTTGGTCCCCCACTCGTGCATATGCCCCATGAAATAGAGCATGTTGTACTCTGTGTCAAAGGTACAGTCGAAGGTGAGGGTCTGCGACTGTCCGGGTGGGATCTCGAAGCCGACTCGGTTGACCGTCCAGGGGGCGGCCCAGTGGACCACGTCCTCGATGGGGATCACCGGGGCGACGCCGACCCCGTTCACGCGGATCGTCTCGGCGGAGGTGTTGACGTTGTGGACCTGGAGCACCCAGCGCTGTCCGCCGCGCAGCTTGGTGGCGATGCCGGCGGGCAGCGCCATGCCGAAGGCCTCCCCGTTGCCCGCGGTGGGCAGGATGATGGGCTCGAGGGAGTCCATGTCGAGGTCTTGGGTCTTCGTGCAGTCGAAGATCTCTCCGTCCGGAAGGTCGATAGCGCTGGTGCTGATGCCGAGCAGGAGCACGTGGTGACCGTAGTCCGCCTGTTGGTAGCCGCCGAAGCCGGTGAGCGCGACGTCGTCCCCGGTGTAGGTGCCGGCCATACAGAGCTGGGTCTCGGTGAAGGGCGCCACCTCGAAGGGCGGCATCTCCCAGACGAGGTCGTTCGGGCCGGGCGCCGGGTAGTCCTCACCCTCGGTCATCGTGAGGTCGACCACCTCCCCCTGGGCGCTGTCAGCGCCTTTGTCTTCGGAGGGGGAGCAGGCGACGAGCAGGAGGGCGATCAAGGAGGGGAGGGCGCGCATGGTCGGCTACCTTGGGGATCGGCGATCCCGAGGGGGAGGTGTCTCCGAATCAGGGTCGGATCATGTTCATCTGGACGGTGAAGGGCGTCTCGGCGCTGGCCTCGATGATCACCTTGTTCTCGGAGGGGATCGTGATGGGGTCGCCGGGATCGCCGCAGCCGTCGGCGGTGAGGTCGAGGCAACCGAGCACCCAGACGATCCCGGAGGCGAGCTGTCCGGTGGTGTACAGCGCCTCAGTTGGGCCCCCGGTGCCACTGAGATCGATGGCGATCTCGATGTCCTCGAGGGAGCTTGCGCCCTCCACCGGGCCGGTCGCGGTGGCGTCGGCCTCGGCGTAGATCGAGCCCGAGAACAGGCCGACCGGTTCCGTTTCGAGGGAGGGGATCAGGTCGGCCTCCATCTCAAACGAGATTCGGAGGGAGCCGGGCCCCGTGTCGGCCGTACCGCTGTCGTCGCCGGCTGCAGAGTCGCTCCCCTTGTCGGTGGAGCCGCCCGAAGCGCCGCAGGAGAACAGGAGGAGGATGATGAGGGTCATGGCGGGAGAGGATGGGGGCTGTGGGGCTCGCTTGTCAAGGCCCGGCCCCGCGCCGCCGGGTGCCGCGCTCAGTGACCGCCCGCCGTCGGCGTCATCCCCGCAGACCCGTGCTCCGCGGGGGCCTCGCCGTGCTCTGCGGGGGCCTCGCCGTGCTCTGCGGGGGCCTCGCCGTGCTCCGCGGGGGCCTCGCCGTGGTCATCTGTCGCCGCCTTGTGGTCCTCGTGGGATCGATCTCCGTAGCTGGCGGCGAGGCTGGTGTTGACGTGCACCACGGCCTCATTGAGGCTGCGGAACGCGTAGCCTTCGGTGATGACGGGGAGCCGGTCGGCCTCGGCCTGGCTGGTGAGGGTGCGACCGGCCGAGACGTAACGACCGGGGGGCACCTGCACCCCGATCACCTTCGCCCCGGGCTCGATGACGCTGCCCTTGCCAACCGTGGCCTTGAAGACCATGGCCTGCATGCCGACGAACACGTCATCTTCGACGACGGCTGGGCCGTGGACGAGCGACTGGTGCGCGAGCGAGACCCGCTGCCCCACGTAGACCGCATAGGCCACGCCGTTGACGACGTGGGTGCGACCCTCGATCGGCGCGCCGTCCTGCTCGGTCTCCAGCGCGTGCAGCACCACGCCGTCCTGGATGTTGGAGTCCCTCCCGATGTAGATCGGCTGCCCCTCGTCGCCCCGCACGGACGCGAAGGGGCCGATGTAGACGTTGTCCTTGATGATGACGTCGCCGATCACGGAAGAGCTGGGGTCGAGCCAGGCGGAGTCCGCGACCCGGGCCTTGTCGACCCGGGCGTTGAAGGAGGTCCGCACGTTCCGCCTCGGGGTGGACTCCACCTTGAACGCATGCTTGTCGGCCTTCTCGGCCACGCTCCGCTGGAGCGCCGCGATGGCGTCGGCGTTCTCTGTGTTGTGGATGGCGTTGACGATCGTGAAGCTCAGCAGGACGCCGACGAGCAGGGAGATGAGGCTGGCGGTGAGGATGCGCGTCACGGTGCGGGACCCCGAGGAGATGCGTCGGCGAGCCTACCTGAAGTGACCCGGCCGTGGGACGCGCCGCGGCGATGCGCTGTCGCCGCCCACGGGGAAGGGCACGGGCGCTGATGCCCCAAAGCGGCTAGAAGCGGCGGCTTGGGGGCGCCTTGGGGGGACCGGGGCGGGAGACCGACGCGTGGAGCCGAAGAGGCGCCGCGCCGTCGAGCCGGCTCGAACGCCCCCTGCTGCACACCCGCTCCCGAAACCGCAATCAGGAATCACGGACAGACCATGGGACGCATCTTCGAGACCCGAAAGCATACGATGTTCGCGCGCTGGGACCGCATGTCCAAGATGTTCACGCGTGTCGGCAAGGACATCGTCATCGCGGTCAAGGCCGGTGGCTCCAGCCCGGACAGCAACCCCACGCTCCGGCGGGTCATCCAGAACGCCCGCGCCGTGAACATGCCGAAGGACAAGATCGACGCCGCGATCAAGCGGGCATCGGGGCAAGGCGTCGAGAACTACGACGAGATCTTGTACGAAGGCTACGGGCCACACGGGGTCGCGATCCTCGTCGAGACCGCCACCGACAACATCGTCCGCACGGTGGCCAACGTGCGCATGCACTTCAGCCGAAAGGGGGGAAACCTCGGCTCGACGGGGAGCGTCTCCTACAACTTTCGGCGGATGGGCGTGTTTCGCCTCAAGCCGGACGGTGTCGATCAAGAGGCGATGGAGCTCGAGCTCATCGACTTCGGCCTCGAGGAGCTCGGCGAGAGCACGAACGACAAGGGCGAGCCCATCCTCGTCCTGCGCTGCGCCTTCAACGACTTCGGCGCGCTCCAGAAGGCGATCGAAGAGCGGAAGATCACGCCCATCTCGTCGGAGTCTGAGTACATCGCGCAGAACATCATCGAGCTCCCGGAGAAGGAGGCCAATGAGGTGATGGAGCTCATCGACAAGCTGGAGCAGGACGACGACGTCCAAAAGGTCTTCCACAACCTCGGTTGAGCGGATGCGCGCCTGTTTGGGACTGTGGCTCCTGGCCGTCGCCTGCGGGGGCGAGGCCCCCCCGGACGCGGGGGCGCGGCCTCCCGTGGCGCCTGCGGCCACAAAGGCCGAGGGCGGGGAGTCCAAGGGTGGGGAGCTCGTCTTCCCCCGGAGCTTCCAGCCGACCCAGCGGGGCTCGGGCTCCGTGGGCAGCGTGCGGATGGCCTGGCGGGATCTGTTGGGCGCCCACTGCGATCTGCGGCAGGTCCACGTTTGGACGCCGGTGGAGGCGAAGGTCCTCTGGAACGTACCCTACGCCATCGCCGGACAGGCCTTCGAGGCCGAGGAGCTGACAGCCCTCTTCGAGGCGGACGGAGGCTGGTACCACCCGAGCCCCACGCCCGCCCGCCTCCGAGCGGATGAGCTGGACTGCGTCTCGCGCCTCCAGGCACGGGAGCAGGCGCTGCGAGCGGAGGCCAGGGCTCCCCTCTCGCCCGAGGCGGAGGAGCGCTTCACCCGCGACGCCGGCGCCTTCGCCGCTTGGTGGCAGTGGGGGACGATGGCGGAGGTCTATCCCTACAGCCGGGAGACGATCATGCGGAAGGGCGAAGGGGGCTGGACCTGGATGGCCCGCGTCGCCGGTTGCCGGTCGGCGCGCTGCGGGACCTACGTCATCGACTGCCCGGGAGAGGGGCCCTGTCGTTGGGGGGCAGCGGGTTGATCCGGGCGCTGGACGGGGTCCGGTCGGGTTAAGCGGCTGACTCTGGCGGGGCGCTCTCACATGAACTCGGCTCTCGGCTGTTCTCAAGGTCCCGCCGCGTCGGGGGGGGCTCACCTGCCTACCGGCCGAGGCGGGCGCAGCGGCCGTGCGGGCTCCTTCTCCACCGGGCTCTGGACCCTGACCATCGGCCTGACCGTCAGCTCGTCCGCTTTGGCCACGGAGGGGCCAGCGCGCTCCGACAGCGTGCTGGTCTACGACGGCGCCGTGAGCGAGGCGGTCCGCGTCGTCGGCGCCGCCGCAGGCCACCCCGCCTGGGAGCTCGCGCCGATGGAGCTCGACGCGGCCCTCACCGCCCTCGGCGTCGAGGTGGGGGGGGCTCGCGACACGCGGCGATGCGACGGAGGCCCGCTCGGGGCCGCCGAGCTCCGCCAGCAGATCGACAGCGCCGAGCGGCTGGTCGGCTACCTGGAGCTTCGAGAGGCCCGCGCCGCCCTCGATCAGGCCGCGTTTCGCCTCCCCTGCCTTCGCGAGCCGGCGGAGGCCAGCGCGCTCAGCCGGCTCTTTCTCCTCCAGGGCGTGGTCGCGGCCTCGGAGGGCGACCCCGCCGCCGCCCTCGCCGCCTTTGTCCGCGCACAGGCGAGCCAGCCGGGCCTGCCCTACGACAAGCGTCTCCCCGCCGCCGCCGCGCCCCTCTGGACGGAGGCTGCAGCGGCGCCGGCCCACGCGGAGCTGGTGGTCATCGGCCCTTCCGACCGCCTGTGGGTGGATGGCCGGCCCGCCCCCTCCGCGAAGATCGCCCTCACCGCGGGCCGCCACCTCCTTCAGCGGGTCGGCGGCGCCGGGCTCGCGCTGGAGGTCGAGGTCGAGCCGGGCGCCCCTGTCCTGGTCGCGGTGGCGGGGGTCTCGATGGGGGCCTGGGTGGAGGCCCTCGGGCAGCCGGGCGGCCCCGCGCTGTGGACCGCTGTGGCACCCACGGCCCCCGCCTTCGTCGTCTACGAGGGCAAGGTCTGGCGGGGCCCCGGGGACTGGGTGGCCCTGCCGGTCCCCGCCGCGGCTGGGGAAGCTGCGCCGCTCCGCCCCGGCGCCAAGCGCGGTCGCGCGCTGCTCGGCGGCGGGGTCGCCACCCTCAGCATCGGCCTCGCAGGGGTGATCGGCGGCTACGCCTGGGGCGCGACCCACCGAGAGGCCACGGACGCCGCCGATCTCGCAGACGCCCGTCGGGCTCATGACGTCGCCCAGGGCTACACCTGGGTCAGCCTGGGGCTCGTCGGGGCGGGAGCGGGGCTCGGCGCCGCGGGCCTCGTGGTCGGGGGGCGGCCATGAGCCTGCTCCTCTGGCTCGGCCTCGCCTGCTTGCCCGAACCTTACCTCGTCGGAGGTAAAGGAGGCGGGGACAGCGCTGAACCCAGCGACGGCACGGATGGGACCGACGGCGCGGAGGGCTCCGACGGCGCGGATGGGGCCGATGGCGCTGATGGCGCGGACGGCACCGACGGCGCGGACAGCGGTGCCGACGGGGGAGGCGACAGCGGCGACGACCCTTCCACCATCGACTCGGACGGAGACGGGCACAGCCCCGCGGAGGGTGACTGTGATGACACCGACGACACCGTCCATCCTGGGGCCGAAGACGTCTGCGGGGACGGCGTAGACCAGGACTGTGTCCCCGACTGCCGACGGGTGGGAGAGGTCAACGCGGACGCTGACCCCGGCTTCGCGGAGTACTACAACGGGAGCGACAGCAGCTGGGGCACGGTCCACGCCCTCGGTGACCTCGACGGAGATGGCTTCGCCGAGGTGGGTCTGAGCGCCGCCAACGCCGACTGCGCGAGCACCACCACCGTCTACGGGTTCAGCGGCCCGATCGGAGACGGTGAGGTCCGCCCCTCGGGCTCCTTCGACGCCCTCTGGGAGGCGCCGGGAGACCGGCGGGTCTGTGGGATCAGCGTCGGCGACGAGGTCGTCGTGATGGCGGTCACCCTGGACACCGATGACAGCGCCGAGGTCGGGGGTCTGTCCATCTGGCCCTATGACGCGACGGACTGGGCCTCTGACCACACGGCTGACCTCGCCACGGGCGCGCTCGCCGCGGGAGAGCCGAGCCAGAACTTCGGGTTTCGCCTCCACTTCGTCGAAGACCTGGACGGGGACGGCCTGAGAGACCTCCTCGTGCCGAATTCGGGGGCCACCGTCGGCTCCACTCCGGGAGCGGGCGCGGTGCAGGTGATCTCCGGGGGAGATCTGCGGCTGGCCGATGAGGGGAGCGTCCTCGACTACGCCGTCACCTACGAGGGGAACACGACCACCGGCTACTTCGGGGCCAGCGCCGACGCCGCCGACCTCGACCTCGACGGCTACGCCGAGCTCATCATCCCCGCGATGGCCAACGGGGCCGACGGGCACAACGTCGGCGCCCTCTACCTCTTCTCCCCGGACGGCAGCCCCGCGGACACCGCCTGTGACCGGGCAGAGGAGATCTGGACCTTCCCGGAGGAGGTGGGCGGCCCCACGGACTTCGGCTGGACCGTCCGCGTCGCCGAGCTCAGCGGGGACGGTCACCCCGACATCGTCGTCGGGGCTCCGGTCTACCCGGACTACACAGTACAGTCGGGCGCCCTCTACTTCTTCGCCGGGCCCTTCGAAGGGGGCTATCGGACGGTCGATCCCGCGCTGAATCGGCTCGTGGAGGGGGGCTCGGCCTCCGATCATGTCGGCTGGGTGCTCGACACCGGAGACTTCGACGGGGACGGCGCGCAAGACCTCCTCTACGCTCGCTCGGCGGCTTGGTCCTCCTACGCGGAGGGGCCGCCGGCGGCGGTGGTCACCTACAACCCGGTCGGCGGCACGCCCGACCTCACGATCAGCGGGCCCACCGACCACGCCTGGTTCGGCTACTCCGCCGCTTTCGCAGGGGACGTCGATGGGGACGGATCCTCCGATGTGCTGATCGGCGACGGATCGGCGGGGCGGGCCTTCCTGGCGCTCGGGGCGGTGGAGTAAGCCTCCCGCCCTCAGCGGGCGCAGGGCCGGGCGACGTCGAAGTCCCAGCAGAGGGTGGCCCCCTCGGCGCCGACGGTCAGGCTGCGCTCCACGGTCAGTCCCTCCGCGCTGGTGAGGACGATGTGGTGAGCGCCCACCGGCAGGGTGCCGATGAAGGGGGTCTGCCCGCGGGAGACACCGTCGATGACGAGGCTCCCGGGGGGGAGGGCGTTGATGCGCACCGAGGCGGGGGCGGCCGGCGCCTCCGGGGCCGCCTCTGGCGCGGGCGGGACGACGGTGGGTGCCTCGGCGCGAGCGGCAGACGCCTCACGGGGAGGCCGCTCCGGTGCGTCCGGGGCCGGTGTCGTGGCGACGGGGACCACCGGCGGCGGGTCGGCCGGGGCCTGAGGAGAGACCTCGGCTGGGACGTCGGCTGGGACCTCGGCGGTGACCTCGGTCGGGGCCGCAGGCGAGCGCTTCACGTCGAGCCAGCGGGCGAGGCCGACGCCGCCGAGCGACAGCAGGGCGACGGCCGCCAGCCCGGCCAGGATGCGCCGCGGGGCGGTCGACCGCCCGCTGAGACCGGCGGTCCGGCCGGCCTCGGTGGGGGCGACCGGATCGGCGGAGGGCGAGGGGTGGAGGGTGGGCCCTGCGCCGAGGAGCACGGTGGGCGCGCCGCTGGAGGGTCGCGGAGCGGGCGCTCGAGCGGCGGGCGACCGGTCGAGGATCGCGAGGATCGCCCCGCAGCTCGGCAGTCGGCGCTCCGGTTCGACCTCGAGGCAGCCGACGATGACCTCGCGGAGCGGCCCCGGCAGGTCGTGGCGACGGAGCTCGGGCGCCATGTAGGTGCCGTCCGCGACGGCGTTGAGGAGCGAGAGCAGCGCGTCCCCGTGGAAGGGCCTCACCCCGGTGGTCATCTCGTAGAGGATGACGCCGAGCGAGAAGATGTCGGCCCGGGCGTCGACGGACTTGGCCTCGTCGGCCTGCTCGGGGGCCATGTAGCCAGGCGTGCCGACCATCATGCCGGTGCGGGTGCCCATCCCGCCGCCCGCGGCGTCCTGGACCCGGGCCACACCAAAGTCGGAGACCCGCGGCAGCCAGCCGCCCTCCGGCAGGGGCGCCAGCAGGATGTTGGCGGGCTTGAGGTCGCGGTGGACCATGCCTTGGGTGTGGGCGAGGGCCACCCCGGCCAGCACGCCCCGGAACAGCCCCTCGGCTTGGGCCGCCGGGAGCGGGCCCCGGCGGAGGAGGGCCTCGAGGGAGGGCCCCTCCACGAAGTCGAGCACGAGGCCGACCTGCCCGTCGACGTCGATGACGTCGGTCACCGGGACGAGGTTCGGGTGCCGCACCTGCGCTTGGATGCGCCCCTCTTGCAGCAGTCGCTCCTGGAGGCGTCGACCGCCGAGGGTGAGGATCTTGAGCGCGTGGACGCTGCCGAGGGTGCGGTGGCGGACCTTGTAGACCACCGCCATCCCGCCCGTGCCGAGCAGGGACTCGACGGCGTAACGATCGACGATCTGTCCGGGCGCGAGGTCCATCGTTCCCCTCTAATCTTGAGGAGGCCGCGGCGTGTCGCCCGCGGGGACCGCCTTCCCCACCATCGAGCCGTGGCGATGCGCGTAGACCTGGGTGAATTCGGCGCCGAGCAGGATGAGCTGCGCCGAGTAGTAGACCCAGACCAGCACCACGGCGAAGGAGCCGGCCGCGCCGTAGGCGGAGGCGAGGGAGCTGTTGCCCAGGTAGACCCCGATGAGCTGCTTGCCGATGGCGAAGAGCACGGCGGTGACGAAGGCCCCGCGGCGCACGTCTTGCCACGCGATGTCGACGTCGGGCAGGACCTTGAACAGCAGCGCGAAGAGCGTGGAGGTGACGAGCAAGGAGACGATGACGTTGACGGCTTGGGCGACGAGCGGCGCGGCGCCGAGGCCCCCCATCACGCCCTGGACGCCCGAGATCACGGCGCTCACGCCGAGGGAGACCAGCAGGAGGAAGCCGATCACCAGCACCATCGCGAAGGAGAGGAAGCGTCGCCGCAGCCAGGTGAGGATGCCCATCTTCTTCGGCGGGGGGGCGTTCCAGATCAGGTTCAGGGCGCTCTGCAGCTCTCCGAACAGGCTCGTCGCCCCGATCAGCAGGGTGAGAGCGCCGACCAGGGTGGCGACGACGCCAGATCCGGCCTGGTGGGCGTTCTTGAGCATCTCCTCCACCGCCCCTGCGCCCACCTCGCCGAGCAGGGTGCGGAGCTGGAGGCTCACCTGAGCCTGGGCCGCCTCGGGGCCGAAGATCGTGCCCGCGACCGCGATGGCGATGATCAGGATCGGGGCCATCGAGAAGACCGTGTAATAGGCGAGCGCGGCCCCGATCCGCGAGGCGTCGTGGGCGCTCCAGGAGCGGAGGGTCTCCTCGATCAGCCTCCAGGTGGGGCGGAGGCGTTCCGGGAGGGTCAGGGGCATCGGGGAGCTCCTCGGAGGCCGGCGCTGGATAGGTCAGGACGCCCCTGCGGGAGTTGAAGCCACCTTGACGTCCGCGCCGATCGGATTTTCCCTGCGTCCCTATCAGAGCGAGGCCATCGCGGCCGTCATCGCCGCGCGGCGCCGCGGGGTGCGTCGACAGGTCATCTGTTTGCCCACCGGGGCTGGCAAGACCGTCATCTTCGCCAACCTCGCCGCCAAGGCGAAGCGGCCCGTGCTCATCCTCGCTCACCGCTCCGAGCTCATCCAGCAGGCCGTCGACAAGCTGCGCCGTACGCTCTACGACCTTGGCGCCGATGACCCTGGTGTGGTCGGCGTGGAGCAAGCCGGCACCCGGGCCGGGCAGGGAGCGCGGGTGATCGTGGCCTCGATCCGCAGCCTCGGGGAGGCCCGCCTCGAGCGGGTCGTGGCCGGGCGGGACCTCGGCCTCGTGGTCTACGACGAGTGCCACCACGCCCCGGCGGCCGACAACCTGCGGGTCCTCCGGGCCCTCGGCGCCTTCGAGCCCGGCTGGTCGGGCACCCTGCTCGGCTTCACCGCCACCCCCCAGCGGGCCGACGGGCAGGCCCTCCGCGAGGTCTTCGAGGAGGTGGTCTACAGCCGCTCTCTCGTCGAGATGGTCGATGACGGCTATCTCGTCCCCTTGCGTGGCTTCCGGGTGAGCACGGCGGTGAGCCTGCCCGCGGGGGGGATCGACGAGCGCCCTGACTTCGAGCCCGACGAGCTCTCGGCGCGCCTCGACATCGAGGAGCGAAACGCGCTCGTGGCCCGCAGCATCGTCGAGCTGGCCCGGGACCGCCGCACCCTCGTCTTCTGCGTCTCGGTCGAGCACGCCCGCCACCTCGCGCTGGCGCTGCGGGGCCTCGGCGTCGCCGCCGATCGGGTCCACGGCGCGATGAAGCCCGAGGACCGCGCTCAGGTGCTCGCCCGCTTCGCGGCCGGCGAGATCACGGTGCTCACCAACGTGGGCGTGCTCACCGAGGGCTTCGACGACCCCGGCGTCTCTTGCGTGGCCATGGCACGGCCCACCCGCTCGCAAGCCCTCTACGTGCAGTGTGTGGGCCGCGGCACGCGTCCGGCCCCGGGGAAGCGCGACTGCCTCGTGCTCGACTTCGTCGATGCCTCCGATCTCCCGCTCGTCACCCTCCCGGTGCTCTGGGGCCTGCCGCGCGACCTCGACCTCCAGGGTGAGGACACCCGGGAGGCGGCCGCCTTCATGCGCCGGCTGCCCTTCGACCTGCCGGGCTTCGAGCTCGAGGCGGGGGCGATCACGCTGCAGGAGGTCAAGGACCGCGCCGCCGCTTTTGACCCGCTGCGCCAGCGCATCGACCCCGCCATCCGCGCCATCTCGGAGAACGGCTGGTGCTCGCTCGGGAGCCGGGGGCTGGTCCTGCACGTCCAGTCGGGTGGGAGGCTCACCGAGCTCCGCGTCGAGGCGGGCCGCAAGCCGGGCCGGCGGGCGCGCTACGAGGTGACCTGGGATGGACAGGCGATGGCCGGCTTCTCGACGATGGAGGCCGCGGTGGAGGCGGTGGACCACGAGGTGAGGAAGCGGGGGCGCCGCTTCGCCGAGGCCGCGCAGGAGGGCGCGGCGTGGCGGCAGGGCCCGGTGCCGGCCTCGATGCTGCCGGCGCTGTCGCGGATCGCGGGCCCCTCACCGCGCACCCTCGGCGAGGCGCTTCAGCTCCTCGGCCTCCACGGCCCCCGGCGCTGAGCTCGGGGCGGCGCGCCGCTCAGCGGCGGTCGGGGGTGGGGCGGTCGGGGGCGGGGCGGCGGGTGAGGCCGTGGAAGAGCACTTGATCGGAGACCCGCATCGCCCGCATAGAGGCCTCGTTGAGGGCCGCGCAGCGGGCGGCGTCGGCCCGGGCTCCGCTCTGGATCTGGTAACACTCGCTGTCGGCCTCCTCGGGCCGGCCGGCGTAGACGTCACCCTCGATGGCAGAGCCGTCGCGGAAGGGCACCAGGGCGGAGGGCTCGACCAGCGCCGAGGGCGCGAGGAAGTCGCGGCCGCGGCCCTCGATGCCAAGGAGGTGGAGGGCGGTCGCCGGGAGCTGAGCCTGCGCCGCCGGGCCCGGGCGCTCGCCGGCCGCCGCCCCGCCCGGGAGGCGGATCAGGAGCGGGACCTGGTGCAGCCAGGACACCCGCGTCTCAATGGACTCACTCGTATTCCCGACCCGATGAATGACCTGACCCCAGGTGTCGAGGCGACCCATGTCATGGTCGCCATAGACGACGAGCACGCTGCGGTCGAGCATCCCGGTGGCGCGCAGGTAGCCGACGAAGGCGCCGATGGCGCGGTCGGTATAATTCACCGCCTGGTAGTATTTGCCGGTGTAGCTCCCCTTGAGGGCCCCGAGCTTCAGCTTCGACTCGGACTTCGGGATGTCGAAGGGGTGGTGGCTGGTGAGCGTGATGACGTGGGCGAAGTAGGGCTCCTTGAGCTTCTGGAGCTTCGCGGCGGTCTGGTCGAGGAAGGGGCGGTCTGCCATCCCCATCCCGATCGGCTTGGCCGTGCGCTTGTAGTTCTTTCGCTGGAAGAACTTGTCGATGCCGATACGCGGGGCGACCGCCGCCCGGTTCCAGAAGCCGCCCTCGAGGGCGTGGTAGGAGGCCGTGGTGTAGCCGGCCTCGTCGCGGAGCACCTCGGGGAGGCACTGCTGGGGGAAGAGCGGGCGCCGGAAGAGGGCGGCCCCCTGCTCGAGCGGCAGCAGGCCACAGAGCGTGAGCAGCTCGGCGTCGGCGGTCCGCCCCTGCGCCGCCTGGTGGTAGAAGGGGCGGAGGGTGATGCTCTCGGCGGCCAGGGCCCGGAGGTGAGGGGCCACCAGCGCGCCGTCGATCTCGGCGTCGATCGCCTCCTGTTGGAGCGCCTCGACCATCAGGAAGATGACGTTGGCCCCCTTGGCCACCCCATAGAGGGGGTCACCCGGGTGCGGCGCCGCCGCGTCGACCGCCGCCCAGTGGGCCTGGATCTCGGCCTCGTCGGCCTCGGAGAGCGAGGGCGGAGAGAGGTGCTCGTAGCCCCAGCGCAGGACGTCGGTGGTGTGAAAGGTGAGCAGGCCGGCCGAGCGCACGAATTTCGGCTGCGACCAGACCCGCAGGAAGACCCCCTGCTGGGCGTCGTGGAAGTGCCAGTAGACGCCGCCCACCACGGAGAGGACCCCGACGACGAGCCCGGGGGCGAAGCGCCAGCGCGGGCTGGAAGGGGGCGCCGAGCGCGGGCCCTGTCGGGGGCGGCCGCGGAGCAGCAGGCCGAGGAGGAGGGCGTCGATGAACCACACCGCGTCGACGGGGCGCAGCAGGGCGGTGATGCTGTCGTCTACCCCCGGCAGGTTGCCGAGGCTGTCGAGGAGGGCCATCGACAGGACGTCGCCGAAATATCGGGCATAGACCCTGTCGCCGAGCACGAGCAGGCTGAGGGTGAGGTTCCACAAGAAGGCCGCCCGGCCCTGCCATCTTGCCGGCAACAGGCGCAGGGGCGCGAAGAAGATGAGCGCCACCCCGACCGACATCAGGTCGCCGCGCTCGTAGCTCGAGCCGAGGCCCGCCACTTGGGAGAAGATCAGCGTCTTGACGAGGACGCCGACGGAGTGGAGGTCGATGGGGTCGAGCAGGATGTCCCACAGGCGGCCCGCGCCCGCCTGCCCCGCCGCTTGCCCCGCAGGGGGCCCCGCTGGGGGAGGGGAGGGGACAGGGTTCGGAGACGAGGGCGCCCTGTCGGGCGACGCGCCGGGCCGGTCAACCACGATGCTCCCTCAGTTCTCGATGTAGCCGAGTGACTCGAGCATGTTGCGCTCGTTCTCGTTGAGCTCCGAGCCGGCGGCCTCGGTGCCCCCGGCCTCGGCCGGGACCGCGCCGGCGTCGATACGATCGAAGGGGTTGCCCATCGCCTCGAGGGCCGCGCGCTCGTCGGGGGGGATGTG
Source organism: Myxococcota bacterium (assembly GCA_044344255.1). GTDB lineage: Bacteria > Myxococcota_A > UBA796 > UBA796 > UBA2385 > JBIJDH01. Next base: position 82,172 of record JBIJDH010000007.1, read on the forward strand.
GTCGGCGAGGAAGGCCATCAGGGGCTTCAACACGGCCTCGGGGGCGGTGCCTTGGGCCACGAGGTCGGTGAGCTCTGCGGCGTCCGCCTCGAGGTCGTAGAGCTCCCAGACGGGCGCGTTCTTCCGCGGGGTGTAGTGGAGCTTCCACTTGCCCATCCGCACTCCGCGCACCTTTCCGATGTTTCCGCCCACATAGCGGCGCTTGTTCGCGGAGAAGTACGAGATATCCGTCTCTAGGAAGGCGGGGGGTGAACCATCGGCCTTCAGCTTCGAGAGGGGGAGCCCGTCGGTGGCCTCCATCGCCGGCAGCTTGGCGAGCTCAAGCAGGGTGGGGACGAGGTCGATCGAGCGGAACTGAGCGTCGAAGGTGGTGCCGGCCGGGATCGCCTGCGGGTACCGGACGAGCATCGGGATGTCGATGCCCGGCTCGTAGAGGAATTCGCCGTGATGGTACCAGTATCCGTGGTCGCCGAGGTGGTGCCCGTGATCGGCGGTGAAGATGACGATGGTGTCCTTGGCCTTGTCGTGCTCGTCGAGCCAATCGAGGAGGCGACTGACCTGGTCAGTGTTGTAGTCCACCTCCTTTTCGTAGAGGAAGGCGGCCTTCTCGTTGTCTGTGTCGGCCAGCGGGTTCTTGAAGATCATCTGGCCGCGGCTCACCCGCTTCTTGTTGACCTTGATCTTCTTGATGTTGTTGACCTTGATGTTCCCGTCGAAGCCCGGCGGCCGGTAGGGCCAGTGGGGGTCGAAGTAGTGGACATAGAGGTAGAAGGGATCGGTGGTGTCGCCGTTCTCATCCAGCCAGTCGATGGCCACGTCGGTCGAGACGGCGCTGTTGGTGTTGCCGTCAAAGGCGCGGATCTTCTTCACCGTGACCCGGTCGAGGGCGGAGACGATCCCGGTCAGGCGGAGGGGCCCGTAGGTGCGCTCGATCTCGAAGAAGGACCAGAACTGCTGGAAGCCTTGTTCGAAGCCCTTACCCCGCATGATCCAGCCGTTGTGCACCACCGCGCCCGTGCGGTAGCCCTGCGCGCCCAGGTGCTCGGCGAAGGTGGTCTGGTCGGCGGGGAGGCTGTCGTGGAGCTGGCGGACGCCGTCGTGGATGGGGTAGCGGGCGGTCTGGAAGGCCGCGACGGACTGGGTGGTCTTGGGGATGACCGTGATGGCGTCGGAGAAGACGGCCCCCTCCGCGGCGATGCGGCGGGTGGAGGGGGTGGCGGCGTCGCCGTGCGGCCCGATGGCGTCTCGGCGGGTGGTGTCGACCAGCACCCAGAGGATGTTCGGCGGCGGCTCGCCCTCGGCGCGGGCGGCGCGGGGCAGGAGGCCGGCGAGGCCGAGGGAGGACAGGGGGAGGATCGAGAAGACGGACAGCAGGCTGAGCGCCGCGGTCGCGCCGACGCCGCCGCGGGCGCGGGGCGCGGGCAGGGCCCCGGCCAGCGTGGTGAGCAGGAGGCCGGGGACGAGGAAGAGCAGGCGCTCCTCGAGGGGGCTCGTGTAGACCGGGACGCGGCCCCAGAGCCCCGCCACCGCGAGCAGGCTGGCGGCGAGGCCGGCGAGGCCGCGCCACCGCCCGCTCAGCCCAGCGAGCAGCACGCCCAAGGGCAGGGGGTAGAGGGCGGACCACTCGAAGCGGTCTTGGCTGTCCCAGCGGGTGGCGCCGACGAAGGCCGCGTAGAGGAGCGCCACGGCCCAGGCCCGGCCGCGGACGAGCCCGCCGAGGAGCCCGAAGAAGGCGCCGTTGATGAGCAAGATGAGGGCCCCCCACCCGAGCGCAGTGACCACGCGCGCGGGCTGCCAGTCGTCGTGCAGCCAGTCGTAGCGTACGATCGCCGTCGCCTCGAAGAGGCCCACCAGCAGCCCCAGGCGGGCGAGCGTCTTGAAGTCGCCGAGGAAGGCGCGCGTGGACGCTCCCTTGGAGGCCGGTGAAGGGGATTCCGGTGAACGGGGGTTCTTCATGGACGCTCCAGCCGGCACCACGGCTAACGCATCGGCCCAGGGCGGGTCGTCAAGGCCCCGTCATGGATCGCCCAGGAATCGCTCAGGGGGCCCCCGCTTCGTCTGGGCTTTGAATCGGCCGGAGGCAGCGTTGCCGCAGGTTGAAGAAGTCGGCCCCGCTCAACAGGGCCGCGTTGTACTCCCGGACCTGCTTGCGTTGAAAGGCATAGTAGGCTTGGCTGGCCTCGTGTTGCGCGGGCAGGCTCTTGCAGTCGAGCTTGTGCTTCTCACGAGGATCGGCCAGGAGATCGAAGGCTTGGCAATCCCCGGAGCGCGTGGCCACCATCAGCTTCGTACGGGTCACGGTGTCGAGTGAGGTGGTGACCTGTTCATTTCCATAGCTGAACAGATACCGACGGCGGAGCTCGCCCCGTAGCAGCGACTCACCCTGGAGCAGCGCTGGCTCATAGGCCACGCCCAGCAGATCGAGCAAGGTGGGCAGGAGGTCGAGGTGGTTGGTGAGGCGGTCATCCACGCGGGGGGAGATGGCGGTGGGCTGCCAGAGGACGACGGGAGCGCGCAGGTTCTCCTCGTAAGAATAGCGGCTGTGCCGCCAGTTCCCCTTGTGCTCGCCGAAGGCCTCGCCATGGTCGCCGAGCACCAGCACGAGGGTGTCCTCGCCGTGGCCCGCGGCGCGGAGGCCCTCCCAGATCCGGGCCAGCTCCCCGTCGAGGAAGCGGAGGCCGCGGAGGTACTTGGCCTTCTCCTTCTTCTTCCCGAGCGGCTCGAGGCCGAGCTCCTCGCCATAGTCCCAATAGGGATAATGCGGAGCATAGGAATAATAGACCCCGAGGAACCTCTCCCCTCGGGTGCGGCTGAGCCGCTCGATGAAGGCGTCGACGCCGTCGGACTCGTGGCGAGCCGTGGCCAGGGCTGGGCGCGTCGACTGGAGGCCGAGGGAGTAGTAGTCCTTGATCTCGGTCAGTCCGTTGGCCTGCAAGAAGGCCCGCGGGAAGAAGCTGTCGGACCGCCCCGGCGTGTAAAGAAAGCTCGGCACCTCGGCGGGGAAGAAGCAGGGGAGACCGGGGATGCGCACCGAGTCGTCGGTGGAGAACATCGAGCTCGACGGGGCGTCGTAGAGGCCCGAGAAGAGCGAGAACAAGGCCCGGGGGCTCGTGTTCGCCGGGCTCCGGTGGGCGGCGAGGCGCCAGCCCTCGGCGGCGCGGGCGGAGAGGAAGGGCATGTTGGCCTCCTCCTCGGGATCGGTCGGGAAGGCGGCCCGCTCGCCGACGCTCTCCAGGATCAAGATCAGCACGGAGTAGCCGGCCGCCGAGGGCGGAGGCGGGGCGGCCTGTGGGCCTGTGGGCGGCCGCTGGAAGACCGGATCGACGAGCTCCATCCGCTCCCACTGCCCGGCGCTCACCGCTGCGACCTCCTCCTTCGTCCGCAGGGTGAGGGCGATGTCGCGGCTGAGGATGACGAGGCCGTGATCACGAGAGGCGCCGCGCGGGCGGATGTCCCCCGAGAGCGCCTTGGAGCCGATGAACAGCGTGAGGCTGAGCACGACGATCGCCGCGTGGCGCGCGAGCACGAGCCCGGCGCTGCGGGCCAACGCGAAGAGCAGGAACAAGGCGGGCCCGGTCAGCATCGTGGCGAGCTCGTCCCAGCCCGCGTAGTCGGCCGACTCCGAGACGTTCATTTCGAGCGACTCGAGCACCGTCTGCACGTCGAGGGAGCTGTGCAGCTCCACGAGCAGCCGGGCGTGCGCCACCTGTCCGAGGTTGGCGAAGAAGCCGAGGAAGAGGGCCACGCCCACGGTGAGCGCCTGCGCGCCGCGGTGGAGCCAGGGGCGCTGCCCATCGCCGAGCCGGTTCGCGGCGCCCTCGAAGAGCCCGACCACGGCTGCGAAGAGCAGCAGGAGAGGGAGATCTCGCCCGGCGGTGAACAGGTACCAGCCGAGCGAGGTGCCGCTGCCCACGAGGTTGCTGAGCTCGATGACCTCGGACTCTCGGAGCAAACGGTAGGTGATGGCTCGCGCGGGGAGGTCTGCCAGGAGATAGGCGAGGAATGCGGCCGTGAACAGACGATGACGTGCGAGGACGGGCGGGAGGGTCAGCCGCCGCATATCTTTGTCTGAATCGGGCTGTCCGGCGCCAGCGTGAAGTGAACGCCGCCGTCGCCGGTGTACGCGAGCTCCACGCTGTCGAGGGCGGCGGCCATGTCGGGGTCCTTCGCGCGCTGCTGGGCCATGTTCTGGTTGAGCTGCTCGGCCATCGGCTGCCCGGTGAGGAAGCCGGCGAGGTCATGCTCCCCGAGCCGCATCTCATGGAAGGAGGCGGTCTTCCACCAGCCGTTCTCCATCCGGAGCTGGCCGCCGGCCACCACGTTGACGAAGCCCCCGCCGTCGGGCACCCCCCAGGAGAGGTCCATCGAGAGGCGGTCGCCCTCGGCGCGCCAGCGCATGACGCGGAGCGAGGGCTCGGCGGTGAGCGTGGACAGGGTGGTGAGCTCGGCCGCGGTGAGGAAGGAGCTGTGGTCTTCAGCGAGCTCGGCGCAGACTCGGGTGGCGATGGCGGCGCCGCCGTCGGGGTCGGGCGTGGGGGCGGGCAGCGGGAGCGGCTCGGGCTGGAGGGCCAGGCCGGCGAGCAGCTCAGGGAGCTGCCGGAGCGCGAGGCCGCCGCAGCAGCAGGACACCGCCGTCAGCGCGAAGAGGACGCCGCAGCCGATGAGCCACTTCTTGGAGCCGGAGCCTTGGGTTTCGGACGGACCAGCCATGGAGAGCCCCCTTTGTCGGCCGCTGTTAACCGAGCGCGCGGCCCGCGACCGCCCTCGGGCCCCTCGCCGCGCTCAGAGCGAGCGGCGCGGGGGCACCACCACCGCGGCCACGAGCAGGCCGCCCACGAGGGAGCCGGCGATGATGAACATGCGGAAGGTGGCCAACACGCCTGCGGTGGGGTCGCTGTCGAGCAGGGCGCCGAAGCCCTGAAAGCCGAGGGTGCCGGGCACGAGCAGGATGAGGCCGGGGGTCTGGGCGACCGAGGCCGGGACGTCGCGGAGGCGGGCCGAGAGGTTGCTGACCAGGCCGACCACGAGGCCGCCGATGCAGGCGCCGAGCTCGGGGCCGAGGAGGAGCGAGCCGCCGCGGGAGGCTCCATACGCGAGGAAGCCCACCAGCACGATGATCCAGACGTCTCGTGGGCGGGCGCGGAAGAGCACGACGCAGGCGAGGGTGGACAGGAGGATGGCCACGGGGGTGGCGGCGTTCGGGAGCCCGCCCGAGACGGCGCGGAGGGCGGTGGGCAGCAGGGCGGAGGCGCGCCAGCCGAGCGCCGCCCCCACGCCGAGCTCGAGGAAGACGACCATCGCGCCCGCGAGGCGAGCCGTCCCCGAGGCGAGGTTTCGGGTGGCGAGCTCGGCCAGCGCCACGGTGATGGTGAGGCCGGGGAGCAGGCTGATCAGGCCGGAGAGGGTGGCGATTGGCACCGAGATCGGCAGGACCCGGGCGAGCAGCGTCGCGGTGGCCCCCACGAAGGCGGCGGCGAGCAGCGTGAAGAGGCGGGAGAGGCTCTGGAAGCGCTGCGTGAGCACGCCGAGCAGGCCCACCCCCGTCCCGAGGCCGAGGCTGACCAGCACCTCCCGAGGGCTCCCTGCGAAGAAGACCGCGGCGGAGGCGGAGAGCAGCGCGGTGGCCACCACGGTGCTGGGGCTTCCGTAGCGCGGGCTCCGATCGAGGACCGCGCGGAGGCGGATGAGCCCGGCCTCCGGCGTGATCAGCCCGCCGGCCACCTCGGTCCCCAGCCGATCCACGAGCACGAGCCGCTCGAGCTCCACGTCGCCCGGCTCGACCCGGAGCAGGCGGAGGCGGTGGTTGATCGAGATGAACAGGGCGGTGGGGGTGGAGGAGCACTCCACGACATGGCCGAGGGAGCGCGCGGCGTTGCCGATCGCCGCCTCCAGCCGGTGCGCCGGCGCCCCCGAGACATGCAGCGCGCGGGCCAGCTCGACGAGGAAGGCCTCCGAGGGGACGAGTTCGGGGGGGCGGTCCTGCATGGTGCGGGTGTATCTTCCCCTGCGCCGCGGGGGTCGTGTGTCGGGTCGGGGGACTCGACCTTGAGAAAGAAAATCGCAGTGGTCTTGACATGGCAACAGTGACGGAGCACTCTGCTCGAACCGCCGAGGTCTGCATGGGTTCGTTCGTCCGCATCTCGCTCGTCTCCTTCGTGGCCACGATGTCCATCGTGGGGGTCGGGGCCGGGCTGCAGAAGAGTCGTCAGGGGCCCTCGCAGGCCGCGGTCCTCCGGCCGCCGGTGGCCTCGCTGTCGATGATCGGCGCCGCGCCGACCCTCTCGCCCGTGATGGGCGCCTTCGCGATCTCGTCTACCCCCGTGGTCCCCGCCGATCCCGCCGCCGCCGCGCTGGAGGGCTCCCCCACCGAGCTCGGCCCCTCGCAGGATGCCGATCCCGATCACCCCCTCTCCGAGCTCGGCGCTCGGGACGACGGGTTTGACCTCGAAGCGCCCGAGCTCGACGGCGGCGAGTGGGCTCCTCCCACCTGGTTCCCCGAAGAGGCCCGGGAGGGGCTGCTGGCCCTCGAGGGGATGAATCAGGCGGGCCCCTCCTCCGGTCCGCGCCTCCACTCCACGGCGGTCTTCGTCTACGACGTCGATGCCGGCAAGGTCCTGCTCTCCCGCCACGCCGACGATCGGCGCCCGGTGGCCTCGCTGACCAAGCTCCTCAGCGCGCTGACGGTGGCCTCGGAGGGCCCCGACCTCGACCGGCAGCTCTGCATTGACTCCTCGAGCCGCCCGAGCTGGCCTGGCGCCCGCACCAAGCTCTTCACGGGCACCTGCGGCACCGGCTGGGACTACCTCGGCGCCGCGGTGGTGCAGAGCGACAACGGCGCGGCGATGGTCCTCCCCGAGGTCGCGGGCCTGCCCTACTTCCCCTTCGTGAGCCACATGAACGAGGTGGCGGCCGAGCTCGGGATGGGCTGGTCCACCTTCGTCGACCCCTCGGGCGCCGACGACGACAACCTCTCCACCGCCCGCGACATGACCCGCGCCGCCCTCGCCGCCTCCCTCCACCCCACGGTGGCCACCGTCGCCACGGCCCCCTTCTGGGACTTCGCCGACACGGGGCGCCAGCGCATCCGCCGCATGTGGACGACCGACCGCATGGTGGGTCGCCAGGACATCGAGGTCCTCGCCGCGAAGACGGGCTACACCGACACCGCGGGCTACTGCTTCACCGGCGTGTTTCGAACCCGCGATGGGCACCGGGTGGCCTTCACGACCCTCGGGGCCCACCGCAACCGGCATCGTTGGAAGGACGTCGAGCGGCTCCTCGATTGGGCCGGCGATCTCTGAACTTCGATCCCTGAACTTCGATCCCTGAACTTCGATCCCTGAACTTCGATCCCTGAACTTCGATCCCTGAGCGGCGAGTGCACCCCTCGGTTACCTTGCGGCGGTGAGGGAAACGATGGCCGTGAGAGCACCCGCCGCCTTGGTACACGTCACGGTTCGACCGACCCGAGGGAGCCTGTTTCCGAGGTGGGGTCTGCTCGGCCTGCTCGGCTCGGCCGGCTTGGTCCTGTCGACGGGCTGCAAGGACGACCCTGTCCCCCTCGGAAAGGGCGATGACACCGGCGCCATCTCCTACCCGGACGAAGACGGGGACGGCTACGGCACCGACACCGACTGCGACGACACCGACCCCGCCATCCACCCCGACGCCCTCGAGCTCTGTGATGGCATCAACAACGACTGCGACGCGGTGATCGACGAGCCGGGTGACGGCGGCGACACCTACTACCGCGACGCCGACGGCGACGGCTACGGTGACCAGAGCTCCACCATCACCGCCTGTGATCGGCCCCCGGGCTACATCACCGTCGCCGACGACTGTGACGACACCACCGCCTTGTCGAACCCGGGTAACGCCGAGATCTGCAACGACGGCATCGACAACAACTGTAATGGTGACGATACGGAGTGCCAGCTCTCCGGTGACCAGCCGCTGGCCGCCGCCCCCGCAGTGTTGACCGGCGCCACCAACGGCGACAAGGCCGGCACCGTGTTTGACGCCGGAGACTTCGACGGCAACGGCTACAACGACGTCGTGGTGGGCGCCTCGTACAACGACGGCGCAGGCGCTGACTCGGGGCGCGTCTACGTGATATCCGGCCCGATCGACGCCTCCGCCTCCCTCACCGTCGCGGCGGCCACCCTCACCGGCCCCACCGCCGGCTACGGGGCGGGCAACGCCCTCGGCGTCGGCGACCTCAACGAAGACGGCTATGACGACCTCGTGATCGGCGCCTCCAAGGCGAAGAACGGCGGGACCGACTCTGGCGCTGTCTACCTCGTGCACGGCCCGCTGGCCGGCGCGTATGACCTCTCGCTCGCAGACCTCATCCTCGTGGGCGACATCGCCAACGACGTGGCGGGCAGCGCGGTCACCGCGCTCGGCGACGTGACCGGCGACGGCGCCCCTGACCTCGCCCTCGGCGCCACCGGCCAGGGAGAGTCGAGCTACCAGAACCAGGGCGCGGTCTACATCATCTCCGGCGCGCTCACGGGCACCGTGGATCTGAGCACGCCCACCGCCAAGATCACCGGTGAAGATCGGTATGACCGCTTGGGTTCGGCCGTGGTCAACGCCGGAGACACGGACGGCGACGGCGTAGACGAGGTCGCGCTCTCCGCCTACACTTGGCCGAACAACCACAGCCAGGGCGCGGTCTACCTCTTCGAGGGGCCGCTGGCCGGCGTGGTCGACGTGCTCACGTACACCGCCCGCCTCGAGGGCGAGGAGGACAACGATCAGGCCGGCTACGGCCTCGCCGCCGGTGACCTCGACGGCGACGGCTACGGAGACCTCGTGCTCGGCGCGCCGCTCGCCACGGAGGACGAAGACGAGCAGGGCGTGGTCTACGTCGTCAACGGCCCGATGAGCGGCAGCGTCGGCCTCGCCTCGGCCACGAGCCGCATCGTCGGCGCCGAGCTCCGCGGTAACGCCGGCACCTCGGTGGACGCCGACGGGGACGTCGATGGCGACGGCCGCGACGACCTCCTCATCGGCGTCCCCGCCTCTGACCTCACCGCCGTCGACGCGGGCGCCGCCTACCTCGTCTTCGGGCCCGCGCCCGCCGGGACGAGCACCCTCGGCGCGAGCGGCCTCGGCATGGCGGGGGTGGTCACCCGCGACAACGCCGGCACCAGCGTCGGCTTCCTCGGCCGCCTCAACAGCGACCTCATCGAAGATCTCGGCGTCGGGGCCCCCGCCGAGGACAGCGCCGGCACGGACGCCGGCGCCATCTACCTGCTCTTCGGCCAGGGGATCTGATGCGCATCCTGCTCGCGGCCCGGCGTTATCCGCCGGACCGCTGGTCGGGCACGGAGACGGTGTTCCAGAACCTCTACGAGCGGGCCCGCCGCCGCCATGAGGTCCGCTTGGTCGCCGGCTTCGTCCAGGGTCGAGCCTTCGTCCCGCCCGAGGCGGTGGCGGTCGACCTCGTCGGCCAAGGTCGTGCCGCGGGTTGGGCTCGGATGGCGAAGGCCATCTTCGAGGAATCCCGCCGATTCCGCCCCGACGTGATCCTGTCGAACAGCATCGAGGTGCCGCCCACCGGCTGCCCCGCGGCCTGCATCATCCACGATCTCAACTTTGGGGCCCGCCGCCTGTCGGACTTCGAGGTCCGCCTGCGCCGCCGCTTCTATGCCCACCAGGCGGGCCGCCTCGACGCCGTCATCACCGTCAGCCAGGCCACCGCCCAGGCCCTGGGCGAGCTCGGCGTCGGCGCCGACAAGGTGCGGGTCATCCACAATGGGGTCGACACCGCGCTCTTCCACCCGCCGGCCGCGCCGCGCCCGCCCTCGGACACCGTCCACTTTGTCTACCCTTCGCGCATCCTGCCGGGGAAGGGGCAGCACCTCGCGATCGACGCCATCGCCCGCCTCAAGCGGGAGCACAAGAAGCGGGCCCGGCTGACGCTGGTGGGCTCGGTGGTCGATCCGGTCTACCTCGACCAGCTCCGCGTCCAGGCCTGGAAGCAGCCGGTTGAATTCGCCCTCGACGTGCCCGACATCGCCCCCTGGTACCGCGAGGCCGACGTCGTGCTCTTCCCCACCGTGATGGAGGAGGGCTTCGGCTTCACCGCCGTCGACGCGATGGCCAGCGGTGTGCCCGTGATCTGGTTCGACCAGCCCGCCGTCCGTGAGGCCACCGCCGGCATCGGCCTCGCCGTGGCGCGGGAGGACGTCGATGAGCTCCGCGCCGCGATGATGCGCCTGATGGACGAGCCCGAGACCCGCGCCCGCATCGGCCAGGAGGGGCTGCGCTACGTGCGCAACAACCTCTCCTGGGAGCGGGTCTGGGAGCAGTACGAGGCCGTGCTGGGCGCCATCGCCCGCCGCTGAGCAGGCCCGCCCGTGCCTGTGGGCGCCCCCGCCGGTGGGGAGGCCCGGATTGGGCTAACCTCGGGCACCTCCTCACCCGTCGAGCGCCGATGCGACCCCTCACCCCCGCTGCTGTCCCCTGCGCGCTCCGCCTCTCCACCCTCGGGCTCGGCCTCGCCCTCGCCGCGGCCTGCGCGGCGGACCCGAAGGAGGACGGGGGAGGGGATGAGCCAGCGGCCTACCTGCCGCCCGACCAACGCGGGCCCTACCTCGCGGGCACGGCGCTCGGGACCGTGCCTGGCAGCGAGGGGGTCGATCTGCCGGCCCAGGTCTGGTTCCCGGCGAGCGAGGGCAAGGACAGCCTCTACAGCTACGACGGCCTCGCCGAGGGCACCGCCATCAACGACGGCGTGCCCGACTGCAGCGCGCCGCGGCCCGTCGTGATGTTCAGCCACGGCAACACGGGGATCCGCTTCCAGTCGATCTTCCTCACCGAGCAGCTCGCCAGCCGGGGCTGGGTGGTCGTCGCCCCCGACCACGTCGGGAACACCCTCTTCGACTACGACGGCGACCGCATGACGGAGGTGACCTTCCGCCGCCCGATCGACATCCAGGACAGCTTCGACTGGCTGATCGAGACCGAGGCCGGCCCCGGCGGCCCCCTCGAGGGCTGCGTAGACCCCGACGCCGGCTACGCGATGGTGGGCCACTCCTTCGGCGGCTACACCACCTTCGCGGTCACCGGCGCCGTCATCGACCGCGACGCCTCGGCCGCCTTCTGCGCCGAGAGCGGCGGCGCCTGGCTCTGCCCCGAGGTCGAGGCCTGGTTCGCCGCGCACCCCGACGAGACCGTAGCTGACCTCTCGGACCCCCGCGCCTGGGCCGGCATCCCCATGACCCCCGCCGGCTACGAGGCCCTGCTCGGCGGCCTCGCCGACATCGCCGTGCCGACGCTGGTGCTCGGCGGCAGCCTCGACACCACCACCCCCGTACCCACGGTCGTCACCCCCCTCTACGAGGGCCTCGCCGTCACGCCCCGCGCCCTCGGCGTGGTCGAAGACGCCGGTCACTACACGTTCAGCGACGCCTGCTCCTTCCTGCCCACCTACCCCGACTGTGAGCCCCCCTTCATCGACCAGGACGAGGCCCACGCCCTGATCAACACCCTCTCCATCGCCTGGCTCGACCGTGCGCGGGGTTACGAAGAGGCAGGAGACTGGCTCCTCCCCGAGGGGGAGACCCGGGTGGACTGGAGCCCGGTCGACTGAGCCGGCAACCTGAGGCCCGCCGCCTGCGGCCTGCGCCCGGCGCTCAGAACCAGAGGAGCATCCCGGCGAGCATCGAGCTCCCGTTGGCGAGGCAGGACACCACCAGCCCCTGTCTCCAGGGCCTCGCGGCCCCCGCTCGGCGGAGCCAGAGCGCGTACAGCGCGGCCTCGGCGGTCCAGACCAGGGCCTCGCCGGCGCCCATCTGCAGCCAGGCTGGCGAGAACCGCGGCCAGGCGTACCAGAGCAGCGGGTGGGTGAGGCTGCTCGCCAGCACGCCGAGGGCCGCCGCCTCCGCGAGCGGGAGGGGGCCCCGGAGCCAGCCGGCGACGATGGGGACCTCGATCACCTGCGTGGCGAGGAAGGCCCGCGCCCAGTCCTCGATGGGCGGGCTCATGCGGGGGGCGTCGGGCGAAAGGCGGCGAGGGCCGCGAGCTCCATCCAGCCGTGGAAGAGCACCACGCTGAGGTACCCCGACCGGACGAGCACGGGGTCGCCCAGGCCGGCCAGCGGGAGGGCGAGGGCGCCGAGCCCGCCGAGCAGGAGGAGGGGCGCGCCGAGGTCCTGCCGCAGCGCGCGGAGGAGGGGCCGGCGAGGGCCGCCCGCGTCCCGCAAGCAGGCGGGCAGGAGCGCTGTCCAGCAGAGGTAGTGCACGAGCTGCCCGAAGCAGAAGGCGAGGACCAGCCGGTCGGCCCAGGGGTGCGGGAGGCCCGGCGCCAGGGAGGCCACGAGCGAGGCGGGGTCGAGGCCGGCGAAGGGGCGGAGGGCGGCGTCGGCGACCCCCGCCGCGATCAGCCCGAGGCCGCCGAGCGACAGGAGCGCCATCGTGAGGCCGAGCCGCCGCGGCCCCCAGAGGAGCAGGAGGCCGACCGCCACGGCGTTGTGGAGGTGGCCGAGCAGGAGCGTCGCCGCCGCAGGCGCTGCCCAGACCGGCAGGCAGAGCAGCGCCGCCGCCCCGATCCGCCTCGGGGAGCGCGTGGAGGCGGCGCCGAGCAGCACCGCCGCCGTGCCGACCAGGGGCTCGAGGGCGCTCGGGTAGTCCAGGCCGAGCGCCATCCCGGCGCGGAGGGCGATCAGCGCGAGCAGCGGCGGCCCGATCCAGGCCCCGACCCGGTGGATCCCCCCCGGCCGAAAGAAGAGCACCCAGAGATCGCCGAGCACATGCGGCACGCCGAGCAGCAGCGGCGCCAGCAGCATCGCGGCGGTGGGCGCCCGCACCGTGAGCCCGAGGCAGACCAGGACGAGCGCGACGACCACCCCCAGGGGCGGCGCCGCCGACGCCGCCGCGCGCTCAGCCCCGAACACGCCGCGCCAGCAGCACCGCGGCCGCGACGGCCGGGAGCGCCAGGGCGAGGCTGGGCAGGCCCGCGTTGGAGCAGCGGCAGCCCTGCTTGACGTCCGCCCAGGCCGGCGCGCTGCCGATCAGGAGGGCGAAGGCCAGGACCAGGCGGAGGGCGGAGTTCGGTCGGTTCATGGCGGGCTCCAAGGGGGCGCAGCGCCCGAGACGGTGGGCGACGTGATGATGAGCCCGCTCCACCCGAAGAGTCAAGGCGAGGGGCAGGATCCACAGGCGGCTGGGGGTGGTGCGCGGACTCGACGGCGCCTTCGGCCCGCACCGGGCCCCGAAACGCCTGAACCGGGCACCGCTCGGGTTCGCGATCGGCGTGAGGAGTGCGCTCCGGCTGGTGCAGAACACGAGCCCTCGCTTCGGCGCGCCGCTCACCCGCCGATCCCCGGGATGATGTAGAGGGCGCCGCTGTAGTCGTCGTGAGCGTCGCAGCCGATGACGAGGTCGTCGGTGGCGTCGCCGGTGATGTCACCGGCGTTGAAGGCGGCGTTGTAGCCCCAGTCGGTGGTGCCGTCGCCAGAGAAGAGGATGTCGGTGTCGGCCCCGGCGGTGAGGGTCTGGTCTACGTTGAAGGGCCCATAGAAGACGTGCACATAGTCGGGCACGCTGCCCTGCTCACCGACGAGGACGTCGATCTCACCGTCCTGGTTGAGGTCCCCCACGGTGTTGACGAGCCCGCCGAGGTTGGCGTAGGTGTGGGTCGAGCGGATCTTGATGTTGGCGTCGGACAGGTTGTTGGAGCTCAGCGTGGTGCCGCCGAAGAGGATGTAGGCCGAGCCGTAGGAGCCGCCGTTCATCGCGCCGAAGATCATGTCGTCGAGGCCATCGCCGTTCAGGTCAGCGGGCTCCCCGAGGGCGTTTCCGTCTCCATTCGTGTCCGCATTCAGGCTGACATCGGCGTCGAGAGAGGAGAGGCTGCCGCTCACGGGGGCGTCGAAGATCATAAACGCGGGGCCATCGGAGGTGTCGCCGCCGAGCACGAGATCGGCGTCTCCGTCGCCGTCGTGGTCCCAGGAGGCGATAGTCATGCCGACATTCTGGTCTCCCTTTGCTCCGTTCACCCTTGCGATATGCTCGTTCTCTGCCGTATCGACGCCGAGGCCAAGTCCCGAGAAAATGTAGACCACTCCTGCATCGATGGCGGACAGGTCGTCCCGGATGGAACCGCTGGCAAAATCGGCCAAGCCGTCCCCCGTTACGTCCTCGAGCATTGAGAGCTCTCTCCCGAATGTGCTCCCTACGTCGCGGCCTGATAACGTCCAATCCGCGAGCGATGCGATTAGTCCGCCTTCGTACATAGGGCCGTAGAGAACGTACGTTCGCCCGACACCGATAAGTCCATCCACACTCTCGTAGTAGCCCGCGGTCAGAAGGTCATCGTGACCGTCGTTGTTTAAGTCACCAATGTCGAGCTCGTATCCGAGTCCACTGTCTTCTGGTCCCTCAAACGTGAGCGCCGCCGCCGTAATTGAGGTGTCTGAATTCAGATCTGCCTCAAAGGCGTACACAAAACCAGGTCTTTCCAGGGTGTCCTCTCTGTAACCGTAATACGCCGAAGCGACTACTTCAGGGCGACCGTCGCTGTCCAGATCACCCACAGTTGCCGCCCATCCGAAGGCATCGTCTTCGAAGGGAGAGGTGATGGTGACGCCATCGGTCATGTCTACGGTGGCGCCCCAGTCGCAAGGGTCGTTCCCACCATCGCAGTTGTTGTCTGCGCCGTCGTCGCAGACCTCGGGCTGACCGGGGTTGCTGTGCTCGTCGGTGTCGTCGCAGTCGCCGGTGGTGGTGGTGAAGCCGGCGGTCTCGGCGCAGCGGGCGTCGGAGGAGGCTCCGTCGCCGTAGCCGTCCCCATCGAGATCGGGGAACCAGGCTCCGGCGCCCGTGAGGGGCGGGTCGTCTTCGACCCCGTCGCAGTCGTTGTCGAGGCCGTCACATTGCTCGTCGGCGCCGGGGAAGATCTCGGGGGCGTCATCGTCGCAGTCGCCGCCCTGGGCGACGTGGCCGGCGGGCGCCGCGCAGGTGGAGGTCGCGCCAGAAGAGTCCCCGAAGCCGTCGCCGTCGAGGTCGGGGTACCAGGTCGGTGTGTTGATGGTGGGCGCCTCATCGACGGCGCCGTCACAGTCGTTGTCCACGTCGTCGCAGCGCTCAGCCGCGTCGGGGCTGTTGGTGATGTCGGCGTCGTCGCAGTCCCCGACCCGGGTGACATAGCCCTCGGCCGGGCGCCCACAGGCGCGCACGGGCTCGCCCTCGACGCCCCAGGCGTCGCCGTCGGTGTCCCGGTACCACTCGGTGTTGTCACCGGTGGGGTCCTCGTCGATGCTGTCGTCGCAGTCGTTGTCACGACCGTCACAGACCTCGACTCGTCCGGGGGCCATGTCCGGGTCCCGGTCGTTGCAGTCGCCGTCGAGCTCGCTCTGGCCGTCGCCGTCGTCGTCGGTGAGGACCTCGCTTCGGGCCTGGTAGGTGTCCCAGTCGGGGAGGCAGGCGGGCAAAGAGAGGAGGGCGCCGATCGTCAGGCCGAGCGAGCCCCACGGCGATGCGCTGCGTCGAAGCCTATGGCAGAGCATGGCGGACCTGCAGACGGAGCGTGGAGGGGCGGAGGTCCAGAGCGCCAGACGCGGTGTCGATGCGCCCAGCCTCTGTGCGGAGCTCCGCGCTCTCTCTGGTGACCCGCAGCTCGGCGGAGAGCAGGCCGAGGTCGCCGGCCTGGCGGAGTCGATAGACCTCGCCCGTGCGGTGGAGCGCGAAGGTGTGGACCAGACCCACACCATCGACCTCCACCTTCAGGAAGGAGGTCTGTCCCTCGGGCCTTCCTTCGAGGTGGAGCGCAAACACCGGCCAGCCCCTGGCGGCGGCTTGGAGGCCGAGCTGCTCCGGGCGGAGGCCCCCGGTCGCGACGGCGAGCCAGTCGCTCACGTCTCCCCAGCTCAGGGCCCAACGCAGGTCCTGCGCGCCAGCCCCGTTGTTCGGCTGGGTGGGGGTGGGGGTGGGGGTCGGTATGGGAGCCCCGTCGCTCCCGGGGATACAGATGTGCTCGAGTCGGAGGCGTGGCGGGGAGAAGGCCCCTTCCCTGTCCCGCTTTGCCCGCCAGGTGGTCGTGTCGAGGACGAGGGGAGCGGCGGTGAGGTCCAAGCTCGGCTGGCCCGGGTTCAGCTCGATGAGCCGGCCATCCCCGCTCCGGAGCTGTAGGCGCTCTGCCCCTCGCCAGTCGGTGACGGTGACTCGGCGGACTGCGGCGCCGAGGATGCGTGCGTCGCCGCCGGTGGCCACCGGCAGGGAGACGCCGTTGTCTGTGGGGATCAGCCAGACCTCCGTGGAGGCGACGGCCCCCGTCGTGCAGGTGAGGGGGCTCGCGGGCGTGATGGGGAACCGAACCGGGGCCGGCGCGGCGGCGCCCCCGCCGGCCGCGATGTCGATCCGAAAGTGGAGCG
The DNA here is from genome assembly GCA_044344255.1 of Myxococcota bacterium. Classification (GTDB taxonomy): domain Bacteria; phylum Myxococcota_A; class UBA796; order UBA796; family UBA2385; genus JBIJDH01. The sequence continues at coordinate 98,553 of JBIJDH010000007.1, forward strand.
CCCGATCCGGATCGCCCGGCGAGCCCGCCGAGTCGGCCTCTTCATTCCCGGAGAACGCGGCGCAGCTCGAGAGCGCCTCGCCCGTCGTCGCGCTGTTCACCATCGAGAGGTGGACCTCGTAGGTGCCGTCGATGGTGACGTCTCCGACAGGGTCGATGTAATAGGCCGCCGTGTCGTCGTCGTCCGGGTCGACGTGGAAGCCGAACCACGTCAAGGGCTCCGTGGCCGAGTTGACGCTGGTGCCGGTCGCCTCGGTGCCCCAGTCGATCGAGGGCGCGCCGACCCCGATCCAGGGGACGGGAGCGTCTGCGCCGGAGAGCAGGGCAACCGCCCTCGGCCTGTCGTCTTCGAATGGCAGCTCGTCCTTCGGGGCCCAGTTGGTCTTCGCGAAGCCCTCCATCGGCATCCAGACGGTTACCCCGGTCGCCGCTGCTTTCCCCAGCCCAGAAACCCGGAAAGTGCAGATGCACTCCTTTCCGCCTTCATGTGAATCGTACGGCGCGGGATAGTATTCCTTTGCACCAAAACTGTTTGCGGTTGCGAGGCTCACATCGGCTACCGTCGAATCGGCGCAGGTGAAGACCAATCCCTCCGGAGTCTCCTCGCCTCCTCCACCCGTCTCGCCGCCTCCGCCGGTCTCTGTACCGCCGCCGGAGTCGAGCCCGGAGTCTGAAGGAGTGGATCCCGAGTCGGTGTCACCCGGGGAGGAGGTGTCCGTCGGATCCGGGCTCGACGCGGTGTCGCGGGCGGGGTCGACGCTGTGATCGACGCTGCTGCCCTTGCCGCCCTCTTGGGATGTGCACGACGCCAGCATGAGAGAGGGGAGCAGGAGGGCGCAGAGGGTGACTGTTCGGTGAGACGTCATAGGGGGACCTCGTCGTCAGAGAGTATCAGAGCGTGCGTCCCCTGCACGGTGCCGCCGCCGGGCGGGCGAGCCTCGGGCCTTGGGGAGGCGAGGGTCTATGCAATCCGCGTGCCACTGTAATTTCAGAGGTTTAGCTCGGCGGGGGTGTCAGGTTTTCGGACACCCACCTTTGGGAAAGTCTCGGAAAATGGGCGCCAATAGCTGGTATTGCCTGATTGGTCAGGGTGACGGATGTCGTAAATGTCCGGGTTGAACCGTTCCGTACCTCCTTCAGCTCCCAGCGAACGCTGTCGGGACGACCGTGCAGCGTCCCCGCCCCTCGGTCAAGGATCGACGTAGCCGAGCGCCTGCAGCGCCGCGGCGCCCTCGTCGGAGACGGTGCGGAGCGCGGGGGGTTCCGACGGGAAGCGGACGAGGTCGAGCCGCGCCTCGTGGCCCCGGGGCCCGAAGACCTGCGTGCCGCCGGTGCTCTCGGCGGTATAGACGGTGGGGCCGACCGTCATCTGCACGGTGATCTTTCCGGGGCCGGCCTGGACGAAGAGCTCGTGGGGGATGTGCTCCCCGGGCCCGCGCTCGAGGCGGACCTGCTGCGCGGTGACGAGGGGGGCGGCGGCGCGGCCGAGCCAGTCGGCGCGGGGCCAGGCGGCGCGGACGCCGCCCTCGGCCTCGAGGGTGAAGGTGGCCTCGGGGAGGCTGCCGCTGTCGAGGGTGCCGGGGGCGGCGAGGCGCCAGACGGGGCCCACCGGCCGCCCGAGGGCGGTGGCGAGGAGGTCGGCCTCGTCGCCGCGCTCGGGGAGGGCGTCACGCTCGTGGGGATCGGCGGCGAGGTCGAAGCGGCGGGGGCCGCTGCCGCGGAGCTCCCACTTGTCGTCTCCGCGGAGGAGGCCGAAGCGCTCCTCGCCGTAGAGGGTCCAGCCGAAGACCGGCGGCGCCGCGCTCCCGCCCTGGAGGAGGGAGCGCCCGCCGAGGGGGCCCGCGGGGAGGCCGGCGAGGTCGGTGACGGTGGCGGCGAGGTCGAGCAGCGAGACCGGCGCGGCCTCCTCTCCCTGGGGCACGCCCGGGCCGCGGAGCACAAGGGGGATGTGGAGGAGCTCCTCGTGGACGCTGTGGCCGTGCTCGACGCCGCCGTGATCCCAGAGCTCCTCGCCGTGGTCGGCGAAGAGGAGCACGGTGTCGTCGGGGCCGAGGGCGTCGAGGACGCGGCCCACGGCGTCATCGACGGCGCGGATGTTCTGGTCATAACGGGCGCTCACGTAGTCGTGGAGCACCGCCGCGCGCTCGGGCGTCGGGTGGAGGTTCCGCAGGGTGGCGCCGTTCCAGGGGCGCCGCAGCTCCTCGGGGGTGTCGCCTGCGAAGAGGGTGTCGTAGGGCGCGCCCTCCTTGTAGGGGAGGTGGGTGTCCATGAAGTGGAGGAGCAGCAGGGTGTCCTGATCGGCGGCGGAGAGGGCCTGGAGGGCCTCATCGGCGAGGGGGGCGGCGCGGGCGCCGGCGCGGAGGCTGTGGCTCGACCAGCCCTCGGCCCAGCCCGACTCGCGGCCGAGCCAGGGGTTGGAGACGAGGGCCACGGTGCGCCAGCCGGCGGCGCCGAAGGTGGCGGGGAGGGCGGCCGCGGGGTCCCAGGCGTCGGGGAGGCGGCCGGTGAGGAGGGTGCGGGCCGCGGGGAGGGTCCAGGGGGCGACGCTGTGCGCTTGCAAGAAGACACGGCCCTCGGCGCCGAGCCGGTCGATGCGGGGGCTGGTGGGTCGGCTGTAGCCGTAGAGGCCGAGATGATCGGCGCGCAGCGTGTCGACGAAGAGCATCACGATTCGGCGCGGAGCGGGGGAGGGCACGAGGACGGTGGGCGCGGCGACGAAGAGGGCGTCGCCTTCGTTGTCGCCAGCGGGGCCAGGGTCGGCCTCCAGGCGGAGGCTGCGGCCGGGGCCCGCCCAGGCGCCGAGGTCAATGTCGAGCGGGAGCGAGGTACCCTCGGCGAGCGGGGCCTCGAAGACCGTCTGTTCATCGACCTTCAGGCGGAGGACGGCGCCGTCGGAGGCGGGCCCGACGTGGACCTGGGCGGGCAGGAGCTGGGCGCGGGCGCGCAGGCGGGCGGCGGGCGGCAGGTCGAGCGTCCAGGTGACGGCGGCGGGGGCGGGGAGCAAGGTGCCGTGCGCGCTCTCGTCGCCCACCCCGGCGCTGCGCTGGACGAAGGCGACCCGGGCGGCGAGGTCGGCCAAGGGCTGGCCGGCGGGGTCCCAAGCACGCTCCCGGGCGGCGGCGGGCGGGTAGCGGAGGGAGACCTCCCCCGCGGCCGGCGGGCGCGCCGCGGGGGGAGCGCCATCCGCGGTGGGCTCCTCGGGGAGGCGCAGCAGGAGCCGATCACCGTCGAGCGCCCAGCTCGGCGCGGACTTGGCGGGGGCGCGGAGGTACCGCAGCGCCTCGCCGCGCCAGCGCACCTCCATCCCCGGCGGGGGCAGGCGGGAAGAGGCGCCAAAGACGACGCCCTCCACGGGCAGGGTGGCCGTCCAGTGGGCGGGGCCCGCGGTGGAGGCCCCCGCGGTGGAGGCCCCCGCGGTCGAGCGCTCCGCCTCCCAGGGGCCGCTCACGGGGAGGTCGAGCGGCGCGGGCTCGCGGTGGAGCTGCGCGGGGAGGGACACCGCGGTGGGCGGGGTCCAGTCGAGGGGGATCGCCCCGGGCCGCTCGGGCGCGCCCGCGCAGCCGACCCCGAGGGCGAGCCAACCCCCGGCGACGGCGCCCGGCCCGGCGGCGCTCAGTCGGATCCGAGCTCCTGGACGAGGCGGAAGCCCTCCCAGTCCGAGCGGGTGATCATCAGGTAGGCCTCGGTGGTGCCGACATCGACGATGGCCCGGGCCGGGATGATGCCCACACAGCAGAGCAGGATTCCCGCCAGGTTGAAGAGGCCGGTGGCGAGGTAGTAGACGAAGAGGTCGCCGCGGTTGCCGTCGGCGAGCTGCCAGGAGCGGCTGAGGGCGTCCGTCGCGGTCATCTCCTCGAGCGCCACGGCGTGTTGCCCGAGGGAGAGGCCGAGCTGGACATAGACCATCACGGGGATGGCGAAGATCAACGCCACGCCCGCGCCGGCCGCCTGGAGGATGTCGGAGCCCGAGCTGAAGCCGGCGGCCACGAGCAACAGGCCCGGCAGCGCGGCCACGGCGAGGGCCCCCGCGATGACGAGGGCGCGGAGCAGCGTGTAGCCGGCCATCCGCCAGACCCCATCTCCGCCGCCGAACAGGAGGCTGAAGTCGCCCTGCCCCTCGATGACGAGGGACTCGTGGAGGCGGATGTAGCCGGTCATCAGCCAGGCTCGAAACAGCCAGACCCCGAAGAGCACGATCCCGAGACACAAGAGCCCGATGAGCACGGCGGCCACGACGCCCACCTCGGCCGAGCCAGGGATCCCCGCGGCGAAGGTGGGCGAGAGGGCGGGGGACGCCGTGGGGTGGGCGAGCCAGGCCTGGAGGTCGCCGACCGCCTGCTCGACCCCGCCGCGGAGAGACGCCGCGGTCTCCGAGGCGGATGAGGACGAGCTGCCCCCATCCCCGGAGCCGCCGCTGCTGCCGCCGCCACCGCCGCCGCCCCCACCACCGCCCTCGGTGCACTGTAGCAGGAAGGCCCCAATGAGCAGGGCGGCAGGCTGACGCTTCAGCGCCGCCCAGCCGTGGCGGATGGCGCGGCCGGGGCGAAAGGCGGCGGAGACCGAGAGCGCGAAGGCTTCTTCCATCGAGGCACCTACCAGGGAGGGGTCCACTCGGGATCGATGAGCTGGATCGAGAGGGGAGAAGGCTCGTGCTCGGGCGAGCAGCGGTAGCGGGTGAAGTCGGTCACCCCTTCGGCGCGCAGCAGCTCTTCGTCGAGCCAGGCGTGAAACTTCGCCTTCAAGGGGTCGCGGGCGAGCAAGGCCACGGTGGCGTCGGCCAGGATCTCCGGCGTGCGCCACTCGTTGAGCTCGCCCATGCCGAAGACCTCGGTGGCGGCGGTGCGCACGCCAGTCACCGGCCAGAGCGCTTGGGCGCAGACGCGGTCCTCCTCCTGGTCGATGGCCTGGGCGAGCATGGTCATGCCGAACTTGCTCAGCAGGTATGGCGCCTTTCCGGGGAGCGCCTTGAAGCCGATGGGCGGCGACATCATGATGATGTGGCCGCCGCGCTCGCGGAGGTGCGGCATCGCGTAGTGGGAGGCGAGGAAGGCCGCCCGCGCGTTCACGCCCATCACGAGGTCAAAGCGCTTCCACGAGTGGTCGGCCACCGGCGACCAGAAGATGGCGCCGGCGTTGTTGATGAGGGCGTCGAGGCGGCCGAAGCGCTCGACGGTCTCCAGGACCATGCGCTCCACCTGGGCGGCCTCGCGCACGTCGACCTGGATCACGTGGGCCTGTCGCCCGAGGGCCTCCACCTCGGCGGCCACCTCGCGCAGCGTGCCGGGCAGGCTCGGGTGATCGTCGAGGGACTTGGCGGCGAGGGCGACGTGCGCCCCTTCACGGGCGACGGCGCGGGCACAAGCGGCTCCGACGCCGCGGCTCGCGCCGGTGATGAGGATGACCTGATCGCGGAGGCGCATGGGGGCTCGCGGTGGAGTGAGGTGAGGGGAGGTGACAGGAGGTGGGCGAGGGGAAGAGCGCGCGGTTGTCCCCGCGCGCTTCGCCTCGCCCGGTTAACCCCCGGCGCCTTCGCGCGGACGGATCCCGTGATCACACCCCTCATCATCGCTGGCGTCGTCGTCGTGTCCATGGGGCTGCTGATCAAGCACCTCCAGGACCGCAAGGCGCTCCACCCCGCCGTCTTCCCGCTCCTGCTGGTGGCGGCGGCCGTCCCCATCTTCACGGCGCGCACCGTGCTCAACCCGGGGGAGCCCACCGACAGCGCCGTGGTGACGAAGCTCCACGAGAAGGTCGAGCTCACCGTCCCCGAGGGCTCGGCCCTGATGGTGACGGCTGAGCTCTCCGACTCCGACGAGACCGACGAGAACGAGCGGACCGTCTACGCCCTCTCTCTCAAGGGACAGGGCTGGACCTCGCTCGCCGCGGGGACGATGAAGCGCGAGAACGCGCACAAGGGCCCCGACGTCCCCCTGGATGATCGGGAGGGCGTCTCCGACGGGGGGAAGACGAAGTCGCTCCGGCTCGGCCTCGACGTCCAGGATCGGTTTGACCTCCGCGGCGCCGGCGCGCTGTCGGTGGAGGTGACGAACTGGGCCGGGACGGCCGCCTCCGCGCTCCAGCTCGAGGTCATCCCCGCCCCCGTGCCCAAGGTGGCGCTCTGGGGGGTGGTGGCGGTGCTGGCGATCCTCGGCCTCATCGCCGAGGTGAAGCTGCAGACCGACCGCCTCGCCGGTGACCTCGTCTTCCTCGCGATGTGGGGCGTCTTCATCCGCGACGGCGTCACTCCCCTCGATGACTGGCAAGAGGTGGTGCGGGCGCTGCTCCCTGCGGCCCTGCTCGGCCTCGGCGCGGGTGGCGGGCTGTCCTACCTCGTGCACAAGTTCCTCCCCGGCGGAGGGGGCGAGGAGCCGGAGGCACCCGTGGCCCCACCGGCGGCCGCCGCGCCCGTCCCGACGCCGAAGGTGGTGGTTCCCGCCGACACGCTCGCGGAGGGTGGGTCGGGGAGCGAGGGCCCCGCAGAAGAGGGCCCGCCCCCCCCGGGCACGACGCGCCGGCGCAGGAAGTAGGCGGAGGCGAGGCCCGCGCGGGGCCGAAGCGCGGGCGGACGTAGCGTGCGGCCCTCGGATGATGTAGAACGCCGACGCGCCAGAGCACGAAACCCACGCCGCCGACCCCTTCGGGTCTGCTCAGGAGAGCGCCGTGCTCCTGCTGGTCGCTGCTGTCAAAGAAGAGCTCGCCGATCTGAACGGTGAGGCCATCGGGATCGGCCCCGTCATCTCGGCCATCCGCATGGCCCGGCTGATCGCGGCCCACCAGCCCTCGGGGGTCATCCTCATCGGCACGGGCGGGGCCTACGCCGGGGGCCCTGCTATCGGCAAGGCGTGTAAGGCGCTCCGGGTGGGGCTCGCCGACGGATCTGCGGCGATGGGCCTCGGTTATACCCCGCGCCCCCCACCCCCTGTCCTCTGTGACCGTCGGCTGCTCTCCCGCATCGAGCTGCCGGACTGTGACGTGCTCACTGTAGGCGCGGTGAGTACAGATCTGACGATGGCCCGCCGCCTGTCCGACGGTTGGCAGGTCGAGCACCTCGAAGCGTACGGCGCGGCCGCTGCTTGCGCAGAGGCCGGCATCCCCTTCGCGGCGGTGCTCGGCATCTCGAACAAGGTGGGTCCGGAGGCGCACGCGCAGTGGCTGGCTCACCGGAACCAGGCCCAGCTCGCCGCACGAAACGCCGTCGCTCCTCTGTTTCTGCCCGAGCTGCGCGAACAGGCGCGGGAGGCTTGACCAAAACCTGTCATCGGTCTATCGACCTGCTAGCATGTCTTGGATCCAACCGCCCTCCCGCTCTTGGTCCTTCGCTCCCGAAGACATCCCCCCGTAGACGCTGACCGCCCCGAGGTGGAATCATGATCGCACTCCTGGCCCTCTTCACCGCTGCCCACGCGGGCTCTTTCGAAGACTGGTCCTGCACGGACTACCCGGATGAGGGAGAGTCGGTCCTCGGCACCGACGGCTGGTCGGGCGGCTTCGACCAGGATGCCTGGCAGGGCTATGCCGACGGTGGTGATCAGTGGGTCTACTCCACGTCCGACGACAACGAGTACGACTTCGGCGGCGACTTCGGGGAGGGCGGGGCCCGCGACAACTGGCTCATCAACTCGAACGTCGACTGTGCAGACTGTTTCCTGTTCACCGAGACCTACACCGACGACGACGACGCGGCGGGGCTCGTCTTCAACATGGTGGACGGCCGCAACTTCTACATGGTGCTGCTCTCGGGTGACGAGAGCCGCGGCAGCGTGGGCTCCTCTCCCTTCGATCCGCCCGATGACATCTTCACCGCGCTCGTCAAGGTGGAGGACGGCGTCGCGACCATCCTCGACTATTCGAGTCACAGCTACTACGCTGGTTACACCTTCCTCATCGCCGCGGGTGCCAATGACGGAGAGGTCTGGGCGAAGGTCTGGTACGACACCGGCGCCGATTGGGAGGACAGTGACATCGACCTCGCGGGCGCTGACTCCGCGCCGCTCGCCGGCACCGGCGGCTTCTACGGCTACGACGCCGGCGGCTACGGCAGCGGCTACCTCGCCTTCGGGGAGGTCTACCACTACGCCTACGACGACGACGACGACGGCGTGGCCGACGACGAGGACAACTGCGAGTTCGACGCCAACGGAGACCAAGCCGACGCGGACGAGGACGGCGTCGGCACCGCCTGTGATCCCGATGAGGGGGGCGGTACGGACGGCACGGACGGCACGGACGGGACCGACGGGACCGACGGGACCGACGGCACCGACGGGACCGACGGGACCGACGGCACGGACGGCACGGACGGCACGGACGGGACCGACGGCACGGACGGCACGGACGGCACCGACGGCACGGACGGGACCGACGGCGCGGATGGCACCGACGGCGTGACAGGCGGCGCCAAGAACGCGCCGGGCGGCGATCTGAGCGCCTGCTCCTGCAACGGCACCGGCGGCGTGATGGGCGGCCTGATCTTCGCGGTGAGCGCCGCGCTCGGGCGTCGTCGCCGCACCGTCAAGGCCTGATCGGGTTGACGACCGGGCCCGAGACGACCGGTTAAGGCGGCCGCCATGCTGTGGACCGCCTGCCGAATCGTCGCCTTCGACACCGAGACCACGGGGCTCAACCCCTTCGATGGCGACCGCGTGATCGAGTTCGGCGCCGTCGAGCTCGAGGTGGGCGCGGATGGTCGCGTGCTCCGCGTCAAGCCGCACCAAATGTTCATCAACCCCGAGATCCCGATCCCGCGGGCCGCCTCGAAGGTGAGCGGGATCACCGACGACGATGTCTCGGGGGCCCCCCTCTTCGGGGACGTCTCCGAGCGGGTGCGCTCGATCCTCCAGGACGCGGTGGTGGTGGCCCACAACCTGTCCTTCGACATCGGCTTCATCCGCACCGAGCTCAAGCGGGTCGGGAAGTTCTGGCCGCGCACGCGGGCCGAGGTCGACACGCTGCCGCTGTCCCAGCGCCTGCTGCCGGAGCTCAAGTCGCACAAGCTGGAGGCGATCTGCACGGCGCTGGGCGTCCCCCTCGACAACGCCCACCGCGCCTCTCATGACGCCGAGGCCTGCGGCCGGGCCTTCATCGAGCTGGCCCGCCGAAAGGCCGCCCCAGGTGACCTCGAGGGCCTCTGCGAGTGGGCCGACGCCGTGGGACCGCCGCCCGACACCGGGCACATCGTGCTCGGAGACCGCGGCGGGGCCGAGCTCCGCTTCGGGGCCCACGCGGGCGACCTCGTCGAGAAGCACCCCGAGGTGCTCCAATGGATGACCATGGCCTTGGAGCGGAAGGAGGGTCGATGGGTGCCCCGCTTCCCCGACTCGGTGCAGCAGTGGGCTCGGCGCTGGCTGAGGGTCCGCGGCGCCGGTCGGGCCATCCCCCCTCAGCGCAGCCAGGGCGCCCAGGACTGGACCCTCGACCCTCCGGCGTGGCGATGAGGGCGTCTTTGGGCCTGGCGCTCGTGGTGTCGCTCGCCGGCTGCGATCCGTTTCAGCGCAGCGACAAGGCCAGCCTCGTGCGGCAGCTCGATCGGGAGGTGATCGCGCTGCGGATCAAGAACGAGCAGCTCGAGGGGCGACTGCTGCAGGGCGCGGGCCACTCCGAGACGCCAAATCCTATCTATGCTGAGCTCGTGCAGGTCTTCACCGGCTCCGAGGTTGAGGTGGTGCGGAGCGGCAATCGCACCGTGGTCACCCTCCCGTCGAGCCTGCTCTTCGGCAGCTGGGGGCTCACCGTGCGCCAAGAGGCGGCGATGACCCTCGACCTCCTCGCGACCGCGCTCAAGCTCCACCCGGAGCTCAAGGTGGTGGTGGTGGGGCACATCGACGACGCGCCGATGCCGGCGGCCCTGCGCCGGCAGGTGGGCTCGGCCTGGGAGCTCGGGGCCATCCGCGCTGCCGCCACGGCCCGCGCCCTCATCGAGACCTACGGCGTCCCCGGGGGCCGGTTCATGGTGGCCAGCCGGGGGATGGAGGAGCCGCTCGTCTCCAACGACACGCCCGAAGGGCGGTCCCGCAACCGCCGCGTCGTCCTCACCCTCACGCCGGCCTTCCCCTGAGCCGCCCCAGGGCGGGGCGCGCCTGCTACGATGGGCCCCGATGTCGAGGTGCCCGCTGCGTGGTGCCTCCGCCGGAGCGCTCGTGAATTGCCGCTTGACCGTTGCCTTCCTCTGCCTGTCCGCGTCCGCGTTCGGATGCAAGGGTGATGACGACGACAGCAGCGGCTCCAGCGGCGGGGGCCTGAGCGCGGCGGAGTGTGGGGATCCGGATGGCGATGGCGGCGACACCGGTGACGTCCCGAACATCCTCGGGAAGTGGACGGTCACCTTCGGTGAGAGCGTCTACGCCGACAACGCCTGCACGTTGGCGGGCCTCGAGCAGGATGACATGACCTGGATCAATGGCAACATGGAGGTCAAGGGCCGCATCCCCGACAACCTCTACGCCATCTTCGATGACAACGACGAAGATCGCTTCTACGGCGTGGAAGATTCCCAGGGCGGGGTCGTCTTTACGGGCACCAAGGTGGTCTCCGGCCACACGCTGTATGTGAGCGTGGGCGGTCTGCTCTACGAGCAGCCGCAGGTCGACCGGGACGAGCTCCGGGGCTTCGGCTACATGGGGGTGGACGAGGACGGCGCCGATACCACCATCGACTGCTGGATTCAGGCTGACTTCAGAGCGACCAAGAGCGGGAACTGACGGAATGGCGGTGGGAAGACCGGAGCCCGGGATCCCCGGGAAGTCGCTCCTCGCGGCCTATGAGCCGCGGTTCAGGGCCGGGCTGCGCCTGCGCCCCGACCAGGCCGATGACCCCAGCGCCCTCGGAGAGGCCCTGCGAAAGCTGGAGGGGCCTCCTCGAGACCTCGCGGACTGTCTCCTGGCGGGGGTCGGGGCCGGTGAGGCCGTCCCCGAGCGCTTCCGGGCGGCCATCGACGCCGAAGGGGAGGCGCTGTGGCAGACCGCCTTCCTCCTCCCCCGCGCGGCGCCGAGCCCTGGCTCCACCATCGATCCACGCTTCTACAGCGGCTTCTGCAGGGTCAACCCGGCCCTTCACCGGACCCGCCTCTTCTCTCACCTCCACGAGGAGGGAGAGGGGCCCGACCACAGTCCGCCGAGCGACGGCCGCTGGGACGCCATCATCGTCGCCGCCGCCCTCGAGGCGGATCCCCCTCGGCTCACCCGCGGCGGCGGCCTCCGAAAGGACGATGAGCGCCGCTTCCTCGCCCGCCTCGGGCCCGACGGCGACCGCTGGTCCCTCGCCCTCGCGGTCGCGATGGCGATCGGCCTCGCGCGGCCGGCGGCCAACGGGCTCCACGGCTTCCCAGAGAGCAAGCCGCGGCCGCTCACCGATCCGGCCAGCCTCCTCGAGGAGGAGGGGGCCCGGGGCGCCGCGGCGCTCCTGCTGCGCATCATCGACCGCCGCTGGGTCCGCTTCCAGGCCCTCCAGGAGGAGCTCGAGCGCCGCTGCCCAGAGGTGCTGGCCGCCTCGGTGGGCATGGCCTGGTCGCAGCGCGAAGCGCACTGGCTGCGCGACGCCGCCGACGTGCTGCACCGAGTCGGCGTCTTCGACGCAGAGCGGGGCTCGGAGGGCATCACCCGCCTCCGGCGCGCCACCGGGTCCCCCGCGCGTCCGCCGGGCTTTCTGCTGACGCCAGACCGGGAGATCCTGGTCGCCCCGGGTGATCTCCCCGGCCCCGACTACGGTCGCCTCTGCCGGATGGCGCCCTACGTGGACGGCGACGTCGTCTGCCGGCACCGGCTCACGCGCGAGGGCATCCAGGCCGATCTCGCCACCGGCTACGACGACGCCGCCGACTGGCTCGCCGCCCGGTCGCGCACCGGCCTCGCCAGCAACGTGCGCTCCGCGCTCTCGGAGTGGGTGCTCTCCGCCTCCCGCTTCACGCTCTACAGCGGCGTGACGGTCCTCGAAGAGCCGGGCGGAGGCTTCCGGGTCGCCCGAGGCGGGGTGCCGGCCGGCGCGCGCGAGATCTTCTACGACAGCCCGCCGGTGGCCTCTTTCACCATCCGCGAGGGCGTGCTGCAAGTGCCAGTGGGGCAAGACCCGCTCACCGTGCGCGCCTTGTGCAACCGCCTCGGCGAGGCCCTCCCGCCCAAGGTCGCTGCGCTGGGCGCACCGGGTGAGCCCGCGGGGCCGGCGCTCTGGCGCTGGCGCCTCCGGCCGTCCCCCATCCCAGACCCGGACCACTTCCTCGATCAGCTGCGACGGTACAGCGACGGCGACGTGCCGGGCGACGTCGAGGCCGCGGTGCACGCGGCGGGCGGGCGCTCGCGCTGTCGGCTCGAGCCTTCGGTCATCCTGCACCTGCCCGAGCCCGCGGCCCTCGCCCTCCAGCGCGACCCCGTGGTGGGCGCCCTCCTCAAGCGGCAGGTGGCCCCCGGCGCCGTGGTGGTCCGCCAGGATGGGCTCGCCCAGGTGCTCGAGCGCCTCGCCCTCCTCGGCTTCTCGGTCGAAGACGAGCCCTGAGGGCCCCCGGCGTGGGGCCGGTCGGCCGGGAGACGGGTTGGAGGCCGTGGAACGAGGCGTCCCCACAGGGTGCTCCGCGAATTCGCCCGCGTTCCACAACCCTCGATAGAATTCTCGACCCACTCTTGCGCTGACAAGAGTGACCCGCTACCTTGTGTTCCCCACCGGTGTGTTCCCCGACACACCACACCCGCCCCGCCCCACTCAGCGCCTCGTGTCAGCCCCCACGCTGACGCAGCCGAACGCCCTGTCCCCTCCCCGTGAGGGTGCTTGAGCCTCGGTCGGCGCTCCCACCCCTCCGCCCCGTCGAGAGCCTCCGCCCATGCCGCGCGTCCTCGCGATCTCCAATCAGAAAGGTGGGGTCGGCAAGACCACCACCGCCGTCAACCTCGCCGCCGCCCTGGCCCTGGAAGACCGCACCGTCCTGCTCATTGACCTTGACCCTCAGGGCAACGCGTCGAGCGGCATGGGCTTCCCGAAGGCGCAGAACCAGATGGGCATCGCCGATGTCCTGCTGGGCTTCCGCGATCTCCAGAGCGTCTCGCTCCACACGGCCATTGACGGCCTCCACCTCGCCCCCGCCACGCGGGAGCTGGTGGGCGTCGAGGTCGAGCTGGTCGAGGCCGAGCAGCGGGAGTTCCGCCTGCGGGAGGCCCTCGAGGGCCAGATCAGCGGCTACGACTACGTGATCCTCGACTGCCCCCCCTCGCTCGGCCTCATCACCGTCAACGCCTTCGCGGCGGCTGACGGCGTGATCGTGCCGCTCCAGGCCGAGTATTACGCGATGGAGGGGCTGAGCGAGCTGCTCCGCACCCTCAACCAGATCCGCAAGGGCGGCCTCAACCGCAACCTGGACCGCGCGGGCATCCTCCTCACGATGGTCGACCGCCGCACCAACCTCGGCCGCGATGTCTGTGAGCAGGCCCGCAACGTCTTCGGCGCCGAGGTCTTCCAGACCGAGATCCCGCGCAACATCCGGCTCAGCGAGGCCCCGAGCTTCGGTAAGCCCGTCCACGCCTACGATCCGCTCTGCCGCGGCGCGATCTCCTACACGAGCCTCGCCCTCGAGCTCATCGCCCGCGAGAAGGGTGAGGCGGTCGAGCCCGAGGTCGCTCACGAGGCCCCCAGCCTGCGTGTGGTCGGCGGGAGGGCCTCATGAGCCGCCCCTCGCTGGGCCGTGGCCTCTCCGCCCTCATCCCCGAGCACCTCTTCACCGACGAGCCCGACATCCGGAAGGGTGAGGCGCCGCGGGCCAAGGAGGCGCTGCGCAAGGTGCCGCTCGATCGGATCAAGCCGAACCCGAGCAACCCCCGCCTGACCTTCTCCGGCGCCGGCCTCGAGCAGCTCGCCGAGTCGATCAAGGCCCATGGCGTCCTTACCCCGCTCCTCGTCCGCAAGGATGAGCGGGGCGACGGCTACGTGCTCATCGCCGGAGAGCGCCGCTTGCGGGCCTCGGGCATGGCCGGGCTCGAAGAGGTTCCGGTCTGGGTCCGCGAAGACGTCGACACCCGCGAGCAGCTCGAGCTCGCCCTCGTCGAGAACATCCAGCGGGAAGACCTCGACGCCATCGAGACCGCCGAGGCCTACCGCCGCCTCGTGGACGAATTCAAGCTCACGCAGGCCGAGGTCGCGCGGCGCGTCGGCAAAGACCGCGCCACCATCGCCAACGCGATCCGCCTGCTGCGCCTGCCGGAGCCCATCCTCGAAGAGCTGCGCGCCGGCCGCATCTCGGCCGGTCACGGCAAGGCCCTGCTGGCCCTCGCCGACGACGACGTCATGGCCCGCGCCCTCCGCGAGGTCCTCACCAAGGACCTCTCGGTGCGGGCCACGGAGCGCCTCGTGAGCCAGCTCCTCCGCCCGGTCCCCCACCGCCCCAAGGCCGACGCGACGCCTGCCCTCCAGCGGATCGGAGACCAGCTCTCGCGCGGGCTCGGCACCAAGGTGCACCTCGAAGGCCGCCCCCGCGGTGACCGTGGCCGCATCGTCATCGAGTTCTTCAGCCGTGAAGAGCTCGAGCGGCTCATCCTGCAGCTCACCCCCGAGTAGCGCTCCGTACGGGGCCGGGCCTGGAGGCGACCGTGGCGCGAAAGTCCACCCCTGAGGCGCCGCTCACCGTCATCGGCGCCAACACCTTCCAGGAGGGAGACCTCTCCTGGGAGGGGCGGGTGCGCATCGACGGCCACTACAAGGGGCGCCTCTACTCCGAGGAGCAGCTTGAGGTGGGCGTAGACGGCTTCGTCGAGGGGGACGCCGACGTCGCCCGCGCCACCGTCGCCGGCCGCATGTCAGGCCGGATCCGCGTGCGCGAGAAGCTCATCCTGCTGCGCACCGCGCGCATCGAGGGGAAGCTCGACGTCGGGCTCCTCGAGATCGCGCCCGGCGCCCGCGTCCAGGCCGACGTCTCCATCCGGGGCTCGGAGATCCCATGACCATCCTCCGAGGGCCGCAGCGCCCGTGAGCGTGTGTCGATGATCCTCCTCATCGCCGGTGGCACCGCGAGCGGGAAGTCCACGCTCGCGCGGGCCCTCGCCGAGCGCACGGGCGCGCTCCTCATCGAGCACGACCGCTACTACAAGAGCGTGTCGGTCGAGGACGCCCCCGGCCACAACTTCGACGAGCCCGCCGCCCTCGAGACCGAGCTGCTGATCGAGCACCTCGACGCCCTCTCCCGCGGCGAGCGTGTGTCCTTGCCGATCTACGACTTCGCGCATCATCGACGGAGCGAACAGACCACGAGCGTCGGCCCCCGGCCGGTGATCCTCGTGGAGGGCATCCTCGCCCTCGCCGAGCCTGCGCTGCGGGATCGTGCCACGGTGCGGGTCTTCGTGTCGGCGGAGGCCGACGTGCGCCTCGCCCGGCGCGTCCGCCGCGACGTCCTCGAGCGGGGCCGCGACATCGAGGAGGTCTTGCTGCGGTACTTCAACACGGTGCGGCCGATGCACGCGCAGTGGATCGAGCCCACCCGGGCCTTCGCAGACCTCGTGCTCGACGGCGAGAAGCCTGTGGTCGAGCTCCTCTCCATCTTGTTGCCCATCGTGGGCGGGGCCTGAGGGCCGCCGAGGAGCGAGCGCGATGTCGGTCCTGTCCTGTGAGCGCTGTGGGAAGGCCTATGGGGCGGCCGACGTGAACGTCCAGCTCGGCCTCGCGACCTGCCGCGGCTGCGACACGGTCTACCAGCTCAGCCCCCCCGCGGTGGCGCCGCGGCCGCAGCGGGAGCGTGGGCGGCTGGGCATCCCGGAGGGCTGGAGCGAGGGCACGGACGGCCAGGGCCTGCTCCTGCGCCGGCGCTGGCGGGGCCCCACCGCCTACTTCCTGCTCCTGTTCTGTCTCTTCTGGGATGGCATCGTCGGCGTCTTCTGGCTGGGCGCGCTCGGCGGAGCCCTCGAGCAGAGCGGGGAGGTGAGCGAGGCGCCGCCCATCTTCTTCCTGCTCCCGCACACCCTCGTGGGGCTCGGCCTCACCTACGTCATGCTGGCGAGCCTCTTGAACACGACCGAGCTCCGGGTCGGCGGGGGGCGGCTCACCGTCCGCCACGGCCCTGTGCCCTGGTGGGGCTCCCGCGACGTCCCTACGGCGGGCCTGCGCCAGCTCTTCGTGAGTGAGTCCTCGGTCCGCGTGAACCGCCGTCCGACCTACAACCTCTGCTATCTGGACGACGGCTCCGTGGCCCGCACGCTGGTGAGCTCCCTCCAGACGGTCGCCGAGCTCCGCTGGGCAGAGCAGCGCATCGAAGAGCGGCTCGAGATCAAGGACGAGGCCGTCGCCGACGAGGTCGGCTGAGCGTCGCCGGCCCCTCAGCGTCGCGCCCGCCCGTCGCCGCCCCGGAGCGTGGTGACGAGGTTGTCGATGTAGGCGCCGATGAGGCGGGTGTTCTCGTGGGCCACCACCGCCTCTACCGCGGCGCGGGTGAGGCGCGGGAAGGGGGTGTCGATCTCGAAGCGGGCCACCATTCGGATCCGGGTGCCGCCCGGCTCGGGCTCGAGGCGCCACTCGCCGTCTACCGCGGTGTTGCCGAAGCCCGGCACCCGCGCCCAGGCGACGCGCAGGGCCGTTGGGGCAATGAGGTAACGGCTGGCGTACGCGACCTGGAAGCGCAGCGGCCCGGCCCCGAGCTCGCGGAGGCGCCACTGCCAGACCTCGCCCACCGGCCGCACCGACTCGACGTCGGGGAAGTGCTGGACCGAGCGGGGGACGTCGGCGAGGAGGGCGAAGGCGGCGGCCCGATCCACGGGCGCGAGGCGGTGCTGGTCTACGGTGGCGGTGATCAACATCCGCCAAGCCTACTCCGCGCTAAGATGGCCGACACCGGGAGCCCGATGTCCGTCACCCAGCCCGCGCCCGAGCGCCACCGCACCCTCGGGCGCGGCCTGCTGCCGCTCCTGCTCGTGGTCGGCCCGGCCTGTGACGGCGGCGCCGCGAAGGAGCCCGGGTCTGTTCAGTCGACCGTCGACGAGCTCGTCCAGGTCGTGCCGGGCAGCGGGCTGCCCGCGGAGCTCGTGACGCAGGACGCCAACAACAACCTCGACGTCATCGAGCACGGCGGGGCCTACTTCCTCGTCTTCCGCACCGCGCCCTCGCACTTCGCGAGCCCGCTCACCGAGCTGCACCTGCTCCGCTCGGCAGACCAGGTCACTTGGACGGAGGAGCTCTCCGTTCACCTCGGCACCGACCTCCGAGAGCCCCGCCTGCTCTCCTTCGAGGGCCAGCTCATCCTCTACTTCGCCGAGCTCGGTGACGACCCGCTCGCCTTCGAGCCCGCAGGCACCTGGGTGAGCGTGCGCGGCGCGGATGGGGTGTGGAGCAGCCCCGCGCGGTCGAGCTTCGAGCCCGACTTCATCCCCTGGCGCATCCACACCCACGACGGGGTGCCCGAGCTCACCGGCTACACCGGCGGCGACGACATCTACGAGCCCGCCCCCGACTCGGGGGGAGAGCCCATCGCGCCGCACATCTCGGTCTACTACCTCCGGTCGACCGATGGCCTCTCCTGGACGGCGGTCGACCCCGATCACCCCGTGGTCGAGGTGGGCGGCGGCTCGGAGACCGACCTCGCCCACCTCGATGACGGCTCGATCGTCGCCGTGACCCGGAACGAGCCCGGCGACGAGCTCGGCTGGGGGAGCCGCATCTGCACCGCCCCCGCCGACGCGCTGGGCGAGTGGGACTGTGTGGGGGACCCGAAGAAGTACGACTCGCCCCTGGTCTTTCGTACCAATAACCATGTGTACCTGATCGGTCGTCGAAACGTCACGGAGACGGGGAATTACGACCTCGGATACCGTGACCTCTCCGCCCAGGAGCAGACGATCCAGTACCAGGCCGCCTACTGGGGCACGCCGAAACGCTGCGCCCTCTGGGAGGTCCAACCCGAGGCGCGGCGCGTCGACTTCATCCTCGACCTGCCGAGCAAGGGCGACACCTGCTTCGCCTCGATCCTGGACGAGGGGCTGGTCGAGGGGGGCCGCGGGCACCAGTATCGTGTGTACAACTACAGCTCGCCGGTGGACGGGCCGGACGTCTCCTGGGTCGAGGGGCAGACCGGACAGACCTTCATCTACAGCCAGCGCCTCGTCGTACCGGAGTAGCCGAGCTTGAACCTGCTCCTGCTCCTCGCCGAAGAGGTCGATTCTGCCGGGCGATGCCGCCTCACCGGGCGCCGGCGCGCGCACGCCGAGGAGGTCCTCGGGGTCGCGGCGGGAGACCGGCTGCGGGTGGGCGTCGTGGGCGGGGCGGTGGGCGAAGGGCGGGTGATCTCCCTCGATTCGGAGGCGCTCACGCTGGAGGTCTCCCTCGACGCAGCGCCGCCGCCTCGCCCCGGCATCGACCTGCTGCTCGCCCTGCCGCGCCCCAAGGCCGTGAAGCGCATCCTCCCCGTGCTCAGCCAGCTCGGTGTCGATCGGGTGGTGCTCTGCAATGCGGCCCGCGTGGAGAAGAGCTACTTCTCGAGCCCGACGCTCACCGCCGAGGTGGTGCGCCAGACCTTGCTGGAGGGCCTCGAGCAGGCCCGCGACACCGTGCTGCCGGAGGTCCTCATCCGGGAGCGCTTCCGGCCCTTCGTCGAGGATGAGCTCGACGCGCTCTTCTCGGGCCCCGGGCGCCGCCTGCTCCTCCACCCCGCGGCGCCACGGCCGCTGCCCGCCCGGCCGGCGCCGGGGCGGACGCTGCTCGCCGTGGGGCCGGAGGGGGGCTGGGTGCCCTTCGAGGTCGAGCTGCTCGAGCGCCTCGGCTTCGAGGCGGCCTCGCTCGGCCCGCGGATCCTGCGCACCGAGACGCTCATCCCCTACCTGCTCGGCGCTTGCCGGGGGGAGCCCGCGTGACGGACCTTGAGCTCGAGTCTGCGCTGCGGCGGGTCACCCGTCGGTCGATCGCCGGCATCCTCGTCGTCGGCGCCGGCACCTTCGCGATGGGCCTCTTCGCCGCGCTCTGCGGGGCGCTGCGCCTCGATCCCGACATGCGGCACTACAGCGCCCTGATGTGGGCGGCCTACGGCGGGATGGTCTGCTTCTTCTGCGCCGTGGGCCTGCTGATGGCGGTCTCAGCGGTGTTCGTCGTGCCGCGACGGGGCCGGCAGTTCGTGGAGCGGGTGATGAAGCGCCCGGAGACGATCTCCCGCCTCTGGCTCATCCTCGCGAAGCACAAGTACAACCCAGCGGATCAGCCGGGTCAGCTCGGGACGAGCACCTCGCTCGCCGCCCAGACGGTAGACGACAAACACTTCCAGTTCATGGTGCCGGGCGATGAGGCCGAGGCCCTGCTGCAGGCCATCGCGGCGCGGGCGCCCGGCGCGAAGATCGGCCCGCCTTGATCTTTGGAAGCGTGATCGTGACATGATGGAGCGCCCTTTCCTCCCTGAGTGCGCATGGTCGGTTTCATCACGTTGTTTCTGAGGCTCCTTCTCCACGGGGAGGCAATCGCGGGCGAACCGGTGGCCAACGCAGGTGAAATTCCTGTGCTTGCCGACCTGTTACAGCGGACCGGGTGGTCTCCTACTCCAGAACTCACCGGCACCATCCGGGTAGGTGACATCTTCGCGACCACAGGCCAGGGAGAGCAGTGGCAGGGAGAAGGGTGTCTTTCGAGTACGCCTCGCGTTTCTCCCTACACGCAGGTGGACCTGACTTCTCAGTTGGAGTCTGGCGTTCGGGTGCGATTCGGTCTCGGACAAGGCGGAACGGAGTCAGGCATCTCGAGGAAGATGCGATTCGGCGCCCCGACCCACCATGCCCTCCCTGGGATGGCGCTCGACCTTTCTCCTCCCTGTGTCGAGACGCTGAGAAAGATGTCCGCCCGAGGAGCCGACCTTCACAGCTGGTATGTCGTGAAGGAAGTCCTGATGGCAGAAATTACGGAGCAATCCTGCGGGAGAGTAGACGCTGGTGGTAGCTTCGTGGGCTTGGGCGGAGCGGAGGTTGAGCTTGCCCAGGCGTGCAGTCAGACCACGCAAGAGCCTGTCGCCGTGGCGTGGCGAACGGTCGGGGTGGTGGAGCTCGATCCTTCCCTGGTGCCAACATCCTTGCCACGGTCGGACGGGTTAAATAGCGTGCCCGGCGCAAGCGGGTCGCGTACCACAGGTGGGGCTGCCACCTTGTCCACTCCTGCAGAGAAGCCCAAGTCGAGCAGCCGGACTGCGACCGGTACGGCTCGGTCGGCCGAGCTCCGTACGGACGGCTTTTATCTTTGCGAGATTCCTGTCGGCATTGTTGGGATCGTCTCCCAACCGGCCTCCATTCTCGTCTGGCCCGACGGCCGCGCCGCGCTGGGTTCCGCATTGACCGTCAACGGATTGTATCGAAATTATTCCGGTCTTCGTGCGAATCCTGACGCTGCGACCGCCCTTGAGGCGACCGGTGGTGATAGCTTCTTACTTCTTGAGCCGGGCGCTGAGGTTGTTATTCACCCCACCGAGGGCTCTATCATTCGAACCGACTGGACTTGGCGGGGCTTGAATAAGATCAATGGTCCGGGGGTGAAATCTCTCCCCTGTCCCTTCGTGGAGGATGATGATTGACGGCGAATGGCTGCAGAAACGGCAATATGAGTCGTGTGTGCAATCTTTGCGCATTCGGCCTCGGCGCTCTTTCCCTTTCGGGAGTCGCCCTGGCCTGGCCGCTCCAAGGGCCCGAGGGGCCGCTTCAGGGCCAGGACGTCGATGCTGCCTCGGTCTTCGTCGAGTCGACGGCCTGGCCGAAGGGGCGGGTGAGCACCGATCCGGCCGCCCTCGCCGCGGAGGCCGCGGCGGTGCTCGCTTACCTCGAGGGGGAGGGGGCGGAGGACCCGCGCGCCGCCCACGCGGGGCTGCTCGGCGAGCGGGGGGTGGACGAGCTCCGGCGCACCCTCCGCTGGATCGTCGAGATCGAGGCCGAGGACCGGGGGCGGGCCCGTCAGCGGCTCACCGATCCGAGCTTCCTCGCCGCCTCGCTGCGGTGGTTCTCGTGGGACCCGCCCGGCGCGCCGCGGGACCTGCGCCTCACGAAGTACGGCGTCTGGGGGGTGGAGGGGCGCGCCCGACCGGAGCCCCCCTTCGACCGCGCGCTCTACGCGGTGCCCGACGACGAGGCGGGCCTCGACGAGGCCGCGGCCGCGGCGCTCGGCCCCGCCCTCACGCGCTACCGGTACACCCGACAAGACCTCATCAGCGGCGTCTTTGAGGCCGGCGGGGCGGCGGTCGGGCAGGCTCGGCCGCTCGTCTACCTGCGCGAGGCCGACGTCCACGAGGCCAACCTCCAGGGGACGCTGTCGGTCACCGTGCCCGGGGAGCCCCCCCGCCTCTACAACGTCGCTCGGCCAAACCCCTGGCCCTACGTGCGCGGGAGAGCGCCGGCCGCGCAGGAGCGCTGCTGGTATTTTCGTCCGGTCGAGGCGGTGTTCGGTTGGGGCCACCGCCCCGAGGTGCGCATCCCGCTGACCGGCGGCGTGGCCGTCGCCGGGGACGTCTACAACCTCGGCGTGGGGCGCCTGATCGGCCTCCGCTGGGTGGGGCCCGCGGGGCCGGAGCTGCGCCTCGTCCTCCTCGCCGACACCGGCGGCGCCTTTCAGCCGAACCTCGGCCAGCTCGACTGGTACGCCGGGGTCTTCTCCTCCCGCGACGCGCTCTTTCGGGAGACGAAGGCGTTGCCGGAGCGGGCGGCGGCGGGGCTGCTCGTGCTGCGCTGAGGGCCGCCTCCCGCTCCTCGTCTCAGCCAGCGCCGGGCCGGACCAGCAGGACGGAGGGGAGGCCGTTGAGCGCGGGGTGTGCGCCCGCGCCGAGGGTGGCGATCACGAGGGTGTGGGCGGCCGCCGCTTCGCTGAGCCCCTCGGCGGAGTCGCTGCGCCGCACGTCGCCAGCGGCGAGGAAGCGCTCGATCAGGGCCTGGACGGAGGGGTGGGTCGGGCCCGGCGGCACGACGATGCGCTCGATCGCCACCAGCCCGTGGTTGACGAAGACCGCGACGTCGCCGCTGGCGGCGTTGAGGACCTGCCGGACGACGCCCCCGAGCGGATCTCCGCTCACCACGGGGCGGTGGACGCCGATGACGATGAGCTCGGCCCCCTTGGCGGTGGCCACCTCGCAGATGTCGGGGGCCGGGTTGGCGGAGACGAAGGAGAGGGTGCGGAGCGGCACCTTGGCGGCGGCGGCGGCGGCGGCGATGACGTCGAGGGGCTCTTTCTCGTCGCGCGGCGGCTCAGCTTGGAGGTAGACGCTCGGCCGGTCGGGGCGGAGCAGGTGGAGGGCCAGGAGCTCCTGGCCGGGGTGCAGCAGGCGTCGACCGATGGTGATCATCGCGGCGGCGATGGCCGGATCGGAGAGGCAGAGCAGGGCCGCGGGCCGGGGCACGAGGTCGGTCGGGTGCTCGACGAAGAGCTCCTTCTCCATCTCTTTGCGGGGGAAGATCCGCTCGAGCAGCGGGCTCGTGATCCAGGTGGTGACGAGGGCCATGATGACCATCATCGTGAAGAGGGCGGGTGAGAGCACGCCGAGGTCGAGGCCGACGTTGAGGACGATGAGCTCCATCAGGCCGCGGGTGTTCATCAGCACCCCCACCGCCGCCGACTCCCGCCAGGACAGGCCGACCATCTTGGCGACGATCGCGCTCCCGCCGAACTTGCCGACGCAGGCCACGGCGATGATGGCGCCGCAGGCGGCCCAGGAGGCGAGGTCGTCGAGCTCGCCCACGGTCGTGCGGAGGCCGCTGTAGGCGAAGAACATCGGCAGGAGGACGATGGTGACGAAGTCCTCCACCTTCTCGACGATGGCCCGCGTGAAGCCGCTGCCGCGCGGCATGACGGAGCCGATGAGGAAGCTGCCGAAGAGGGCGTGAATGCCGATCAGATCGGTGAGGGCCGCCGAGGCCATCAGCGCGATGAAGGCGATGGCGACGACGGTGCCGGAGGCGCCCGCACCGGCCAGGGGGCCGAGGCGCCGCAGCAAGGGGCGCCCGACGAACCACACAAAGGCGATGTAGGCGGAGGCCAAGGCGGTGGTGCGCACCGCGGAGCCGATGCCCTCCGCCCGCGCCACCGACACGACAAAAGCGAGGATGCACCAGGCTACCACGTCATTGACGGCGGCGCAGGCGAGCGAGATGGCCCCCATGCGTGACTTCATCAAGCCGCGCTCGGCGAGGATCCGCGCCAGCACGGGAAATGCGGTGATGCTCATCGCCGTGCCCATGAAGAGGGCGAAGGAGACGAAGGGCACCCCGGCCGGAGCGAGGCTGCCGTGCAGGGGCCAGGCGAGCCCGACGCCGAGCGCGAAGGGGGTGACGATGCCGGCGAGGCTGATCGCGATCGTCGACGATCCCCGCCCCTCCATGAGCTTGGGGTCAAACTCGAGGCCGACCAGGAACATGAAGAAGACGAGGCCGATCTGGCTCACCAGCGACAGCCCAGGCAGCGAGGCGGCCGGGAACAGCAGCTCGAGCCCGGCCGGCCAGAGCAGGCCGAGCAAGGAGGGCCCGAGCGCGATGCCGGCCAGGACCTCGGCGATCACCGCGGGCTGGCCGAGCCTCCGAATCACCACAGCCAGCAGGCGGCCCACCAGGATGACCACGGTGAGCTGGATGAGCAGCAGTGCGGTGGGGGGGATGGCTTCGTGCAGGTTGGCTTCCGTTACGGCGTGGATGTGTGTAGCACACCGGTCGTGTGGCGCGAAGGGCTCGGGGTCCGGTGGGGGGTTCGAGCCGCGGAGGGCCCTAGTCTCACTCTCTTCTCATCTCTTCTCAACGGCCTCGGGCGGGGCCTCGAACTCAGAGCGGGTAAGGGATCGGCGGGGTGCTGGGTGCGCTCGGGAGGCTAAAGCAGACCTCTCAGCCCGGCTACCGGCGATGTCGAAGGGGGAGGTCTCCGGATATGCGGATCCTGATCGTCGAAGATGAGAAGAAGATCGCCAGCTTCTTGACTCGTGGCCTGTCTGAAGAGGGCCACTCGATGGTCGGGACGGGCGATCTCGCCCAGGCCCGCGCCGCCCTGGCGGACGGGAGCTTTGACCTCTTGCTCGTCGATCGGATGCTCCCCGACGGAGACGGGCTCTCCCTCATCCGCGAGCTGCGCCGAGCCGGCGACCGCACCCCCGCCCTCTGCCTCACCGCCCGCGACCGCCTCGAAGAGCGGGTCGAAGGGCTCTACGGCGGCGCCGACGACTACCTCGTCAAGCCCTTCGCCTTCGAGGAGCTGCTGGCCCGCATCGCCGCCATCACCCGCCGCGGGACCACCACGCGGGTGCTGCAGGTGGGAGATCTGCAGATCGACACCGACGCCTACCGCGTGACCCGCGCCGGCGAAGAGATCACCGTCACCGCTCAGGAGATGCGCCTGCTGCGCGTCCTCGCCGAGAACGCCGGTCGTGTGATGTCTCGTACCCGCCTCCTCGAGCTCGTCTGGGACACCCGCTTCGATCCTGGGACCAACGTGGTCGATGTCTACGTGAGCTACCTCCGCCAGAAGATCGACAAGGGGCACGATCGGGCCCTGCTCCACACGGTCCGCGGCGCCGGCTACGTCCTGGAGGACCGGCGCCGTTGAGCACGCTCACCGCGCGCCTCACCCGCCTCAGCGTCGGGCTGCTCCTCGGGGTCCTCGGGGCGACGGGCGTGCTCACCGCGAGCCTTCTCTACATCCTCCAGCTCCGCGCGCTCGATGACACCCTGGTCGCGGCGGCGCTGGCCTTCGGGGACCACGACTGGGACTCCGTTCACACAGAGTCCTCGGTGACCGTGGTTCGCGCGAGCGAACAAGAGCGCCGACTGTACTGGCGGGAGGATGAGAGCCCCGTCTGGACGGACGAGGGTGAGGAGCGGGTGCTCTACCTGCCGGTCGAGGTGAAGGGCGAGGACGGTGAGGACTCGGACGAGCACCAGCTCGTCATCGCTCGCGCGCCCCGGGTGAGCATCCTCGGCAGCCTCGGGGCCTTCTCCCTCGCGTATGGCTTCGCCTCTTCGGCGGTGGTCGCCGTCGGCGCTTGGTTGCAGCGCAGGCTCGTCCTCGTGGCGGTGCGCCCGCTGAGAGAGGCGACGGGCTCGCTCTCGCGCGTGATGGGCGCGGGACAGGGGGCGCGGGTCTGTGAGGAGGGGCCGGACGAGGTCCGCTCGCTGCTCAAGGCCATCAACAGCCTGCTCGGCCGCCTCGACCGCGCCGCCCTCGTGCAGGCCCGCTTCACCGCCGAGGCCGCCCACGAGCTGCGCACCCCCGTCGCCGTGATGCTGGGTGAGCTCGATGTGGTGCTCCGGCGGCCCCGCTCGGACATTGAGCTCCGCGACGCGCTCGTCTCCAGCCGCGAAGAGGTGCGGCGCCTCGCCGATCTCGTAGACGGGCTGCTGCTGCTGGCGCGCATCGACGCGGGTCAAGCCGAGCAGGGGCGCGAGCGGGTGCGGGTGCGCGAGCTCATCGAGGAGGCTCGGCGGCGAGAGGGCGCCCAGATCATCGGCGCGGGCGGACACCTCGACGTGCGCGTCGAGGGGGAGCCCTGGGTGGAGGTCCACGCAGCGCTGATCGTCTCGGCGATCGCCAACCTGCTCCGAAACGCGGCCCGCCACGCCCCGGGGAGCCGGGTGTCGGTGGAGGCGCGGCTCGTCGACGAGTCGGTGGTGATCCTCGTCGAGGACGACGGCCCGGGCGTGCTCCCCGACGACCGGGAGTCTGTCTTCGATCGCCTCAGCCGCGGCACCCGGGCCCGCCAACACGGCGGTGGCCTCGGGCTCGGCCTGCCGTTGACCCGCGAGGTGGCCCGCCGGCACGGGGGGGACTGCTGGATGGAGCCCGGCCCCGGCTGCCGGGTGCGGATGCGCCTGCCCTCGTCCGACGCCCCGCATGGCCGGACCGCCTGACTGTCAAGGTCAGATTCTGACCTGCGCCCGGAGGCGGACACTGGTTATCCACAGCTTGTGCGCAAGCCTGTTGACATGTCCACGAAGCGCCTCGAAGTCTCCCGAGCACGGGCGGCGTCTCTGGCGTCCTCTTGGATCTACCTTCTCATCTCCTGAGGCGGCCTCCCCGACATGCTGAGCCTGCTCCGCATCCAGAACCTCGCCATCATCGACAACCTCGAGCTCGAGCTCGGGCCGGGGCTGAACGTCCTCACGGGGGAGACCGGTGCCGGCAAGTCGATCCTCGTCGGGGCGCTCAAGCTCGTGCTCGGCGGCAAGCCGCGCCCGGAGATGGTGCGCACGGGCGCCGAGTCGGCCGTGGTGGAGGCCCTCTTCGACATCGGCGACAACCCCCGTGCTCGCGCGCGGCTCGAGGCGGAGGGCATCGAGGCCGAGGGCGACGGTGAGGTCGTGGTGCGGCGCATCATCGGCGCCGGCGGCCGCTCGCGGGCCTTCGTCAACGGCAAGCTCACCACCGCCGACCAGCTCAGCCGCCTCGCCGTGGGGCTGGTCGACATCTCCTCGCAGCACCAGCACCACAGCCTCGTCGATGAGGCCACGCACATCGACTACCTCGACGCCTTCGCCGAGGTGGAGGCGGAGCGGGCGCAGGTGGGGCTGGCCCACGCCGAGCTCGTCGCCGCCGTGCGGGCCCTGAAGGAGGCCGAGGCGGCGGTGCGGAGCCGGGCCGAGCGGGAGCAGTTCTTACGCTTTCAGCTCGAGGACGTGCGCAAGCTCGACCCCAAGCCCGGCGAGGAGGAGGCGCTGCACCAGGAGGGCGAGCGCCTGCGGCACGCCGAGCGGCTGAGCCAGGTGACCAGCGGCGGCGAGAAGGTCTTGCACAGCGGCAACGGCGCCGTCTGTGAGAAGCTGCGGCGCCTCGCGGTGGACCTGCGCGACGCCGCCAAGGTCGAGCCGAGCCTCGAGGGGGTGGCTGGGCGGGTGGAGTCGGCCCGCCTGGAGCTCCAGGACGCCGCCCAGGAGCTCGGCCGGAAGGGGCGCAACTACCCTGAAGATCCGCGCCGGCTCGCGGAGATCGAGGACCGCACCACCGCCTTGCGTCGCCTGCTCCGCCGGCACGGCCCCACCCTCGAGGCCCTGCTGGAGTGGCGGGCCGGCGCCGAGGCCGAGCTTGCCGCCCTCTCCGACGGCGACCTGCGCGTGGAGGAGGCCGAGCGGGCGCTGCGGCGGGTGCGGGCGTCGGCCTCCGAGGTCGCCCACGCGCTCTCGCTCCGCCGGCAGGCCGCCGCCACGGCGCTCGGCGACGCCATCACGGCCGAGCTCAACGCGCTCGGGATGGGCGGGGCGCGGGTGGAGGTGGCGGTGGCGCCCACCAGCGGCGCCTCCGACGTGGAGGTGGATGGCGCCCGGCTCACCGCCACCGGCATCGACCGGGTGGAATTCCTGATCGCCCCCAACCCGGGCGAGGCGCCTCGGCCGCTCCGGCAGGTCGCCAGCGGCGGCGAGCTCAGCCGCTCCCTGCTCGCGCTCAAGCGGGTGCTCTCCGGCCTCGGCCCCGTCGGGCTCTACGTCTTCGATGAGGTCGACACGGGCGTCGGCGGGGCGGTGGCCGAGGTCATCGGCCGCAAGCTCGCTGAGGTGGCCGACGGCGGGCAGGTGCTCTGCATCACCCACCTCCCCCAGGTGGCGGCCTGGGCTGACCGTCACCTCCGCGTGCACAAGGCGGTCGTCGACGGCCGCACCCAGAGCGGGGTGGAGCACCTCGACAGCCACCACGCCCGCCGAGAGGAGCTGGCGCGGATGCTGGGTGGGGTCGAGGTGGGGGACGGCGCCCGCGAGAACGCAGAGGACATGCTCGCCATCGCGGCCCGGCGCGCGCGGCCGGCTCAGGAGATCACGGGCGGCGTCCGCAAGGACCAGGTGAACCGGCCGATCTCCACGCCCTCGTAGGTCTCCCGCAGCGCCAGCCGGTAGGGGCCCTGCGGGGAGCCCGCGAGCAGGGTCCAGCCGCTCATCGGCGGCCTGCAGGTGGGGCTGCAGGTGTGCCGGCTGACCCGCACGTCCGTGGCGGCCTCGGTCGGCGGAGCCTTTCCCGGTGATCCGCTGGTTAAATCCGTGCACCGGCCGCGACGGCGGCCTCGATGAAGCGCTCGATGTCGGTCGGCGTGACAAAGACCCGGCGCCGCGCCTCGATCATCAATCCACCCTTGCTCCGGCTCGCGCTGGCGTGGAAGCCGCCCTCCCCATCGCGAAAGGCGCCGAGCCAGAGGCCGGGTAGGCCCGTCCCCGCGAGGCGGAAGGCGCGGCCGAGGTCAGCCCGGCGGAGGCGAACCCCCTCGAGCGGGACCTCCAGCTCGCCGAAGTGCCGCGGCACGAACAAGGAGCGGCCCTCGATCCGATAGACCAACGGCCGGAAGATCTGTCGGAGGAGGAGCACGAGCCCGATGGGCAGCGCGAGCACGAGGGCCGCGAGGCCATAGGCCCAGGCGGGCACGGTCCGGCCCGGCAGGGAGACCGACGCCGTGCCCTGGGGGTCCTGCAGGGCGGCCTGGAAGGCGAGGGCGTCGGGGGGGGAGAGGACCAGGGGCGGGCCGCTGGCGCGGGTGATCACGAGCACGTCGGCGCGGCAGTCGGTGGCGAGGGCGACCTCTCCCACCCCGTCGAGGGCCCAGTCGCCGGCGCAGTAGCCGCCCATCGCGGTGCCGTTGCGCCGGTGGGCGCCCGTGATCTGCCGCGCCTCCACCCCGCGGAGCTCGGCGCGCGGCACGCGCACGCCGTCGTCCATCCGGCCGAGGCGGGCCTCGACCACGAGCGCCTCGGGGTTGACCGAGTAGCGGAGGGTGGTGGGCGCCACCATCACGTAGGCGCCGAAGAGGGCGCCGCCCGCCGGGAGCAGGAGCAGGAGGAGCCAGAGGAACGAGGGAGGCGGGCCGGCGGGGAACTTCATCCCTCGCGGCTATCGTGTTCTGCGGCCTCTATACTCAGTCTCCCACGTAGTAGGTGTCGAAGCTCTGGTACACGGTGTTGCCGGTGCCGCCGAGGATCGCCGAGGCGTAGTAGTCGGTGACGTTGCGGTAGCCGCTCACGACCGCGCTCGCGGGAGCGTTGGTGCGGTTCTCGGCCCCGCCCAGCACGACGCTGTCGTCGCCCGCCGCCGCGTTGATCTGCCCGCCGCCCACGAGGCTGCGCGGGCCCGACGCGACGTTACCCTGGCCGGCGAGCACGGCCGCGGCCTCCCCGCTGGCCTCGTTGTCCTGTCCGCTGAGCACGACCCCATAGAGCCCCGAGGCGAGGTTGCCGTGCCCGCTGAGCGCCACGCCGTCCTCCCAGGCCTCGTTCGAGTCGCCGCCGACGAGGGAGCGGTTGCCCGCCGTGTTCCCGGCGCCGAAGAGCACGCTCCCCCAGCCGGTGTAGCTGTGGTCCATCCCGAGCACGAGGTTGTGGCTGCCGCCGCGGGAGGCGCCGCCGCTGTCCTCGTCGTAGCCGAGGATGATGTTGCCGAGGCCGTTGCTGGTGTTGGTGGCGGCGGCGCCGTTGCGCACCCGTAGGTTGGCGCCGTCGATGATCACGTCGTCACCGCTCAGGTAGAGGGTGCCGAGCAGCTCGTCCACCTCGGCGATGACCGGCCGGGCGGCCCCCCACTCGGCGTCGAGGGATGTGGTGCTGGCTTCGACGGCGACGAGGCGGTCTGCGAGGGCGACGGCGGCGCCGGACAGGGAGGTCACGCTCTCGACCATGCTGTCGACCCGCGTGAGCAGGCCGCCTGTCGAGAGCTCGAGGGCGGCGACCTCGGTCGCGAGCTTGTTCTCGTAGCCCTGGACGATGATCATGTCGTCGGCGAGGGCGGCGAGGCGACCTTGAACGATGATGCTGTCGGCGGAGAGGCTGCTCACGAGCCCCTGAACGATGATGAGGTCGCTCGCGGTGGCGGTCACCTCGGTCCAGAGGGAGGCCAGCGAGTCGTCGAGCTCCTGGACGGTGTCCGAGAGGAGGGCGAGCTCTCCGTCGAGCAGGTCCACGTCGGTCTGGAGCTGCTGGACCAGCGAGTCTGTTACCGAGCCGAGGCCGGCCGTGTAGCTCGTGGTCACGGTGTTCCGGAGCCCACCGGCGGTCAGGGCGGCGGTGCCCTTGGCGCTGTTCATGCTCCCGCCGGCCACGAGGCTGTGGGCGCCGCTGGCGGTGTTGGTGGTGCCGCCGGCGACGGCGCTGTAGCTGCCGCTCGCGGTGTTGCTGTAGCCGCCCGCGACCGCGGCGTACGTCTGCTTGGCCGTGTTGTTTCGGCCCCCGCTGACGGCGGCGTAGGTGGCCGTGGCCTTGTTGCCGGAGCCGCCGGCCACCGTGGCCCCTGCGGCCGAGATCGCGTTGTCGAAGCCGGCGATCAGCGCCCCGCTCGCCGAGTAGCTGTGCTTGTCGCCGATGACGACGTTGTGGGAGCCGCCGCGGGTGTCGGTGGTGTCGGCCACGTCATAGCCGACGATGACGTTGCCGAGGCCGTTGGTCGAGTAGGTGCTGCCCTCTCCGTTCTCGATGTGCAGGTTGCAGCCGCGGACGGTGAGCTCGGTGCCATTGGCGACGAGCATGCACCCTTCGGCGTTCTGGTAGATCACGTCCTCGGCCCGGGCGAGGCCACCCGCGGCCCAGAGCGCGCAGAGGGTGGAGAGGGCGGGGAGGGGTCGGAGGAGGGCGGGGGTAGACATCGGAGAGCTCCAGGTGGGAGCCCCAGGGGTAGCCGCGGGCCTCGACCCCGCCCCTCGCATGAACGTGTGAGCCGCGAGGCCCCGGCCCCCCGCGGACCGCGGGGATACCGATCTGCCGTGCTCCTCCTCCTGCTCGCGCTGCTCTGCCCGCCGTCCGCCTTCGCCGCCCGACGGCTCGTACGGGACGTGGCGGGGCTGCCGGCGAGCTCGACCCTGGCCTTGGCCGAGGGCCCGGACGGGCGAGTGTGGGCGGGGACCTACCTCGGCCTCTGGGTGGTGGACGGCGCGGCCGGGCGGCGGGTGGCCGAGGCGGCCCTCCCCGGCCTCGTGACCGAGCTCGTCGCGGACGCCGAGGGCCGGCTCTGGGCCCTGCACGAGGACGGCGCCGTGGTCGTCATCCTCGATGAGCCGGGGGAGGGCCGCTCCGAGGCCGCCTTCGCCTGCGAGGCGGGCACCTGCCCCTCGCTGGGCTGGCGGGACGTGCGGGCGCTCGCGCGGGGGCCCGACGGCCGGCCCCTGCTCTTGCGGGGCGATGCGGTCTGGGCCCTCTCCGCGGCCGGGGCCTGGGCGCAGGTGGCGAGCATCCCGGGCGGGGTCGGCCTCTTCTCCGATGGGCGCGCCGCCTACGTCGAGGCCCGGGGCTCCCTCCTCCGCCTTGACCCCAGGGGCCCGGTGGAGGTCGCCGCCCTGGAGGGGGCCCTGGTGGGGGTGGCGACGCTCCCGGGCGATCCCGAGGGCCTCGCCGGCCTCGACTGGGAGGGACGACTGTGGGCCTTCTCCGGCGGGGAGCGGCGCCTGCTGCTCGATGATCCCGGGCGTGGGATCTCGCTCCTTCGGCGGGGAGACACGCTGTGGGTCAGCGTAGACCGGGCGCTGCTCGCGTGGCGCGACGACGTGGTCGAGCGCATCAGCGGCGCGGACGGCGCCCGCGGCGGGGGCCCCCTGCTTGAGACCGCAGACGGCGCGCTCTGGCTCGGCGACTTCCTCGGCGTGCACCTCTTCCCCGAGCCAGAGACGGGCGCCGTCTCCGAGGCGGACGGCCTCGTGAGCGACCACGCGCGCACCCTCGTCGGGGTGGGCGACCGGCTCTGGGTGGCGACCTGGCAGGGCCTGTCCGCGGTGCGCCCGGGCGGACAGGTGGTGTCGAACCTGCCGGGGGTGCAGGTCGAGGGCGGCTTTTGTGGGGAGGGGGAGGGAGCATGGGCCGGTGCGCGCGACATGCGCGGCGGGGACGGCCTCGGGGGGCCGCGCTTCGTCCTCCTCCGCCTCGACGCGGCGGGGGCGCGCACCATCCCCTGGGCCACCGAGGGCTGGCCACGGGGCTGCGCGCTGGACGCCGAGGGCCGGCCCTGGTTCACCACCACCGACGGCCTCTGGACGCTGGAGGGCGGCGCCCCGGTCGCCCGGGCGACGGGCGCGGAGTGGGATGGCCTCCCGGCGACCACCGCCGAGGGCCTCGTGGTGGTGGGGCGCTCTGCCGCCCTCTGGGTCCGCGACGGTCAGGTGGCGCGTCGACTGCCCCTCTCGATCCAGAGCCGCGTCACGCGCGTCCTGCCGCTCGAAGCGCGGCTCTGGGTGGCCACGGAGGGTGACGGGCTCTGGTCCATCGACCGCGAGGGGGCGGAGCGGGTCGCCCTCGACGGGGCCACCACCCCTCGCCACATCCTCGGCCTCACGCGGACAGCCGAGGGGGTCTGGCTCTCTGGGCAGGGCACCCTGATGCGGGTCTCCGAGGAGGCGCGCCCCCGCCTCCTCGAGCGTGTCGGCGGCGCGCAGGGCCTGCTCGCCGACGGGGCCGAGGCGGTGCTGCCGGACGGACAGGGGACGCTGCGCCTCGCCACCAGCGCCGGCCTCGTGCGCGTGCCAGAGCGGGCCCGGGCCCTCCCGCTGGCCGCGCCCGCCCCCCTGCTCGCCGCGCCCCCGCTCGGGCGGCAGATCCAGGGCGGTGGGGGGGCCTGGTCCTTGCCTGCGCCGCCGAACGAGCTGCTCCTCTCCTTCGCGCTGCCCGCCTGGCGAGACGGGGCCGCGGGGCGCCTGCGGGCGCGGGTGGACGACCGCCTCCACTCCTTGCCGGGCGGCGCCCTCCGCATCGTCGACCTCAAGCCGGGGGAGCACGAGATCGCGGTGGAGAGCTCGCTCGACGGCCGGTCTTGGACGGCCGGGCCTGCCCTGCGGCTCACGGTCGCCACCCCCTTCTACCTGCGCCCCTCCTTCCTCTTCGCCGGCATGGTGGGCCTCTCGGCCGCAGGGCTCCTCATCCACCGCGCGCGGGTCGCGGCGCTGCTGCGGGTGGAGCGCGAGCGCAGCCGCATCGCCTTGGACCTCCACGATGAGCTCGGCAGCGGCCTCGCTGGCGTCTCCGCCCTCGCCGGGATGGCGGCCGACCCCGACATCGACCCCGAGGGCCGCCTGCACCTCGCGGCCACCATCGCCCGCGTCTCCGAAGAGCTGGGGGCCGCCCTCGGCGACATCGTCTGGTCGCTCCGGCGGGACACGGCCGATCCCGCCGCCCTGCTCGCCTCCCTCGCCGAGCGGGGAAACCGCATGCTGGCCCCGCGCGGCGGGGAGGTCATTCCGCTCCCCCTCCGCGGATCCGTGGCCCCGCTGTCGCTGCCCGTCCGGCGAGCTCTCCAGCGCATCGGCGTCGAGGCCCTGCACAACGCGGCGCGCCACGGGGACGCCCGTCGGGTCGAGCTCTCCATCGAGCCCGGCCTAGGGCGGTCCCCCTCGGTCTTCCGCGTGCGCGACGACGGCCGCCCCAACGGCGCTGGCAGCGCGGGGAGCGGCCTTGGCCTGCCCGGAATGCGGGCGAGGGCGGAGGCCATTGGCGGGCAGCTCGTCGCGGGGCCGGTGGTCGGTGGCGGCTTCCTCGTCGAGGTCACCTTTCGGCCCGAGGCCGGCGGCGCCCTCGCCGGGCCCGCCTGGCTGCGGCGCCTCCGCTGACCCTTGCACAAGTGGGTGGCCGCCTTGTAGCCTCCCGGCCCGACTCCAGCCGACCGTGTTCATCCTACCCATCCCCAAGAATCCTGCAGCAGTCTGCCATTCCCATCGGAGCCCTCGATGCCGATCAAGTCCATCACCGAGATCGCCGACTTCGCCGAGTACAAGAAGGCGCTCAAGCGAGACCTCGAGCTCGCGAAGAGCAAGCTCCAGCCCTTCATCTACATCGAGGGTTACAAATTCACCGGTAAGGTGGGCCCGGCCATCATCGTGGGCAAGATCGAGGCCTCGGTCATCCAGGCCTTCAAGAACAACGGCACGGCCCTCTCCTTCTCCAAGGGCCGATGTCGTTACGTGAAGTCCACCGTCAATTTCGTCGTAGATCAGGGGCCGCTGGTCGAGACCAAGCTGGTGCTGGCGCGGAATTTCGCCGGACTCAACGCCCTCGATGTGGCGGTGAGCGAGGGGCTCGTCGAGACCCGCGCCGAGGATGTGGGGGCCCTCCAGACCGCCCTCACCAAGGCCGTGAAGGCGCAGGTCAACCCGATCACGACCACGCTCACCGAGCGTTATCAGTACTTGAAGGCACAGAAGGTGTCGGGTGCGCCCGTCCTCTCGAAGGAGGACGATCGTGCGCTGCTCGCCCTCTTCGCCAAGGCACGCGATGCCGCCAAGGAGGATCCGCTCGGCGCGTATGATCCCCTGGTCCTCTTCGAGGATGCCCTGGCGGTGGCCGAGGCCAAGGCTGGGCTCGTCGTGGATCGGCTGGAGATCGCGCCCAATGATGCCGTGAAAGAAGCCTTCCAGGCCTATGCCGAGGCCGCCGAGGCCCAGAACAAGCAGATCGATGAAGCACTCCCCCGCGACCGACTGACCCCCAAGAAGCTCGTGGTCAACACCGATGTCGGTGTCGTGACGGAGGTGGGGGACAAGGAGAACCCGGAGACGGTTACGCAACGCTCCGTCGGCCAGATGATCCAGGACCGCGGCGAAGCCCTGGAATTCCAGAAGAAGCAGGTCGAGGAGCATGAGGACGGCGCCAAGAAGCTCGCCGCTGTGAAGCTGATGGTCACGGCCCGCAGGGAGGAGCTGGGGCGGCTGCTGGCCGAACCGAAGCGGATCATCGAGGAGTCCATCCAGACGATTGAGAGCCACACCAGAACCGTGGAGAACAACAACAGCGAGATCGACTCGAGGAAGGAGACCTATATTGACGCCTTCGTCGAGGTCGAGGAGGGCATCCGGAAGAGGTACAAAGACGATGTACCGGAGATGGAGCGCCGGATCAGGGTCCTCGAAACGAACCGCGATGACGCGCTCCGTGAGAACCAGGAGATGATCGAAGAGAACGATCGCCTCGGCCTCGAGGTGCCCGAGCTGGAGAAGACGGTAAAGGCACAGAAGAAGCTCGCAAAGGAGATTATCGAGCGGATCTGGCTGGGACTTCACGGCGACATTGAAGACAGATATGCGGGCTTCGGCAGCCAGTATCCCACCACTCTCCCCAAGCTGAAGGATGTGCTGGAGAACAGCGCCAAGGGGCTCCCCGAAGCCGAGGAGGCGGTGCGGGACTTCGACGTCCTGGCTGGCCGACATGGCTCCGGGCGCCACGGCGCACAGACGGGCATCGAGATGCAGGCCCGGCGCGTCGCCACCCGCGGTGTGACCGCCGACCAGGACGAGAACGAGTATGGCACGAGCCGCGGTGGCTCCACGAAGTGGCGGGCCATCACGCTCACCTGGGAGAACAAGAAGGGAAAGAAGGTCATCACCGACCGCGCGCCGATCTTGAAGGAGATCCTCCGTCAGCATGAGCACCGGCTCACACCCGCGAGCGCCTCCTCGTCTTTTCACAGCCCCGAGCTGGAGAGAGAGGCGGTGGAGCGCGCCGTGGCCATCGCCACGGCCGCCGGGCTTCAATGGAAGGAGATCTCCACCCAGGACGGTACCGGCTGGGAGCCCCTGCAGGACATGACCATCATCATCGGCAAGCCGAAGAAGAGCCGCTCCGTCGGTTGGGGCCTCAGCTTGGAGCAGATCAAGACCGAGGTGAAGCTCGAGCTCGCGGACGCGAACCGTATCCTCGACGACTTTCGCGACGGCAACATCGATCTGGACACGATGCTCGAGGGTCTCAACTCCAAGCTCATCCTCGACGGAGACGGTGGGGCCAAGATGATGACCCACGCCCGCCTCTTCGTTCAGAAGACCTCGAAGGGTTGGGCCTCCACCACCCACTTCCCGAGCGCCGACGGGGCACCCTCCTGGTCGCTCTCCGAACGCTGGGTGCGGGAGTCCGACGGGGTGAATGTGGTCGAGAAGCCGCCTTTCCACGAGCCCTGAGCGGCGTGGCAGGCCCGCCCCTCCCAGATCTCCGAGACCGCGCACCCCCATGCCTTGCTATCCTCAGCGCCCCCGGAGGCCTCGTGCGCGTGACCTTGCTCTGGCTGACCCTGACGGCCTGCCGAACCCCCACCGACAAGGCCCCCAAGACCCTCCCGGACGAGCCTCGCACCGACGACAGCGCCGACCCCGACGATAGCGCTCCGCCCGACGACAGCGCCGCCTCCCTCGACGCCGACGGCGACGGTAGCCCCGCCGACGAGGACTGCGATGACACAAACCCCGCCGTGTTCCCCGGCGCGCCCGAGACCTGCGACGGCGTCGATCAGGACTGCGACGGCGAGGCCGATGATGGCTTCTCGGCGCCCGACTGCATGGCCGAGGCGCCAGCCTGCCCGCTGATGCCCGCGCCGCCAGCCCACCCCGCGCCGCTGGTGTCGCTCGCCTTCGAGGGCACGGACTGGTCGGCCAACGCCGGGAGCCTGACTGGCGGCGCCTGGACGGTCTACGCCGCGGTCGGCGAGACCGGGGAGGGCGCCGTGGGGCAGGGCTTCGAGGCGCAGAGCCTGGGCTGGGGTGCCACCGGCAACCGCTACCTCCAGGTCGGCTCGAACCCGGCGCTGCACCCCGAGACCTTCACGATCGCGGCCTGGGTGCGCCCGGAAGACGGCGACAGCAGCATGGCCGTCGCAAACACGATGTGGGACTCGGGCTACAGAGGATTCACCTTCCTCGTGAACTATGGCCAGGTGACGCTCGGGCTCGGTGACGGCGACAGCAGCGCCTACGTCGCGGTGCCCATCCCAATCGGGGCTTGGTCGCATGTCGCCGCCACCTTCGATGGCGAGGTCGTCGCACTGTACGTCAACGGTGAGCTGCGGCTGCGGGAGCACCTGCCAGCAGGCTTCTCGGGCTACGCGCCGGCGACGATCGCGTACGAGGGGGCCAGCAGCGGCAGCACCTTCGTGGTGGGGGCCTACCAGAACCCCGCTTACTATGCCTTCACGGGCGGCATCGACGAGCTGCGCTACTACGACGCGGCGCTGGTGGGAGCCCAGATCCGGCGCGAGGCGCAGGTGGGAAGGTGGCGCTTCGATGGCGCCGCGATGGGGCAGGACGACGGGCCGCGCGCGAGAGATCTGACCGTGTCGGGAGCGCTCACCTGCGGCCCCGTGGGCGGCGCCTGGACCCGCGAAGGTGGCGAGCCGGCCGCCACCCTCGACGAAGACCGCGCGTTGGAGCTGCGGGCGGGCCTGTCTGTGTCGCTGCTGGCGCGACCGGACCGCCTCTCCGGCACCGCCGTGCTGGCACGTCGAGAGGGGGCCTGGTCGCTCTCTCTGGACGGCGGCTCGCTGGCCTGGTCGATCACCGCGTCGACGGGAGCGATGACCGTGCTGAGAGCAGACCTCTCCGACCGCCTCGGCCTCTGGACAGACCTGCAGGCCAGCTTCGACGGCACCCGCAGCGCCCTCTTTGTCGATGGGGAGCTGCGCGCCTGGGAGGTGACGGGCTTCGACACGCTCGCGGCGGGCAGCGGTAGCTTGACGGTGGGGGAGGGCTTTGACGGTGGCCTCGACGAGCTGGAGCTGAGCGCCCTGTCGCACGGCCTCACGGCCCCCGCCGAGCCTCTGCTGTTGGGGCGCTGGAGGGCCGGCGAGGTGAGCGCCACCGGCGAGGGTCTCGTCGGTGAGGGGCGCGTGGGCCTCGATCTCAGCGGGTCGAGCGAGGCGGCGCAGGACGCGGATGCGCTGCGGACCTGTCTTTATCTCCACGAGGCCAGTCGAGAGGCCTGTCTGTACCGCACAGGCCGCCTCTCGGCTGCGGCCGATCTGGGCGGGCCGGTGACCTTCCGGGTGGTGCTGCGGCCCGATCCCGCCGCGCTGACGAAGCCCCTGGCCTTCTTCGGCGTGGAGGGCGGGCCCCAGTTGGAGCTGTCGCCCACCGGCTACGCCCTGGTCTGGGGCGAGACGCGCGCCGAGGGCGGCCCGGCGCCGACAGACCGCTGGACCACCCTCACCGGCGTGGTCTCCGCCGAGGGCCTTCGGCTCTATGTGGACGGAACCCTGGCCGCGTCGACTGACTTTGAGGCTCCCTTTGCGCCCCGGGCGCGCTTTGGCATCGGCAGCGGTCTGTTTCTCGCGACCCTCAGCGAGGGCGGGGCGGAGGCGCTGCGACTGGACACGCTTGATCTGCACGGAGAGGCCTGGGAGGACGACAGCGTGACCCGCCGCGACGCTCCCTGGCGGGCCGAGGGTCACCCGGTGCTGGGCTCGAGCGCCGTGTCGATGGGCCTGCTCGGCGACGCCGCCATCCTCGCCGCGGCCGACGCCGCCCTGGCCACCCTCACGAGCGCCAGCGGCGCGCCGGGGACAGAGGCCTACCCTCACTTCGCCAAGGCCAGCGAAGCCAGCGCATTGGCGATGGCCGCGACGATCACCACCGGGGCGGCTTCTGAGGCCTACCTGGACGGTGCCCTGGCGCGACTGGAGGATCTGGACACCGGTTACTGGCAGTGGGGCTGGTTTCAGGGCCGCTTGCTGAGCGGTTATGCGGTTGCCTATGATCTCGTGGCGCCCTTGCTCATCGCGAAGGAGGCGACCGACCCCTGGGAATGGGCGCCGCGCCATGCGGCGATTCGACGCAACCTGCTGGCCCTCGCCCACCAGGCCTACGAGGTGGGCGGGCTCGATGAAGATGGCTACTACTCCTATGGCTTCAACCACTCGGGCACGAGCTGGACCTCGGCCAACGCGCGGCTGATGACCTCGGGGGGCCTCGCGCAGATCGGCCTCGTCCTGGGGGAGGAGCGCGACCCGGTGCTCTCTGGCGGCGAGGCGCTCCGCCGGCTCGTCACCGATGACCTGCTGGAGCCGCGGCCCGGCGAGGGGGAGGCCCAGGGGCGCTACTTGGAGATGTTCCTGCCGGCCTCGGGGCTGTTTTGTGAGGGCACCGGCTACCAGAACGATGTCTTCTACACCCTGACCCCCGCACTCTACGATCTCGCCGCGGCGGGAGAGGCCGATCTGCTCAACGAGGGGCGGGTGGGCGCCATGTACGACGCCGACGTGGCGGGCATGATGCCTTCGGGGCACACCATGACCTACGCCACTGGCTGGATGGACGGCATTAACTCGGTGGCCCTGGCCAGTGAGCTCGTCGCCGATTCCGATCGGGCCGCGCGCTGGGACTGGCTCGCCCTGCGCCAGGGCGACCCCGACACGACGGCCACGCCGCCGGCCTTCACCAGCGCCGTGATGGGGCAGGACGCCGCGGTGCTGCGCTCGGGCTGGGGTGCGGAGGACCGCTACATGATGCTCTTTGGAAAGACCGAGGCCTGCAACTCGGGCCACGCCCAGGACGACGCCGCCAGTCTGTCGATGATGTCGCACGGGGCTTGGCTACTCATCGACCCGGGCGACGGCCGGAGCTACGGCGGTACCCCCGACGCCGCATTGGAGGCTTGGCTCCAATCGGCCGCGGGGCACAACAACGTGCTGGTGGACGGTCAGGGTCCCGAATTCAACCCGGGCTACGAGACGCCTCCCGATCCGGCCTGGGTGGGCGCCAGCCTGCTATCGCAGCGGGCCGACTATGTTCACATGCTCACCACGGTGGGGGGCTCCGCCGCCGCCGGCGGGACCGACCACGACCGCCGCGTCTGGCTGGTCGATGATGCCTTCTATGTGCTGGCCGATCACCTCTCCTCGGGCGTCACCCGCACCTTCGCCCAGCAGCACCACCTCGGCGGCAGCTTCACCAGCGGCTATGGCGCGCTCTCCACCACAGACGACGGCTTTGTGTGGGACACGCTCAACCCTATCGGCGAGGCGGTCTCACTACATGTGTTTTCGCTGCCTGGTGCGCAGCGGGTCACCTCCTTCGTCGCCACAGATGGCGGTACGAACGTCTCTTACCCGCAGGTCTGGGATCACACCTATGTCCGGCTCACCGTGGAGGGCCAGAATGAGCACCTCTTCAGCCTGCTGGTGCCTCAGGGGCCCGACGAGGCCGCGCCCGCGGTGGAGTCCTTACTCTCCAGCGAGGCCCTGCGGGCGGTCGCCGTGGAGACGGACGCGACGGGGCGCGTGGTGCTGATGCTCAACACCTCGGGGAGCGCCGACGGGCCCGAGGCGCTGGTCTCCGACGGGCTGCTCTCGGGCACCGACGGGGCGAGCTGGGCCTTTGTGTCGGATGGCTACGAGATTCGGGCGGAGGGCGGACTCGAGGCCGCCGCTACCTGCACGCTGGACGCCCTGTCACTCTCCTTGGATGGGGCCTCGCTCGACGGGGTGGTGGCGCGCGAGGTGGGCGACTGCGCGCTGACGGTGGCCTGGGAGGGCTCGCCGGGAGCCGTGGAGGTCGATGGCGTGGCGAGCGGCGACTGGACTTGGACGGAGGGGCGGCTCACGCTGGATCCGGCGCCGGTCGCCTCCTTTCGGGTGGAGTAGGGCCGCGGGCGCCGCCTTCGGCACCGCCGACGTCACCACCGTGCTCCCGCCCACCGAGGCGGGCTGGGGGGCCTTCCTCGACGCCGCGCCGCAGAGCGGCGTGAAGTTCGGCGAGCTCGCCGAGGCCGGGCGCTGGTGGTGGGGCCGCAGCATCCCGCGGAACCTCCTGTCGGCCGAGGCCGATGGCGGCGAAGGAGACGCGCGGGAGGCCGGATGAGCCGCGCCACTACCAACGCGGCCCGCTAAGGCCCCTTCGACCTGCGCCTCGCGCGGAACCGCCGCACGGCCATCTCGACGCGTGAGGCCAGGAGCAGCGCGATCGGCAGCGCGACGAACGTGACGGCGGCAGCCGGGAGGCCGGAGTTCCAGCCTCCGCGCTCACCTGCGACGAACGCGCCCACGAAGCACGGCACGATCAGCCATGCACCGAGGCAGCCAAGTTCGATGAGCGTCATTCTCCGTTGACTCTATCGAGACGTCCCGTGAGCCGCGCCTCGAACACTCCCCTCGTCGTCGGCGCGGGCGCCCTCGGGGTGCTCCTGCTCGCCGCAGCCGTGTCCTCGCAGAATGTCCGTCGCACCGCCAAGAAGCTGGAGGAGAAGGTGGAAACACTCGTCACCGACTGGATCCCGACCCTGTTGAAGAAGACCTCCGAGCACGAGGGCCAGTTCGGGTCCGTGTAGAAGAACCTGGGAGTAGGGCCCAAGAACGGCGAGGAGCATTCATGGCGCACAGCCTACCACAGGACGCCGCCCCCCTCGCTCTCCCGGGGCACGGCCCCGAGAGGGCGTATTTTACCTCGATTCCGCGTGCCCAGCCAAAGTTCACGCCCCGGTCCCGCGGCATACCCGCCCTTGTACCTTGGGGTGGCGTTCCTCCTCA
Organism: Myxococcota bacterium; assembly: GCA_044344255.1. Taxonomy (GTDB): domain Bacteria; phylum Myxococcota_A; class UBA796; order UBA796; family UBA2385; genus JBIJDH01. The sequence continues at coordinate 139,646 of JBIJDH010000007.1, forward strand.
TCCCGCATCACCGCCCTGAGGCGTACAACCTGTACCGGAGATCTGGAGAGGGGGAGAGCCCGAGAGGGGGAGAGGCATCCTCTCCCCTTCTCGGATCGTTCGATGATGGAGTATCGCCGAGGATGGGGTAGGGAACGGCCGGAGGGTGCGAGGGCCTCCATCCAATCTCAAAGTCTGCGAGACCCGGGCCCCTTCATCGTGAAGCGAACCCGCCCATCCGGTTCCGCGACCAAGCGGTCCAAGGCCGGCGAGGCCGGAGCAGGGTGTGCCTGAGCCGCAGCCGGCGTTCCCGATCCTCCGCCTCCACCAAGACCCCGGCGTGGAGGTTCCGGCCGTCGAAGGAGGGGCAGCGCCGCCGATCCCAAGGCCGCCGGGATACGGTGGCCCGATGCGGGTCGCGCTCTTCGAGGATGACCATCGGTTCCGGGAGTCCCTCGGCGCGGTGCTCCGGGTGGCCCCTGGCTTCACGCTGGTCGGGGCCTACGCCACCGCCACCGCTGGCCTCGCCGCCGCCGGGCCCGAGTGGGAGCTCGTGGTGATGGACCTCGACCTCCCCGACCTCTCGGGGGTCGAGGCCACCCGCCGCCTCAAGGAGCGATTCCCCAAGCTCACGGTGGTGGTGCTCACCGTCTTCGAGGAGCCCGCCACCATCCTCTCCGCCATCTGTGCGGGGGCCGACGGATACCTGCTCAAGCGCACCCCCATCCGCGAGCTGCTCGACGGCCTCCGCTCCGCCGCGGAGGGGGGCGCGCCCCTGACCGCCGCCGTCGCCCGCTCGGTCGTCGAGGTGGCGCGGCAGGTCGCCCGCCCCACGGTGGCGCCGGTCGCCCGCCTCGAGCTGACCCTACGCGAGCGGGAGGTGCTGCGGGGCCTCTGCGAGGGGCGGGCCTATAAGCAGGTCGCCGCCGACCTCGAGCTCAGCATCGACACCGTGCGCACCCACGTGCGCGCCATCTACAAGAAGCTGCGGGTGCACAGCGTGAGCGAGGCCGTGAGCCAGGCCATCCGGCGGGGCCTCGTCTGAGGCGGCCCGACCCTGCGCGGGTCGGGGCTATACTGCGTCTTCGCTTGAGGTCCCCATGCGCGCCATCACCCTGTCACACGTCGCTCGATCCCTCGTCGCCTCCGCAGGTCCGGCCCTGCTGATCGGCATGAGCGTCGGCTGCGGGGCCGGCAAGGTGGGCTCCACGAGCGGGGCCCCGGTGGGGGACAGCGGCTCCACGGGCGCCGACGGCGCGGATGGCGCCGACGGGGCCGATGGCACAGACGGCGCCGATGGTGCCGACGGCGCCGACGGCGGGGAGGACAGCGGGCCGCCACCCGGCCCCCTCTGCGCGCCCTCCGTCCAGTGGGCGGACCCCTGGTTCTCCGAAGGGGAGACGGTCGAGCTCGAGATCGTCTGCGCCTCTGGCGAAGACCCCGCCCTCTTCAGCCTCTCGTTGACCGGGCTCCCCGACGGCGCTGCTTTGGACGGGTGGAGCCTGCGTTGGGTGACGTCGCTCGACGACGCCGGTCGATACGACCCTCTCTTCGCGGTCACTCCCCTGTCGGGCGGCGACGCGGTGCCCGAGACGGTCGCGCCCACCTTCTGGGTGGCCGAGATCGACAGCGCCGCGGGGAACATCCCCGCCGATCCTGTACAGTATACCGAAGAGTGGGGGTTGCCGGTCTTTCACCTCCAGACCACGGCGCTGGACGCCTCCTATCGCCCCGCCACCGTCACCTTTGACGGCGAGGTCTACGACGCCGAGGCCAAGATCCGCGGCGCGGCGAGCGCGGGCTACCCCGAGAACAGCTTTACGCTCCGCTTCGCCGACGACGAACACGAGCTCGACGTCGAAGACTGGGGCATCCCCGAGAAGAAAGACCACCTCGTCCTGATCACCACCTTTGACGACAACAGCATGGTCCGCCAGAAGCTCAGCTATGACCTCTGGGCGGCGATGGCGGAGCACGCGGGCGGCGGGCGGCTCGCCCCCCGCACCTTCTTCGCGGTGGTCTATCTGAACGGCCGGTATCACGGCCTGTACACGGCCATCGACCGCATCGACGACGAATTCGTCAGCCAGATGGGCTTCAACCGGGACGGGAACCTCTACAAAGCCTACAACCACGACGCCAATTTCCGAGACACGGACTCGGGCGGATACCCGAAGTATAGCTTCCACCAGGGCTACTATAAGAAGGAGGGCCTGCCGGCCGACGACTTCTCAGACCTCGACGCCCTCGTCCAGCGCTCGTCCGTGCTCAGCGCAGGCGCCTGGATGGACGAGACCGAGGACTGGATCGCCACCGACGAGTTCATGGACTGGTTCCTCTTCGTCCACCTCGTCGAGGCGGCGGACTCGGGGGGCAAGAATTCCTATCTCTACAATGACCCCACCGCGCCCACCCGCTTTCATTATTGCCCCTGGGACTTCAATCACGCCTTCGGGCAAGACTGGATGACCCTGCGGGTACCCTCGAACGCGAACAACGACTACCGTTGGAACAACGAGCTCTTTGTTCACATTCAGGACGATCCCGAGGGGAACGAGGCCCTCTGGGCGCGGTACGCCGCGCTCCGCGCCGACGGGGTCATCTCGCCCGAGTGGTTCACGGAGCAGCTCGATGAGTATTACGCGCTGATCCAGCCCTCCGGCCAGCGCCAGTGGGACAAGTGGGGCGGTCAATATAAGGGCTACTGGTGGGCCTCCTACCGCAGCGGCGACTGGACCACCTACGAGGAAGAGAAGGCCTACGTCTACACCTGGTTGGAGGAGCGGATGGGCTACTTCGACACCTGGTACGCCCCCTGAGCCGGCTCCGACGCGGCCCGCCCGGGGCGTCGGCGCGGAGGGGCGCCGATCGGCGGCCGCGATAGGAGGCGGAGCCTTGAGGTGCCGATGCCGAGCCCCGTGACCGCCTATGGTGAGATGACCTCCCTCTCCGAGCGCAAGCGGCGCGCCGGGCAGCGCATCATCCTCGGGCTCTCGGGCGCCAGCCCCACCGCCGAAGAACGGCGCTTCATCCGGGAGGTGATGCCCGTGGGCTTCATCCTCTTCAAGCACAACATCGAGGAGCCGGCGCAGGTGCGGGAGCTCAACCGCGAGCTCGTCTCCCTGCTGCCATCCCGCTACCCGCCGCTGCTCTCGGTGGATCAAGAGGGGGGGCGGGTGCTGCGCGTCGCCGCCACGCGCTGGCCGCCGATGCGCTGGGTGGGCAACATGGAGCACCTCCCCACCACCGGGCAGGTCGCGCGGGCGATGGGCGACGAGCTCCGTGCGATGGGCTTCAACCTCAACTTTGCGCCGGACGCCGACGTCGACAGCAACCCCGCCAACCCCATCATCGGAGACCGCGCCTTCTCCCGACACCCCGACAAGGCGGCCGCCCAGGTGGTGGCCTACCTCCAGGGTTTACAAGACCGCGGGGTCATCGCCTGCGCCAAGCACTTCCCCGGGCACGGAGACACCCACCAGGACTCCCACAAGGTCCTGCCCATCGTCGAGAAGGAGCGGCCCGACCTCGAGCGCTGTGAGCTCCGCCCCTTCCAGGCGGCGATCCAAGCCGGCGTCGGCATGGTCATGACTTGCCACGTCGTCTTCCCGGCCTGGGACGAGGAGAACCCCGCTACGCTCTCGCGGCGGATCATCCGGGGGGTGCTTCGGGACAAGCTCGGCTATCAAGGGGTGGTCTGCAGCGACGACATGGAGATGGGGGCGCTCCACGGGCGCTTCCCCCTCGAGATCCAGCTCGAGCGGGCCACCGCGGCCTCTGTCGATCTGTTCATCGAGGGGCGCTACTTCACGAAGACGCTCGACCTCGCGCACCGGAGCTGGGAGCAGCTCGTGCAGCTCCAAGAGGACGACCCGGCTCAGGTCCGCCTCGCCGAAGACACCGAGAAGCGCGTGAAGGCCCTGCGGGAGCGCTTCCTCAAGGACCCTCCGGCCGCGGCTGACCTCTCGGTGGTCGGCTGCCCGGCCTTCACCTCCCTCGCCCTCGCGGTCCAGGCCCGCGGCGCCGACGGTGTGGTGTGATCGGGCTCCTCCTCGCCCTCGCCTGTGGGGCGAAGCGCGCGGGTCCGGCGCCGCTCTGGCCCGAGCCGCTCGCGGTCTCCCGCGAGGGGGGCGCCCTGGTCGTGAAGAACGAGTCCGGGCGGCCCGTCGCGCTGGAGGGCGTGGCCGTCTCCCCCGCCGGGGCGCTCCCCGACTTTCAGCCTACCCTCCTGGCCCCCGGGGAGGCCCTCCGCTGGCCGATCGTGCCGCCGGACGCGTCGCTGGTGCAGGGGACGCTCACCTGGCGGGCCCCGCCCGGGCCCGCGGAGCGCCGCACCTTCCGCCTCCCATCTCCTGCCTCTCCCCCACCGCCCCCGCCTGCGGAGCCCGCCCCGTGATGTCCCACCTCCTCGCCTTGCTCCTCCTCGCCGCCCCCCCTGTGGAGGCCGCCGCCTGCGAGAAGCTCGAGCCGCTGCCCGACACCGTGCAGGTGGCTTGGGTCTCCACCCTCGAGAAGACCGTGCGCAGCGGCTCCTGGCTCGAGGTCGTGCGGGTCTCCGACCTCCGCACCTGGCTCCGCGCCAAGCAGGCGGACCCGCTGCGCCTCCTCCAGGGCCTCGGGATGGTGGACCGAAAGGAGAAGGAGCTCGGCGCGGACGTCTACAAGGTCACCCTCTTCGACGTGAAGAAGGAGTGGCTCTGCCGACCCGTGGAGGATCGGACGGAGGGGGAGGACCTCTCCGGGGTCCCGGCCTGCGAGGCCAGCCAGCAGCGTCGGAGCCGCCCCGCCAAGGAGGGCTTCACGGGCTGCGGCTACACGCTCGACACCGGCGCGTCGGCCCGTGGCCTCGACGTCTTCCGCATCGAGTGGGGCGCGGCCTCTGCCTGGGGCTTCTGCACCTTGCCGCTCGACCGCTTCCTCAAAGGTGCTTGAGGGGAGCCACAGGGGTGCCTGAGGCCCGCGGGTGCCTGAGGCCCGCGCGGGTGGCACCGGCGGCCGACGGCGGGCTCAGTTGGGGTCGGTGAGCTTCTTGCCGGAGGTCTTGACCTCATCCACTTTGGTGGGCACCGCGGGGCGCGGTGTCACGACCTCACCGTTCGCGAGCTCGTAGGTGCCGAGGAGCCAGCTCTGCACGACGCCCTCGAGGCTCGAGTCCCGGTTGAACATCTTGGTGCCGTGGCCGGCGTCTTGCAGCATGGCGACGTGCTTCTGGCCCTGCGCCTTGCCTTCGAGCACGGTGACCGTCTTGGCGGAGTAGCTGTCCTCGAGCGAGGCCACGAGCAGCACCGGCCGCGGGCCGTAGGCGATCAGGTTCTCGGAGACCATCACGCCCTTGTAGTTCAGCCCGGGGGAGAGCAGGACGAGGTTGGTCACGCCCGGGTCGGCCGCGGCGGACTTCACGCAGAGGTTGGCGCCGATGCTGGCGCCGACGCAGCTGATGTCGGTCACGCCCTTGCTGCGCAGCCAGGCGATGGAGGCGTTGACGTCGAACACCATCGCGGCGTAGTCGGCCTCGGTGGGCTCGGCGGTGGAGCCGGCGGGCTTGCTCTTCCCATGCTTTCGGAGGTCGGGGGAGATGACGGCGAGCCCGCTGCGGGCCAGCTTCGCGCTCAACCCCGTCCAGTCGGTGGCGTCTCGCCCGAGCTGATGGACGAGCACCACTCCTTGTTTCGAGCCCTTCACGGGGTCTACCAGCGCGTGGAGGGAGACGCCGTCGGAGGTCTTGATCGTAGCGTCCTGGGCCGCGAGGGCCGCGGTCGCGAACAGGATGGTGAGCATCAGACCTCCGCTTCGAAGGCGGGAAGCGACCGGCGGAGGGGCACTGGACCCGACCGGAGCGCTGGGGTGTGTGTGTATGATACTGCGAAGGGGCCGCGTGAGGGGCCTCGTTCGGGTCAACCCTCGGCTTGGAGCAAGGCGTCCAGCGCCGCGAGCAGCGAGGCACGATCGATGCCGTAGGCGGCGCAGGCCTCCTCGAGGGTCTCGTCGAAGCGCACGGAGCAGCCGTCGCAGGCGGGCAGGTGGTGGCGGGCGAAGACCCCGCGCACCCCCGGGTGGCGCCGCCAGACCTGGTCGAGGGTCATGTCGAGCGAGAAGCTCCGGCGGCTGTAGAGGCGGAGGTCAGCCCGGAGGCGGTCGGCGGCGCGGTCGAGGGCGGCGGCGCGGGCGGAGAGCTGGTCCCGATCGTCCGCGAGCGCCTGGAGCGCGGCACGGTGGACTTCGAGCGCCCCGCGGTGAGGGGAGAGCGCGGCTCGCACCTGGGTGGTGAGCCAGGCGCGCGCCCGAGCTCGGAGTGGACCGCGGCGGTGGGGGAGGGGATCGATCATGCAGCTTTCATGGCTAGCCCGCAGGAGGCCCATTGACACCCCCGCCGGAACACGATTAGAAGGCGGCGGTCAGGTTGGGGCGACCCTTCCATTGGAGCACGTGGAGCCATGAAGTCGTTCATGCTCTGTGAGCTCGAGCTCTTTGAGTAATACAACAGGATGGTACTTCGACCGGAGGAAGTCTCCGATCCAGTCCACGCGCGCTTCATGGCTGAAGCCCTCGCCCTCGCGGCAGAGGCAGCCAACCTCGGGGAGGTCCCCGTTGGAGCGGTGGTCGTTCAGGCGGATCGGATCATCGCCCGTGGGCACAATCGCCGCGAGCTCGACCAGGATCCTACGGCTCACGCCGAGCTGCTCGCGATGCGGGCCGCCAGCAAAGAGCTCGGGAGCTGGCGACTCGACGACTGCACCGTTTATGTCACGCTGGAGCCCTGCGCCATGTGCGCCGGAGCGATGGTGTTGGCGCGGATCCCGCGCTGCGTCTATGGCGCCGCGGACCCCAAGGGCGGCTTCCTTGGCACCCTCGCAGACCTCTCTGCGCACCCCTCCCTGAACCACCGCTTCGCGGTCGTGCCAGGTGTAGGAGCCGAGAGCGCTGCCTCGCTGCTGCGCGACTTTTTTCGTGCCCTCCGATCGAAGCGCTCGTCCTGACGCGCAGGAAACTGGAGAGGTGGCCGAGTGGTCGAAGGCGGTAGATTCGAAATCTACTGTGGGCGCAAGTTCACCGCGGGTTCGAATCCCGCCTTCTCCGCCTTCCTGCGCGGGTGAATTGGAGAGATGACCGAGTGGTCGAAGGTGCAGCACTGGAAATGCTGTGTAGGGTCAAAAGCCTTACCGAGGGTTCGAATCCCTCTCTCTCCGCCATCTTTGGCTGTTTGTGCGAATGGGTGTCTGTCTTGATGGTCGGGTCCTGGTGACCGGGGGTCTGCGAACCCCGCCAGGTCCGGAAGGAAGCAACGGTAGCGGTCCCCCCGGGGCATCGGGGTGCCCGGCCATCAAGACAGCCTCCCAGGCGCCCAGCGCCTCCCCCCCAGCCCGGGTCCCCTGACCATGAGCTACGTGGCCATCGCCCGAAAGTGGCGGCCCACCCGGTTCGAGGACATCGCCGGGCAGACTCACGTGACGCGCACCCTGCGCAACGCGATCTCGCTCGGTCGTATCCACCATGCCTTCCTCTTCACAGGGGCGCGCGGGGTTGGAAAGACGACCGCGGCGCGGGTGATGGCGCGGGCGCTCAACTGCGAGCAGGGCCCCACCGCCGACCCCTGCGGGGAGTGCGCGTCTTGCCGGGAGATCCTGGCCGGCGCGAGCCCCGACGTGATCGAGATCGACGGCGCGAGCAACAATTCCGTTGAGGACATTCGAGACCTCCGCGAGACCGTGCGGTACCTCCCGCAGCGTGGGCGCAGCAAGGTCTACATCGTGGACGAGGTGCACATGCTGTCGAAGGGGGCGTTCAACGCCCTCTTGAAGACGCTTGAAGAGCCCCCGCCGCACGTGGTCTTCATCTTCGCGACCACGGAGCCGCAGAAGATCCCGGACACCATCCTCTCCCGCGTCCAGCGCTTCGACTTCAAGCGCATCCCGCTCACGGTGGTGGTGGACTGCCTCCGCGCCATCTGCGACAAGGAGAGCATCCGCGTGGATGACGGCGGGCTGCGGATGATCGCGCGGGCGGGCGAGGGCTCGATGCGCGACGCGCAGACCCTGCTCGACCGCGTGCTCAGCATGGGGGACGGCGAGATCAAGGCCGAGCAGGTGGCCGAGGTGCTCGGCCTCGTCGATCGGCGGCTCCTCTACGAGATGCTCCAGGGCATGCTCCAAGGGGAGCCCGACCGCTGCCTGGAGACGATCGAGGCGGTCTACGGCTACGGCTACGACCTCTCCGAGTTCACCGCCGAGCTGCTCGAGCTGCTGCGCAACGCGACGCTGGTGGGCCTCTCGCCGGGCTCGAAGCGGTACCTCGACGTGCCCGACGAAGAGCGAGAGCGCCTCGAGGGCCTCGCCAAGGGCGTGTCTCCCGACGTCTTCGTGCGCTCCTTCCAGGTGATGATCGAGGTGCACGAGCAGGTGGCCCGTGCGCCGCGCCCGAGGATGGTGCTCGAGATGGCGGTGGCCCGCCTGACCGCCGTCCGCCCCTCCCGGCCCCTCGATCAGATCGTAGACCGCCTCGGCGACATGGAGCGGCGGCTTCGACACGGCGGCGTCGTGGCCCGCCCTCGCGGGCAGGCCGGCGGCGGCCAGCCAAGGGCCGGCGGAGCCGGCGGCGGCGGCGATGAAGACGGGGAGCCTCACCCTCGCCCCGCACCGGCCGCCGCGCCGCGCGGGCCCGCGCCGACGCCGCGCGGGCCTGTGCCGACGCCGCCCCCACGCCCGCCCGCCCAGGGGGCCTCGCCGATGCGCTTGGAGCCGGGGCGCCGCCCCGCGCCTCCGCCGATCGACGACCGCTTTGACGCCCCGCCGCCCGAGGCCGGCCCGGGCTTCGACGTGGATGAACCGCCCGCGGTCGACGTCCTCGCCGAGGTGCCTCCGCCGCCGGAGGAGTACGCTGAAGAGGAGCAGGCCTCGGTCGAGCTGGTGCTCCCGCTCGTGCCCCGCGACGCCGACGGCCCCACCCGCTTTCGCCTCTTTCAGGAGTGGCTCGAGAAGGGCGGCCAGCGCTACCTCCTCTGGGCGCGGGACGGTGTTTTCGTCGCCGAGGCGCCCCCGCAGCTCCAGATCTGGTTCGCCACGCCCTTCAGCAAGACCAACGCCGAGCACTACCGCGATGACCCTCGCGTGCGCGCCGGCCTCACCGCCTTCTTCCCGAGCTGTCCGGGCCTCCAGCTCGGCCTGCGGCCCCCGGGCTCGAAGGTGGAGAGCCGGAAGGAGCGCCTGGATCGGGAGCGGTCGGAACGGATCGAGGGCCTGCGCGCCGAGGTAGAGGGCGCCCCGATCATCATCCGACTGCGCCAGATCCTCGGCGCCGAGATCACGGCGATCTGTCCGGCGGACGAGACGCCGAAGGCCCTGAAAGAATTGGGGGGTAATTGAGCGTCAGGGACCCTTTTCGTCAGTGTGTGGCCCAGCTCGCCCGCTTCCCCGGGATCGGCGAGCGCACGGCCACGCGCCTCGCCTATTGGCTGCTCCGCCAGCCCCCCGAGACCGCCGCCGACATCGGCGAGGCCCTGATCGGGTTTCGGGCCTCGATGAAGCGCTGCAGCCGCTGCTGTGACCTCTCCGCCTCCGATCCCTGCTCCCGCTGCGTCGATCCGCGCCGCGAGCAGGGGGTCATCTGCGTGGTCGAGCGCCCCCAGGACATCGGCGCCATCGAGGCCTCCGGCGAGTACCGCGGCCGCTACCACGTGCTCGACGGCGCCATCTCCCCCCTCGACGGCGTGGGGCCCGAGCAGCTCCGCATCCCGGAGCTCCTCTCCCGCATCGAGGCCGGCGGCGTGGATGAGCTCCTCGTAGCCACCGATCCCGACGTGGAGGGCGACACCACCGCGCTCTACCTCGCCCGGCTCTGCAAGCCCCTCGGCCTCCGGGTGACCCGGCTCGCGCATGGCATCGCGGTGGGCACCGAGCTCGAGTATGCCGACCGTTCGAGCGTCGCCCGGGCCATCGAGAACCGCCGAGAGATGTAGCTCGGCTCCGGTCTGGCTATGATGTCTGCCTCCCCCGTCGTGGAGCTCCCATGCGCCTGCCTGCCCTGTGGCTTGCCCTCGCCGTCGGCTGTGTCCCCCGCCTCGTGAGCCCGGGCGACGACACGGCGAGCGCATATGTCCCGCCGCAAAACCAGTGGGCGAGCACCACCGACGTGCCCGACAACCTGCGCGGGCAGGGCTTCTCCCAAGGGCAGGTGATCCCCGACTTCCAGCTGCTGGACCAGCACGGCGACACCGTCAGCGCCTGGCAGTTCTACGGGAGCGTGCTCGCCATCGACGTCAGCACCCTGTGGTGCGCGCCCTGCCAGAAGCTGGCCGACGAGGTGCACGTCGTGCAGGCCGACTACGAGAGCGAGGGCTTCATCTACATCACGCTCCTCTCGCAAGACATGAGCGGCGACGTGCCAGACGTCGCCGAGCTCAACACCTGGGTGGACGACCACGGCATCTCCAACGCCCCCGTGCTCTCCGATGGCGGTGGGTTCAGCGCGCAGATCACGCCGGGCGGCGTCTTCCCGCAGGTGGTCATCGTCGGTCGGGACATGGCGGTGACGAACCCCGGCGTGAACCCCGCCGAGGACCGCACCATCCGCGCCGCGATCGAGGCCGCGCTCTGAGCCGCCGCAGCGGCGGCCCGCCCTACTTTGCGGCGTAGGCCTCGACCCGAGGGTCGGCCAGGTAGGCCGCGGTCAGGGCGAGGACGCGGGGGTAGGGCTCGAGCAGGGCCTCCGTCCAGCCGTCGAGGCGGCCGCTCCGGATCTGCTGCACCTGCAGGGCGATCACGATGTCGGCGATCGACAGGGCGGCGCCGGTCACGTAGGGCCCGCCCGAGGCCTCGAGGAGGCCCTCGATGTAGCGGAGCACGCGCGTGAGGGGGCCGGCGGCGATCTCGGCGCGCATCGCCAGCTTCTTCTCGGGGTCTCGCTCGAAGAGGCTGGGCGTGAGCGCGTGGGAGAGCGTGTCGTTCAGGCAGTCGAGCGCGCTGTCGACGACGAGGGCGGCGTGGGGGTCGGCCGGGTAGAGCGAGGAGTCGCCCACGCGGGCGGCGTAGCGCAGCATGGCCGCGGTCTGGACGACTCGCTGACCGTCGACATCGAGGACCGGCACGGCGTTGAGGGGGTAGTCGCCCCGGGCGCGGGCCTCGCTGTACTCGGGGAACTTGAGGCGATGATCCTCGTAGGCGACGCCTCCCATGTGGAAGGCGATCCGCACGGGCTCGGCGCGGCCGGGGGCGTCAAAGTAGGTGAGCTTCAGGGTCGTCATCGGGGCACTCTCCAAGGGGGCGGCTGGACTAACGCACCGGCGCCGCGGCGCAGGCCGTCGGCCCGGGCGGCTTAGTCGCCCCAGCCCCGCCACATGGCCGGCAGGTGCTGGAGGGCCGCCCAAATTCGCCGGGTGAGGCGCGCGGGGAGCGCGGGGGTGCCGAGGTAGGTCGCGCGGCCGGGGAGGGCGCCGCTGACGCCGGACTGGCCGCCCACCACCGCTCGCTCGCCCACCGTCGCGTGGTCGGCGACGCCCACCTGTCCGGCGAGGATCACGCCGTCGCCGAGCTCGACGCTGCCGGAGAGGCCCGCCTGAGCGGCGATGATCACCGCGCGGCCGAGGCGGCTGTTGTGGCCGATCTGCACGAGGTTGTCGAGCTTGCAGTCGTCGCCGATCACGGTCTCGTCGAGGGAGGCGCGGTCAATCGTCGTGTTGGCCCCCACCTCCACCCGGGCGCCGAGGCGGACCCGCCCCACCTGAGGCACCTTCACCGGGCCGTCGGCGGTGGGGTGGTAGGCGAAGCCGTCGGCGCCCAGCACGGCGCCCGCGTGGATGCGGCAGTCGGGGCCGAGCACGGTGTCGGGGTACAGCACGACGTTCGGGAAGAGGACCGTGCGCTCTCCGATCTCGCAGCGCTCCATCACCACGCAGCCCGCTTCGACGCGCACATCCGCCCCGAGCCGGGCGGTGGGGTGCACGGTGGCCCGAGGGTGGACGCCCGCCTCCGGCGCCGGGGAGCGCTCCCGGAGCAGGGTGATGAAGGCGAGCTTGGGATCGGGCACGACGACGCAGGTGCGGTCGGGCAGCGCCTCGCGGATGAGCAGCACCCCCGCAGCGCTGCCCCGGACGAGGCCGCGCTCGGCGAAGGCCACCTCGGTCTCCCCCGCTCGCTCGAGAGAGGCGAGGCCGGTGATCGCCCGGTCCGGGCCCTCCAGCCGACCGCCGAGCTGCCGGGCGAGCTGCGCGGCGGTCTCGGGGAGCCCCACCGTGGCCTACATGCCCTCGGTGATGTTGAACTCGACGCGGCGGTTCACCGCACGACCGGTGGGCGTGTTGTTCGTGTCGAGGGGCTTGGTCTCGCCGAAGCCCTCCGAGGTGAGGCGACCTGGATCGATGCCCTTGCCCACGAGGTAGGTGCGGACGGAGTCGGCGCGGCCGGCGGACAGCTTGAGGTTGTAGGGGTCCGAACCCTGGCTGTCGGTGTGCCCCTCGACCCGGACCTTGACGTTCGGGTAGTCCTTCATCACCTGCGCGACCGAGTTCAGGATGTCGTAAGACTGCGGCAGGATGCGCGTCTTGGCAGTCTCGAACTGGATCTTTTCGCCGATCTCGATCTTCTGCTTCGTGATCTTGACGTTCTGCGGAGGGACGTCGGGGCAACCGTCCTCGTCGAGGTACTGGTTGTAGTTCTCGGGCTCGTCGATGCACTTGTCCACGTCGTCGCGGATGCGGTCTCCGTCGCGATCGACGTTGCCCTCGGGGCATCCGTCGTCGTCCTGGTAGCCGTTCTTGTCCTCGGCTTCGTTCGGACACTTGTCCTTGGCGTCGAGGATGCCGTCGTTGTCGTTGTCGAGGTCAGGGCAGCCGTCGGCGTCCATGTACCCGTCGACGTCCTCCGGCTGGTCCTTGCAGGCGTCGCGGTCGTCCTTGATGCCGTCGTGATCCATGTCGTGCTCGGGACAGCCGTCGTCGTCCTCGAAGCCGTTCTTGTCTTCGGGCTCGGTGGGGCACTTGTCGACGTCGTCCATGACGCCGTCGCTGTCCTTGTCGTGCGGGCGGCAGACCTCGGCCTTCTGGAGCGCGATGGCGATGTTGGTGCGGGCGATTTCGAGGTGCTGCTCGGCCCGGCGCTCGTCGCCTTGCTGGAATTCGATCTCGGCGAAGGCCTGGTGCGAGCGCGCCAGGGCGAGCTCACGGGGCGCGCACTTCTCGGCCCACTCGTCGGCGTCCGACTGCTTCAAGCCGGTGAGGACCTCTTCGTGGTACTCGCGCAGCGGGCCGGCCTTCTTGCAGGAGGGGAGCAGCGCGGCGGCGATCAGGGGGAAGGCGACGAGCCAGCGGGGGGCGCTCATCATTCATCTCCCCAGATGGGGCCGGAGCTGGTGGGCTTGGTAGGGTCAGCCGGCTTGGCGGGGTCAGCCGGCTTGGCGGGCACGGGCGCCTGGTCTTGCAGCGCGTCACCGCCGGGGGTGACGTCGCGAATTCGGCTGTTGTTCGTGGACGTCGCTTGCGCCCGGGCCGCCCACTCGGCCGACTTGCGGCTCAAGTCCTCGGCGACCCCGAAGTCTGAGTAGCCCCACTCCTCGCGCGCCTTGCGCTGGAATTCGTCCGCCATCGTCCAGTAGTAGACGGCGAGCTCGGGGGACCCAGCCTCTTCGGCGGCGAGGAGCGATTGCTCTCCGCGGGTGAGGTAGACCGTGCTCTTGATCGCCATGCAGCCCGACGTCAGGGGCAACAGGGCAGGGAGCAGCAGGAGGAGGAACTTCGGCATGCGGCCTTCCACAGGTCGGGCCCTCCTACCTGACCGGCGGGCAGGAGGCCACGGGTTCGTATGAACGCACGGTCGGCGGGGGAATGTCAAGCAGCGTGTGGGCGCGCGGACTCTCAGGGAATTCGGACCGTCATGGATTTCGGGCGGAAGGGCGCTCCGCGAGAACTTCACAAGCCAGCGGCACCCTTGGATCCGGCGCCCCACCGATCAGTTCTGGAACAGGTACAGCGTGGCGCCGGCCAGGAGCTGATCGCCGGCTTGGAGCTCGATGGCGCTCCCGTCCTCGGGCGCGGTGCGGAAGTCGCCCTCCGGGCCGCTGCGGAGGAAGAAGGGGTGGAAGCCACCGTCCCCCTTGGCGTAGGTGCCGAGGTAGTCGGTGAGGCGCAGGCGGCGCCCGTCGAAGGCCGCCGTGACGCGGATCGGGCCGAGCTGAACCACCCGGCTGGCCTTCAAGGGCAGCCCAATCGTGAACAGGGCGCGCACCATTCGATCGCGGAGATCGACGCGGAGGAAGCGGGCGCGCGGATCGGGCAGGTTGGCCTCGGTGAGGACAAGCGTCACCACGAAGTCCTCGTCGCCGGCTGCGTCGCGGCGGATGACCTCGATCACGGCGCTGTCGGGGCTGCGGGTCTCCTCGAGGGTGGTCCCGCCTTGTTCAAGCCGAGCCTCTCGCTCCGAGAGGCGGCGCACGCTGCCGCGCTTGCCCCGCACCGTGAACTGGAAGTACCGCGTGGCCTCGAAGCGCTGGCCGGGCTCACAGCGGTTCTCGGGGACGACGATGTCGGCGCCGCGGAAGTTACCGACCGTGACCTCACCGGAGACCATCCAGCCCATCACGGAGAGCCGCGCGGGTCGGGAGAGCTCGAGCTGCCAGTCGGACTCATCGACGACGACCACCTCCGCCGGCGGCAGGGTGGGCGGCGGCGGCAGCGGCGCGCTGGGGGCGGCCGCCGCGGCGGGCCGCGGGGGTGACGCGGAAGGAGCCGGCGGCGCGGAGCTCGGAACGGGCGGTGGCGGAGGCGGGAGCGGTGAGGGCGACGGCGCCGCGGCGGGAGGGCGAGCGCGGGCGGCCGGGATCGGCGGTGGGTCCTCCACCGGTGAGGGCGCGCGCAGCGGAGGGGCCGCCGCCGCCGGGGGCCGGGTCTGGGGGAGGGCCGGGGGCACAGTGGGCGGCGCCGCGGGCGCGGGCGCGGGCTCGGTCGAGCGGAGGGCGCGGGGGGCGCCCGTCGGCGGGCGGAGCGGGGGGCGGGCGGGCGCCTCGTGCATCACCGACTCGAGCACGGAGGGCGGAGGCGCGCTCGGCAGATCGGTCGGGTCGCTGGACGGATCTTCGGTCGGCTCGTCGAGCATCATCGGCGGGCCGATGATGGCTGGGCTCGGCGTGGGCGTGGGCGTGGGCGTGGGCGTGGGCGTGGGAGGCACGGGCGCGGCCTCCGGCGCGGCCTCCGGCGTGGGCGCGGCCTCAAGACCAAGCTGCGAGCTCACCTCCATCACCTCGACCATGACCGCAGGGGGCGGCGCTCCCCGCTCGCCCAGGCCGGCGGCGCTTGGGAGGTCGGTGGTGCCCAGGGCGGGCACGCCGGGCAGGGAGGTGACCTCCCCTGTCGGGTCCACCGCCGAGGCGAGGTCGAAGGCGGAGAGCGTGGCGCCCGAATCGGAGCTGCCGATCGGCGGCCGCGCCGTGGCGGCGGGGGGATAGCTGGCCTCGAAGACACAGTTCCCAGCGAGGAGCTCGTCGCCTGGCTGCAGATCGAGGTTGGTGGGGCCGCTGGGGTCGCCGGCGGGGTGAAGGGCGAACACGTCGCCGGCGCGCCGGACATAGGTGTAGCAGTGGCGGGCGATCGAGTGGATCACCGGCTCCCGGACGAGGTCGATCTCGGCGTGCTCGGAGGCCACCATGATCGAGTCGGTGTAGAACCGGCTCTTCGGGATCTCACCGTTACGGGAGCGGATGCTCCCGCCGGTCGCCATCTCGGGCTTCCAGACGATGTTGTCATTGTGGGGCTCGTCCGGGAGGCGCACCTTGCAGCGCCGGTCGCGGCCGACCTGGTGTTTGCTCCCGAAGACCATGTGTACGGTGCCACCCTTACGGCGGACCTCGCCGAGGTAGGGCCAGCCGTCCGTGGTCACGGTGGAGAGGTCGCGGTACTCGATCTCGGTGGAGCCGAGCGCGATGCGGGCGTCGCGATCGAGGGGCGTGCCGACTCCTGGCGCTACCGGGCGGCCGTTCAGGGTGACGTCGGGGCGGTTGGCGGCCAACATCACGGTGTTGCCGCGCACCCGGAAGGTGGCGGCGGGCTGGGCGATGGCGGTGCCAAGCTCTCCGTTCGGCCCGACGTAGACGTCGTAGCCCTCCATGAACTTGTTGAAGTGGACCTTCTGGAGGAGGGCCCCGGACTCCCGCAGGGTCAGGATGCGCCCCTCGACCGCGGTGGGCACGATGGTGCGCCCGCCCGTGATCTGAGGCGTGAAGTTGGGCACGCGGAAGCCCTCGCGGCTCGGGCCTGCGGGGAGCTCGAGGTCGAGCTCCACCATGGTGTTGGCGAAGGGGCGGGGGGACCTCCGGTCGGAGTCGGCCTCCACCACGGCCAGCACGATCCAGGCCACCGGGGCGCCGGCGTCGTCTTCGAGGGTGAGCACCGAGGGGGCGCCGGGGTCCTCTGTCTTCGTGATGCGGTATCGATCGGCCACGTCGGGGTTGATGACGTGGACGAAGCTCCCGTCGGCATACTGCTGCAAGCGGTAAAGGGCTGGCAGCTTGAGGGCCGGGTGCGAGAAGTTGTCGAGCCAGTGGTCTCCGAGGGTGAACAACACCTGATCGGAGTACAGGCGGCCGACCTCCTGGTAGCCCTCCCAGGCGCCGGGGAGGTGGAGGTGGAGCGCGATGACGGGCCGTGAGGCCGGGCCGGGCTTCGGGTAGAGGTTGGGCAGGAGGCCGGTGACGAACTCGCCCTTCTGGAGGCCGAGGGAGTCGGCCTTGGTCTCGGGGCCGCCGTCCTCGATGATGTGAAAGCCGAGCGGCCGCTGGGGAAAGAGGGTGTGGAAGTCTTCCCCCTCACAGAAGGCCGTGAACCGATCCCGCAGCGCGGCGCGGGCCCGTTCGACCCAAGGCTCCCGCGCGTTCTTGAAGGTGCGCTTCCAGTCTTCGCTGTTGACGATGATCAGGACGTCGCTGACGCTCGCGACCCCATCTCCCCGCTCGGCCTGGAAGTGCGAGCGGAGGCCGCCCTTCCGCGAGAGGAAGGTGGAGGTGTCCCACAGCCGGGAGGGGTCAGAGACGAAGTCTTCGCTCGTTTTGTGCTTACGAAGACACTCGTTGTAAAATTCGAGCTCTGGGGAGGGGGGGAGGACGAGGTCAGCGTCCCCCGAGAGGCCGCGGGCGCCCCCTGCGCTGAACATTCGGGCGAAGAAGTTTCCCAGCTCGGCCATCGCAGCACCTCGCCCGCGGGTCGGCCGGCGGAGGCGCCGGTTCGCGGGGCGCTGGAGCTTAACCCGTGCTAGGACGGCGGTCGCCTGGAGCCCGCTCGCCGCCCTCCCTCGCGCGGCGATCGGGCAGAATCAAAAACTCACCTATCGGCAAGCTCAGATCTGCCGCTCGGGAGCGACCTTGGCTCAACTCCGCCCCTTCCCCGGTCTCCGCGCTGATGACGCCCTCGCAGGCGAGATCATCGCTCCCCCCTACGACGTCGTCAGCGAGGCCGAGGCCAAGGCCATCGCCGGGCCCAACCCGAAGTCCTTCCTGCATGTGACCCGGCCGGACGTCGATCTCGCGCCCGGCGTCGACATCCACAGCGCTGTCGCCTACGAGAAGGCGAGGGAAAACCTTGATAGCTTCACGCAGCGCGGCTGGATCGTCCAGGATGACGCCCCCTGCTTCTACCTCTACAGCCAGACCTGGCAGGGCCAGACCCAGGTGGGCCTGCTCGCGGCCTGCAGCGTCGAGGAGTACGACGGCGGCGTGATCAAGCGCCATGAGCTCACCCGCCCGGACAAGGAGCAGGACCGCGTCGATCACATCCTGCACACCGGCACCCAGACCGGCCTCGTGTTCCTCGCCTACCGGGACGAGTTCCCGGTGGTGCGGGCGGCGATGGCCGAGGCCGAGGCCCTGCCGCTCGCCTGGCGGGTCACCACCGACGACGGCGTCGAGCACGCCTTGCGCGTGGTGCGGGACAGCGGTCTCGTCGACCGCCTGCGGGCCGCCTTCGCCGGGGTGCCGAACCTCTACATCGCCGACGGCCACCATCGCTCCGCCGCGGCCGCGCGCGTGGCCGCCGCCCGGAGAGGGGAGGGCAGCTCGAGCTGGTTCCTCGCGGGGATCTTCCCCGACCGTCAGCTGCGCGTGCTCGCGTACAATCGCCTCGTGAGCGACCTCCACGGTCACTCGGCGGAGGGCCTCCTGGCGGCGATCGGCCAGGACTTTGACGTGGAGGCCGGCGTGGCGCCAGAGCCGGTGGGCCGCGGCCACTTCACGGCTTACCTCGGCGGGGTCTGGTACGGGCTGCGACCGAAGGAGGGGCGGGTCGATCATCATGATCCCGTCGCCTCTCTCGACGTCAGCGTCCTCCAGGATCGGGTGCTCGGCCCGCTGCTCGGCGTGAAGGACCCGCGGACCGACACCCGCATCGAATTCGTGGGCGGGATCCGGGGCGCGTCGGCCCTCCAGGCCGCGGTGGACGCCGGGCGGGCGGCCGTCGCCTTCCACCTCTTCCCCACCGGCCTGGATCAGCTCTTCGCCGTCGCCGACGTCGACAAGCTCATGCCGCCCAAGAGCACCTGGTTCGAGCCGAAGCTCCGCGGCGGCGTGGTGGCGCACCGGATCGACTGACCCACCCCGAGGGCGACCGCGGCGGCGCGGCGGGATCAGGGCCCCCGGACCTGCGCCAGTCCCGCTCGAGCGGTTGCATTGTCCGGATCGAGGCGCAGGGTCTCTGTCCACCACCGCGCCGCCTCGCTCTGGTCGCCTTGGAGCCAGGCGAGGGCCGCGAGGTTGAGCGTGACGGTGGGGTCGAAGGGCGCCAGGGCCGACGCCTGACCGAGCACGGTGGTCGCCTCCAGGAACTGGCGTTGATCGAGGAGGATCGCGCCGAGGGTGTTCCAACCCTCCGGGTAGAGCGGGTGCTGGCGCACGAGGATGCGGGCGACCGCGGCGGCCTCATCCGCGCGGCCCTGGCGCCTCAACAGGACAGCGAGATTGTTCGCCGCTTTTCGGAGCTTTGGATCCGCCCGCAGGGCCGCCTGGTAGAGCGAGACGGCGGCCTCGGGGTCACCCTGCTCCGCCAGGATGGTGGCGAGCGAGGCCTGGAGCAGCGGGTGACCGGGGAGGGCCGTGAGGCCGGCCTCGAGGGTCGCCTCTGCGGCTGCGGGCTGTCCGAGCGCGGTCTGCGCGCCGCTGAGGGCGGTCCAGCCGCGGGGGTGGAGCGGCTGCTTCTCCGTGAGGTCCTGCCAGAGGGCGAGGGAGCCGCGCCAGACCGGGATGCGCTCGAGCGTCCATCGAGCCTGGAGCCCGACGCAAAACAGCGCGAGCAGCAGCCAGAGGGCGTGGCCGCGGCGGGGCACGCCAGCCGCCAGGGCCAGCACCAGTCCGGCGCTCGGCAGGAGGAGGTAGCGGTCGGCCATCAGGTTCTGAATGGGGATGAGCTGGCTCACCGGCAACAGCGCGAGGAAGAACCAGGCGACGCCCAGCCGGACGAGGCGCTCCTTCGAGAGGAGGGCGAAGACCCCGAGACCTGCGGCTACGCCGAGCCCGCGGAGGGCCTCGACCCCCCACCCCACGGGGGGCTCGACGTAGAGCACAGAGAGCTCGGTCGGCCAGAGCAGCATCCCGGCATACCGACCGAGCACCGCGCACTGCAGGCTGAGCGCGCCCAGCGTGTCTTCGGCGCGGGGCTCGGCGTACATCGCCACCACCGAGCCGAGGGAGAGGGTGACGACCAGGCCCATCGCCGAGAGCGCCGCCCAGGGCAGCCAGCCCGCCCACCAGCGGGGACGCCGCGCCGCCGACGGGTCCCGGGCCCAGTCGAGGACGAAGAGCCAGGCGGGCAGCACGATCGCCGTGTTCTTGGCCCAGTAGGCCGGCAGGAGCAGCGTGAGGGCGAGGAGGCCGCGGCGGGGGTGGGCCGTCCGATCGAGGAAGAGTCGGATCGACAGGAAGACGAAGAAGAGCGAGACGACGTCCTTGCGGCTGGCCAGCCAGGCCACGCTCTCGACGTGGACGGGCATGACCAGGAAGATGGCGGCGCCGAGCCAGGCGCGCAGGCCCTCCCCGAGGAGGCGCTCGAGGATGGAGAGGAAGAGCAGGCCGGCGCCGAGGTACCAGAGGACGCTGTGCAGGTGGTGCCCCGCCCAGCGCTCGCCGAAGAGGGCGAAGTCGAGGAGCACGGTGAGGTCTCGCACCGGGAGGTACTCTGCCCCGAGCGTGAGCCGCGCACCGGGGCTCATGTCCCAGAGGAGGGTGGGCAGCGCGTCGAGCGAGCCGGTGGAGAGGATCGGGTTGTTGAAGACCAGCCAGGGGGTGTCCAGGTCGACGTCGCCGTCCCAGACCGTGCTCGACCAGACCCACACGCCGAGGAGCAACAGCAGCAGGCTGCCCCGGTGTCTGCCCCCCGTGAGCGCGCTCCGCACCCGGGAGACCACCGCCTCGACGCGCGTCGCCGCGGTCATGCCGGGCGATCCAGCACCGCCAGCGTCTCCATGTGGGAGGTCTGAGGAAACATGTCGAAGAGGGTGACCGAGCGGAGGGTGTAGCCGGCCTTGAAGGCGGGCTTGAGGTCTGCCGCGAGCGCGACGGGGTTACAGGAGACGTAGAGGATCGTGCGCGGGCGGGTGATCAGCAGCTTGGGCACCAGCCCGCCCGCGCCGGCGCGGGGAGGGTCGAGGATGACCACGTCGAAGACGGCGTCACCGGGCTGGTAGCGCTCGGCGGGGGCGGTCTTGACCTGCACCTTGAGCCCGTGCTCGACGGCGGTGCGGCGGGCGTCGCGGGTGGCGGCGGCGTTGGCCTCGATGAGCGTGATCGGCAGCCCCTCTCGGGCGAGGGGCAGGGAGAGGTTGCCCGCGCCGGAGAAGAGATCGAGCACCGCGTTCGGAGCGGAGGCGAGCACGGCGTCCCGCACCGCGGCCACGAGCCGCTCGTTGACCCCCAGGTTGACCTGGTAGAAGGTGTCGGGACTGAAGCGGTGCCGCACCCCGCAGACCTCGATGGCGACGGTGTCCTCTCCGAGAGCCCTCGCGCCGTCGAGCGCCGCCCCGCGCAGCCCCGGCAGGCCGAGGAGCGCCGACGGCAGCTCGGTCACCCGCGGCTTTTGGGGGTTGGCGTTGCGGGCAGAGAGGACCACGCCGGCGCCGTCGCTGCGGAGCTCGAGCTGCTCGAGCCCGGGCAGGAGGGGGAGGGCGCCCAGCACAGCGTTGAGCTCGGGGCGGGCGATGGGGCAGTCCCGGACAGGCAGGTGCTCGTGGGAGCGCGGCCGGGAGAAGCCGGCTCGCCCGGCGGCGTCGAGGCGGAGGCTGACGCGGGCCCGATAGCCGAGCGGCGTGGGCGAGGGCACCACGGAGTCCGGTGGGCGGCGGAGGGCCCGGGTGAGGAAGTCGATCTTCTGCTGTAGCTGCCGATCTTCGGGGTGGACCATCTCCGGACAGCCGCCGCAGGAGGGCTGGAGAGGGCAGGGGAGGCTGCGGGAGGGAGGAGGGGGGAGGGTGTCCATCGTGGCGGAGCCTATTATGCTTCGGGGCCCCAGGAGCCTGCATGCGCAGCCTAGCCGACCGCCTCGCTCCGTCCCTCGTCTCGTCTCGCCTCGCCGTCGGCCTGCTGGTGGGCCTCCTCGCGGCCTGTGAGCCCACCTCGACGGGGGGCGACCTCTTTGGCCCCGCCGCCGGCTCGAGCGCGCCCGTGGTGGGCTCCGCCTCTCCGGACGCCGCTTCCGGCGGCGCCTCCGGTGTCAGCGGCAAGCGCGCCGATCCGGCCTTCGCGGACTTTGAGGAGCCCGCCTTCAAGATGAGCAGCGACGAGCTGCACCAGAGCGCCAACGCCGCCCCCTCGGACGCGGCCCCCTCCGCTGCGCCCGCCGCGGCTGCGGCCCCCGCCGCTCCGGCCGTCGTCGCCGCGCCGCCGGGGCCGGCGGAGGCCGCGCCGGTCGCCGCGCCGCCCTCCCCGCCCGCCGGCTCCATCGCCCCCCTGAGCGCGCTCGCGGCGGCGCCGGGGCCCTGGCCGGTTCGGCTGCTGCGCACCCTCCCCGAGACGCAGCCGCCGCGCGCCATCCTCGGCCTCCCCGACGGGCGCGAGATCGTCGTCAGCCCGGGCTCGATGGTCCCCGAGCAGGGCCTCGTCGTGATGGCGGTCGGTAAGGGTCACCTGTCCCTGGCGCGGGTCACCGGTCAGGGAGATCACGTCGCCATCTCGGAGCTCACGCTCCAAAGCCAGTACTGAGCCAACGGGGGGCCGGACGCCGGACACGCCGCGTCGGCCCCCGTCCCCGCCGCCGAGGTCCGCATGGCCGCTCGACCCTCCGTCCGCCAGATCTTCGAGAACATGCCCCAGCGCTACCTTCCGGGGAAGGTAGACCGGATGCGCACCTGGTACTTCTCCGTGGGCTCGGAGAAGTGGTCGGTGACCTTGAGCCCGACCGCCGCGGTGGCCGTGGAGGGGCGGACCGCCGAGAAGGCTGACTCTGTGCTCGTCTGCGACCCCGAGCTCTTCACGCGCATGGTGCTCGACGGCAAGCGGCCCGGCGCCCTCGACATCGCCCGCGGCAAGATCAAGACCAACGATCCCACGGGCCTCGCCAAGATGGTCGAGCTCTTCCGCTTCGAGGGCTGAGCGCGGGGGGCCCGCGCTTCACGGGCGCGCTTTCTCTGGGGCTCTGTGCCTCCGGAGCGCCGTTCACACGAAGGCGCTGTGCCCGGTGATCGCGCGGCCGACGATGAGGGTGTTCATCTCGTCGGTGCCCTCGTAGCTGTAGACCGCCTCCATGTCGGAGAAGAGCCGGGCCACGCCGTGCTCGAGCAGGATCCCGTTGCCGCCGAGCAGCCCGCGGCCGAGGGCGCAGACCTCGCGCGCCTTGCGGGCGCAGGAGAGCTTGAGGAGGCTGGCGCGCGCTTCGTCCAGGCGCCCCGTCGCCCGCTCATGCCGAGCGGCCTGCATCAGCAGGGCCTGCATCGAGGTGAGGTGATCGAGCATCGTGACGAGCTTGTCCTGCACCAGTTGAAAGCCAGCGATCGGGCGACCGAACTGCTCCCGACCGCGGGTGTAGCGCAGCGTCGCCTCGAAGACGCCGGTGGCGATGCCCAGCGCCTCCCAGGCCACCGCCACCCGCCCGAGCTGAAGCAGGCCCGCCACGTCGCGGAAGCTCCGCGCGCCGGGCAGGCGGGCCGCGTCGGGCAGGAAGCACTCCTCGAGGCGAATGTTGACGTTCTCCATCGCACGTTTGGCGATCTTGCCCTTGAGCTTCTCGACGTGGAAGCCCGGGGTGCCCCGCTCGACGAGGAAGCCCCCGAGCTCACCCTCGGCGCTCGCCCAGATCACGGTGACGTCGGCGATGGTGGCGTTGCCCGACCACTTCTTCTCGCCGCTGACCACGTAGCCTCCGCTCACCTTGCGGGCGGTGCAGCGGAGGCCGCGGGCGGCGTCCGAGCCGGCCAGGGGTTCAGTGAGGGCCCAGGAGCCGATCTGTCGCAGATCTGACATCGGTGGGATCCATCGCAGCTTTTGTTCGTCCGAACCGAAGGCGGCGATCGTGCCCATCGCGAGGCCCCAGTGCACCGCCACGAAGCTCGCCATCGAGGGATCGACCCTTCCGAGCTCCATCTTGAGGAGGCGGAAGGGCATGGGATCCTTGGCGGGGAAGGTGTAGGGGGCGGCGCCGAGGGTCTCGTTCAGGAGCGCGCCGAAGCGAGGCACGAGGAAGGCTGGGAATTCGCCGCGCTCCCACCAGTCGTCGATCACCGGGCGCACCTCGGCCTCGAGGAAGGCGCGGAAGCGCGCGTGCTGGGCGGCCACCTCGGGGCTGAGCTCACCCCACACCCCGAAGAGGTCGGCCTGGTCAGAGAGCGCGCGGGCGAGGGCATCTTGGGCGGACATCAGGGCTCCCGTCGGTCGGTGGGTCGAGCGGCCGCCTATCCGGCCGGGCCCTGCGGCAGGGGGAGGTTCGACCCGACCGGTGCGCGTTGACCGTGGACCAGAGTCGTGACAGGTTGAAGGTCCGCCCGATCAGGCGGCCCTGCCAGCGAGAGCGGACCATGCACCCCCTGAACCTGCGAGAGCCCCTCGTTTCGCCTCGACCGCGTCGGCGCTCCGCCACAGCGTCGGTGCTGGCCCTCCTCGCGCTCGGCTGGACCGGTGGCTGCCACTACTTGAGCGACGAAGAGTACGCGGCCCTCTTCTCGAAGGGCGACGGGGCGGACGGCGCCGATGGCAGCGGGGCCGACGCCGACGGCGACGGCTACGACGCACCCGAGGACTGCGACGACACCGACGCCGCCATCCACCCCGGCGCCGACGAGCACTGCGATGGGGTCGACGAGGACTGCACCACCGTCGCGAATACGCCCCCGTGGACGGCCTGACGCTCTACCGGGACTCCGACGGTGACGGCTTCGGGGACCCCGCTTCCGCCACCTACGGCTGCCCGGGCGGCGCGGGCCTGGTGGAGCGTGGGGATGACTGTGAAGATGGCATCGCCACTGTCTTCCCCGGCTCCCACTCGATCGAGGACGGCACAGACGACATCGACACGGACTGCGACGGCAACCTCGCCTGTGATGATCTGAACTGCGATGGCTGGCCAGACCTCGTGCTGTGGAGCGCAGGTTCGTACCCATCGGCCTCCGACCGCAGCGTGTATTACCTCAGCGACGAGGGCAGCTTCGACGGGGTGGCCGCGTACCCCATCCCTGGGGAGGGTGTCTACTCGGCCCACGCCGCTGACCTCGACGCGGACGGGTACCCCGACCTCATCGTCGGTCATCAATACGGGAGCGGCGGAGGAGGCATCGACATCTACCCGGGCACCATCAGCGGTCCGGACCTCACGGCGTCGGCCGTGCAGTCCTTGGAGGGCGACAACACCCTCGCCATCTGCCTCGAAGACTTCGACGGTGACGGCGACACCGACATCGCCCAGGTCAACCACGGCGGCTTGGACACGAAGGGGGCGGTGGCCCGCATCTGGTGGAACAACGCCGGTCTGTTCAACATCGATCAGGCGGCCGACCTCATCGGCGGGAACGGCGTGAGCTGCGCCACGGGAGACCTCGACCGGGACGGCCTCCCCGACCTCACCGTCGCCAACTACGGAGTCGGCACTGAGCTCAACGATACGAGCTACTTGTATCGCAGCGACGGGGGTGCCTTTGACCTCGGGTCGGTCCCCCTGTCGGCGAAGGCGCCGCTCGAGGTGCTCACCGGTGACCTCACCGGGGATGGACGGGACGACGCCTTCTTTGTCAGCCGCGGTGACCCATCGGACGCATACTGGACGACCTCGACCGCCTATACAGACCTCGGTGACGGCTTCGACTCCGTAGACGTAGCCGCGCAGATCGACACACAGGGCGCCGAAGACGGCGTGCTGGCCGACTTCAATCAGGACGGGCTCCTCGACGTCGCCCTGTCCTGGTTCACTCCGGCGGCGGCGCCCGATCCGCTGCGGGGCGGCGTGCAGGTCTACCTGAACGACGGCGGATCCTTCAGCCTCGCCTTCGAGGCCGAGCACCTCCTGGGGGTCGAGGTGAGCGCGGAGGACCTCAACGGCGACGACTACCCTGAGCTCATCCTCAGCCAGCTCTCGGACGGAGAACGTTTCGACGTGGACTCCTACGTGTACTGGTCTTCGGCGGGGGAGTTTAGCGTCGAGGACCGAACCGCCCTGCCCACCCACGGCAGCGCCCACCACAGCGTCACCGATCTCGACGGAGACGGCGAGCCCGAGCTCGTCTTCGGCGGGGCCTACACGGGCTCGACGGACTCGCCCTCGCAGTCGGCGAACACCGTGATCTACTCGGTGGTGGACGGAGACATCGATCCTTCGGACTTCACTCTGGTGGCCGGCTACGCTACCTACTCAGACCCCCTCGTGGTCGGGAGCCTCCCCTGAGCTTGCCGATGCTCCTCTTCCTCGTCTCCGCGGCCTCGGCTGCGCCGGTCTGCCCGGCGACCGTGGCTGAGCTCAACGCCGCCCTCGACGAGGCCGAAGCCGCCTTCGTGAAGCTGGACGCCGTCGGCCTCCGCGCCGGCTGGAGGGACGCCGCCGCCGAGGTTGGCTGCCTCCAGGTGTCGATCCCCCCGGTCGTCGCCGCCCGCCTGCACCGCGCCAGCGCCCTGCGCGCCTTCGTGGACGGGGACGAGGCCGCGGCCCGCCGCTCGCTGCTCGCCGCCCGGGTGCTCGACCCCTCGGGCACCTTTCCCGCGGCCCTCCTGCCCGCCGACCACCCGCTCCGGGCGCTCGATCCCGGCGCCGGCCCGCACGTGGCCGCCACGATCGCCGTCCGTCCCCCGCCCGTGGGAACGCTCTCCTTTGACGGACAGGCGAGCCTCTACCGCCCTTCGGACCGACCGACGGCGATGCAGGTGCTGGGGCCAGACGGAGCGACGGTGCAGGGCGCCTACCTCTGGCCGGAGGAGCCGCTCGGCCCCTGGACCTCCGAGGCCCCCCGCCGCGCGGCTGCGGATCGGGCTCCTCCGAGCGACCCGCCCGTCGCGGTGGCGCGCTCCGGGGGGCGCCTGACCCGCCCGCTGGCCATCACCAGCGCGGTGAGCCTCGTGCTGGCCGGCGCCGCTTACACGGTCTCGGAGCTCTCCTACCGCAGCGTGCTCGACGAGGTCGAAGCCGACCCCTCCGTCTCGCGGGAGGTGACCGACCCCGCCCTCCGCCGCCACCAGCTCTCCTTCCCGATGGCGGTCGCCCTCGGCGGGGTGGGCGCGCTCACTGGGCTGGGGGCCGTGGCGACCTGGGTCTGGTGAAGCTCCCCCCCGCGGGTTAACGGCGACCGTTCGTCGAACTGCGGGAGAGAGGTTCTGATGGCCCGCACCCTGGCGCCGGGAGAGATCATCGACCGGTACACGGTGTTGTCCCTCCTCGGTGAAGGAGGGATGGCGGCGGTGTACGCGGTCCGCCACAACACCCTCGGCAGCCGGCACGCCCTCAAGCTCCTCAAGATCGAGAACGAGGGCATCCAGCGCCGCCTCGTCGCCGAGGGGCAGGTGCAGGCCTCCCTTCGGCATCCGAACATCGTCTCTGTCACGGATGTGTTGATTGTAGACGGTCAGATCGGCCTCCTGATGGAGCACATCGACGGCCCTGCGCTGGACGCCTGGCTCCGGGAGCACCGCCCGAGCCAGAAGGACGCCCTCGCGCTCTTCCGCGGCATCCTCGCCGGCGTGTCCCGGGCGCACCGGGCCGGCCTCGTGCACCGTGACCTCAAGCCTGGCAACGTGCTCCTCGACAGCGCGGACGGGCTCACGATCCCCAAGGTGGCTGACTTCGGCCTCGCCAAGATCCTGGCCGACAATGAGGGAGGGCACTCCCGAACGCGCAGCGGTTTGCCGATGGGCACGCCTCAGTTCATGGCGCCAGAGCAGATCCGCAGCGCCAAGGAGGTCGACACTCGGGCCGACATCTTCGCGTTGGGCTGCATCCTCTATGTGTTGATCTGTGGGCAGGTCCCCTTTGAGGATCCGGACCTGCTCGAGCTCTTCAACAAGATCGCCACCGGCCGGTACACCCCCCCCTCGGCCCTGGTCCGGGGCCTCGATCCGCGGGTGGACGCCACCCTCCGGGCCTGCTTGGAGTTCGACCGGGAGCGCCGCCCGCCCGACTGCGAGGCGGTGCGCCGCATGCTCTACGGGGACGACGAGGCGATGACCGGCGGCGTCAAGCTCTCTCCGAGCCCGCCGCCGAGCTCCCTCCTCCGCGCCGCTCCCCTGGAGCAGGGGGTCACCGAGACCCTGATGGAGGCCTCCGCGCGGACGGCGGCGGAGGGTGCGCAGGGTTCGGCTCGGGGGCCCCTGCGGGAGGCCGACCCTGCCGCCGAGGCGCGCGGTCGGCGAGATCGGTTCGGGCTCACCGTGGGCGTGGTGGCCGTGTTCGGCGTGCTGCTGCTCGCGCTCTTCACCGCGGTGGCCGGCGGCCTCGCCTGGGTGGGCTACGAGAGCCGGCTGCGAGAGGCGGAGCTCGCCCGGCAGGTAGCCGCGGAGGCGAGGACAGAGCCTGCGCTGGCGTCCCCTGCGCCGTCCGAGCCCGCCGCGGAGGTCAACGCGGCCCCCGAGGTCGAGCCCCCTCCGCCCACGGAGCCCCGGGGGAGGGCGGCCCCGGCGGCCTCGGCGGCCTCGGCGGCCCCGGCGGCCCCTGCCACCGGGACCGTCTCGGTGACGGGGCGGGTGGAGGCCGTGAGCCTCGTCTCGTCGGCGGGCCGCTTCGGCCCAGGGGCCGTCCCCTCCGGCGCGTATGCGGTGACCTACACCTTCGCAGGGCGGGAGCCGCAGAAGCTGGGCACGGTGGTGGTGGAGCCCGGCCGCCTCACGACCATCGCCTGTGACCAGAGCTTCTCGATCTGCAGGGTCCAGTGAAGAGGGCCGAGCCGCCGCTGCGGTCGGTGGAGCCGGCCCTCGTGGAGCTCCACTTCGGCTATCGACGGGCGGCCCGGCGGGCCCGGGTCTTCATCCCCGCCGCGGTCGAGCCCGAGGCTCCCTTGCTGCTGCTCTTCGACGGGCAGAACGTCTTCGGAGACGAGGGGAGCTACGCGGGCGGCTGGTACGCCCACCGGGCGGTGGACGCGCTGCCGCGCACGGTGCGCCGCCCCGTGGTGGTGGGCATCGACAACGGCGGCATCTATCGAAACCGCGAGCTCTGGAGCGGACTCGACGAGCTGCTGGGCGCCATCGCCTCCTCCCTGCTGCCGGCCATCCGCGCGCGCTGGTCGATCGGCGCGGGGCCGGTGGTGCTCGGAGGCGCCTCGATGGGCGGGCTCGCCGCCCTCGCCGGTCACCTCCGCCATCCGAGGGTGTTTGGCGGAGTCCTCGGCGTCTCGCCTTCCTTCTGGGTGGGTGGCGGGGCGCTCTTTGGGGAGGTCGCGGGCACCATCCCCCACGGTCGTCCCCGCATCTACATCGACGCCGGTCAGCGGGAGAAGGGGCAGATGTTCGAGCAGGCGGCGCAGATGGCCGCGCTGCTTGTGCGGCGTGGGTATCCGGCCAGCCACGTCCGTTGGCGACCCGATCGGCGCGGGACACACCACGAGCGCCACTGGCGTCGTCGCCTTCCGGGGGCGCTGCGCTTCCTCTTCCATAAGCGGGTGCCCGTGGAGGAGGGCTGCACCTGGAGAGACGGCCCGCCCGACGGGGTGAAGCCGTGAGGGCCTCGGACGCCCTCGCGGGGTCCGCCGCCCGTCGCCTCCTCCGCGCGTTCGGCCTGGGGGTCGCCCTGGGTCCGGGCTGCGGCTCGGGGAGAGGGCCGAAGGGCGGGGCGGCAGACAGCGCTCCGGGAGGCGTTTCGGACAGCGGGTCGGACAGCGTTTCGGACAGCGTTTCGGACAGCGCGCCGGCGGGCGACAGCGGGGCCTCGGGAGACTCGGGAGGGTCGAGCCCCTGCCTGCCGGTGGAGGGCGAGCGGGTCCTCGGGCCCTCCCTCGGCGACGCACGGGTGAGCCTCTCGGCCACCGGCTGGTTTCGCACGGAGCGCCTCTGCGACCGCTGGTGGCTCGTCGATCCCGAGGGGCACCCCTTCTGGTCGGTGGGGGTGAACAGCGCCACCCCCACTGGCCTCCAAGACGCCACCACAGGGCGGTATCCCTACGGGGAGGCCGTGGCCGCGGCCTACGCGAGCGAGGCGGACTGGGCGCTCGCCACCGCGGAGCGCCTCCAGGGTTGGGGCTTCAACACCGCAGGCTCCTGGTCCGACCACGGTCACCTCGGGCCCCTCCTCCCCGGCGCGGTCAACCTCCACCTGTCGGGCGGCGACTGGGAGAGCGGCGCGGTGGCCGACTGGTTCGACCCCGCCTGGGAGGCCGACGTGGTGACGGCCGCCTCCGCGGGGGCTCGGCCCGATGATCCACTGCTCATCGGCTACTTCATCGATAACGAGACCCGTTGGGGCCCCGACTGGCGGGGGCTCGAGACGCTGCTCCAGCTCTACCTCGGCCTGCCCTCCACAGCCCCCGGGAAACAAGCGGCGGTGGCCCTCCTGCTCGAGCGACACGGAGACGTCGCCACCTTGAACGCGGCGCTGGGCACGACCTTCGCCGATGAGACGGCGCTCCTCGCGGAGACCGGGGCCTGGGACGCCCTCGATCCGGGCGCCTCTCCCGCGGCGGACACGCTCACCGCGGACTTCCTGACCCTGTCTGCCGACCGGTACTTCTCGGTCACCGCGGGCGCGATCCGCGCCGCTGACCCAAACCACCTCATCCTCGGCAACCGAGAGGTGTCGGTGATGGTGCGGCTCGAGGTCTATGAGGCCGCGGCGCCCTATGTCGATGTCCTCTCGATCAACAGCTACGCCTACCTCGACGGCGTCGAGCCGCTCGCGCTTGCGCTCTCCGGGGCGCCCTCGCGAGCCGATGGGTTCCTCGCTGTGCATGAGCGGGTCGACCTGCCCATCCTGGTCACGGAGTTCGGCTTCCGGGCCGACGACGCCGGCCTGCCGAATTCCTGGCCGCCGGTCTATCCGCGGTTCCCCACTCAGACCGAGCGGACCGCGGCCTACGTGGCGGTCACCCGGGAGCGCCAGGCGGTGCCGTGGATCGTCGGGCAACACTGGTACATGTGGACCGATGACCCGCCCAACGGCCGCTTTGACGGCGAGGACAACAACTGGGGCCTCGTGAGCCTGACCGACACGCCCTATGAGGAGCTCACCCTCGGCGCGGCGGCGGTGAACGCCGAGATCGGCGCCTGGGTGGAGGTCCCGCGCTGACGTTGGCGGGCGGGAGGCGGGAGGCGGGAGGCGGGAGGAATGGGAAAAGAGCAGATTTGTTGGCCCGGTGATCTTCCCCGTCGCCCGAAGCGTAGGTAGGGTCTGCCCCGCTGGCCCGCCTACGGCGGGACGCACCTCACGAGGAGACCCCCATGCGCCCCTACATCGCCCTCCGCCCTGGCCTTTCCGCGCTGTTCGCCCTCAGCCTCTTCGCCTGCTCCGGCGACAAGGATGACCCCGGCTCCGAAGAGAGCGACGCGGACACCGACGCCGACAGCGACGCCGACACCGACGCCGACAGCGACGCCGACAGCGACGCCGACGCCGACGCTGACTACACCATTGACATCACGAGCCCCAACAATGGCGGGACGGTCGGCCCCATCGTCGACGTCGCGTGGAACGTCACCGGCATCACCCTCGACAGCGCCGCCATCGGCGGGGCCAACGAGGCCGACCACGGGCACGTCCACGTCTATGTGGACGACGTCTACATCGATGCCACCGGCGAGGCGGGCTACACCCTCACCGACATCACCGAGGGCGCGCACACCATCAAGGCCGTACTCGCGAGCAACGATCACACCGAGTACAGCATCTCGGACTCTGTGAGCGTGACGAGCGGGCCCCCCACCCTGCCGGTGGTGGCGATCACCTCGCCGGCCTTCGGCACCACCCTCTCGGGCTCTTCGGTGGAGCTCGGCCTGCTCATTCAGAATTTCATCTTCTCGGAGGACATCGGCGGCGAGAACGAGGTCAGCCACGGTCATTACCACGTGATCGTCGATGGGAACTACTTCGATCTGAGCACCGATCCCGACAGCGCCTGGGTCACCCGCCTCAACCCCGGCCCGCACGACATCACGGTGGAGCTCGTCAACAACGACCACACCTCGCTCACCCCCGCCGCCTCCGACACCATAGAGGTGACGGTGGCCGAGGGCGCGCCGTACGTCGAGATCCAGGAGCCGATCAACGACACGTCGATTGACTCCTGCTCCTGGCCGCTCGCGGTGGGCGTCGAGCGCTTCACCCTGTCCCCCGAGCACTTCGGCGGCACCGCGGTGCCGGGCGAGGGGCACTACCACTACTACGTCGATGGGGTCTACACGGGCGCCACCGCGGAGTCGAGCACCTGGCTGCTGCAGCAGAACTCGGGGGATCACCTCATCACGGTGATCCTCACCGACAATGACCACACCGAGATCGAGGCGCTGGACTACGTCCGCGTGTCGAGCCCCTCGGATCGGCCCTGCGTCACCCTGTCCTCTCCGCCCGAGGGCGAGACGGTGGGTTCGAGCTTCTTCGTGAGCGTCTCCACCTCGAACTTCACCCTCGATCCCTCCGCGGTGGGCGGCTCCGACGTCGCGGACTTTGGGCACTACCACGTGTTCATCGATGGCTCGTACTACGGCTACTCCGCGGACACCTCCACCGAGGTGACGGGCATCTCGGCGGGAGAGCACGTGATCTCGGTGGAGCTGGTCAACAACAGCCACACGAGCCTGACCCAGCCGGTGATCGACTCGAGCACCATCAACGTCGTGCCCTGAGGGTCGGCTGCCGCCTGCGGGCGGTTGGTCCCGGCGGACCGCTTCGGCTACATGGGCGCTCCATGGCCGAAGAAGGTCCGGACCCCCGCTCCCTGATGCGCGCGATCGCCCTGCGGCGCGATCGGGGAGCGCTGGCTGAGCTCTACACCCTCTTCGCGCCGCGGCTGCGGGGCTTTCTGTTCCGTCTCGGCTGCGATGGCGCTGAGGCGGACGATCTCATCCACGAGATCTTCCTCACGGTCTGGCAGCGGGCGGACCGCTACGACCCGGAGCGGGCCGGCGTGTCCACCTGGTTGTTCACGGTGGCGCGAAACCGGCGCATCGATCGGCTCCGCCGGGAGCGCCGCCACGAGGTCGCGGAGGCGGCTCCGCCCCCGCCCTCCGACGGGCGGCCCCACCCCGACGAGGTGATCGCCGCCGATCGGATCGGCGAGCGGCTCCGCCGGCTCATCAAAGAGTTGCCGGCGGAGCAATCCGAGGTGCTCCGTCGTGCGTACTTCGAGGAGCAGACGCTGCTCGTGATCTCGCAAGAGACGAGCGTGCCGCTCGGCACGGTGAAGTCGAGGGTTCGCCTCGCCTTCCAGCACCTCCGTCGCGCCTTGGAAGATCCCCCATGAGCCCCCGTCATCACCCCACCGAAGAGCTCCTGTTGGCCTACGCCGGCGGGGCGGCTTCGGAGGGGCTCGGGCTCTGTGTCGCCACCCACCTGTCCGGTTGCCCGCGCTGCGCCCGGGAGGTGGCCCTGGCCGAGGCCCTGGGCGGCGCTGCGCTCGAAGAAGCCGCCCCGGCCGAGCTCGCCAAGGGCGGCCTCGATCGACTGCTCGCCGCCCTCGATGCGCCCCCGCCGCCGAGCCCGCCCTCGGAGCCGCTGGCAGCGCTGGGGCCGAGCTGGCTGCCGGAGCCCCTCCGCTCGGTGGTGGGGCCGATCGACCCCCGGCGGTGGCGGTCCGTCGTGCCCGGGGTGGTGTGGAGCTTTGAGATCCCCTTGTCTGGAGCGGGCCCCTCTGCGCGCCTCACGCGGATGCGGGGGGGCTTCGACGTGCCCTCTCACACCCACCGCGGCCTCGAGCTCAACCTCGTGGTGGCCGGTGGCTTTCAGGATCGGGGGGAGTCCTACGGCCCCGGCGACCTGGCCTGCAACGACGACACGATCGTGCACCACCTCGAGGTCGATCGCGGCGAGCCTTGCGTGATGCTCGTGGTCAACGAGGCGCCCCTCGTGCCGGTGGGCGCCTGGTCCAAGCTCGTGGGCGCCTTCACGGGCGGCTACTGAGGGGCGGCGACTGAGGGCCCTCGGCGGGGCTGATCCAGCCGGGCGGCACCCGGCCCGGGCGGAGCCAGCCCGAGCGCAGCCACTCCCCGACCGGATCGGTCACCGCGACCTTGCCGGTCCAGAGCCAGGCGGCGTCCCCGCCCGCCTCCAGCCATCGCTGCACCAACATGCGGCCCATCAAGTAGACCGCATCCTTGGCGTAGACGCCGGGGGCGCCGGGGTCGGAGAGGCCCCGCTTCACCCGGAGGCAGACGCTCCAGGCCATGCCGGCGCCGTGGCGGGCGGAGAGCTCGGTGTACAGCTCACGAAAGCCGCAGCGACGCGCCGCGTCCACGGCCTTCACCACCTCCATCTGGCGGGCGAGGCTGCCCGGCGAGGCGACCCCGGCCCGCTCTTCGGCCACCATCGCCAGGCCCTCCTCGGTGAGCAGGGAGTCCGGCAGTCCGGTCGAGAAACAACGGAGGGGCTGGGCGTCCCCGTTCTCGCTGCGCATCGCGTGGACGTCGATCTCGTGGACGACGAGGCGGGCGAGGTCGCGCTGACGGAAGGCGGCGCCGGGGTGGACGCGGATCACCCGCTTGGCGCCGTCCACCAGCACCCGGGCCGCCATCACGGTGTCCGGCTCGACCCGCCACCCCCGCAGGCCCCGCTCGGTGAGGGCGAGCTCCAGGCGGGCGATGAGGGTGGAGGCGGGGATGTCGAGTGGCTGATCCTCCTCTTCTCCCTCGTCGAACTGGAGGGCGAGGGTCTCCTCGTCCGGGTACCACCCGGCCTGACGGTTGAGGGCGTCGAAGGCGGCGGAGCTCCGATCGCGAAGGGCGTAGACGAGGGTGCGCGTCCCGTCGAAGATTCGGCCGATCAGCAGGCCGAGGGCGGTGTCTCGCGGCGGCTCGTAGAGGTCGAGCTGACGGAGGGCGTCGTCCGCCTCGATGAAGGGGATGTATCGAAAGGGCGGGGCCTCGGCGCCGCGCAGGAAGGCGCGGCGGGCCTCGGGTGCGTTCTCCGGGTTCAAGTGCCGAGAGAAGGTGATCCGACGCAGGATCTCGTGATGGGCCGCGTCGGCGTCGAGCAGGGGCTGGGGGATGCGCAAGAACATGGCGGCACGGTACCATCCCTCGCGTCCTGACAGGCGCGGCCCGATTGGCAGCGCTTGAACCCGTCCCCGGAGCCCCCGGTGCCCCTCTCCCCGCCCTCGCCCGCCGACGTGCCAGCCGACACCGCCCCAATGGATGCGCTCCCGATCGAGGTCGACACCGCGCTCATCGCCTCGCTCTCCCCCGCCCTCGCCCGAAGCGCGCTGCCCGCCTGGATCGCCAGCTACGTGGCCGGCGCGGGCGCGCGGGCTGGCGTCGAGGGCGCGCTTCGAGAGTCCATCGCGTCCTTCGACGACGAGGCCCTGGCGGTCGCCCTCCGGGACTTCGTGGTCACGGGCGACCACTACCGCCACTACCCCGCCTCGCCGCTCGGTCGGGCGCTGAGCCGGGCCTTCATCGGCGGCCTGCTCCCCGCCGCCGAGCTCGTGGGCGTGGAGCACCTCCGCGCGGCGGTGGCCGAAGGCCCTTGCCTGCTCTTGTCCAACCACCTCTCTTACGTCGACACCCAGGTGACCGACGCCCTGCTCGCCGGGCACGGCGAGGCGGCGCTGGCCGACCGGGTCGTCGCCGTGGCCGGTCCGAAGGTGTACGGCACGCCCTTCCGGCGCTTCGCCGCCTTCAGCTTGAGCACGCTCAAGACCGCTCAGTCGAGCTCCCTCTCGCACAACGAGGCGGGCCTCAGCCCCCGCGAGGTGGGCCGCATCGCGATCGAGACCATTCAGCGGGCCGTGCAGCTGATGGGGGCGGGCCAGCCAGTGCTCATCTACGCCGAGGGCGCGCGGAGCCGCACGGGGCGCCTCCAGCCCTTCCTCAAGGGAGTCTCCCGTTACGTCGGCCTCCCCGGCACGCGGGTGGTGCCGGTGGCCATCTCGGGCACCGAGCGGCTGTTCCCCATCGACGCCACCCAGATGCGCCCTGCGGCCGTGCGCCTCTGCTTCGGGGAGGCGGTGGTGGTCGAACCCGCGGGCCGTCAGGCCGGGGTCGAGGCATGCTGGGCCCGCCTCGCCGCGCTGCTGCCCGCAGAGCACCGCCCGGACGCAGAGACCCCCGCGCTGGCCTGAGCCAAGGCGCGGGGGCGGGGGCGGCGAGCGCCTACTCGCCGAAGGAGCGGGTGAAGAGGTCGATGATCGCCTGCTTGCCGGCGTCGTTCAGGAAGCGGGTGCCGGTGCCGGCGAAGTCGGCGGACTCGACGACGGGCTCTCCCTTCATCCAGGCCTCGTTCCGCCAGACGAACCAGCTCGCCTTCTCCTGGTCAAAGACCCACACCCGCTTGTTCCAGCGCCGGGCGAGCTCCACCGACCAGCCGGTGCCGCCGTGCACGGTGCCATCCGCCTGGATGGTGCCGATCACGAAGACCTGCGCGGCGTTGCTCACCACGTGCCACTGGGTCTGGAGGACCTTGCGGAGCATCTCCGTCTTGTCCCAGTGGCGGTGCAGGCGGTGGGCCACGTAGACGAGGCTCACGTCGCCGGCCGAGAGCTCACGGGGGTCGAGCACGCGCACCCCGACCTCACGCGCTTGAGTGTGGCCCTCAAAGGTGAAATTCACCTCCTTGATGCCGAACTTCTGCGCGAGCTCACCGAAGGTCGCCTCCGCGCCCTGGGCTCCGCCCGAGAAGAGCGTGCAGCCCGAGGGATGCGGGGAGGGCGGCTTGGTGATGGAGTCCTGCGCGTCCTCGGGCCGGAGCAGCATGCTCACAGGGTCGAGGTGCAGCTCCTCGGCGGTCACCGCAGCCCGCCCACCGGCCCGGAGGAGGCGGAGCGCGATGTCCGTCCCCTTGGGCTCGAGGTAGACCGCGGTGTCGAAGCGCTGCGCGAGCGCCTCCACCTGGTCGTGGTGCTCCCGATGGATACGCAGCCCCACCCAGATGCGGATCGAGCGCTCCGCCGCCAACGCGCCCCAGGCCGCGCCGTCGTAGGTGGCGACGTCCTGGCCGTCGAGGACGACGACGGTGGGCCGGAAGCCCATGACGTCGGCGAGGGTGCCGAGCAGGGCGCCGAGCTCCGCCGGCCCGAAGGCGCGGCCGAGGCAGGCGTGGATCACCCGGTGCCGTTCGATCGAGAGCTGGGCGGCGGCGCGCTCCAGCACCGGAGCCTCACGACCGATCTCCGTGAAGATCTCGTCGTAGAGGGAGCGGACCCGGGCCTGACCATCCGTGAGCGAGATGTGCAGGACGGGGACGCCGCGGAGGAGGTTGTGCAGGGCGACGTGGACGAGGAAGGCGGTCTTGCCTACCCCGGCCCGAGCCAGCACTCCGCCGGTCTGTCCGGCCTCCAGGCCCCCTCGAATCGAGGCGGCCACGGCCCGCATGGGGCTTCGTCCGATCAGCTCTTCGCCGTACATGGCTGCTCCTTTGGTTCAGGCGTTCTTCTTGGCGTCCTGGTACTTCTTGATCAGCTCTTCGGAGACGTTGCCCGGCACCGGCGCATAGCGAGAGAACTCCATCGAGAACTCGGCCTTGCCCTGGGTGGAGGAGCGGATGGTGGTGGAGTATCCGAACATCTCGGCCAGGGGCACCTCGGCGTCGATCTGGGCGAAGCCGTCCTGCTCGGTCACCCCGAGCACCACGCCGCGGCGCTGCATCAGCGTGCCGACGATGGGGCCGTGGAACTCGGCGGGGCCCTCGCAGCTCACCTTCATGATGGGCTCGAGGATGATGGGCTTGGCCTTCTCGTAGACCGAGCGCCAGGCGCCGCGAGCGGCTTCCTGGAACGCGATGTCGGAGGAGTCGACCTGGTGGTAGGAGCCGAAGTTCAGGATCACCTTCACGCCGGTGACGGGGGCCTCGATGAGGCGGCCCTTGGCCTGCATGGAGACGAAGCCCTTGTTGACGGCCGGGATGAACTCGCGGGGGATGACGCCGCCCACCACTTCATCGACGAACTCGAAGGAGGGGCCGCCCTCCTGGGCCGGCTCGATGTAGCCTGCGACGCGGCCGTACTGACCGGAGCCGCCGGTCTGCTTCTTGTGGGTGTAGTCGTACTCGGCGCGGCGAGTGATGGTCTCGCGGTAGGCCACCCGGGGAGGGGAGGTCACGACGATGGCCTTGTACTCCCGCTTCATGCGCTCGACATAGACGTCGAGGTGGAGCTCGCCCATACCGGCGATGATGGTCTCACCGGTCTCGGGGTCAGCGCTGACGCGGAAGGTGGGGTCTTCCTTGCTGAAGCGCTGGAGCGCCTTCGACATGTTGATCTGGCTCGGGCCATCCTTGGGGGTGATGGTGAGGCTGATCACGGCGTCGGGGACGTGGATCGAGGTCATCGCGAGGTCGACGGTGCCGTCGGTGAAGGTGTCACCGCTGAAGCAGTCCACGCCGAAGAGGGCCACGATGTCACCCGCGCAGGCGTCCTCGATGTCCTCCATCTCGTTGGCGTGCATGCGGACGAGACGGCCGACCTTGACCTTCTTGCCGTTGCGGAGGTTGTGGATGAAGTCGCTCTTCCGGAGCACGCCCTGGTAGATGCGGACGTAGGTGAGCTGCCCGTAGCGGCCGTCCTCGAGCTTGAAGGCCAGCGAGATCAACGGGCCATCGGTCTGGCAGGGCACCACCACCCGCTCGCTCGTCGAAGAGCCCATGTCGATGGCCTCGTTGACGACGTCGGTGGGGTTCGGGAGCCAGGCCACGACGGAGTCGAGGAGCTTCTGCACGCCCTTGTTCTTGTAGGCGCTGCCGCAGAGCACCGGGGTGATCTGCATGCCGATGGTGGCCTTGCGGATGGCGGCGTTGAAGATGTCCTCGGTGACCTCCTCCATCAACATGGCCTCGGTGAGCTCGTCGGAGAACATGCTCACGCTGTCGAGGAGGGTCTCGCGGTAGGCGTTGGCCTCATCGAGCATGTCGGCGGGGATCTCATCCTCGCGCACGTTCTCGCCGTTGTCGCCCTCGTAGTAGTAGGCCTTCATGGCCACGAGATCGACGATGCCCTTGAACTTCTCCTCAAGGCCGATCGGGAGCTGGACCATCACGGCGTTGTGGTGCAGCTTCTCGCGGAGCTGGTTCTTCACGCGGATGGGGTTGGCGCCCTGACGGTCACACTTGTTGACGAAGGCGACGCGGGGCACGTTGTAGCGCCGCATCTGCCGGTCCACCGTGATGGACTGGCTCTGCACACCCGCCACCGAGCAGAGGACCAGGACGGCGCCGTCGAGGACGCGGAGCGCGCGCTCCACCTCGATGGTGAAGTCGACGTGCCCTGGGGTGTCGATGATGTTGATGTGGTGATCGCCCCAGCCGCAGTGCGTCGCGGCGGACTGGATGGTGATGCCGCGCTCACGCTCCAGCTCCATGAAGTCCATCTTGGCGCCGACCGAGTCCTTGCCCTTCACTTCGTGAATGGCGTGGATCTTGTCGGTGTAGAACAGAATTCGCTCGGTCAAGGTGGTCTTGCCCGAATCGATGTGGGCGCTGATCCCGATGTTGCGCACGCGGGCGAGGTCGGTGATCACGGGGAGCTCCTGATGATGAATTAGTTTCCCGGCGGGGGCCGCGCGATTATCCATGCTCACCCTCGCGGGCAAGGGCCGGGTAGGGCTTGCTGGCCCATCGATGGGGCGCGGGTCAGGCGTCTGGGGTAAGCCAGGCGCGGGTGGCTCCGGGGATCGGGTAGGGGACCGCTGCGCTTTTGAGGGAGGGGCTGCTCGGGCCTCTCGCTCTCCCACCCCCCGTGACGTTGCCGTGACAGCCGTTTCAGGTCAGGTTTCGGGGGGTGGAGTGTCTTTGTTTGAGCGTCGGCGCGAAGGGAGCTCCGGATGAGCTGGTTGAACCGAGTCGTCGGCGGGAGCGCGGTCCTCGCCCTGTCCACCTTCGCCCTCCCGGCGCGGGCCGATCGCGCCGAGACCGTGCAGCGCCTCGTCGCCGAGTCGCGGTCCGAGGACGCCCGGGAGAAGTGCGAGAAGTGGGGCGCCGCCTCGATCACCGACGACCCTGCGCTCCGCGAGGCCTGCGCCCAGGCCTTCGCGCTGCAAGCGGAGGCCGCGGCGCGCATCGAAGACTGGGCCAGCTTCCGCGAGCGATGGTCCGGGACCCGCGCTGCCCGTGAGGCCCTGCCCCGGGAGGCGGCGGTGGCCCTGGTGGAGATCCCCGACGACGCGCCGGAGGACGAGCTCATCGAGGCGGCAGACCGCTACAAGGGCACCCCCGCCGAGCCCACCCTCCGCAGCCGCGCCGCCGACTCCGCGGTGCGCGACGCCGCCACCCCCAAGGCCGCGGCGAGCGTCGCCCAGCGTTACCCCGCCCACCCTGGCCTCCCCGCCCTCGTCGAGCGCTTCCCGGAGGGCTTCGTCAAGGTCGTGGTGGTCGGCCGCTCGGTGCAGATCGCCGTCGAGCCGCCGATCGAGCTGCTCGGCCCCCGCCGGCCCCAGAGCCGCTTCGTGCTCCGCGACGCGGAGGGCCAGCTCCGGCCCTGGGACGAGGCCGCGCGCGCGCTGCTGCTGGCGAGCGGGGTCACGCAGGCGGCGATCGACGCCGTGCCCGTGCCCAAGGAGGGGCTGCGCTACCCGGTCTGTTGGGCCCCCTCCCTCGGCCAGGAGCAGGTGGCCGGCGTCGCGGTGAGCGTGGGCTCGGGCTCCCTCTTCCGACCGATCGCGTGGGACCCTGGCTGCGGGCCGGACGCCTGGCCGGCCCCGATCGTGCTCCAGCAGGGGCGGCTCGTCGGGCTCTCGATGGGCCCGGGCGAGCGCCTCGACGCGCGCGGCAGCGCCCTGCCCGGCGGGCGGCAGAGCATCCGCGCCTTCGTCGGTGAGCCCGAGCCCGTGCCCTTCCTCGAGGGGGAGGCCCTGCTCCGGCGCTTCGGGGGCCTCTGGATGGGAGACCCGCTGCACGGCGGCGCCCCCTGGGTGACCGGGCGCGACCCGGGCCCCGCCGCCCAGCCGCTGAGCGCCGAGCTCTTCCGCGGGCCGCTGCCGGCGGGCTGGGTGAGCCGGCCGGAGGGGGACGACCAGCGCATCAGCGGGGCCGCCCTCGACAAGGCCGGCGTCTCGGCGCCCTGGACCCTCCCCGCTGGCGAGCTCCGCGTCGCGAGCCCGATCGCGGCGGCGGCGCTCGGCCTGCGCCCCCGCGCTTCGGAGGCGGTGGTGGCCCCCCTCGGCGCCGACGCCGGCTGGCTGCGCGCCCCCGACGGCTCCGTCGAGCGGCAGCCCCCCACGGGCGGCTCGCCGGCGGGCCTCTATCTGCTGCCGCCGGCCGATCTCGAGCGCTCGCTCGCGGTGGCCGCGATGGCGGGCCTGGACGCCGCCCAGCTCGTCGGCCTCGACGGTTGGGGGGTCGATCTCGACCTCGATCGCGTCCAGGAGACGGTGCTCCGCGTCACCTACCAGGGCGGTGGCCTCCTGATCGTGCTCGACCCCTTCGCCGCGGGCCCGGTCTCGTCGATCGCCGACGCGCGGGTCTTCGCGATCAGCGCGCCGCGGGCGGTGATCGACCAGCACGCGGTCGGCACCCCCTTCACCTTCCGGCGGGGGAGCACCGTCTACTTCGCCTGGACGGGGCTCGAGGCCGCCGGGAGCGCCGCCCCCCGCGCCTTCGTCGAGCTGCTGCGGGCGGAGGGGCCGAGCTACCGGGCCGAGGCGGTCGACCTGCCCTGAGCCGGTCTCTCGGGCGAGGCCGGGGCGGCTCGGCTATTTGCCGTACTTGGCCGCGGAGAAGATGATGACGATGCCGCGCTCCGCCTCTTGGATGAGGGCGGTGGGCGGGGCGGGCAAGGGCGTGGCGGCGTTCAGGGCCTCGATCGCCGACTCGTCGAAGGACTTGTTGTCCGACATCTTGGCGGGGCTCAGGCTGAGGATGCTGCCGTCCTCCCCGAGCTTGACCAGGATCTGAGCCTCCATCGTGGGGTTCTTCTTGATCACCTTCGCCTTGGGCGCCCACTTGGCGAGCACCGCGGCGCGGCAGTCCTTGATGTAGCTGGCGAGATCGACCTCCGCCTCGACGGGGGCGGCCTCCTCGACCGGCGCGGCCTTGGACTCGATGGTGGGCATGTTGTCGAGGAGGGAGTCGAGGCCGCCGCTGGCCGGCTCCTCGGCAGCCGCGCTGCCGAGGTTGAGCAGCGTGAGGGAGGAGAAGAGGGCGAGGGTGCTGATCCTGCGGGTCACGGCGTACCTCCAGGCGGTTGGCCGATTGAAACCGAAACGCTCCCCAGCCTATTCCGTCGGGGCGCCGCGCGGGTGGGGCGCTGCCTGGACGGCGGGCGGGCCGGCGGGACCCGGAGGCCCGGGCCTGGGGGCGTGGTACCTTCCGGGGCCCGCTGGACGCAGGCTCACCGTGGAGCTCCGCTTGTCTCCCTCCCCGAGCGCCGTGATCATCCCCGCCCTCCTCTCCGGCGGCGCGGGGAGCCGGCTTTGGCCTCTGTCGCGCGAGCGGTTCCCGAAGCAGCTGCTCCCTCTGCTCGGCGAGCGAACGCTGCTCCAGGAGGCGCTGCGCCGCGTCTCGGACCGCTCCCGCTACGCGGCGCCGATCGTCGTCGGGAATGAAGAGCTGCGCTTTGTCCTCGCCGAGCAGGTCCGCCAGGAGGCGCAGGGGCCGGTCACCATCGCGCTCGAGCCCTTGGGCCGGAACACCGCCGCCGCCACCGCCGCCGCCGCGCTCTTGGCGGCTCGCGAGCACCCGGACGGGCTCCTCCTCGTCCTGCCCGCCGATCAGCTCGTCCGCGATCTCTCCGCCTTTCACGCCGCCGTGGACGCGGCGGTGCGGGAGGCGCTCGCGGGGAGGCTCGTCGCCTTCGGCGCGGTGGGCGAGGGCACCTCGGAGGGCGCGATCGGCGGCAGCGGCATGTACCTCCTGCCGATCGTCCCCTTCCTCCGGGAGCTCGAGGCGCGGGCCCCCGCCGTGCTCTCCGCCGTCGCCGCCTCCGTGTCGGCCGGCCGCACCGACCTCGACTTCTTCCGCCTCGACCCCATGGCCTTCGCGCTCGCCCCCGCGCTGTCGCTCGACGAGGCCGTCCTCGACGACAACCCGCTCAGCCGCCGACAGCCCCCGGTGCCGGGGTGCCGGGCGGTGGGCTCCTGGGCCTCGCTCTGGGAGGAGGGCGACAAGGACGCCGATGGCAACGTCGTCCTCGGCGATGCGCTGGCGATGGACTCTCGGGGCTCGTACGTGCGCTCCGAAGACCGCCTCACCGCCGTCATC
This sequence comes from Myxococcota bacterium, assembly GCA_044344255.1. Lineage (GTDB taxonomy): Bacteria > Myxococcota_A > UBA796 > UBA796 > UBA2385 > JBIJDH01. The sequence goes on from JBIJDH010000007.1 coordinate 182,301, forward strand.
GGCGTGGACGACCTCGTCGTCATCACCACCGAGGACGCCGTCCTCGTCGCCCCCCGCGCCCGCGCCGATGAGGTGCGCCAGGTCGCCCTCGAGCTGAAGGGCCGTGGTCGCGGCGAGGTGGAGCAGCACCCGAAGGTGCACCGCCCCTGGGGCACCTACCAGGGCCTGCACGGCGGTGAGCGGCACCAGGTCAAGTGCCTGACGATCAAGCCGGGGGCCCGCATCTCGTTGCAGCGCCACTTCCACCGCGCCGAACACTGGGTGGTGGTCAAGGGCACCGCGCTCGTCACGCGCGGCGAAGAGCAGAGCCTCGTCTACGAGAACCAGTCCATCTACATCCCGATGGGGACGCTCCACCGCCTGGAGAACCCGGGCCGGGTTCCCCTCGAGATCATCGAGGTCCAGTCCGGGAGCTACCTGGGGGAGGACGACATCGTTCGTGTGGACGACGCTTACGGCCGCTCCTGAGGCCCCGCGCCCCGCGGCCGCCGCTCAGCGGGCGAGGGGAGCGTCGGGCAGGGCGTCTTCGACCGCGTGCAGGATCGTGCGCTCGTCGGGGAAGCCGCTCTCGGTCTTCTCGGCGACCTTCACGCCGGCCACCCAAACGGTGAACTCGCCGCGGTCACCAGGGGTGAGGCGGGTCTCGACGTCAAGCTCTTCGAGGATGAGGGCCGCCACACGGGCCGCCCGGGGTTTGTAGTTTCAAGACAGACAGTAACGAATCTCGATCACGTGCACCTCCCCCGGGAGGGTATTCCCGAAGGAGGGCGCGTCAAGCCGCAGCGGGGTTCATGAGGCTGGGCGAGCTCAAGGCGCGGAGAGGGCGGCCTCTACGAGCAGGCGCCGCTCGGCGGCGTGCGTGAGGAGCGCCTCCTGAGCGCTCTCCCAGGCGGCCTCGTCGGTGAGCAGCGTGCTGCCGCTCACCTCGCCGCCGTCGCCGAAGAGGGCGGGCTGGACCAGGGCGCTGAGCTCGGCGGTGCGGGTGGACAGGCTGTCCTCGGCGTAGGCCCCCTCGACGGCGAGGGCGAGGGCGTCTTGGTAGGCCTGCCCGTAGACCGCGTCGTCAAGCAGGTAGCGGATGAGCGGCCAGTCGTCGGTCACCGTCTCGTGGAGGATCGCGGTCTCTCCCATGAGGCTGTCCTGGAGCGACAGGTTGTGGTCCCAGGGGATCCAGGTCAGTCGGCCGCCCTCGTCGGGCGCCCCGTACAAGTAGAAATTGTGGGCGAGGCCGCCGTAGGTGTCCCAGTTCTCGATGGCGGTGTTCACGGCGTACCACCGCAAGAACCCTTCGACGTCAAAGGTGGCCTCGAGGCCGGCCCGCCAGGCGCCGGCGTCGCTGCGATCGGCCGTGAGCGCGGCCTGGAAGGCGATGACGTCGCTGTAGTCGGCCTCCTCCTCGTTCGTCTTCTTCTCGAAGCTGGCCTCGTCGAAGCAACCCAGGTCTGCGCAGTCACCGTCGGGCTTGTAGAGGTTGCCGCTGTCGTCGCCGAAGACGGTGTCCATCATCTCGTCGGAGGGGTCCTCGGTGGCGGTGTACAGCCCGAGATAGGCGGGGCCCTCGCCGGAGTCCAGATAGACCTGATAGAAGGCGCTGCGGGCCACGGGGATCCCGCGATCGGCCAGGATCTCGCTGGCGAGCACCTCTCGAATGAGGGTGTCGTCGCCCTGACCGTTGCCGAAGACCAGCTCCTTGAACCCGAAGAAGCGCTGATCTTCGATCTCGGGGTGCTCGTCTTCGTAGTGGTCGAAGTGGAGGCGGAAGGGGAGCTTGTTGACGCCGAGGCCCCAGGTCTGGCTCAAGGTGGCGTTGCCCTTGTAGCGCATGCCGACGCTGCACCAGCGCTCGCCGTCGACCTCGACGAGGGCGGGTACGTAGGAGGGATCTCCGCTCAGGAGGTCGGTGGCGCCGCCCTCTCCACCCCCACCGTCGGGGGGGCCGCCGCCGCCGTCGTCGGGGATACACCAGAGGGCGCCGTCGGTGCCCGTGTCACAGGTGCCATCGACGGGGGTGCCGCCCATGTCCAGGGTGCAGGGGTCTCCCGCGCTCAGCCCCTCGCAGGCCGCGGTCATCGCCGCCACCACCTCCTCGGGGGGCTCGCCACCGCCGCCACCGCCGCCGCCGCCGCCGCCTGCGTCTTCACCCGCGCCGAAGGCCGTGCCGGTGAGCGTCTCGAGCTCGGCGTACATCGACGCCTGGCTCTCGGCGTCGATGCGGAGGGTGACGGTGTGGAGGACGCTGAGGTCAAAGACGGCGTCGTAGTCGGGGGGGCCGGCCTTGCCGTGCGTCTCGTCGGCCCAGCCCTGGGGCCGATCCCCGTCGAGGGTACAATCGGCGACGCTGGCGCCGTCTCCTGCTCCGCTCCCGCTGCCGGTGTCACCGTCACTCCCGCCGCTGTCTTCGGCGTCCCCGCCGCCCCCTGCCTTGGCGCTCGAGTCGGCGCAGCCCAACGCCAACAGGCTGAGGAGGCAGAGCGGAGCCAAGCGCGCCGAAGAAGCGGTAGGAGGTGACCAAGAGGTGTGTGTGGGAGTGCAGGAGATCGGTCGGAGCGGGGAGCGCATGTTCACCTCGTGCCCCCTCAACGCGGCGCGCGTCGGAACCTGGAGGGCCTGGAGTGAGAATTGTGCGGCCGGCCGTGGGGCCCTCAGGCGGGGGTCGGCTCACGCCCCTCACGCAGCGCGCGGAGGCCCCGCTCGACGAAGTGGCGGGCCATCTGCCGGCGCCACGTGGGATCTCCGGCGACGGAGCCCTGGGGGCGGGTGCGCTTGTGCACCCGCTCGCCGATAGCCTGCACGGTGTCCTCGTCGAGCGGCCGCCCGAAGAAGTCGGACAGGCCGGCGATCGGCTTCGGCTGCGGGTTCACAGCGCCGATGACGACCTCGAGGGCGGCGAGCGACTCGCCCTCCATCCGGCCGATGATGGCCACCCCGACCTGCGGGAAGTCAATCGCGCCGCGCGTGCGGAGCTTTTGATAGGAGCCTCGGCTGCCCTTCGGTTGGGCGGGCACCACCACCTCGGTGAGCAGCTCGCCCTTTTGGAGGGCGAGGTGGTCCATCCCGTTGAACCGATAGAGGTCGCGGAGTGCGAGCTCTCGGTGGCCGGCGGGGCCGAGCAGGCGGATCCGGGCGTCGAGGGCGAGCAGCACCGGCACGGTGTCACTGGACTGGCTGGCCACGCAGGTCTTTGGGCCGTTGACGACGTGGCACCAGTCCCCCTCCGCCTTCAGGCAGTGGCCGAGGGCCTGTCGCCAGAAGGCGGTCTGGTTGTAGAAGAGGCAGCGGGTGTCGAGCAGGATGTTCCCGCCGAGGGTGCCCATGTTGCGGATCTGCGGCCCCGCTACGAGGCCGGCGGCGGTGGCGAGGGGGCCGAGCACGGGCTCGCGGGCCAGGGCCGAGAGGCGGGTGCCGGCCCCGATGACCCACTCCCCGCGCTCCTGGCCGAGGCCGCGGGTGAGCGCGCGGGACAGGCCGATCAGGCGCTTAGGTTGGAAGATGCGGTGCTTCAGGTTGGGCAGGAGGTCGGTGCCTCCGGCCACGTACATCGCTTCGCCGTCGTCGCCGAAGCGCTCCACCGCCTCCTCGGGGCTGAGGGCGGACTGAAAGGTGAAGCCGTCCATCCTCAACATGAGGCCGCTCCTGCCTGCTCGGCCCGCGCGCGGATGGCCGCCAGGACGACGTCGGGGGTGAAGGGGAGGCGCCGGAGCCGCACGCCCACGGCGTCGAAGATCGCGTTGGCGATCGCGGGGATGATGGGGTGGAGGGGGCCCTCGCCCGCCTCCTTGGCCCCATACGGCCCGCCGGGGTCTATCGTCTCGACGATTCGGGCCAGGATGTCGGGCGTCTCGACGCTGGTGGGGATTCGGTAGTCGAGGAGGTTCGGCCCGGTGTGGAGGCCGCGGGAGTCAAAGACCTGCGCCTCCATCAGGGCCTCGGCGTAGCCCATGTAGACGGAGCCCTCGATCTGCCCCTCGACGAGGAGGGGGTTGAGCGCTCGCCCGCAGTCGTGGGCCACCCAGACGCGCTCGACCTTGACGATGCCCGTCTCGGGGTCGACCGTGACCTCGGCCACATGGGCGGTGGTGGAGTAGGCGGGCGAGGCGCCGATGGTGCCGCCGCGGTACTCGCCGCCCACCTCGCGGGTGCGGTAGCCGCCGGTGGTGCCCAGCGTGCCGGTAGCGGCCTCGGCGAGCTGGAGCACCTGCTGGACGGGGATCTGTCGGCCAGGGTCGCGGCGATCGTACCAGGCGCCGAGGGCGACGCCGATCTGCTCTTCGGGGACCCCCCAGTGGGCGGCGAGGCTCACCACCATGCGCTCGCGGAGGGCGCGCCCGGCCTCTTGGGCGGCGATGCCGCACATATAGGTGACCCGCGAGCTGTAGGCGCCGAGGTCGACCGGCGTGAGGTCGGTGTCATGGCTCACGACGACGATGTCGTCGGGGGGCACCCCTGTCTCTTCGGCGACGATCCAGGTGAGCATCCCGTCCGAACCCTGCCCGATGTCGGAGGCCCCGCAGAAGATCGTGATCTTCCCGGAGCGGTCTGCACGCAGCTGGACCGCCGACTGGGGCATCTTGTTCGGATAGATTGGATAGGCCGTGCCGGAGATGTACATCGAGCAGGCCACACCCAGCCCGCGGCCGAAGGGGAGCTTCCCGTGCCGCTCCCGCCACTCGCTGTCTCGCTCAACCACGTCGAGGCACTCGCGGAGGCCGGTGCTCGGCAGGAGCTGACCGTTCACCGTGCGCTCGCCCGAGACCATCGCGTTTCGGCGTCGGAGCTCGATGGGATCGATGCTCAGCCGCTCGGCGACCTCGTCGAGGGCGCACTCGAAGGCGAAGCGCGGCTGAACGGAGCCGTGGCCGCGCTTGGGGCCGCAGGTCGGCTTGTTCGTATAGTAGCGTGTGGCCTTGAAGTGATAGGCCGCGAACTGGACCGGTCCGGTGAGGATCTGCCCCGCGTAGTAGGTGGTGATCATGCCGAAGGAGTGGTAGGCGCCGCCGTCGATGCGGATGTCGTTGTCGACGGCGAGCAGCTTGCCGTCGGCGTCGGCGCCGATACGAATCTTCATCTCCATCGGGTGGCGCCCGCGGTGCGCGTAGAAGACCTCCTCCCGAGTGTAGAGGATCTTCACCGGTCGACCTGCCTTTCGGGCCAGGTGGGCCACACAGAACTCGAGGTCGAAGGGCTCGGACTTCCCGCCGAAGGCCCCGCCGAGGGCCGGCTGGATGACGCGGATGTTGGCCTGGGGAACCCCGATGACCTTGGCGAGCTCTCTGTGCAGGTAGTGGGGCACCTGGGTGGCCGACCAGAGGGTGAGCCGCCCGTCGGGCGACCAGTCGGCGATGGCGCAGTGGGGCTCGATCGGGGCGTGGGTGCTGCCCTCGTAGAAGTACTCGGCGCTCACGGTGGTGGTGGCGTCTCGGAAGCCGCCCTCGACGTCCCCGAAGTCGAGGTCGACGGTCTTACACTCGTTGGAGGTGCGCGGGCGGCCCTTCCAATCGACGTCGTGGACGAGCGGGGCGCCCTCGGCGGCGGCGGCGTCGAGGCTGAGGACGGCGGGGAGCGGGGCGTACTCGACCTCGATGAGGTCGAGGGCGCGGATCGCGGTCTCCTCGTCGACCGCGGCCACGGCGGCGACGCCGTCGCCGATGTAGCGCACCTTGTCGGTGCACAGGGCGGTCTCGTCGGGGGTCCAGGGGATGACACAATAGGGCGTGGGGAGCTCCGCCCCCGTCATCACGGCGTAGACCCCGGGCAGCGCCTCGGCAGCCCGCGTGTCGACGCTGAGGATGCGGGCGTGGGCGTGCAGGGAGCGGAGGATGCGCCCGTGGGCCATCCGGGGGAGCGAGATGTCATCGGTGTAGAGCTCGATCCCCACGGCCTTCTTGATGCTGTCCGCCTTACGTCCGCGGGCGCCGAGCAGCAGGAAGCCCTCGGCGGGCGGCGAGAGGCGCTGGGGCACCTCCATCCCGCGGCTGCCGGGCTTGCTCTGGCCGTCGAGGTTGCGGCTGGCGAGGCGCACGGCGTCGAAGATCTTGGTGTAGCCGGTACAACGACAGAGGTTGCCAGACAGGGCCTCTCGCACCTGCCCCTCGTCCGGACAGGGCTCGCGGCTGAGCAATGCCGCCGTCGAGCACATCATGCCCGGCTGGCAGAAGCCGCATTGGAGGGCGCCGGCCACGTCGAAGGCGCGGGGGATCAGCGGGGAGAGGCCCTCGACGGTGGTGATCTGCGCCCCCTCGCAGGCGGCGGCGAGGGTGCAGCAGGCGAGCACAGGCTCTCCGCCGAGGAGCACCGTACACGCGCCGCAGTCGCCCTTGTCGCAGCCCTGCTTTGTGCCGGTGAGGCGGATCTTGTAACGAAGCGCCTCGAGGAGGGTCCAGGTAGGGGGGACCAGGATCTCGTGTTCGTCGCCATTGACGTGCAGGGTCACGCGGGCTTGGGGGGGCGGGCGTACGGTCATGGGCTCTCCGGCTGCGCCCCTTAACTTGCCGGTCTTGCTGCGGATGAGGGGCCCAGCCGGTTAGGCCCGGGCGGATGTCGCTCCACCGCCATGGTCCGCTGACGCGCCGCACCGCCCGCACCCTCGCCTGCTGCCTCGCGGCGGCCTTCCTCCTGGCCTGCCCAAAGGACGAGGACATCGGCGGCTCGGAGGCCTCGGCGCCGGTCACCGGCCTCGTGCTCCCAGAGACGCCCGGCCTCGTCGCCCACCTGGAGTACACCGGGCCGGAGCGTCGCTACGTCGGCCCCGCCCGGCTGCGCTTCAAGGGGGACCGCGCGCCCTTCGAGGTCGAGGTCGAGGACTTCGATCAGGCCGAGACCTTCGTGTTCCACCTCGAGTCCGAGGCCCCCGCCCGCTTCGGCGCCGCCGAGGGGGTGCGCGGCACGGACTCCGGCAGCTGGCTCCGCGAGAAGGGCCGCCTGCTCGCTAACATCGAGCGGACGCTCCCCGACGGATCGAAGGCCCGCTTCATCCTCACCGCCAACCTGATCCCGGCGCCGATCGCCGCCCCCGACAAGCGCTGGCCCGCCGGGACGACGCTCTATTACGGTCGCTCCTACGACGATAAGCCCATCACAAAAGTGGTGCCGATGGCGCTCACCGCCAAGGTGGGCACGGTGAGCGACGGGAGCCGGGTCCTCAAGTGGAAGGCCGATCTCGATCCCGCGACCCAACAGACCATCACCGGGGAGCTCACGGTGTCGGGGCGGCGGCTGATCCCCGCGGCGCTGGTCGAGAAGGGAGAGCGGCACGAAGACCGCTTCGATCGCGGCGAAGAGGTGACCGACGCCACCAGCCTCTTCCTCTCCCGCGCCGTGCTCCGTAACCTCCAGCGGTACGGCGGCTCGGCCTGGCACGACGTCGAGGTCTGCCCGAAGGGGGTGATGGTGCGCCATCAGTCGCTCGAGGTGCTGGTGCAGGCCGATGACGCGGTCTGGCGGATCCCCGCCCTCGTGGGCACCGCTTGCGAGGGGAGGGCGATCTACGTGATCACCGATGACCCCGTCGATCCGCTGCTGCTCAGCGTCTCCCGCCCCGGCTACCAGATGAAGCTGATGGCCGTGGGGCGGCCGGTCACCGATCCCGGGGCCGCCAAGGCGGGCTCAGACCAACCGAAGCCTTAGACCACCCGTAGCCTTAGACCACCCCCAGCCACAGGCGGCGGGCGGCGAAGAGCTCGAGGGCGTCGTGTTCGACCTTGCCGGCGGCGGCCTCCCGCCGGAGGATCTGGAGCGCGGTGTCGGCGGAGAGGCTCGACTTGTACGGGCGGTCGCCGGCGGTCAGCGCGTCGAAGATGTCGGCGATGGTCATGATGCGGGCGCCGTAGGGGATCTCGTCTCCCTTGAGGCCTCGGGGATAGCCGGTGCCGTCCAGCTTCTCGTGGTGGGCGAAGGCGAGCTCGGGCACCCGCTTGAGGTCACGGGTCCAGGGGATGATCTTCAGGAATTGGTGGGTGTGGGTGACATGGCTCTCGATCTCGCGCCGCTCGTCGGGGTCGAGGGAGCCGTAGGGGATGCACAGTCGACTGGCCTCCCTGCGCGACAGCACCGGCTCGCCCATGTCATCGAGCTCCCAGGCCTGGCTGATGCGCTCGAGCTCTCGGGCATCATCGAGGCTCGTCAGTGTGTTCGGTCGGTTCAAGCGGCGGATCGTGGATAGATCGCGCTTGAGCTCGCCCATGCGGTGGCTCACGCCCGGCAGGTCGCGGTTGTCGCGGATGCTCTCGAGCATGACCTGCATGGCGGCGAGGCGGAATCGGGCCTCGATCCCAGACATCTCCCAGGAGAAGAGCTTGTCTGCCTTGAGCAGCACCTGCTCGCGCACCCCGACCTTGCCAAAGTCATGAAGCATCGCCGCGTAGTGAAGCTCCGTGAGCTCCGCCTCTCCGAAACGAAGGTGGCGGAAGGGGGGATCGGTGGAGACGGTGATCTCGGCGGCGATCCGACGGGTGAGCTCGGCCACGCGGTGGGAGTGGCCGCCGGTGGTGGGGTCACGGGCCTCGATGGCGGTGACCGCAGCCTCGACGAAGCCGTCGAACAGCCCTCGGATCTCTCGGTAGAGACGGTAGTTTTCAAGGGCCACCGCCGCCTGGGAGCTGATCGAGCCGGCGAGGTCGATCTGCTGCTCGGTGAAGGGCTTCACGCGGTCGAAGTCGGTGATCGGCTGGCCGGAGATCGCCTTTCTGTTCACGAGCACCAGCACGCCGAGCACCACGCCGTCGCGGTCGGTCATCGGGACGAGCAGGAGGGAGCGCGTCTCGTAGCCGGTCTCGGCGTCAAAGCTGAACTGGGGCCGGTAGGGCGCGTCGCTCGGGATCGCGTGGGTGTCGGGGATGTTGAGCGGCTGGCCGGTGAGGGCCACGAAGCCCGTGAGCGAGCGGTCGTCGATGCGGAGCTCGGTGTGCGGCGCTCGGAAGGGGATCGTGTCGTTCTGGCTGCAGAAGAAGCGCAGGTGGCCGCGCTCGACGAGGTAGATGCTGCCGCCGTCTGCGAAGAGCGCGCGCCGGGCCTGGGTGAGCACCGTGTCGAGGAGGTCGGCCTGGCTCGTCTGCGCAGACAAGGCGAGGCCGATCTCGTTCAGGGTGCGGATCGTCTGTCGCTCTCCCCGCACCCGGTTGAGCAGCTGGTCTCGCTCGACGAGGTTGCGGAGCGTGCGCTTGAGGCGCCCGCGCACCTGCTCCGGGGTGATGACCTCGTAACACTCGAGATCCAGGCGGTGGCTGATGGCGATGACGTTGGAGCCGAGCTTCCCGCCCGCGCGGACGAGCGTGAGGTCGGCCACGACGACGCAGCCGTAGAGCTCGGAGGGCTCGCCCGTGGCGCTGCGCACGAAGTCGGCGCCGATCGACCGGGCGACATCGCGGACAAGGAGGGTGTAGGGGCTGTTGGGGGGGACGCAGGTCACCTGAGGCCGATCGCGGACGGTCGGCTCGGCTTCCAGCACCAGCGAGGCGAGGGCTTCCATGCCTCGGCATCCTACCGGAAGGGGGGGGGGCTGGAAAGGGTCGGCCCTTGCCCGACCGGCGGGGCGGCCATACAGCGGGCCCCTCCTCTCGGAGGGTGGGATGGTCGAGTCGAGCGCTCGTGTGGCGGTGGTCCTCGCGGCGGGGATGGGCACCCGGATGTGCTCGAGGCGGAGCAAGGTGCTGCATCCGCTCCTGGGTCGGGCGATGGTGGCCTTCCCGGTGAGCGCGGCCCAAGCGGCTGGCCTCGAGGTGGTGGTGGTCGTTCATCACCAGGAGGAGGCCGTGCGGGCCTCCCTGGCCGGCACCGGCGCGCGCTTCGCCCGCCAGGAGGAGCCGCGGGGCACGGGAGACGCGGTGCGGTCTGCCTTCTCGGCCCTCCCGAGCGCCGGTCTCGTGGTGGTGCTGGCCGGCGACGCGCCGCTCTTTCGCACCGAGACCCTGAGCGCGCTGGTCGCGGCCCACGGCGACAACCTCGCCACCGTGCTCACGGCGCGGCTCCCCGACGCCGGCTCGTACGGCCGCATCGTGCGCGACGCCGCAGGGCGGGTGGTCCGCATCGTCGAGGCGCGGGAGGCGAGCCCGGAAGAGCGGGCCCTCCAGGAGTTCAACACCGGGGCCTACGCCTTTGACCTCGCCTGGCTGCGCGAGGTGGTGCCGCGGCTGCCCTGCCACGCGGGCTCCGGGGAGATCTACCTCACCGACGTCGTCGAGCTGGCCGCGCAGGCGGGGCGGGCCGGCGCCGTCGAGCACGGAGACGTCGTCGAGGTGATGGGCGTCAACGACCGCGAGGCGCTGTCTGTGGCGCGGGCGGTGCTCCAGGAGCGGGTGCTCCGCGGTCACGCGCTCCGGGGGGTGACCTTCGAGTCTCCAGCCACCACCCTCGTCGAGATCGACGTCCAGATCGGTATGGACGTCACGGTCGGCCCCGGGGTGGTGCTCCGAGGGGACACCCGCATCGCCAGCGGCGCGACCATCGGCGCGGGCTCGGTGCTCGAGGACGCCCACATCGGTGAGGACGTCGTGCTGCGGCCGTACACGCTGGTCGAGGCCTCGAGCGTGCACGCCCGGAGCACCGTCGGCCCCTTCGCTCGCCTCCGCCCGGAGACCGAGGTGGGGGAGGGCTGTCACGTCGGCAACTTCGTCGAGATCAAGAAGTCGCAGATCGAGGACGGCGCCAAGGTGCCCCACCTCTCGTATGTCGGCGACGCCCGCGTCGGTCGGCGGGCGAACGTGGGCGCGGGCACCATCACGTGCAATTACGACGGCTTCAAAAAGCACAAGACCGACATCGGGGAGGGCGCCTTCATCGGGTCGAACTCGTCCCTCGTGGCGCCCGTGTCCGTGGGGGCCGGCGCCATCGTGGGGGCGGGCTCGGTCATCACCCGGGACGTCCCCGCAGGCGCCGTCGCCGTGGCCCGCGGGGAGCAGCGGGTCTCCGAGGGGGCGGCCGAGCCCTTCCGCGCCCGCCGCAAGAAGGAGCGCGCGTGAACCGCCCGCCCTTCGGTGCTCCTCCCCCGTTCGGTGGCCCCTCGGACGACGGGCTGGACGACGCCTTTGGGTATGTCCAGGAGGATCGTCGGCCGCCGCCGCCCTTGAGCGCGCACCCGCTCACCCACGCGCTGAACCCCGAGCAGGCGCGGGCGGTCACCACCATCCATGGGCCGCTGCTGGTGCTCGCCGGCGCCGGCTCCGGCAAGACCCGCGTGCTCACGCACCGCATCGGGTGGATGCTCGAGCAAGGGGTGCGGCCCTGGAACATCCTCGCGGTCACCTTCACGAACAAGGCGGCGGGCGAGATGAAGGAGCGCGTGGCCCACCTCGTGGGCGTGGGCGCCCGGGACATCCTGGTCACGACCTTCCACTCCGCCTGCGTGCGCTTCCTCCGGCGCGACATCGAGGCCCTCGGCTACAACCGCGCCTTCACCATCCTCGACGCCGACGATCAGAAGAAGCTCATCAAGGACCTCTCGGTCGAGCTCAAGGTCGACGTCGAGAAGTGGTCGCCGGCCTCGATCCGCGGGCGGATCGACGGCTACAAGAACAGCCTCGTCGGGCCCGACGAGGTGCCGAAGGCCGAGCTCCGCACCCCCGGCGATCCGCTGCTGATGGTGTGGAAGGCCTACGAGGCCCGCCTCCGCGCCCAGAGCGCGGTCGACTTCAACGACCTCATCAACCTCGTCGTCCGCCTGTGGACCGAGCGCCCCGACATCCTCGCGCGGTACCAAGAGCGGTACCAGTACGTGATGGTCGACGAGTACCAGGACACCAACCGCGCGCAGTACGAGCTGGTGCGCTTGCTCGTCGGCACGGTGACCGGTCGCAGCCGCAACCTGATGGTGGTCGGCGACGATGACCAGAGCATCTACGCCTTCCGTGGCGCTGACATCCGCAACATCCTTGACTTCGAGAAGGACTTTCCGGAGGCCGGGACCGTTCGGCTGGAGCAGAACTACCGATCGACGGGCACCATCCTCAAGGCCGCCCACTCGGTGGTGAAGAACAACCGCGGACGGATGGAGAAGGAGCTCTGGACGGACCAGGGCCCCGGCGAGAAGCTCGGGATGATCGTGGCCGCCGACGACGCTGAGGAGGCCAGCCAGCTCGCCTCGTCCATGCGGCGGCTCGGCGGGGAGGGCTTCCGTTGGGGAGACATGGCGGTGATCTACCGGACCAACGCGACCTCGCGGGCGATCGAGCAGGTGCTCGTGCGCGAGCGGATCCCCCACGTGCTCGTCGGGGCCCGAAAGTTCTATGAGCGGCAGGAGGTGACGATCCTCATCGCCTACCTGCGCCTCGTCATCAATCCGACGGATGACATCGCCTTTGAGAAGGTGATCAACGTACCGGCCCGGGGCCTCGGCCCGAAGGCCATCGAGGAGATGGCGCAGATCAAGGCCGACCAGGGGCTGTCGATGCTCGAGGCCGCTCGACGCTGGGGGGCTGGAAGCGGGCGAGGGCGGGCCTCTGCGGCGCGCTTCGTCGACGTCATCGATGGTCTTCGCAGCGCCTCCCTTCGCCTGAAGCCGGAGGAGCTCGTGCTCCGCGCCGCCGATGACTCCGGCTACCGAGCGGCCCTGCGCGCCGAGAACACCGAGGTCTCCCAGAGCCGCCTCGAGAACATCGAAGAGCTCGGGCGCGCCGTGGCTGGGGACGCCGAGGCCCCCGATCCGCTGCGGGAGGGCCCTGTCACCGCCATCGACCAGCTCGTGGACTTCCTCGATCGGGTCTCTCTCGCAGGCCAGTCCGACGAGCTGCCCGACAGCGAGGACGGCAAGGGCGCCGTCACCCTGCTGACCGCCCACCTCGCCAAGGGGCTGGAGTTTCCGGTCGTCTTCGTGGTGGGGCTCTACGAGGGCGGCTTCCCCCACTTCATGGCCCGGGACAAGGAGGAGGACATCGAGGAGGAGCGCCGGCTCGTCTACGTGGCCTTCACCCGCGCCAAGCAGCGCCTCACCGTGACCCGCGCGCGGCGGCGGATGATCCCGGGCAAGGGGTATGTGGACGTTGAGATCTCCCGCTTCCTCCGAGAGGTCCCCTCGAACCTCATCCAGTGGTCGGGGAGCGGCGGCTACACCGCCTCGACCGCGGAGGTGGATCGGGCCCAGCGGATGGCCCGGCTCGGGCTGGATCCGGACGCCACCTCCCGCGGCCGGCCTCCCGCGCGCCCTGCGACCTTCGCTCCGTCGTCGAGCTCGTCTTCGTCGGCCCCGCCGCGCCGCCCGCAGCCGGGCCTGCCCTTCCGTTCGCCGCTGCCCGCGCCCTCCGAGTCCGAGTCGCTCTCCCTCGTCGATGAAGCCTCGATGGGGGTCCACCGGACCCGCGTCCCCGAGGGGCCGGAGGATCTGCGGGTGGGTCAGCGGGTGCTGCATCCGCAGTTTGGCGTGGGCGAGATCCGGCGCACGGATGGCGCCCCCTCGAACTTGAAAGTGACAATTCATTTCGACCGCGCCGGTCCGAAGACCCTGTTCGCGCGGCATGCTCATCTGGAGATACTGCTACCGTAGTCGGCTCTGTGATACCGTCCCCATCCCCGGAGTAGCCCCCCTCATGGATGGAAGCCTCTCGCGCCCAGGTCAGCCGCCGCCCGGTACCCCCGAGGCCGCCGCAGACCGGTCGTCCATCGTCGCCTGCCAGCAGTGTGGCGCCCGCTACAAGCTGGATGAAGGGCGGATCTCGGGCCGCGGCGCCAAGATCACGTGTCCGAAGTGCCGAAACGTCTTCGTCGTCCGGCGGGACGCCAGCGGCAAGCTCTCGACCGGCGCGGCTGCGGTCGAGGCCGAGGTCTCCGCCGCGCCGGTCGCCGGCGCCGCGCTGAGCGGCCCCTCTGCGTGGGAGGTCCTGCCCCCCACCGATCCGGGCTTCGGCCCGGCGGCGCTCGCCGCCCTCAGCGGCGCCAGAGGGGCACCGGCCGTCGCCGCTGCGCCTTTGGCGCCGATCGACGTGAACACGCTCGACTTCCGGCGGGTGGGCATCCAGTCCTGGAAGGTGAAGGTCAAGATCGGGCTGGTGTACGACTTCAGCGACTTCAAGACGCTCTCGAAGTACATCCACGAGGGGCGGATCACCCCCGCCGATCGGATCAGCCACAAGGCGGGGGATTGGACGCTCATCAGCGACATCGCCAGCCTGGAGCAGCACTTCATTGACGTGTACCGCGGCGCGGAGGCCGCGCTCCTCGCGTCCCAGGCTCCTGCCGCGGAGTCCAAGGGTGAAGGAGGGGGGGCGGAAGACTACGAGTCCGACGAGCCCACCAACATCGTCGGCATGGAGGGCATGCAGAAGCCCGGCGTGGAGATCACGAACGAGGTTCCCAAGGCCTCGAGCCGGTCCTCGCACCCGCCGGCCCCGGCCCCTGCCTTTGCTCCGGCCCGCCCCGCGGCCTCTCCGGAGTCCGCCTCGGCCATCGCGGCGATGTCCACCGGCAACCCAGCCGCCGATACCCGGCAGTTTCATGATCCCTTCGACAAGAAGGGGGCCCCCCGTGGGGCCAAGAAGGGCGGCGGTCGCAGCGCGACCACCACCCGCCCCGAGGCGACGGCTCCACCCCGCGCTTCGGCGGAGGCCAAGGCGATCTCGAAGGAGGCTGCCAAGAGTTCGGGTGCCGGTGGCATCGGCGTCGTCGGTGTCTCGGCGGTGCTCGTATTCCTGGCCTGTGGCGCAGCCGCGGTCTGGTACTTCTACCTGCGCGAGCCTGCGCCGTCGGCTGTCGGGGCGCCGATCGCCGCCGCCGGCCCTGCCTCCGCGGCGGGCCCCACTGCCGAGGCTGGCACCACTGGCGCGCCCTCGGATCGCGGGGAGGTGATCGGCCAGATCACCGAGAACACCAAGCCCGTGGAGGCGGAGAAGGACGACTGGGGGATCGAGGAGGACCCCGTCCTCATCCCCGTCGGGCCGCGCGGCGGCACCCCGTCTCGGGCCAGCACCTCGCCGCCGAGTCAGGCCGGCGGCGCACGGTCGGCGCCCCCCGCTGCGGCGGGCGCAGGCACCTCGAGCGCGGCGGATCACGCCGCGGTGGGCGACGACGCGGCGCGGAACCGGGACTGGGCCAACGCAGCCCAGGCTTATGCCAACGCGGTCCAGGCTGATCCGCGAAACGCCACCTACGCGACGAAGTACGGTGAGGCGCTGTACCGCTCAGGCGACCTCGCCGGCGCCACCCAGGCGCTGACGAAGGCGACCCAGCTCGGCTCCAAGAAGGCCTGGCGGTTCCTCGGTGACATCGCCCGCGATCAAGGGGACGCCGCCGGCGCGATCAGCGCCTACCAGAAGTACCTCCAGTCGGGACCTTCGGACGCCGCCCAGGTGCAGGCCGAGATCGACAAGCTACAGAAAGGCTGAGCGATAGTGCACATTGTCTGCGACAACTGTGGGGCCGAGTACGAGTACGATCTGCCCGAGACCCCCTCCGGCTCGACGGGTCGGAACCTCCGGTTCCGCTGCAGCGCCTGTGGGCACCGCTTCCTGGCGGTGAAGAGCGTCGACCTCCACACCGAAGAGACCTCCCGAATCCCGACGGTGCCGCTCGGATCGGTCGACGAGGTGCCGCCCTCGCTGGTCCAGCCGAGCGGCGGTCCGGCCAACCTCCCGTCGGGGGCGATGCTGCTCAAGCAAGACGGGGTGGTCTACCCGCTCGCCGACCTCGCGACCCTGCAGCGGTGGGTGGTCGAACGACGGGTCTTTCGAGAGGACCTCGTCTCTTCGGGGGACGGACAGTGGGAGATCGTCGGCCTCCGCGGCGACCTGGAGACCTTCTTCCGCCTCGTCGAGCGCGCCGGCTGGACCCAGGGGGAGCCCCCGGCTCGGCCGGCCTCCTCCGATTGGCCCCTTCGTCCGCCGCTGGACCTCCCGGCGCGAGGGTCCGGTGAGGAAGAGGAGGAGGCGACGGAGTCGATGGGCGCGGCGGCGCCGGGCTACGTCGCGCCGCTCCGCTCGCCCGCCGCGTCCTCCGCGTCCTCCGCGTCCTTCTTCGGCGACGCGCCGGGGTCCGGCGTGGACGAGCTGCCGATGGACGATCCCACCGCCGATGCGCCCACCACGTGGGCGCCTCCGCTCCTCAAGTCGGCGCCGACGCTCGTCCCGGAGCTCGACGCCACGGAGGCGCCGGCGGTGCCCCGGCTGGACCCGCGTCGCCCGGCGCTCTCGTCGGGGCCGGCCCTGTCCTCGCGGCCGGCCTTGTCCTCCGCGCCGGCCCTGTCCTCGCCGCCGGCCTTGTCTTCCGCGCCGGCCCTGTCCCCCCGGCCGACCCGACCCCCACGAGCAGACCCCGGGAACCTGAGCCCCGCGCGGTTCGAGGATGAGGGTGAGCCCGATCCCTTCGAGGTGGAGCGGAAGCCCTCCTCGGCGATCCACTTCGTCCTGATCGCCGCGCTCTGCGTGTTCGGTATCGGCGCGCTCTACCTCTGGAACCAGTCCCGCGCCCCGGCGGGCCGGCCCAGCGCGGCGCCTGCGACCGCCGTCGTCCCGGCCGCCTCGCCCGCGAGCTCGGGGACCGCCGCCCCGCCGGCGTCCACCCCGACGGGGACTGCTCCCCCTCCGCCCTCCGCGGCTCCCGCGCCGTCGGAGGCCGCAGCGGCTCCCCCGGCTCCCCCGGCTCCCCCGGCTCCCCCGGCTCCCCCGGCGGCCCCGGCGGCCCCGGCGGCCCCCCCCGCGGTCGCGGCCAGCCAGACCACGGCCAGCCAGACCACGGCCCGCAAGAGCACCGGCGCCGCCTCCGCCGATCGGCCGAAGGGGAAGGTTGGCGCCGCCTCGCTGATCAAGAAGGGTTGGGCCGCGATCGAGGCCGGCGATCTCGAGACCGCCGAGCGCACCTTCGCTCAAGCGACCGACGCCAACCCCCGCAGCGGGCCCGCGCTGTACGGCCTTGGTTATGTGAGCGAGAAGCGTGGGGACCGCTCCACCGCCGCCGTACACTATTGTGAAGCCCGTGCCTACGGCGCCAATGACCCGGCGCTCCTCCGAGAGGTGGACGCTCGCCTCGCGGCGATCAGCCGGACCTGCAATTGAGGGCGCCCACGGGCCAGGAGTTTGAGGATGAGTCGAAGGCACATTCGGGTGGTCGCCGCCGAGATTGAGCGCGGGGGGCGGTTCCTCATCACCCAACGTCGGCCCGAAGCGACGATGCCCCTCTTGTGGGAGTTCCCCGGCGGCCGTGTCGAGCCCGGGGAGTCCGACGCCGCGGCCCTCCAGCGGGAGCTCCGAGAGGAGATGGGCATCACCGTCGAGGTCGGCTCGCTCGCGATGCAGGTGTCTCACGACTACCCGGCCTACAAGGTGGATCTCGTGGTCTATCGCGCCACGACCGACGACGAGCCGGCGGCGCTGCGGGTGCACGCCTTCCGCTGGGTCGCCCCCGAAGAGTTTGATCAGTACGAGTTCCCGAGCGCAGACCAGCAGACGGTCGATCTCCTCTTGCGCTGATCGGCCGTGGGGCTGCGGGGGCCGCCGCGCGACGCTCAGAAGGCCTCCCCGAGGCCGGCGCTGATCCCGAGCCCTCCGTCTCCCCAGGCGAGGTCAAGGCGGGTGGTGGCGTGGGGCCGGGGCGGCAGGTTGAGTCGCAGGCCGGCGCCGAGCCCGCCGTGCAGCCCGTCGATCCGTGCCCCTTCGATGAAGGCCACCCCCTCGACGAGGTGACGGGAGGGGCTGCGCAGCTCGAGCACGAGGCTCTGGGCGTCGGTGTCGCGCCAAGCCGACCAAGCCCCGCTGCGGAGGAGCGGCCCGCCCCCGGCGGCGGGGAGGCGGGCGACCGGCGCGGCGCGGGCGACCGGCGCCCACTCGGCGGTGGCGCGCATGTGCAGGCTGAGGGGATCGCCGGGCAGCGCGCTCCGGAGGTCCAGGCCGCCGCGGAGGAAGGGGTAGGACCAGGCTGAGCCCTCGAGCTCGGCGCCGAGCCGGGTCTGGCGTGCCACGGCGGCGCCGTCGCGGGGGTGGAGGGCGCCGCGGAGCACGGGCCCGAGGCCGAGGCCCTCCCCGCCGTCGAGGTGGGCCAGCGCCCCCACAGAGGCCTCCCACGGCCCCGCGGTCCGCTGTCGGCGCAGCGCGGCGGCGCCGAGCCAGGCGGGGCTCCGGGAGGCGCCGAGCGGGAGGCGGGAGGCCGAGAGCGCGCCGGCCCACGCGCGGTCACCGGCACCTTGTAGGGAGAGGTCCGCGCTGCCGAACAGAGCGCTCGTGAGCGTGAGGCCTGCGGACAGCGAGCCGCCGCGCAAGCGGGTGTCGGGGTGCTGGAGGCGGAGGCCCCCGCCCGCCCCGAGGCCCGTCGCGCCGACCGGGGAGAGCCCCAAGACCCAGGTGCCCGGCCCTGCGGGCCAGCCGCCGCCCTCGAGGAGGACCCGCCCGAGGCCGTCGAGATCGGCGCGGCCGACGAGGCGCTCGGCGGGGGCGCGACCGAGGAGGACGAGCCGGGCGACCGCCGGACCGGGGAGGCGCCCCTCGGCGCGGGCGGCGGCGGCGGCGGCGGCGTGCAGGTCGGAGGGGAGGCCGATGAGCGAGGGGAAGATCCCATAGTCGGCGAGGGCCAGCTCACACCAGGGATCTGCGGTGGGGCAGGCGGAGAGCGCGCGGTCGGCGCGCGGGCCGTGCACAGCGAGGCCGAGGTTCCCCGAGACGAGGAGCAAGCGGAGCTCGGCCATGGCGATCACCGCGGCGTCGTCACTCTCCGCGGCGGTGGTCCAGGCCGCCCGCGCGGCGGGTCGGTCGGCCCTCCCCCAGGCGAGGTCACCGGCGTCGAGCGCGGCGTGGTCGGCCTCTCCGGCGATGGCGTGGCCGACGAGCGTGAGGCCGAGGAGCGGGATGCCGAGGAGCGCCGCGCCGGCGGCTCGAAGGGCGGGGGGGAGGGGCCGCGCGGCCGGCACCGCTCAGCAGAGCCGGCGGGCGCTGTCGATGGGGATCTGCCGCCTCACGTCCAGGGCGCGGGAGAGGTCGATCTCGGCGAGGGCCATGCCGGGGGCGTCGCCGCACTCGGCGACCACCGTGCCCCAGGGGTCAATGATCAAGCTGTGGCCGTACGATCGACGCAGCCCCTGGTCGTCGTGGGCCCCCCACTGAGCCGGGGCGAGCAGCCAGCTCTGGTTCTCGATCGCCCGGGCGCGGAGCAGGGGGTGCCAGTGGTCCTTGCCGGTCATCAGGGTGAAGGCGGAGGGCACACAGAGGATGTCGGCGCCGTGGTCGTGCAGGCGGCGGTACAGCTCGGGGAAGCGCATGTCGAAGCAGATCGACAGCCCCAGCCGACCGACCGGGGTGTCGGCCACCACGACGGCGTCTCCGGGGGCGGTGCGCTCCGACTCCCGGAAGCGGACGCCCCCGGCGGCGGCGAGGTCGACGTCGAAGAGGTGGAGCTTGCGGTAAGCGGCGAGCAAGGCGCCGTCGGGGCCGTAGACGAGCGAGCTGTTGTAGCAGCGGGTGGCGGAGCCCTGCGCGCCGGAGGCGTCCCCGGGCTCGCAGCGCTCCCCGACGCTGCCGATCAGCAGGGTCACGCCCAGCTCCCGGGCGAGCGCGGCGAAGCGCTGGTGGGTGGGGCCGTCCGTGGGCTCGGCGAGGGCGACCTTTCGGTCGTGGGGGCCGAGGTAGGAGGTGGCCTCGGGGGTGGCGATGAGGCGGGCGCCGGCGGCGGCGGCGCGGCGGATCCAGGCCTCGGCCTGCTGCAGGTTCCGCTCGACGTCGGAGCTGCCGTTGAGCTGGACCACGGCGGCCAGGAAGGGGGCGACGGTCATCGGGCGGGCTCCCCTTGGGGGTCGTGGGGCGAAGGGTCAAGCAGCGGTGGGTCGGGGAGGAGCCTGTTATCCTGGCCACTGGACGAGCCGCACTCGGCCGCCACGCTGTCTCGGGAGACGCCATGTCGATGATGATCCGCTTCACCACGCTGAGCCTGATGTTGGCCGCCTGTAACGGTGACAAGGGTGGCTTGATTGTCTACAATACAGCCCCGTCGGCGAGCATCCAGACGCCCGTGAACGGTTCGGCCTTCGACGAGAAGACATCGGTGAGCTTCCAGGCGATCGTCTCCGACGGCCAGGACTCCGATGAGAACCTGACCGTCCTCTGGGGCAGCGACGTGGACGGGGCCCTCGAGGGTGACTTCACGGTGATCGATGGCCTGTCGACCTTCTCGAGCGTGAGCCTCAGCCCGGGCAACCATGTCATCTCGATCAAGGTGACCGACTCGCGCACCGCCTCCTCCTCCGATCAAGTGGCGATCACGATCAACGACCTGCCGGAGATCCCCTCGATCGAGGTCGCGCGGCCGATCACGAACGAGAGCGGGCTCGAGGGTGTGGAGTTCGAGTTCAAGGCCAAGGTGGTGGACGCTTACGATCCGGTCGAGCTGCTCACCGTCTCCTTCGCGAGCTCGATCGACGGCGAGTTCTGTGCGCCTGCGGCGGACGCCAGCGGAATCGCCTCCTGCCTCTTCGCCCTCTCGGCCGGGGAGCACCTCCTCACCTACACGGTCACCAACAGCGGCGGCCTCTCCGACACCGACACCGCCTACTTCGAGGTCGTGGCTTACGCCGACATCGATAATGACAGCGACGGCTTCTCCGAGTCCGAGGGCGACTGTGACGACGCCGACCAGAGCGTCGCGCCAGGGGCCACCGAGTACTTCAACGAGCGGGACGACGACTGCGACGGTCTCGTCGATGAGGGCACCGAAGGGTACGATGACGACGGCGACGGCTACGTCGAGGTCAGCGGCGACTGCGACGACACCGACGAGGGCGTCTTCCCCGGCGCGACCGAAGAGTGTGACGGCGTAGACCAGGACTGCGACCTCGTCGTAGACGACAACACCGTCTGCTTCGACGACGACGGAGACGGTGACACCGAGCTGGATGGCGACTGCGACGACGCCTGCGCGTCCTGCTTCCAGGGCGCTGGAGAGCTCACCGACGGGCTCGACAACGACTGCAACGGCGTGGTCGACGACGGCACCGACGTCTACGACGACGACGGGGACGGCTACTCGGAAGACACCGGTGACTGCGACGACAGCGACGCCCTCGTCAACCCTGCGGCCACCGAGGCCTGCGGCGACGGTCAGGACAACGACTGTAACGGTCAGGTGGACGAGGAGGGCGCGACCGACTGTGAGATGTGGTACACGGACAACGACAGTGACGGTTACGGCTCGACCGTCGGGAAGTGCCTCTGTGCGAGCTCCGGCGTCTTCCGCTCTCCCTACAAGACCGACTGTTACGACGGCAACAGCCTCGCGAACCCCGCCAGCACGACCTACTCGACCACCGACCGCGGCGACGGCGACTACGACTACAACTGCGACGGCGTGGAAGACAAGTTCTACCCGAGCAAGTACTCCTGCTCGGCTTGGCCCCTCTGCGGTGATTACGGCACCTTCACCACCGGCTTCAAGAACAGCGTGGCCTCCTGCGGCAACTCGGGCACCTGGGTCACCTCCTGTTCGTGGACGGTGACGAGCTGCAGCCTGACGACGAGCACGAAGACGCAGAAATGCAACTGATCGGCTTTTACGAACGCGGCCCTACAAGAGGCCCGGTCGTGAACGCCGGCCCTCGCTCAGGGCGCTGGGGCCTGCCCCTGCTCTTCGGGGTGGCCTGCGCCGATCCCAAGCCGGATGTGATCTTCCTCACGGTCGACACCCTCCGCTTCGACCATGTGGGCACCGATCTGGGAGCCGGCTCACTCACGCCGGAGATCGACACGCTCCTCGCCGACAGTGTCCTCTACACCGAGGCCTTCACGCCGATCACCGTCACCGGCCCCGCCTTCTCCAGCCTGCTCACCGGTCTTGAGCCTGGTCAGCACGGGGTGGCCCTGAACACCTTTCGCGGTGGGAATGTGCTCGGTCCAGAGATCAACACCCTCCCCGAGCTCCTCGATGACGAGGGGTATGCCACGGGGGGCTTTGTCTCGGGCTTTACCCTCAACACAATGCTGGGCCTCAACCAGGGAATGGACACCTGGTCTGAGCCAGAGGGGCACCGGCGTGTGGGGAACCTGACGGCCGATCTCGCGCTCCAGTGGCTGTCTGAGCAGAATGGCTCCGTCTTCCTCTGGTATCACAGCTACGATGTACATGGTCCTCTATCATCGTATTCCAAGATCAAGGCGCACAAAGGTCGAAAGCGGGACGGACCCGAGCCAATCGCCAAGTATCAATTGATTTCCCAAGTCACCGAGCCCACTTTTTACAAGCGGCGGTACGTGGAGGCCGTCCGTTTCGCTGACGTGCAGGTGGGGCGTATCATCCGCGCGCTGAGGGAGTCGGGGCGCTACGATGCAGCGCTCATCGTCTTTGCCGCCGATCACGGCGAGAGCTTTGATGAGCGGGAGCTCTGGTTCGATCATGGCACCACCGCCTACGACGAGCAAGCACATGTCCCCCTCGCCATCAAGCTGCCGGGCAATCTCCACGCCGGCGAGCGCTCTCCCGCCCTGGTCAGCCTGACGGATGTGGTGCCCACGGTGGCCGAGGTGGTGGGGCTGAAGACCGGGGATGCCTGGCGGGGAATTTCACTGGTCGAGCCAACAAAGGCCGGCCACCACTCGGTCATCACGGAGAGCAGCCACTGCAAACGAAGTCCCTTCCTGAGCTGCTTTCCGAGAGGGCCGGAGGGCAAGATGTTCGCCATCCGCCTGCCCGGCCAATCTGTCTTCCGGCTGAGCACGGCGGAGGGGCCCCGGTACGAGGTCTACAACCGCATGGCGGATCATGAGGAACGATCCCCCACCAAACTGCCGGTCCCCGACGAAGCCCGGGTGGCCCTGGAGGCGGTGGCCGCCGAGAGAACCGCTATGAAGCTCGTCGATCCAGACACCCTCCCGGCTGAGCCCGGTGAAGCTGGAGAGGCCCAGGAGGCGCTGCAGGCCCTGGGCTATTTGGAAGAGTAGGGCACCCGCTCGTGGGGCGCGATGCCGGCCCTTCGACCGTCTCCGAGGACGCGGATCAGGGCCGGCAGCAGCAAGAGGTCCCCAAAGAGGGCCGCGACCATCGTGACGGCGGCGAGGAGACCGAAGGAGCGCGTGCTCGTGAGGCCGCTCATGGTGAGCACGCCAAAGCCGACGATCAGCAGCGCGCTGGTCATGAACATGGCGTGCCCGGAGCCGACGTAGGTGCGTCGCAGGGCCTCCTCGACGCTGTGCCCCTGGTCGCGCTCGTGGGTGTAGTGCGTGAGGAAGTGGATGGTGTCGTCGACGGCGAGGCCGAGGGCCACGGTGAACGAGACCACGTTGCTCGTCTGCAGCGGCTCGCCCATCACCCCGAGGGTGGCCTGGGTGAAGAGAAGCGGCAGGGCGTTGGGGATGAAGGCGATGAGGGCGAGGCGCGCGCTCCCGATCAGGGCCCACATCACGAGGAAGACGACGACGGAGACGAGGCCGACGCTGCGCGTGAGGTCGCGGATGAGGGTGTCGACCCCGACCGCGGCGAGGAGGCCGTCGCCGGTGAGCGTGACCTCGAGGCCCGTCCCCGCGTAGAGCTCGCGGATGGTTCCTCGAAGCCGGGCGATCATCGGGAGGAACTCCCGCCCTCCGGCGTCGGTGAGCGTGAAGAGGATGCGCGCTCGGGTGCGGTCACCGTTGACGAGCGAGGCGCCGACCGGATCTTCGGCGAGCTCCGCCAGCAGGAGCTCTTGGGCGACGGCCTCGCGGGAGTCGGGGAGGCCGGCCTCTCCGGTCAGCGCGAGGTGGAGGGCCGCGACGTGGCCGCCGAGTGAGGCGGCCCAGCGCACCGGCGGCTCCGCCTCGATCGCGGCTTGGAGGGCCTGCATCCGGCGGAGCTGCTCGGGCTCCAGCACCGCGCCTTCGGCCCCCTTGACCTGCACTTGCATCGGGATGACGCCGCCGAGCGATCGGTCGGCCTCCCGGATGGCCAGCCAGGTGGGGCTCCCCTCGGGGTACATCTCGAGGATGTGCGAGTCGGCCTCGACGTTCCGGGCGAGCCAGCCGGCGAGGGCGGTCACGGCGAGGCAGCCCGCGATGACGCGGCGCGGTCGGGCCCCGATCCAGCGTTCGAGGGTGCCGAGCAGCGCGGTGGCCCGCGGGTGGGTCTCGCTCGCGGGGCGCCCCACCCAGGCGTTGGGCAGGAGCGAGAGCAGCAGCGGCACGCCGAGCATGATCGAGAGCCAACACACCATGATGGCGATGCTCGTGTGCAGGCCGAAGTCGCGCACCACCCGGGTCTCGGCGATGAGCAGCGAGGCAAAGCCAGAGGCGGTGGTGAAGCTGTTGAGCAGGCAAGCCACGCCGAGCGCGCCCATCATCCGGCCCATGGCGCCCACACGATCACCGTCCACCGCCAGCTCCTCTCGGTAGCGGAAGGCCATGTGGATGCCGTCGGCCACGCCCACCACGAGCACGAGGGTGGGCACCAGGATGGAGAGGATGGTGAGCTCGGCCCCGCCGGCGATGAGGGCGGCGGTGGCCCAGAGGTCGGCCAGCAGCACGGCGAAGAGCGGCACGAGGCCGAGGGCGAGCTGCCGGAAGAGCAGGCAGATGGTGACGGCGAAGAGCCCCGAGACCACGGGCACGAAGAAGAGCTCGTCCTCGAGCATCTTGTCGACCACCTCCGTGCGGACGAAGGGCACACCTGTGGGGCGGACCGTAAAGCCGGGCGGCCTCGGCACGGCCTCGGCGCGGTCGGTCAGCGCGTGGACGACCGGGCCGAGGTCGGCCACCTTCTCGAGGTCGCGGTGGATCCGAACCCGCAGCGCGGTCACCGTCCCGTCTTCGGAGAGGAGGGCGCGCCGCACCATCGGCTCCTGGAGGAGACGCGTGACGGCCTCGGCGGGGGGCCGGTCGTCCAGCGGCCGAGTGGGGGTGATCGTGCCGCTGCCGTCGCCCGTGGCGAGGGCGGCGTTGACGAGGGAGTCCACCCGCTCGACCGCCTCTCCCGCCTCCATGGCCGCGTGCAGGTCGCGGAGGAGGCCGACGCCGGCGTCGGTCCCGATCGGGCCCTCCACGAGGAGGATGAGGTCGTTGTCGTCGCGACCAAAGACACGCTCGACGTCCTCGAGCGCGTCCACCTCGGCGCCCTGGTCGATGAACAGCGCCTGGGGGGTGAAGTCGATGGGGACGCCGTCCTCGAGCACCCGCCGAGCGGAGCCGAGGAGGAGGAGCGCCGTGACCAGCGCGGCGAGGAGCGCGGACGGGCCTCGGTGACGCGCGACCCAGCGCCCCCACGCCGCGAGGCCGCGCGAGACGCCGTGCCTCATGGGTTTGGGCCCCCGCTCGCCGCTCGACCGCTCGCCGCTCGACCGCTCACCGGCCCGCCGACGGCGGCTCGGCGGCGGAGCCCTTGGCCCCGAGCTGGATGTTCCCGCCCAGGAGGCTCGAGACGCGGAAGAGGGCGAGCGCGCCCAGGCCGACCCCGAGCCAGAGGGTCGCGATGCGGATCAGCAGGGAGGCGGCGACCGCCAGCCCCTTGTCGATGTGGAGCAGGGTCTCGGCGCCCCCCGCCAGCGCGCCCTCCGAGACGCCGATCCCGCCCGGCATCGCGCCGCCGGCGAGGGTGGCGAAGGCATAGAGGAAGACGCTGAAGTCCAGCGTGGCCTCGACGTCGAGGCCGGCAAAGACGAGCCAGAAGCCCACACACTCGGCGAACCACGCCAGCACGCTCACGGTGACCGCGAAGAGCAGGGGCCCCGGAGCGAGGCAGGTGCGGGTGGCGCTCACCATCTCGCGGAGCTTGGGTACGACGCGGGACACGAGGGGCAGTCGAGCGCCGATCGAGAGCAGGAGCTCGGTGAGGCGGTGGTTGCCGACGACGACGAGGCCGGCCGCGATGAGCCCGCCGATGAGCACGAGCACCCACACCTGATCCGCGAAGTAGGTGCTGACGCTGATTCCGGCGAGGATCACCATGGCGATGGCGTCGGTGATGCGCTCGGCGAGCAGGGCTGGGATGGTGTGGGCCATCGGGGTGCCGGTCCGCTCGCGTACGACGTAGGGCTTGAGCAGCTCACCGGCCTTCCCGGGAGAGATCACCATCGCCAGTCCGGCTGTGAAATTGGCCGCGTTCTCCCAGAAGGGCATCTTGACGCCCAGCAGGTTCAGGAAGCCATGCCACTTGAGGAAGCGCAGGCCGTAGTTGAGCAAGGTGAGGCCGATGATGGGCAGCGCGTAGATCCATTGGAACTGCCCCAGCGCCGCGCCGACCTCGTCAAAGCCCGCCCAGATGCTCCCGATGAGGTAGATCGCGGCCCCAAACGCGATCGCGGCGATGACCCAGCGACGAAATCGGAGCAGGAGGTTGTCGGCGGGCGCGCTCATGGTCGGGCCCCCTAACTCCGGTTGATGGCCCCGGGCGGCGGAGAGCGGGGGCAGATGAGTTACCATTCGCCGCGTGGAGAGAGGCGGTCGCTTGACCCGATTTCTGGTCAGCATTCAGGGCGAGAAGCCCACCGCGATCGAGGCCGGCAGTTGGCTGGCGGCCTTGGGTCTCGGCCTCGACCAATTTGACAAGGTTGGGGCAATTGATCGCCTCGCATGTGAGGTTCTCTCGAGCGGCGCCGTCGTGGCTCGCGACGCGCGCTCGGGAGAGACCTTCGTCATCCAGGCGATGAGCTCAGACGGTGAGGTCGCGGCCGAGACCTACGACGACGACGCGCCCACCATCGTCGCCGGGGAGGACTTCGACGACGGCTTCATGGAGGAGGAGGACACCGACGAGCTCTCGGTCCGCGGTGACGATGGCATCATGAGCTTCGGCGTGGTCGCGCTCTTCGACCAGATCCAGCGTGCCCGCTCCGACGTCATCGCCTGGGACGTGGCCCTCGGCCTCGCCCGCGATCGGGCCGGCGGTCAGGCCGGCGCGGCGATCCGCCAGGACGAAGATGGCGCGCTGCGCTTCGTCGCCACTTTCGGCCCCCATGGCAAGAGCCTCCTCGGCGTCCGCCTGCCGGCCCGGACCGGCATCGTCGGCTTTTGTATTGACCGGCGAGTTTGCCTCATCCTCCGCCAACCATCGCGAGACCCGAGGTTCTACAAGGGGATCGACGAGGCCACCGGATTCTCGACCAACGCCGTCCTCTGCGTGCCGGTCGTCCGGGACGACCGTTGTTTCGGGGCCCTCGAGCTCCTCAACCCGCCGGAGGATGTCCCCTTCGCGCGGGCTCACCTCGAGATCGTCGAGCTCATCGCCAGCTCCCTCGCGGAGCGCCTCGCCTTCGGCTGAGGGGCGGGCGCCGCCGGTCGCCCGGCGGCGGCGCCGCCGCTCGGCTACTCGACGGCGATCTTCACGACGAGGGTGGTCTTGACCTCTTCACGGATCCGGTTCTGGAGCTTCGTGTAGAGCTCCAGGTTCTCCGGGTTGGCGGTGTCGAGCTCCATCACGCGGGAGTCCTGCTCGCGGGCCGGGTGCTTGTACAGCCACATCTCGGCGGAGCTGCCGTCGTCGAAGGTGAGCCGCCACTTGTGGCGATTGGCCACAGTCCACTTGGTGCCGTCCTTCAGCACGACGGTGCCCACGGTCTTCACCGTGCAGTCGTACATCCAGGGGCTCCAGTTGCTGTCGTAGACGCAGTCCACTTCGCTCGGGACCTTGCCCGGCACGACGGTGATGGACTTCACGAGGTCCCAGGTGATCTCCTTCGCGGAGTTGCCCTGCTCTCCCGAGATCTTGAGCTTGCCCTTGTCCTGGTCCCAGTCTTGCTCACCGTACCAGTCGGTGCTCCGCTCCACCCGCTTGACGTGGCCGCTCTTGGTGGTGCCGTTGCCGTAGGTGATCGTCACCTTGAGGTCTGCGTTGACCACGTCGGGCGGCGGCGGCGGGGGCTCAGGGGCGGCTTCGGGCTCGGGCGTGGCGGCCTCGGCGACGGGCGCGGCCACGGGCGCAGCGGCGGGTTCGGGGGCCTTCTTCGGTCCACAAGCCAGGAGGAGGAGGGGCAGCAGCAGCTTGATCATGTCCGGACTCCCTTCGACGGGCCTCACGCGGGCGGGCCGTGCCACAGCGTAGCCCGTCATCGCCCGAGCATCATCAGCCCTCGGTGCCGAGCCAGCTGGGCTGGTCTTCCATGGCCATCAGCATGTGGCTCTTCACCGTGGGCGGAGTGGGCACGATCCCCATCAGGGGGAGGAACTCGACCTCGGCCTCGACCGTGATCGTGTCCATGTCGGCGAGCACGCCCATCGTGGCGGTGACGTCGCAGGTGACCGTCTCGCAGGGGACGCCCAAGGTCGTGAGCGTGGCCTCGGTGGCGGCCACAGCGGCGGCCTCCGGCCCGCTGGCTTGATCGGTGCGGCTGCCGATGCGAGTGCCCTCCCGGACCGCCTGGAGCACCGAGGTCAGTCGGGAGAGGTACCAGCCGTAGTCGAGCACGGCCGAGAGGATGAGGAGGAGCAGGGGGGCGGTGAGCGCGAACTCCACCGCCGCGGCGCCCCGACGCCGATTGTTGCGCATCAGCTCTGGACCTCGAGGAGGGTCTGACTGGAGATCTTCATGCTCTCGGGCATCAGGATCATGCCGGTGAGGCCGGGGTACTCCAGCGTGAGGCCGCACTTCAACGAGGCGTCGGGGCTCGAGCCCACGACCTCGACCTCAACCGAGCAGCGGGTGTCGGTGGGGTCGGCGCAGTTCACGCCGAACAAGGCGAAGGCCGACATCCGCTCGCTGATCTCGGTGGCGGCGATCTCCTCCGGGGTCGGGCTGTCCGTCGGCGAGCGGACCGAGCCCGCCCGGCAGCCGACCTGGATGGCCTCCATCATCGTGGTCCGGCAGTAGAACCAGATGCTGAAGTCCATGATCCCGCCGATGAGCGCCAGGAAGACCGGCAGGATCAACGCGAACTCGATGGTGTTGCTGCCGCGGATGCGGCTCCGATGGAGCGCCATCTTCACTCCACCAGCGCGACGGGCACGTTCGTGGCGATTTCGTACATGATCCCCGGGAGGTCGGCGGAGTCGATGGTCTCGTAGAAGGCCCCGTAGCCGCGGACGAGGGCCTCCATGTAGGCCGACTGCGTGGCGTTGAAGGGCGAGTTGTAGGACACCGAGAAGATCGAGATGTTGTTGTCCTCGGCCTCGTTGGCGGCCAGCAGCCCTGCGGCGGCGCGCGCGTTGTTGCACGAGGTGGTCGAGGGGATGCACTCGGGCTTGCCGTCGGACATCAGCACGATCGTCTTGAGGGCGTAGGGGTCAGACACGGCGGGATCGAGCAGCACGTCGAGGGCCGCGTTGATGCCGGTCGCCTGGCTGGTGCCGGAGTCGTAGTGGGACGTCGGCCCCGGAGGGCTGCCCGTGCGGCAGTCCATCATCTGGGGCGCGTTGTGGTAGGTGGGGGGGGGCTGCCGGTTGTAAGGCGAGTAGTTCCGGTTGCACCAGTCGAGCTTGGCCCACTGGGTGCGGATCGTGGAGTAGTTGGACTCCACTGACTTCAGGCCGGTCCAGAGCGTCGCCGCGCCGACGAAGGTGACCATGCCGATCTTGTCATTCGGCGCAGGGTGGTCGTACATGTAGTCGAGGAAGGCGAGGTCGCCGGTGCGGGCGTCGCCGATCTCCTGTTGGAAGGAGCCGGTGACGTCCTGCACGATCAGGATCTCGCGGAAGCGGAGCGCGCTCACCGCCAGGTCGTGGGAGGCGGCGGAGCCGGCCGAAGTGCCGAACATCTTCATCATCAGCAGGTCGATGGTGCCGTTCGGTGAGGACTCGGTCTTGCGGATGTTCACCCGCACCGCGTTGACGGTGGAGCTGCCCTCGTCGAACTCGTGGAGGGTGTAGTCCCACTGGCCGAACTCGATGTCGGTGTCTTCTTCGACCAGGGCGGCCTTGCCGACGAGGGTGTTCTCACCGATCACGAGGACGGCGGCTGCGCGGGCCAGCTCGATGTCGCCAAACTGCCGGAGGTAGACCATCGCCGCCTGGGCCCCCGCGTCGGCTGCGGCCTGGGCTTGAAGATCGGCGACCCGGATGTAGGCGGAGTCGATCGCGAGGGCCCCGAAGGCCAGCATCACGGTCATGGAAAGGGCGCTGATCAGCGCGTAGTTGCCACGACGTGTGCGACGGGATGCGGACTTCGAGGGTGCCATCATGTGCGCTCCGGTGGACCTGCGCGGGTGGGGTGAGGGGCCGAGGGTGAAGTCGGGACAGACCGCACGTCGATACACTCATCCTCGCGTCATTTTATCCCAGAACGGCCGCAAGTGGAAGAGGGCCACCCAATTCGGTCGGTCGATCAACCGTGAGTCAGTCTTCGTCCGGTGCGCCTCCTCCCTTCGGCGCCGCCGCGCGGGCCGGGGAACGACCGGGCCCAACCAGCCAGAGGACCGCGATCCCCCCGATGACCATGAAGAAGAGCTGTTGGAGCCGTACGAGCAGCCCGACGGAGATCGCCACGGGCCAGTCGAGCCCTGCGGTCCACACCAGCAGGCTCACGAAGAGCGCGTCCCAACCCGCCTGGGAGCCCGGGAGGAGGAACAGTAGCACCGCCCCGGAGGTGGTGATGGCGTAGGTGAAGGCGACGCCGAGGGTGTCCGGGCTCGCACCGAGGCCGTGGATGCCCACGAGGATCCCCACGATCACCGAGCTGTGGCCGACGAGGGCCCAGGAGGCGGCGCGGGCGTAAGCGAGCGGGCCGCGGAGGGCGGTCTCAGCGAGGGCGTCGGCGAGGGCGTCCGTGCCGGCCTGGAGGCGGGGGAGGAGGCGCGAGAGGCGGCGGAAGCGGTGGAGCGGGCGGAGGACGTGGGCGGTCAGGCCCTTCCAGAGCGCAGGGCGTGCGGCGAGCAGGGCGAGCAGCAGCCCACCCAAACCGACGGAGACCGCCGAGATCCCCACGAGGCCCTCATAGCCGGGGGGCACAGGCAGCTCGGTCACGGCCCAGACGGCGGTGGCCAGGAGCGAGGCGGTGGTGAGCCCCACGATGCGCGCCGCGACGCCCGAGGCCAGGGAGGGGGCGAGGGGCACGCCATAGCGGCGGTGCGCGAACCAGGCCGCCGCGAACTCCCCCGCCGGGCCGGGGATCGCATAGTTGAGCAGCAGGCCGGCGGTGATGATGGCGGTGAGCCCCAAGACCGGCGGGCGGACCTGGGGCGGCATCAGCGCCCGCCATCGCAAGGCCATGCTCAAGAAGGCGAGGCTGATCAGGCAGAGCGCGAGGACCAGCTCACCGGGGCGGGCGCTGTGGAGGAGGCCGTCGAAGGAGGCTCCGCCGATGCCCGAGCTGTGCACGCCCAACGCGATCAGCAGGAGCGCGCCCACGGTGAGGCCCACCGAGATCAGCCCCTTGCGGACGGCCGCCCGAGCGGCCTCGGCGCTCGGAGGAGCCATCGGTTCAGCGTCAGTGTCCATTCAAGATCGATCGAGTAGGTTGTACTTGTTCAATTTGTACCGCAAGGTGTTTCGCTCGAGCCCGAGGAGGCGGCCGACCGCGGGGCGATCACCGCCCGTCTGTTCGATCGCCTTCGCGAGCAGGTCTCGCTCGATCTGCTCAAGGTGCTCGGTGAGGTTGAAGCCCTCGGAGAGCGTGCTGAGCGGCAGGACCGAGGACATCGCAGGGCGGATGGGCATGTTGAAGGCGTCGTGACCGAGGACCACGGCGCGCTCGGCGAGGTTGGCGACCTCCCGGACGTTCCCGGGCCAGCCGTGTTGGATGAGCTGCTCTCGCTGGGCCCCCGTGGGCTTGGGCGGCACCTTCCCGAAGGAGTTGCCGTGCAGGGTGAGGAAGTGTTCGAGCAGGGGCAGGATGTCATCGGGGTGGTCGCGGAGGGGCGGGCAGCGAATGGTGATGACGGCGAGGCGGAAGTAGAGCTCCGGAGGGATCTCTCCGCGAGCGGCCCGGAGGTCGATGTTTGGGCTGGCGGTGGCGATGATACGAGGCGGCTGGCCGGCCTCAACCGGGGCGAGCTGGCGCAAGAGGTCGAGCGTGGCCTCGTGGCTCCACTCGTCGACCATCGGCACGAGGAGTGTGCCAGCGGAGAGGAGCAGGGCCGGCGGGATCTCCTCGAGCGGGCGGGCGACGAGCATCGGCCGGTCGGCGTCGAGGCCACGCTGGTGCAGGCAGCGGGCGATGTGGCGGCGGCCGCTGCCCGTCTCTCCTTGGACGAGGACCGTGCTGCGGACCAGCGCGACCTTGCCCACCTCATCGCGGATGCGGCGCGTGTCGGCGCTCTCACCGACGATGCTGTCCCAGCCGTCCTGGGGCTTTCGGTAGTCGCGGACCCGGCGCAAGAGCTGGTCGGCCGTCACCGGCTTGGTCAGGAAGTCGAGGGCGCCGAGGCGCATGGCCTCTACCGCGGTCTCGACCGAGCCGAAGGCGGTGAACACAATGGCGTCCACCGGCGGGACGCAGGCCCGCGCCGCCTGGACGACGGCGAGGCCGTCTACGGGCTCCATGCGCAGATCGGTGAGCACGAGGTCGGTCGGCTTCGACCTCAGCCGCTCAATGGCGCTGCGCCCATCATAGAAGACCTCGACGGAGTGCCCCTCGCGGCCGAGCAAGATCGCGATGGCCTCCGCCGCGGACCGATGGTCATCCACGACGAGGAGGTTCAGTCGAACTCCCGAGCTCATGTCGTCTCACCGCCTCCGAGGGGCAGCGTCGCGGTGAACCGCGCGCCACGCAAGGGGGAGTCCTCACATCGCAGCGTGCCACCATGCGCGTCTACGACCTGCTTCACGAGCGCGAGCCCGAGCCCCGTGCCCCCGGGCTTGGATGAATAATATGGCTGAAAGATGCGCTCACGCAGGTGGGGGGGCACACCGGGGCCGTCATCGTCGACGATGAGCATGACCTGCTTGCCGCGCGGCAAGACGCTCACGGTGACCTGGCCGCCGGATGAACGCCCGGAGAACTCGATCGCGTTCAGCAGCAGGTTCTCCATGGCGCGGCGGATGAGAGAGCCGTCCAGCGTCGCCGAGAGGCGGCCCGGCGCTTGGACCAGCAGGGAGACCTTGCGGGCTCGCGCGGTGGGGTCGGCGAGGGCCGCCGCGCGCTTGACGAGCTCGACCACGTCCACGGGCTCGCGGGAGACCTGGAGGGGGCCGCTGCCGCGGAGGAAGCGTTGGACGACGCCCTCAAGCACGTGGATCTCGTCTTCGATCTTGAACAGCAGCTTCTCTTGGGTGTCCCGGTCGGGCTCGGTGCGGGCCAGGGTGCTCAGCAGGGACAAGCTCTGCAGCGGGTTGCGGACCTCGTGGGCGACCATCGACGAGAGCTGCTTGACGACCGCCATCCGGCCCTGGATGTCGTCCTCTCGGGCTTCGAAGCTGCTCGCGAGGGCGTTGACGGCGCGGGCGAGCTGCGCGATCTCCTCGGGCCCGCGGGGGTTGACCCGCATCCCGCGCGCGCCGGAGGCCACCTTGGCGGCGTAGTCCGAGATCTCTCGAACCGGAGAGAGAAGCCATCGAACGCCGAAGATCACGACCAGGCCGGCGACGGAGCTCAGCCCCAACAGGAGCGAGGTCGTACGACGTCGGGCCGCGGCGAGGGGTACGAGGTATTCGGCCTCCGCGACGGCGATGATCGTGCCGATCGGCGCGCCGCGGCCGTCTTGGTAGATCGGGGAGCAGGCCGCGAAGAGGGCGAGGCCCTCGAACTCGAAGAGGGTGGCGTCGGGGCGCTCCTGCTCGAGCTCGGGCTCGACTCCGTCGGCGGGGGGGCTCGTCCGGCAGGCGCGGCGCAGGTCCGGGCGGAGGGGCGCGCCATACTGGCGGCCTTGGGCGGCGGGGGAGGAGGCGACCAGGTCCCAGGTGGGCGTGACCAGGAGCAGCTCACGGATCTGCGCGGTGGAGCGCGCCTCGTCGAGCAGCTGCTCCATCGGCATCCGCGCTCCGCCCAGCGCCGCGCTCAGCGCCTCGGGGGTGGGGCTTTGGCTGTAGGCGGGGAGGACCGACTGGAGCAAGGTCGAAGACATACGAGCGACGACGCTGAGCTGGCGCCCCTCGTCGGCCTCTTGACGTTGGCCGGAGTCTCGCACGGCGGGCAGCCAGGCCGTGGCGATCGAGGCCGCCACGATACCTCCGGCCGCCAACGACAACATCGTGCTGGCGGACCCGACCGGCAGGCGCAGGGCGATGCGGGGCGCCCTACTGGACGGCGAACTGTGAGGTGGACTCGGCCTTGCCGGACTCCTTGTCCGTGGTCTCCTCTTCGACGCGCTGGCGGAGGAGCAGGCCCTCCCGCCCGGTGAGCACGTAGCCGTCATTGGCGACGCTCGGCCGCTTGAGGTCGGCCTGAGTGGTCATCGAGGCGCTGTAGGCGCGCGCGAAGTCGTACTGGAGGTGGGTGGGGGTCCCGCAGGCTCCGAGCAGGAGCGCGGCCAAAGAGAGGGGCCCGAGGGGGCGAGGGGAGCGCGGCGCGGCGTGGCTCATGGCGACTTCTCCGGTGCAGGGGGCGCGAGGCGGTGGATGGCTTCCTCGGCCGAGCGGAAATTGGGGTTGGCCTTCAGAGCGGACCTGTAGTGGCCGAGGGCGGCTGCGCCATCTCCGCGCAGCTCAAGCCCATAGGCGAGGTTGTAGTGAGCGTCTGCCTCGGCGCCGGCGGCGCGGAAGACCCGCCAGGCCTCCTGCTCCTTGCCAGCGGCGACCAGGGCGAAGCCGAGGTTGTTCTTGGTGAGCGGCTTGGATGCGTCGAGCTTCAGCGCACGTCGGAGGGGGGCCACGGCGTCGGCCGGGCGACCGGCGGCCATGAGCGCGAAGCCCAGGTTGTTCTCGATGTCGGCTCGGTCCTCGGCGAGGCGGGCCGCGTTCTCGAAGGCCTGCACGGAGAGCTCGAGCTCCTTCCGATCCATGCGCACGATGCCGAGCTGGTTCCAGGCGTCGGCGTTGCGGGAGTGGCGGGCCACCACGCGCTCCAGCATGTCGGCGGCGTCGTCGAGGAGGCCGATCTGACCGAGGGCGCGCGCTTGGAGCACGTCGATGTCGGGGCCGTCCGTGCCCTCGGCGCGCATCTGCCCGAGCAGGCTCAGGGCCTGCTCCGCCGCGCCCCCCTCCAACATGGCGGTCGCCAGCTCGAGCTTGGCCCGCTCCCGGCCGTTCTGGGTGCTCCACGCGGGCGCGGGCTCAACCACCGTCGGCAGCTTCTTCTTGCCGCAGGCGAAGAGGAGCACGGTCGCCAGGAGCAGCGTGGAGCGCATCATCTCCCCCCGTTGAGCAGGGGCATCAGGTTCCGGTAGAGGTTGATACCCGCGGGGCCCACCAGAACGACGAAGAGGGCAGGCATGATGAACAGGATCATCACGACCGTGAGCTTGGGAGAGATCTTGGCGGCGGCCTCTTCGGCGCTGAGCATGCGCTTCTTGCGGACGAGCTCCGAGTGGATCCGGAGGGCGCGAGCCACGCTGGTGCCGAATCGTTCCGCTTGAACGAGCGTGTTGACGAGGGAGTTGACCTCGGCCAGGCCGGTGCGGTAGTCGAGGCGCCGCAGCGCGTCGAGGCGCGGCAGCCCCGCCGCTGTCTCGTGGTTCACCATCTGGAGCTCGCGGGCGAGCTCGGGCGCGGCGCTCTCCATCTCGGCGGCTACCCGGCGCAGGGCCGCGTCGAGCCCGAGCCCGGCCTCCACGGAGCTCACGAGGAGGTCGAGGGCGTCCGGGAAGGGCCGGAGGAGGGTCTCCTTTCGGGCGGCCAGGCGGAACCGGAGCATGAGCGTCGGGCCGAAGTAGCCGACCGAGGCGCCCAGAGTGCCGAAGAAGGTGGTGTAGAGCCAGAATTTGAAGCGTGGGAGATCGTCGGGCAGGAAGTGCAGCACTGGCATGAGGAGCAGTGCGGGCACGACGATCAGCATGATCACCCGGAGCACGCTGTAGATCTCGAGGGCGTTGCGGTTTCGGAAGCCGGCGACCACGAGCTCCCTTCGCAGCTTGTCAGACTCATCCTCGTCTTTCGGGCGGGCCAGCGAGGCGATGTTCGAGGTCACCGAGGCGGTGGTGGACATGTTCACGAGGGAGTCGGCCTCGCGACGCCCTCCGGTGAGGTCGACCACGCGGTCTCGGGCGGTGCGCTCCGGGTTGAGGAGCTTCATGACGCCGTAGAACAGGGCCCCCATCGAGATGAAGGTGGCCGCGACGACGACCGCGCCGAACTGTTCGAGATCGATGCCCATCTTAGACGTCCACCTGGGTCATGCGGTACATCACGAAGGCACCGCTGCTGAACATTCCGAGCGCCAGCGCGGCGAGGAAGTTGCCGATGGAGTCTGTCCACAGGATGGCGAGGTAGTCTCGTTTCATCACGAAGATGATGGAGAACACCACGAAGGGCAGGCAGCCGAGGATGATCGCCGAGGCCTTGGCCTCGGAGGTGAGCGCGTTGACCTTGGCGTGGAACACGAAGCGGTCGCGGACGGTCTGCGAGATGTTGGTCAGGATCTCGATCAGATTTCCGCCCGTGTCTCGCTGGAGATTCACCGAGCTGACGAAGATTCGGAGGTCGAAATTCCGTGGGTTTCGCACCGAGAAGTTGTTCAGACACTCTCGGAAGTCACGACCGAGGTTGTGCTCCTCGTAGACCCGGGCGAATTCGAAGGAGATCGGCGGCTGCATCTCTTCGGCGCAGAGCCGGATCGCGTCGGAGAGCCCATGGCCCGCTTGAAGCGAGCGACCGATGAGGTCGAGCGCGTCGGGGAGCTGCTCGGAGAGCTGTTCGGCGCGGCTGTTCGCCTGCGAGTTGGCGATGAGCACGGGGATGAACGCCGTGAACAGACCGACCAGACAGACCGCGCTCTTGGTGATCACGAAGAGGGTGACCGTGGTGACGAGCACCCACAAGAACATCCGGACCAGGAGGCCCTGGATCGTCAGGCCCACGCCGGTCTGCCGGACGAGGCTCTCGAGCGAGGTGCCCAAGGCCCCGAAGCTCTCGGCCATCGGGTCTCGGTTCTGCAGGATGAACAGGCTCTCGAGGTCTTGATCGTAGGTGGTGCCCAGCCGGCGGGAGATCTCCTGGGCCCGGCCCTCCTCACGACCCTGCCATCCCCAGAAGAGGAAGCCGCTCACCAGGAGGACGCCGATGAAGACGGCGCCAGAGACCACAATGACCGTGACGGGGGGCATCGCGTTCCTCACACGTCCAGGCGGTATCGGAAGAGCTCGCTCGGGAGCTGAATGCCCACCATCGCGAGGCGACCCATGAACTTGGGCCGGACGCCGGAGGACAAGAAGGCGCCGCGCACCTTGCCCTCGTCATCCACCGTCTTCTGATTGAAGGTGAAGATGTCCTGCGTCGTGATGACCGAACCCTCCATGCCGGTGATCTCGGTGAAGGCGAGGACGCGGCGGGAGCCGTCGGAGAGGCGGTCGAGCTGGATGATGCCGTCGAGGGCGCGGGCGATCATCTCGCGGATGTTCTTGTCGCCGAGGTTCGGCATCCCCATCCCGATCATGGTCTCGAGGCGGGCGAGAGCGTCGCGGGTAGAGTTGGCGTGAACGGTGGCCAGCGAACCTTCATGGCCGGTGTTCATCGCCTGGAGCATGTCGATGGCCTCGGCGCCGCGGATCTCACCGAGGATGATGCGGTCGGGGCGCATGCGGAGGGCGTTCTTGACGAGATCCCGGGCGGTGACCTCGCCCCGCCCCTCGAGGTTGGCCGGGCGGGTCTCCAGGCGGACGACGTGAGCGCCTTGGAGCTGGAGCTCGGCGGCGTCCTCGATGGTCAGCACGCGCTCGCCGCTGGGCACGCTGTTCGACAGCACGTTCAGCATCGTCGTCTTGCCGGAGCCGGTGCCCCCGCTGATGAGGATGTTGAGCTTGGCCTTCACGCAGGCCTTGAGCAGGTCCATCAAGGGCGCGGGGCAGGACCCATACGCGACGAGGTCGTCGGCGGTGATGGGCACGGTGCCGAAGCGGCGAATGGAGACCGTCGGGCCGTCGAGCGCCAGGGGCGGGATGATGGCGTTGAAGCGGCTCCCGTCTTGGAGACGGGCGTCCACCATCGGGTTGGTCTCGTCGATACGACGACCGACCGCGCTGACGATGCGATCGATGATCTGCATGAGGTGCGCGGAGCTGTTGAAGCGCACATCCGACTTCTGTAGCTTGCCCTTCCGCTCTACGTAGACCGTCTCATGGCCGTTGATCAGGATGTCCGAGATCTCGGGATCGCGGAGCAGGGGCTCGAGGGGGCCGAGCCCCATGATCTCGTCGAGGATCTCCTCGACGAGCCGCTCCCGCTCGAGGCGGTTGAGGGGGAGCTGCCGCGCCTCGACGGTGTCCGAGAGCGTGTTCCGGAGCCGGCTGGCGAGCTCCTCCCGGGGTGTGCGACCGACCTGCTCGAAGTCCAACGACTCGATCAGCTCGCGGTGGAGCTGGTTCTTGATGCGGTCGAACTCGACAGAGTCCGTCGGCATCCCCGCCTTCAGGGGCTGGTGGGCCCTGCGGACGCGGTCGATCAGGCGAGAGGGCGTCATCCGTGGCGTTTCCAGGTGGAGGGTGCGTCAGGTCAGGCGGTTCGGACTACTTCTTGAACAGGTGCCAGAAGGGCTTCGAGCCGCCTCCGGTCTCCACCTTCGCGGCTCGCTCGGTGACCAGCGGGACCGTGGCTTGGATGTCCAGGCAGGCCGGGGAGCGACGATCGATGTCGCGCAGCAGCTTGCCGACGTTCGCCGCCTTGTTGCAGGTGGCGTGGTCAGACGTGATGGTCGCGGCCACCTCGATGCCGAGGTTCGACTCGATGTCCTTGAGGTTGAGCTCTGCGCCCTTACCCCATTGGTTGATGATGAGGCGGATGGCGTCCTTCTCGAGGCCGAGGCGCTCCAGCATCTGGAGGCGGCGCCAGCAGTTCTTCACCGCGACGACGGTGGGCGTGCAGACGAGCAGCACCACGTCGGCCACGGTGGTGGCGATGAGGGTCGCCTCGTCGATGCGCCCCCCGCAGTCCACGATGACGTACTGGTAGGCGTCGGCGGTGGCGGTGAGGACCTGGAGGATGTCCTCGCCGCGGATCTCGTCCTTCTCGTTGATCTCATTCGGCTGCGAGAGCACGTGCACCTTGGAGGGATGCACCGCCACCGAGCCGTTGAGCATCCGCTCGTCGAGCCGGGCCAGGTTGCGCAGCACGTCGTGAATCGAGCTCTGCGGGCGCAGGTCGAGGTAGACGGCGACGTCTCCCATCGAGAAGTCGAGGTCGACCACG
Source organism: Myxococcota bacterium (assembly GCA_044344255.1). Lineage (GTDB taxonomy): Bacteria > Myxococcota_A > UBA796 > UBA796 > UBA2385 > JBIJDH01. The sequence continues at coordinate 221,288 of JBIJDH010000007.1, forward strand.
CACACCCGCTCGACGGCCGAGAGCTCGGCGGCGAGGTTGATTGCGTAGGTCGTGACGCCAGCGCCGCCCTTGGTGCCGAGCACCGCGATGACCTTGCCCTGGTCGTCATCTTCGGAGGTATAGGCCGAGTCGTGGACCGCCCGCCGGAGCAGCTCTCCGTCTTCGGGCAAGACGACGTACTCGCGGTAGCCGGCGCGCATCGCCGAGCGGATCCGCTCGGGATCGGGCTTCTCCGAGATGGCGACCATGTGGAGGCCGTTGACCTCTACGGAGAGCGCTTGACCGAGGCGGACGGCCTCTTCGTAGTTGGCGTCGAAGCCCATCACCAGCACGTTGGGGCGGGTCTTCCGCACCACCTGCATGGCGTCTTCGTATGACGTCGAGTTGGTCGGGAGCACCGCCTCGGTGCCGAGGCAGTCCCGAATCAACCCCATCCCCTTGCTGGACACGCCGACCACGACGATGGAGGCGGCGCCTCGGGTCAGCCTTCCTGTTCGCATCTGCTCAATTCCTCCAAGGTGATGGCCCTGAAGGGCTCATCGTGCGAGTCCGACCGGGCCCGTGGGCTGAGCTGCCTGGGAGCCGACCCGGTGGTCGAGCCCGAGCAGGAACAGCTCAAAGTCGTTCGGGTTGTTGTCCTCCGTTGTCCCCGGAGCGGCCGGCACCTCGCCAGCGGCCATGGGCCGAACGAGGCGCGGCGTGACGAAGATCATCAGCTCGTCTTCCGTGCGCCTGTGCTGGACGTATCGAAAGAGGGCGCCGAGCACCGGGATGTCGCCGAGCACCGGCACCTTGGCGTACGTGGCCCGCATGCTCTCGTGCATCATGCCGGCCATGGCGAAGGTCTTGCCGCTCTCGACGCGCAGGTGAGACTGGGACTTTCGAGAGATGAAGCCGGGGATCTCGATGCCCGTGAGGCGGATCGAGGTGGCGGCGTCTACATCGCTGACCTCGACGTACACCCGCATGTCCACGACGTCGCCGCCGAGCACGGTGGGCACGAAGACCAGCTTGACGCCGTACTCCTTGAACTCGATGGTGATGCGGCTGCCGAACTGGGCGACGGGGATGGGGATCTCACCGCCGGCCAGGAATTCGGCCTGCTGGCCGGAGAGGGCCACCAGCGTCGGCCGCGCGAGGATCTTCGAGATGCTGTTCTGCTCCAGAACGGAGAGGATCGCGCTCACGTTGATGGGCTGGCCGATCACGCCGAGCAGGTTGAAGGTGCCCGACGAGGGAGAAGGCATCGAGCCGTCCCCGTTGACGTAGCCGTTCAAGCTGGGGTTCCCGATGGTCGTCGAGTAGGTCAGGTTCGGGCCCTGGAGACCGGCAGCCAGGGGCTGGGCCTGGCCGTTGTAGGTGAAGACCGGGTTGGTGCCGCTGCCCCAGAGGGTGTTGAGGCCCATCTCGCGCAGCGCCGTGCGGTTCACCTCGGCGAAGACCACCTCCAGCTGGATCTGGTGGTCGCCCGTCACGTTCATCAGGTTGACGAACTCGGGATCGTAGATCTTGGCGAGATCGCTGATCTGCTCCAAGGTCTGGACGCTGTTCACCGGGCCGTCCACCGCGATGCGATCGACGAGGGGGTACACCTTCGGGGCCTGGCCGGCGGTGATCTGGTCGAGGCGCCGCACGAGGCCCGAGAGATCCCGGTGGACGGTGAGCTCGAAGTTCGCCGGGTGAGCCATGTCGTCGCGGTACCAGACCCAGAGGTCGGTCGAGCCGACCTCGAGGCCGCGCACCTGGAACTGGTCCTGGTCGAGGAGCTTGAGCTCGGCGACCTTGTCGTCGCTGATCAACACCCGACCGATGCTTCGGTCCTGGCGGAAGATCACCGACTGTCCAACCTCGACGTCCATCCACGGCGTCTTGGTGGCGTCTTCGGCCCACGCGGAGGCGGGGGAGAGCGCGCCGAGCAGCAGCCCGGTGAGGGGGAGGAATTGGTTTCTGAGGTGCATCCGAATCTGCTCCAGCCCGTTCGGGCAAATCCAATCGCTCGGTTGCGCTGAGCCGGGGCTCAGCGGCGGCGGCCGCCCTGCTCTTCCACCTTCTGCCCGCTCGCGTCCAGCTCAATGGTGCTCGAGGTCGACCCCTGGATCACCTCCGCGGACAGCCCCTTCGGGGTCTCCGGCGGGGGCCTCGTGGTCTTCGCCGGCACGGTGACGATGGTCGCGGTCTTGGCCGGATCGTCAGCGAAGCCGAGGATCTCACGGGTGGTCATGAAGCGGCTGTCGCTGCTCTCGGCCGTGAGGTTGTCATTGTCGCTGCGCAGCACGAGGTGGACGTCCCCACGGGAGGCGGAGAGGGCGAGGCGCTCGGCGTCCTCGGGGGTCACCTGAAGCGTGACGGAGGGCTTGGTGCGCTTGGTGGACTTCCGTGCGGCCGGGCCCTGCTTGGGGGCCGCCTCCTTGTCCTCCGCCTCGCCCTTCTTGCCCTTGGCCTGCCCCTTGGTACCCTTCTTCACCGCATCGGTGATCTGGCTGCTGGTGGTGCCGCCGTCGAGCAGATCGCCCACCGCCAGCACGGTCACGTCCTGGAGGATGGTCTCGGTCACCCACTTCGCCTCGGTGAAGCGCTCGTCCGGCTTGATGGTGACGATGACATCGACGCGGTTGCCGGGGACGAGGAAGCCGGCGAGGCTCGACTGCGTGCCGACCTCGATGGTCATGGCCCGCATTCCGGGCTTGATGAGCGCGTTGAGGCCTCCGCCGAAGCCGGCGATGCGCTCGGATCGAACGGGCTCACCGGCGAGGATCACCGACTTGGGGGTGAGCGGGCGGTCGTTGTTGGCGTTGGGATCGGTGGGGTCTGCGCTGCGGCGGAAGGCGGTGGTGTCGGAAAAGACGTAGTCGCCGGGCACCGAGCCGGGCAGCATGTCGCGCACCTCGATGTCCGCCTCGGTGATGGGCACGCCGATGAGGAGATCGTGCTTGGCCACCACGACCTGCACCTTGTCGAAGTTCTTGGCCTGCTTCACCTGGTCGCGGGCCTGCTGCATCACCATCCAGACCCCGTAGGAGGTGATCCCAGCCACGCCCAAGGCGCCCAGGAGAAAAAGGGTGGCCTTGAGTCGTCCACCGGTTTGCTGGCGCTGCGACATACGGTCTCCGCTGCGAGGATCGCCCAGCTATCGCGACGCCCGGGATCAAACCACAGGAGCGCACGGATGCACGGGGGGTGGGGCTAAAAAAGTTTGTACCATCCGAGCGTGTAAGCGACGGTGGCCAGCGCGAAGCCGACGGCATGAGGGAGACGGGAGAGGTCCATCGGAGCCCTGCCGATCCGCGTGAGCAGGCGGTTCACGGTCAAGAGAACGATGGCCATCAGTCCGTGGAGCACGGACGCGAGCAGGATCACATGGATCGCGCCCCGCCAGTAGAGGAAGGCCCCGCAGACCATCGCGAGCTTCACGTCCCCCCCCCCGAGCCGCTTGATCGCGAAGGGCACGATGAGGACGAGCAGGGCGGTGAAGGACCCCAAAAGAGAAAGGCCCAGCCCGACGAAGCCGTCGGCCTGAGCCTTAAACCCCAACCCGAGCAAGAGCCCAGTCAGGATCAGCGGATTTGGGATTCGCCTCTCGGACAGATCCCAGGCTGCCGCCACGCCCGTGAGGGTCCACAGAGCGACGGTCTCCCAGATGTTCATTCAATGTTCATCTGAAGGACCGCGCCCGCTGAGCCCTCTCGTGAATCGACCTGTGAATCAGGCGGTAGCCGCGTTCACGGTGTCGGACACTTCCGAGAAGAGGTTCGACAGCGCGCCGCCAAGGGCGGTGAGGGCCGCGATGATGGCGATGGCGATGAGGGCGGCGATGAGGCCGTACTCAATTGCGGTGGCGCCAGACTCGTCCTTGATGAGGTTGTTGATGAGGTTCATGGTGGGCTCCTACTGCCGTTGGGGGGGGACTAATGACGCACGAACGGAGACTGGACCAGAGTCTAAAGATCACCCCGCGAAGGGTGTCAGCGAGGGTGGCGGTTTGCCGGGGTCTGGTGGGCCGCTCTCCCTCTGCACACCTTTCTTCTACGGTCTCCGGAGCCCTCCCACAAGCGAAATCTTTCGCGGCGGTGAAAAATTTTTTTCGCCCACCCAGGTCTTCGGGGTTCCGAATTCACGACAAGACTGGTTTAAGGTTGTTAATGCGGATGCAGGAGCCCCCGGTCAGAAACTGCTCGAGGGATCGGCCCGCGAGGTCCTGCCTCCAGCCCGTCCAGGCTTCAACGCCCTGCATGGCCACTCGCCGCGCCAGCTCGGGCGGCATGAGGAGGCGGGCCGCGACGCCGAGCTCGTCTTCCAAGGCCAGGGCCCAGACGGGGAGGGTGCGGGCGAGGCGGAGCTGGTCGCGGGTCAACGCGGCGGGGGGCTCGTTGCTGGAGCGGAGGGCGGCCTGGATCTGTTGGAGCAGCGCGCCGCCGTGCCGCTTCGCGAGGGCGGGGGGCAGGCGGCGGTTCTCCAGCAGGGCGCTCAGCGTGGTCGGCCGCCGCCGCGCGAGGTCGAGGGCGATGCCGTCGGAGAGGAGGTAGAAGGCGGGCTGATCGTGATTGCGGGCCTCGGCTTCACGCCAGGTGCACAGCGCGTCCAGCACGCGCCGCACCTCGAGGGAGAAGTCGGTGGCGACGTCGAGGTTCAGCCAGCCGCGGTTCGGATCCGGGGCCACCAGCGACTCCCGCGCCAGCTCGTCGGAGGCGGCGAGGGCGGCCGCGCGGCGGTCGGCGGGCAGCCGCTCTCTCAGGACCTCCATCAAGGCCAGCGTGACGGTGGCGTCGGCGGCGGCGTAGCGGAGCTGGGCGTCGCTGAGGGGGCGCTGGGTCCAGTCGGTGAGCGATGCGCCCTTGTCGACCGTCAGCCCGAGGGCCGAGCCTGCGAGGAGGTCGAGCCGGAGCGGATAGTCGAAGCCGAGGAAGGCCGCGAGGATCTGTGTGTCCCAGACGTGGCGCGGGCGCGCGCCGGTGGCGTCGACGAGCAAGGGGACATCGAAGGTGGCGCAGTGCACCACCCACTCCGCCTCGCAGAGCGCCGCCCCGAGAGGGCGAAGGTCGAGGACCCGACCGTCGAGCACCCAGCTCCGCCCGTCCGGGAGCGCGAGCTGGACGAGCATCAGCTCGGGCGCGTAGCGCCGCTCGGCGTGGAACTCGGTGTCTAGCGCGATCCGCGGCGCGCCGCGGAGGGCCTCGACGACGGGGATGAGCTGGTCTTGGATGCCGACCCAGACGGGAGGCGGCGGCGGCGGCGGGGGAGCGGTCATGGGGCATCCGGGCGGGCGGCGCGACTAACGCGACCCGCAGCGAGGGGGCTGCCGCGGCTCGATTCAGAGACGGCCGCCCCCTTCGAGATAGGTCCCGCGACCGGAGGTCGTTGTGGAGCTCGACGTCGCCAGCGGCTGGGCGGATCCCAGCCCCGCCGTGGCCGCCTTGGCCGTCGGCCCACAAGATGATGTCCTCTGCCTCGCGGGGACCTTCGAGGAGGCGCTCGCCCTCCTGCTCGCCGGCGCCCGGAGCGTCACCTGGGTCGAGCCGGCGCTCCCCCGGCGCGCGGTGGCCGGGCTCTACCTGTGCGCGGCGCGCGCGCTGCCGATCCAGAGCGTGCGCGCCCTCTTCGGCCATGACGCCGCAGGCCGGCGGGTCTGGTTCTACCACTATGTGCGCGCCGCGCTGGACCCCGAGCTGCGGGCCTGGTGGGACGCCCGGGAGCACCTCGTCCGACAGGGGATCGAGGCCAGCGGGCGGCTGGAGCGGCACCTCGATCGGGCCCGTCGCCTGCTCGGCTCGGCGCTCCCCTCGGCGCTCCCCTCGGCGCTGGCCCGCCGTTGGGATGACCTCCCGGGGGCCGAGCGGGCCGCCCTCGCGCAGGGCCCCTGGTGCGGCGCCGCGGGCCTGGCGGGCCTCCGGCTCGCGCTCTCCCGCCCCCTGCTCGACCGCCTCGCCCTCACCGCGGGGGGCCGCCCCGGCCTGGGGCTCGACGGCGCCGCGATCTTCGCGGGCCTCGACCGGCGGCTCCGCCTCGACAATCAGAGCCCCGGCCCCTATGCGCGGCGCCTGCTGCTCGGCGGCTGGGGTGAGGGTGCGGGAGCCCCCCTCCACCTGCGGGCCGAGGGGGTGCGGGGCCTGCCCCCGGTCGTGGAGGGCCTGAAGGTGCTCCCGATCGAGCCGTTCGCCGCGCTCCGGGCCCTCTCGGCGGGGGTCTTCTCGGCGCTGCACCTTGGGGATCTCCTGCTGCGAGCGGATGAAGGCAAGGTGGAGGTCGGCTCGCTCTGGGCGGCGCTGCTCCGGGTCGCTCGGCCGGACGCTCGGCTCGTCTGGAGAGACCGCGCGCGGCCCTCCGGTCCCCCGCGCCTCCTCCCGCCCGCGATCTCGTCCGATCCCGCCGAGGACCGGGCCCTCGCCGAGCTCGATCAGGGCTTCTTCTGCGCCCCCCTCCGTGTCGGCCGGCAGGGGGGGTAAAAAGGGGGCTGAGCGGCCCGCCAGACTCGCCGCGCGCCCCTGGACCGCCCTCCGCTCAGTGGGTAGACCGCGCGAGCGCTCGGTCCGCACCGAGCGCCCACCCTCGCTCGAGCACCCCGGAGGTCCCGTGAGCAGCCCCCTTGACGCCCTGATCGCGGCCGCCCGCGACTGGATGACGGCCGACCCCGACCCCGAGACCGTCCACCTGGCCGAGGCCCTGATCGAGCGCCAGGACGCGGCGGCCCTCGAGGCCTGCTTCGGCGCCATGCTCGAGTTCGGCACCGCCGGCCTCCGCGGGCGGCTCGGTCCGGGGCCCGGCTGCATGAACCGCGCGTTGGTGCGCCTCGTGGCCAGCGCGCTCGGGCGCTACCTCCACGCGAGCCTGGCGAACGCGACCGAGCGCGGCGTGGTTGTGGGCTACGATGGGCGTAAGAACAGCCGGATCTTCGCTGAGGATACCGTGGCCGTCCTGATGGGGCAGGGCTACCGCGCCGTGCTCTTCGAGGCCGTCTGTTCAACGCCGGAGCTGGCCCACTCTGTCGGCTTCCTCGGCGCCGCCGCGGGGGTGATGGTCACCGCCAGCCACAACCCGCCCGAGGACAACGGCTACAAGGTCTATTGGGAGAACGGGGCCCAGATCATCCCGCCGCATGACGGAGGCATCTCGGCCATCTTCCGCGCAACGGGCGCCGCTGCGGCGGGCGCGGCGCCGAACTTCGCGGATTGGGTGGGCGATCCCCGCCTCCAGGCCCCGCCGCCGGCCGTCTGGGAGGACTACAGCCGCCGGGTCCTCGCGGGGCGTGTCCATCACCCTTCGGTGGGGCTCCGCGCCGTGTACACGGCGATGCACGGGGTCGGCTGGGCGCCCCTGTCACGCATGGTCGCCCTGTCGGGCCATGCCCCGCTCATCCCCGTGGTCGAGCAGCGTGACCCCGACGCGCTCTTCCCCACGGTGCGCTTCCCGAACCCCGAGGAGCCGGGCGCGCTCGACCTCGCGCTGGCCCTCGCCCGCCGGTCGGAGGCCGAGCTCATCCTCGCCAATGACCCCGACGCCGACCGCCTCGCGGTGGCGATCCCCGACGGGGCCGGCTGGCGGGTCCTGAGCGGGAACGAAGTGGGGGTGCTGCTCGCCGACGATCGGCTCACCCACGGCCCGCAGGGCGCGCGTCGCCTCGTCGCCACCTCCATCGTGAGCACGAGCCTGCTCCGCCGGGTCGCGGACGCCCATGGTGTGGACTACGCCGAGACGCTCACCGGCTTCAAGTGGATCGCCAACGCGGCCATCGCCTATCCGGGCGACTTCGTGATGGGCTTCGAGGAGGCGCTCGGCTACTCTCTCGGTGACGTCGTGCGCGACAAAGACGGGGTCAGCGCCGCCCTCGCGATGCTCGACCTCGCCGCCTGGTGTAAGGCCGAGGGGCGCACTCTCTTGCAGCACCTGGAGTCGGTCTATCGGCGGTATGGCTACGCGGGGGGCGGCCAGCGCTCGATCACGCTGCCGGGCCTCGACGGGGGTGAGCGGATCCGCGCGATGATGGCGCGCCTCCGGGCCTCCCCGCCCTCGACGCTGGGCGGCGCCGCGGTCCTTCGCCTGCGGGATCTGTCGGCGCAGGTCTGTCGCCACCTCCAGACGGGCGCCGAGACCCTCATCGATCTCCCCGCCGCCGACGTGCTCGCCTTTGACCTCGAGGACGGCGGTCGGGTCCTCGCCCGGCCGTCGGGGACCGAGCCGAAGATCAAGTTCTACGCCGAGGTCCTCGAGGTGATGAGCGACACCGACACGCTCGCCGCCGTCGAGGCCCGCGGCCGCGCCCGCTCGAGCGCGCTGCTGGCCGAGATCGTGGGCCTCGCGAGCTGAGCGCGGTCGAGCGGCCGCCGCTGCTCAGGGGCGCCAGGGCGGGCGCGCCGCCTGGGCGGACCGGGCCTTTCGCTGGGCCCAGGGGTCCGGGTCGGCCGCCGCGACAGAGGCGATGAGCGGCGCCACCTCCTTGCCCCCGACGCGGATGAGCAGCTCCAGCACGAGGCGCCGGGCGGCGGGCGTGGGGAAGTTGCCGGCCCGCCAGAGGGAGACCAGCGCCGGCCGCGCCACCTCGACGGGGAGCGTGGTGAGGGACTCGGCGGCGTTGAAGCGCACGAGCGCGCTCTCGTCGAGGAGCAGCGGTAGGAGGCGGTCGGGGGACACCTTCGCGGCGCCGAGGGCGAGGGCGGCGACCGCGCGCACCGCCGGCTCCGGATCATGGGCGAGCCGGTCGAGGAGGGGCGGATCGGTCTTCCAGGCGAGGATCGCGGTGGCCGCGGCCTCTCGGAGCAGCGGGCCGCCGTCTCGGACGAGGGGCTCGAGCGCGAGGGCGGTGCCGGCGGGATCGACCCCGAGCTCCCCGAGCCAGCGCACGACCCAGCGCTCGGCGGAGAAGGGTGGGCCTGCGGCGAGGTAGGCGAGGAGGGTGGACTGGAGCGCGGGGTCGGCGGCGGGCGAGCGCAGGGCCCGGAAGAGGGCGTCGAGCGTGTAACACTCGGCCAGGATGTCCCGCTCCAAGGCGGGGAGGAGCCGCGCGAAGGCGGCGGGGCCTCCCTGGACGAGCTCGGCACGGGCGGCGGCACACTCCACTGGGGCCGCGCAGCCCACCGAGTCGGCGCGGGCGAGGTCGGCGAGGGCGTCGGCGGAGGCCGGGGGGCGCCCGGAGGGGGCGGCGGGCGGCGGGTCGCGGAGCACGCGCATCGGCGGCAGCGCCCCCTGCGGATCGGGCGGGGGCAGCCGTGCGGGATTGTCGATCGCCACGCCGTAGACCCAGGGCTGGGCCACGGCGTCGTCGCCAGGGGGCCCGTCGTAGCGGTCGGCGCCCGCGCCGTCGATGAAGACGCCGATCGAGCCGCGGCTGCGGTCGTATCGCCCCTGTCCGCGGGAGGGCGCGAGGCGGGCGAGGTAGCCGTCGTCTCCGGCGAGGTCGAGGAAGAAGGTGGTGGAGTTGGTGAGCGAGCCGGCCTGGGCCGTGGAATTCCCGGCGTAGAGGTCGTCGCCGCTGCGGTCGATGAGCCAGCCCACCGAGAGGTCATGGGAGCTGCCCTGCACGATGTTGCCGCCGGAGTAGGCGTCATTCCCCGCGAGATCGAAGAGGCCGCCCACCGAGAGATGAATGCCCGAGCCCTGTCCATATTGGTACATGCCGTATCGGTCATTCCCCAGTCGGTCGACCAGATAGCCGCGGGAGAACCAATAGGAGCAGCCTTGGCCGAAGAGGTCGGCCACGTAGGCGTCGTTTCCGCTGTCATCGACCAGCAGCCCGAGCCCGCCCCCCGCGTCGGGGCGGAGCCCGATGGAGAAGCCCTGCGAGAGGGAGAGGGTGTGGTCGGGCAGGCGAGTGGGCATGTCGGGATACCGCCCGCCCGCACGATAGACATCGTCTCCGCCGCCCTCCCAGAGCGCCCCGACCCCGCGGACGCCGGCGAAGCCCTGGGCGTAGCCGGCCGCGTCGTAGGTGTCGGAGCCGGCGGCGTCGAGCAGGAGCCCCACCCCGCCGAAGCCGGCGCCCTCGGTGGTGGCGCCCCCGCGGTAGCTGTCGTCGCCCCCGCGATCGAGCAGGATCCCCACGCCGAGCACCCCGGCGCCGAGCGCGGCGTTGGCCGGTCGGTCCCCCTCGAGCGCCCGATAGGAGTCATTCCCGGCGCTGTCGATGAGCACCGAGACCCCGCCGACGCTGCCGCCGAGCGTGCCGTCGCCGCCGGTCCAGCGGTCGTCGCCCGAGCGGTCGAGGTGGACCTCCACGAGCGCCGGGCGCGCCAGATAGAGGTCATCCCCGCCCGGATCGAGGGTCAGAGCCGCGTCGAAGCGGTCGGCGCCGAGGCTGCCGAGCTGCACGACACGGTCGCCGAAGGTGAGGTCTGTCCGGGTGGTCGGCCAGGCCTCGGCGGGGAGGGAGCCCAGCGCGGCCTCGACCCGGAGGCTCCGGGCCACCACCTGGGCCGCGCTCGTGAGGTCGAGGGGCCGCCGCTCGAGGGCCCCGAGCAGCGCGAGGCTGCGGCGCTGGGTCTCCGTGGCGTCCCAGCGATCCTCGCCGTCGGGCGCGAGCAGGGTCCGGAGCGTCTCCTGCTCCTCGGGGCTCCAACCGGACAGGCCGTCGGTCACGGGCGCGCCGAGGAGGTCACAGATCGCGGCCTGGAGCCGGGGATCGAGGCCTCGCCAGGCCCGCCGCGAGGCGCGGTCCGGCGCGCAGGGCGTCGCGGGGACCGGGTAGACCCGCAGGGACTCCTGGTAGAGCGGGCTGACCGCTGAGAGCGCCGCGAGCGGCTCCCCCGCGGCCTCCGACAGGGCGCCGCTCCAGCGCGCCGCGTCGGTGGGCATCGAGAGCGGATCGTGGAGGAGGGCCTCGATGCCGGGCAAGCGCCAGCGGTCGCGTCGGTTGCCGTCCGACTGCAGGCTGTCCTTCTCAAAGGCGAGGTCGGCGGCGGTCAGATCGGCGGCGGCCAGGGCCTGGAGCACCACCGTCCGGTCCTCCGGCCGCAGCAGGGGGTCGGCGCCGAGCGCCTCGTTGGGGAGGCCGGCGAGGGCCAGAAGGAGCAGCAGGGGGCGTGACCTTCGGACAAGCCAACGGTCAGCGGGGGTGCGGGGAGTGGGGGAGGTCGGCATCGGGCCAGTCTACGACACGCCGCGGCGGGCTGTCGGCGCCTGTGGGTGCCCGGAACCGAGGCGAGGCCGATGTAGGGAGTGTTCCAGGGGCCTTGCCGATCGCCGAACGCGCCGGGGCCCGCATCCGCCCGAGCAGGGGAGAAGGCGGATGGTGACAGGGCGGGCCATGGGGCGACCAGAGTCCGTTCCCCGTGGGTCGTCCGAGGGCATTCATCCTTCCTATCCGATCCGCTCCACGGGATCTCGCGAGACACAGCGGTCAGTCTATGATTACTTCATTCGGGTAATTTGGATGTGGTAGAAATTGATGTCAGTGTATTGAAAATCACAGTTCAATTCGATTGTCGTTACATCTTGCCTGCAATCGCCGCGCGGTGTCGCCACGACGTCGCGAAACCCAAATCGCATGTCACCCCTCGCGCACTGGTCTTGCGGGACCCAATCAATGCTGACGTTTACCGTTCCGGAGTCGCCTTCGAAGTAGCACCACTCAGATTCTGAGTCATCCGATTCGGCGCGCGCATGAATAAACACGTCGCCGGGAGACAGATAATCTCTGACGGTTATGTCGATTGGACCAACGTCCTCACAGGTCGAGGGTGGGCCAGGACCCTCGAAGCCAACGTACTCCATGGGAAAGGAGAATTCGACCAGGTACTCGGTGCCTTTGTAGTGCCCGGCCCAGAACCACTGACCCCGCTCTGGAACGGACTGACTCGGGTAACCGAGAATTGTATACCCGTCTTCTGACTCGGGAGAGCCCAAGTGCTGGCAAAAGTCTGGATCGAGAGATGGCTTTGTCTTGTCGGCACAGCCGAATGAAAATAGTGCGGAACCAAGAAGGGCACATCCGACCCTCGATAGGCGTCCGTCGCCGCAGTCCATCGGGAAAAGAGTGCCGGGGGTGGACAATTTCCGCTTCCAAACCGGCGGGGTCAGGACTCTGCAGTTAACCGGTCTGCGGCGACGCAATCCGGTCGCAGGAGATAGGGCGCATGAATGGCGGGGAGCGGTCATGGCGCTCAGCCTACCACAGGTCACCGCTACCCTCGCTCTCCCGGCGTACCGCCCCGACGGGGCGTCCTTCCGCGAACACCCGATAGAGGATCTCGCCCCAGGAGGGCCGGAGGCGCCTGCGCTTCATCTGCCCCTTCTGCCGCACAGGGGGCCTGGAAACAGGGCAGACGGACCGCGCGGCCGCGGCCGCTGCGGGATCAGGGTAGGAGGGGGGTGCGGTACGCCGCTTGCGTGGTTGGTCGAACGGAGGCACCCCCATGTCGCTCGCCCTCGCCCTCTCGCTGCCCCTCGCGCTGTCCTCGGCCCGCGCCGACGTGGCCGCTCAGCCCCGCGTCGCCGTCGTCGCGGTGAATCCCCGGGCCGGCGCAGAGGGTGTGCCGGTCGACACCATGCCCAGCATCGGCTTCGAGGCGACCGTGGTGAGCGAGGTCACCGTCACCGTCGTCGCCGTCGAGAGCGGCGACATGCTGAAGACTGAGATCCTGCAGGTGCAGCCCGGGATCAACCTCGTCACGATCGAGCCCGGCGCGGGCTTCGCGGCGGACACCGCGTACGAGATCTCGGCGAGCGCCCCGCTCATGGGTGACGTGGTCGTGGGCTTCACCACCGGCGCCGATGTCGCGGTTGAGGTGCCCGCGCCCGAGCTGCTCACCGACGAGACCCGCCCCCTCACCTACGACGGCGCCGCGAGCTCCGGCGCGCTCGACGTGTCGGTCGACCCCGACGCCACCTTCCCGGCCATGGTCGTCGTCACAGACGTGGCGTCTGGCGAGATCGTGGGGATCACCCTCCCGCTCGCGGGCCCCGCGAACATCCGCGTGCGGGTCGAGGCCCCGGCCGACGCCAGGCCGGACGAGGTGTGCCTCCAGGCCACCGGCGTCGACCTCGCGGGGCGCGAGGCCGTCGGCGGCGAGCGCTGCTACGGGGTCGAGGCCCGCGCGTTGGGCTGCTCGTCGGCGCCGGGGTCGATGGCGGGCGTCGCGATGGGGATCTTGTTGGCGCGCGGGTTGGCGCGGCGGCGCTGACCGCGGGCGCGCCCCTGCACGTGGGGGCGGGCACCGGGTTTTTCAGGTTGACCGAGGCCATCTCGATCAGGGGGCAACCTCTCTCGGCGGCAGTTCCACTCCGGAATGCTACCCATCCATGCCTGGCACCAACTCTGCGGAAATGCGACGGCGATTGTCCTGATCCCCGGTCGGGCGTGCGACACTCGGGGGTCTTCCGACCGGAGGGTCCAACTGTGTTCTTCGTGCGCCTCACCCGCCTTGCCTTCCTCGCTGCGCTCGTCGGGTGCGCGAACCGCCAGCCGGAAGGGGCCGTCCGGCTGGCGGATCTCGGACAGCTCGACATCCGCGGACCCGAGGGGGCCTGGGCGCCCGGCGTGGGAGCCGACTTGCTCCCCCTCGGCCGATGGATCGAGGTACAAGGCCAGATCGCCTTCACCTACGTGGACGCCGAGCAGGGGCCCTCCGCCGGCTGGGTGGACGGGAAGGGGTTCCACGTCTATCGGGTGAGTCAAGAGCCCGCGGGGGTGCGGGTTCTTGACGACGCGGCGCGTGTGGCCGCTGGGCTCCCGGAGGTGGCGCCGTGGCTCGGCACGTACGGCCCGCAACCGACGCCGGGCACACGATGGGGCGCCTGGCGCGCGGATCCACGCTTCGCGGGACGCTTCCACCCCGAATACCCGGACGATCTGCGCGTCGTCGTCGGCGCCCAAACCTCGGACGGCTTTACGATCGAGGCGGTCTGGCTCTCTCTGCGTGACTGCTCCGCGACGAGTTGTCGTGGTGCGCTCCTCAACCAGCCGGACCAGGTTGCGCTCACCCGGGGGCAACAACTTGAGTTTGAGCTGGACGACCTGAAGGGCGGGGGGCTCCCGCCGGCGGTGCCGCTTGGCCAGGTGGTGCCGGAGCAGCTCGTCGCGCTTGCGGCGTCGGACACACTGGCGGGCAAGAAGCAGGACGCCACCACCTGGGAGGTCGACTACGAGCTCCCGGCGTCCGAACGGCTCATCCCGATGAGCCAGTGGGTGTTGGTCGGCGAGGAGCTGGGGTTTGTCGCGCTCGGGCCGTTCGGCCCCGAAGCGTTGATGTTCACGGACGACGCGGTGCGGCGGCAGAGCCTCCTCTGGCGACCGCGCGCCATGCGGGCGCTGACCCAGGAGGAGCTGACCCGGTTGGGTCTCCCCAGTTCCCCGCTCCAGGACCCTACCGGGCAGCCCGCGCCGAGCCCCTGGGGGGAATGGCGCCTCGATCCCCGGCTCACGTCACTCCTGGACCCAGCTGACCCGGATGTGCTCTACGTCCACCTGGCCGCGCCGGGAGCGGGCCGCGACACCATGGCGCCGCTCGTTCACGTGATGATCCGAAGCTGCACCCGGGACTCTTGCCAGGCTGTCCTGCTCGCTGACGCGCCTGGCACCGGGCTCGGGAAGGGTGACACGGTGGGGTTCGGGTTGGACTTAGTCGTTGGGGGAGCCCCCGTGGTGGTGCTCCCGCCGCCCGGGCGGTGAACCGCCGGACGCCTGACTCGGGCGCGCCTGGCGGTGGACCTGCGGGGTGAAGGCGGTCCAACGCCGGGATTCGGGGCGTTTCCCATCCCACCCACGTCGACCGGGTGCGTCCGCCCGCGCAACGTGCTCGGATGGCCCGCGCCCTGCGATCGTGGCCGCGTGGGAGCGCTCCAGGTGGGCGGCGATGTCGGGAGGGTAGAGGGGAATCGGGTGCTCATCGGTTTGGTGAGGAGGCATTCACCGAGATGCAGGCGATGTCGATGAGATCGCGCATCATCTCCTCCTGCCAGGAGACATGGAGCGACAGCTCCGGCTCGTCGATGAGGATCAGGCTGTGGGCGGCCACATCGAAGAGCAGCTCGTGGAGGAGCACCAGCTCGTGTTGCTCTCCCGACGAGAGGCAGGACAGGGGCAGGGGGCCGCCGGCGGCCGTCACCGCCCGGTAGCCGGCCTCCACGTCGAGCTTCACGACCTTCGGCGCCAGCTTGTGGTTGAGGCTCTTGAGCAGGCGCTCGGAGCGCGCCACCACGGGCTCAAAGGGTTGCAGCTTCTGCTCGCGGTCGCCGAGGATGACGGCGAAGGTGCCCCGCTGGGTGGCGTCGAGCTCGCCATTGTCGAGGGGCGGGGGAAGCTCCCGAATGAGCCCCAGCGCCACGAGCCGCTCCTCCCGCTCCCGCATCAACGGTTACGCTGTCGGCCCCGCGTCGAGGGGTGCGCTGGTGCCGATCCAGGCGCCCTCGGCGGTGAGCTCGAGGCGTGCGGGGGCCAGGAGGAGAAGGCTCCGCTCCTGTCCAGTGATGACCGGAAAACCATAGGATAACGATGTGTGCTTCGTGTCTTTGCCCGCGGCCACTCGCGCCTCGATAAAGGCTCGATGAGCGGCGAGGCGCTCGGCGCCGCGGGCTCGGCCGACCTGGACAGACGCCCGAAGGGTGGTGTCGATCACCGCCCGGAGCGCGGGGGTCCGATCGTATCCCACGCTGTTGCGCGCCGCCGAGAACGCAGCGGCCATCGTCGTGCCCGTGCCGACGAAGGGATCGAGCACCGTGTCCCCCTGGAGAGAGTACATGTTCACGAGTCGGTAGGGCAGCTCGAAGGGGAAGGCGGCGCTGCGTGCGCGGAGCCCATCCTGGGCGAGGCGCTGGCCGGCGCCCTTGAGGTCGCTCCACACATCCGAGAACCAGGCGTTCCGCTCCTCCCAGAAGTAGGCCGACGCGGCCCGGGTGGCCTTCTCGGCGGCGTTGAAGGTGCGCTTGCCGCCCTTTCGGAAGACCAGGATGTATTCGTGCTCGTAGGTGACGTAGGCCCCCGCCGGGAGCATCCCCGAGCCCATGAATTTGTTGGGAGCGTTCGTCGGCTTTCGCCACAGGATGTCGGGGAGCGGCGTCAGCCCCAGGCGCATCATCGCGGTGATGACCCGGGCGTGGTTGGGGTACAGGCAGAACTCCCCCCCGACGCTGCGGGTCGCGTCGCCGATGTTGATGCAGGCCATGCCCCCCGGCACCAGCACGCGCCGACACTCGGCCCAGACCGCGTCGAGCGCGGTGTGCATCGCCTCGAAGGCCTCCGCGCCCCGCTCGGCGGCGAGGTGGTCGGCCACGGTCGGCACCAGCTCGGCGAAGACGCCGTCCCACATCTCGATCATCGGGTAGGGCGGCGAGGTGACCACGAGGTGCACCGACGCGTCCCGGATCGCCGACATCTCTCGGGCATCGCCGATGTGCAGGGTGTGCGTGGTCTTCACGGGCTCTCCAGACGCGGCGATGGGTCATGCGAAGCGTCAGGTCTATGCGGTTGAGGGGCAGCTTCCCACCTCGCCGCCGCGCCCAGACGTGCAGCGGCCGCGTCGCGGGGACTGGACGCGGGAACACGCAGGGTATGACCGTTCCCAGGAATATAGGAGGTTCCTGTATTTTTTTCGACCCCGCGGCGAGGCCTGAGGTAGGTGCGGGCAGGAGGTGACCATGCGGTTCACCCTGGTGTGGATTTTTATCGCGGGATGCGCCAGAGGGCAGATCACGAGCGACCAGGAGGCCGAGTGGGCCTGGATGGGGCTCGAGGGCGCCGTGGACCAGGCGCTGACGCTCGGACTTCAGGGATACAGCGAGGCCGGCTCGGCGAACATCGCCGCCCAAAGCGGCACCGGGGACGTGAGCGGCACGATCACCGTGACCGGCCAGGCCGATCAGGGGAGCTCGGACAACAAGGGCCTCCGGCTGGACATCGCGCTGGTGGGCTACCGGGACCGCGTCGACCTGAACGAGGACGGCGACGAGGACCTCGCGGTGACCTACGACACGCCGGAGGGCGCAGATCTGCTCGCCGACCTCAAGCTGCGCGACCAGCCGGATGGCACGCTCTCCGGCACCGTCACGCGGGACGTGGAGATGATCGGTGACCTGGAGGGCGCGATCCGGCTCGCGCTGGACATCGACGGGCCCACCGAGTCCGACGGAGGGGAAGGCGTGATGCTCGTAGACGGCGAGACCCACGTCTCGGGCACCGCCACCAACGAAGGCGGCGGTGTGTTCGAGGTGGACGTCACCCGCTGAGCGGCGGCGGCCGCCCTCAAGGGGGGCGGCCGGGCGCACCCATCACATTCGGTGGATGGTATTTCCAAGCGTGTGAATGAGAATGGAGCGTCTCTCCTGAAACGCAAACGGCAGGTCTTGTCTGTCGGTGTCCAGGAGTCGACGGCCGGCCGGCGCTGCGACACCTTGCCTCAGGGCGGCTGCGCGGGGGGCTTGCTAGAAAGCGTCGCTCTTTACGCTCTCTACGGGGTCCCCACCATGCGCGCTCTCCTCACTGTCCTCCTGCTGCTCGCCGCTTGCGCTGACAAGGGAGGGGCAGCGGCTCCCGCAGGCGAGGGCGAGGGCGAGGGAGAGGGAGAAGGGGAGGGCGAAGGCGAGGGCGAAGGCGAGGTCGTGGGCGTGACGCTCCGCCGCACGACCCACGGCGTGGTGCACGTCACCGCCGATGACCTTCACGGCGTCGGTTATGGCGTCGGCTACGCCTACGCAGAAGACAACGCCTGCCTGCTCGCCTGGCGGGTGGCCGAGGTCTCCGGGCGCCTCTCGGCCCACCTCGGCGCCGACGGCGAGACCAGCCTGCCCGTGCACGGGGTCACCTGGTCCGCCCTCGAGTCGGACCGCTTCTTCCTCGGTTGGCTCGACGACGGCGCGATTGAAGCGGGCTTCGCCGCCGGCTCCGCTGAGGTGCGTGACCTCGCCCAGGGCTACGCGGCGGGCATTAATCGCGCCTTCGCCGACCACCCCACCCGCGACGCCTGCGCGGTGGCCATGGAGGGTGAGGTCACGGTCTCGCAGGTCTATCGGATGTGGGTGGCCACCGCGCTCGTGGCCAGCGGGGAGGTCCTCGCGCCCTACATCGCGACGGAGGCCCCAGCGAGCGCGGCGCGGGAGGCGGCGATGCGCCCCGCCGCACGTCCACCAGGCCGATCCGGGGCCACGAGCCCGGCGGAGGGCCCTCTCCGCGCCCTCCCTCCCTTTGGGAGCAACGCCTGGGCCATCGGGCGCGAGGGCGCGCAGGACGGCTACGGGCTGCACCTCTACAACCCCCACTTCCCTTGGACGGGCATCCACCGGGTCTACATGGTCCATCTGACCATCCCCGGTGAGCTCGACGTGATGGGACCCGTCCTCGGGGGGCTGCCCTTGCCCGCCGCCGGCTTCAACGCCCACGCGGTGTGGGGCCTCACCTTCTCCACCGCCGCGCGCTTCACCCTCTCCGAGCTGGCGCTGGTGGAGGGTGACCCGCTGCACTACTCCGTCGACGGGGAGACTCGCGCGATCAGCGAGGAGCGCTTCAGCGTCGAGGTCTTGGGAGAAGACAGCCCCCGCGAGGTCTCTTTCTTTCGGGCCGAGGACGGGCCGATCCTCGACGCCCCTGGCTTCTCACTCGGCTGGTCGGGTACCGCGGCCTTCGCCGCCCATGACATCAACCAGGACAACACCCGCTTCGTGGAGCAGCTCCTCGGCCTCGCGCGGGCCGGCTCTGTCGCAGAGGCCCGCGCCAGCCTGGAGGCGGTCCAGGGGCTGCCGTGGTCCTATACGATCGCGGTGGATGAAGCCGGAGACGTGCTGTTCGGCGACCTGTCCAACGTGCCGGCCGTCTCGGCCGCCCTGCTCGCGGACTGCAACGGCTCGGAGACGGCCGAGGCCGTGCGGCCCTATGGCATCCTGGTCCTCGACGGCAGCCGGGGCGCCTGCACCTGGGAGGGGGCGATGCCGGCGAGCGAGCTCCCGGCCACCCTCCGCGCCGATTACGTGGCCAACAGCAACAACACCTACGACACCCCCAACCTCGCCGCGCCCCTGCTCGGCTACTCGGGGGTGCTCGGCGCCGAGGGGGAGCCTCTGGCGCTGCGCCCCAGCCTGGGTCTGCGGATGATCGAGGCGCGCCTGTCCGGCGCCGACGGCCTCGGCGAGCCGGGCTTCACCGCGGCGCTGGCCGAGGCGGTCTTTCATCAGGAGCGGGGGCTCGCGGCTGAGCTCCTCGCCGGGCCGATCGCCGAGGACTGCCTGCTCGATCCGACTGGCGAGTGGGACGGCGTGGCGGTCGACCTCAGGGCGGTCTGTGAGGCCCTCGCCGAGTGGGATGGGCGCTACGAAGTGGAGAGCGTGGGCGCGCTGGTCTTTGACGGTCTCTGGGCCGCCCGGACAGAGGAGGGAGATCCCTCCGAGCTCTTCGCGACCCCCGCCGACTGGGCCGACCCTCTCGGCACCCCCGCTGGTTACACCGAGAGCGCGCTCCAGCGGGGGCGCGTGCGGGAGGCGCTGGCCCGGGTGGCGCTGGCCCTCGACGACGCGGGATGGTCTGCTGACAGCCCGTGGGGAGCCGCCCACGCGATCGAGGGGCCTGCAGGCACCGTCGGCGTCCCCGGGGGCTCGGGCGCGCAGGGCGTCTTCGACGTGCTGGAGAGCGAGCAGGGCTTCGGGACCTGGCGCGGCTGGACGGGGGCCCTCGGCGGCACCGCCCCCGAGCACCTCTTCGGGGCGAGCTACGTCCACGTTGTCCGCCTGGGCCCCGATGGCCCTGAGGCGTCGGGGCTCCTCACCTACAGCCAGGCCACCGAGCCGAGCTCCCCCTGGTACCTCGACCAGCTCGAGCTCCTGTCCGCCAGCGAATGGTTCGCCTTCCCCTTCACCGAGGCCGACATCGCCGCCGATCCGGCGCTGGTGGAGATCACGCTCTGATCGCAGGGCCGATCTTCACCGCCCCGCTCGGAGTCCGCTACCCGCCTGCGCCGGGTGAGCGGCCGGTCAGAGGTCCCGACAGGTGTACATCCCCGTGATGCCGCCCCGATAGACCGTGATCGTGTCGCCTGTGTCCATTCGTCTCCAGGCTGCCTCGTCGGAGACGACGCAGTCGTTGTCTTTGTCCCCCTTGGGCTTGAAGCGCAGGGACAGCGCCTGGCGCCGGCTGGCCTCCCGCTGGCAGCCCACCTCCATGCAGGAGTCGGCCTCGAAGTCGGGCCAGCGGGGCGCCTTGTCGTCACCCTCGAGCTTCTGGGCCGGGCCCCGCCGCCACTCCAGCGCCTCGTAGGTGCACCACTCGGCGACGATCTCCTTCGTGCGCGAGCCGCTCCGCTCCTCGCTGCGGGTGCGCTCCTCTCGGCGCAGCACGCGGGCCTCGCGGGGGACGTCGGCGCACCAGTCCTCCTCCTTCACCCGGACCCGCTCCGAGATCTCGATCGTCCGCTCCCAGTGGTGCCCCTTCACCGTGGCCTTTACGGTGTCGGCGGTGGCCTGGTCGAGGCCGAAGAAGCCGAGGATCGCCATCACCACCGTCGACAGACAGCCGAGGACGGCGACGGCCGCCAACGCGGCGGTGAGGCCGAGCGCGATGACGGCAAACAGCTTGAGGCTCAGCACAAAGAGCTTCGGCTTGAGGAGGAGGGAGGGTGGGGAATAGGCGCTGATGGGCATCGGGACCTCGGTCCCGGTCGGCTAACCGCGGCGCCGCGGGGGTGGGCTGATCTTGCCACTTAGCCCCCCCCCTGGCTTTCCCCCCTGGCACCCCCCTGGCACCCCCCTGGCCGCGGCTCAGCCTCGGTCGAAGCGGTCGAGGTTCATCACCTTGTCCCAGGCCGCCACGAAGTCGCGCACGAATTTCGCCTCGGCGCCCGCGGAGGCGTAGACCTCGGACAGGGCGCGGAGCTGGGAATTGGAGCCGAAGATGAGGTCGACCCGGGTGGCGGTCCAGCGGAGGGCGCCGGAGGCGCGGTCGCGGCCCTCGTAGACCGACGCGCCCGGGGCCGTCGGTCGCCACTCGGTGCCGATGTCGAGCAGGTGGACGAAGAAGTCATTGCTGAGGGTGCCCGGTCGCGCGGTGAGCACGCCCTCCTGCGCCCCCGCCACGGTGGCGCCGAGCGCGCGGAGGCCGCCCACGAGCACGGTCATCTCGGGGGCGGTCAGCGTGAGGAGCTGGGCCCGGTCGAGCAGGAGGGCCTCGGACGGGCCGCGCAGCCCGGCCTTTCGGAAATTGCGGAAGCCATCGGCCTGGGGCTCGAGGACGGCGAAGGAGGCGGCGTCGGTCTGCTCGGCGGTGGCGTCGGTGCGCCCGGGCCGGAAGGGGACCCGCACCGGCTGGCCCGCCCGCCGCGCCGCCTCTTCGACCGCGGCGCAGCCGCCGAGGACGATGAGGTCGGCCAGGGAGACCCGCTTGCCGTCGGACTGCGCGGCGTTGAAGCTCGCCTGGATGGCCTCGAGCACCGACAGCGTCCGCTCGAGGGTCGCCGGCTCATTGACCTCCCAGCCCCGCTGCGGGGCGAGGCGGAGGCGCGCGCCGTTGGCGCCGCCCCGCTTGTCGGAGCCGCGGAAGGTGGAGGCGGAGGCCCAGGCCGTCGAGACGAGCGTGGCCACGCTGAGCCCCGCGTCGAGGAGGCGCGCCTTCAGGGCCTCGACGTCCGCAGCGTCAATGAGCGGGTGATCGACGGCGGGGACAGGGTCCTGCCAGATCAGCGCCTCCTTGGGGACCTCGGGGCCGAGGTAGCGGGCGAGGGGCCCCATGTCGCGGTGGGTGAGCTTGAACCAGGCGCGGGCGAAGGCGTCGGTGAGGGCGGCGTGGTCTTGATGAAAGCGCCGCGCGATGGGCTCGTAGATGGGGTCGAAGCGCAGCGAGAGGTCGGCCGTGGTCATCATCGGCGCGTGCTTCCGCGTGGGGTCGTGGGCGTCGGCGACGAGGTCGGCCTCGGCCACGTCCTTGGCCCGCCACTGGTGAGCGCCGGCCGGGCTCTTCACGAGCTCCCACTCGTAGCCGAAGAGGGTGTCGAGGTAGCCAGAGTCCCACTGGGTGGGGTTGCGCTTCCAGGCGCCCTCGATGCCGCTCGAGGTGGTGTCGACGCCCTTGCCGCTGCCGAGGGCGTTCTTCCAGCCGAGGCCCTGCTCCTCGAGGGCGGCGCCCTCGGGCACGGGGCCGACGAGGGCGACGTCACCGGCGCCGTGGGTCTTGCCGAAGGTGTGACCGCCCGCGATCAGCGCCACCGTCTCTTCATCATCCATGGCCATGCGCGCGAAGGTCTCGCGGACGTCGCGGCCCGAGGCGAGGGGGTCGGGGTGGCCGTTGGGGCCCTCGGGGTTCACATAGATGAGGCCCATCTGGACGGCGCCGAGGGGGTCCTCGAGCTCACGGTCCCCCGAATATCGCTGGTCACCCAGCCAGTCGGCCTCCTTGCCCCAGTAGATGTCCTGCTCGGGCTCCCAGACGTCCACCCGACCGCCGCCGAAGCCGAAGGTCGGGAGGCCCATCGACTCGAGGGCGCAATTCCCTGCGAGGACCATGAGGTCAGCCCAGGAGATGCGCTCTCCGTACTTCTGTTTCACCGGCCAGAGGAGGCGGCGCGCCTTGTCGAGGTTGACGTTGTCCGGCCAACTGTTGAGGGGGGCGAAGCGCTGGGTGCCCGACGCCGCGCCGCCTCGCCCGTCGTGGATGCGGTAGGTGCCGGCGCTGTGCCAGGCCATCCGGATGAAGAGCGGCCCGTAGTGCCCATAGTCGGCGGGCCACCAGTCTTGCGAGTCGGTCATCAGCCGCTTGAGGTCTGCCTTCAAGGCGGCGAGGTCGAGCTCGGCGAAGGCGGCGGCGTAGTTGAACGAAGGGCCCATCGGGTTGCCGGCCGGAGGGTCCTGGTGCAACATCCCCAGGTTGAGCTGGTTGGGCCACCAGTCCCGGTTGGAGCGGGCGCCGCTGGCCGCGTTCTGCGCTGCGCCGTGCATCACGGGGCACTTGCCCACTCTTTCGGTGGCAGGCGTGGCGGTCTGGGCGACGGAGGGGGCAGCGGGGTCACTCATGGCGAGCTCCGAGGGGCGGCGGGGGAAGGGAAGTAGGTACACCCGCCCAGGGGCGAGGCAAGCGCTGGGGCTTCGGCATTTGGCCGAGCTCCACGTAGTACTCGACCATGCGCCGGAGCAGGGTGCGGTGCAGGTGCCCCCGCGGCTCCAGGGCGCGGCGCGCGGACTCTGGCGCGCCCGGGTTCTTCAAGTGCCACTCCATCTGCAGCCGCTGCCCCTGGAAGCGGAGCGGCGTCAGGGCGAAGATGGTGTCGGTGAACGCATAGAGGGCGTTGTCCTTCACGTCGGGCATGAGCGCGGTGGTCACCACCGCCCGCCCGCAGCGCCTTGATGGCGGAGGCGGGGTCGATGCTCGACCGGCCGAGCGTCTTCCGGACCTCGGCCTCGAGGTGCGGCCCGAGGAGCTGGACGCGCTGGGCGAGGCTTCCGGCCTCCTTCGTGGGGGCCGCCGGGCTCTTCGAGCGCGGCGCGCCACTCGGGGGCGCAGCTCCACCCGCATGAGCGAGTCCAGGCCGAGGGCGTCGAAGGCCTTGCGGTCGGGGATGTCGCCGGCGCTCGAGCCGAACACCGCGGCCAGCTCCCCGGTGACCAGGGCCTGCGCCGCCGCGGCTTGCTCCGCGGGTAGGAGCCCGCGCAGGGCGGCCAGCATGGGGTGCAGGGCCTCGCCCGGGGCGACCGCCTGCAGGTCGAGGGCGGCGGGGATGAGGTTCGCGGCGGGGTGGGCTCGGGCGGATAGGCCGGGACGGAGATCAAGCCACCGTGGAGGCAGGCCCAGAAGGCGTCGACGAACTCGAGCCGAACTCGAGCCCCGCTGCGCAGAGGATCAACACCCGCGCGCCCGCAAACACCTCATCGGGCCGCTCTCCCGCCAGCGAGGCCAGTCGGTATAGCAGGGTCTCACTGTGCGCGGTCGATGCCATCGGGAGGGACCTCAAGGAGGGGGGGGCGAGGCGAGCCGCAGGGGTCCGCTTTGGGGGCGGAGGCTATCCTGCCTCGTTCCCCAGACGGCGGTGTTCGGGACCATCCTCGCCACCGCCTACCTCGGCGGCGCGGCGGCCACGCATGTGTCGGCGCAAGAGGCCTTCGTCGCCCCGGTCGTGGTCGCGGTCCTCCTCTGGACGGGCATCGGGCTGCGTGACGCGCGCCTCCGCGCCCTGCTGCCCCTCCGCCGGAGCTGAGGCGGCGGCCGGGAGCCGCGCCCGTTGGCCTCCCCGGAGGCCTTCGGTTATCGCTGGACCGGACCAGTGGCGAAACGGTAAACGCGCCGGATTTAAAATCAGGTTCTTTGTGGGTTCGACTCCCATCTGGTCTACTCTGTCTCTCCCGCGACGTGCTCGCCGAGCTCCAGCGGCGCCGGCTCATCGACAACCAGGACGCGGTGCTCCGGCTCATCGAGGCCAGCCGGTACCTCCCGACTCGCGCCGCACCGCGGCGGTGGCCGGGTTTGGGCTGAACGAGGGGGGCCAGCTCGCTCCGCCGCCCTGTCGAGTCACGGTGGCGGAGCGTATTCAACGGCCCTCGAGACCAGCCCGTCTGCGGCTCGACCGGCCTTCATCGCGCCGGGCTCCTCGGCGAGCTGCAACAGGGACAGGAGGCCGAGCGCGATGTCCTGCGTGCTGCAGGCTCCCTCGAGGGAGGCGACCCGGCGGTGGAGGCGCCCTCGAATGTCCCCCGACGCGGGGTCGATGGACAGGGTCTGCCACAAGAACAGGGGGCGCACCTCCACCGCCTCACCGGTCACGCGGACCCGTCGGAAGAGGGCATAGGACAACCCCCCGTCCCCGTCGTAGGCGGACACCCAGTCCGTGACGCGCTGCTCCCGAAGCGCGGCCCGCTGCCAATAGGCGGTCCCACCTCGGACTTGGACCGTGGTTCCGCTCGCGCTGACCTCACAGGCCCCTTGGTGCGGGGCCGGCTCCTCGGGGGCGGGCCGCTCGGCGGCGGCCGCTGGCGACCCGGAGCCCGCCCACAGCAGCAGGCCGGTGAGCCAGGCGGGGACGGTCATTCGCGGGGATGGTCGTAGCTTCATGGAGTCCACCTGGATCCGGGGGACGGATCGGGAAGCGGGGGCCAAATGCGGGGCACCGCGGTGCGGTGAGGCGGGCCAGCGCGCCGCCGGGCGCGCCGACGCCGCGCCCCGCTGGAGGACACTGCAACCCCTGTGCCAGCCGGAGGGGGGGCCGCGGCGCGGCTGAGGCGGTCCGGGAGGCCTGGTGTTCAACTCTGTTCAGAACGGGGACGCCCGCGGGGCACACCACCTCCCGCCGCCCCCGCGGGGCTGCGAACGCCCTGCGCTGGCTGGCGGGTCGCGACGTTCAAGGTGTCCAAAGCTCGAGCTCTGCATATTCACTCTCTACGGTGCCGATCCCGGGAGAGATCCAGAAGTCGCTGTTCGAGGTGCCGTCGCTCCGACGGACGCGGAGCACGGGATAGGTGCCAGCCGGGACCGTTCGAGTGTCTGCTTCGACCACGTCGAAATTGATGTTGTAGGCCGTGCTTCCTGAACCGGAAGAGCCCGTGTAGGAGTAGGTGCCCGTGGCCGTCCAGCGGTCTCCCGGCTCGGGATGCGCGGCCACGAGGAGATAGTCCCCATAGCTGATCTCCATCCAGCCTTCGTCCGTGTACCCGCTGGTCGTCTCATAGGCCCACTCGAGAGAATAGGACTCCAACCACAGCCCATCGGCGTCGCAGCGGTACACCCCTTCGCTCGTGCTGGTGTAGCTGCGGAAGGTCGACCCGGACACCGAAGACTCAGACGACATCACCGACCGGCCGGTCGAGGGATCCCAGGACTCTGTCAGGCTCGTATAGGTGCCCCCGTAGCCCAGCTCCGACTCCGCGGACTCCTTGTAGCGGTAGACCCCCAGGGCACCGACCAGGTTCGCGGCGGAGTACTCGCCGCACGCGGCGGGATCTGCGTCACTGTCGGAGTCGGTGTCGCTGTCGGAGTCGGCGTCCGTATCGGTGTCACTGTCGGAGTCGGTGTCGGCGACCGTATCGGCGTCCGTGTCCGGGTCGGCATCCGAGTCTCCCTCGGGGCCTCCCCCTTTGGGGTGAGCGGCGCAGGCGAAGCACAGGGTGATGAGGGCGAGGTGGATCGGGTGCATCGGCCAATTGTAGCTCCGGGCCGCGCATCCCGCTCCCGGCGCTGAGGCCGCCGGCCTTACTCTGCGGCCGCGAAGCCACCCGCCACCCGCCCGCCCCAGAGGCAGGCGGAGACGGAGCCGCTGAAGCCCCAGCCGATCGAGGGCGTGCCCAGGAAGCCCGCGGCCTCGCCGGCCACATAGAGGCCGGGGATGACCGAACCGTCGCGGTTGAGGGCCCGCATGTGGCTGTCGGTGAGGGCGCCGCCGAAGGCCTTGGCAGCCCCCGGGCGGAGCTCGATGGCGTAGATCGGGCCATCCCCGAAGGGGACGAGCAGGTCGGGGTTCTTGCCGAAGTCGTCGTCCAGGCCGAGCTCGACCAGGGCGTCATACCGATCGAAGGTGTCCTGCATCGCGGCGAGGGGCACATCCCGCCCCTCTGCGAAGGCCTCGATGCTGCCGTACTCGGTGACCACGCCGAGCGAGAGCAGGGTCGCGGCGTCATAGCTCTCGGCGACGTGGGGATCCGTCCAGTTGTAGCCGGGCACGATGCCCAAGAGGCCGGAGAAGGCGGCCGCCGGGATGAGGGCCCAGGCGTGGTCAAAGCCCGCGTCGAGCAGGGCGTCCGCATCCTCGAAGGTGCCGTAGTAGCCTTCGTCTCCGAGGCGCTCTCCCTCGGGGTTGACGAAGAGCCCGAAAGCAGTGCCCTGCATGAGCACCGACTCCCGACCGCCGGCCCGCCGCGGATCCATTGCCGAGTGGATGTACATGCCGTAATTGCCGAGGTTCTGGGTGCTGCCCCCCGCCTCCTGTACGAGGTTGGCGCCCGAGCCGTTGGACAGGGCGGAGGCCTCGTAGACGAAGGTGAGCTCGCCCAGGGCCGGCCGCGCGGCCACCATCAAGGCGTCATTGCGGGCGAAGCCGCCGCTGGCCACCACCACCGCCTCGGCCTCGATCCAGCCCGAGCCGGCGGGACCCTCGACGAGGGCGCCCACCACCCGATCTCCATCGAGGACGAGGGAGGTGGCGCGGGTGGCGGTGAGGGCGTCCTCGCCGAGGCCCTCTCCCACCTGGTCGGCGAGGTAGGTGCCAGGCTCGTAGAAGACGCCGTGAATGCGGGACCGGGAGCCATTCGCGGGATCCGGGCTGACGAAAGAGTTGATGATGGCGCCGTGGGCCTCGATCCACTCGATGGTCTCGGCGGAGCCGTCGAGGAAGGCCCGCACGTTCTCGTCCTCACCCTCTCCGCCGGTGAACGAGGACCACTCCGCCGCCGCGATCTCCGGGCTGTCCTCCACCCGGCTCTCCGCCTGCCAGCGGCTGCCCACCGCGAAGTGCTGGCCCGCGGAGCCGCCGTTGCCGCCGAGCTTGTCGGCGAGCTCCACCACGATGACATCGGCGCCGGACTCCATCGCCTCGAGGGCGGCCGCGCTGCCCGCCGCACCCGAGCCGATGATGAGGACCCCCGTGCTCCGAATCGGCTCGGCCGCCTCACCCACGAGCTCCACCAGCGCGACGCTCGAGGGGCCGCCGGCGGCGCCTGTCGTGCCGGTCGCCGGACGAGCCGCCGCCTCGGAGCGCAGGGTCGGGGCGGGGTGGGGCTGAGCACAACCGATCCCCAGGAGGGGGAAGAGGAGGGCAGAGGTGGTGAAGAGCCTGGGCATGGAGCGTCCTGACAAGTTCAAGACAAGTCTCCCACGCTGTCAGGTGCTCGTCAAGCCAGGCTGGCTGAAATGTCAAGGAATCTCGTTCTCTGTCAAATCGACATTCTTGGAGATCGACAATATCGGCTATGTAGAGCGATAGTTCGCAACTTGACAATATTCGTCACTTCGCCTCCGCCGGGCACACCGCCGGCCGGACCCTGGGCGGCCCCCTCTGGCCCTCGATCCCGGTGCCGATGGCCCCGAAGGGCGATGGCATGGCCCCGAAGGGCGATGGCATGGCCCCGAAGGGCAATGGCATGGCCCCGAAGGGCGATGGCATGGCCCCGAAGGGCGATGGCATGGCCCCGAAGGGCGATGGCATGGCCCCGAAGGGCGATGGCATGGCCCCGAAGGGCGATGGCATGGCCCCGAAGGGCGAAACGGCGGCGGCCTACTGCGCGCGGGGGGCGGCGGCGGCCTGCTCGAGCCACTCGATGATGTCGGCCGACTCGAAGAGGGGCTCGCCGTGGATGAAGAGGCAGGGCACCTGGGTGCGGCCGGTCTGGCGGTAGAGCTCGCCGGAGGCCGCGGGGTCGGTGCGGGTGTCGCGGGTGGGCACGATGATGCCGAGCTCGGCGATGCGGCGCTGCACCCGCCGACAGTAGGGGCAGGCGTCGTACTTGTAGAGCAGCAGCTCGGACTGGAGCGAGGGCCCCGCAGAGGGGGCGGCGGGCGTGGTCACGGGGGCGGCCTCGCGGCGTGGCGGCGTGGCGGTAGGGGCCGCGCTCGGGGGGACGGAGGGGCGACCGGCAGGGGCCGGCTCGCCTGTCAGGAGGCGGCGGAGTCGGGACAGCATGGGCTACTCCTCCCCCGATCCGTCGTCGTCGTCGAGCGCTCCCCCTTCGTCGTCTGCCCCTTCGTCGTCGCCCTCTCCCTCGCCCTCGTCGTCTCCCTCGTCGAGCGTGCCTTCCAGGCGGGCGTGGAGCGCATGACTCTCCCGGACGGTTGGCTCGAGGGGGATGCCTGCATCGGGCACCATGTGTTGACGCGGGTGCTGGTCGGCGCGGCAGGCGGGTAGCGCCTCCGGGGCCCGAGCGCCTTCAGGGGCTCCAGCTCGAGGCGGGACCCCCAAAGGCGCCCATGTCATTCCGGCCGCCGGAAGCATCCGTTTTGCCGCGCTGGTCCACCTCGCGATGCCCTGATCCTTTCGCGGTGCTATCTTCCGGCCATGCACCTCCGCCTCTCCGAGCCCCTGGGCATCGACCCCCGCGTAGACATCGTCATTCACAAGCTCTTCGGCTCGAGATGCAGCGCCGGAACGATACGGCCCTCCCTCAACGAATGTTGTGGAGCTGGTCGAGGGTGTATGGGACGGAGCTCGACAAGAGCGAGGACCACGCGGAGCTCAAGCCCGTGATCGCGGTCTGGATCTGCGAGACCGACCTCTTCCCGAGCTCCAAGCAGTCCCACCTGCGCTTCCAGATGCGGGAGGAGAGGGAGGGTTTCCTGCTGCATGGCGACGCGCAGATCGACGTGCTGCAGCTCCGCCGTTGGTGGAGCGCCCGCAAGGACATCCTCGCATCCTCCGTGGGCGCGTGGTTCTGGTTTTTCAACGAAGCGAAGGATTGGACAGAGGTTCCCGCCGAGATCGACAGCCCCACAATGGAGCAGGCCATGGAGATCCTCCACGACTTCCGAAAAGACACCTTCCTCAATGATCTCTATCGTAAGCGTGAGGAGGCTCAACGCATCGAGCGCGGTGCGCAGAAGGCTTTGGAGAGGGCCGAGCGCGGTGAGGCGGAGGAGCGAAGGCAGAAGGAGGCCGCGCTGCTGGCGAAGGAGGCCGAGCGCGAGGCGAAGGAGGCCGCGCTGCTGGCGAAAGAGGCCGCCCTGGTGGCAAAGGAGGCCGCCCTCGCCGAGGCCGAGCGCCTGCGGTCCCTGCTCCTCGCGGCCGGGATCCGCCTGCCGGATGCCGACTGACTGACCACGCGGCGCACCTTTTCAGTGGCGCCCCGCCAGAGAATGGCGCGGCATTGGAAATACAACAGTTCAATGGCCCCGAAGGGCGAAACGATGGCCCCGAAGGGCGAAACGGCGGCGGCCTACTGCGCGCGGGGGGCGGCGGCGGCCTGCTCGAGCCACTCGATGATGTCGGCCGACTCGAAGAGGGGCTCGCCGTCGATGAAGAGGCAGGGCACCTGGGTGCGGCCGGTCTGGCGGTAGAGCTCGCCGGAGGCCGCGGGGTCGGTGCGGGTGTCGCGGGTGGGCACGGTGATGCCGAGCTCGGCGATGCGGCGCTGGACCCGCCGACAATAGGGGCAGGCGTCGTACTTGTAGAGCAGCAGCTCGGACTGGAGCGAGGGCCCCGCAGAGGGGGCGGCGGGCGTGGTCACGGGGGCGGCCTCGCGGCGTGGCGGCGTGGCGGTAGGGGCCGCGCTCGGGGGGACGGAGGGGCGACCGGCGGGGGCCGGCTCGCCTTTCAGGAGGCGGCGGAGTCGGGACAGCATGGGCTACTCCTCCCCCGATCCGTCGTCGTCGTCGAGCGCTCCCCCGTCGTCGTCTGCCCCTTCGTCGTCGCCCTCTCCCTCGCCCTCGTCGTCTCCCTCGTCGAGCGTGCCTTCGAGGCGGGCCGCGCCCTCTCGGAGGGCGACGAGGTTGCGGATGAGCTCGGGCGGGAGCGGGTCCTCGAAGATGGGGCCGCCGTCGGGGAAGCTCAGGAGGCGGGCGTGGAGCCAGAGCCGCCCGGGGTAGGCTGGGATGGGGCGGAAGCGCCGCGGGTGGTAGCGCTCGTCTCCGACCACGGCGTGGCCGATGCTCTGGAGGTGGCGGCGGAGCTGGTGCTTGCGGCCCGTCTCGGGCCGGATGGCGACGAGGGTGAAGGCGCCGATCCACTCGAGGCTGCGGTAGCGGCTGAGCGCGGGGAGGGGGCGGCCGCGGCGGGCGTCGGCCAGGGGGCGGTTGATGACGCCCTTCTTGCGGGCGCGCCCGTGCACGAGGCAGAGGTAGGTCTTCTCGACGCTGCCCTCGGCGAAGCGCTTGCCGTACTCGCCGCGCACGGCGGGGTCCGCGGCGAAGAGCACGAGGCCCGAGGCGTCGGCGTCGATGCGGTTGATCGGCGCGAGGCCGCGGGGGAGGCCCGGCTGGCGGCGGATCCAGGTGAGGAGGTCTTCCGGGCCGCCGGGGTTGCCCGGGTGCACGGGCATGCCGGAGGGCTTGTGGAAGGCGTAGAGCCCGAGGGCCTCGCGGTGCTCGAGCAGGCGGGGCGCGTCCACGAGCAAGGGCTCGGGCTCGGTCGGATCGGGGACGGTGTCGGCCATCGGTCGGCCTTACCCGGTTGTGCGGCCGGCGTCCGCCGCCCCGCGATAGCGAGGGCCGATGTCTCAACACCGCCCGCTCTTCGCGGTCTGGGCCCTCGGCCTCCTGGTCCACGGCCTCTGGGCGCTCACGGTCCGGGAGCCGGTCGACTGGGACCCCGCCTACTACGAGGCCGTGGCGCGCAACATCGCCCAGGGCCGCGGGGCGGTGACCGACGCGGTGTGGATGCTCAGCGCCCTGCCCGACGCCCTGCCCGCCGTGGCCGACACCCACTGGATGCCGCTGCCCTCGCGGGTGCTCGTGCCCTTCCTGTTGCTCTGGCCGGGCGGCGGCGCGCAGCTCGGCACGGTGCTCCTGGCCGCGCTCTGGGCCCCCCTGGCCCTGGCCCTCGCCCGGGCCCTCGGGGCGGAGCCGCGGGTGGCGCTCGGCGCGGGGCTGCTCTGCGCCCTTGGCGGGGGCTACAGCCGCTTCCTCTCCACGCCCGACTCCATCGCGCTCTACGGGCTCCTCGGGGCCGGGGGGCTCCTCGCCGTGCAGCGCGGCCGCCCCGGGGCCGCGGCGGCGGTCGCCGCGCTGGCCGCCCTGTGCCGCGGCGACGGCTTCCTGCTCGGCCCCTGCCTCGCCCTCGGCCTCTCCGGCCCTGCGGCGCTCGGCGTGGCCGTGGCCGGGCCCCTCGCCGCCGCCGCCTGGCTGCTGCGGAGCCTCGCCCTCGCGGGCCCCCTCGTCTGGTCGGCCCGCGCCGCCGCCGCCGCCGCCCCCACCCTCGAGGCCCTCGTCCTCGGCGACCCGCGGGTGGCGAGCCTCGGGGAGCGGGGCCTCGCCTGGCTGCACGAGCTCCCCGAGCTGCTCGTCCTGGTGGGCGTCGTGGGCGTCTTCCTCCTCCCCTGGCCGGCGCTCGCGGCCGCCTGGGCGGCGCGCCGGGAGCCCGCGGTGCGCGCGGCCGTCGCCTACGCCCTGCTGATGCCGACGGTGACGATGCTCTCGGCCCCTGGGGTCGCCGGATCGGGCACGGCCTTCCGCTCGGGCGCGGCGCTCTTCCCGCTCTTCACGGCGCTCGCCGCCCTCGGCCTCGCCGCGGCCGGCCGCTTCACCGCCGCTCGGCGGGGCTACCCGGCGTGGTTTGTCCCCGCGCTCACGGGCCTCGGCTTCGCCGTGGGCTCGGTCGGCCTCGGCCTCTCCCTCCGCGCGGCCCGCCCGGCCCCAGAGCTTGACTGCGGGGCCCTCGACGGGCTGCCGGCCGGGGCGGTGGTCTTCGCCGCCGAGCCCCTCCACGTGGCCGACCTCTGTGGGCGCCCTGCGGTCATCCTCCCCCACGATCTCGACCCCGCGCAGGTCCCCGCCCTGGTCGCCCGCTTCCGGATCGCGGGCGCCCTGCTGGCCCCGGCACGCGGGATGAGCACGCTCGGCGCCACGGTCGAAGACGCGCCCCGCCTGCTCCCGGGCTGGCGGGCCGCGGGGCCGCAGCTCTATCTGCCGCCGGGCGCCCTGCCCGGGCCCGGTCAGCCGGCGCTGTAGGCCATCTGCACCGCCTGGCTCGCCGCCGAGAGCGCGGGCAGCGCCGCCCAGCCGACGAGGCCGGTGCTGGTGCGGATGAGGTAATGCTCGGGCTTGTCCTGGCTCTCGAGCAGGATGGTGATCTTGCTGCCCGCCTTCGTATTGGCGACCACCGGGCCGCCGGTGGGCTCGAGGGACAGGGTGAGGCTCTTCTCGGTCACCACCTCGAGGTTGACGTAGCGGAAGGGCTGCCGGACCAGCGTGAGCCCGGTGCGGCCGGCGTCGAGGCTGTACTTGTCGAGGTGCTCGCCGAGGCGCCCGGGGTTCTTCACGAGCACGAAGCCGTTGCCCGGTGCCTCGATCTGGACGGCGTCGAGGGTCTTCCAGGCCTGGCCCAGGACGGGGATCTGCCGGATGGCGCCCTTCTCATAGGCGTAGAGGTCACAGGCGCGGTCGGCCCGGGGGGCCTCGCCGCAGAGGATGAGCTCCTTCGGACCGTCGCTCGGGTTGACGTCTGCCAGCGAGACGCTGCAGGTGAAGCCATCGTAGCCGCACTCGAAGGAGGCGGCCCCGACCTTGATCTTCCCGGGCTCTGCGCGCGCGACCTCTGCCTTGCCGTCCCCGTCGAGGTCCGCGCTCAAGGGTGGGGCGGCCGCCGCGGGCCGGGGCGCGAGGGAGAGAACGAGCAGGAGCGCGGACATGGGACCTCGGGGCGGAGCGGAGGGGGGCGGGCTGCGGGGCCCTCCCGGTCGAAGGTAGCGCGCGCACCGGGCCTTGTCCGCGGCGCGGGGCGGAGCTGTGGCTCTTCGTCCGTCGAGATGAACGGTCGAGCGCTCGGCGCGCCTCACCCGCCTCTTCACCCCCGCCCGCCTCTACGAGTCAGGCTCCTCTTCGATCCCTCGCTGGCCGCGCCGAAGGAGCTGCAGGAAGGAGGCGCAGCCGACGAGGGAAGCGGAGGCGCGCGGGCGCTCCGCTGACCGGCCCGCGGGGCTCCAAGGGCTGGGGTTCAGTCGAAGCTCGCCGGACGAAGGGCGAGATCACCCACCGCTGCACGCTCCCATTGCCGCACGGCCGCTTCAGTGGCAAGCTGCACGACAGGGGCGGACGGCAGGGTGTTCCTGAGGTCGGTCCTGTTGATTCTCTCCGCGATGGGCCAGTTGTTCAACCCTCCCCTACCGGCGGTCCTCGTCGCCCTCCAACCGCCTCGGGAGGCCTCCCGCGCTTCCGGCGTCCGCGTGGCGCCCGCCCGGAGTTGTCGTCAGGCTCGTCGGTCGGCGCCGATAGTTGCGGGGCTGCTGGTCTCGTTGTGCATCTCGTCATGCCGCAGCGGGATGGGAAAGGCGTCGGCACACACGGAGGGGAATGACACGGCTCCGATTGGTGCGGACTCCGGCGGGGACTCCGGAGCGGTCGCTCCTCTTCCATGGGAGGCAATACTGTGGGACGAGGTTCAAATCGAGATGGTGAGCGTCCCTGCTGGGAGCTACGTCAAGGGAAGTCCAGAGGGAGAGGTCGGAAGAATCGCCGCAAGCGAGGCGCAGTACAATGTAACCCTCACTCATGCCATTGAGGTCAGCACCAAGGAGATCGACGCCCGCACCTTCATGGCTTCTGGATTCCAGGGCGACTGGGCGACAACATACGTGTGCGATCTTTGCGATGGTGAGTGTGGTACCTGCCCGATGAGCGTGTGGGACTCTTTCGACGCAAAGTGGTTCGCGAACCAATTGTCCCTACGCGCTGGACTGGAAGAGTGCTATGACTGTGCCGAAGATGTGGGGTCAGCCTCTGGCGGCAATTTCAGTTGCACTCTTAAGGGGAACCCCTACGAGTGTGCTGGTTATCGCGTGCCGACCGACGCCGAATGGGAATACGTCGCGCGTGCGGGGGACACGGCGGCATTTCCATGGGGAGCAGAAATTCTCGCCGGCACCGAGGAAGACTGTGAGGATGAGACTCTTCGACTGAGCGACGAGACCATCCTCGGGGATTATGCCGTTTACTGCGGAAACTCCGTAACTGACTCCTACGAGTTTCTCTCGAAGACTGCACCGACCGGCAGCAAGCCGCCGAATGCTTGGGGGATTTATGATACATCGGGCAACGCGGCGGAGTGGGTGGAGGACCGATGGCATGAAGATCCGTCCGCAGAGGGATCGGTGAGTGATCCCTATTACAAGTGGGATGGCGAATGGCTCGACTACGTCACGGTTCGGGGGTACAACCAGCATGGCAAGCCATATTTAATGCGAAGTGCGGTGCGCATTCCGGCCAGCGTGCTCCAGACGCAGTATTACGATGCTCCTGGTTTCCGTATCGTGCGCACCCTGGACCCTTGAGGGACCGGGCCCGGTGTGAGTGGGAGCCATTCACTGGATGAAGACAGGTGGCGATCAGATTCACCTGGGCGCCGTCCTCGGTCGCATGGAAGACCACTACAATCCGGATCTTTGGGGTCTGCGAGCGTGGAGGCCGGCCGGCGGAGGCCAGCTCAATGGGCGGGCTCGACCCGACCGGCGGAGATCCGCGTCCGGGCCGCCTCGGCGGGGAGCGCCGCCTCGCTCGCCCGGTCGACCCAGGCGAGGTCGAGGGCCCAGGCGACGGCCGGGGCGGAGACGGTCACCCGCAACCGCCGCTCGGCGGGTTGACCGGGGGCGGCTGGCGGCACGGTGGTGTCCTGGTCGAGGGTCCAGGAGGTCTCGGTCGGGGTGAAGGTGCGCCGGAAGACGGCCTCGCCCACGACCTCGGCGCAGTCGAGGTCGGCGCAGAGGAGCACCACGAGGCGGCGGAAGGGGTCGCCGGTGGGGGCGCGGTGGCCGACCCCCCGGGCGCGCAGGCGGACCTCGACCTCGAGGGGGGCGAGCGCCTGCACCTCCACCGCGAGGGCGCCCTGGAGGAGGCGGGTGTCGTGACCGCCCGGGAAGGTGTGGCCGGCGTCGGCCATGTGGCAGTCGACGCAGCCCCGGCCGGCGGCGGCGGCCTCCGAGCCCCGCCACTCGTCGAGGGTGTCCTGCAGCGGCTCCTCGCTGAGGGTGAAGGCGCCGGCCGGGGCCCCCTCGGGCGGGCTGTGGTGCTGGAAGGGGAAGTCGTGGCAGCGCCCGCAGTCCTCGGGCGCGCCGAGGCCCGGGTCGGCCTCGATGGGGTGGGCGGCGCGGGCCTGTCGGCTCGGTCGCGCGCGGGAGATCAGGGTCTCCCCGCGCAGGTGGCAGGCGGCGCAGCCCACGCCCTCCGCCGCCCGGGGGCCGCCCGCGCTGGCGCCGCGCAGCGTGTCGCCGCGGTGGAGCTGCAGGCCGGCGGGGCTGAGCTCGGCCTGCTGCGGCGGGTCGGGCAGGTGGCACTCGAGGCACCAGCCCTTCGGCCACGCCCGCCAGGAGACCTGGAAGCGCGGATCCGACCAGGCGGTGGCGTGCTGGCTCTCGGCCCAGGCGGCGTGCTCTTCGGCGTGACAGCCCGCGCAGGCGGCGGCGCTGTGCAGGTCGAGGGGCGGCGGGCCGCCGGTGTCGCCGCCCGCCGCCGCGGGGGAGGGCGGGCCGAGGAGGCCGATGCTCGCGAGCGTCAGGGCGAGGGTGAGCCGCCCGGCGGCGCGGCGCGGGGCCAAGGGAGGGCAGGGGAGGGGCAGGCGGCGCGGCACTGGAGGCCCCTATCGCCCCCGGCGCCGGCGGTCGGTTAGCCGCGAGGCGAGGGTCTCGCCCGCCGATGAACATCTTCCGCAGCAATCGGCTCGAGGTCCTCATCCGGGCGCTGGGCGCGCTGGTCCGCCAGCCGATGGCAGACCCCCTCGAGCCCGAGCTCATCGTCGTCCAGAGCCTCGGCATGGAGCGGTGGGTGGCGATGGAGCTCGCCCGCCAGCACGGCGTCTGGGCCTTGCCGGAGTTCCCCTTCCCGCGGGCCTTGGTCGAGCGGCTGCTCCGCTCCCGGCCGGGCGCCCCGAAGGCCTGGGAGCTCGGCCTCCTGCCCTGGGTGGTCGCGCGCTGCCTGCCGCCGCTCCTCGCGCGCGCCGAATTCGAGCCTCTGCGCCGCTACCTGCACGGCCAGCCCGGCGGCGACGGTGACGCCCGGCGGCGGCTCGAGCTCTCCACCTCCATCGCCGCGACCTTTGACCAGTACGCCGTCTACCGGCCCGAGCTCGTCCTCGACTGGGACCGCGGCGGGGCCGAGGGCATCGACCGCGACGAGGACCGCTGGCAGCCGCACCTGTGGCGGGCCGTGGGCGACGTGCTCGGTCGCGAGGGCCACTTCGCCGCGCGCGCCCGCGCCTTCCTCGCCGAGCCGGGGGAGGGGCCCGTCCCCGGCCTGCCGCCGCGGGTGCACCTCTTCGCCCTGTCCTCGCTGCCGCCGCTCTTCGTCGACCTGCTCGTCGCCCTCGCGGCGCGGATCGAGGTCACGCTCTACCTGCCGAGCCCGAGCGAAGAGTATTGGGCCGACATCCGGCGGCGCCCGGGCGCCCGCGAGCACGAGGTCATCGGCAACCCGCTGCTCGCCTCCCTCAGCCGGGTGGGGCGCGACCTCCAGCGTGTGCTCCTCGACCGCGCCCCCGAGGCCGCCGAGCACCCCTTCTACGTCGATCCCCTCGACGGCGTGGACGAGGCCGACGAGGCCTCCCTCGGCACCCGCCTCACGGTGCTGCAGCGCGATGTGCTCCGCCTCCGCCACCGCGCCCCACAGCTCGGCGGCCCGCGAGACGGGGACGCCCCGCCGCTCGCCCTCGAGGATGACAGCCTCACCTTCAGCTCGGCCCACAGCCCCACCCGCGAGGTGGAGGTGCTGCGCGACCGGCTGCTCGCCCTCTTCGAGGCCGATCCGAGCCTCGGCGCCCGCGACGTCTGCGTGATGACGCCGGACATCGAGCGCTTCGCCCCCTCCATCGAGGCCGTCTTCGGCACCTCCGAGCGGGAGCCCGGCTCTATCCCCTTCCGCATCGCCGACCGCGACCCCCGCCGCTCGAACCCCGTGATGGAGGGCCTCTCGGCGCTGCTCGCCCTGCTCCGAGGCCGCCTCGAGGCGGGGGCGGTGCTCGACCTCCTGGCGCGGCCCCTCGTCGCGGCCCGCTTCGGCTTCACCCCCGAGGACCCCGACGCGCTGCGGGCCCTCGTCGAGGCGCTCGCCGTGGCCTGGGGCCTCGACGCCGCGCACCGGCAGGCGGTGGGCCAGCCCGACTTCGCCGAGGGCTCCTGGCGCTTCGGCCTCGATCGGCTGCTGCTCGGGCACGCCCTGCCCGGCGGCGACCGGCGGCTCTTCCACGGGGTGCTGCCCTGGGACGACATGGAGGGGGCGGCGGCGGCGCGGGTCGGCCGGCTCTCCCAGCTCGTCGAGGCCCTGGCGACGGCGCGGCAGGAGCAGGAGGCCCCCCGGCCGGCGGCCGAGCAGGCGGCGATGTTGCAGACCTGGCTCGACCGCTTCTTCCGCGAGGACGACGCGAGCGCCGACGCCATGCGCCTCACCCGCGCCGCCATCACCGCGCTCGGGCGGTCGGCGACGGAGGCGGGCTTCACCGAGGCCCTGCCGCTGCAGGTCTTCGCCCAGCAGCTCGAGGCCGGCCAAGACGCCGAGGGGGCGCCCACCGGCTTCCTCACCCGCGGCGTCACCTTCTGCGCGCTCAAGCCCATCCGCTCGATCCCCTTCCGGGTCATCGCCCTGCTCGGCCTCGACGATGGTGCCTTCCCCCGCCTCGACCGCGGCGCCGGCTACGACCTCATCCGCCGCAGCCCCCGCGCCGGCGACCGCTCGGTCCGCGAGGATGACCGGCAGCTCTTCCTCGAGGCCGTGCTGAGCGCCCGCGAGCACCTCCACGTCTCCTGGTGCGGCCAGGACACCGCCGACGGCTCGAAGCGCCCCCCCTCGCCCGTGGTGAGCGAGCTGCTCGACGTCCTGCGCGACTCCTTCACCCCGCCGCCCGTGGTGGTGGAGCACCCGCTCCAGCCCTGGAGCCGCCGGGCGTATGACGGTGAGGAGCCGGCGCTGCACAGCTTCGACCCCCGCTGGAGCGCCGCCGCCGAGGCCCTCACCCGCCCCCGCGCCTCGCTCGGCCCCTTCACGCCGAGCCTGCTGCCGGCCGAGGCGCCGGGCCCCGTCGTGCGGCTCGAAGAGCTCATCCGCTTCTTCGACAACCCGGCGCGGGCCTGGCTGCAGACCGTCCTGGGGGTCCACCTCCCCGAGCCGCTCCCCCCCTTGCCGGACCGGGAGCCCCTCGAGCTCGACGCCCTCGAGCGCTGGGCGATGGGCGACGCCCTGCTCGGCCTCGTGCTCGACGACGTGCCCTGGGAGACCGCGGTCGCCCTCGTGCGCGCCCGCGGCCACCTGCCCGCCGGGGTGCCGGGCGCCATCGACGTCGAGGGGGTGGAGCGCGGCGTGACCCGGCTGGCGGCCCAGGTGCGGGCGGCCCGCGGCGGGGAGGCCCGACCCCCGGTCGAGCTCGACGCCCGCTGGGCCGAGCTCCCGCGCCTGCAGGGCCGCCTCGCCGAGCAGTGGGCCGGGGGGCAGGTGCTCCACCACTGGAGCCGCCTCTCCGGCAAGCGCCTGCTGCGGGCCTGGATCCGCCACCTCGCCTGCGCGGCCGCGGGGGGCCCGGGCGTCGTCACGCACCTGATCGGCCGGCCGGCCGAGGGGGGCGGCACGAGCGCGCTGGCCTTCGGGCCGGTGGCGGACCCCGCGGCGCGCCTCGCCGAGCTCTTGGGCCTCTTCCTGCGCGGCCAGCGGGAGCCGCTCCCCTTCGAGCCCGACCTGGGCTGGGCCGCCTCTCGGGCCCTCAAGAGGGGCCGCGATCCAGACGCCGCGCGCGCCGAGGCGCGGTCGGAGTTCTTGAAGCAGGTGAAGGACCGGCCGGAGCTCCGGCTCGCCTTCCGCGGGCGCGATCCCTGGGCGCCGCTGCCCGGCGGGGCCGAGGCGGAGGGGCTGATCCGGGTCGTCTTCGGCCCCCTTCAGGCGGCGCTGGGCGGCGCGGACTGAGGGGCGCCTGCGCGCCTACTTGTGGCGGCGGGTGATGCGACCCTTGGTGAGGTCGTAGGGGCTGACGGCCACGGTGACGCGGTCACCGAGCACGACGCGGATGCGGTACCGACGAAGCTTTCCGGCGAGGTGGGCGTGCACCTGCGCGCCGGCTTCGGTCTTGACGAGGAAGCTACCACCTGCGAAGACGTCTTCGATGACGCCCTCGATTTCGATCAGATCATCACTGGCCACTGTGAGCTCCGGGAAGGGGCGGCGGTCTAACGAGGCGGTCCCTCGCTCACAAGGCAGACTTCGGGCGCGGCTGTGGCTCGTCACAGGCTTGTGCGCCTGCGGAGGGGCCGAGCCCGGCCCGGGGAAGGGAGACGGCGCCGCTCCGGCCGCGCTCCCCGATGGGCTCGTCATCCTCGACCACGCGCACCTCATCGACGCCCTCACCGATCGCCCCGCGGCCGCGCTCCTGCTCTCGGAGGGCCTCATCTGGGACGTGCGGGAGGCGGGGCAGGCCTGGCCGATTGATGCCCAGGTGATCGACCTCGAGGGCGCCGTGGTGGTGCCGGGCCTGATCGACGCCCACGTCCACCTCGCGCTCTCCGGGGCCACTGTGCCGGTGGGCGACACCCTCGAGGCGAACCTGCGGGCGCAGCTCGCCTGGGGCGTGCTCGGCGTGGCCGACCTCGGGGCCCCCGCCGGCCTCGCCGACGTCGCGGCGGCGGTGGACACGGGGGCGCTCGTCGGCCCGCGGATCTGGTCGGCGGGGCGCTTCCTCACCGCCGTGGGCTCGCACCCCTGCGAGGTCTACAACGACCGCAGCCTCTGCGTCTTTGTCGATGAGGAGGGCGGATCCGAAGACGCGGCGGCTGACCCTGCCGCCCTCCTCGCCCGCGCCCGTGGCTTGGACGGGGCCAAGGTCGCCCTCGCCGACGCCGCCTTCAGCCCCTGGCCCACCCCGCGCCTTGACCTCGGTGACCTCGCGCTCCTCGTCGAGGCGGCGGACGCGGCGGGCATCCCCGTCGTGGCGCACGTCGACACAGAGGCGGACGCCGAGGACGCCCTCGCCGCCGGCGTCTCCCTGCTCGCGCACCCCGTCTTCGACGCCCCCCTCGCCCGGGCGCCCGAGGGCACGGTGATGAGCACGCTCGGCGCCTTCCAGGGGACGGGCGCGCTCCTCGACGGCTCACTCCTCGCCGACGACACCCGCTACACCCCGGCGGCCGTGCGCGCGGTCTGGCAGGCCCTGTACGACGCGCCCGAGCTGCTCGCCCCCGGCTGGGCCGAGGGCAACGCCGCCTGGGCCCTCGCCGCCGCGCACAACCTCGACCTCGCCCGCGAGCAGGGGGTGCCCGTGCTCGCCGGCTCCGACGCCGGCTACTGGTTCGTGCCCCACGGCCTCGGCCTCCACCGTGAGCTCGAGGCGCTGGTCGCGGCCGGCTGGAGCCCCACCGAGGCCCTCCGCGCCGCCACCCTCGAGCCGGCGCTCGCGCTGGGCTGGGCCGACCAGGGCCTGCTCTCCCCCGGCTACCGCGCCGATCTGCTGGTGCTCGGGGCCGATCCCCGGCAGGACGTGCGGGCCCTGCGCGACATCCGGGGGCGGTGGATCGGCGGCCGCCTGTGGTCGCCCGACGACCCCCTCCGCCCCGCCGAGGCCGCCCCCCTCTCCGCCGCCGCGGGCGAGGGCTGCGTGGCCGAGGCGGACTGCGCCCCGGGCCTCCGCTGCGACGGGGTCGATCACCGCTGCGCGCCGGCCTGCGACCCGCCCTATGACCGCGTCGGGGCCTGTGACGCCGACTCCGCCTGCCTCCCCGCCGACGGCGCGGACACGACGGACGGCGTCTGCCGGCCGCTCGAGGGCTGTGACCTCTACGCCCAGGACTGCAGCCCCCCCCTCTACGGCGAGGCCTGCGTGCCCGTCGACCTCGACACCAACCGCTGTTGGCCCGCCGGCCCGGCGGCCGAGGGCGACGCCTGCTCCTGGACCGACATCAACCTCGGCTGTGCGGCCGGCCTCTTCTGCTCCTGGATCGACAGCCGCTGCTACCGCCTCTGTGACCCCGCCCTGCCCCCGGAGGCCGGCTGTGCCGCCTGTGTGGAGCAGACGGCGGAGGGCCAGGGCTGGTTCGGCCTCTGTCTGCCGCTCGCGGCGGGCTGAGGGGGCAGGCCGCGAGCGGCCTTCAGGTGGGGAGCACGAGGCGGTGGAGGTCGAGGTAGAGGCCGGCGTTGAGCGTGTCGCGCAGCTCGTCCCAGTCGGGGCCCTCGAGCTCGGCGAGGAGGGCGCGGGGCAGGCGGAGGCGCTCCTGCTCGAGCTCACCGGGCTCCTCGATCCAGGCGAGCTCGAGGCCCTCGGCGTCGGCGAGGACGAGCCGCAGCTCCAGATCGTCGCTCAATGGGCCGCCGCGGGCGCGCAGCGTCACGAGCTTGAGGAGCTCGAGGCTGGCCTCGTCCACGTCGGCGGCGCGGCACAAGAGCTTCTCCCGCAAGGCGGACCAGCCGAAGACCACGCGGGGCTCGAGCTCCGCGCCGATCGCGGCCGCCGCGGGAGGGGCCGAGGGGCCGAAGTGCCGCGAGAAGATGGCGACCGCGGCCTCCTCGAGCGCCGCCCACTCGCCCCGCCTGCCGTAGGGCTCGACGAGGATCCATTGCCCGCGGGGCTGGTCCAGGTAGCTGAGCTCGGGCTCCACCCGATTGGCGGCGCCGCAGGCCGGGCAGCTCAGGGCCTGGAGGCTGCCGTCGAGGATCGCCGCGCGGTGGTCAGGGCGGCGCTGGGCATTGACGTTGGTGGCCAGCGGGACGCTGAGCGAGGCGCCGCAAACGGCGCAGGGGGTGTCTATGGTTTGGATGGTCGACATGGGGGCTCCAGAGGTTCAGCGGGGGCGGGAGGCGAGGTCGACCTCTTCCTTCATCCACCGGGTCACGTGGGGGAGGCCATCCAGCTTCCCCTGGTGGTGAGCGGCGTAGAGCTCGGCGAACCACTCCGAGGGAGAGCGAAACTGGTAGTCCGAGACCCAGGAGCGCTTGCGCAGCGACAGCGGGTAGGACACCCATTGATCCCGATAGGCATGCTGATAGACCGTCTCGCCGATGGCCCAGGTCTCGGCCCCCTTGTCCCCGTCTGTCCACAGGCCGGCGTCATTGTTGCGGAGGCCGATCGCGCGGATATGGACGACCGCGGGGTGAGAGAGGAGCTCTGCCCAGCTTCCGATCTGCATCGGGCGGAGGGTGTCCACCTCGTCGAGCTGGGCGGTGAAGGCCGCGTCAAAGGAGATTCGGTGGTCGATCACCCGCAGCACCACCCGCTCAATCGCCTTGTGGATGAGCGGCGCGTCTGTGTAGGGGTGACCGCAGAGCTGCGTGAGCTGGTCTGTCTCAGGGTCGAGCTTGTCAATCGTGCGGTGGTCGATCTGCGCGATTCGCTCCCTCACCTTGGCGTAGACCTTGGACTGGAGGAGCGCCTCGCGGGTCGGGGTCTCCTTCGCGGTGCGGATGAAGCTGTTGACGCTCGTCTCGATCTGCTCCGCCCCGTCCGTCCGCTTGACCTCGGCGAGCGCGAGAAGGGTCCGGAGGAAGGCCGGCGGCGCCTGGTCTTTGTAAGCGTCGAAGAAGTTGTGGTGCTCGGCGACCGCGTCCAAGACCTGCCCCTCCGTCACCGCCCTCCAGCCGCCGAAGCGCTCGCTCCCGGCGCGGCCGCGCATGAAGCCGAGGTGCTCGTCTACCGAGTG
Source organism: Myxococcota bacterium (assembly GCA_044344255.1). GTDB lineage: Bacteria > Myxococcota_A > UBA796 > UBA796 > UBA2385 > JBIJDH01. The sequence continues at coordinate 264,389 of JBIJDH010000007.1, forward strand.
GCCGATCTCGTGCAGGGTCGTGCTGTCGAAGGTGCGGACCTTTCGATCGCGGAGCGCGCGCGGGCCGAGCTCTTCGGTGTCGGGGAGGAGGCGCCCCACCTTGGGCACGTTCAGCGTGAGGTGGCCGAGAGAGTGGCCGGACCCGCCCTCTCCACCCCGGACACGGTTGATCGAGAGGAGCTGGTCATTCCAGCGGGTGTGAACAGGCGGGAGCCCCTCGAGGATCGCGTAGAAGCGCGGCAGGGCGCGGGACGTCAGGTCGCCTTCCAGCTTCGTGATGTTGAAGCGCGCCTGGATCGCCAGCGCCACGAAGGTGCGCTCTGCGGGGGTCCCGGCCTTGCCCCCGAGGCTGGCCATCACCTGATCGAGGAGCTGGTTGCCTCCGGGGCGGGCGACCAGCTTCTTCAGGGCGTCGCGGTCGCCGCCCTCGATCTGCGCGATGAGCAGCTTGCGGGCGTCGGCGGCCTTGCCCTTCGCGCTGTAGACGAGGGCGCGCGCCTCGAGGGCGCCGAGCAGCGCCTCGACCCGCTGAAGGAGGGCGGCCGCGCGCTGATGGACAGCCTCCCGGGTGACCCGCTCGACGCCGGACTCGTCTTGCTCGATCCGCGTCCCGAGCTCCTCCACCAGCGGGGAGAGGGCGCGCTGATGTTCGTCGAGCGGGGAGCGGAGCTGCTCCGCCTTGCTGCGGGTGGAGGGGTCCCGGCTCGCGAGCCCCTGCGAGATCTGCTCGATGACGCTCGGCTTGTCGAGGGTGGTGAGGGTCTTGTGGACCTCCCGCTCGAGCTGGGCGAAGGCCCACACCCGCCTGGCGAGCGGGCCGTTACCCTGCAGTCCGATCGGGAGCTGCTCTTCGCCGGGCACGAGGGCCTGGCCGGCCGCCTCGACGCGCTCGGTGAGGACGCGGGCCTGCTCGGCGGTGGCGCGCAGCAGGCGGATGCCCTCGGCGTTGCGGACGGAGCCGAGCAAGGCCGCTTCGAGCTTCTCGCGGCGCCGGTCGGCCCGGAGGGTGAGCGCGCGGAGCCGCTCGCCGAGCTCTGCGGCGCGGCGCACGACCGCGGGGGCCGCCTCGCTCGACGGCTGGAGCGGCCTGGCCTCGCCGAGGAGCTGGAGGGTGGCCTCGCGCAGGGCCTCGAGCTCTTGCAGGAGGGCGAGCACCTCGCGGTCCGAGACCGGCTTCATCGGGGTGGGCGCGGGGGGCGCGTCCACCTCCATGTCCAAGGGGGGCGCCTCGCGCTGGAGGTCGCCTTCATGGACCTGCTCCTGGGGCGCCTCGGCCGGCTCGCCGTAGGTGGCGCGGGTGAGGAGGTCGAGCGCGGGGGCCTCGGCGCAGAAGCCCGTCAGGTGCTTCTTGAGGTCCTTCCAGGCCGCCTGGAGGAGCCGCGGAGAGGTGAGGCGGCCCGGGCCTTGGAAGGGGGTCACCACGATGGCGCCCTCCCCCACGCGAAAGGTGCCCCGCCCCATTGGCCCCCGATCGGCGCCCTTCTCGACCTCGGGGTCTCCGCTCCAGGCCTTCTTGAGCGCCGCGAGGGTGGTGTCCTGGGCCCGCTCCCCGAGCAGGAGGCGCGGGCTCCCCCGCTCTCCGCCGAGCCGCACGACGCAGTAGTGGAGCACCTCGGCCTGGGAGGCGCGCAGGGTGGGGAGGTGCCGGTTCAGGTTCTTCAGCGCGGCGTTCGGGATCGCGGGCAAGGTGGCCTCCGAGGCCCGCTCGCTTATTGCGCTCGACCCCGCGTGTCCGGGGCGCCGCTCGACCTTACTTGTCCGCCTGCTCCTGGTTGCGGCCGGCGCGGAGGCCCGTCTTGACGGTCACAGAGAGGGGGGCGCGGGTGGCGAAGACGGGCTTGACGGGGGCGTTCATGGGGGGCTCCTGCTCTGGGTTGTTGCCGCCGGGGTGGCGTGCTTGGAGCTTTAGCAAGCCGCGTGCCACCCGCCGCACCGCCGCCTGGACGGACCAAGCTTCGTTTTGGATGAGCGCCGCCGGTCCTGCGATGAGCGCGCATCCGGTTCGCGGTGCGCGCGCGTCGGAGCCCGGCCCGCCATCGACCTGCTCGTCGGGGGGCTCAGGCGGCTCGGCGGATGGAGCGGGGGTGAAGAGGTCGAGGGCAGAGCCGTCCTCGACATGGGAGGCGCCTCGCCCTTCCTCCCGCCCCTCGGTGCGACCCAGGACCTCCCGGTCTCCGCTCCAGGCCGCCGCGAGGGTCGCGCGGATGGTGTCCGGGGCGCGCTCCCTCCCCGACCGTTGATCCGGGCTATCCTCAGCGGCATGTGTTCAAGCGCTCTCTCACCCCGTACACCGAGCCGGGTCGGGTCGGGCCTGCGGCCGGATTGAACGTGGATCACCCCGCATGCGCCGCTCCGCCGCCGGACACCTCGGCCCAGATTGCCCACTACACCTCGTTTGCTCCGGTGTTCACGGGCGGGGTGGTCCTCCAGCTCCGCGGCCGCGGGCCAGCCTTGAGCGCCGCGATCGCTGGCCTCGGCCTGACCGACGTCCGCACGGTCCACTGCTCGGAGGACCGCCTCCTGGCCTGGCTCCCCGGTGTGGGCGGGGACAGCGTGAGTGGCCTCACGGCTCTGTTCTCCAGCCGCGGGCTGACCGTGTCCGAACATGTCGAGATATCGCCCGCCGTCGGTCGCTCCTGGCTCCGCGCCGCGTGTACGGACGCCAATCGTTGTGAGCAGATCCTCTCGACAGCCCACCCGGAGGGCTTGTGCGGCCTCAGCCTCTCCGTGCTGCAGATCTCCCCCATCGCCGAGGCGCTCGCGGCCTGCCGCGCGCTCCCAGCGAGCGTCGTGATGTGCGCCGTCGGTGCGCGGGACGGGGCCGACCATTGCGAGCAAGCGCTCCGCGAGGCCGCGCGCCCTTCCGCCTCCGAACCACCTTGACGAGCGCCTGCCAGCCGCCCCTCTGGGCCCGGCTGCTTCGGCGGCGGCGCGAACGGACGCTTCGCCTCGAAGAGAACAGTGAGAGAGACCTGTTTCGCGCCTTGAATGACCTTGGTGCGACGGTCGAGGAGCGGGATTGGGGGGTCGGGGGCGCCGTGGAGACCACCACCGCGGTCATCACGCTCGGTGCAGCCCAGGCCACGTTGACCCTGCGCTCCTACGAAGGGCCGACGCTCTCCGGGGATCCCGGTCTGATAGACCGGATCGCGAAGACCATCCCAGAGAGCCGGTAGGGAGCATCGCTGCGTGACGACGAAACCCAGCCGGACGACGCCTACGACCGGGCGCTCCCGCTCGCCAACCGGGGTGAGCTCGCCGCAGCCTTCGCCGCCATCCAGATCCATTGCCCCTTCAGGAACATTCGAGCGCTACGCCCTCCACGGTCATCCGGCCAACTCCAGGAAGACCGCGGCGTCGAGCCAACGCTGGGCCACCGCCGATGGGCGCCCGGCGAGCCGTAGCTGGATGGCGGCCCGGAGGGCGCGCAGCGCCTCGGCGATGTGGCTCACTCCCACCGCATCGAGCGCCTCCGCCGCCCCCGCGACCCGCGATGCGGCTTGCCCGTCGAGGCGGGCGAGGCCCAGGTGCGCCAGGGCGTCCAGCGCCGCGCCGGCGAGCGACAAGGCGTGGGCCAACGGTTCGGCCGGGTCGTAGGTGAGGTCGGGCGCGATGGGGCCGCGGGGCGTGGTGCCGAGATCGGGGACGAGCACTCGGTCTGTCCACACCGCGATCGGATTGATCTGGAGGCCGGCCGGGGTGAGCTGCACCTCGCCAGAGAGGGCGGTGGCCGTCGGCAGCGCACGCGCGAGGGCATCGATCGCGCAGGGAGCGACGCCCTCGAAACGTCGAATGAGCTGAACACGCGTCGATCCTGCCGTCCACTCCGCCCGCAGGACCTGCTCCCCCGCATTGTACCGGATGTGCGAAGCAGCGCCGAACAACACGAAGACGTCGTCCGCTCGGACACGCGGACGGAGGATCCGCGGGGGGCGCGCCGCCAGCCACTCCGCGAGCGCGTCCGCGTCGTGCCAGCGCACCGCCGCGGGCAGCGTCGCCCAGTCTGCTCCGGGCAGGATCGAAGCGTGCCGTCCGGTTGCGAGGGAGAGGCTGCCCTCCGCGGAGCGCACGACCCTTCGGGCCACGAGGTTCCCCGTCGCGAGCGCGCCGAGCGTGACCCCGGGAGCGAGCGTCGTCGTGGGATCACCGTTCGCCTCCGAGAGGTGCACGGAGACGACCCCCGTTTCGGCATCCGCCAGGTAGATCACGGTTTCATTCGGCAGCACCCGCGCCCCGAGCGCCACCCATCGCCCCTGTCGCAGCGTCGTCTCCGCCGGCTCGCCCGTGCCGAGGGCGTCCCGCGCCGGGATCGTGCGCGCCGCGAACGCCCGCCGACGCGCTGCCAGCTCTGCCAGGCACGAGCGCACGATCGACGGGTGGTGCCGAGCGTCCCGCGCCGCCCAGGCCCGGAGTTGATCCTCCAGCACGTCGAGCGCCCCGGTCATCCAGGGCTGTCCGGCCGGCCTGGCGTGTGCGAACCATCGGTCCCACGGCACAACGCCCGACACCCCGGCCTCGAGGACCTGCCCGAGCAGCTCCGTGACCGGGTCCGGCGCGGCGGAGGGGACGGCTTCGCCCTCGAAGGTGGGCCCGAGGCTCATCCCACCCACGAGGATTGGCCCCTTCGCTCCGGCGGCACGGAAGGCCCAGACGGCGATCACGACATGTGCGCAACGCTCGGCGGCACAGTCACACCGGGCGCCTGCCACATCGGCGTCGAGCAGGAAGCGCACGGCGCAGGTCGGCAGCCGCGCGACGGGCGGATCGGTTTGGAGATCCACGGTGATCCCAACGCTCCGCAGGCGTGTCGCGCCCGCCACGTCGTAGCCTTGGAGATCGGCGTCGGGGATCGCGTCGGGAGACCGTCTTAGGGTTCCAACGGGCTCACGCGGGCAGGCGAGCACCAACGCGACCCGATGGCGACAAACGGTGTTCGCGCCGCAGCTGCATCGCGCCTCCGTCCAGACGACCCCGGGCGCCAGCTCGGTGGTGACACCGTCCGGGTAGACAGCGCGCACCGTCTGATCCGCGAGGATCTCGACCAACGGCCCGTTGCCCGCCGCGATCTCCCGCTGCGCGCGCTTGACCAGCCCGAGGTTGGTGGCCGCGGCGAGCACCTCGGGCGTCAAGCGCGTGAGGTCGCACCTCATCGCCCCACCTTCTCCGCGACCCAGGACGCGAGCTGCGCAGGTGTCATCGCCGCCACCTCTGCGCCGGCGGCCACGACGGCCTCGGCGGTAGGCTTGTCGTAGACGGGTCTGCATTCGGTGTCCAAGGCGGCGAGCCCCAACACCTGCGTCCCCTGCTCACACAAGGCCCGCACCTCGGCCAACATCGTGTCGGTGCCGTGCCCCTCGTAGAAGTCGGTGATGAGCACGACGATCGACTTCTGGGGGTCTACGATCAAGCCGGCGGCGTAGCGCAGCGCCTGCGCCGCGTCGTTCCCCCCGCCGAGGCTCACCGATAGGAGCGTCTCGAGCGGGTCGGTGATGTAGGGGGTGACATCGACGAGGGCGGTGTCCCAGAGCACACAGTGGACCTTCAAGGCGGGCATCTGCCAGAGGCATGCGGCCATGACCGCCGCGTGGATCAGGTTGCCCACCATGCTCCCGGACTGGTCGACCAGGAGGATGACCTGCCACCTCGAGGTGTGCGGGCGTACGCGCGAGAAGAAGTGCGCCCGGCGCAGCACGAGCCGCTGCCCGACGGGATCGTAGTGGCGCAGGTTGAGCCGGAGTGTCTTCGGCACATCGAGGTTTCGCGCGATGCGCAGGGCGCTGGGCCGCCGTCGGTCCGCTGTGCCCGAAAAGGCAACGCGGACATCGGTCATCAATCGTCGCCGTAGCTCCTCGACCACGGTGGCCACGACCACACGAGCGGCGGCGAGCACACCCGGGTTCATGAGGTGCTTCGCCTGCAGGATGGCGGCCAGCAGCGCCTCGTTGGGCACCGCAGCGGCGAGCGCGACCGGATCGGTGACGACGGAAGCGATACGATACCGCTCAAGCGCGTCCCGCTCGAGCCGCTCGATGACCTCCTGGGGGAAGAGGCGGTGAACCTCTGCCAGCCACTCGGGCACCGTCATCGGGTGGCCGTCCCCGGCGCCGCTGGGGCGCACGTTGCGGTGTTCGCGCTCTGCCTCTCGGCCGTACAGCCACTCGAGCGCCTCATCCGCGGCCTGGTCCCGGTCGTCGAGCCGCCCGGCCGGGCCGAGCCCCGAGGCGGCGGGAGCGCCAAGCACGAGTCGCCAACGCGCCATGCCGTTCACGGGGCCACCAGCCGATACAGCGACACCCAGCTCGCGACACGGGCATCCAGCGCCAGCCCGGCGACGATCGCCCCCGTAGACGCACCACTCAGCGGGCGGTCATCGGGGTGGGCGGCGCGGAGCTGATGGGCGATCTGCGCCCGTTCATAGGGAGGAAACCAGGAGAACGCCAGCCGGAGCGCGGGGAGCGCGGCCCGAAAGGCGGCGTCTCCCATCCCGAGCACCGCGTGGTCGATGGCCGCCAAGAGCGCCGGACTGGCGATGAGCACCTCCCGCGACACGGCAAACAGCCCGGTGAGGAGCTCCCCGATGGCGTCCGGGTGGGTAGAGCTGCGCAGGGCGTCTGCGGCGTCCGCGCTTCGATCCGCGCCGTCCACCGCCCAGACCACCCCGAGGCACGCGCCGCGCAGCCCGAAGGGTGCGTCACGGCGCAGCGCCGTCCGGGCGACCATGGCCAGGGACGCGGGTTGTTCCTCGGGACAATCCCGGAGCGCCACCGAGAGCGACCGGACCGCTTCGATCACGGCCGTGGGTGTGGCCGCGTCCGCGCCGGCCATGCCCTCGATCAGGCACCCACACCGCCGGATCGCCGTGTGGAGCGCCGCGCGCAGCGCCGCCGCGGCCTCAGGGGCCAGATCCTGGCCGAAGCGCCACAAGGCATGCAGGCGCGAGATCGCGGCGCCGAGCCGGTCGAGCTTACGCTCCCTCGCGATGGCGCGGAGCACGGTCGGCGTCCACTCCCGCAGATCGAGCACCCCGGCGAGCGCGGCGTCGCCGAGCGCGAGCGCAATCGCTGCGGTGTCGCCTTCGTCGTGGAGGATCCGCCGCACGACGCGTTCACGCGCCGCCGACTCCAGCGTGGCCCCCCACGCAGCGGCCTCGATCAGGACGCCCTCGGACTCCACCACGTACCGCACACGCCACACCTCGGTCCGCCCGACGTCGGTGCCCCAGGTCGGGCCAACTGTCCGGGTGTACCCTGGAATGCCGAGCAAGCGCAGGCGGTGCAGCACGCGGCTTCGCTCGAGCTGGACGCCCAGCGGAAGTTCGATGGTCCGCGCGCGCGGCGTCGGCACGAGGTCGCACCGCGACAGGGTTGCGGCGACATCGGCGACGAGCGGTGGCCGCGGGGTGGCGGGGGCCACCCGACCGATCCGTTCGCCCGTGAGGCCCCGAACGAGGGTCGCCAGGAGGGGGTGTGTCCGTCGCGACAGGGGCGCGCGCCGGGTCCAGGGAGCCGGCTCGGAGAGGCCGTCCTTCAAGAGCGCACAGGTCAGGCCCTCGAGCAGGTCGATCCGCGTCGGCGCGGGGTGACCGCGCAGGCGCGCCAGGCCGAGGATGAGCGTGCGCGCCGCGATCGCATCCGAAGACGAGAGCGGGAACCGGCTCTCCCGGATGCGGGACACGAGCTCCTCGAACATGGGCTCCCAGGCGCCGTCCCCGAGCGCCCAGCTCGCCGCCGCGAAGGCGGGAGATGGCATACCGGCGTCGTATCCAGAGAAGCTGTCCAGACGTTCGAAGGACCAAGGCACAATATAGCTGCCGGTGCGCACTCCCGGGTCGGGCGAGGGGACCTCGGGCTCCGGGCCAGGTGCGGGCGCCACGTCGAGCAGCGCCGGCTGATGGAAGCCCCCGACGACGACCAGCACGGGCCCGCCCTGAGCGAGCGCCCAACCGATCCAGCGGCGCATGTAGGCTTCGCGTGGGCCGTCGCGGTCGCCATCGGGGATGGCCCCTTCTCCAACAGGTCGAACTTCGCGAAAGAACAGGTCGAGCGCCGCAGCGGTCGTCCCCGCGCGCTCGAACAGGTGCTCCCACAGGGCGTCGAAGCCCTCGACGTGAACGCGACGGCACAGTGCGTCGATGCGGGACCCCCACCTCTCGGCCTCGTCGGCGTAGCGGTGGACACGCCCAGACCAGGCCGGGTGCCACATCGGCAGGTCGATGAACCGGACGGTAGCCCCCGCGGCGGCACCCTCTGTCAACGCGACCCACTCCGGAGAGTGTTCACAGAGCGGCGTGAAGCAGGACCCCGAACGCTCCCCCTCGCTCGCGAACCCGAAGAGCGCGATCGGCAGCGCGTGGGGCAGCAGGAGATCGGCGAGGCCCGCGTTCGCGTCGGCGGGGCCCTCGACCAGGACGAACCGCGGCTTCAACTCGGCGATCAGCGCGCGTACGACCCGCGCGCACGCGGGGCTGTGGTGCCGTACGCCGAGGACACGGACCGGAGGGTGCATGCCGTTACAGGCGGTGGCGAGCGGCGAACAAGGCCTGCCAACGTGGCTCGGGCCGAGTGCTCACGTGTTGCTCGAGGTAACGCCGCAATCGAACGAGGTCTTCGGCGTTCTCCTTGACCGCCGCGCCGGCCATGCTCTCGATGACATCCGCCGGAGTGGCGGGCGCCCGCGCCACGTAGTGGGCGCGAACACCGATCGCGTGCGCGACCGCGACCGCCTCCGCGGTCGACAACACGGTGGAGAGCTTGTCCGCAGGGTTGCCCTCTCTCGTCTCTCCGCTTCGAAGTTCACGAAACGTCGTGACCAGCACATCGAGCACGTCGTCCGAAGGGACCTCGGGAACACCCGAGGCAGCGAGCAGGCGGGCGGCCTCCGTCCGCACCAGCTCCAGCTCGGTGGCAAGATCGGCGATCGGGAAGACGGTCTCGTAGTTGAACCTGCGCTTCAGCGCAGCGCTCATCTCATTGACCCCGCGATCGCGGGTGTTGGCCGTGCCGATGAGGTTGAAGCCGTCCCGCGCAAACAAGAGCCCATCGGCGCCGTCGAGCTCCGGGATCGCCAACACCCGGTCGGACAACACCGACAACAGCGCGTCCTGCACCTCGAGCGGGCACCGGGTGATCTCTTCGAAGCGGACGATCTTGCCCCGCTTCATCGCGAGGTAGACGGGTGCGGGGACCAATGCTCGGCCGCTGGGCCCCTCTGCCAGCAGCAAGGCGTAGTTCCAGCTGTACTTGATCTGATCCTCCGTGGTGGCCGCTGAACCTTGGATCGTGAGCGTGGAGATCCCGCTGATCGCCGCGGCCAAGAGCTCGGACAGCCAGCTCTTGGCCGTGCCCGGCTCGCCGATCAACATCAGGCCCCGGTTGGTGGCGAGGCTGACCATGGCCCGGTCGACGAGGGCGGGACTCCCGACGAACTTCCGAGCCAGTTCACGGGACGGATCGCCCAACACGAAGGCTCGGACCGCGGTGGGAGAGAGCTCCCACCCCGGTGGCCGCGGGAGCACGTCGGCGGCGGTGAGCCGCGCGAGCTCGTCGGCGAAGAGCTGCTCGGCCGGTGGGCGCTGGATGCGGGGTTCGGCGGTCACCCGCGCAGCGCCAGCATGTCGCGCACCAGCTCGCTGAACACGATCGGCGGAAGCGCCGCGAAGGTTGGCTTCTCGTCGGGGTCATTCGAGACCAGCGTCGCGCTGCAGAGGGTGTTGTCTTCCTCGGTGTACGACCACTCCGCCGCCAGTCCGGGCGTGAGGCCAAGCTCGACCGTCCAGGCGCCAAGCGGCTTGTCGTAGCTCCAGACCCCGCCCGAGTCCTGGGGCCCGCCGCGTCGCCACCCGCGCACATCCAGACCGAGCAGCTTCTTGGACTTGATCTTCACCCCATCGACGCGCGCGAGGGTGGCCCCCTTGGCCTCGGCGGCGGTCGGCGTGTAGGTGTCCCGACCGAGCTGTGGAAATGGCTGAAGGATGGCGTAGTCCGCGAAGATCTGCCCCCAGGCCGCGGAGCGGGCGGCGTCCAGATCGAGCGCGTGTACGATTCCGACCTGCCCGTCCGAAGGCAGGGAGCTCGAAGGCAGGGAGCTCGAAGGCAGGGAGCTCGAAGGCAGGGAGCTCGAAGGCAAGGAGTACGCAGCATCCTCGGCGTTGGCCAGCGTGCGGTCCTCGGCCACCCGGAAGGTGCTGACGAGCCGGCCTTCTACGTAGAGGCCCCAGACGAGGCGCCGCACGAGGTGGATGACGAGCGGATGATCGACCAGGAAGGTCTTGAACCCCGCGACCTCCCACCGCCGTTGCCGGCACATCGCCAGCTCCAGCCGGGTGATCTGCGTGGCGCTGACGGCCTTGGCGTCCTTCTTCAGGGTCTTCCACGCCTCCGCGGCGGCCTTCGCGAGCGCGGCGTCATCGGTCTTGACGGGCTTGGGCAGGTCGGGGAGCACCTTGCCGTCGGCCCCACGGAGCAGGGGCTTGAGCTCCTCGTCGAAGTGAATGGTGAACTGCCGAGGTCCAAAGTCGAGCGTGCGCGAGCCGTCCTCCTCGAGATCGAGATCGGGCACGAGGCGGTCGGCGAGGTCTTCGGTGGTGAGCCCACGATCCGCGGCCACCTCAGCCACCTTCTCTTTCGCCCGCTCCTGAAGAGCCTTGAAGCGGATCTTCTCGGCGATGCCGTTGAGGTGCATCAGCGCGACGTCGGTGCCGATCTTCGCCAGCACGTCGAGCCCCACGACCGCGCGGGCCTGCGCCGCCTCTCCGGGCCAGGCACGGATGAGCGGGGTCAGCCGGCGTGCGCTCTCGTCTCCCCCAAACACCGCGACGGCCTGGAACGCCCAGCCCTCCTTGCTCGGCCCGCCCGCGAGGTTCCAGGTGTTGAACAGGGACCACGCGAACGCTTCGAGCGACTCGGGATCGCAGGCTTCACGCACATCCTCCAGGCCCGCGTAGGGAGCGTCGGGTGCCGAGAAGGCCAACATCTCGGCCAGGGCGTCGACCGCCGCGAGGGGAAGGGCCCGCTCCCGCCCTCGGAGCCGCGGACGAACCAGGCTGCTCGCGTCCCAGAAGGCGGGGAGCTTCGGCGGCTTCGACGGGAACAGATCGCGCGGATCTGCCTCGAGCACCGCGCTCGCTGCGGCGGCTGCTTCGGGGCCGTAGTTTGCCGCCACGGTGTGGACCAGGGCTTCCTGCTTCCCCTTCCCGGCCAGCCAGCGAAGCGCGGCCTCGGCCGACTGCCGCTCCTTGCCCTCGGGCCCGACCGCGATCGGGACGAGGCCGTACGCGGCGGTCTCTGGGAAGGCGCCCATCCAAGCCTCTGCGTACCTCCGCAGGCTCTTGCCGCCAAAAGCATGGGCGAAGAAGCTGGCGACCCGCACGCTGTCGACTCGGGCGAGCTGCACCGCGGTCGCGAGGGGCTGGGCCGCGGCGTAGGTCTTGAGGTAGCCGGAGACGGCGTCGAGCCCGTGCCGCGCGAGCGGCTGGCCGGCCACCTGAGCGGTGTAGGCGTAGACGGAGCCGGGGAGGGTGTTCCAGGCGGCCAGCGCCTCCGCGTCGCTCAACCCGGTCATGAAGTACAGCGCCGAGTGGCCCGAGTCCTTCTTCGCCAACGCCGCCGTCAACTCGGCCAGGGTCGTGGGGCGCCGGTAGGTCGCGATGTCCTTGAGGAGCTGTTCGCGCTCCCGCCTGGCCCAATGGATGGCCTCCGGGCGCGCCGCCGCATCCAGCCCGGTCACCACGGACGGCGCCTTCTTCTTGACCTTCTTACGCCAGGGCGGGTCCGCGAGCACCGCGGGCACCTCGCTCGCGGCGCAGTCTGGAGGCGGGCGGAGCAGGTCGCGCAGCGCAGCGATCGCGCGCTGCGACCCGCCCGGGAGCGTGGGCATTCGCGCGTCGAGCAGGCCCACGTGGGCCCTGTCAATCCGGGTCAGGATCGCGCCCGCAGGGTCGGCGAGGCGCCCCCTCCCGGCCACGAGCGCGGAGAGCGGCGGCACGGCCAGCGCAGGATGTGCCTCAAGCCAGGCCTGGGCGTCCTCCCGGACCTGACGATCCGCGAGACACGCGGCGAGCGCCTTCGCCGACCGGGCGCCCTCGACCGCGCCCACGAGGCCCACTACCACCTTGCGGTCGTACTCCCACTCGGTGGCGTCGATCCCCCAGATCAGGAGCGGCAACACCTCGGTCCCGTAGAACGAGAGCCAGGTTGCGCCGGCCTGCTTCACGAGGCTCCGGGCGAGCCCGTACGACTCGATGCACGCCTTCGCCAGGCGGGTCAGCACGTCGAGGGAGTACCTGACCTCCCACTCTGGGAAGACGAAGCGCATCTTCATCCACGTCTCGATGTTCTCGAACCACTCCTCCGCCACCTCGTCCGCCCAGGCGGTCTCCATCGGGAACAGGCGGAGCAGGCCCTGCTTCCGACCGTGGCCCACGGTGGGCCAGAGCTCGGCGGCGGCGGCGCGCCCGGCCGCGTAGGCCTCCTCAGACGCACCGGCGAGCCGCGCGGCGAGGTGGAGGGCATTCAGCCCGCTCGCCGAGGTCTCCCGATCGACCTCCTGTCGGGTGAGCCGAGCTCCCCCTTGCGAGTGAGGGTTGACGTCCTGGAGGTCGAAGCTCTGGAATCCGGAGAGGCCATCCATCGCCTTGACGGAGAAGGCGGGCCCGCCTGCCAGGAACCAGAGATCGAGCAGCGCCTCTTGCCCCGCGTAGGCGAGCTCCATTCTGGGCGTCAAGGGGCCGAAGCGCCACTTGCTACGGGAGCCGACCCCAAAGAGCACGCCCACGACGCGCTGGGTCTCCAGATCGAGGGCTTCGTTCGGGGCCTCCAGGAAGGCCCACGCCGCGTCGAACAGCGGCTGGTCCGCCGCGCTCTTGGGTTTGCCGGACCAGAGGCGGCGCAGCTCGTGCTTCCACTCTGTATAGGCCGCGGTCAGCGCGGCGATGGCCCCGGCTACGGTCGGGGGCTTCGACGCGGGGTCGATCGGCCCGCCGCGGTGCGGCGCGACCGTGGCGACCTGGGCGGCGGTCCAGACGATGCGCTCGTCGGCGTCGGCGACCACGGCAGCAGCGGACGGAGCCGTCACGACGGGCGGAGTCACGATGGGAGCCGTCACGACGGGCGGAGTCACGATGGGAGCCGTCGCCGTCGGGGGGGCTGTCGCTACCGGCTCCAGCGCCGCTGCCTTCGCAGGCTTCGCAGGCTTCGCAGGCGCTGCCGCGGGGGTGGGCGAAGCCGCCGTCGCTCCGGTCACCTCCACGTAGCCCTTCTTCGTCTTCTCCCCGATCAGCTTGTCGTGCTCGCGTAGCGCCGCGGCCTCGTCGGCGAGCTCCTTGCGCTGGCTCGTCCCCGCTGTGCCGATTCGGCCGTACACCACGGTGAGCGACGAGCCATCCAACGCCACCTGCCAGAACTTCGACGATGTTCCTTCCGCGAACTCGAACCTGCGCATGTCGCCTCCGGAGGTCCAGCCAGTAACTGGCCAGCCCTCTGCGTAGCCACCGCGCTCGGAAGTCAGGCAACGCGCGCCGCGATCCGGGCGGTCCGTCTACGCGTGCGCTCCTGCCATACTCAACCTAAGCTGAAGTTGGCATAGGTCGAATAGCAAGAATGGCCATCAACACGGAATTTGAGACGCAGGTGGGCGTTCGCGTTCTGGCTACGCCAGGACGGGTTTGGTCCGGCGGTGCGCGATCCGGCCCGAAGCT